>CBDETS010000007.1:4910000-6115812 GCA_965242975.1 Paracoccaceae bacterium | reverse complement strand
CCCGGATCGTGAAACTGCTCGACGATGCGGCACGACCGCTCTCCCAGCGCCAGCTTCGCCAACGCGCCAGATTGCGCAACGAAACCGTCAGCACCACCCTCAGGCAGCTGTGCGGTGCCGGAACCGTGATCCGCTCCCGGGACGGCTACAGCCTCGGGCGCACCACACCGGCACTGTTCACCGACGACATGCTGTCCGATGGGCAAAACTGAACACTTCCCCGTCCAGGCACCCGGCAGAATCCGCTGCGCCGGCAACGAATCACAGTCCACACAGAACGGTAAACAGACCGTCCGCGACCACAGCCCGCGATGGCGGTTCCCGGTTCCCGCATACGCAAATCGACGGAACCGGTTCCCGGAACCACCCAACTCAACCCAGGCGCATCAACTCAACAACCGAAAACCACCAAAAACCGGGATCAACCCGCCATCAAAAATCGTGCGCACTCTCAGCTCCCCGGTCACGGGGGAGATACTCCTGCAGGAAGGTGGATAGCGGGGGTGCGAGTTTGGTCATGTCTTTTCCTTTCCTGTCATGTGCAGTTTCTCGGTCGCCTCCGACACCTGGCGCATGAGGACGGGTGTCGCCTCCAGGTACCAGTACGTGTCCACAGGTCGCGCGTGTCCTAGGGTGGTCGAGAGCGCGAGCATGTGTCGGCCGACATCCTTCCGGCTGGAAGAGATGCAGCCTTCCAGTGCGCGAACGGCGAATCCGTGCCTCAGGTCGTGAAGCCTGGGGCCGGGTTCCCCGGCTTTGCCGCGAACCCCTGCCTTGCGAGCGAGCAGGATGAAGGTCTCGGTCAGATAATCCGGGCGCACCGGCCGGCCGGATGCGAGCACGAACAGGTGTTCGCAGGGTCCGCCCTGCCGTTTCCGCGCCACGAGGTAGTCGTCGAGGGCGCGGCGGGTGCTCTCGTGCAGGGGGACAAGGCGGTCACGGCGGTTCTTGGTATTCCTGACCAGGAGCCCGTCCGGTCCGAGGTCGCCCAGCAGCAGGCCGGTTGCTTCCGAGCGTCTCAGCCCGGTGCATGCGATGAGACCGATGATGGTGTGGAAGGTCCGCGGGGTGAGCGACCCTGCCGGCGGCAGGGACAGCGCTTCCGTCATGATCAACCGGATCTCCTCCGGTGACGGAATGCACGGCGGTGGGCGGTACCGTCTCCGCTTGCCGAGAGCGTCCCGGTGGGGCACCTCGTGACGGTCATCCCCGACATGGAGGAAGACGGCCAACCCGCGGACGATGCGCAGTCGTCTTTGTGCCTCGCCGACCGATATCGCCGTACGGGCCCAGTCCAGGACACTGTTTATACGCACGAATTCGTCGCCCCCGGCGTCGGCATGTTCTGCGTAACGCATCAGGACCCGCTCTTCTTCCCTGAACGACAGGCCCAGTGCTTTCCTGCTTGCGACGTAATCCTTCACGTGATCCGTCATGGTCATCGGTCGTCTCCCTCGAAGGGCCAGGGCTGCACCAGTTCACGGAGCATCCGGACATCGACGCGGGCATAGATCGCAGTGACGTCGGGAGAGCTGTGCCTGAGCAGGGTGCCGATGGCTTCCAGGGGGGCGCCGTCGCGCAGGAGATTGGTCGCCGCCGAGCGCCTGAACAGGTGTGACGCTGTCGGGCCGACGCCCCGGATACCGGCCCGCTCGACCGCACGGCATACGATGGAAGTGCTGATGCTGTTATTCGCCAAGGGCCGGTGCGGCGCCATGCAGCGGAGAAACACCTTCTTCTCGTCGCTGCGTGGCCGGGCCTCCAGGATGTAATCCCGCAGCGCGTCGCCCACATCCTGCGGCAGCGGCAGTTCCGTCTCCCGCCGCGACTTGCCTTTGACCCGGATGACGGCCCTGTCCCAGTCGATATCGTCGAGATTCAACCCGGCGACGTCGCCGGCCCGCAACGCAAGCCGGGCGAGCAGCAGCAGGGCTGCCCGGTCGCGCATCCCCATCGGCGTCGTCACGTCGCAGGTCGCGATCATGCGTTCGATATCGTCCTGCCCGACATGCCGGGGCAGGCTTTCGCCCCGGAGTCTCGGGACCGTCGGAACCGCGTGGACGAGTTCCGGCCGGCAGAGGCCGTTCGACCCGAGAAAGCGCAGGTACATCCGAAGCGCGCTCGCCTGGTCGCCGACCTGCCCGCGAGACGCGGTTTCGAGACGGTCCAGGATCGTGTTCCGGACACGGGCGGCGTCATACGCCCCCGGGTCGTCGCCGAGAGCCGGAAGCAGCGCGCGCATGTGCCTTTCGTATTGTTCGATGGTCGTGTCCCTGAGGCCGCGATGCTGCCGAAGCCAGTGGAGGAACGCATCGAGATGTTCACCGTGTTCCGCATGGCGTTGCGGGACCACCGGCGCCGGGATAACGTTCCTGTCCACCAGGAACGCGGCAAAGAGCCGGAGCGTTGATCCGGAGGTTCTGGAACCGGCAAACCCTGTGGGCCTGTCGAGGAACCCCGGATGAACACAGGTGCAGTCGTGGGCAAGAAAGCGACGCTGAACGCGTTCGTCGGCTTCCGCCAGGGGAATGTCCGACAGGTAGAGCCAGACGATGAAGTGGCGGCACAGGGTCCCGCTCGATCTGATCGTCGAGCTTGCGTATCCCTGCTCTTCCAGGGAGTCCCGGAACCGTGTCGCAAGATGTCCGCCGGCCTCGATCTCCGGGGGCACCTCTGCCCGCCCGGTCTCGAGCAGGTACCGGAGGAACCTGAGCGCAAATCGCCTGCAGTGCTGCCCGGGCTTCCTGCCGTTCCGATGCCGTCCCGGACAGTGGCATTCATGGCGCATGAAACGATCAAGAAGGTGGACGTCGAGCTTGTCGAGACCCGCCCCGTTGAGCGCCAGCCAGACCGCGACGTGCCTGGCCGTACTGATCAATAAGCTGGTCTTCCTGTCTGAAAGACCAAGGCCTTCCAGGTGCTCCGCATAGCACCGGACAACACGGGTATCCCGTTCCGGAACCACATCGAGCAGTGGAAGACCGAATTGTTTCGAAGGCACGATCTCTCTCCTGTCAGTGTCGAAATCGACAGGAGTAGAGCAGATTTTTATGTGAACCCAATCAGCGGATAAGGCGTGTCATGACAGGCACTTGGGATTCAAGATTCACATAAACATTTGGTTCCCATAAGCGAGGTGATGGGAACATTCCCATCACCTCGCTTTCCTCCGCAGCCTCCAGCGCCGGTTCGAAACCGCCGTCCTCGTCGTCCACCACGCCCGCAAGAGCGGCGCAGCACGGGCAGGACAGGCGCTGCGCGGCTCCGGCGAACTCTTCGCATGGTGCGACAGCATGGCCTACCTGCGCCGTCGCCGTCAGCAGATCTTCATGAGTGTCGAGCACCGCGCCGCCCCCGCCCGGGACGACATCGAACTCGACCTCGCGACCGAGGGGCACGGCACCTTCCTGCGCCTCAAGGAAACCCCGGCCCGCCAGCAGGCCGAACCCGACGGCGACCCCGGAACCCGGATCGTGAAACTGCTCGACGATGCGGCACGACCGCTCTCCCAGCGCCAGCTTCGCCAACGCGCCAGATTGCGCAACGAAACCGTCAGCACCACCCTCAGGCAGCTGTGCGGTGCCGGAACCGTGATCCGCTCCCGGGACGGCTACAGCCTCGGGCGCACCACACCGGCACTGTTCACCGACGACATGCTGTCCGATGGGCAAAACTGAACACTTCCCCGTCCAGGCACCCGGCAGAATCCGCTGCGCCGGCAACGAATCACAGTCCACACAGAACGGTAAACAGACCGTCCGCGACCACAGCCCGCGATGGCGGTTCCCGGTTCCCGCATACGCAAATCGACGGAACCGGTTCCCGGAACCACCCAACTCAACCCAGGCGCATCAACTCAACAACCGAAAACCACCAAAAACCGGGATCAACCCGCCATCAAAAATCGTGCGCACTCTCAGCGGCTGAGGGATGATTCGAATGCTGGGTCCTGAGTCTGCCCCTTCCTCCACATTGGAGACGATCACAAGAAAGAAATTGGGCGAGCTTTTCGCACGCTGCCACTCAGCACTGGTTAGCGTTACTTCGTTCGTTTCGCTGCCCGCACTGACCTTCAACTCGTAGAACCGTTCCAACTCATCCATTGCATCTGCGCCGACCCCGTGTTGCGCGCGTAGGTCTACAATGTCATTGTGGTCGCTGCTGAGGACTCTGCGCGCAAGATCGAATCCAACATCCTCCCGTTCTTGATCCGAGTAACCGCGTAGCGGCTTGCGGTTCCGCGGCCTGCTAGGTTCCGTCACACGGGGTTCCGCCGGTTCGCCACCGAGACCCCGCTGGCGTGTCCGATCGCTTCGAGGTGACCCGCCGACCAACCTACCGCTCGGATCCACCACCGTGAGAGTGTCGGGGTCGACGAGTACCCGAAGCTTCGTTTCGCCTGGCACATCATGTCTTGTGCTGCCGCTGCCAACACGGCTGCCATCACTCGCCATCACCGGATCGCGGCGGCGACTGCTACCTGCCGTGGTCTTGCGCTTCCCCCTGTGCTTGTCCTTAACGCTTCCAAGTCCTGTTTGATCGCAGCAGCAGTCTCTTCCTTCTCACGTTCAGCTCGCTGTTCCGCCAGTTCGAACCTCGCCACCTCCATCCCGTCTCCAGCTCGATCCCAAGCTGCTCGCCAAGCCTGCGCCACCCGACGCCTTTCACCGTCGAATAGCGCCGCAACGGCTCGCCCTCCTCGATCAGCCCGAGGAAGATCGGTCTGCGGGTCTTTGACGAACACTCGTTGGCTATCCACGTCCACCTTTACGTGGACGGGACAATGTCGAATCCCACCGCCTGCGCTCTCAGGAACGCGAACGGCAAGCATGAGCTTCGGGTGCGACCAAACTGTGAATTCACTCAAGGTGTCCCATCGGCCGCGGATACTCCTCGCTGCCGAAGGTTCGTTCCGCACCAAATCTTCCTGCAATTGTTCCAGGGCGGCACGGAATGCGTGCGTGGCCTCCGGATCCTCGATGGAGTCGTTTACCTCCAACACGTCGGCATCCGTCGAGTTGATCACCTCAACTCCCAGTGGCTCTAACAACAACTGGAACTGTTCCATCTCGCCGCCCGGTCTCCAGAGCGGAAAATTAGCCCCGAGTGCTTCAAGGAGAGTTTCGTCGTCCGTGACAAACACCGGGCGGTCCTTCTTCCATCCCAAAGTCGTCCAAAGTGCTAGCTTGACAAGCTTCCGGCGATCCTTTCGAGATCCCTTTGTACGGTACCGTTCCGCCAGCAACCGCAACGTCTCAAGTTGGACCACCTCGCCAGTGAGATCTAGCTCACGCTGCCCTCGCGCAATTCGTCTAAGAGCTTGACCTAAAAGTGCGCGGCCCCGCAAGATGTGGTATTCCGAGTCAGTTTTCCACGACAGACGAGGAGGTCCACATGTCCTGGAACAAGGCCGCGCAGAAGACATATAAACGAAATGGCGAACGCTTTGAAACTGATTTGACCGACGCGGAATGGGAACTGATCGAGCCACTTCTTCCGCCGCCCTCGCGGATGGGGCGTCAGCGCACGACTGATCTGAGCGAGGTTTTCAACGCCATCCAGTACATGTTGGGAACCGGATGCCAGTGGCGCGCGATTCCGAAGTGTTTTCCGCCGTTTACGACGGTTCAGAACTATTACTACTCCTGGCGGGACAGCGGTGTTTTCGACCGGATGATGGACGTACTGCGCGGGCACGCACGGGAGTTGGCGCAACGCTCCGAAGAGCCGACGGCGGCCGCGATCGACAGCCAGTCGGTGAAGACGACGGAGAGCGGCGGCCCTGCCGGCTATGATGCGGGCAAGAAGGTCAAGGGCCGCAAACGCCACATTGCCGTCGACGTCGAAGGGTTGCCGATCGTGATCGCGGTTCATGCGGCCGACGTGCAGGACCGGGATGGTGCTCCCGCGGTGATACTGCGGATGCTTGAGAAGGCGTCCGCGGTGACGAAACTGTGGGCCGACGGCGGCTACCAGGGTCCGAAGCTTGTCTCGAAGCTGGGGGAGCATGGCCTTGGCGGTCTGCTTGAGATTGTGGAAAAACCGAAGGATATCAAACGCTTCACGGTGCTGTACCGTCGCTGGGTCGTGGAGCGGACGTTTGCCTGGATGTCCCGGTGTCGGCGTCTTGCGAAGGATTACGAGCGGAGCCTGGCGAGTTCGCTGGCGTGGTGTCAGCTGGCGGCTTGCCGGTTCATGATGCGGCGGGTGGCACGGGAGACATCCCATTGAAACGAAACGGAAAAAGCGAGAAAGCGAGATATGATTCAAGCTCTAAGAACATTGATGCAATCCGCGAGCGATGGCTCCCTGAGTTGAAGTGCGTTCCACAGCTCGTCGGTCCCAGGCACAAGCGGTGCAAACGGCATGTATCTACCGAAAACCGGCGGACCCGCATACACCTTACTGGGGGGACACCACCCCAGTTTCGTTTTGATGAGGCCATCGCCTTCGCTGAACGCCTTGCGCAGGCCCTGCCTGGTTAAGTCCGATCGTGACCCGGATCTGGCCAGCGACTCGGCCAATGCCTTGTAAACCACCGCCGCGTCCCGATCGGCGCTGCCCTCAGACCCAATGTCGTCCCTAAGTTTGCGTAGCCTTGCTACCAGCTCCCGCCGCGTCGGATCCCCCGACATCCCAAGCGCGCTCATTGCCGCCTGCCAGTTGCGCCGATCCCGATGAGCACCAACGAGGTCCTGATGAAGGAAATCCGGCGAGTCTGAGCCGAATATCGCTTCGGTCCCGGGTGTGCGGATTCGCAGTTCCGACGGCCGTCTTGGTGTACCGCTCTCATCATCAAGCCACGCAACGTCGCGTGCTTGCCACAGCCAGAACGCGGCCGTGCGTCCCTTCTCTCTCCAATCGTAGTGGTCATCCGCAGTGGTGACTTCTGCGAAGTCACTCAAACGACCCCAAGCCCGCACCAAGGTCGTCAGCAACGCCCGAGCCCTTCGCCGTCGCCTGCCACCTTGGCGAACGCGTGCGATGTCGTTGATGACGCCGGTCATCGAGGGACAGTCTGAATCCGCCAATGTGTAGGTCGCTCCCTGGTCTGCCAGCGTCATCGAGCGTTCATTGGAGGTGCCTTCTGCAGACCGGGATAGCCCAGCTGGCCTGCGAGAAAAACGCTGTACCAATTTTGGGTGCGGCCTGGGTCGGGGTGCAGTCTCCGCGCCGAGCAGCGTCAGAAACTTCTGCGCCCCTATTCCGGTCCGGCCCTCGGATGACTTCAGCGTCTTTCCGTAGCGACCTTCCACCCAAATAATGCCACTCGTTTTCCCTGCGGCCACGGCGAAGCTCTCCCGGCCTCGATCAATCGAACTCGACTGGTATGCGGTCGCCGGTGACGCGACCGTCCGTCGACGTCTCCCGTTACCTCCGGACCGGTATTCGTACGCACTTAGAGAAATCGCGTGTCCCACGGCGCGTCCCAATTCGGGCCTTTCGGCCACATCGATCAGTTCGAAGGCTCGCCTGAGCGCGTCCGCCTGTCCGTCCGTTAGCGGCCGCGCGAGTCGTCCCCCCGACCGCCCCACATCCGCAAGTCGGCGAACCACAACTGTATCGTCCTTCCCGTCCAACAGTGCGCCTTGCTCCCGAAGCCATTCGACCATTACGCGTGCGTCTTCGGAGTCGCCGAGATACACCGGGTGCAGCGCCGTCACGATCCCGAGTGCTTCTGCAAGAGGAGACACTTTCTCCGCGAGGGCCTCGGCGTCGCCCTCCGAAGGCGGGATCAAGCGTCGTCCATCGGCTGCAACCACGCATGGCAATGTGCCGAGCAAGTCACCCAGTTCGTTCCGTAATCCCGCCGCGGAGAGCTTGACGGTTGATCGAATGGATCGGGCCTCGTCTTGGAGCAGCTTCAGGGCCCGTTCCACGCTAAGTGGCTCCGTAATGTCTGCCCCGGCGGCTCGCCAGTCTTTCAATACGGAACGCCATCTCCCACCCTCGTCCCGAGCGTCCCATGGAAGTGTCGCCCGCATGCCGAGGAGCGCGGCCGTTTCCTCCGCTGTTACCACCCCCTCAAGCGATTCGTGTTCGACCGCCAACTCCTCGAGCTTTAACCAGCCTTCTCCGGGCACTTTGAGGACAACACCTTTAGCCACAGTCGTTCTTGCACTGTCGAGGATGGCGTCGTTCAGCCTGACGAGTAACGACACGACCTCGTGGTCGGGCGAGAAGCCTAGAGGCGTAGCCCGCCACGCAGCCTCCGGATATCTGCTGAAGAAGTCGACGGCCGAGTGCGCCCAGATCTTGGCCACCAGCGGCACCAGCGCGCGATTCCACTCCGTATCGGCCACATTGCGCCGGCTGGTCAGCGGGTCGAATTGCGCGTTCACGAACACCGGCAATGGAGTCTCGACAACTGGTAGTCCCGCGTAGACTTTGCCTGCCTGCTCCTCGTGCAATGGCAACGCAACGCCGATCGGCGTGGTCGGCTCCGTCGCTTTGCGAACCCGAGATACTCCCTTCGGAGAGTCAACCTCCGCCGTGTACACCATCCAACAGAGGCCGCCAGGAGCTTCCACGCGCTGACGACGGACCCCTGTACCCGGAAATGCGTCCGACGCGTCAGGTATTGTCGGCGTCCGACGAACCGAAAGCCGGCGAACCATCTGTCCGTCAGCCACCCGCAATTCCACCGCCTCGGTATTCCGCAGAAATAGCAAGCCCGCGTCGCCCCAGCGGTCAAGCCAATCAGCCAACTCTTCCACTCTGAGGCTGCCGTCACCGATAGGGATCCGGAAAACGGTCCATTCTCCCTCGTCGAGAGCACCTGGTAGCTTCATCGGCCCAATCGGGGACAGGTTCGGATCGCCCAACCGCAGGTGATAGGGACTGCAATGCACCTCGATCGTCCTTGATAGGGATCGTAGCGCGGAAAGCCCTATGCCGTGTCTGCCAAACGAATCCGCTTCACCGCCCTTCGTGCTGAACCACGGTGTAGCCAACCCCACTATGTGTTGCAGCCGCACAGCACGGCCGTTGTGACCCACGAGGAGATCATCTTCCCGGAGCACAAAGCGAACTTCCGACGCACTCGCGTCGTCGGCGTTCTGCAGGATCTCCGCAAGTCCCTGCAACCGGTCGCTCGACAGGAGCTCGCCGCTGCTTCGTGCACCGTCCAAGGCATCGACAATGGTTTTCGGGAGTTCCTTGAACAGCTCTTTCAACCGCAACACAGCCGCACGTGCCGATCTGTCGTCTTGGGGTTCGTAGATGTCTCCGTTGGAGCTGCCTTTCTCAAACAGCCGCTCGACCGCTTTCACGGCCAATGCAACGGCCTCGTCCTGCGTCTGGTCTTGCTCCGTCATGCTCAATGTATGATCCATTTCAGATGTCCTTGATGTGCGTCTCAGTTCACCATCTCTCACGGGTTGCAGAAACGCCGAGGCCTTGATCTCGATTGTCCTGTCATTCTTGAGGACAATGTCCACATACTCCCAGTCCAGTGCCGGTTCATTGTCGCAACCTACCCATTGCGCACAAACAGCATCTGACTAGCTAATGAACTGCCTCAACTCGCTCGTTGCACCGGCTTCGATGCTGTGCCCGATCATCCACGCCGAGAACGACAGTGCGGCCTGGCCGTTCCAGGTGACCTCCGCCCCGGGCGGTCCGTCGTTCTTGCGGTTCAGGTAGCCACCCATCGCCGCCACCAGGCGGAACGCCTGTCCGAGGTTCCCGGGCGGTGGCAGTTTCCGGGCTGTCGAGAAGTCCGTGAGCAGCGCCAGTTCGATGTCGGTGAATGCGGTTGTCGCCGGCAGTTCCGGTTCCGTCCGCGCCAGCTGCGTCAGCGCGGCGATGCGCCAGGCGATCACCGCGTTGATCGCCACCGCCCGTTCGATGCGCGCGCCGGTGCGGTGGGCGATCGTCTCCACCTTGCACCCCGATTTCAGGATCCGGTGCCAATCCTCGATCTGCCACCTCAGGCCGTAGAGCCGGACAACCTCGCGGGCCTGGTGCAGCCCGGTGACCGGCAGCGTCGTGAGCAGCGTCCAGTCGACCGGGTCGGAGCCGTCCCCGGGGGGATCCACTTCCCCGACGTGGACCACGTTCAGCGGCAGCGGTTCCGGGCCGAAACGCGCCTTCTCCTTCGCCGGCGGCGGCACCATCACCTCCAGCCAGCGCAGGCTCACCCGGGCCGTGCGTCGGGCCCGCCCGGTGAAGGCCTTCTGGCCGCGCGCCGAATTGCGCGCCGACAGCCGCTCCACCGTCAGGGTGAACCGTCCGCCCTCCGGGGCTGCGCGCATCCGTTCGAAAAGCTTCGCCTTGCCGCGCCCGAGGCTGCGGTCGTGTTTCGCCCGCACCAGAAGCGACAGGCGGCGACAGCCCGCCCCACGGTGCTCGGAGAAGACGTCGAACATGTCCCCTTCGCGGTCCATCACCGCGACCGCCTGCACCCGGTCGAGTTCCTGCACCGCACCGACACTGTGACGCAGCCCGCGCAGCCACCGGCCGGCCTTGCGCTCCTCCACCGGACGCCTCTGTTCCGGGGCGCCGTCCGGCGCGTCGAATTCGAGATTGACCACCCCCAGAGGGACCCCGTCACCGCTCACCGCGTAGGTCGTGTGCAGGTGCAGGCCCGCCGTCCCCGAAGACCCCTTGTTGCGGCTGATCGTCCCGAGACCGTCGCAGCCGTGGTGGGTCGCGAAGTTCAGGTCCGTCCCGTCCTGGACCAGGAGCGACAGCGCCTGGCCCTGCATCCGCCGCAGCGTGCGCTCGCGATGCCCCGCCACGATGGTGGCCGCAGAGACCGCGTCGTAGTCCAGGTGATCGATCATCCTGTAGTACCCCTTCACCGTCGCCTCGCAGCCGGCCGCCGCCGCGAAGAACGTCTTCGTCGGCGCCCGGGCCTGGATCTCCGCGCTCCGCACAAGGCGCTGCGTCAGACGGGCGTCACCCAGCGCCGCCGAACCGAATTCGTTCTGCGCCCAATGCGCGCCGTCAAGACCGTCGCCGGGCGCCAGCATGCGCCGCGCCCCCAGGCGGTCGTGCCAGTCCGCCGCCAGCGGCAGGACCAGGACGCGTTTCGCCGGTTCCGCAACCCCGTCACGAAGCCGGCGGCCGGAGGTTTGGCCAACACGGCGCCAGCCGGCCGCCAGGAAACAGCTCCCCCTGTATTCCGGCGCGACAAAGGTCTCAGCCAGGACCGGACGGACGCCATAGACCGCCGCGAAGTCCGCGACAACCCGCCGCGCCGCCATGGCCAGAACCTTCGATGCCAGGTACCGGACCGGAGCCGAGGGCCGGATCAGGAACCGGACCAGGCCGATCACCCGCTCAAGATGACGCTCCCGGGTGGTGTCATCCCAGCCGAGCCAGTCATCCCGCGCGGCAAGAACCCGCGTTGCCGGGGCAAACAGCAGGCCACCGAGCCAGCCATGGGACGAGCCCACCAGGTAGCGAAGCTGGCGCCCCACGTGAAGCCGGGCGCTGCGGGGATGCTCGCGTGCCATCAGCTCGTTGAACACCAGCCGAAGATCCGCACTGCCGACACGGACAAGCTCAAGACCCGCGATCTCCCCGGCAAAGCCCGGAAGACCCACGGGTTCCGGAACCCCGCCCTTCAGACGGGCAACCCTGCCGCGACCGCCGCCGCGCCGCGGGGCAGGAAGTTCAATCTTCCCGTCCCGCTCAAGACGGCGAAGGGTGGCGAGACAACCGGTGACCTGCGGCTTGCCGGAGGGGTCGACAAAACCGAACGCGCCGCAAACCCGGCGACCGATCTTGGCCCGCGAGGCACCGCCGGAGTCGGTCAGGATCGCCGACAGCCGTTTCAGGCCTTCCGGCGAAGACAGGGCACCGGGTATCGAAACATGACCATCCATACCCTCCCGTTAGCACAACGGCATTAGCGAGTCGAGCGCAAAATGTGTCCCATGGGCAGGTCGCAACCGAGCGCGCACCGGACATAATATTCCGCCAACAATGCGCGTGTCGTGGGACTCTTCCAGTCCGATAAAACCCAGCGCCGAAATTCACCCACGGATCGATTGAGACCGACAAATTCGTCCTGGTTCATGTTCATCACCCATTTCCGCAAACAGTTTTCGAGTTTTTTCCCGAAACAGGACTTGCCGTCATTTCCACGCCAACATTCAGGAAAAAGTGCGTTCGGGAGTGTACCGCTAGCCGCGCAGATTTGAGGTCCACCCATCCCTTTTGGGATGATCCTGCCGTTGAGGCGTCACCACGGCCATGCTCGCGGGTGATTGTGAGCGCGGGCTACAATGGTAGCTGACAATCACCCGAGGCGGAAACGGTTGCGCAAGGTCAGCAGCACCAGGAACAGCAGGATCGGACCAATGACGGCCTGAGTGGTTCCAATCGTGTTCAGCGCCTGCAACCAATCAGCGTGTTCGAGACCCTTCAGACGTTCGCGGGGTCCAGAGAGATAACCATTGGTGGAAGCAAGTCCGAGGATGGCATGGGCATTCGTGAAACTGACCCAAACACAGTCATATACAAATGCAGACCAAAAGCCTGGTCTGGCAGGAGAAAGATAGGCCAACCCGAATAGCGTCAGGAATGTTGTTCCGGCGGCTATGTGACTGAGCCACAAAAACAACGTCCGGCCGACACCCCACCCGTAGTCAGCGGATTTCTCATACAACCAGTCCAAGAAAGACGTCAGGCGACGTCCATCGCAATAGCGTTGCGCACGCATCTTGAGCCTGAAAAATTCGTGCCGATCGAAAGGCCTTTCGCGTTGGCTCATGATCAGGGCCAGCCTGTCCCAAGCTCGAGCCGCGTTATCTGCGGCTTTCTTTACTTCCGTCGATGGTTCATCACGCCACCAGGAATGCCTATAAGACTCTTCGGCTCTTTCCCATTTGACCAATCCGAAATCTGTGTCTTCATGGAGTGTGGCTTCAAAGAATTTCGGAGGTTTGTCGAAGACCGCTCCTCGGAACGAGGTGGCGGCTCCAAAACTAGCGTTGGTGAAATCGGCTTTGTTATGGAACTCTGTCGGTTCAAAGTTGGCGCTTCCCTGGAATCCCGTCTTGATGAAGTTGGCGTTCACTATGAATGTGGTATCTTCAAAATCAGCTCTCGTCTTGAACCGCGATCTGGAAAAACTTGCGCTGCTTTTCCGGGACCGGCGGTCGCCGACTGCGGGTTCGAACTTTGCACGCTGGAAATGCGCGAGGCCATGGAATGTTACGTCTTCGAACCCCGCCCACGGCCTGATTTCAGCGTCTATAAAATGCGCTGTGCCGTGGAACGATGCTCCCTTGAACTGTAATCCGTCCGACGCTCCGGTCCCCGATCCCTGGGACTTCAGTTTGCCGAAATCCGTGTAACCCAGGAATACCGCACCACTGAAGTCTGCGCCCTGCTCGAACTGCACATTCCGGAAGCTGGCACCGATGAACAGCCGGCGAGAGAAATCCACATGTTCCTTGAATTTTTTCCCGACAGAAAAATCCATGAATGGCTTGGTTCCCGAGTCAGGCGGGGGTGGCAAGTCGTTTATGACTAAGTCGGCTCTCACGTTGTTCATCACGTCTGCCTTTGTTCCTGAATAGATTGGCAATCCAGGGAGCAATTTTTCCAGCTTGGCAAAATTCAGGTCTGGATACAGGCCTTTGAGAGCGTGAGAATACCAAGCATAGATGGCGCTGTTCCAGTATGTCCGTTGTCCATCATCCTCCCCGCCATGAGTGAACAACCCCCACCAGTCGAAGACCGTGGTTTCATCTGTCATTGCAAATCCTCTTCTCCTGAATAGCCGCGCGATCAAACTGGAAAACCGTAAGCGTTTCCTTCCGGCGCGTCGAGATAGTTCCGGGATGCTGAAACCCAGAGCGGCGAGTTGCGGTTCCACTTATGTCTGGCACTAGCAACCGCGCTATTCGCAACCAAGTCACCAAATTATCCGGATTCCAACCACCTCTTGCCATCCCCTCTCTAACCTAACAGCGTTTATGTAAGGCTATCACCAAGGCCAGGGCAGCAGGACAGGACAACCATGGACATCGTTCGCAAGACCGGAATCCCCGCAACACCGGAGTCTACCGTCCCGGCGGCCGCGGCTGCGATCCCGGCGCAGATCGCCGCCCGCGGACCCGAAGCACAGGAAACCTGGCTCGAGTTCTTCGCCGCGCAGATCCGCAACCCGAACACCCGCACAGCCTACGCCCGGGCTGCCTACCGGCTGTTCGACTGGCTCGCCGAACACGGCATCCTGGACGTCCGGGAAATCCGTTCGGTCCACATCGCCGCCTGGCTGGAATCCCGCATGCGCGAGGCGTCGCGCCCGACCATCAAGCAGGAGCTCGCGGCGGTCCGCCGCCTCTTCGACTGGCTGACCGTCCGCCAGGTGGTGCCGATCTCACCCGCGGCCGCGGTGCGCGGTCCGAAGCATTCCGTCCGGCGCGGCAAGACGCCGGTGCTTTCGACTGCCGAGTGCCGGCGCTTCCTGCGCGGAATCCCGGTGGAGACTATCGGAGGACTTCGCGACCGGTCGCTCGTGGCGGTCATGACCTACAGTTTCGCCCGGGTCTCCGCCGCGCTCGCCTTGAACGTGAAGGACGTCTTTCGCATGGAGGACCGGCTCTGGCTCCGGCTGTACGAAAAGGGCGGAAAGGAGCTTGAAATCCCCTGCCACCACAACCTGGAATCGTATCTCTCGGCCTATGTCGCGGAGGCCGGGATCCACGGCGACCGCGAGGGTCCCCTCTTCCGCTCGCTCGAGCGCGACGGCTCGCTTTCAACCCGGCGCTTCAACCGGCACAGCGCCTGGGAAATGCTCGCCCGCCGCGCCCGAGCCGCCGGGATCACGACGCCCGTCTGTAATCACTCGTTCCGGGCGACCGGCATCACCGCCTACCTCGAGAACCCGGAGGCGCGGGTCGAGGTCGCCCAGTACCTGGCCGGGCACGCGAAGACCGAGACCACGAAGCTCTACGACCGACGGGAGGAACGCGTCTCGCTCGACGAGATCGAACGGATCGGGATATGAGGGAGCAATAGCTCTAACCGTTTATTCTTCGAGACCGCGACACTCTGCTCGAATCCTTTTGCTCCTTAATGCAACTGCGTCGTGTACCGTGGTTTCGTTGAAAACAGGACCAACCGGCTGACACCACATGACATTACGAGAAATCGTACAGGAATCTGATACGAAACCCGGCCGGGCGTTCGATTTCACGGTGCTATTCCTGATTGTCTTTTCGATCATAACCCTGACCGTCGAGACCCTGCCCGATTTACCGCCCATGGCCCAATCGGCGCTCAGGGTTTCCGAGTTTGTGGTGACCGTGTTGTTCACGATCGAGTACGGTCTTCGGGTAGCAACTTCCGCCAGAAAAGCCGATTATTTCTTCAGCTTCTACGGCATCATCGACCTGGTCGCCATACTGCCGTTTTACCTTTCTCTCGGCATTGATCTTCGGGCAATCCGGGCCGTCCGGTTGCTTCGCGTTTTTCGTCTCTTCAAGCTCACACGGTACAACCGGGCCATGGAACGGTTCGGAAAGGCCATCGTGCGCACCCGGGAAGAGGCAATGATATTCCTCTTCGCCACGTTCATCCTGCTCTACATCTCGTCGTTGGGCATCTACTACTTCGAGCACGATGCCCAGCCGGATACCTTTCAATCCGTGTTCCACAGCATGTGGTGGGCCGTGGCCACTCTCACGACGGTCGGCTACGGTGATGTTTATCCGATTACCCTTGGGGGCAAGGTGTTCACCTTCGTCATACTGATGTGTGGCCTAGGTGTTGTGGCTGTACCGGCGGGTCTGGTCGCGGCGGCATTGACCAAGGTACTGGATGATGAGGAACAGTGATCTTGACGTGCCAATTGTGGTTCGACTTCCTTAGCTCCAGCATCATCTCGCCCAAAGATTTTCTTCCGCAAAATTCTTCATCTTAAAAAGAATGTCCGGTCCGCCAATATCAGCATACTCAAACACCTTCTCATGCACATTTGAAAGATCAATTCGAATCCCGCCGAACTCATAGATCCGGCGGAAGCGCTGATTAATTTTCCATCTTGGTTCCGCGATGTCGTGCGCAAACGCATTTCGGAGCTGATATGCTGCGGCGATGAATTGCTCTGTTTCGGACTGGATTGGATCAGTCAAAGAATAACCAGCTTCTTCCCGCGATCGATTGAGAGTTATCGCCGCCGCGCCAAACGCAATCGTGATATTGTTTTGGATAGCATTCAGGAAGTCATCGTGTGTGTCAAAGATCCGCTCCGGAAGTGCTAGAAACCCTTTACCTTCCTCGACAATCAATGGAATATCAAGTTCATCGAGGTTGATCTTTCCGTTTTCAGCATAGTTCCAGAGCTTCAAAGCAAAAGCGAGCTGCGCAAAAGCGGTGGGTAGGTACTGCATTTAGAATCCTCGTTTCAGTCCGGGCTTGGGCGATCCTGGCCGATGTCACCACCGGCTTGCGGCTACCCTTGCGGCCGCGGGTCAGGGCAGCCGAGAGGCCAGCCCGGTTGCACCCAGAGCGTGGCTCTAAGAGCAAATTATCCGACTGTGTAGGGATGAATGCTGGGAGTGCCACAATGAGAGAAGATGGTTTGAATTGACAGGTCCATTTCTTGCAGGCGAGTTCGCGTAACCGAGATCTTTCAACATCGTCTGGCGCCGATTGATAAACACGTACCAGGCTCCGGAACAGGCCCATCGGATATAGTTTGTTTGTAGAACCACGTTGAAGGGGAACATCGCGGTCTTGACTTTTGATGGTTTCCGGGATGCAGCTTCCTCCGGCCCGGATATCGAGGCTTCGCGAGCCCCGGGGGTCTTGGTGTTTCCTAGGCTGGTCCTAGTGGGATGGGTCTAGACAGAAGGTCGAATGGAGCGAGATTCTGGATTGATGTAAATTGGTGATGTTGTGACAAGAGAACGATATGAAGAGCTATTTCCCGTTCACTGACTATGATTTCTACGCGTACCTGACAAGCGGCGCGCTATTCCTTTCTGTCATCGATTTTGCGATGAACGAAGCGAAGTTGGTGACTCTGTCAGACTGGACGTTTGTGCAAATCGTCGTGGCTGTAGCTGCATCCTATGTTATCGGCCACATTTTGGCGACGCTTGCACAGCTTTTGATCGAAACGTTTATTGTGTCTAAGGTGATTTCAAAACCGATCACTTTGCAGCTTGGATACGATCAACCAAATGTCGTCGAACGCTTCATTGAAGTATTGGTCGGTCGATACTATGGCCCTCTAGACGAAGCTGTTCAGGAGAAAGTCAAGAACGAAGCTCGTTTGGTCTTGTCGAAAACGATGGATGACCCGTTGCCGGCTGAGAGTGTTTTTCAGGCAGGCTTTAGAAGGTCGTTCTCTGTCAACGGCGCCCGAAGCCGAATTGACAGTTTTCTGAACCAATACGGGTTTTGTCGGAATATCTCACTGGTAGCGCTTCTAGCGACCATCATTTTTGCGTGGCGTGCATACTGCACGGAATTCCCGTACGAAAACCTACTTGTGTTTGGTTCAATGCTGATATTTGTCGGTATGTTTGTCCGTTTTATAAAGTTCTATTCAAGCTTTCAGGCCGAGGTATGTCGGTGCCTGCTCAAGTGACCGAGGAAAAGTATGAAAATCGAAATATTTGACGTCGAACTAGGTAACTGCATCCTTGTGACCGCCGACACCGGTGCAAGGATGATGATTGATTGTGGCCACAATAGCTCCACGGGATGGCGACCGTCAGATCATTTACCTGCTAAGGGAATTCATGCCATCGAACTCCTCGTGGTTTCGAACTACGACAACGACCATGTGAGTGACCTTCCACGGCTACTTCAGAACGTTGATGTCCGCTCACTCTTGCGCAACAAAAGCGTCTCTTCAGCGGACTTGTTAGCGCTTAAGTCGGTGAAAGGTGTTGGCACTGGAATTAGTGAACTGGCTGGTATGATTGACCGATACACTGGCGGGCCACTACAGGTGGATTGGGGAACGATGACGAGGAGGACATTCTACAACTCTTACCCCACGGACTTTGTAGACGAAAATAATCTCAGTGTTGTCACCTTCATCCATCACGGCAACCTTCACGCCGTGTTCCCTGGTGACTTGGAACGAGCGGGATGGGAGCGGTTGCTGGACAACCCGGAGTTTGTCGCAGAGCTCCAGACAGTCAATCTGTTTATGGCATCTCATCACGGTAGGGAGAATGGAATTTGCACGGACGTTTTCAATGCCGCAGGGTGTGCCCCTGAACTCATTATCATTTCTGACACAGACATCAGACACAACACGCAGCAGACGGCCAAGTGGTATGGACAGCAGGCAAGAGGCACTTCAATTGACGGCCAGTTTCGACGAGTTCTTACAACTCGTAACGACGGTAAAGTTACCGTCGTTTCTAATGGTTACAATACAGCTGTAACAACGCGGGCGTGCTAGTATTTTGTCATAGTGTGCGCCAATGTAAGGAATAAACATTCCGGGAAAATTATTTTAGACCCAAAAGCTACCCAATTACCCAGAACGGGGGATCATGGGTAATGGCCCAGAATTATCGGGCACAGAATGTGATGCATCCATAAGGGTTGGGTTCGACCGGTTCACTACTGATGGAGATATTGCCGTGGCTGCGGAAATGATAGTGAAAGCAACAGAACATCACAAATACCGCCACCGTGTGCTGTTCTCGCTTACGTCCGATAATTCGCCTTATCGGACATGACTTGAGGTGTGGATCTTTCCTTCCACGTGCCTTTCCCGATGACACGTCCCACGGGGAACGGGTACCCCTACCCTGCCCCTTTGTGAAATTCTCAGGTCAATGTCTCGCCTGATTTTTCCAAATCAGTTCGATGGGCTGACCTTGCGAGAATCCGGGACGTTCCGATTCTCTCACTGCCGCATGGGATCTTGCAATCGTGCCGGAGAAAAGTGCAATTTCAGTTTCTGTTTAATTCGGCGCGACTTGGTTTCGAATAATGTTTTATCGAATTTAACGAAGAACTTCCTGAACCATGGCAGGGTTTTTCGAAATGAGAGCCAGAAGCACTTGGGCAGGGCCTGTCGGGCGGCGGCGGCCGTGTTCCCAGTTCAGGAGTGTTCCTTTGGCAACGCCAATGCTCTTGGCAAACTCACTTTGCGAAAGACCTGTTTCCCGACGGATTCTCGCAACATCGATATCCGGGAGCTCGATTTCGTGAATCCTGGAACCGTCTGTCTTGCCGGATGCAAACGCGAAAGCCTCTTCCAACCCGGTCATTATGCTTTTGTGTGCATTCATGATCGCTCCTCAAAATTCAGCGATGACTTTCTTGCTTAGTTTAACAGCTGCCGATTGCTCTGTCTTTGTCAGGTTGGCCCTTTCGTTTTTGGCAAATACCGTCACCAAGAAGATCGGCATATGTATCCCGCCAAAAACATAAAACACCCGGAATCCACCTCTTTTTCCCCCACCCGTGCGTGGAATGCGGATTTTCCGCAAGCCTCCGCCAAGGCTGGTTCCTCTTTCCGGGTTGGCGGCGATGAACGAAATGGCGCTTTGGCGTTCGTCATCGGTCATCGTTGATTTCGCCCGCCGCTGGAATTCAGGAAGTTCCACGACGGTTTGCAACCGTGTCATGTGATACCTGGTTATGAGCTGTTGGCTTATATGTCAATGACGCATGAAGTTTTGCCATTTGCCAAGATCAGATACCTTGTTCCTTGGCAAGCAGGTCAACCGCGTATTCCAGCGTTTCACCGAGTCCCCAGCCGTTGGCGTCGGCGACTTTGCAAAATGTTTCGATCGTTTCCGGTTTCGCCTTGAGGTTGAACTGGACGTTGCGCCCCGTCCGCCGTCGGCGAAGTTGATGTGCCGGCTTTGGTGCCTTCGATTCCCTGCTCCTGAAACCCGCGGCCTCGGCGGCTTTCTGTGTCTTGCCCTTGTGCACTTTCGGTTTTCTCGGCTCCTTGGGCTTGAGGTCGAATTCCGCCAGGTCGTTCAACGCCGCTCCGAAACCCAGGTCTGTGCGTTCCGTTGTCATGATGCGCCT
This sequence comes from Paracoccaceae bacterium, assembly GCA_965242975.1. Classification (GTDB taxonomy): domain Bacteria; phylum Pseudomonadota; class Alphaproteobacteria; order Rhodobacterales; family Rhodobacteraceae; genus JAPPHA01. Next base: position 6,095,832 of record CBDETS010000007.1, on the reverse strand, counting down.
GTCACCTCCTTGAGCTTGATAATGACCTCTCCGGCGAACTCGCGGGCGTTCTCGACTGCCCTGTCCACGTTGCTCACCTGTGCGGGATCGAGACCGGCAAGCGTTCCGCCGAAGTCAAGCAGGTCCCGATAGGCCGCACGCTCAACGAGACCCGTGTCGAGGACATCGATGCCATTCGCTCGAAGCTGCTCCTGGATATTCTTGAGAGCACGGGATCGCAGGGCTGCGCTGGTCCGTGTAAGGACTACGCAATGCGGGATCGAGCGGCGTGCTATGCGCGTCTGGTTGTTGATCAACCGGATGATCTTGGCCCCTCCTCTCGCGTCCATCGATGAACCCTGAGTCGGGATCAGGACCAGGTCCGACATTCCGATCGCGTTTGCCACCATCAGGCTCGCGGTGCCTTCGAGATCGACGATGACGAACTGGCTGGTCCGGGAGGCCTCTTCGATCTGATCGACAATGCTCTCTTCAGTGACGGCACTCGATATCGAAACGGTCTTGGGACGCCCTGGAAGGTCTCCCCATTGCGAAATCCATCTCTCCGGGTCGGCGTCAATGATCGTCACGCTGGCGCCGTTCTCGGAAAGCTGCGTCGCGAGAATGAGCGCAGACGTGGTCTTCCCTGCCCCACCCTTGGGGTTTGCGAATGATATTACAGGCATTACTGCTCCGCCTCTTTGTTTCGCTGGTATCAGATAGCTATCGGATAGCCAATAGTATCTAGCAGATATCGGTTAGCTACTAGATAGCTATCTGATACTAACAAATATCAGATGTAGAGGAGGGCTATCAGAACCTACTTACGATTGTTCGGCACGCCAGCAACGGGAAATCGTAGCCGCAAGGGTAGTGACCTGCATTCGTAATCGGTTCAGCTTGCAATCATCGGGATGAACCCATTTTATCTGCGAACAACGACCCTTTTCCTGACAGCCGGTCCTATTCGTTTTGTCGGGACTGATTTTTCAACGAGTTTCCATCTGTTTACCGCGTCTGGAAAACATCGTATGGGTTTGTGCCTCGCGCTCGGGTTATCAAACGTGGGCTGCCGCGCGACATTTATCGGACTGGGAATCGTTGCGGTGCCTTCCGGCCTGCTCGCGGCTGCATTGACCAGCGTCCGGCGCGCCGAGGAAATGGAAGCGAACCAACGTGCCGCGAACAGGATCGGGGAATCCTCGAGTTGATGGTTTTGCAGACCCGCTCCGTCGCCGAAGCGGAAATCTTGTGACCGCGGGTCTTGTCGCCTGGTGACCACCTGGCCGGGCGGCAACAGGTCTGCCGGTCAAAATCCTGAAGACAGTTGCAGATGGTATCTCGCTGAAAATACGCCTGTTTCTCAAAGAAAACGTCTCGGCCGCAATGCTCGCACAAATTGCCGAAATCACGGGAACAGTGAAAAAAACGATGATCAGATTGGTTTCAACAGGACTATTCGAGTTTCCCGATTTCAGACAGGATGTTCTTCAGCAATGCAGTACGCTTTGATCCTATTTTTTTTGCGAGTTCATCTTCTTCCAAGAGAGCCTGTTCTCGTATCTGCCGAATTCGTTTACGGCCGAGTAACGTAAGATCGAGGTTGATTTTTCTGTGGTCGGCACTCGCCACGCGCCGATGCACCAAGCCGTCGGCAACCATTCGGTCGACCAGTTTCGTGAGCGTAGGCGGGTTCATCAAAACCAAACCGGCCAAGTCCCCCATTGTAAGGTCACCGTCGTCCTCCAACACCTCCATGACCCGCCACGCCTCGACCTGAACGCCGAACTCCCCAAGCCGCCGCGAAAGTGACGTGTGCACCTTTCGATGTGCTGTCGCCAATGTGTAGGATAGATAGGATTGGACAGGATAGTTACTTTTCATGTCAAGTCCTTCTTCAAACAAGGGTGCACTCAAATTTATTTGACTTGGAAACTAAATTCAACGAAAATCCATTTCCATAATGGCTGAAACCGTTCTACGGTCGTTGGATGCGCTGCCTGCCAACCCGATTTTATCGCTCAGCGAGCTAAACGATATCGAGGGCGACCTTCTCGCTTTGCCAGCATCGACATTCAGGATTGCGCTGCTCATACCCATGTGCGGCTCAGCCGGGATTTGGGCACCCTCCTGCATATCAAGTGCGCAATTGGCGGTTGCGGAACTGAACGACGCCAGCGGCATTCTCGGACGCCAAGTCGAACTCATAATGATTGACTCGGCGCTCGAAGCTCCAACCCCTGTTGAAGAGGTTATCAACTCACTGATCGAAATCAGCGCGATAGACGCAATCGTTGGCATGCATATCAGTGCCGTGCGGCAAAATCTCAGCAAGATCGTCAAACAACGCATACCGTACGTTTACACGCCGCTTTACGAAGGCGGTGAGAGGACAAGGGGAATATTTGCGATTGGCGACACTCCCGGGCGCCAGCTCGGCCCTGCTCTCGAACACTTCGGTTCAGAGAGAAAAGTCGGAAAATGGGCACTCATCGGGAACGATTATGTCTGGCCGCGCGTGTCGAACAGTTATGCCAAAGGGAAGTTCAAGGAGTTCGGCGCACGCGTTTCCCTTGAGCGGTATCTGCCGTTCGGAATATCCGACATGCGCACTGTCGTTGACGAACTCGAGCAAAGCGACGCCGACGCTGTCCTTATTTCACTTGTGGGTCAAGATGCAGTCACGTTCAACCGTGCGTTTGGCGAGACAGACCTCCACCGGAGAATGCTTCGATTTTCCTGCGCCATAGAGGAAAACGGCCTTCTGGCCTCCGGGGCTGACAACCTCAAGGAGCTCTATTCAGCAGCCTCGTATTTTGGCTCGTTGACAACGTCGGCCAACAGCTCCTTCAGGGAGAAGTACTACAACATGCACGGAGAGAGTGCGCCTGTGTTGAACGCGCTGGGTCAGTCTACGTACGAAGGCGTCCAGTTCCTCTCCGGTTTGCTTGAGAAGCATCAAGACAACTGGAGACAGAAAAACAGTGTTTCCACTTCCGCAATCGAATACTGCAGCGTCAGACGCAAGGCAAACAGCGATGCTGCACTCTTGGAGACACCCATATACCTTGCGCAAGCCAATGGTGTGCTGTTTGATATCATAAAAAAATTCCCATAATCAGATAGTTAAAAAGATTTATTTGAATAGGAAAATAAAATACTTGAAAAGGAAAGTAATTTCTCCCACCATGACATGAATTTCCGGCCACTCGGAACGGCTCGTGAAATTCGTCGAACGTGGGGGGAGTATCGATTTGAGTTGGATCATTCTTGTCGTCGCCGTCGCTGTCGCGCTGCTGACTGGCATATGGTTTCTTCAAAAGTTCTACGCCAAGGCGACGCTGAATTCCGCACTGGTCAGGACCGGATTGGGAGGCCAGCGCGTCATCTTGAGTGGTGGCTGCCTTTCACTTCCGATCATTCACCAGATCCAGCATGTGAACATGGGCGCCGTTCCGGTCCGGATTTCCCGAACCGGCCGTGAGGCATTGCTCACCGAGGACCAGTTGCGTGCCGACGTGGAAATGGAATTCGAATTTCAGGTTCTCCCAACAGACGAAGGAATTGCCGCTGCCGCTCAATCGTTCGGAGCGAAAATCGCGCGAGGTGGGGAAACCGTAGAGGAAGTCATACGCGGACCGCTGATCGCCGCCATGCAAAACGCGGTTGCCGGCCGGAGCCTGTACGGTCTCCACGGCAATCGTGCCATCCTGTCTTTGCAGGTACAGGAAGACGTCCAGCCCAAGGCCCGACAACTTGGGCTGCAGCTGATATCGGCGTCCCTTCTGCGCGTCGATCAGAGCGACCCGTCACAGTTTGACGAGCGCAATGCCTTCGATGCCAAAGGCATGCGCCGTCACGCCGAAATGGTTGCCGAAGAACGGCGCGAGCGCGTTCGCATCGAAACCGAGACCGACATTGCGGTGCGCGAGAGCGGGTTGGCCAAACATCAGCGGAAACTGGAAATCGAGCGAACAGAACGCGAGACCTCAATTGCCAATCAGGAGGCCCTCGATCGTTTGGAGGCGGAATCACGCGCCAAAACCGAACGGGCAAAATCCGCCGCGGACCTTGAAGCAGAGACGGCACGCATCGACGCGGAAAAGAAGAAGAAGGCGGCCCAGGTTGTCAACGACGAAGAGCTGCGACGTTCAGAAATGGCCGCTATCCGGGCGCTGGAAGAAACGAAGATCGAGAATGAGGCCCACCTGATGAAACTCAGGACTGCTGAATTTGAAACAAGGGCCGCAGAAGAAACCGCGCGTGCCCAGGTCGTTTTGGCGGCAGAAGCTGTCCAGGCGAAAAAAGACAAAGCTGTTGCTCAACGGGAACACGAAACCGCGCAACTGCGCCTCCAAAAGGAGCTCGAGCTCAACGACCTCCAAACGAAGAACGACGCGAAAGCGCTTGCGACCAGAACGGAGGCTGAAGCCGACGCAAAGCGGAAGCTTGCTGGCGCCGACCTGGCCGAAGCGGAAGCGACAGCCAAAGGCCGCGAGGCCATGATTGCAGCCGAGAATGCAATGGATCCCGCCTTGATCGCGATGCGTATCGAAGAGCGGCGTCTGGACCGAATGCCGGACATCATGACCCAGATGATGAAACCGGTGGAAAAGATCGACTCAATCAAGATCAACCAGATTGGTGGACTCGGCTCCCAAGCAGCCCGGGAAAAGGACGGAGGCGTCGGAACCGCTTTCGGCACGGCGATGGATCAAATCCTGAGCATGGCCGTGCGTCTGCCCGCGATGAAGCAGATGGGTGACGAGATCGGATTGGATTTCGACGCCAATCTCGCCGGCCGAACGGCCGACTACGCCAACCGTCTCACACCAAGAAATCGGAAGGTTCAGAAGAAGTAGAGGCAACCAGACCAACAGAAGTGGCCGAGAGCCACATGTGGAGAACATCATGACTTTAAACAGACGAAACTTCCTGGCATCCGGCGCGGCCCTGGGAGGCACGTTGATGATTCCGCACGTTTCGATGGCAGCGGATACCATCAAACTCGGATCGATTCTCGACACATCGGGAATTTTTGATGCCTATGGCAAACCAATGGACATCGGAATGCGGCTTGCCGTCGACCAGATCAATGCCGACGGAGGCCTTCTTGGCAGGAAAGTCGAGGTTATTGCCTACGACACGCAGTCGGACATGGCCCTGTACACTCAGTATGGCCAGCGACTGACCCGCCACGACAAGGTCGACGTGGTTCATGGCGGCATACTGTCGGCCTCGCGAGAAGCGATCCGGCAGACGATGAGAAAGTCCGGGACTCTATATTTCTACAACGTGCTCTACGAGGGTGGCGTCTGCGACCGGAACATCTTCATCAACGGGGTTACACCGGCCCAGCAGGTGGACGCACTGGTGCCGTACGCAATGGGGAAGTCGGGCGAACTGGTTTACATACTCGCCGCTGATTACAACTACGGTCAGATCACCGCGAAATGGATTCAAAAGTTCGTCGCAGACAACGGCGGCAAGACGTTGAGCGTCGACTTCTTTCCGCTGGATGTATCTGATTTCGGGTCGACAATTGCAAAGATCCAGACGGCAGCTCCCGACCTGGTCATCGCACCGCTCGTCGGTGGAGCGCATCTGTCGTTCTTCCGGCAATGGGCGGCCGCGGGCATGAAAGACAAGATCCCGCTCGCTTCGACGACCATGGGTGTCGGTAACGAACACAAGGTTCTGACTGCAGACGAGGGCAACGGGATCATGGTCGCCTACAACTACAGCCAAGACCTGGACTCGCCTGCCAACAACGCATTCAAGAAAGCCTGGGCGGACGCCAACAACGGTGATCAAAGCATGCACGAGATCGCCGTGTCGAACTACCAGGGCGTTCTCACATGGGCCGAGGGCGTGAGAAAGGCAGGATCATTGGACCGCGACGCCGTCATCGAGGCCCTGGAAACCGGCATCTCCATCGAAGGTCCTGCCGGGAAAGTCACCGTTGATCCGCTGACCCATCACGCAATTCTTGACGTGCACGTTATGGAGATCGAGGATCAGGGGATGAAGGTTATCGAAACGCTGCCGCAGCGCCAACCGATCGATACGCAAACCGTCTGTGACCTTCGGACAAACCCGGACGACAATACTCAATACGAGATCGAGATCTGAATCTTGCCGGATCCGATCGGCTTTGGGGGGCAGCGTCGAGGCTGCCCCACCATTCGACCTCGCTGTGGCAACGCGCACGTGTTCGCATGGACTTGATTGAGAGGCCAAATGGATTTGGCTTTCGTCATACTGGTGGAAATCCTCTACGCGATCGCCCTCCTGGCGCTTATCAGCGCTGGCCTCGCCGTGGTCTTCGGCATGATGAAGGTCATAAACCTTGCCCATGGAGAATTCATGATAATGGGCGGATACGCCACCATCACCGCGGTCGATCTTGGCGTGAATGTCTTTCTCGCAATGCTGGTCATTGCACCGATGATTGTGGGCGTGATCGGCCTGATGGTCGAACGGATCGTCATTCGTCACCTGTATGGCCGATTGGTTGATACCATGCTCGCCACCTGGGGGCTGAGCCTTTTCTTCATTGGCGTCGTGACAATGGTTTTCGGAAACACAACCACCAGCATCACGACGCCCATTAGAGGGTTTGCCATCGGAAACTACCAGATAAACGGGTACAATTTCTTCATCATCTCCCTGACAGTGGCGTTGCTTGCCGCCATCTACATCCTGCTGAAAAGCACGCGGCTGGGACTGGTCGCCCGCGGCGCGATGCAGCGTTCGGACATGGCCGCAGCCTTGGGCTACAGCCCTGATCGCATCTACATGACCACATTTTTCTGCGGCTCAGCACTTTCCGGGTTGGCTGGCGCAGCCCTCGCTCCTCTTGTGGGACTCACCCCGAATTCCGGCCTCGACTATATCGCCAAAGCCTTCATTACGGTTGTCTCGGGCGGACCGTCCCTGATAATCGGATTGCTCAGCAGCTCCACCCTGTTCGGTCTTGTCAACCAGGCGTTCAGCTTCGCCGTCTCTCCGGTCATTGGCGAGGTTGCCCTGCTCATCGCAGCGGTCGTTTTGCTCCGTCTTCTGCCGAAAGGCGTGACCAGCAAGTTCTTTAGGGGAAAGATGTGATGAGTGCGTCCTGGGGCAGGCAGGACCTCTCCGTTCTTTTCATTGGTTCGATCGGCATCTGGCTCCTGCCGAATGTCATCAACACCTATACACTCACGGTTCTACTGGTCTACGGAATGCTCGGCCTAAGCCTCGGCCTGATCTGGGGATTTGGCGGTATTCTCTGTTTTGGGCAAGCTGCCTTTTTTGGCCTTGGCGCCTACACATACGCGATCGCAGCCATCAATATCGGCGAGAGCACGCTACCGATGCTGCTTGCCGTGATCCTGCCCGGACTTTTCGCGGCATTGCTTGGTGCAATGATGTTTTACGGTCGGCTGACGGATGTCTATCTCGGCGTAATCACGCTGGTTGTCACGCTGATATTGTTTCGGTTCGCCAATTCGACCGCAGGTTCGCAATACGTGATCGGCAAGGCCCGGCTGGGCGGGTTTAACGGTATCCCTGGCTTTCAGACACTCAATGTTCCCGGGCAGCCGGACGCCTACATCTGGGGAGATGGCCTCTATTACGTGTGTGCCTTCGCACTCCTCGCCACCTTCTTCTTCGTCACCTGGCTCCTGCGCACCTCGTTCGGACGTATTGCGATCGGCATACGAGAAAACGAGACGCGGGTATCGCTCATGGGTTTCGATGTCAGAGCGCGCAAGACGGTTCTATTCGCAATCGGTGCATCCATTGCCGGCCTGTCCGGAGCCCTGTTTGCCAATTGGGCTGAAATCGTCACACCCGGCCTGTTCAGCATGCCGCAATCCGCCGAAATCATCATCTGGTGCATCGTAGGCGGATTGGGAACGCGGTTCGGACCGATAATCGGTGCGGCAGGCCTTGCATATCTGAAATTCGTCCTCGGCCAGCAAACCCTGGTCGACAACTCGGTCGTCATGGGGGTCATCCTCGTGGCATTCGTCCTGTTCTTGCCCAAAGGCATTGTTCCGGCTGTCGTCAACATTTGGAAATCGACACTCGGACGTCGGGTCTCTCGCAGGAAGAACATTCGGCGACGGGCCAGGGCCAAGAGTGGCGCCCATGGTTGAGGCGGTATTGGAAACGATTGGGCTTACCATGCGCTTTGGTGGCGTCGTTGCTGCCGAGAATGTGAATTTTTCGCTCAATGCACGGGAACTTCGCTGCTTGATCGGGCCTAATGGTGCCGGGAAGTCAACGTTCTTCAGGTGTGTCGCGGGCCTTCTGACGCCATCCGCAGGTCACGTCTTCATGCGAGGGCAGGAAACAACAGGCTGGCATCCGCACGAAATTGCTTCCCTGGGAGTCGGGATCAAAACGCAGGTCCCGAATGTGATGGATGGGCTCAGCGTCTTTGAAAACATCTGGATGGCCGGCAGGCGCTTTTTCCCGGCTCGTGAAGCTACCAGAAGGGCATCGGACATCATCGAACGCCTGGCGCTGGGAGCCATTGCCAACTCGGAACCCGGCCGCCTGGGGCATGGCCAACGTCAGCGTGTCGAGCTTGGCCTTGTTGCAGTCAGCGACCCTTGGCTCGTTCTCCTTGACGAACCTGCCGCAGGCCTGTCAGCCGAGGAAGTCGATCGCGTGACCGGCATCATCGACGAAATGACCCATACTGCTGCGGTCGTGATCGTCGAGCACGACATGCAGTTCATAAGGTCGATCGCCTCCACTGTGACCGTTTTCCATCAGGGAGCAGTGCTGATGGAGGATCACGTCGACAGGGTCATGTCAGACCCTACCGTGCGTGACGTCTACCTCGGAAAGAAGACATGAGCCGGAACGAACACGAACTTGCCATGGATATCAGGGGACTCTCGGGCGGTTACGAAAAGGTGCCGGTGCTGCATGGAATCGAGTTTTCGGTAGTAGAGAACGAAATCGTGGGAATCCTCGGCCACAACGGAATGGGCAAGACAACGCTGCTGAAGACGTTGATTGGATTTCTTCCGGCAGACTCCGGATCAATCCGTTTTCGAGGAACCGACATAACCGGACTGCCCCCGAACGAGAGAGCAGGCATGGGACTAGGTTATGTTCCACAGGGTCGCGGCATATTTCCGCGACTGACAGCCCGGGAAAATCTTCTCTTCGCCTGGCATGATTATTCCGGCGGCACTGAGGACGAAGTCATTGACGGGGTTCTTGGAGACTTCCCGCGGCTGATGCCGCTGTTGAATCGAGAGGGAAGTGCCTTGTCCGGCGGCGAGCAGCAGCTTCTCACGCTGGCGCGGTGTCTGGTTGGAGATCCCGAATTCCTGCTCCTGGACGAGCCAACAGAAGGTATTCAGCCTTCCATAATCGAAGAAATGGGTGACACCCTGCTGACCCTGCGGGAAACGCGCGGCCTGACGATACTATTGGTCGAACAAAACTTCGACTTCATTGCTGATCTTGCTGACCGTGTGCTCGTACTCGAACGGGGCCGGGTTGCCGGTGAATTGTCCAAGAACGATCTGCGTGACCAGTCAGCGGTCGACCAGTTCCTGGAACTTGGCACTTCACGAACGACCCGTCGTGGACACGATTCCAGTCATGCACACGGGCGCCCGGCAAGAAGCGGCACGTCTTCGTCCTCCAGGGCCGCCCACCAACGCGACGGAAAAAAACGGAAAATCCCGACATTTCCCGTACCTGTTTCCAATGGGGCGCCTCTGCCTGATCCAGAAAAGAATTTTTCAACGGCAACATCCATGACCATCAAACGCCCAACCCTTGCTCAAATGCGCGAAATGGCAAGTCGCTTCGGGATGAGTCTTTCGGACGAAGAACTCATGGAATTCTCCGAAATCATCGAACCGACCATGCAGGCCTATGATCGGCTTGATGCCATGCCCGATAACCTGCCGGAGGTCCGCTACCCTCGCAGCCCGGGCTGTTTTCCTGAGCCGTCGGAGAACCCATTGAACGCATGGTATGTCAAGACCGAAGTCCGTGGCGCTCCTGACGGCCCCCTGCGAGGCAAGCGGATTGCGCTTAAGGACACAATCTGCCTAGCCGGTGTACCTCTGATGAATGGTTCATCTGTCATGGAAGGGTTCACACCGGAGATTGATGCGACGATTGTGACCCGTATGTTGGATGCTGGCGCCGTCATCGCCGGGAAGGCGCATTGCGAAAATTTCTGTCTCTCGGGTGGCTCGCACACCAACGCCAAGGGCCCCGTCCACAACCCGTGGAAAAGAGGCTATATGGCAGGCGGTTCTTCCAGTGGGTCAGCCGCCCTTGTTGCCGCCGGCGAGGTCGACATGGCGATCGCGGGAGACCAGGGCGGGTCGATCCGCCTTCCGTCATCTCACTGCGGAACTTACGGCATGAAAGCAACCCACGGCCTCGTCCCGTACACAGGCGCGATGCCCATTGAGATGACCATCGATCACTTGGGACCTGTGACCGGGACCGTAGCGGACAACGCGCTGCTGTTGGAGGTACTTGCCGGAGAAGATGGCCTCGACCCGCGGCAGTACAAGCCGAAGGTCCACCGGTACACGGAGGCGCTTGGCAAAGGCGTTCAAGGCATGCGCATCGGCATGCTGAAGGAAGGATTCGCTCAAGCGAACAGCGAAGCCGATGTCAGCGAGAAAGTGATGCAGGCAGCCGGTCGTTTCCGGGAACTCGGCGCCCGGGTCGAAGATGTCTCGGTGCCCGAACACTACGTGGCAGGAGATGCCTGGAGTGCTATAGCCAACGAAGGCCTCGTCGACGGGATGATGTGGGGAAACTCGGCGGGCAGCAATTACCGCGGGTTATTCTTGCCTTCGATGATGGGTCACATGGCACAGTGGCGAAATCGTGCAGACGAACTTAGCCATTCGCTGAAGGCAACCATGTTCGTTGGCGAGTATTTCCAGACGCGGTATCGCGGCCGCTTCTACGGCAAGGCGCAGAACATCATGCGCAAATGCAACGAGAGATATCTCGCGGCCCTCCAGAACCACGACCTTTTGCTGATGCCGACGATTCCGCACAAACCGCGGAAAATTCCGCCTGCCGACTGCTCGATCAGCCTGTATGTCGAACGAGCATTCGAAATGATTGCCAACACGGCGCCCTTCAATGGCGGCTTGCCGGCCATGACCGTCCCCTGCGGGCTAATCGAAGGCCTGCCCATCGGTCTGCAACTCGTGGGGCCGCACTACGGTGAACTGAAGATCTACCGAGCCGCCCATGCGTTCGAACAAAGCGGTGACTGGCGAAACATGTGAGGGTCACGAAAATGTCGATACTGAATGAAAGTCTCGCCTGCGAAATTCGAGGTGCGGGAACGACTGGTCAATCCGAAGAGACCTCATCCGGCGTGCCCGTGGACGGACTGTCTTATGCAAGAGGTGATGCCAGCCTTGTGCTCGAATACATCACGATTCCCCAACTGCTTCGCACGACAGTGTCACGTCATGGGCCAAAAGACGCAGTCGTGTTTTCCGAAACCGGAGAGCGCAGGAGTTACTATGATCTTGATCGGGAAATCGACGCACTCGCGACCGGGCTTTTGGCCATGGGCCTGCAAAAAGGGGACCGCGTCGGCATCTGGTCACCCAATCGTTACGAGTGGGTTCTGACCCAGTTCGCCACGGCCCGGATTGGACTGGTGTTGGTCAACATCAACCCGGCTTACCGTCTTGCCGAAGTCGAGTACGCGCTGAACAAGGTCGGTTGCAAGGCCCTGATCATGGCGAAATCTTTCAGATCAACCGAGTATCTTGCGATGGTGCGGAAGTTGGCGCCCGAGCTTGAACATTCCGAACCCGGTCGTCTGAGCGCAATTAAGCTTCCGATGCTGAAAAGCGTCGTGGTGACGGATAACGACTCGGGTCCGGGCGTGTTCACGTTCGAGCAGTTGAAATCCCTTGGGGGTCCGGCCCAGCAGTTGCGTCTTCCCATGATCGACAGCTCGCTGAATCCGGATGACGCCATCAATATTCAGTTTACGTCTGGAACTACCGGAGTCCCCAAGGGTGCAACGCTCTCGCACTACAACATTGTCAACAATGCCCGTTTCGTAACCGATCGAATCAATCTAACCGATGCTGACAGGCTGTGTATTCCTGTCCCCCTCTACCATTGTTTCGGAATGGTGATGGGCGTACTCGGCGCTGTAAGCAAGGGCGCTGCAATGGTGTTTCCCGGCGAGGCTTTCGATCCGAAATCGACCCTGGAGTCGCTGTCGCGGGAGCGCTGCACGGGCGTCTACGGAGTGCCAACCATGTTTGTCGCCATGCTTCAGGAAGTGGAAAGGGCTTCTTACGATCTGGGGAGCATGAGAACCGGAATTATGGCTGGTGCGCCCTGCCCCGTCGAAGTGATGGAGCGGGTCAAAGGCAAGCTGAACATGCACGAGGTTACGATCGCCTACGGCATGACCGAGACTTCACCCGTTTCCTTCCAGAGTTTTGTCGACGATCCGATTGACAAACGCTGTGCGACTGTTGGGCGCGTTCATCCTCATCTCGAAGCAAAGATCATTGACGTAGACGGGAACATCGTACCCGTCGGCGAGCAGGGCGAGCTTTGCACGCGCGGTTATTCAGTCATGAAAGGGTACTGGGATGACGACAAGCGTACCCGGGACAGTATCGTCGACGGTTGGATGCATACCGGGGACCTGGCGACCTTCGATGAGGACGGATTCTGCTCAATCGTCGGACGTGTCAAGGACATGATCATTCGTGGCGGCGAAAACATCTATCCGCGCGAGATCGAGGAATTCCTGTTTTGCCATCCGGACATCGCTGAAGCCCAGGTTTTCGGCATCCCGGACGAGAAGTATGGCGAGGAAGTTTGCGCTTGGGTCGTGCAAAAACCTGGATCGTCACTCTTGGAAGAAGGTGTCAAGCAGTTCTGTCGGGATCAGATCGCGCCGTTCAAGATTCCGAAACATGTCCGCATCGTTGATGAAATACCGATGACCGTAACCGGCAAGCCGCAGAAATTCGTGATGCGGGACCGCATGGCGGAAATGTTGAGCAACGGCCCCGACTGACCTGCCGAAATCTGGACTCTCGCGCAAACGAACCGTCATCATGTCGGGGTCCTGCACATCGATCGTATCGGCGAAATGGTGACGCTTGATCATGTGCGGATATCCGGACATGGAGGGCGCATCCGCGGACCTCAACCTTCTCGTCGGAATGGGAACGTCAGGTTTCCGACGAAATTGGGCCTGAGTCGTGACGAACGACCATTCCAGGTTTTCGTCGGCACTCCGGCAGTTGGACAGTGTACCGGGCACCCGGAAGTCATCGCCGAAGACGATGCACCGGTCCAGCGCATCATCGACGAGGGGACGATCTTCGAGGCTCGGCGCGCCAGGACGTCCTGGGCTTTTCCGGAGATCGGTGACGCCATCAGGAAGGCCGTGATCAAGCGGCACAAGGACGGTGGCAAGACCCGATCTCGAGACCTTGCCCAGGATGAGTCCCCGCCAGCGTGACGCGGATCGGAGACGCCACGAGCGGATTGACCGTCAAAGTGAAAAGGTACCCGGCGGGCCGCAACTCCCGCGCTCACCCGAAGGCACGAGGTTCTTGAGAAAGACTCCGGCGCCAGTGCTCTGATAGCCGTTCGCACGGCCGATCTCACGCCGCGCACCGGGCCCGTATCAACGCAAGTTATCCGCCCTCGATCGCCCCTTAAACCCCTCACGCATTCGCCGTCTCGGGACTTGTTTCTGCCCGTTCGCGCTCACACTTTGCGTGACTTTTTATACACCGTTGCCGTTTTTCGGCACCTTCCAACGTGCATCGACATCCCCACGATACCCTTGTTTTCATTACATAGACGCGATCCCGTTTCATCACTTTTCGGGCCATTTCGGTCAGTTTCAGATTTCACCGCAACCTTTGCCTGCCCGCACGGTGTCGCACCGGGACCGACGACTGCGTGACGCCGGCAAACGACCTGGCGGGTGCGGTCGACCGAGGATTGGAATGACGCCCAAATCACCAGTCTTCAACGGGCCCAATAAGTCATGCGGCCGTGCGCCAGGCGACGTGTTTTCAAGCGGCAACCGTCTCAACACAACGAGGCAACGTTCATCGATTCAAGCTCAGATCGTCCTGTTGCTCCTCGCCGCGATCAGGCACCCTGCGCCCGTGATGGCGAGAATTCCAAGAATGTCGAACAGGTCCAGATGCTGGCGCCAAAGTATCCAGCCCCAAATTCCAGCGAAAAAGAGAAAGCTGAACTCGAAGACCGCCACCAGCGTCGGATCGGCGATCTGGTATCCGCGGATCAGGCCGGAAACGGCAACCAGGGAACCCGCAGCCTGAATAACGGTCCAGAACAGGAACCGCTCGGTTGGAGCTACCCATCCCTGCACGAAGAAGGGCGCGGCTTCGAACCAGGATTCCGGCACCGGCAACAGGGACAGGACAACCGAACCCGTCAATCCTGCCACACCGAGTGTCAGAAAGAACCACAACAACAGCACGGCTGTTTCTTCGGTGGCACATTTGTGCCTCGTGATGAGTTGCCCCAATCCATAGAACATGCCGGCAAACAGTGGGAAAACCGCGACGATCGTCAGATTGCCGGGATCAGGACGAAGTACGACGAGAACGCCTGCGAATCCGAGCGCAACCGCCACGACCCGCACCGGGCCGACGCGAACCCGGAACAAGAGGACGGAATACAAAAGGATGAAGATTGGCGACGTGAACAGGGCGGCGCCAGCCTCGGCGATGGGCAATACCGAGAGTGAGCCGAAATAGAGCATCATCGAGATCGTGATCAGGACCGACCGCAACACGACCGCGCGGAGATTCTTCGGCTTGACCCGCCTGTGGGTCAGACGGCAGAACAACAGCAACACCGAACATCCGATCACTGACCGCACGAGATGGAACTGCCACAGGCCGGCTTCCTCGGAGATCACCAGGACGAAATTGTCGATCAGGCCGATGATCGACATGGCGCCGACGATCATGGCTCCACCCTGCAAGGTCCGTGACGGAAGCGGTGACACCTTCGGTTGCTCCTTGATCCTGGCTGACCGCTCCCGGTCCGCACGACCGGCCGGATTTCCTGTTTGTCAGTTCACGACAAACTGCTATCCATTCGTCAAGTGTTTTTGAAACTCCCGGCCATCAAACCCGAAACCCGGCCGCACAACACTGAAACAGAGCCAGGGAGGAACGTCATGGCAGCAATGGCTGACGAAACCGGCCTCGAAAAGAACCCGGCAAACTACGTTCCACTGTCACCGCTTTCCCATCTTCGACGAGCACGGGACGTTTTCGGTCATCGGGAAGCGCTTGTCTACGGCGACCGTCGATACAGCTGGAACGAAGTCCATGACCGGTGCAGCCGCATGGCGTCTGCACTGACTTCAATGGGGGTCAGACCCGGCGATGTCGTCTCGGCCGTTTGTCCGAATATCCCTGCAATAGCCGAGGCTCACTTCGGTGTTCCAGCGGCGGGCGCCGTTCTCAACGCGGTCAATGTCCGCCTCGACGCCGATACGATCGCCTATGTCTTCGATCATTGCGGTGCCCGGGTCGCCCTGGTTGACAGCCAGTTCCTGCCTACGGTCCGGCGGGCACTCGAACTCATGGACGGTCCCGGACCGGAACTGATCGAAGTTGCCGATCCGGCAGCCGGATTTCCCGCTTCCGGCGAATACCAGGAATACGAGGAGTTGCTCGCCACCGGGAAACCAGGCTTCACGTGGCACGATCCGGAGGATGAGTGGGATTCGATCTCACTCAACTACACGTCAGGGACGACCGGTCGACCGAAGGGGGTCGTCTGCCACCACCGCGGCGCGTATCTGATGACGATGGGGACGGTCGTTTCCTGGGAAATGACGCTCTATCCCCGCTTCCTGGCCGTCGTTCCGCTCTTTCACTGCAATGGATGGTGCCACACCTGGATGATGCCGCTCGTCGGTGGGACAATCATATGTTGCCGTAACGTCAACGCCGAGAGCATCTTCAGCGCGATCCGGGACGAGCGCATAACACATTTTGGCGGCGCTCCGATTGTCCTGAACATGCTTGTCAATGCTCCCGACGCAGTACGTGTCGATTTTGACCACGAAATCCGGGTGTTCACCGCCGGCGCCCCGCCGTCACCCTCCACCATCAAGGCCGTCGAGGAGTTGGGCTTCACGATCATGCAGGTCTATGGCCTTACCGAGACTTACGGCCATGTCACCGAGTGCCTGCATCCCGCGGATTGGCAAGGCATCGGCAGCGAGGAACGCTACGCCCGCATGGCACGACAGGGAATTCGCGTACCGGTCATGGAGGACATAGACGTCGTCGACCAGCAGACCCGAGAGCCGGTTCCCCACGATGGCAGGACCCTTGGCGAAGTGATCATGAAGGGGAATACGGTGATGCGCGGGTATTATCGAAATCCCGAAGCCACCCGCGAAGCCTTCGCAGGTGGAAGTTTCCGAACCGGCGACATCGCCTATCGTGACGCCGCGGGCTACATACAGATCACCGATCGTCTCAAGGATATCATCATCTCGGGTGGCGAAAACGTGTCGTCTGTCGAGGTCGAGGCGGCACTGATGGCCCATCCAGCCGTCAGCCTGTGTGCTGTCGTTGCACGTCCCGACGCGAAGTGGGGCGAAACCCCGTGCGCATTTGTCGAGCTCAAGGAAAACATGGTCGCAGGAGAAGCCGAACTCATTGCCTTTTGCCGGGAAAGGCTGGCCGGGTTCAAGACGCCAAAGTCAGTCTTCTTTCAGGAACTGCCCAAGACGTCGACGGGCAAGATCCAGAAGTTTGAGCTGCGGCAACAGGCGCAGTCCATGTGACGACCGAATTCGGCTGCGCAGGTCTGGAAAGGCAGATTTGAGCCGTTTTGTGCAATCTTTGGCGGATTGAGCTGTAACATTTGATCGGGGCGCGCCGAAAATCTCTCCCGGAATCGACCGACTCGTGCACCCGACGTGACGCCGGCAGGCCGCATTGTGCCGTTCCCGAGGTCTGTTGCCTTCCGCGGCCATCCGGATTCACAACTTTTCGAGGTTGTGTCAATTCGTCTTCATTCGACATGTATGACTTGTGAAAGTTCTCCTGTGGCGACCGGCAGCAGCTGCCGCACGCAGGCGAAGCCGGGCACTCCGATTCTCCCGTGGGTCCGCGGCCGGCTGCCTATCGCGGGGACGCTCTTTCCGATGTGCGTGAACGGTCGAGTTCCGAACGGTGCGATCAAGCCGAACCGACGCTGGGTCCGCGCATGGGGCGTTTCGCCCGGGCGGTCTCGGCAGAACTTGCATGGCACCCGGCTCTGTTTGCGTTCGCGCCTTGTGTGGCGGACCCCGCGCTGCCGTCCGGCCGGCCCATGCGCGCCGGCCTCCGATGGCAGGGAGGCGATGTTCGTCGTGACGTGAACACCAACCGGACCGGATGCCGTCCATGATCCAGGGTATGTGAGCCCGTGACGGTCAATGCGGTACGGCGGACTGCAAAAGTCGGAACGCGATCCCGTCATTTCCCGCCGCGACTGTCCGGCTGTCCGGCGTCCGCCAGAAAAAAACTCTGCATCCTGACTGCTCAAGACAAAAAAGAGACTGGCGAGCCAGACCGACGTCAACTATATTCGGGCAAATCAAGCGTCACGAAGAATGGCGTAACGGGCAGTGGTTACAGCACTACACCAGTATGACCGGCTGGAGAGTTCGGAGTTGTGGAGAGAGGCTCCCAACGCTCAACGTCGCGAGGTCGTTTTGTCCCTGGGTCGCACCGCACTGCTGGTCAAGGACCTGAACGACAACGTTCTCGCCCATTGGGACCTCCACGCGATCAACAGGCTGAACCCCAACCAGTTTCCTGCCGTCTACTCACCCGGCGCCACTGAGTCGGAAACGATCGAAATCACCGATCCTCACATGATCGCCGCGATCGACGTCTTCCACGCAATCGGCCACAAACCGATGCGGAGTTCCCGACTCCGCCTGAAACTCGCGCTTGCATGTTTCGCCACGATCATTGCGACCGGGGCATATTTCGTGATGACCCTGTTGCCGAATGCCCTCGAGGATCAAGCTGTCCTCGTCACACCCCAGGTTCGAATCCAGTCTATCGACGAGTCGCTCCTTTCAGAAATCACCAAGACCAACGGACCCGAATGCGACACCCAGGTCACGGCAACTGTCCTTGGCTCGCTCACGAGCGCAATTGCCCTCGACGCAGGAGTCAAGGTCGGTCTTGCCGAACTTGGCGAACGCCAGAGCGTTCACTTGCCCGGCGGGAAGATCCTGCTCGACTATTCCCTTCTCGGCCCGAACAGTGATCCTGAACTGGCCGCCGGCTTCGTCTTGCTGGAATATGCCGCCAGCCGCGACCGCCGTCTGTTCAGGCAGCTGATCCGCTTTGCAGGTTCCTGGCACACGATGGCATTCCTGCTCGGACGGGACATTCCCGAGCGGGTCCTGCACGGTTTCACGCCGAAAATCCTGGCCCAGAATCCATCGCCTCAAAGTGCCGAACGCCTTTTGGCATTGTTCACCGATGCCGGGCTGTCCAGTATTCCTCTTGCTGAAGCGATCGGACTCGAAACTCCTCTCGGCGCAGCTCTCGCCGAAGCGGAGGAAACCGGGGCACAGGGCAGCGGAAACGGCCCGATCGTCGATACGGCGGATTGGAACCTTCTCCGGGAATCCTGCAGCCTCTGATCACGCCGGGCTTGCCCGCCCGAGTTCAAGCACATGACCTTCGTCGAGGCTCACCGTGCGGTCAAGCCGAACCGCCAGGTCCCGGTCATGAGTCGCGATCAAAGCCGAGAGGCGGCGTTCGCGCACAAGTTCCATCATGACTGCGAACACGGATTCGGACGAACCCGAATCAAGATTCCCGGTGGGTTCATCGGCGAGCAACAGATCCGGGCGGTTTGCCAACGCACGGCAGAACGCAACTCGCTGTTGCTCGCCTCCCGACAACTCGGACGGTCGGTGCCGTGCACGCCCTTTCAGGCCCGTTCGCTCCAGGAGTTCCATCGCCCAGGCATCGGCCTGTTTCCGATCCGTTCCGGCGGCAAGTTGTGGCAGCACAATATTTTCGACCGCCGAGAATTCCGGCAGAAGATGGTGGAATTGATAGACGAATCCGACCCCGTGACGCCGGACGTGCGTGCGGAGACGGTCAGGGGCGGACGCAAAGTCGGTTCCGTTGATTATCACCTGCCCTTCGTCCGGAGAGTCCAGCAGGCCGGCAATGTGCAGGAGGGTTGACTTTCCCGCTCCGGACGGCGCAACGAGCCCGACGACTTCGGCCCGTCGAACGGAAAGACTGACACCTGCCAATACCCTGACCTCTCCGACCTGCCCTTTCCGATAGGATCTGGACACGGCTTCAAGTCGGAGAACGTCCCGGTCATCCCGTGACTCATTCATATCGCAGGGCCTCAACCGGGTCCATTCGCGCCGCGCGTCGGGCAGGAAAATAGGTCACGACGACCGACAGCCCGACCGAAAGTGCAACCGCGCTTACGACATCCGCCAGTTCGAGGCGCGCCGGCAGCCGGCTGAGAAAACGAACGGACGGATCCCAGACTCCTCCACCCGCAAGGTAGTTCACCACCTCGAAGATCGGATCAATGTAGATCACGAACAGGCAACCCAGTACGACGCCAAGGACCGTTCCCGCGACTCCGATGGTCGTTCCGCAGATCAGGAACACCCTCAGGATTGATGCCTCCGTCAGGCCGACCGTACGTAGAATCGCGATGTCACGGCCCTTGTTCTTTACCAGCATCACCAGCCCTGAAACTATGTTCATGACAGCGATAAGGACCAACATCGACAGGATGATGAACATGACGTTGTCTTCCATCTGCAGGGCGGCGAGATATGCACCACTCGAATCTTTCCACGTCCACAGAACCGATCCAGGCCCGGCTGCCGCCTGGATCTCTCGGGTCATGTCTTCGATCAGGTCCGGGCGCTCGACCATGACCTCGAGTTCGTCGACCCCGGCACCTGTGTTGAAGAATTCCTGGGCCATGTCGAGCGGCATATACACGCGGGTCCGGTCGATGTCGTAACGGCCGACCCCAAAGATGTAACCGACCTCGAAACTGTCGATTCTTGGCGCTGTTCCAAATGCCGTCTGGACGCCGTCCGGCGAGATCAATGTCAATTGGCTGCCCGGTTGAAGCCCGAGATTGCGTGCGATACCGACGCCAACGGCGATGTCGGGCCCGAAATCATCGATACTCCCGCGACTGACCTCGGGCTGGCTGACCAGGGGCAGGTTTGCGAGGTCTTCAGGCGTTTCGCCGAAAACCTCGACCCCCACCGTAGCACCGTTGGCCGTCGCCATCACCTGCCCGCGAACAACGGGAGCAACGCGCACGACTCCCGGAACGCCTTCCACGGCTTCGACGATCCTTTCGTGGTCAAGGAAACGCGGACGCACTCCGGCCGCAGCCCGCCGTGTCGGATATACCGTGACATGGGCGTTGGCACCGAGGATCGTCGCCGTGAATTCGGCGCGGAACCCGGACCGGACACCGAGCGTGGCAATGAGTGCAAAAACGGCGAGCGCGATTCCGACCAGGGAGATCCACGTCATGACACTGACGCCGCCGTCGCTACGGCGCGCGCGCAGGTATCGCCAGGCAATCATCCATTCGAACCCGGCGAACGGCCGAAGCCGATTTTCGTCACCTCGTCGATCCCGTTTCATGGATTCAACCGTCCTGGATTTCAGTCAGCTCGAGCAATTCTGCAGGGCGTCCGTCGGCCAGGCTGTCTTCACTCACGGAATCGGCACCTCAACCCTTGTTCGGCAAGCCCTTGATCCGGTCAATGGCCTCGTCGGGACCAAGCTCGACGGTTTCACCGGTTTTGCGGGACGTGAGTTCAACCATGCCCCTCCGGATGCTCTTCGGACCAACAGTCACCCGCCAGGGAAGCCCGATCAGGTCCATGGTCGCGAACTTGGCCCCCGCCCGCTCGTTCCGGTCATCGTAAAGCGGTTCAAGGCCGACGGACAAGGCCAGTTCGTAAATTCGTCGTGACGCGGAATCCGTACCGCCATCTCCTTGCCTCAGGTTGACGATTCCAACGTCGAACGGAGCGACGGAGTCAGGCCAGACAATCCCCCGATCATCATGGCTCGCCTCGATAATTGCTCCTGCCAACCGTGACACACCAATGCCGTGCGATCCCATGTGAAGGAGTGCCTGTCTTCCCTCCGCGTCGACCACGGTCGCGTTCATGGGCTCAGAGTACTTCGTGCCGAAATAGAAAATCTGACCGACCTCGATCGCCCGTGAACTCGTACGCCGGTCCTCCGGAACCCCGTTGAACAGGTCCACGTCATGAGTTTCGTCGGTACGGGCGTAGGGAGACGTCCACTCGTCGACGATTCGTGCACATCCATCCGGATCGTCGTAATCGACCTGACGTTCTCCGAGAGTCAGATCAAGAATACGCTTGTCGAAAAAGACCCCGGATTCCCCGGTATCAGCCAGAACCAGAAACTCATGGCTATGGTCTCCTCCGATTGGTCCGGTTTCCGCCCTCATGGGAATCGCTTTCAGTCCCATCCGTTCATAGGACTTCAGGTAACTGACAAGGTGCCGGTTGTACGAGTGAATTGCCGATCGGCGATCCACGTCAAAATTGTATCCGTCTTTCATCAGGAACTCGCGCCCGCGCATGACGCCGAATCGCGGGCGGATTTCGTCCCGGAATTTCCACTGAACGTGATAGAGGGTCAGCGGCAGGTCGCGGTATGAATGAACGGACGAACGGACGATATCGGTAATGAGTTCCTCATTCGTCGGCCCGTACAACATGTCGCGTCCGTGGCGGTCGGTAATCCGGAGCATCTCTTCCCCGTAGTCGTCGTACCGGCCGCTTTCGCGCCACAGGTCGGCTGACTGCAATGTGGGCATCAGCATCGGATGGTGTCCCGCACGAATCTGTTCCTCGTGAACGATTTTCTCGATCCTTTGGAGAACGCGATAACCGAAAGGCAGCCAGGAATAGATCCCGGCGCTGGCCTGCCGGATCATGCCTGCCCGCAGCATCAACCTGTGACTGACGATCTGCGCTTCGGACGGAGTTTCCTTGAGAATGGGCAGGAAGTATCGCGACATTTTCATTGCACGGTTCCCCATGTCAGTCCGGGCCGATCTCCCGGCTCGCTCGGCCAATGACCTCGATCCACCCGGAGAGAAAAGCGAAATCGCCGAACGCCATAAGGCAATTCACCGAGCAACGCAAATCCCGCGTTCGAAAATGGTGGAATTCAACCTATTGAAATCACGTAGTTTTTGCAATTGCCAGCTTCACAACTGCTTGAGACAGGCCAAGCCGTCTGCCACAGGGTAACGCGACTCACAACTGGACGACCGGCTCTTTCCCGACCGCGCGCGCCAATGCGTCAAGGCGTCGCTGTATGGCCTCGCCGAAGATCCCCTGGCCTCGACCCTCGAAATCGAGCTTGACGTGTCCGGAATCGATCCCGAGAACGCCCATTTGATCCGTTGTCGCGCCGCCCAGAAGGGCGCCGAGCCGCATGGCCCTGCCAAGCTTTTTCGCATTCTGGCGCTCTTC
This sequence comes from Paracoccaceae bacterium, assembly GCA_965242975.1. Taxonomy (GTDB): domain Bacteria; phylum Pseudomonadota; class Alphaproteobacteria; order Rhodobacterales; family Rhodobacteraceae; genus JAPPHA01. The sequence continues at coordinate 6,073,256 of CBDETS010000007.1, read as the reverse complement.
GGGTGACAGGAACTCGGACAGCGCGCGGTACCCGCTCGGATCGACAGATTTGCTGTAACGGTGAAACAGCGACATGCCGATGAATATCCGGCCAGTATGGTCCAGGCCGCCCAGATTGGCGCGCGTGGCGTTGTCAAGGCACACTTCCGCTCGATAATCCGGATGGGCACGCCAGGTTACGTCGTGCAACAGGCACGCGGCAAGAATCAGCCGCCGGCGCCCGCTTCCCGCTTCCGGGAACAATGGCCTTACCCATCTTGCGAGATGCTCGCCGAACCCGGGGAATCGCGCGGAACTCGTCTCCATTGCCCGGCAGACCTCGATCAGCGGGTCCCGGCGTCGCAAGCTCTCCGGCAGGCTCTCATAGAGAAGGCCTTCACGAATCCCGTATCCGGAAATCGCAATCTCCTCAGGTTCGAATACATTGACAAGAATGGACAACACCCTGGCCGCCCCCGGCACGTGCTCGAGGCGTCCGGGCGATATCGAGGGGGCGACCGCGAAATCTTCCGGCCGACCCGATCGAATGCGCGACAACGTCGTGTTCAGGCCCGCCGCCGACATCCTGTATTCATGCAGAACCTTGAGCGGATAACCTCGATATTCCATGTCGAGTCTGGCAATCGCGCGAAACGAACCCCCAACAAGAAACAGTCTCGGGCTGTGTCCCGGAAACCTGCTTCGCAATTCCTGAATTCGTTGAACGAGATCATGCCCCGTCCGACCGTTTCGACTATCATCGTCCCGTATGGTAAGCGACCCGAGCGGCATGCTTTCCACTCTCCCGACCGAACCGTCCCTGACCTCCGCGATTTCCATTGATGCGCCGCCCATGTCACAGACGAATCCATCTGCGTCGGGCCAGCCGAGGAGAACTCCCTGGGCGGAAAGGCGCGCCTCCTCGTGGCCACCTGCAACCATGATATCCAGGCCAGTCCGCATTCTGGCCTCGGTGCAGAACTCCACGCCATCCGTCGCCTCCCGGACGGCCGCCGTCGCGACCGTCTTCACCGACCTGATGTCAAACACGCCAACCAGTTCCGAAAACCTCTCCAGGGCCGCCAGTGCGCGCACCTTGCCCTCCGGATTAAGGCGCCCGGTTTTCCGCAGGTCGCGTCCCAACCCGCAGAGGATCTTTTCATTGTAGAAATAAGCCGGCGACCGTGCCGCGCCGTCAAATACGACGAGTCGAACGGAATTCGAGCCGACATCAATGACACCAACCCGCTTCAGCCGCTCATGAACACCCGTCTCCGCGGGGCCATTTGCCTCGATCAGCGACACCGTGACCTACCGTCACAGGTGGCAATTGCGAACCGCTCGTGCACGGACCCGAGCCGGCTAACTGGAGTGGGTCAGCGCCGGCACGTCCTTTGCGCCGACAGAGCCCCGGCCACTGAGAGACGGATTCTCGAGAAAGAACCGATGGCAATTGAACTTTCGATCACCGTCGTCCCCGGTGTGACGGACGTATGTCCCGTCGGACTGCAGAACCCAGCTGTTGGCCTGATCCGCCAGGTTGGCGGCCATGATCTGGCTCATGATCTGGGCGTGCACGGTATTGTTCCTGATTTCGACAAGTGTCTCGACCCGAAAGTGAAGATTCCTGCCCATCCAGTCGGCCGAAGACATGAAGACGCGCGCCCTGGGCGACGGCAATCCGTGACCGGATCCGAAACACATGATGCGCGAGTGTTCGAGGAAGCGTCCGACGATGGATTTGACACGGATGTTCTCCGAGAGCCCGGCGATGCCCGGACGAAGGCCACAGATTCCACGAACGACCAACGAAATCCGGACCCCGGCGCACGATGCCCTGTACAAGGCGTCAATGACGTCCGGCTCGATGATCGCATTCATCTTGGCCCAGATCGCGCCCGGCTTGCCCGACTTTGCAACCCTGATCTCGTTCTCGATGAGTTCCAGGAGATATTCCTTGAGGTACACCGGTGAAACCGACAGGTGCTCGAGGCCTTCAGGTCGGGCGTATCCTGAAATGTAGTTGAAGATCTTGGTCGCTCCGCGGCCGAGTTGGGGGTCACAGGTAAACAGCGACAGGTCCGTGTATATCTTGGCGGTGATCGGGTGGTAGTTGCCGGTCCCGAAATGCGTGTACGTAACGAGGTGATCCTCTTCGCGCCTGACAACCGTTGAAATCTTTGCGTGGGTTTTCAGATTGAGAAATCCGTAGACGACAATGACGCCGGCAGTTTCGAGTCTTCGGGACTGCCGGATGTTCGCTGCCTCATCGAACCGCGCCTTCAGTTCGACAAGTGCGGTTACCGATTTTCCGTTTTCGGCCGCTTCGCACAGTGCCTCAACGATCGGTGACTGGTTCGACGTCCTGTACAGTGTCTGCTTGATTGCCACCACGTTCGGGTCACGTGCCGCCTGCTGCAGGAACCGGACGACGATGTCGAAACTCTCGTACGGATGGTGGAGCAGCATGTCCTTCTGCTGAATCGCGGAAAATATGTCGCCATCGAAATCCTGAACCCGCTCGGGGGTCCGCGGTTGAAACGAAGGCCACTGCAGTTCGCGGCGATGATCGATGATCAGGCCCCTGAGATCCGAAATCCCGACGATGCCGTCGACGACATTGACGTCGGACTCGGACATCGCGAGGGCTTCAAAGATCTTGTGTGTAAGTTGTTCGGGACCGCCCGAGGATATCGTCAACTGGATGACTCCCCCGCGCCGGCGGCGTTTCAGCGCGGTCTCGAACTCGCGGACAAGGTCGATCGCTTCGTCCTCGACCTCCAGATCGCTGTCGCGAAGCGGACGGAAAATACAATGGCCCCGCAACACGTAGTCCGGGAACAACGTCCCGATGAATTCCAGGATAACGTCTTCGAGCAATGCGCGCCGGGTTTGTCCCTTCGGCCCGTCTGGCAAGGTGACGAAACGGTCCAATGGCTGGGGAATCGGAAGCAGCGCCTGCAACTGGCGTCTCTTCCGCCGCTCTTTCAACTGCACGGCGAGCGTCAATCCGCCGCTCGCGATGAACGGAAACGGATGCGCGGGATCCACCGCTAACGGGCTGAGGACGGGAAAGATGTTGTTGTCGAATTCCTTCTTGAGAACGCGCCGGTCCCTTTCGCTGAATTCCCCACGTGCCACGAGGTTGATGCCAGCCACGTGAAGTTCATCGCACAGAACGGCCCAGCACGCCTGCTGCTCGGCGATCAGGCGTTTGACATCGTCATTGATCCTGGCGAGCTGCTGACCGGGTGTCAGCCCATCCTGCGAAGACTTGAAGATGCCTTCGCTGACCTGCTGCCTCAGTCCGGCCACACGAACGGTGAAAAACTCGTCGAGGTTGCTTCCGGAAATTGACAGCATACGGAGCCGCTCGAGCAAGGGCACATTCGGATTCTGAGCTTCCTCGAGCACACGCCAGTTGAACGACACCCAACTCAGCTCGCGGTTGAAAAACCGCGAGGGTCCCGAAAAGTCCCCATCGATGTTCGCCCCAGGACCCGGTGACGAATTCAGGAAGTCGCCATCGACCCTGTCCGCCTGCCCGTCATGTCCCGGCGGAGGCGTCGTGGCAGCCTCTGATTCAATGGCCCCTGCGTCGTGCATGACATACCTCCCGGCCGCTTTCGACCCGCCGACCTGCCGTAATCGAGAACCGGTCCGGGCACCCGGTCAGAGCCTGCGCATCTCTTCCAGCCGGATCACCGCAACGCGAACCCGGACTTCACGGTTGCGCCCCGGAGGAATTCTCCTTTCCCGTGACCCGGAATACTCCATCGGGGTTCGATATCCAAGTACGGCCAGAACTCGCCCGGACTGCGGCGCGGCGCCTCCGCCAATCATTGTGAAACCTCCGGGTCTGAAACCGGGCCGTCAAGCACCATGCTTGCCAACGCGCGCGTAATCGGCCGCCGTCGCCTCAAGGACATGCTGTCCAGCGCATCCACCACTTTTTCGGCGGCAAGAAAGGTACGTTCCATTCGGTTAACCAGGTAGTCCAGAACGTTTGGCGAGCAGGTCAGTTGCCGGTCCGCGATGGCCTTCGCAAGCAACCCGCGAAGAAGCTCGTCGTCTGGTTCTTCAATTGCCGCCTGCGTCACCGCCGCGAGGCGGCTGGCAAGCTCCGGACTCATCGGCCGCCAGTCCGGCGGTCGGCCTCGTGCCGTCAACAGCAAGGAAGACCGCTGACCCGCGAAAAAGTTCATCGCGTGAAGAAGCGCGAACTCGGACGCGGAGTCACCCGAGACCGCGTGGATGTCCTCGACACACAGTGCTCCGATCATTGAACCGGCTGGGCCCACCGGGTCGCGCGCGGCGGCAAGGGCGACACCTGTGACAACATTAGCGCCGACATGCCGCGCCCATGCACTTGCCAGGTGCGACTTGCCCGATTTTTCCGGACCGCAGATGAGAAAACAGCAATTTTGCCACACTCCCGGACGGCGCAGCAATGTGACAACGTTCCGGTTTGCGTCGGTCACGAGAAAGTCCCGTCCATCGCGCGAGGCAGGGAAATCCAGGTCGAAGATCAATTGTTCAGACATGGCCGGACGCGATGATCACGAGGACAGGAAAGACCGGCCGCGTTCACGAATCGTGCGAACGGCCCCGGTAAAGGCGTCCCGACAGGTACTGGCGCAGGCCAAATCTCGAAAACACTCCGATACATGCCGTGAGCGGAACCGCCAAGAGAAGCCCGGTGAACCCGAACAGGGCTCCAAACACCGACAAGGCGAATATGAGCCATACCGGATGCAGACCGACAGCTTTTCCTACCAATTTCGGCGTTAGGAAGTTCCCTTCAAGGGCTTGTCCGACGATAAAAACCAGAGCAACTGCTCCGATCAGTACCGGAGATCCCCAGAACTGGAACAGCGCAAGTCCGATCGACAGGAAACCGCCGAGCACTGCACCAACATACGGGATGAACGTCAGCGCTCCGGCGACCACACCGATTACGAGGCCGAACTTGAGACCGACCAGCATGAGCGCCGCAGCGTAGAAAATCGCAAGAATCGCACAGACCGAGATCTGCCCGCGTACGAAACTTGCCAGGGCTGTATCAACCTCCTGAACCAGTGACCTGATCGTGGACCGGTGATCGCGCGGCAACCAGCTGTCGACCGCAGATATCATCCGGTCCCAGTCAAGCAGCATGTAAACCGCAACGACCGGCGCAACGACCATGATTATGAGGATATCGACAATCGTGAACGCGACGGACAGGACGCTCCTCGCCAGTTCGGCGCTCCTGCCACTAATGAAATCGACCAGGTGATTGACCATTTCTCCCGGGAGCGAACCTTCGTGCATCACGCTCGGGAGCCAGGTCTCCGCGAATTTCTGCAACTGCTGCAGGTATTCCGGCAACTCCTCGGCAAGTCCGACAAGCTGCCCGATCAGCAAGGGAATGAGCACAGCGATCAGAATCAGCACCACGATGACGGCGACCAGGGTGATCAGAAGGGTCGCGAGAACACGGGACAGCCCTGCCGCTTCCAGACGGTCCGCGATCGGGTCCAGCAGATAGGCGAGAGCGAGGCCAATGATGAACGGCAATAGGACGTCGCCGAGCAGCCACAGAACTGCTGCCAGAATGACCGCACCGGATAGCCAATACGCGATCTGGATTTTCGGACTCAGAGCCAAGCGATTTTCCGAGTATGCCTTTCGACCGGGCTGGGATTGGCGGGCGGAAAGGAACTCCGAACCCAACGCCAGAATCGGATCGAATCGCGGTTCATCTTCGTGGTCCAGTTCCTTGCGCAGCAGTCTGCAGCCAATTGATGTACACGCGTTCGGCGTGGCAAAGGAAATCCGGCATTTCGGCTGCGCACGCGGCACCGAGCCGGGCCTCGCCGTCTGGTCCAAGCGCATCCTGGAGCGCATCAGCGTATTCGGGGATCAGCGCCCAATTCGCAACCGTGTCGTCTTCGACCTCGAGATGAAACTGAACCGAGTGCGCGCGGGGACCCCATTGCATCGCCTGTATCCTGCATTCCTTCGTCGTCGCCAGGCACAGCGCGCCCTCCGGCATTCGGCTGACCTCGGCACCGTGCCATTGCAAGCACTTGAAGACTTCCGGCAGGCCATCCAGAAACACGCTTTCAGTTCCGTCTTCGGTCAGGCACACGTCGAGCACCCCGATCTCGGGCGTCTCCGACTTCCCGCAGGCACCGCCCAGCGCCTCTGCAAGCAACTGGTGCCCCAGGCACAAGCCGAGGAACGGCAGCCCCTTGACCTGTACCGCGTCCCGGATGAACTTCTTTTCGTCGGCCAGCCAGGGGTGTTTGTCCTCTTCCCAGACATCCATCGGTCCGCCGAGCACCCAGAGCGCGTCGAACCCGTCAATCGACGGCAGCGGTTCGCCTTCGTCGAGTTCAACCGAAACCCAGCTGTGCCCGTCTTCCCTGAGAAAATTTCGAAACGAGCCCGGATGTTCGCACGCTGCATGCTGGAGTACCAAGATGTGCACGATCGACCTCTCCCTTGGACCTCACCCTTGATTGTCGAAAAGTTACACCGTCCAAGCGAAGGTTCGCAACCTGTTTGCACCCGGGACGGGATCGCGCAGGGCATCAACCCAGCACGTCCCCGCCACCCGGCACAATCATCAATGACCACCCCGGTGTCGTTCCATACGCGAAGTCTTCGGGCCAAACGGAGTTGGAGACGCGTGCACGTGACGGGGGAACACGGATGGGCCCGGTTCAAGCCGGCAACGAAAACGGAATTCGGCGGCGCGACAACCAAGGCTGATCCGAAATGGAGAAGAACGGTAGCGATCACGCGGTTTGAACCGACCGGATTTGACCCGGCTCCGCTCTACTGACATGGAATATCACTATTTGCTATAGTGAGGAGAACCAGGTGCGGGAGAGCCCCATGTCCAAGACCGATACTCTGTCGAGGAAAGTGTCCGAGGCTGTTTGGGCGAATCGCGAAAACGATAAGCACGGCGAAAAAACGGGCGGCGCCATACTCAGGTGCACCGATCGGGTTCGGACCAATTGGGACTCCGACCGCCAACCGCGTGCCAAGTACGCCAACCGCGCACGGCTGAACCGGGTCATTGCCGCGATCCAGGTTGCGCCGGTGTTCGGAGACGGTGGCCCATGAGTATCGACACGACGTTCCTACGCCGCTGTATCCAGACTCTGGAGACCGCCCTGACGGAGTTCGAGAAGCGCCGGGTGCCGGACGACGTCTTCCATGACATTTATCGCGCGGCTTGCGTCAAGGAGTTCGAGCTTGTGCTGGAGCAAAGCGGCAAGCTGCTCCGCAAACGCCTCGCCGCGTACTTCGCCAGCAATCGCCGGGCAGATCGCCTCCCCTTCAAAGACCTTTTCCGCCACGCCGCCAAACACAGGTTGATACATCCCGAGGCAGTGGAACGGTGGCTCCACTACCGCGACAGTCGAAACGACACTGCCCACAACTATGGCGAGGAATTCGCTGAAGCTACGCTCAAGCTGCTTCCTGCCTTCGTCATCGACGCGAAGGCGTTTGCCGACATGATCGAGGCGGCAGACGATGGCTGACCGCCTGCACCTGCAGCCGAGGCACCGTCAAGTTTTGCGTGCGCTGCTGAGGCAACACCTTCCCGAAATTGAAGTCTGGGCCTACGGAAGCCGCGTGAGTGGGAAGAGCCACAACGGAAGCGACCTCGATCTGGTACTTCGCGGACCTGGCCTCACGGAGATTCCAGCCAGTCGACTCAAATGCTTCGAGGACGCGGTACGGGAGTCGACGATCCCATTCCTCGTCGAGGCCCGCGACTGGGCGCGCCTTCCGGAGCGGTTTCACCACGAAATCGAACGCGATCATGAGGTGTTGGTAACTACTGACGTATCCACGTGACGAAACAATGGCGTAACCGTTCGGTAAGGGCGTGATGGTCTCTTTTTCCGTCGCTTGAGGACTGGTTTTTCGGGTTCTGTTTTTTTGTCTGGTTACACTTCCGGATATCTGTTAATCCGGTCGCATGTTGAATTCCGGAGTTTCTGTTTCGGGTCCCGCCACTCCGCCGGTTCTGTCTGCGGAGGACTGGGAACGCCTGTACGTGCAGGAGCGTGCACGTGCGGAGGCGGCCGAGGCGAGGGTCACGGAACTGGAGGGCGAACTCGGGGAATCGGAAGCCCGTGCCGAGGACTGGAGGCGGGAGTCGGTCCGGGCCCGTAGCGAACTCAACGGATTGCGCAGGGTCTTCGAGAGCAACCGCGAGAAGCTTGCCGCGGCGCGTGCGGACCTGAAGGACCTGCACCGGAGGCGGAGTACGAAGAACGTGCTCAGGCTGGAGAAGGAGGTGGCGCGGTTGCAGGGGCTTCTGAACGCCGCCGACATCGACAGTGGCCGCCGCTCGATCACGGGTTTGCGCAAGGAGATTTCCCGGCTGAAGGAGTTGACTGCGAAGCAGGCGGAGGAACTGGAGGAACTCAAGGCCGAGAACGAGAGGCTCCGCTCGGCGCGTGAGACCCATGCGAAGGCTCGGTTCGGCCAAAAAAGCGAGAAGAAGGAAAAGTCCGGGTCCGCCAGCGGCCGCAACCGTGGTCAACAGGCGGACAAGCCCGGGCATGGCCGGACGCCGCGTCCGGACATGGAGCGCAAACCCGAGGCTCACGACCCGCCGGAAGAGGAGCGTGTCTGTCCCTGCTGCGGCCTTCCCTATGTGAAGAACGGCAGCCATGATTCCGAGGCCATCGAGATCGAGGTCAGGGTGCATGTCCGGATCATCCAACGCAACCGCTGGCGGCAGAGCTGCACCTGTGCGTCGGCGCCGAAGGAGGTCTCGGTGCCCCCGGTTCCCCGGCTGTTCCCCCACACGCCCTACGGGATCAGCTTCTGGGTCTGTTTCCTGTTCGAATGCTACGCCTGCCACCGGCCGCTGAACCGGGTCGCGGCATGGATGCGCGACCAGGGGCTGCCGGTCTCGCCCGGGACCCTGGCCTCCAGCATCCACAGGCTGATGCCGTTGTTCGCGCCGCTGTCGCAGGCGATCCTCGCCCACCTGAAAGCGGCCGCGGTGCTTCACGGCGACGAGACAAGTTGGCGGGTTCAGTCCCTCAAGGCCATCCGTGGCACCGGCAAGGCCTGGCTGTGGTGTGCGGTCTGCCGGGATGCGGTCTGGTTCCACGTGGACGCGCGGCGCAATGCCGAGGCTGCCGGCAAGCTGTTCGCCGGCGTCGGTGCCGGCACGGTCCTGGTGTGTGACGCCTTCTCGGCCTACAAGAAGCTCGCGCGTGTTCTTGGCGGCATCCTGATCCTGGCCTGGTGCTGGTCGCATGTTCGCCGCAAATTCATCGAGGCCGCCGCCGGCAATGACGCCCTGGAGAGATGGGAGGGCCGGTGGCTGGACCGGTTCGGGCAGCTATTCCACCTGAACAGGGTCCGGCTGAAGCACTACGACCCGGACGTGGGGATGGAGCAGCAGTCGCGAAAGTTCGGGAGTGCACATCGTCGGCTGAAGCGTGCCGTCGACCGGCTGTTCGCCCTCGCGGAGACGGAACGTGCGGGGCCGGCCGGTTCGGACCGGCGTGCGAAGGCGCTCAACTCGCTGCTGAGGCATCGCGACGGGCTCTGCGTGTTCGTCGACAGGCCGGACGTACCCATGGACAACAACCTGTCGGAGCGGATGCATCGGGGTCCGGTGATCGGGCGGAAGCTGTCGTTCGGCTCCGACAGCCTGGACGGCGCCCTGTTCTCCGCCACGATGTACGGGATCATCGAGACCCTGCGGATGAACGGGATCGATGTCCGCACGTGGCTCGACGACTGGCTTTCGGCCTGCGCGGGAAACGGCGGCCAGCCGCCTGAGGATCTCTCACCCTGGCTGCCCTGGTCGATGGACGAAGACAGGCGCCGACAGCTCAAGGCCGCACGATGACGACGGATGACACCGCGATCGAGTGCCGTTATCACGGGCGTGACTTCACCACCGACGAGATGGCGCTGATGCGGGAACTGATCGCGTCCTCCCCGCAGCAGACCCGTGCCGGGCTGGCGCGTGCGTTCTGCCGCGCCATCGGCTGGGTCAAGCCCGACGGCGGGCTCAGGCAGGGCTATCGCGTTTGGATTTATCCGGGTTCGACGTCCTTTGCGAGGCTTGATGCGAAGCTGACGAGTTTCAGAAGGAAATCGTTGTCCCAGCCGGCCCTCTTCAGCTTGCCGCGCATCGATTGCTTTCTGGCTGTTGGCGTGATCCGCGCCAGGTTCAGCGCCAGCTTCCGCATCAGCGCCAGGTTCTCGGGACCGTTATCCTTCCGGTTGCGCAGGCTGTCCTCTCCCATGGTCACGTCCAGGACCCAGTGGAGGGAGTTTTCCACGGCCCAATGCGCCCGCACCGTCTTGAGGAACCGCTCCGGATCGAGCCTTTCGCTGAGAAGGAAGAAGCGGGTCTCGGTGCTCCGTTCCCCCTTGATCTCCCGTGTGGAGGTGACCTTCCCGACGGCCTGCAGGCCGGGCCAGTGATGCAGGTCCACCAACGTGTCGACGTCATGGCAGACGGTGGCCTCGCGGATCTCGATGCGCCCGTGACCCGTGTCCACGTCATTGAAACGAATCATCTTTTCTGCGTTCTCCGGGTCCGCCAAGTGGAGCCGGACATCGTCGTGAAGCGTCTCCTGGTTGCCCTTGAGCGCCAGGACGTAGGCGCCGCCCTTGGCCGTGATCGTCTCCGCGGTCGCCCGCTGCGTGTGCATGGCGTCGACGGTTACCGTGCTGCCTTCGATGTCGAGAAGCTCCAGAAGCGCCGGCATCGCCGTGATCTCGTTGGACTTGCCGTCAACCTTGACCTGTCCGAGCGTCAGGCGCGCACCGGTGGCGAAGGCGTTGACCACGTGCAGCGGCGTGCGCTTTGCTGCGTCCTCGAAGGAGCGCCGCAGCGTCTTGCCGTCGATCGCGATCACGTCCGGACCGTGTTGCTCGGCCCAGTCCGCAGCAAGGCGCAGGAGCGCCCTGCCCAGGCAGTCGGGGTCGAGAATCCTGAACAGCGCCGAGAAGGCGTCGTGGCTCGGGATGCCGTGTTCGAGCGTCATGAAGCGGCGCAGGAATTGTTCTTTCGAGCGCCCGAAAAGTTCCATGTCGGTGCATGTTTGGCCACCGCAAATCACGCACAGAAGCGCGATCATCAGCATTTCATGGAGATCGTGACGGGTCGCGTTGCTGGTCCGGGGGGCTTCCACCCCGTCGAATATTCGTGCGAAGTCCTGCATTGTCCTGCCTCATCCCTGCCTCAGGTTGTTGTTTTTCAACAGGGAATCATGCAATCACTCAGAAGCCAAGAGAAAATATTTTCAAACGCGATTGCCCTGCGGGCTCAGGGACATGATGGCCCGGCTCACCATGTTGAGGATGCACCGGGACGGGATCATCACACTGCCGCCGCCGCGGCACGGACTGCGGCCGCGGCGGGTCCCGGAGTTCGGCCCGGAGACCGACCCGCCGGCCACGCCAATGCCGGAGACGCTGGACGCGGTGCGCCCGATCCGCCTGGTCAAGGTCACCGGTGCAGACCGTGCGGCCAGCGTCGCCTGGAACGGCTTCATCGCCCGCTGGCACTACCTCGGCTACACGCCCCTGATCGGTGCACAGATGCGTTATGCAGTCCAGGACCGGGAAGGCCGGCCCCTGGCCATGCTCGGCTTCTCGGCCGCCGCCTGGAAGACCGCACCCCGCGATGCCTTCATCGGATGGTCTGCGGAAGTCCGGGAGCGAAACCTGTATCGCGTGATCAACAATTCCCGATATCTCATCATGCCATGGATTCACATCCCGAACCTGGCTTCCCACATCCTCTCGAGTGTGCGCCGCCAACTGCCCGAGGACTGGCAAAGGCGGTACAACATCTCCCCGGTCCTGATGGAAACCTTCGTCGAAACCCCGCGCTTCTCCGGTGTCGGTGGCTACGGAAAAGCGCGGAATTCTGGCGATTCGCCGCGCTTTGGCGGGATTGAACTCTTTCCCTATTGTCGGAATCCTATTGCCGCTTTGATCGGTCTTTGCATTACCTGTCCTGTTGCCGCGGCCCCGTGCAGATCCCTTTGTCCGTGTCCGGGTGACGTTTCCCTTGCGCTTCGCCGGTCGGAGGCGATGTCCTGGATGCGGCGTTCCCGGGAGCTTGCGGTGGGCTTGAGCACGGCATCTGACGCCTGAGGTACCGCCGCGGCGGCCACGCGGTGGCCGGGGGCCGGAACAGGTGCTAGATCGGCGTCGAAAGACAGAGCGGCGCGGTGCCGGCTCAAAGACAGAACGAGCCCCGGCACCGCACCTGGACGAGTTGGTCACGGGGACCGAACTCCTGTGTACTATCAGGCAATTTCCCGTCCGGGTCTACCCCGCTCTTGAGAGCGGCGGGTGTGTGAGACGGGACGCCTGTTCACCTGCAACCGGTGCCATCGACAGGTTGTGATCTGCGCGTCGTGCGACCGGGGGCACCAGTACTGTTCCCGGGCCTGCAGCGAACAGTCCCGCATCGAGAACCGCCGCGAGGCGCGGCGGCGTTACAGGCGTACCGGGAGGGGGCGCGAGACGGGCCGGGACCGCCAGCGGCGCTACCGGGTACGCCAGGCGGACCGGGCGCGTGCTGCGGGTCGGGCCGCGCCGGAGACGGCCGGCATCGCCCCTGTCGCTGTCGTGTCTTCTGCGCCGCGCGGCACCGATGATGAAAAAACCGTTACGGACCATACTTCCGGGCTGCCCCTCCGCCGCCTAAGGGCGGTGTTTCCGGCGCAATTCCGGCGCGAATCGCCGCTGCGCTGTGTCGGATGCGGCCGGATCTGCACCCATGTGGTGGTGCACGACCCCTGAGCGCGGCGTTCGGGGTGATGACGGAGGTGATCTCATGGCGATCGACGAGGACATGCGCGCCACGATCGTGCGGCTGTCGCGGGCCGAGGGCTGGCCGGTCGGAACCATAGCCAGGCATCTCGGCATCCATCACAGCACGGTGACACGGGCCGTGCGCGCGCAGGGACAGGAGCGCCGGGCGCGGCCAAAACTGATCGATCCCTTCATCCCGTTCATCAAGGAGCAACTCAAGGAAGCTCCGGACCTGCCGGCCAGCACGCTGTACGGGCAGGTCGAGGCACGGGGCTACCGCGGCGGGGAAGACCATTTCCGCCACACCCTGCGCGCCCTCGGTCTCAGGCCGGTCAAGAGGCCCGAGCCGTCGATGCGGCTCCGCTTCCTCGCCGCCGAGCAGGCCCAGGTCGACTGGGCCGAGTTCGGGCGTGTCCGGATCGGTCGGGCGGAGCGCAAGCTGATGGGGCTCCTCGTCACTCTGAGCTACTCGCGCCAGACTTTCCTGAGCCTCTTCTACAACGCGCGGATGAGCAGCTTCCTCCATGGCCATGTCGAGGCCTTCGAAGCGTTCGGCGGCGTCCCCCGCAGGCTCATCTACGACAATCTGAAAAGCGCCGTGGTCACGCGGCGCGGCAACGCCATCACCTTCCATCCCACAGTGCTCGCCCTGGCGGGCCATTACGCCTTCAAGCCCACCGCCGCCTGGCCCCGGAGTCCGGAAGAAAAGGGACGCGTGGAACGCCGGGTCGCCTTTGCCCGCACGAGCTTCTTCGCCGGGCGCGACATCTCCGTCCCGCTCGACGAACTCAACGCCGCGGCCCGGGAGTGGTGCTTCGGCCGGGCCGCCCGGCGTCCCTGGCCGGACGACGACAGCCTGCTGGTCCGGGATGCCTTTGCCCGCGAAAGGGAGAAACTGATCCCCTTGCCGGACGCGCCATTCCCGACCGACGAGGTCCGCGCGGTGCAGATCGACAAGACCTGTTACGCCCGCTTCGACACCAACGATTACAGCGTTCCGCCCGATTACGCCACGGCAAGCCTGACCCTCGTCGCCTCCCGTTACGGGGTCCGCATCCTCGACAGTGTGCGCGAGGTCGCGGCCCATGCCCGCGCCTATGGCAGGCAGCAGCAGATCAGCGATCCCGAGCACGTCAAGGCGCTCGTCGCCCGCAAGCGCTACGGCAGGTCCATGAGTGTCCGCGACATGCTGCTGCGCGCCGTGCCGCGGGCAGAGGAGATGCTCACGCTTGCCGGATGCCGGAAGCTGAACGTCGCCACATGCGCCCGGACGCTGAACCGCCTGCTCGACAGCCACGGCGCCGATGAACTCGACCGCGCCATTGCCGCCGCGCTGGAGCGGGGCTCGTGCCACCCGAACACGGTGCGGAGCATCATCGAGACGCGGCGCCGCGCCCGGGGCCTGCCGAACGTCAGCATCACCGACAGCAGCCGCACCACGACCCCGCGGGGAACCGATCCCGCCGCCTATGACAGAGCCGCGGCCGCGAAAAAGGAGGACGACACGACATGACCGGACTCAGGGACCGTGCCCGGGCGCTCGGCCTCCATGGCCTGATCGATCGCTGGGACGACGTCGCCAATGCCGACTGGCTCGAGGAGCTCATCGTCAGCGAAGAACAGGTGCGCAGGACCCGCAGCTACGAACGCCGCCGTGCCGAGGCGCGGCTGCCGGCCTTCAAGCCGCTGGCGGACTTCGACTGGACATGGCCGCGCGCGATCAGCCGCGCCAATGTCGAGGCGCTGATGAGCCTCGCCTTCATCGAACACGCAGACAACGCCGTGCTCGTTGGCGGACAAGGCACCGGTAAGACAATGATCGCCGCCAATGCCGCCCACCAGGCCCTCCTCAACGGCCATACCGTCCGCTTCGAGAAGGCGACGGAGTTGCTCGAAACCCTCGCCGAGATCGCCTCGAGGAGCGAACTGCGCCGCCGCCTGGGAATCCTCGCCCGGCCCCGCCTGTTGGTCCTCGATGAAATCGGATACGTCACGCTCGAAAGCCGCCATGCCGACATCCTCTACGCCATCGTCTCGCGGCGCTACCGGCACCGCTCGACACTGGTCACCACCTCCCTCGGCTTCGCCCAGTGGGACCGCGTCTTCCCGAGCGCGTCGGGTATCGCAGGAACCGTCGACCGCCTGGTCCACAACGCCACACTCATCACCATCGACAGCGACTCCTGGCGCATCAGGCGTGAAACGGAATAGGCCATACCGCGTCGACTTCGACGCCATCAAGCGCATGCCGTTCGCGACCATCGCCGCAGCATGGGGATATGTCCGCGACCCCGAAGCCTCGAGCAGCGCAAACCCCGTGCTGCGCGCGCCCGGCCTGCCCAAGCTCGTCACCAGGCGCCGCGACAATGGCCACTGGGTCTACTTCAACACACGCGACAGCGACGACAACGGAACCGCAATCGACTTCATGCTCCGGCGCGGCCTCTCCTTCGCCGACATCCGTGACAGGTTCGGAGGTCCCGCACACGCCGCGACCGACTTCCGCGCCCTCTGGCACCAGGCAACGCCGCACCCCGCACCGAAATGGCTCATCGGACGCGGGATCACCCGGGAAACACTCGACACCTATCGCCCGCTGATCCGATGCGACCGCAAGGGCCGGGTCCTGTTCGCCCACCGCGATCAACACCGCACGCTGACCGGCTTCGAAATCGGCCCGCCGGACGGGGTGCGGCGCTTCGCAACCGGCGGAACGCGCAGCCTGTTTGCCCTCTGCGCCGACGCCGAAAACCTCAACGCCCTCGTCATCACCGAAGGCGCCGTCAACGCCCTCAGCCTCGCACAGATCAACCAGTGTCCGACCCGTCAGGCCTTCCTCTCCACCGCCGGCGCGCCGTCGTCACGACAGTGCAGACAGATCACCCGCGCCGCACATCGCCTCCCTAACCTCAAGACCGTCATCCTGGCGCAGGATCACGACGAGGCCGGAGAACGCCAGGCCGAGACCCTGCGCGAAAAGGTGCACCTCCCGACCCACGTCGCCTTCCACAGACACCGCCCGCCCGAAAACACCGACTGGAACGACATCGTCAACACCGACCGGGCAGTCCAGGAGTGCGCACGGTAGTTGATAGCCGGTCAATCCCGGTCCTGGTGGTACCCGCTTGTCGAGTTGGCAGTGCCGAGGTGCGTTGAGCGGTTCCGGGAACCGGTTCCGTCGATGCGCGCATGTGGGAACCGGGAACCGCCATCGCGGGGTCTTGTCGCGGACGGGCTGGTTGCCGTCCCGTTTGCTCTGGGAATCGATCCCGTTGCGGCGGATCTTGCCGGATGCCCGGAAATGCAAACACGCGGTTCTGCACCCCGAACAACAGGCAAAATGCTCCCGATGAACCACCACAATGGGAAGAAAATGCGCTCGCGCGCCACCTAAATTTCCAGCAAATACCGCAAACCAGCGAAACGCACAGACCACAAGCACGCACTCAAAAAGGCCTCAATCAACCTCAAAAGCGCGGTTTACCGCCAAAATCACGCGCTTTGAAAAAACCGCCGACATCCGGGATCACCTACAAGGCTTCCGGATGGATCCATGTCGGAGCCACGCAGGGACGCGGACGCTACGACACACGGAAGGAATTCGGAAAACCGATCAAGGCCATCTGGCTCTGTCCGCTCAGAAAAGACTGGAAAAGAACACTCAATCAGTGAAAGCCAGATAGGCCATCACTCCGTCGCCGAACGGTTACACAATGGCAGGATCAGCAACCGGATTTCATGTAACTGATTCCGCACGTAAATTTAGCCATACAGTTTCTTTGGTCCGAGGTGTTTGCCGCTCTGATGCGCCAGTGTGCACGTTCTCTTTCGGTCATGTCTTGCCCGGACGTTCAGTCAACGTCTTTGCCGACCGCAACGTCGCGATGCTCGTTTCGCCAAGCCCGTGCATCTCTCCCAATGGCGCGTCACCCAATGGATCCGGCCCGAGTGCCGGTGCCAATTTCGAAAGAATCGACCGGTCAGACCGGGGTGCCTAACCGCGGCAGTTCAAACAGGAGGAACACACCTGTTCGGTGCCATTTGGCAAACACATCACCGAACGCACCTTCGGTGCTGTTGAAACCTTAACGGTCTGAATTAAAGCTCTTTTTTCTCTCGTGACAAGAACCGGATAACGTCAAATCGGCCTCTTTCCGGTCCGCCAGTGCAACTGATTCGGGAGAAAATCCTTGCCCAACTGCCGCCTGACCCAGCGTCGAATCGACACACTCAAACCCGGTAAGTCCGCCCGCGAATGCCGCGACATCGAACTTCAGGGGTTTGGCGTCCGGATCCTGCCGTCCGGTCGCAAGCGGTTTTTCGTTCACGCCCAACACGACGGGCGGCGTGTGTGGACGACGATCGGCGATGCCGGCACGATGCCGGTGTCTGAAGCCCGCGCGCTTGCCAGGTCGCATCTGTCCGCCTTGCGGAAGGGAGAGCCGACCCCCGGAACTGTTGATCCTTCGGGGTCCCCGTTCGAGGACGTCGCGGATGATGTCTTCCGCCGCCTTGCCCGAATCTGGAAACCACGCACGCTCGCGGTCAATCGCGGGTACCTGAAGAACCAGATCCTTCCGCGGTTCCGGGGGCAGCCGATCGGCGCGATCACGAGTAAGGACGTCCAGCAAAGGTTCGCCTCCCTCCGGTCGACCCCCGCCGCTGCCGACCGGGCGATGCCGGTCCTGTCGGTGATCATGCGCGAAGCCGAAATCCTCGACTATCACCCGGAAGGCAGCAATCCGTGCCGAAACATCCGGCGGTACCGGCGGCGCGGCCGCGAACGATTCCTGTCCCGGGAGGAAACCCGCCGACTGGGCGCGACGCTGGCAAGGCATGACGGCCATCTCCTCGTCGCCGCTGTCAGGTTGCTCCTCCTCACCGGTTGCCGTCGAAACGAGATCATGACCCTGCAATGGGCAGATTACCGTGACGGCCATCTTTTCCTGAGGGACAGCAAGACGGGACCGCGAACCGTCTGGCTGTCCTCTGCCGCCCGCGCGGTCCTGGACGGCCTGCCCCAAACGGGCGTGTGGGTCTTTCCGGGAAAGACCGGGGGAGGCCCGGCACAGGGTCTGGACCGTTTCTGGCGAAAGCTCCGTGACGAAGCGGACCTCGGGGATGTTCGCCTTCATGATATTCGCCATTCGTATGCGAGTTTTGCCATGCAGGCCGGCGAGACTGTTCTCACCATCGGCCGCCTGCTTGGTCACAGTCAGCCGGACACGACTCTGAAGTACATCCACCTTGCGGACGATTCGGTGCGGGCCGCCATCGATGCCGTGGCACCGATTCTTGGCGGGGAGGGATGATCCATGACAAAGCGAATACGCCTGGCCGACGCCAGCATCCTGCGTCTCAAGCCCGGCGAGACCGACTACACGGTCTGGGATACCGTCACCCCAGGTCTCGGTGTTCGCGTCCGCGCGTCCGGGTACCGGGGATACGTCTTCCACCAGAGGGGTGCGGGCCAGGCCCGGCGGATTTCGCTGGGTCCGGTGACGTTGAAGAGCGTCCGGGATGCCCGCATGGAGTGTCTTTCGATCCAGTTGAACGGGCATGCAGTCGAAGCCGGAGCGAGTTCGACACCCAAATTCAACATTCCGTTGTTCCGGGACTACGTGGCAGACCCGTGGAAGGCCAGCCATTTTGCCCGCTGGAAACCGTCGACACGGAGAAGAGTGGAGTCTCTTCTCCGAATTCAGTTGCTTCCGGCATTCGGGCACCTGCCACTCGACCGGATCACTCCGGCCGACGTGGATGCCTGGCTCGACCGCTACAGTGTGACGGCACCCGGAAATGCCAACAATGCCTTGGCACTTCTCCGGCAGATCATGAACCATGCTGTCGCCACTGGCCACATCGCCCTGAACCCGACTCGTCGCACGAAAATGAATCCGAGGCCCCGAATCACCCGGTTCCTGTCGGCGGAGGAAATCTCCCGCCTTCACGAAGCACTCGATCAATGCGTTGCCGAGCGGCCTGATTGGGCGCCGCAAGCGGACATCATCCGCCTCCTGTTCACAGGAGCCCGCAAGAGCGAAATCAAGAACCTGCGGTGGTCCGAGGTCGACGGAGACACGCTCCGGCTCATCGACAGCAAGACCGGACCAAGGACGGTGTACCTGAGTGCGGGCGCCCGTGCCGTCATCGACCGACAGCAGCGTGGGTCCGGCCCGTTCGTGTTTCCCTCTCCGGTCAATCCGGGGAGGCCGCGTGGACACGATCTCAAGCTCTGGCCCCGGGTCCGGGAGCGGGCTGGTCTTTCCGGCGTCCGCCTTCATGACTGTCGGCACACCTATGCCAGCCAGGCTGTGATGAAGGGAATCCCCCTGCCCGTGGTGGCGCGGCTGCTCGGTCATCGGAAGGCGACCATGACCTTGAGATACGCCCACGTCGGGGACCATGACGTTGCTGCGGCCGTCGAGAGGATCGGCAAAGCTGTTTCGCTTGCGCTGGACGGTTTCGGCTGACCGGAGATAGTCCCCCTGATCGTCACGGGGGACAGCGACACCCGGATCCTTCGATCAGTTGCCGATGCATTGAAGAGAACCCTGATCGAGGCCGGAACGCGGAAGACTCTCCTGGCCGATCTGCGGCGTGTTCGACTCCAGGAGATTGATTCACGGTTTGTGGGGATGCAACAAGTTCGAGATGGCGTCGTTACGAAAATACGTTCTTGCAGTGTGGTCAATGGCTCGGAAAAATGTATGGTGCCCCCTGTTCCTGAGTTTGATGCTTCTTGCCGACACCTTGATATAGTCTTCGCTGTGCCGGACTTTTCAGTTGCTTTGAAGGTTGCGGCCCAAATGTGCAATTTTCGTGCACATCTACGCTTTTGATCAACGATGCGCCGGTTCGGTTATCCTCCCCGAACGCGAGTGTTCCACTGGATCCTTGCGTCCTTGTTGCTGGGCCTTGTCAGTATAGCCGCTTATCTGATCCTCGGCGCGTGTGGCATTCTGTCAACACTTTCAACGTTGGGGACTCCCGGTTGCCCTGCGGTTGTTGCGAACGTCCCTGATTCTCGTCTTGAAGAGGCTCTTGGCCGACAGGCCGTACTGGAGGCGCAGGTTTCGGATCTGGAAATGGAGCTTGCACGGATCGAGTGCCCTCCGGATCTTCCGCCACATCCTGAACCCGAGCCGGAACCACTCGGTGGAATGGACGCCGAACAATGGGAAGAAGAGGACATCCGGATGCTTGAGGGGTGTTGGGTGCTCGATTCACTCTATCGGACAAGAGACGTAGAAACTGGTGTCGTATCGACCGTTGACAGTTGGAACATGTGCTTTGATGCCAATGGTGCCGGCAACCAGACTCTTCGGTATTCCGACGGTAGAACCTGTCGATCTGGAACCATCGCGAGATTCAATGCAATCGGTCAACTGGAGATCAGTGATGATTCCGATGTCCACTGTTCGGACCGATCCTATATCTACCGACGTGTCATTACCTGTGACCTTCAACCCGATGGAACAGCGTCTTGTTTAGCCACCAACAGATATGACAGTTCTACAAGTCCTGTCAGGATCCGGGCTCGTTAACAGTTTCTTTCGAATGGTCCAAATTTTCTTGATGGAACCGATATCAGGAAAATGGATTCATGGATTCCACGAGACGTACCGGTTCGGTTTCATGTCTCAAAAACTAACAAACATAGTCATGCGGAACTTGGCGGACTTGGACCACATGCACCTTGTGAGCGAGCAAATCGTACAGACTGCCTTCGTATACGCGACTATTTTCCGTTTTTCTCTGAGATCGGCAACACCCCGATTGTAGGCTCGCCCGAGACGGAGAACCTGGTGACCCCGCTGGAAACCCTGCTTGAGAGCTACCGCAACGCGGCCATCAGCGAACGCGACAAGGGAACGGCTTTCGAGAAACTGGTCGCGGCCTGGCTTCCCGCCGATCCGGTGCAGGCCCAACGCATTGCAAAAGCGGAACTCTGGACAGACTGGGCACGCCGCCAAGGCCAGGATCGGAGCGATACTGGAATCGACCTGGTTGCAACCCGCCATGACAGCGGACTGGTTGCCGTCCAGTGCAAATTCTTTGCCCACGATCGGCGAATTCGCAAGGAAGATATCGACAGCTTCATCTCCGCCTCGGGTAAGCACGGATTTGTCGAACGGCTGATCGTCGAAACGACCGATGTCCCCTGGAGTGATCAGGCAACATCAATGCTCGAAGGGCAGGCGCTCCCGGTGACAAGGGTTGGTCTGCATGATCTCAAGGAAAGCCGCGTCGACTGGTCGGCTTTCGCTGCCCGCGGCGAAATCGCCCGTCCGGAGCCGAAGACATTGCGCCCGGACCAGGTCGAGGCCCTGGAAGCAGTCCGGAACGGACTGGCCAACGCCGACCGGGGCAAGATCATCATGGCTTGTGGCACGGGGAAGACCCTGACCGGATTGCGCATCGCCGAGGATCTGGCAGGTATCGGAAGTCATGTCCTGGTACTTGTACCTTCGCTTGCCCTGATGTCGCAGACAGTACCTGAATGGTGTGCCGATGCGGTCCTTCCGCTCATCGCTTTCGCAGTCTGCTCGGACAGGCAGGTGGGCAAGCGGCGGCGTAGTGCGGACGACATTGCGGAACTTGAAGTGACGGACCTCGCCTTTCCGGCAACGACGGACCCGGAAGCGCTGGCACGGGAAGTCGGGGCTTCGGCTTCCGAGGCCATGCGGGTCGTTTTCGCCACCTACCAGTCGATTTCAGTAATCGCCGATGCGCAGGCAACTCACGGCCTCCCTGAATTCGACCTCATCGTCTGCGATGAGGCCCACCGAACGACCGGCGTGAAGTTCCCCGGAGAGGACCAGTCGAACTTCATGAAGGTCCATGACAACACGGTGATCCGGGGCCGCAAGCGGCTCTACATGACGGCAACGCCACGGATCTACGGTGAGGCTCCGAAGTCAAAGGCGCAGCAGATGAAAGCTGTCCTGGCATCGATGGACGATCCTGAACAGTATGGCGAGGTCCTGTTTCATCACGGTTTCGCAAGGGCCGTGGAGAGCAACATCCTCTCCGACTACCGGGTGGTTGTCCTTGCGATGGATGAAGGACAGGTCAGCGGTGCGGTTCAGAAGCGCCTCGCGGGCAAGGACGGCGGCAACGGTGAACTTCTTCTTGACGACGCAACGAAGATCGTGGGCTGCTGGAAAGCCCTGTCAAAAACAGGTCTGACCGGTGACGCCGTCGATGAATCCGGACCCATGCGCCGGGCACTGGCATTCTGCAACAGTATCGCGAAATCGAAACTGGTCCGTGACGAGTTCGAACAGGTTGTCGCCGAGTTTCAGGAGGAGAGCGGCGCAAGCGAACGGAACGGGTTTGCCTGCGAGGTCAGACACGTGGACGGAACCTACAACGCCCGGGACAGGAGGCAGCGACTCGACTGGCTCAAGGAGGATGCCGGGGCCAACACCTGCCGGATCCTCAGCAACGCTCGTTGCCTGACCGAAGGTGTGGATATCCCGGCTCTCGATGCCATCCTTTTCCTCCATCCACGCAACAGCCAGATCGACGTGGTGCAGGCCGTCGGCAGGGTGATGCGCAAGGCGCGCGGCAAGACGATGGGTTACGTCATCCTGCCTGTCGGCATTCCGCCCGACACTCCTGCAGAACAGGCGCTGAACGACAACAATCGTTACCGTGTCGTTTGGCAGATCCTGAATGCCCTTCGCGCTCACGACGAGAGGCTCGACGCGGTAATCAACCAGGGGGGTCTCGGCCAGGAAGTCCACGGACGAATCGCGATCGTTGATGGCAGAACATCAGCAGACGATCCGGAACTCGATGCCGTGACGGCCACGATCGAAGACCTGCCGGTCCGCTCCGGCGGGACAGGCTCCGGAATCGGCAAAGGAGGCAGTACTTCTGAAACGGACATCAGAGACCAGATAACGATGGATTTGGTCATCGATGATTTTTCGCGCGCCGTGATGGCGAAGATCGTCGAGAAATGCGGCACCCGCGAGTACTGGGAGGATTGGGCAAAGGACGTTGCCAGGATAGCCGAACGCCACATCATCCGGATCGAAAGCCTTGTCGACACGGAGAGAAGCGATGCGCAAGCGTTTTTTCGCGACTTCCTGAAAGAAATTCGCGATGACTTGAATGACTCAGTCACCGAGCGCGACGCCATCGAGATGCTGGCGCAGCACCTGATCACCCGCCCGGTGTTCGACGCCCTGTTCGAAGGGCACGCGTTCGTCAACAGAAATCCCGTCTCAAAGGCGATGAACGAGATCCTGTCCGTCATCGACGAGGCGCAGGTTGGTCGGGAGGCAAGGGAACTGGGAGGTTTCTATGCTTCTGTGCGCCGACGCGCCGAGGGCATTACCGATCCGCAGGCCCGTCAGAACCTCGTTGTCGAACTCTACGACAAGTTCTTCCGCGGCGCATTTCCACGCACCACCAGGATGCTGGGGATCGTCTACACGCCGGTCGAGATCGTGGATTTCATCATCCATTCCGTCAACGACGCGCTGGAGGCCGAGTTCGGCCAGACGCTGAGTTCTGAGGGCATCCACGTGATTGACCCGTTCACTGGCACGGGCACCTTCATCACCCGTCTCTTGCAGTCGGGACTGATTGAGCACAAGGACCTTGAACGCAAGTTTCGCAGGGAAATTCATGCCAATGATATCGTACTCCTCGCCTATTACATCGCGGCCATCAACATCGAGACCGTGTTCCACTCGGTGGCGAAACGGGAGGACTACTTTCCTTTCGAAGGAATCTGCCTGACCGACACCTTCGCCCTGCATGAACTGGAGGATTTGCTTTCCTTCTACATGAAGGACAATTCCAGCCGTCGGGAGCGGCAAAAAAAGACCGATATCCGCGTCATCGTCGGCAATCCTCCCTGGTCGGCGGGGCAGAAGAGCGAGAACATCAACGAGAAGAACGTGGCCTATGCAGGTCTCGACCGGCGAATTCGGGAGACATGGGCGAAACGTTCCACTGCAAAGAACACGAACGCGCTCTACGACAGCTATATCCGGGCGTTCCGTTGGGCCAGTGACCGGCTCGGCGACACCGGGGTGATGGCATTTGTTTCCGGAGGAGCATGGATCGAACGGGCTTTTGCCGACGGGATGCGCAAATGCCTGAAGGAGGAGTTCTCCAGCGTCTACGTTTTTCATTTGCGCGGGGATGTCCGCAAGGACATGCTGTCGGGAAAGCGGGCCGGCGAAGGCGAAAACGTCTTCGGCCAGGGAAGCATGACGGGCGTTGCGATCACCGTGTTGGTCAAAAACCCGGAGGCAGAAGAACAGGGCCGAATCCTGTTTCACGACATCGGCGACAACCTGGACAAGAAACAGAAACTCGCCATCATCCGTGGCTTCGGCAGCATCAACGGGATTGACGAAGCGGGCGGCTGGACCTGGATCACACCCGACAAACATGGCGACTGGCTGAACCAGCGTGCTTCGGGGTTCGACGAATTTCCTGTTCTCGGGAACAAGCAAGATCGGTCAGAGAACGTACTGTTTGGCAATTACTCCTGCGGGGTCAAGACCCAGAGGGATTCGTGGTGCATCAACCCTTCCCTTACCGCTGTTGAAGCCAATGTCCGTTCGATGATCGGCGTCTATAATCGTGAACTGAAACGCTGGCGTTCCGTTCAAGGAGGCCCCGCTGCTACCCAAAACCTCGATAGTTTCATCACGACCGATCCTCGCAAGGTCAGCTGGTCGGCTTCACTCAAGAACGACCTGCGGAGGGGCAAGAGTCTTTCCGAAGGAAACGGGCAATTCGTTCCATGCCATTACCGTCCGTTCACGAAGCAGTGGCAATTCTACAGTCGCCAATTGAACGAACGGGTCTACCAAATGCCCAGAATATTCCCGAACGCCGATCTCCCGAACCGGGTGATCGCGGTGTCAGGAAAGGGTGCACGCGCGGGCTTCTCGGCTCTGATGATGGATGCATTGCCGAACCTTCATACAATAGATTCGGGCCAGTGCTTCCCATTATGGCTGTACGAGAACCAGACCGAAACGGCGAACAAGGCACAGCGTGATTTCCTTGGAGACACGACCAGGGGTTACCAACGCACTGACGCCATCACCGACTTCGCCGTCGGGAAATTTTGTACTGCCTACCCCTCGGAGACGATCACGCGGGAGGACATCTTCCATTATATCTACGGGCTGTTGCATTCCGGGGATTACCGGGCACGGTTTTCCGCTAACCTGGCGAAGGAACTGCCCCGAATCCCGCTCGTGAATTCCGTGGAAGACTACCGTGTCTTCCGGGATGCCGGGAAGCGACTCGGCGAGCTGCATGTCGACTATGAGAGCGTCCAACCGTGGGACGGCTGCCAGGTGGAAATCGCTGAAGCCGATATACTTCCGCCTGAGACTCTTTACCGGGCCGAGAAGATGCGCCACCCTGGAACGGGGAAGAACAAGGACCGATCCACGGTGATCTACAATCCGCATGTAACAATCCGGGAAATACCAGAAGAGGCGTGGGATTATGTCGTCAACGGAAAACCCGCACTCTCCTGGGTAATGGAGCGTCAGGTCGTGAAGACCGACAAGGCGAGCGGTATCGTCAGTGACGCCAACCGCTATGCCGTCGAGACCATCGGCGACCCCCGCTATCCGCTCGACCTGTTTCTCCGGGTCATCACCGTCAGCCGGGAGACAGTGACAATCGTCAGGGATCTGCCAACGCTGGACCTGGATGCGTGAGAACAGTTCGTCGCGAACCTGGAATCCGAACGAACCCGGTTGCACGCGCACCCTATGGCCGAAGTTGGAATTGTCCTGCAAGCACCCGGTCGGGTCATGACAGACTGGAAATCCTCGCCTGTAGGGAGACAAGAATTCTGCGGAATCCGGGATAAAGTGAGACGATCCGGGACAGATCCACTTTCTGTCAACAGTAGTTGGACAAAGTGGCGGATTTACGCGGACCGGGAAACCGGCGGAAACGACGCACGCGCCGGAAAATAACGGAAAATGTTGGTAAGAGACCGGCGAACCACGGCCAGAAACGCGAATTTTGTCGGGGTGCAAAGGCCGTTTGAGCGCCAGAAAACGGCATTTGAACGGCGCCTGTTTCAGGTCATGAGATTGCCGTGCTCGTCGTAGAGCTCCTCGGCGGGTTCTCCCGCCGGAAACGGGATGTCGTCAAAGATTGCCGGCAGCGTGTTACGGTATTCGGGATTCAGAACGGGCCACCAGACCATGTACAGGAGGACAAGGAACTCTTCCGGCCTGTGGCCGGGATCCTCGAGATCCCAGGTTGCGCCGACACCGCCGACAGTTACCGGCTTCGGAGCGGCCAAGATGTCACGCAGATATTCGACCTTGAAATGATCGCCGGAAACCGTGCCAGCCTCGTCGTCCCAGGAGATCGTCCGCAACTCGCGGTCGCGCACCCTGTCCGGAAGCCTGATCTCGTGGGTAGCCATGTCACTGATCGTAGCGAAAGAGAACGCCGATGATCAAGTCCAGCATCTCGGGATCGTCCCTTGTCAACTCCTGGAGAAGGTCCTCCTGCCCGATCGGGTAGAACAGCATCTGGACTGCCACGGGCAGAACCTCCAGCGGGTCGTCGTCCGGCCCGTACTCGCGACCCTGGTAGGGAATGACGTACCGGTTGGGCCTCCCGACAACGTTCGGCCCGAACCCGGGAATTTCGATCTGCGGCTCTCCGGCCGTCCTGCGCCGATGGAACTGCCGGAAGACGGCCTGGAGTCCGGGCATGGCGTACTGCAGGTGGTGGACGTACTCGTGGAGCGTCCCACCGCCGTCCGTCGGCACATGAATCACTGCATGGGACCTGCCTTCCCCGGCTGGCCAATACCCGCCGCGGTGTCCGTTGTAGGCGACCAGCGGAAGGGTGTTACCGGCCCTGACCCATGACTCCGGCAACACTGCCGCATGCCTGCGCACCTTGTCGGCGGCGGCGGCGTCACCGGGCGTCACCTCGGGCGTCACGGAACCCGCTCCGTGTTCGTGTGGACCAAGGCTGAAACCGGCCGGGATTCCGCGCTTCTTCTCAGTCAACGACAAGGATCAAGCCGCCCAAATTGCCGGTTCCGGTGTTCGGGATTCAGAACGGGCCACCAAACCATGTACAGGAAGACAAGGAACTCTTCCGGCCTGCGGCCGGGTTCCGCGAGGTCCCAGGTTGTGTCGACCCCGCCGACGATCACCGGCTTCAAAGCGGCTAGGACGTCCCGGAGATACGCGACATTGAAATGATCCCCGGAAATTGTGCCAGCCTCGTCGTCCCAGGAGATTGTCCGGAACTCGCGGACGCGCGCGCTGTCTGGAAGCCTGATCTCGTGGGTAGCCATGTCACTGATCATAGTGAAAGAGAACGCCGTGGATCAAGTCCGGCATCTCGGTTTGAGTGTCTGGGCTCTCTGCACTTTGCGTGATCGTTATCCTGCCGGGATTGTCCATCCTTTTGTCTGGTCGCATAACGCCGTGAGAATTCCGTCGACCGTCGGGTTGATGATCCACATCCCGAAAGCGCACTCTCGGCATGGCGACATACGTGCACGATGAGATCAATCAAACGAAATGCTGCAATGCTGCCCAATCGGGCTTGAAATGCGTATATTCTCGCATGATCGAATTCGCGTACTGGTGTTGGTGTTCGAAAAAGACGTGATTTTGCGCAAGCATCCCGGGGAGCCGCGGCGATGAAAAAGAAAGAAAATCCGCCAAGATGGCAGAAGGGCAGCATGGAAATCCCGATTACATTGCCATCTTCGAAGACCAAGAGCGGCAAGGAAGAAACAGTACAGATCGGACTGAAATGGGAGGTTTTTCGATCCAGGCCGATGAGACCCCGGGATTGGACCCAGCGAGAAACCAACAATGCTCGCGACACGTTCGCCTCCGTGAAAAATGTGCTGGACGACGGGGAGGAGTTCAAGATCAAGCACGAGAACGACCTTGCCAGCAGTCTCAGGCACGCGATCAGGGCGTGGTGCTGGTCGCACCTGCGTTGCAAGGGTGCGGAGGACGATGACTACAGATTTTCTCTAGCCTTCAAGGAGAAGGGTCCGGAACACCTACGGCAATTGGTGATCCGGGCACGAACAGAACTGAACAACCATCGGCTTGAACTCGAATTTGCGTCCGCTGGAAGAACCATCGAAGCCGTCCAGGCCGCTGTTGACGCCTTGCTGGAGGCGGCTTCAAATCCCCCGCGCAACCGGCGCCGGTTTCCGGCACGCCTGTTGCGTTTTCGTCCTTTCAGGCCCCCTCGGAGACCCCGTGTCCGTCCGGGAAGCTGGATCGACACCGGCCGATACCGGCCGGCCGTCGTCCTTGAGATGAAGCCCGATCCGCCGCACGAGATGAAAATCTCCTACGGCGACGACGTCGAAGACTTCCTGCCCCACATCAGTAACTGGAAGTCGGTTCGAAAACGAAAGCACTTGCCGTCGCTCAAAGACGTCTTCTCGCCGGGCGACTGGGTTCGCGACCCCCGTAACGGATACGGCCAAGTTCTCAAGGTACGGAATTCGGTCCTGGAAATCGAGTACCGGAAGCGAGGTACCTCGACAATGATTCCGGATGCCGCCTTGTCGCGGTTCAAGAAGGTCGACGATCCCGGACCCGAGGACACCCGGCCGGCAACCGAGCGGTTTCCCCCGGGGACATGGATCGAACTGGACAGGTCCGGTCCAGGGGTCGTTCTTGAACACAACGGGGAAGTTGTCACCATCAACGCGGGGACGATCGAAACGATCACCGTGCTCTTTTCCCGCAATGTCGCCGACATTAGGAGTCTCGCCAAAATAACCTATCCAATCAGCTGCGCGGCGTGAAGGTGTAGTTCCACTCGCCATGGAAGCCCGTTCGCCTGATGGATAGCGCATTCATCTGGTCGTCGGTGACCTTGATGCCGGTGGTGTATTCGGCTTCGTCGATGTCGGAACGGATGGTCAGACCTGTCCTCGTGGTCGTCGCGGCAATCAGGTTGACGATCACCTCGTAGCTGACAAGCGGCTTCCCCCGCCAACTCTGGGTGATGTGGCAGAACATCCGGTGCTCGATCCTGTTCCATTTGCTGGTCCCAGGCGGAAAGTGACAGACCGAGATGGCCAGCCCCAGTTCGTCGGCGAGACGCTGGACTTCCAGTTTCCACAACCGGTTGCGGCTGCTGTTGGAGCCGCCGCCGTCGGCGGTGATCAACAATCGCCGGGCATCCGGGTAGAGCGGAGAACCCATCCGCTTCCACCAGCGCCGTATGGTCTCGACCGCGAATTCCGCCGTGTCGCTGGTGATGCCGACGCTGACCCAACCGGTGTTGGCGGTCATGTCGTAGACCCCGTAGGGAATGGCCTTGCCAAGCTCGGGATCCGGAAAATCATGCACGTTCACCGCCACCGGATGGCCCTTGGGGCGCCAGTCGCGGCCGCCATTGCGGAACCGGCCCACCAGTTCCTTCTTCTTCGTGTCCACCGACACCACAGGCTGGCCAAGCTTCTGGAACGCCCGGACCCGGCGGTTGATCCGCCGGAACTGCCCGTCACGGTCCGGATGCTGCCGCCCCTCGATGGTCTTGCGGTTCGCCTGGAGACTGTAGCCGAGTTCGTGCAGCAAACGGTTCACCGTGCGCTCGCTGACCCCGTGACCCTCCGCCCGCAGCCCCGCCGCAAGCGAGGCCGCGCTGTTGCAGGTCCAGCGCAACGGGCTCTCGGGACCACCGCAGGTCACCGGTTCAAGCCGGCGCTCAAGCGCAGGCACCAACTCCGGCGCAGTCTCCGTCAGGCGCTTGCGCCCGCCACCAGGCCGGCGCGTCCTCGTGCCCGTGACAGTCCCCTCAGCGGGCGCCACGTCACCGGACGCGATATCCTTGACACCCTGGCGAACCGTCGCACGCGACAATCCCGTCGCCTCGGCCACGCGCGAAATCCCGCCCCGTCCGATGGCACTGGCCTCAACACCGGCCCAGCGCCGACGCCCCCGTTCGTCCAGAACCGGCAGCATCATCTCGAACCTGTCTTTCAGCGTCTCGACCACACATGGCATGGTAGCATGGTACAGAACTCACACCAAATGGGCAAGTTATTTTGGCGAGTATCCTTACCGTCATCGCAAGAGGCGACGGGCCCGTGATTTGGAAAGCGGACAGGAATCCTCTCGATCTGGGTTCGCCCTGGGGCCTGCGCTGGGCCTGGTGGTGGCGGCACAGGGATCTCTGCGGTGAACCGGTCTGTGCATGTTGCGGGTATCCGAACTTGCGTCCTGGCCACGGGGGCTATTTCTGGTCAAAGGACTGCATCATCTGCGGGTTTCCCGATTTCGGGACGGGATTCGAAATTGATAGCGAGCCACGCGTAATGTTCGCGGAAGGATGCTGGCGTCACCGCAATGCGTGGAGTTTCCCTGATCCGTATGATGATGAGGCGGAACTTACGCCAGATGAACCGTCCGACCAGGAATGGGAGGTTTTCGGCTACAGCATACTGGAAGCCCAACGCAACTTCGAAAGTTCCGGCTCCATGTATCGGCCGCAGGACGCAAATGCACTGCCTTCGGAAAAGACGGCGGTCCTGCGGAGGGAGCTCGTCC
Source organism: Paracoccaceae bacterium (assembly GCA_965242975.1). Classification (GTDB taxonomy): domain Bacteria; phylum Pseudomonadota; class Alphaproteobacteria; order Rhodobacterales; family Rhodobacteraceae; genus JAPPHA01. Next base: position 6,042,894 of record CBDETS010000007.1, on the reverse strand, counting down.
AGGTAATGGAGAGAACAATGGCCGACCCGTCCGGATGGCACGGCGGGGACGAGAAGGTCGTCGAGGAACTCAGGCAGAAAATCCTGTCAAAACTCGAAATGGCACTTCCGAGCGAATCGTGATCGAACTGCCGTAAAATGCGTAACCTGGCCATCCGGGCTCCCACACGGCAACCATTTCTCTGACAGAAACCATGCCGCTGAAGCAGTTACAGAGACATCGGTGCACGAATGACGCCCGCCATGTGAGGGTTTGTGAGATCGGCCTCGGAAGAGACGCAGACCGAGAGGGTTTTTTCTGCTTCACGTATCGGTGGTGGCGCTGGTTCCTGGTGCGGCGTTTTCGGAAAAGGCGGCGCAATTGGTGGGTCGCCCTCCGAATCCGAGGGACTCAATTCTCAGGAGCGTCGATTTTCCGCCTATGAATCCTGTCTATCCGGTCCGGGTCGAAAAGCAGTAATCCGAGGAACAGGACCGCATATTTCGCAGCATTTGAATTCCTCGTTTCCCGGCGGTCACCCGCCTATTTCGTTGCGCATTATTCGGAAGCAGAACAAGTGGCACGGATAAGTCTCCCACCTGGATTCCCGATCGTCATCATCCCAGGAAATCGGACAGAATTTGTGCCTGTTTTTCCTAATTTTCCAAGCGAAGACTGCGTCCGGTTGAGGGGACAAACCCTTAGCCCATTTCCTCAGTTTCTTCACTGAAAATTGGTCGCCTTCCAAGGATCGGTTGATTGATTCCTCGTTCTGGCACGTTCGATAAGGCGTAATCGTATGCATGCCGATGAAGTAGGTACACTCTTCATATCCATTGTTGCTCCCCACGCCCTGTCTGGCGGCGTCAACCTGTTCGTCCAACTCCCGCCATTTGTCACCGATACCCTTGGGGACATCACAGCCATGTACATAGTCTGCCGAAAGATATGATCGCTTGAACTCCATGAAATACTCGAGCCCACGGAAACAGGACCAGAGGTCGACACGTCCGGTTCGTTCCCCGGGATCGACCTCGTTTTTCGGGTCAAGGCGGTTTACTCGCCGACGATGCACGCTCATTTCAGACTCGTACATTGGGGTGATGCGATCCATAGCAGCGGCCATCAAAGAATAGGAGCCGCGTTCTCCGGTCAGGAGCCCATTCGCCAAAATCCCGTACTCCTTCAAATAGAGGCGGCTGTACTTATGAGATCGTTTCGCGATGTTCTCTACGAATGTTCTCAGAAAGAAAATGTTTTCGTGCTCATGGGGCCCCCGATATCTTGTGATCGTGATGGGCTTGGTTGGCATCTTCGCCCCTCCTTTTGTGCTGTCAAAGGCTTGATTTATGCGCGAAGTCATAGAAGAGCAAGATTCCCGCTGTTTGCTTGTTTGCTGCTTATTGGCAACACTTGGGTGATCCGGAGACTTCCGGTTGGGTCCGCCGTCCTGACGGCAGTTCCTTCAGCATCTCGTTCCACGGAAAGCACACCATCGCTCTGATGGCCCCGGGCACATCGGTTGTCGACACCGGCTCACGTCCCTCGGTCATGCCCGACGCCATTCACTGGCCACCCTTGTTCGCCATTTCACCCAGTCCACTCCATCACCGGAACAGTCGTTCGTCGGATTGCATGTCTGTGTTCCGTCTATCCAATTCGCAATACTGTCCCGGGAGAACCCGGGTCGATGAGTTGAACTTTCGGGCGCCCGAACCCGACTGACATCGCTGGCCCCGGATTCTCCATGACCTACAAAGCGGCAAAGGCCACGGCAAATATAGGTAGGCATTTGAGGGCCAAGTGAAAAACGATGGCTCGAGTTCGGACAAGAATGTGTTCTCTGTCGTCTGCTTGAGTCTTGGTTAAAGCGACCTCGAAGCTCACGATAAGGAATCAACGATGGCGGAACGGAAACGAGTGACTGTTATGGAGCCCGAACAGAGCGAGTTGAGAATGAATTTGCCATGTTGCAATACTGCACATGCGTACTCTGGCATCAGTGGATTTTCCGAGTATCCCGTTCCGATTGTCTTGCGCGAATGGCAGCCGAATTCGAACGTCTCGCATCGACCAAATTCGGTCAACTTCGGTTCAAGGTCTATCGGGGAACTCCAGGCGAAGTTCGCGAGATACAATCTGCTCCAATCCCGATGCTCCAAATATTGCGTAGGGGTTTCGAGACATCACAGAAAGTTGAAACGGACGACACCTCCTACTGGGCTATTGCCGCTTTCAGCGTCGCAGCGGTACTCCGCAGAGGTACAAACGTGAATACATGTAGCTCTGGCGATCGACGAATTTGTAAGTCGTGATGTCCGCAACTGCTTGAGAATGAAGCTTGTAATTGGAAATTGAGGGAGGCCTGACTGTCAATGGACAAGACCAACGCAAGACGCATGTTGGAGAAAGCGTGCGAGCATGTCGGGGATGACCTTTACAAACCCCACAACTTCGAAGATGTCGATTTGAAGGTATTCTTGCGTGTCTACCTTTGGGTCATCTTCGTCGCCGGTTTTCGCAATTCGGTCGTGGCAAAACACTTTGATGCCATAATGGCCGCATTTCACGATCTGGACCTGGACAAGATCGCCGCCATGGAGTCAATTGACGCTGGCAAACTACCGATCAGCAACCAAAGGAAAGCGGATGCGTTCCTCCGCGGATGCAAGATGATACACGCCGAAGGCTGGCACGATTTCAAAAAGCGATTGACACAGGACAAACCGAAGATCGTTCACCGCTACGCCACGTTGGAAGAACTTCCCTGGATAAGGCATGTAACCGGACAACATATGGCAATGGTTCTTGGCCTTGAGGACACGGAAAAAGCCGATACCTGGATGAAGCAGTGTGCCGATGCCTGTTCCGCCACGGTGGACCAGATGGTCACGTTCCTCAGTCAAGAGCCACCACCCCCGCGCAGCGTCGGCCATGTCGTGAAAGTAAAAAAGGGGGACTTTGCCTCGGCAGAGAGGATGCTATGCTGGTTCTGCCTCGCGATCGGGGCCGCGGAGGCCGGATAACCATTGGCGTGCCTTGGCACCCGTTCAAGAGAGTGGCCCGAACCACACGCGGCCTGTGTCATTGATGGCGCGGCTTTGACCGTGACCTCGTTCAGGAGATTGAGCTTTGGCCGTGGTTCCGCCCCGATCGGAGCGCAGCGAGGGTGAAGGGAAGGGGAATACGCCGCGGACATAGCAATACAGTTCATTTTACTCAGGAGTACGACCTTACACGGCAAGAGGTGGACGGATACCTTTGGAGATATTGCCTCGACAATCGAGAAATCCCGTAAAGGCATATTCTCCATTCTGGACTGCGACGGCCTGGAGCGGTTGCGTGGTTCACGTTCCCTGATCTGTTCGCCTGGGGTACCTGATTGCAACCCTTTGGCATCATCGGGGTTCGTGCAGTTCATGGAGTATCGCCGAGACATCGCGGGTTATAAGAATCGACACTTTTCGTCGATCCGAAAGATAATCTGGTCGATACGTCCGGATCTGTCGTGGTGATGCTGTAGCCTTTCTTCCCGAGAACCGAAAACAGCGAGTCATTCTGACCTCAACGATGTGTCAGCGAGTTCGCGTTCAAGGTCGTCGCAACAACACGACAAACTGGAGGAATCCCATGACAATCGAAACGAGACCGGAATCGGAAGCATGGCGCGGTGCAGGGGGCGAAAAGCCACTCCACCTGAGCCACTCGAATTCGCCTGTCCGCACGATCGAACTCGATCTTTACAGCCTTAACAACGCCGGATTCGAGGACGTCAGCTTCGTCGAGTATCCCCTGGCGGAGTTTGCTGCCGAGCACCTGGAGGCAATCGCCACGATCTACGCCCATGAAACACAAAGCACCAATTTCGGGGACCTTTGCTATGCTGTCTTCTTTGGCGTTGTCGGAAGCAATGATGGGAAAATCCTGGAAATCCTGAAATCAGCCCTTCAGTACCGGCATGGTGTTCCGGATGCAGTCATCAAGGAACATCTGGGTCACACGGCAACAGGAAAAAAGAGGGTACGCGTCCGCAACAGCCCGGATTCAATCGCGTTCAAAAAGAACTAGAACGCGTATCACATCGAAGAAGGGCGTCTCTGGGCACCGTACGAAATGGGCAGGTGGTACACGAACGACGAATGGTCGCGAACCGCATGCCCCGGTTGATCGTCTGCGGGGAACGGACCTGGTCCGTTCCCCGCGCAAATTCCTTCAAATTGAATGGTCAATCGTCGGACATGGAGGTGAATCAAGGCGACAGATTATTTTCGGAAATCGTCGATAAATTTTCGTCTGTACGTCCGAATCTGCCGTAGTGATCCGTTAGCCTCTCTCCATTGTACCGAAATGGAGAGAATCATGCTGACCGACTACGAACGCTTCCTTCTGAACACCTACCTGTCGAACACCGCCGCCGTGGTCTCGCACCGTGACCCGGTGGCCCGAGGACTGGTCGAATGGGTTTCCGATCGTGATAACCGTACCGCTTTCTCGGTCAGAAAACGGCGCGGCTCCTGGTATTCCGACCGTGCGAGAACAAAAGTCTCCAGGAAGAAGTTCCGCAAACTCCAGGGAATCCTGCAAGAAGAGTGTTCGGGAAAACCCCCGGAACCTGATCGGACCGCGCAGCGGCTTCGTCGTCTCGAACAGGACATCGAGCTTTCCCAAACGGATACCGACATCCTTGAACTTCTGTTGCGATACAAAACCCACCCGGTTTTCGAATCGGTGTTCGATGACATCTTCGAGGCCCCGAACCGGATGTCGCATCCGCTCAACGTCCGGGGTCGAGCACTGGCATTGGCACTTGGCCTGTCAGCAAACAAGGTTCAACTCCGCCTGACGACCAATTCAACACTCGTGCACTCCGGGCTTGTCAAGGTCGAGGGGGACGGGGACCTGAAATTGCCCACGAAGTTGTGCCGTTTGATTTCCGAGCCCGGCGACGGCAATGTCGATCCGATCCGACTTCTTTTGGATGTCGCGTCTCCAACCGATCTCGCCTGGCAGGACTTTGATCATTTTGCCCGTGACCGCGATCATGCCGAAACCCTGGCGAAAGGCGCGCTGGCCAGGGGCGCGACGGGAGTCAACATTCTCCTCCATGGCCCTCCCGGGACCGGAAAGACGGAGTTCTCCAAGGTTCTGGCAAAGCAGCTTGGTGTGACACTCTTTACAGTCGGCGAATCGGACGAAGACGGCTACGAACCGAGACGTGACGAACGGCTTCATGAACTCAGGCTCGCCCAGCGTCTTCTGGCCGGAAACCGGCGGGCGCTCCTGCTGTTCGACGAGATGGAAGATCTTCTCGAAACGTCGTTCGGCGGGTTCGGAATGTTCGGACCGCAGATGACATTCCGCGTCGGCGGCAGTGCTTCAAAGGTCTATGTCCACCGGTTGCTGGAAAACTCTTCGGTACCGATCCTGTGGACAATGAACGATGCCCGGGATGTCAACCCTGCCATACTCCGGCGCATGATGTTCGCGCTGGAACTGCGCTTGCCGACAGCGCCAGTGAGAGCCCGGGTTTGGGCAAGGCAACTCGGTGCCAATGGAATCAAGGCCAACCAGGAAGACGTTCGCTCTTTGGCCGCCGAGTTCGATGCTGCCCCCGGTGTCGCGGCTGGAGTGACGGCAGCGGCGAGCCTCGCTGGCGGCGACCTTGCCACTGTCCGGCACGGGGTACAGAACCTGTCCCGGCTCCTGTCCTGCGGGAAACCCGCCCAGAAGACACCTTCCAAATTCGACCCCGGGCTGATTCATGCCGATATCGATACAGTCGCGCTCTCCGACCGGCTTGAAGGCACCGAAACACGCCGGTTCTCCCTCTGCATGCAGGGACCGCCCGGAACGGGCAAAAGCGCCTTTGTGCGCTATCTTGCCGAGCATCTCGGCCTTGAGGTTCTCCAGAAGCGGGCCTCAGACCTGAAGTCCATGTGGGTAGGACAGACCGAGCAGTTGATCTCGAGTGCATTCGCCGAGGCACGCGACACAGGTGCCTTCCTGGTCTTCGACGAAGCCGACTCGCTGCTCGCTGACCGGCGTTCTGCCAGAACGAGTTGGGAAGTCAGCCAGGTCAACGAGATGCTTACCTGGATGGAGAGTCATCCCCTGCCCTTCGCCTGCACGACCAATTTCGGCGACCACCTCGACCCGGGGACGCTCCGGCGGTTCGTGTTCAAGATCAGGCTCGACTATCTTGCCTCCGGACAGGTGTCAGCGGCGTTCCGGAACTACTTCGATCTTCCGCCGCCGCAGTCCCTTGCGCTGCTCACGACACTCACGCCCGGGGACTTCGCGGTCGTGCACCGCAAGGCGGGAGTGCTGGGCCTTTTGCAGGACGCGGATGCACTTGCCGAAAATACTGAGTGCCGAGTGCGCGGCCAAGCCGAGCTTGCCAAGTGCCATCGGATTTCGAAACTAGTGGTTCCTGAGCTGGCCGCCGACCGCTACCGTGGCGGGCGGAGGGCTCAGCCCCGGTGACCGGAGCACGACGAATGAGCAGGGATCCCGGGATACGCTACGAACGCGTGAAGGACGTTATCGACCTTGCTGTTCGGCTGCAGGGTTCCCGGACCGGCCTGACCCTTGACGACATCATGTCCGAGTTTTCCGTTAGTCGCAGGACGGCCGAACGGATGCGCAATACCGTCGACTGGGCGTTTCCGGGGTCTCTGGATTTTGTCTCTTCGGATGACAACAAAAGGCACTGGCGGCTTCGATCAGGTGCACTTCGCAGCCTCGTGCCGGTCACCGCCGAAGAACTTGCCTCGCTCGCAACGGCTGCCGACGCCCTCGAGCAAACCGGACTTTCGGAGCACGCGCCCGGGCTTCGGGACATCGAGAGAAAACTGCGTGCCACGCAAAGCGAAAATGCGCTGAGGCGCCTTGAGGCTGATTTCGAGACCCTGCTTCAGGCCGAGGGCCTGGCCATGCGACCCGGGCCGCGGCAACCCGTCGACAGCGAACGATTGTCGTTACTCCGTGAGGCCATATTGACCGGGAGGATGGTGAGATTCACCTACCACGCCCGCTCCACGGGACGAAAAAGCTACCAGCTGGTCGAACCCTACGGCCTGCTCTACGGCAACCGCGCGTTCCTCGTCGGCAAGACTGACCGGTACGACGAACCTCACCTCTGGCGTTTCGCGAACATGAGCGACCTCCGCCTGTCGAGCAGGCAGTTCGAACCGGACCCTGCATTCGACCTGCAGCAGTTTGCAAGGAGGTCCTTCGGAACGTTTCAGGAGAAACCTTTCAGTGTGGTACTGCATCTCGATGCCGAGGTAGCCCAGGACGCTTCGACGTTTGTCTTCCACCCGGGCCAGTCGATCGAAGAGCATGAAGACGGCACGCTCACGGTCCGCTTTACAGCCGGCGGAACACACGAGATGTGCTGGCACCTGTTCACCTGGGGCGAAAGCGTCACGATCGAGAAACCCGTTCGCCTCCGTCGGTTACTCGCAAGGATGTGCGATGCTGTTTCGGAACATCATCGGAACTGATTAATGCAGAAGCCGCCCTGCCGCCAGGAACCATAGGAGAATACTCTCAATGTCGATAATCGACTTCTTGTCCGAAAACCCGGAACCAAATCCCGAATGGCTGCGTGCCGGTCCACGCAAGTTCGACCGGACGGAATTCTTTTCGATGAGGACACTTTACTACCCGGGGTTTGGTGATGACGGGCAACCAGTTCGTTTATGCGCGCGTGCCCATGCCGCTCACGCATTCGTGTATGTCGACTATGGCGTCAGCCAGAAAGTTATTTCCGACAAGGTTTACGATTCCAAACAGGGCTTCAAGGGGTACAAAGTCGAAACTGAGAAGTCATTGCGGGAAGGTGATTTGCGACCAAACGGATGGAATCCACATGTCGACCCGTCGAAGGTAACGGGCACGCACGCGAACTTCGCAACGGCAGATCCCTATGCATGGTTTGTCGTACTGCGACGGAAGGATTGCGAGGGATACGATGGCACGCATGGACCGCAACGGTTGGCGGGGTTGTTCGTGGGCGGTGATGGAATCGCCACTTATGATGCGCTCTTTTGTCAGGACGATGGCACACCGGCACCGTTCTTGGTCGTCGTCCAGGACCACGGGTCCGGCGGAAATTGGGATAAATTCGGTCGAGGTGGAAAACTGGAACAAATTGCGCGAAAATGCGAGGCATTACCCGAACATTTGCTGGTCGGCGAGAACACGAAGCCTTGGAAGGGCTATATCGAGTGCGAAGGCGCGGTGCCCGAACCCGGTGGACAGCACGGCCATCTCCGGCAACTGTATTCGCGTCGCCCTGAACGTTGAAGTGCTGACTATAGTGAGCAAGGCAACCCGAGTATCTTGAACTCGGCACTTTGGAAGCCTGGCGACATCGCGCGGTGCCCTCGACGAACTCGAGCGGGTCATGCCACAGATCCAGACTGCCCGGGGCAGAAACGGATCCTGCTTCGCGTCGATTCCGGCTTCTGCCGCGAAGAAAACACGTAGACCACCAACCTGTTTTCACATCCACCTTCGTTTCTGTTTTCCAATTTCCCGAAGATCTTCGACAACGACACATTTCCAATATCAACGGCATCACTTTTTTGCTGTAGGATCGCCGGATGCCCGAACGGACTTTCTCATGGTCGCCACTGTCACGCAGCTGACCTCCGCCACGTCCACTTCCCGCTACTTCGAGCAGGAAGGATACTACGCGAAGGACAACCCCGAACACAGGAAGTCAAGCCGCTGGCACGGCCGGGGCGCAGCGGCGCTGCCGCTCGGGCGTCACGTCAGCCCCACCCGTTTCACGGCCGTCCTCGAAGGCAGGGTTCCGGGATCGGACACGATCCTCGGACGGATCCGGGTCGGGGAGCGTGAACACAGGCCGGGGACCGACATCACCCTCCAGGCGCCGAAGTCGGTCTCGCTGGCGGCGCTGGTGGCGGGCGACAACCGGATCGTCGGCGCCCATGACGCCGCCGTGCGGGCGACGCTGGATTTCGTCGAGGAGCACCTGCTGGTGACCCGGAAATGGGACCGGGCTATGCGGCGCCATGTCCGCGTAAACGCTCCTTCCATGGTCGCCGCAACCTTCCGCCACAAGGCCAACCGCAACCTTGAACCCCACCTGCATACCCACGCGGTGGTCGCCAACATGACGCAACGTGAAGATGGCAGATGGGGCAGTCTCGACATGGGGCCGCTGGGACCGGCCCGAAGGCTGATCGGCGCCCACTACCGGAACGAGCTCGCGGCGCGGCTGCGTGCGCTCGGCTACGCGCTGACGCCGTCCATGGTCGGGCAGGTGCCGGGATTCGAGATCGATGGCTACAGCCGGGCGGTCATCGTGGAGTCCTCGACACGGCGGACCGAGATCATGGACTGGATCGAGAGCCGCGGTCTCGCCAATACCACGGCCAACCGTAAGCGGGTAAACGGCGACGTCCGATAAATCGGTTGCCTGTGCGGGGGGAGCATCGGGATAATTCCGGTCATTCAACAATGATCGGAGGTTTTGTCATGTCCAGTGATTTGAACGGTTCGGCTGGTTCCCGTCCTGCACGTGTGGTGCGCAGCGCGACGGAGTGGACCGCCATCATGGAGGACTTCGAGCGTTCGGGGCTGTCGCGTCGGGAGTTTTGCGAGTCCCGGGGTCTGTCGGTGAAGACCTTCGGGAACTGGCGGCACCGTCTCGGCGCCACGGGCGGGAAGGGTTCCTTCGTCGAGCTGGCGCCGCCGGTCATGTCCGGCTGGGACGTCGAGCTTGAACTGGGCGACGGGGTCGTCCTGCGTGTTCGGCGTTCGTGATGCTTGGCGGCTGGCCGCGTGGCGGCATCTGGCTGTCGACGGACCCGGCGGACATGCGGCGCAGTTTCGATGGGCTGTGCGCCCTGGTGGCGGGTCATCTCGGATGCAATCCGGCCGACGGGCGTTGGTACGTGTTCGTCAATCGGCGCCGGACGATCGTCAAGATCCTCGGCTTCGAGCAGGGCGGCTTCTTCATCTGGTCCAAGCGCCTGGAACAGGGCCTGTTCGCCCCGCCGCCGGCTTCCGGGCGGGCGGCGCTTGCATTGTCCTCGACCGAACTGATGGCGCTGATCGACGGCATCGACGTCACCGTCCGGCGCCGGCGCAAGCGTTACGGCGGTCCCCGGCTGGCGTCCGGGTGAGCCCGGACGACGGTCAAATCGATGCTGCCGGTCATCGGGGTGTCGGCGAAGAGTTCCTTCCACAGGCGCGGCGTCAGTTCGTGGATCCGGTCGGCCGGGTGGGTGTCGATGCGCTGGAGAACGTCGGTCAGATACACGCGGGGGCTGATTCCGAGCATGAAACAGGTGGCGACGAGGCTGTTGATGATCCCGACGTTGTGCCCACCCGCCTCTGTCCAACTGAAAAGCCAGTTCTTCTGTCCCAGCTTGACGCGACGCAGTGCGCGCTCGACACCATTCGAGTCGATCGGCACCAGCGGGTCGTCGAGGAACACTTCGAGGGACTGCTGGCGTTCGACGGCGTAGTTGACCGCCCGGCGGATCGGGTGCTTCGGCGTCAGCGCCGGATCCCCGAGCGTGCGCGCGCACCATTGCCAGAAGGCGTCGACCAGCGGGCGGGTGTGTGTGCGCCGCGCCTCCAGGAGCTCGGGCGGCGGCCGGGATCGGAATTTCTTCTCGATCCCGTACATGCCCCCGATCAGCACCAGCGCCTTCCCCGCCAACACCGGATGGTTGTCCAGCTGCTCCTCGAAATTGCGGCGCGTATGCGACCAGCAATTTTGTTGTTTCACCGCCGCCCCCCGCGCTTCGGCGTACGCCGCATAGGCACCGTAGCCGTCGCTGACCAGCGTGCCCTCGAAATCGCCGAGGAACCGCTCCACATGGTGGTGAGCACGGGAGGGCGCGAAGTGGAATACCACCTCGTCCCGGTCGCCGAGCACCGGCCAGTAGTAGCATTGTTTCATCTTGCCCGGCTTGCCGGGATCGCGCCCGACCCGCACGGGCGTCTCGTCCATGACGATGACGGAGCTTTCCAGAACCGAGCGGCACTGCGCCGCGAACACCGGCTCCAGCAGCGCGATCGCCCGGTTGACCCAGCCACTCAACGACTTGCGGTTGACGGTGATCCCGCTCTCGCCCAGCATCTGGTGCTGGCGGTAGAGGGGGAGATGCCAGGCGAACTTGTCGACCAGCATTCCGGCGATGAACGAGACATCCACGCAGGAATTCTTGAACACGCCCTCGACGGCCGGGGCGCAGACCAGGGCGCCGGAGGACATGATCTTCGCCTTCTTGTAATGGTAACGCAGCACCACGTGGCGGATCGGCACCGATGCCAGCTTGCAGCACACCCGCTCGGAGATGATCTCGAACTCATCCGCCGCCAGCCCTTCGATCTCCGGCGGCATCACATCGATGTCAATCACCGTCGCTCCGGGACCGAAGCGCAGCCCGGCGTCGTTGACGGCATCGCCGCGATCCTTCTTGCGCCCCGTCACGCCACCCCGCGGTTTCCCCTTGGCTTTCTGTTCGGCGTCGGGTTCATCCTTCCCGGCATCCGGCGATGCGGCCCCATCGGAGGCGCCGTCATCGGATCCGCCCGTGATGTCGGGATGCTTTTCCGAGCGCCGGCCGTACTGTTGACGCTCGTAGCGGGCGATCTGGTCGCGCAGCGCACTGTTCTTCGCCACTTCCTCGGTCAGCCTGTCCTGCAGCGACCCGACGAGCGCCGACAGCGTTCCGGCAAGCCCGAACAATTCCCTGAACAGGGCCGCGGCACCCCGCAGAAGACCACCGCCCGAGCCCAGCCCCGCGAACTCCGAATGGAGCCCGTCAAGCCGCCGGCGGACCGCATCCGGGTCGGACGGATCGATCCCGCTCATTCCTCCGCCTCCACCGCCATGATCGCCGCCAGGACCGCCAGCCGCTCGGACCGGGGCATCGCCGCGTAGCGCCGCCCCCAGCTCGCCGCCTTCCGCTTGACGACCTGGCGGTGGGTGAAGTTCCGCCCGGCGAAGGCCGCCCAGTGCACCCGGTCGGGCGCGAAGTTGAACCACAGCTTCTCGGTGACGATGCAGGACTGGTTGTTGACCTGGATCTCCAGCGAACGCCAGTCGGCCAGGTGCTCGTCATAGAGCCGGCTCGGATAGCCGGAGACCATCACCGAACAGGGCAGCGACTTCAGGATGCCGAGAAGCGCGACATGGTCGGCGTCCGTGTAGTCGAAGCGATAGCGGCGCTGCGACTTGCGCGCCGACTGCACGTAGGGCGGGTCGCTGTAGACCAGCTCGCGGCCGTCGAAGTCGAAATCGGACAGGAACGCGTGGGCGCAACCGTGGTGGAGCTCGACCGGATAGGCGCAGCGGAAGGTGTCGATGGCCCGGCGGTTGAGGTCGATGCCGATGTTGCGCAGCGCCGGCGGCTTGCGCTTCATGATGGCACCCCCACCCAAGTGCGTTTCCAAAAATACGTCATGCGGCGGACACATCGCGATGAGGGGCTGGCAGAGCCCTGTCGTCCCCTTGGATCCATACCATGATGCCATTGCCGCCACCGAAGTGATTCGCTTTACCGCGCCGGAAATAGCTCCGGCGCCCTATAGTGTCAAACGAAAAGAACGGCGCGGCGGAAAAAAAATCGGGGAATGTGCACGTCGCAGGATCCGGCACAACTGCAGCACAGAACACGAAACCAGGAAAATTCAACGGACGTCGCCGTTTACCCGCTTACGGCCAACCGGCAGAAGGCGGCCTACGCCACCCGCAAGAAGAAGGGAGAGCCCCATCACCTGGAGCTCGAGGCCAAATGGCGCGGCCAGGCCCGGGAGATGGGGATCGACCGCAATCCGCCGCGCCCGGCCGCGGGACGACGCCGGCAGGCGGAGGAGGCGGAGCGCCTGCCGTCGATGCTGGAGATTGTCGCCCGATCGGTCGAGCACCTTGCCGAGCGGAGTTCCGTCTTCCGCGAGGCCGATCTCTGCATGCTGTCCCTTGCCTACTCGCCCGGTGTGTATTCCCGCGATCAGTACGTGGCGGCCCGGGAACAGCTGAAGAGGGACGGTCATCTCGTTGACGCGGTTCGCCGCGGCCTCGGCCCGTGCCTGGTGACTACTCGCGCGCTCAGGGCGGAACGCGAGACCGTCAGGATGATGAAACGCGCGCGGGGCAAGGGACAACCGATCGCCGACGCGGACCGGGTCAGGGAGGCGCTTTCGGACAGTAAGCTGACCGACGGCCAGAAGCAGGCCGTCGAGACGATCCTGCTCGGAGACAACGTGACTGTCGGTGTCCAGGGTTATGCCGGGACCGGCAAGACGGCGATGCTGAAGACGGTCAGGGACGTGGCCGGAGACCGTCGCGTGATTGCACTGGCCCCGAGTGCGGCCGCGGTCCGGGGTCTCCGGATTGAAGCCGGGCTTGCGGCACGGACCCTTCAGGGGTTCCTCGTCCGGTACCGGGACATCGCAGACGGCTCGGCGGACGACGAAACGATGGCCGGGCTTCGGAAGGAGTTCGCCGGTTCGGTGCTGGTCCTCGACGAAGCGTCGATGACGGGCACGACACAGATGCGCGCGCTCATGCGGATTGCCGACCGGCTCGACGTCGGGCGCCTGGTGCTCGTGGGCGACAAGCGGCAGTTGCGGGCGGTCGAGGCCGGGCAGCCCTTCCGCCAGCTGCAGCAGGCCGGAATGCCCACGGCGGTGATGGACGACGTCCTCCGGCAACGGACGCAACACCTCCAGGAGACCGTGGCCCACATGATCGCGGAGAAACCGGCGATGGCCATCGAGAACCTCGGCGGGCAGGTCCATGAAGTCGGGTTCGCCGATCTCGGCCGGACGGCCGGCGAGCTCTGGCTGGGACTGGACGAGGCCGTCCGTGCTTCCACCATCGTGCTCGCTCCGACCCATGAGATCCGGAGAGACATCAACGAAACCATCCGCAAGGGCCTCGCGGACGAGGGAATCCTCCGCGGCCGGGAACTCGAACTCGACCGGCTGGTCACCCGCGGCATGACCCGGAGCCAGAAGGGCGACATCCGCAACTGGAGTGAGGGCGACACGGCGGTGTTCCATCACGACCTCTGGAGCGGGAAGGCCCGGGCGGGCGACTGTTTCACCGTCCTTGCCATCGAGGGCGAACACGCGGTGCTCGTCCATGACGACGGCCGCAGGCTCAGGGTGAAGCCCGGACGACTGCCCGCTGCTTGATCTCGATGCTTGGCAAATCGGGCGGCAGATCTGCTGCCGAATCGTCTCAATTCGTCGGATGGACCGGACCCGCCGACGAACGGTGTTTTCGCGAACGGAATTGCCCAGGCGCGTGGCCAAAGGCTTGCCTGAATGCACTGGAAAAATGCGCCGATCCCGAAAACCCGGTTGCCAGAGCGATCTCGGTCAAGCTCAGGGTCGAATGCCCCAGTAGTTGCCGGGCGGTTTCGAGCCGGTGGCTTCGATAATGTCCCATTACCGTCTGACCGACATGGCGGCGAAACAGGCGATTAAGGTGCCGCCCGCAAATGCCGGACAAGGTTGCCAGCTGTTCCAGGGAAAGCGGATCGGCAACATGGGATTCCATCAATGAAACCGCATCGAGAACGGGCTGGCACGACGTTCCGATTCTCTCGACCAGCCCGGCTCGTTGCGGCCCGGCCGACGGCCTGACGTCGGTATGCAGAAACCAGTCGCTTACGGAACGGGCGAATTCGGTCCCGAATCGCCCGGACAGCAGTGCGTGCATGAGATCCATCGGCGCCGTTCCACCTCCGCACGTCACCCGGTCCCGGTCAATGACGTAAAGACTGCGCTCGAGAATCAGGTCGGGCACGGTCTCGGCAAGCGCCTGCGCGTGTTCCCAGTGAACGGTCATCCGCCGCCCCCGCATCACGCCCGCCTTCGCCAAGAGGACGGGCCCGCCCGAGACACCCCCGAGGACATGTCCGGTCAGCGCGAGCTTGCGAAACCAACCTTCCATTCGGCCCAATTCAACACCGAACGGATCTCCCCCGGCGATGACCAGAAGCAGATCGGCCTCCGGCGTTTCCCCGGCAGCGCTGTCCACCGGAACCCGGACTGAGCCCGAACTCCGGACCTCGCGTCCCGACGCACTCAAATGCGTGACTTCGCAAACAGTTCTGCCTGCCAGAACGTTGGCCGCCCGCATCGGCTCGACGACCGAGGCGTAGGACATCAGGGGAAATCCATCCGTCAGAAGGACAGCAATCCGGAACATCCCCTCGTTTGGCGGAAATTTGTCCATTTATTTATAAAATCCGTCCGTTTTCTGATAGTCAACCACCCGATTGGCGTTGATCTTCGCGCGACTGACTTTAGGCCGCTTGAGCATAGGGGTCGGGAGGCTGGAAACATGCCGTACTCGGCGATGAGAATCCTCAAGGAGGGACTGACCGGAAACAGGGGATGGCGGTCTGCCTGGCGCGATGCCGAACCGAAACCGGGTTACGACGTCGTTGTGGTCGGCGGCGGTGGCCACGGGCTTTCCACCGCCTATTACCTGGCCAAGACACATGGTGTGACACGTGTTGCCGTGCTGGAGAAGAGCTGGCTCGGATCCGGAAATGTTGGCCGGAACACGACGATAATCCGGTCCAATTACCTGCTGCCGGAAAACGAACCCTTCTACGAATTGTCTTTGAAGTTGTGGGAAAACCTCGAGCAGGACTTCAATTTCAATGCCATGGTCTCGCAACGGGGCATTCTCAACCTGTTTCATTCAGACCCGCAAAGAGACGCGTTCGTCCGCCGCGGCAACGCAATGCGGCTGGCGGGCGCCGATGCCGAGATCCTGGACGAAAAGGGCATTCGCAGGATGTGTCCATACCTCGATTTCGAGAACGCCCGGTTTCCAATTCGGGGAGCTCTCTGGCAACCGCGGGGCGGAACCGTGCGCCACGACGCCGTCGCCTGGGGCTACGCGCGGGGAGCGGACCGTCTCGGCGTCGACATCATCCAGAATTGCCCGGTGACGGGGTTCCTGATCGAGGATGGCGTCTGCACAGGAGTCGAGACGAACAAGGGTCCTGTGCATGCCAAAAAAACGGCCGTCTGCGTTGCAGGATCGTCAAGCCGGGTCATGGCTCTCGCAGGAATTCGCCTTCCGATCGAATCCCATGTCCTCCAGGCGTTTGTCTCGGAAGGTCTCAAGCCCGTGCTCCCCGGTGTCATTACTTTCGGTGCCGGGCATTTCTACGTCAGCCAGTCCGACAAGGGTGGGCTCGTGTTCGGCGGAGATATCGACGGCTACAACTCCTACGCCCAGCGCGGCAACCTGCCCGCCGTTGAAGACGTTTGCGAGGGAGGAATGGCGATCATGCCCATGATCGGCCGGGCCAGGCTTCTCAGGATGTGGGGAGGGCTTGTGGACATGTCCATGGACGGATCCGCCTTTATCGATCGCACCGAAATCGACGGCCTCTATTTCAATGGAGGATGGTGCTACGGAGGCTTCAAGGCCACGCCGGCCAGCGGCTATTGCTATGCCCATCTACTGGCTCGAGACGAACCGCACGCGGTCGCACGCGAGATGCGTCTCGACCGATTCCGGAAAGGCCGTCTGATCGACGAAAAAGGTCAGGGAGCCCAGCCGAACCTGCACTGAATCACGGGAGCGGGCGTTGCGCATGACAGAGGATTTCAGACGGAAGGCAATGGAACCCCTTCGGCATTCGGAGGCAACCCGATGATCATCAATCATCCGTTGCTCGGCCCGAGAGACGCGGCCGAGTTCGTGTACCTCGGCGATGCGTCTCTCATCGGCAGACCTGACTGGCGGCACGAACGGGCGGAAGAGCTCTTTCACGACTATCTGTATCTGCGCGACAATCCGGCGGGCGAAACCCGGGAACTCTGGTTTCACGAACACGGCGACCGGAGTTGGCTGATCGTCACCAGGAACACGCTCACGCATGAGATCACCGATGTTGAACTCGTGCACCACCGCGCCGTCGAATCGGAGCACGGCCGATGACCGGAGGATATCGGATCCGGGACGGCATCGAGGACTCCGGCGCCACTCTCAACTTTTCCTTCAATGGCCGCCGTATGGCGGGACGCACAGGTGACACACTCGCGGCCGCCCTGCTTGCCAACGGGCAGCGGCTCGTCGCACGTTCCTTCAAGTATCACCGTCCCAGGGGGATTTTTTCGGCCGGTCCGGAGGAACCGAATGCGCTGGTTCAGCTACACAGGGGAGCATTGCTTGAGCCAAATACCCGCGCGACGGTTACCGAACTGTTCGAAGGTCTCGAGGCCAGGAGCCAGAACCATGTCGGATCGCTCCGGAATGATCTCCTCGCTGTCAACGATGTGCTGTCACCGTTTCTGACTGCCGGATTCTATTACAAGACGTTCATGTGGCCGAAGTCCTTTTGGGAAAGGCTCTATGAACCGATGATCCGTTCGTCTGCCGGACTGGGACGCCTCAGCGGTGATGAAGACCCTGCCAACTACGACAAGGGGTTTCTCCACTGCGACCTGCTGATCATTGGCGCCGGACCAGCAGGACTCGCTGCCGCCCTTGCGGCGGCACCGTCAGGAGTACGGATTATCCTGGTGGACGAGGATTCCGTCATGGGCGGCCGCCTCAACTCCGAAACCTACGAGATCGACGATCAGCCCGGCCACGGCTGGGCCGCCGCCGCGGTCTCCAGGCTCGCATCCTTCGACAATGTCCGCCTCATGCCGCGCACGACGGTTTACGGTGTCTTCGATCACGGCATCCATGGCGCACTGGAACGCATGACCGACCACGTCACGCCGGGCGAATCGACCGCTCCGAGGCAAGTCCTCTGGCGCATCTATTGCCAGCGATCGATCCTGGCGTCGGGAGCTGTCGAACGACCGATGGCCTTCAGAAACAACGACAGGCCGGGAATCATGCTTGCCGGCGCGGTTCGGGCCTATGCCAACCGGTTCGACGTCTCCTGCGGGCGCCGTGTTGCGGTCTTTACCAACAACGACAACGGCTGGCGCACGGCTTCGGATTTGCACGCGCGCGGAGTTCAGGTGGTCGCGGTTATCGATACGCGTACGGGCGAACCACCGGTTCAACTCACCGGTACGGACGTGTTTTCCGGACAGGCAGTGATCACCACGTCCGGGCGAAAGGGTCTCAGGGCGATCACGCTGGCCAACGGACAGTCGATCGATGCCGACTGTCTCGCCGTCTCGGGAGGTTGGAACCCGGCTGTCCATCTCGCGAGTCACCTCGGCGGCCGGCCGGTCTGGAACGACGAAATCGCGGGATTTGTCCCTGGAAGTGCGCTGCCGGGCGGAATGGCAGTCGCGGGTTCCGCAAACGGGTCCCTGACCCTTGAAAAGGCCCTCCAGGATGGGCTCTCATCCGCAAATTCCGTCCTCGAGGACGCGGGAAAACCGGTCTCGGGCTGGTCAGTCCCGAAAGTTTCGGAGGAGTCCGCCGCGATCACCGCCTGCTGGCTGGTGCCCGGATGCCGCCACCGGGCCTGGATCGACTTCCAGAACGATGTAACCCAGAAGGATCTGGACCTGGCGTCCAGGGAAGGGTTCGGATCGGTCGAACACCTCAAACGATACACGACCCTCGGTATGGGGACAGACCAGGGCAAGACCTCCAACGTCGTCGGCCTTGCCGTCATGGCGGAACTCTCGGGCAAGACGGCTCCCGAGGTCGGGACGACGGTCTTTCGGCCGCCGTACACCCCTGTACCAATTGCCGCCTTCGCCGGGCGCAGCCGCGGCAGCGACTTCCGCCCCGTGCGGTTGACGCCCTCTCACGGGTGGGCGGTCGAACAGGGAGCTGAGTTCGTCGAAGCCGGCAACTGGCTCCGCGCACAGTGGTTCCCACGTCCCGGCGAGACCCACTGGCGGGATTCCGTCGACAGGGAAGTTCGCATGACCCGGAGCACGGCGGGATTCTGCGACGTCACCACGCTTGGAAAGATCGACATCAAGGGACGTGATGTCGGGGCATTCCTCGACCGGGTCTACACTGGTACGTTCTCAACCCTGCCGGTCGGCAAGGTTCGCTACGGGCTCATGCTGCGCGAAGATGGAATCGCTTATGACGACGGTACCACGGCGCGGCTGGGAGAAACCCACTATGTCATGACGACGACGACGGCGAACGCCGGGCTCGTGTTTCGCAATCTCGAATTTGCCCGCCAGTGCCTATGGCCTGAACTCGATGTCCACCTCGTCTCGATTACGGACGGCTGGGCACAATTCTCCGTCGCCGGCCCCAATTCTCGCGAACTGCTTGGCCGGGTCATCGATCCGGAGCACGATCTTTCCAACGACGGGTTCCCGTACATGGCGTGTGGCGCGGTCAGCGTGTGCGGAGGACTGAGGGCGAGGCTGTTCAGGATTTCGTTTTCCGGCGAACTCGCCTACGAGATCGCGGTCCCGGCACGTTACGGTGACGCGATGATCAGGAAGCTGGCAGAGGCCGGAGCTGAATTCAATGCGGGTCCGTACGGCACCGAAGCCCTCGGCGTCATGCGTATCGAAAAAGGGCACGCGTCCGGCAACGAACTCAACGGCCAGACATCGGCCCTGAATCTCGGACTGACCGGCGTGGTCTCGACGAAGAAGGACTTCATCGGAAAGGTGCTGGCCCAGCGACCGGAATTGAGCCGTGGGGACGCCGTTCGCCTCATGGGATTCGTTCCGGTCGACGCATCGTCGGCCTTGAGCGCGGGTGCCCATTTTCTGCCCCTCGACTCGGAGGCGACCATGGAAAACGACGAAGGGTGGATGTCGTCGGTCGCGTTCTCGCCCATGCTTGGCCATTACATCGGGCTCGGGTTCATCCGGCGTGGCCACGAGCGCGTCGGAGAGGTGGTCAGGGCCTGGGACGGCCTGCGTGATTCCGACGTCCAGGTCCGGATAGCGTCCCCGCATTTCTTCGATCCGGAGGGAGCGCGACTCCGTGGTTGATCGGCAGGAGAAATTCATGAAACCCGTGCATTTTCTCGATGGGTATGCCCATGCTGCCTCTGGAATCGAAGCGTTCGACATGCATGAGCTGTCGGAAATCGAACTGGTTCATGTTTCGGTTCCGCAGGGCAAACTGCCGCGGTTGACCACCATTCTGGAGAAAACAACCGGCCTCCCCCGGCCCGGGCCCGGAAAGTTTTCCGCGATCACACCAACCACCACCGATCCAGGTGATGCTCCGTCATTGTTCATGTGGCTCGCGCCCGACCAATTCATGATGCTGGCGCCGGCACGGGATGCCCGCCTCGAACGCTTCGTCGATGCTCTCGATGGTGTCGGTTACGCCACGGACCAGACCGACAACTGGGTGGCGTTACGGCTGTCCGGCGATCAGGCGGTTCCCGGTCTGGAAAGAATCTGTCCGCTGGATCTTCACGAGTCCGCCATGCCGGTTGGAAGCGCGGCCCGAACGGTCATGGAGCACCTCGCGGCAATCATTCTGAGAGAAACGACTGACGGGTTCCTTCTGATGTCCCCAAGTTCGTCCGCCCGTTCATTCCAGCATGCCGTCGTGACGTCGATGACCAATGCCCGTGCCTGATGGAAGTGCCCGGGACCACGTCATGACATGATCCCGAATTTCCTGGATTCGTCGAGGGTTTCATCAAGCGCACGCACTGCCCTTTCAACCAGGAGGTCGATTTCATCTTTCGTGATGATCAACGGCGGCGAAATCACCATGGTGTCCTGAACGCTGCGCATGATCAGGCCGTTTCGAAAGCAGTTTTCACGGCAAATTCGGCCGGCGCGCCCCACCTCTCCATTGAACGCCGAACCTGTTGCCTTGTCGGGAGTCAGTTCGATCGCCGCCATGAGCCCGCATGACCGCGCTTCGCCGACAAGCGGATGGTCTCCGAGGGTGGCCCAGCGCTCCGCCAGGTACGGCGCCGCCACCTCCCCGCAATACGTGATGATGTTCTCTTCCTGCATGATCCGGATGTTCTCGAGGGCGACTGCGCAGGCAACCGGATGTCCGGAATAGGTGTATCCGTGATTGAACTCGCCGGAGTCATTCAGCGCATCCGCGATCCCGCCGGACACTACGGATGCCCCAATCGGAATGTATCCCGAACTCAGCCCCTTCGCGATGGTCATGATATCGGGCCGGATTCCGAACGTGTCTGATCCGAACCAGTTTCCGGTGCGCCCGAAACCGCAGATCACTTCATCTGCGATCAGGAGAATTTCGTGGGCGTCGCAAATTCTCTGGATCTCCGGCCAGTACGTGTCCGGTGGAATGACCACCCCGCCTGCCCCGAGCACCGGTTCCGCGATGAACGCCGCGACCCTGTCTTCACCCAGACGCCTGATTTCATCCTCAAGCTCACGTGCCCGGATCAGGCCGAATTCCGACGGATCCGTTTCCCGGCCTTCACCGTACCAATATGGTTGTCCGATATGGGTAATGTCGGGAATCGGCAGACCGCCCTGGTTGTGCATGTAGGCCATCCCGCCCATGCTGGCGCTTCCCATCGTCGACCCGTGATAGGCGTTCTTTCGCGAGATCACGATTGTCTTGCCCGGTTTTCCCAGAACCTCCCAATATCGACGGACAATCCGCAAGTTGGAGTCATTGGCCTCCGAACCCGATCCTGCAAAGAACGAATGCGACAGGTCTCCCGGGGCCAGTTCCGCCAATTTCCGTGACAGGGAAACGGCCGGCGGGTGGGTCGTGTGGAAGAACGTGTTGTAGTAGGGCAGTTGACGCATCTGCCGTGCGGCAACTTCCGCCAGTTCGTGACGCCCGTATCCGATATTGACGCACCAGAGCCCGGCCATGCCATCGAGATATGTCTTTCCTTCGGTGTCGGTAATCGTCACGCCTTCTGCTCCGGCAACCACGCGGGCCCGTTCCGCATTGAGCGCGCCACCATCCGTAAACGGATGCATGTGATGCGCGGCATCCAGGTCCTGGAGTGTTTCGGTAGGCAAGAAATCTGATGCGGAATCCATTTCGATGTCCTGTCGTGATATCAAGATCGCATTTTCCCTGTACAACTCATGTGTCCTGGACACCAGCAACCCGTCATGCTTCGGCAGGTACCGGGAGGTCCTGGCAAACGGCGCGGTGGGCAAACGCCCGTGAGCCTATCTGCAGTCGCGGGGCCCATGGTTTCGGGAAATGTTCCGAAATACGCAAACGTCTGTTCACGCGGCCAAAGGACGGCTCTGCGGACAACATCCAGGGGATACCAGGACCAATCAAACTGTAGAGAGATCGGTTGTTCCATTCGGTGTCATTTTCCATTGAAATACTACGGGAAAACGGGGACAGTCGATGGCACAATCTTCAAATCACCGTATCCTGTCCGTCGCAGTCGTGGAAACGACGGCAATGTTTGTCCCCATTCCTGAAGACCATGTTGAAACCCGCGATGAATGCAACAAAGTCAACTCCACCCAAAGGCAAAGCATCGCTCGAACCCAGGACCGGCTCATTGCGGAAAACGCGTCAAGCGGGTTCTGCATGCCCGAAACAGAACGCAACGTGGAGGCAGTCACGTGACAATTCGCGATGAAGATATACGCCGCCAACTCAGGTTGGGCGAGGACAGCCTCTGGGAATTCAAGCAGGTCGAGTTCAGCGGCAACACCCCTGTCTCCCCGCGAAGGAATGACCTGGCCGACGAATTTGGCGCATTCGCCAATGCGCGCGGTGGTGTCATGTTGTGTGGAATAACCGATGACGGAGAGATTCCGGGCATGTCGCGGGAACAGATGGCGGCCCTGAATCATCTGCTGGTGGAAATGTGTACAGACACTATTGAGCCGCCGTTGCGCATCCATGTTCATCATCGGGAACTGGACGGTGGGGCATTCCTTCTCGTGGAAATCCCGCATGGCATTGCGGTGCACAAACGGAACGGGAGGGCATATGTCCGGGTCGGCGCGACGAAACGTCGATTGGAGGGGGACGAACGCCTGAGACTAGCGCAAAATCGAACCCAGAATCGCTACCTTTGGTTTGACAGGCAGGTTGTGCCGGGAACCGGCTTCAAGACGTTAAGCGAGAGCCTGTGGGAACCGCTTCTAAGCGAGGCCGGAGCGTCGGACCCGCGACGCGGATTGATCAACCTTCGCCTCCTGGCCCAAGATGATGTCGGGATCGAACGGGCAACGGTGGCTGGGATATTGCTTTGTACCCGGTTGCCACACGACTGGTTGCCGCAGGCAACCATCGTTTCAACCTGCTATCGTGGGCCGGACCGCGCTTCGCCCCAATTGGATGCCAGGGAAATTGTCGGTCCGTTACATGTCCAGATCATGGACGCCGTGCAGTTCGTTGCACGCAACATGCGCGTCGCAGCACGCAAGTCGCCGGAGCGGGAAGATGTCCCTCAGTACAGTAGTTCCGCCGTGTTCGAAGCGGTGGTCAACGCGGTCGCGCACCGCGATTACAGTATTGCGTCTCGCAGAATCAGACTGTCGATGTTCAAAGACCGTCTCGAGATCGATTCGCCCGGACGACTTCCGAACGGCATGACCATCGAAGGAATGGCGGACAGTCAGGCAACCCGCAACGAGGTGATTGCATCAGTGTTCAGCCGCATTCCCGCAGGCAAGATGGCGGGGTCGGGTCATCGTGGATACATGATGGAGCGCCGGGGGGATGGCGTATCAATCATCCGCACGGAAACGTTGAATGCGACTGGTGTTTTGCCCGAATATCACGTGGTCGACGATTCAAGCCTGTTGCTCCGCATCCCCGCCGCCAAGTTGAATCTCGCGCCAGCCGACGCGACGGTTACCGTGCATTGCGGGGATGAACCTCTGGCCGGAATCGAAGTTCTTGCC
Organism: Paracoccaceae bacterium; assembly: GCA_965242975.1. GTDB lineage: Bacteria > Pseudomonadota > Alphaproteobacteria > Rhodobacterales > Rhodobacteraceae > JAPPHA01. The sequence goes on along the minus strand of CBDETS010000007.1, from coordinate 6,019,146 downwards.
CTTTTTCCGAACAAGACGTGGGTGCAAGCAACCACTGATGAGGCTGGTGAGGCAGCATTGGATCTATTCACGACGACTCTACCCATGATGATTTATGCCGCCGGTCCAGGATACTCTGCCGGGATCGCCCAAGAGTGGAATCCGGGCAAGGACGGTCTGCTTCTCGAACTCGAGCCGCTTGATTCCGGGGGTGCGGCAATATTTGCCCGTGGCACCGGGCATCTTCCCGGCCTCCGCGGACGGTTAAACCCCATCCGCGACGCACACGACAGAACCTACCTCTACGCTGACAACATCGCCATCGAAGAAGGAAGGCCGCAGCCGGTACCCTTTCGACCCGGAAAACCGATGAAGTTGACGGATGCACATGGAGCGGAACTTTCTGTTTCTATTGTCGATATCCTGGGGCGTTCTGCGCTGATCGAGTATCGTTCGTTCGAACCTTGATCGGTTCAACCTTGCCATTGAGGGTCGGCGACTCCGGGGCTTGAGACCGGCGAACGGCGGGAGTAGACACTGGTCGGCAAAAGGAGGAGGCTACATTGAACGCCATCATGCCATTTCCCAAGTTCCTGTTGAATCGCCACAGGGAATGGAAAGCAACGGGATTCACGAAGAACAAGGCGAGGTACGAGACGCTTGCGGAACACGGCCAGAATCCTTGTGCGATGGTGATTTCCTGCTGCGACAGCCGCGTCCACGCAACGACCCTGTTTGGCACCGGACCCGGTGAGTTCTTCGTACACCGGAATATCGCGGCCCTTGTTCCGCCCTACGATCCACACGGCGGTCGGCTTGGCACCCCGGCGGCCGTGGAATATGCCGTGCAGGCGCTCGGAGTGGCGCACATCCTTGTCTTGGGCCATTCGGACTGTGGCGGCGTGCGGGGATGCATCGACCTGTTTTCAGAACCGGACAGTTCGGTGCGGCGGGACTTCAGGTTCGTCGGCAAGTGGCTGGAACTCCTGCGCCCGGCCTACAACCGGGTCGCAAAGAATCCTGATGCCGAAAACCGCCAGATCCTGCTGGAACGGGAAGCCGTGGTCCAGTCGACACGAAACCTGATGACGTTTCCGTTCGTACGTGATGCGGTCGAGGCGGGTGACTTGGCCGTGCACGGAATGTGGCATGACATCGGCACCGGTTCGTTATGGGCGTACGATACGAGCGACAGAAAGTTTGGCAAACTCTAGAGGCTCCTTAAAGATTTGGACCTCGGAACACGTCCCATCATCCAGACGTTCCGTTGAATTCAGCCACTCCGGGAAACATAGTTTTCGTCGAACGCATATCCGGACAAAAGTACTGTCCGGATCAGGTCCGGCCTGGAACCGGCATTGAGCGCCTTGCGCAATCGTCCGATGCCGACGTCCACGGTCCTGATTTCAACATCGGTATCACGGTCTCAGACCCGGTCAAACAGTTCATTCCGGGAATTCTTCCCGGGAATATACCCGTCCTGGGCGCAGGATTTGACTGCGGGACTGTGCGCCGCAGGCCCGCGAACAGTACTGGTGTCCGCGTTCACACGACGCGCAGATCACGACCTTTCGATGGCACCGGCCGCAGGTGAACAAGCGTCCCGTCTCACGCACCCGCCTCTCTCAAGAGCGGGTGGACCCGGGCACCGAACTGCCTGATAATAGGCAGGAACCCGGTCACCATGACCGGTTTTCCGGGTGCGGCGCCGGTGTTCTGGCCGAGAACTGGGCCGGTGCCGCATCGCTCTCTCCGACGCCGCTTCTGCACCCTCTGGCCGGAAACCGCGCCCCCGGATCAGGACCCGCTACACAACAGGACTGACAACAGAACCGCGCAGACCGGGCGGCGGCGGCATCACCCGTTCCCGGCACCCGGCGTCAGGGCCGGCGTCATTGCTATCCCGCAGAAGGCCGAACCGCCATTGCAAACCAGCAACAACAGGACCCTGAAACAATGGAATCGCGACGAAAGGGTCGACACGACAGGATTGCAGCAATGGGGAAAAACGCGGCAAACCACCCGGAATCCCGCGCCTTTTGCAAGCCGCCAACAGCACTCCGGTCACGTCGACGGCCCGCCTCCGACACGGTGCAAACCAGTGCCGGACAGCACTGGAAAAAGGCACGATCATGACAGATGTGTGACAGGAGACGGAATAAGCCGGAATAGATCCCGCCCAGGCGGAGACGGCAGAATAACCGGCCCCAATAGCAGCGCTTCCGTCTCAGGATCGGGTCAAACCACCACGGGCAGCGTCACGATGTGTGCTCGGAAGGAGGCCTCCGGGGCCGATGCACGCGCACGCTCCGCGGCCATCAGCGAGGTGCGGGGACACCTGGCCTGACGACAGCCTCGTCGTAGGACAGGCGCCCGATACCTTCCTCGAAGATTTCTCGCTCTGCGATCCACTTTCGGGACGATTCAAACATGGCGCGCGAATATGGCTCAAAAACAATTCGTTCCCCCGGACCGAACAACCTTGTGTCCATTTGGCTGCGGAACCGTTCCGGGAATTCGTTTCGGAAATAGTGCGTGTATTTTTCCGGACGTAGATCAATGTCAGTCTGCGCCATGCGCAGCGCCGAATAGTATTTTTCGACATCTACCGGATCGGCATCTTCGGAAACCATTGCCGCGATCATGAAGGACGAATCCAGAACCTTTCGAAATCCGAGCTGCTCCATGAAATAGTACGGGCCGCTGAATAGGCTTGCCGCGGGAACGTTGCCATCGATCAGGTGTTCCATCCGTTTGAAGAGCAAACCGTCCGAAAACGACAAACTGATCTCATCGGAATCGAGGAACGGTTCGAGCGCCTGGATCGTCGAATAGTGACTGCCCGACTGGTATCCGACGGAAATCGGAACGCCCGCGAGGTCTTCGGGGCGCCCGACATCAGAGTCCTCGGGAACGAAAACCCCGCAAGGAGAAACGGAGTAGGCCTTGGCGTACAGTTTTCCGTGACCTGATGCGGCGGCGACGTTCACGGTCCAATGGCATGCCGAACTCACGTCGCAACTGCGGCCCTTTTCAAACGTCTGGTATGCCCCGACCCTGTCGCCAAGGTCGTGCCGTCCATTCGACCCCGAGGCGAGCTGGTCTTCCAGAACACAGTCAAGCCCGACCTCGTCGAAGTAACCCTTTTCGATTGCCACCCATTCGTGAAGCCGCATGTGTGGGCCGATAATGAATTTACCCATATCGCACTCCCCAGGTTTCGCGCCCGGAATCGGGCGCTGACTCTGCTGCCGGCACCGGTTCGGCGCGCAGTACGTAGATCCGTTGCACGGCCGAACGACCTATCGCATCCGTTCCGGAAGAAACAAAGCGATTTCCGGAAAGAGGACAAGAAGCGCCAGGCACATGGCCATGGCGAACCAGAATGGCAGGACGCCGCGGAAGATCGTGGCCATCGGCACGCCGGTTGCCACTCCCTTGACCACGTACACGTTGATGCCCACGGGCGGCGTGATCAAACCCATCTCGATAACGATCACGCAGATCACGCCGAACCAGATGGGATCGAATCCCAGACTCGATATGATCGGGAACACGACAGGCATCGTCACGACCAGCATCGCGAGCCCGTCGAAGAACATGCCAAGGATGATGTACCCGATCAGAATCATGACCAGCGTGGCATAGGGGCCGAGACCGAGTGCCTTCAGCTCCAGCGTCAATGTTTCGGGTATGTGCGTCAACGCAAGGAACGGTCCGAACACATGCGCTCCGATAATGATCAGGTACAGCATGGCGGTCATGGTGACCGTTTCGAGCAGGATTCCGGGAAGCCTGCGAAAACTTACGGCCCCGGTTCCGAGCGCCATGATACTGACGAGCGTGGCACCGATACCAGCCGCCTCTACCGGAGTGAAAACCCCGAGATAGATTCCGCCAATCGAAATCAGGATGACTCCGACGAGAGGGAGCGAATGCACGGACGACCAGAGCTTCTGCCCGATGGTCGAGCCCGGGCCTGCCGGACCCTCCGATGGCCTCATGACCGTGATGGCAAAGATCACCAGGACAAAGAACAGGGACAAGATGATGCCAGGCAGGATTCCGGCTATGAAGAGCTTGCCAATGCTTTGCTCGGTAAGGATCGCGTAAAGGACGAAACCGGTCGAAGGCGGGATCAGGATGCCCAAGGTGCCTCCGGCCGCAACGGACCCGGTTGCAAGTCCATCCGCATATCCGAAGCGTTTCATTTGCGGCAGGGCGACCTTGCCGATCGTCACGGCTGTCGCCACGGAGGATCCGGACACGGCAGCAAACGCCGCGCAGCCCAGTACCGTGGCCGACGCCAATCCGCCCCGCAGCCGTCCGATCCATGCATAGGCAGCTTCATAGAGCCGCTGCGAATAGGCCGCAGCCCCGGCCATATTGCCCATGAGCACAAACAGCGGAATGATGGAAAGACTGTACGCGGTAATCGACGAATACGTCTCTGACGACATGGTCGCAATGGCAGCCCTCTGTCCATCTATGACCCAGATGCCCCCGAATCCAACCAGGAGCAGCGCCATTCCAACCGGCATTCGGGCAACGAGACAGAAAAAGAGGGCAATTATGCCGCCAACACCGATGAGCGTTTCACTCATGACCCGAAATTCCACCACGAAGCTGCACTACGAGTTGAACGGCGAGGACGAGGGCAAACAGTCCCATGCCGATTGTAATTGCCCCATATGCAATCCAGACCGGGATTTCGATCATGTTGGTCACATCGCCGTACTTGTGGGCGTCCCAGGTCTTGTCCCAGGTTTTCCGAATCAACAGGAACAGAACGAAACATGAAACGACCCTGGTAAACACATCCCCCCAGAAACAACCCGCCTTTCCGATTGCCTCATCCAGAATGTCCACCCGAATGTGCGCGCCTTTCAGAGCGGCATAGGGCATTGCCGTCATCACGACCAGTGACATCCCGATTTCGACCATTTCCTGGTCGCCAAGAATCGGTTCATTCAACACATAGCGGTAAAAGACCGAGGTGCTGACAAGCAGCGTGATGACGAAAAGCACGAGACCGCCCAGAAGGGCGACCCCTTGCAAAAGGTACCCGGGAAGTTCCCGGGCACCCTTAAGCGTGTCGGTGAGGTCTGCCATCAATTCTTGAGAGCGGCGGCCCACCCGGATGCGTCAATGCCTTCTCCGTCAAGTTCGGCGATTACGGCAGCGGCGAGATTGTCGCTGGCCGCGTTGAACTCGGCGGCCGCGTCGGGAGAAAGCTCAATCAGTTCCCCTCCTTCCGCCAGCCACTTTTCCAGAGCCTTGTCAGACGCGTTCGTCATCGTAACGCGCCCGCCCTCGGACATCGCCGCACCCGTCAGTTCGGTCAGCTTGTCCCGGGTCGCGGCGTCGAGGCTGTCCCAGCTGTCGCGATTCATGACGAGCGTGAACACCGAGTTCGTCGCGTTCATCCCAACGGTCACATACTTGGTCACTTCACCCAGCTTGAAGCTGGTCAGAACAGAAGTATCGACGAGGGTTCCGTCGACAACTCCGGTCTCCATCGACTGATAGACCTGGGTTATCGGCATTGATACGGCCGTTGCGCCCCATGCCTCGATCAGCCGGCCCGTGTTCTTCGACGGGACACGGATTTTCAGGCCTTCGAGATCGGACAGTTTCTCGATCTTCTTTTCTGCCGTGAGAAGGACAGCATCGCCGGCTGTCCAGAGACCGAGGAGCTTGGTTCTCCGGAATTCTTCGTCGAGCATCTCGATATTGTTCCAGAGCGCCTCGGTCTTGTTCGTACCTGCCTCGACGATGCCTGGGATTTCGACGAGAAGCGTCTTTTTGAACTGCGAGGCCGTGTATCCCGGAAGAGCGTAGACGATATCGGCAACGCCATCGACAACGCGGTCATACTGCTTTGCCGGCCCAGCTCCCAACTCGCCACCGGGATAAACGCGAATTGTCGTCTCGCCGCCAGTCGCCTCAGCCAGCTTTTCGGCAAGGGGCACGAACATTTCGACGTGCAGGTGGTACTTGATCGATGCAAAATGCGCGAGTTTCAGTTCGTCAGCCTGCGCCATCGCAGAAACCGCCAATGCAGCCACGCTACCCAACACAGTTTTCATGACAGACATGGAATTCTCCTTCCGGTTTTCACTTTGGTACCCGTAAATGTTACGGGCTGGTTCGTTCAATCGCAATGTTCAGAAGACATTGCCGTTTTTCTTCCGTCGCCACCCTGATCACCCGATCAAGTGCGGCGGGAAGCTCTTCTCCGTCGACGACTGTTTCCGTGTAAGCCCGGCTTGCTTCGGCAGTCTTGCAAAAGTCCGGGCTCGGGCGGAGCGAGGTCAAGGGAACATCGTTGGATCTGGATGCGAGTCCTCCCGTGTACAGACCCTCGACGGAATGACGGACTGCAGCCCATTCCTCGTTGTTCAGGACCAGGGTAACGACGGGCAATTCAAGTGCTTCGCACACTTGGTGGCAAGCGGTCGGGTTGGCAAACATGTAACTTCCGTCGCCGACCGTGGCAAAAACGAGGCGGTCCGGACACGCGAGTTTCGCGCCAATTGCGGCCGGGAGGCCCCAGCCGAGCCCGCCGGAGTGGGGCTCCTGAAAGTAGCTCAGATGATCATCGAGTTCGAGAGGGGGCAACGGGCAACCGAGCTCATGGAAAACGCTGACTCTGCGGCCCCTGCTTGCCTTGCCAAGGCAGTGGCTCACCCAATCCTTGGACATGGGGCTTCTGCATCCTTTTCCGGCCGTCTCCCGGACCGCCATTCGTTCAGATTCGGAAATCCGGGCGATTTCGGCGCGCCGGAATTCGACGGATCTTTCGTCGGACTTTCGTTGATCGACCGCAACGATCAACTCCTGCAGTACAAGAGATGTATCCCCGGTCAAGGTCACATCGGAGCGGAAACACCGCATCGGCGACGATCGGGCAAAGAGCGGGTCCGGCCCGAGCTGGATGACCTTTGCGCCCTCGCCCGGCGACGCGCGGTCCGGCCACCAGGGAGCCAGGGCGTTGACGACGAGAACGACATCAACGTTACGGAGAAGTTCGTCGGGGGACCAGCCGACGTGAACCGGACTCGACATTCGAATTGCTATCTGGTTGGCCCAATAGTGGGAAACGGGAATGGCCCAACGCTCCGCAAATTCGGTCAGGGCCTCGAATGCCGTGGCGGAACCGGCGCCCCTTTGGGCGATGATCAACGGTCTTTCGGCATTCGCCAGCAGACCGGCCGCGATTTCAACGGCATCATGACAAGGCGCCGACAACGACGGTGCCATGCGGGACGGCTTGTCGATCCGGTCATCCAGGCACGGCTCGCACAGAACCTCTCGTGGCAGGCTTAGGTAAACCGGGCCTTTCGGTGTCGAGTTCGCAATGGCCCAACCCCGGTCAAGCACATCGGACACCTGATCGGGGAACCGCAGTTCGTAGTCCCACTTGCACGCTTCGCGGACCAGTGCAGACTGGTCATACATCTCCTGTCCCCAGCCGATCGGAACGGTCCTTGATCCGAACCGGCGCCCTTCCATGACGGGTGTCCGCCCCGACATCAGGAACATCGGAACCTGATCGCAGGCCGCGTTGATGGCCCCGGTTGCACCGTTCGACAATCCGACGTTGGTGTGCAGCATCACCGCCTGAGGCCGTCCAGAAACCAGGAAGAAGCCGTGAGCCATCCCGAGTGCGACATGCTCGTGCGGTACGGTCACTTCCGTCGGCAGATCGACCCCCCGGTTCCTGGCATCAATCAGGCCCTCGATGATCGGAGGGAAATCGGTACCCGAATTTGCGAAGACAAAGTCAACACCGAGTGCCTTGAGCTTGCCAAACAGCGCACCACCGGCTGACAAGGTTGCCTCCCCGTCGTTGTCCCGCGGCATGGATTCAGATCAAATCGTGCCGGTCAGGATCGTCGACCGTGATCCGGCGAAGTTCAATGAGTTCGTTGGTGGCCGCCGATTCACCGAACCGGTCGTACCCACTCGCCACGGTTTCGTTGTCGATCAGAAGTCCCCAGTCCATGGCGGGCTTTTCTCATTATTCAAGATTGCAATCTCTTATTGTGAATGGTATGATTGCTCCTGTCAAGGTCGTCTAAGCCTGTGCCAAGCCGTTGGCCAACGGGAATTTCGGATGTCAGAATGAGCACGCCTCTCAACCAATCGGTTCTGAAAGGATTCAGAATCCTCTCGTTGTTTTCGGCCAACCAAAAGGAGATCTCAACCGAGACCGTGGTTTCCCGGTTGGGGATGAGTGCAGCGACCGCGCACCGGTTTCTCGTGACGCTTGAACACGCCGGGGTTCTTCGAAGTACCCGACGCGGCCATTTTGCACTGGGTCAGAAGATCGAGGAACTCGGTTGGACCGCCGGGGAATCCAGTTCGCTCTCGACCATTGTTCAACCCGAGATAGACTCGCTGAGCGGTACGCTCAACGAGTCGGTCATGGCGTGCCAGCTGACCCGTTACGGGCCATCATGCGTGGCAGTTGCCAATTCCTCAAGACCGATTTCGGTGAATATCAGCGTGGGAACACTGCTACCGTTGCACACGACCGCACAAGGCAAGCTCTGGCTGTCCCAGATGTCTCCAAACGAACGCCGCACACGTCTTGCTGCGACGACAATTGCAGGCGGGAGAACCACTCCCGTCGAACCCGCGGCTCTCGAGGAAGCGTTGGCGACAATCCGTCAACAGGGGTACGCCCTGAACCTTGGCGAGAACGAGCCTGATATCGCGGCGCTGGCCGTGCCCGTCAAGGACAGAATGGGCGAAACCAGGCTGACGATCTCGGTATTCGGCATGCTGAGCCGGTTCGATCAGGGGTTCCTCGATACGGCGAAGGTCCATTTGATCGAAGTAAGCAGGCGAATAGGCGACAGTCTGTAATCGAGAAAACCTGCAAGATCGCGGGAAATTCTTGAGCTTGGGCAGCAACCGGGTCGCCTGCAGTGGTTCCGAGAGTTGACCGTATCGGGGCGCCGGACAACGCGACCGGCAATCACAGGAGTCGGGAGTCGGTTCCCGCGCCGTTTTCCAGGCTGCGAAGCCAGACCGAAATACGGCTGCCCTCTCCTCGTGTCGAGTTGATCTCGAGCGCGCCATAGTGGCAATTGAGCACATGCATGGTTGTTGCCAGCCCAAGTCCTGTGCCCCCGTTCTCGCGACTTCGCGCGGCATCAACCCGGTAGAATCGCTCGGTCAGACGCGGAATATGCTCCCGGGGAATCCCGGAACCGGCGTCGCTGACAACGATCCCGAACATATCGGGGAATCGCGGGTCGCGTTCCGCAGCCGTGACCTCGATGTCGCCGCCTCCGTACCTGACGGCGTTATCAATCAGATTGGTGAAAACCTGTGACAATTGATCCGAGTCACCGAGCGTTTCAAATCTTGCGCCTTCCGGCAGCCGATTGATCAGGCTGAACCCTTTGGTTTCTGCGATCGGCGTCATGGCATCCGCGACCTGACCGATCACCTCCCCGACGTCGCAACGTTCGTCAGGTGGCAGGTGTTCATCGAGTTCAATTCGGCAATGACATGAGATCATCGATCAGGCGCTGCATCCCGAGGCTCTGTTCGCGAATGATTCCGAGGAACTCGTCCCGAACTTCCGGAGGGTCCCAGGCTCGCTCCTGACTTCAATGTCTCGACGTAGCCCAGGACCGATGCGCGTGATGTTCTCAACTCATGACTGGCGTTCGTGACGAAGTCCCTGCGCAGGGCTTCTGTCGCGTGTTCAGCGGTTCGGCCGTGAATCTCCATGACGACCCTGCGCCGGCGATCGCGTCTGAAAGCCTTGGGAAGAACGGCGATTCTGGCATGGAAATATCGCTCGTCGGCTGAAACCTCGAAGTCGGCTGTCCTCGCCCTTCCGTCGGCGAACGTCCCCTTGATTGCGTCGAGAACCGCCGGAGCCCGAAAGCTGTTCGTATAGTGACCGTTTTTCTCAACCCACAGTGCAAGAACCAGAAAATACACCGTGACAAAGCCGGTCGAGGCAGAATCGGCCAGCCGGCATGCGCCCGCACCAATCGCCGCAATTCCCGTGCTCAGTCCCACGTAAATCCAAAGTCGATTACCCAACCCCACGCCGTCGTCCCCCGAATCTTCGGCATTCATACTCGAGGCCGCTCATCGACCTCCAGCGCGGCGAACGCTTGTCAACGTTTCCGAGATTGCCTCCATCAATCGGTGGGTTCGACCGCCGACCCTGTTGAATCGCCGTCCCGGTCGCGGGAAGGCCAGGGTCCGTTGCTGCAGGGATCCCTGAAATGCAGATGATGTCGAGTGCCCCGCCTCACCGTGACGTTGGATTCATCCATCCCTGCACTGGTGGAATTCGTTAGACCTGGACGCGGTTCATTTGCCGTTGCGTGCGATCGAGGGCGGAACGGCAAGGTGCGCGGCGGAGGCTTGCCTTTGACCCGTCGGTTCAGGGTTTCTGGAATGCCGGCGCCACCGGTCGGCTTCGGTTCCGGGATTTCCGGTTCTCGTTTCCAGTCTCGGTGACATCACGACAGTGCGTGAGCCGGTCGAGCGGAGCACTGGCCGCCGGGGCGTCGCCGCGCGGCGTGGTTCGATCGGCGGACACCGGCGACGACCCCGGACTACTGCAGGAGATCGAGCAATTCGCGCGTCGGCCAGGCGTCGGCCGGCAACCCGAGGCGGACCTGCTCGGCCTGCACCGCTGAACGGGTCCGGCTGCCGACGATCCCGTCCACGGCGCCGACGTCGTGGCCCCGGGACTGGAGGCTCGCCTGCAATCTCCTGACCTCGTCCTCGGAGAGCGGCGACGGCGCGTTGCCGTCGAGATACATCGGGCTTCCGGACAGGAGCGTTGCGAAGAATGCGGAAGTCGTCGCGTAGACGAAGGAACGGTTCCATTCGAAATAGAGCCTGAAATTGTCGAGCGCGAAGAACGCGGGCCCGTACCGGCCGTGGGGAAGCAGGATCGATGCCGTGAGCGCGCCGTCGAGCCGCTGGTCCGTGCGGAGCCTGACCCCGAGATCCATCCATTCCGCCACCGTCTTCTCGTGGCCAAGGCCGGTCTCGCTCCAGTCGAGGGACCGGGGCACGATGACCTCCACCAGCCAGGGCTGGTGGGGCTCCCAGCCCAGTTCGTGCAGGACCCTGCCGGCCGTCATCAGTGCGTCCCAGGTCGATGACTTCAGGTCGACCCGCCCGTCGCCATCCCCGTCCTGGCCGTGTTCGAGAATGTCGGAGGGAAGCATCTGGATCATTCCGATTTCGCCAGCCCAGGCACCAATGGTGTTCACCGGGTCGAAATCGCCCCTCCGATAGAGTTCGAGCGCCGCGAATATGTGCGGCCGGAAGAGCCCGGGACGCCGGCAGTCATGGGAAAGGGTGACCAGGGAATTGAGGGTGTTGTAGTCGCCCTGGACCAGGCCGAAATCGGTCTCGAGAGCCAGGAACGACAGGAGGACGCCGCGCTGCACGCCGTAGACGTCCTCGACCCGGTCGAAGACCGACGCATGTTCCGCCTCGAATTTCGCCCCCTGCACGATGCGGTAGTCGGCCATGACCAGCTTGGAAAACTCGATAAAGGACTTCCGGAATATCCCCTGGGCGCGGTCCCGCCGGATGATCTCGGGATCGTGGACAACACCGGCAAAGAACTCATCGATCGTCGGTCGCCCGAAACCGCCGGCGAGCGCCTCCGCCTTCAGCCCGTCGACAAAGGCCGGAAAGGGACCGCCGCAGGGAACGTTTTCATCGCCGGAGACCGGCAGCGGCAGAGCCAGTGCGAGAACCGCCGCGGCCGGGGCGACGAGTCTCCGGACATCGGGGCGAGACCGGAGGGACATCCGCAACATTGAATGGGTTCGGTTGATCATGAGTGTCTGCCGTTGCTGTCAATCGATGAACTGCCGAAGAGTTCCGTGAAACTGGGCGGAAATGGCCCGGGCACGCACGAAATACACGTACAGGAACGCCGGGGACAGCGGAAACCGTGTTCCAACTCCTGAAGGCCAGTCATTTCGCGAGCCAGAAACTCGCCACCATCGAGCGGGGTAACGGACAGCATTGGCGACATGGTGGGCAATTCCACCGAACATTCCTGGCCGGATCACCTCGAAAGGCACCCGGATTCGGGCTGGAGTGATCCGCGACAAGCCAAGGGATTTCGTCATCTCATCTGAAAGAGCCGATGCGCCAGAACCCTCGTGGTTTGGTATTACGTTCCATTTGTGTCTTTGCTATATTTCGCTGCGATCCAGTGACGGGAAACGTCTTTGGTGGCCGGTGTTACATTCAACATAAGGAGCATCCGATGTATTTTGTGATCTTTGGAACCGACAAGCCCGGAACGGGAAAGCAACGGCGGGAAACGCTGAACGATGTCGTGGCGTATTTGAAAGACCGCCCCGGCCATCCTGAAGTGACCGTTCATTGCGGCGGACCGACGACCGACGAACAGGGGAACATCAACGGCACCCTCAACGTCATCGAAGCCCCTTCCCTCGAGAAGGCGCAGGCTTTCCTTGCCGACAATCCCCTCCAGAAAATGAATCTCCTTCAAGACGTCAGCGTCCGGCAGTTGGACTGGAAAACTGGACGGCCCAAATAGATACATCGGCGTGCTCCGATCTCCCTTTGCTAGAGGACGGAGACTGGGCAGCCGAGGATTTTTCCACCTCGGAGGCCACCATCGGCTGCGTTTGATCGATACCGGTCCTCTTCCTCTCGTCCCGCCGAACTGTTCCTCAAGACCTCGTGCGCAGCCCCTTTGCAGGACTTGGTCACCGAGGTCCCGGCGCTCGAAATCGCTCGGCCCGTTTCGGGCCGGGTTCCAGAAAACCTAAGGACAGAACAGTTGCGTACAATTCGGGAGTTCGCTGGCATCGCGGCGCTTGTCTTCGTCGCCATGGGACTGCTTTTTTCGGTTCCGGACCGCGCCGACGCGGAGCAGATCACGCTTCGGCTGCACCATTTCAACTCACCCAAGGCGATTGCCCACCGATTGTTCTTGCAACCATGGGCTGACGAGGTCGAAAGAAAATCGGGGGGGCGTGTCAAGATCCAGGTGTTTCCGGCCATGCAACTCGGCGGCAGGCCGTCGGACCTCTACGGCCAGGCACGCGACGGCGTGGTCGACATCATCTGGACGATACCGGGCTACTCACCTGGGCGGTTTCCGTTGACAGAGGTGTTCGAGTTGCCCTTCCTCGCCGGCAACGCGATGGCGGCCAGTCAGGCGCTGACCGAGTTCCATCAGAAGTGGATGATGGACGAATACGAGGACACGCACCCCCTGGTCTTTCACAGCACCGCGCCGACCCATATCCACACCGTCGGGAAACAGATTCGCGTACTCGAGGACTTCGAGGGCACAAAGATTCGCACCCCCTCGAGGATTGGCGCGGAGACGCTCAGCGCCTTGGGCGCCGTCCCGGTCGGCATGCCGGTCCCTGCCGTCTACGAGGCACTGTCACGGGGCGTGGTCGAAGGAACCGCGATCCCTTGGACGATCATGCGTCCCTTCCGTCTGCACGAAGTGACGAACTACCACACCGAGGTTGCCCTCTCTCGCGTCCTGTTCGTGATGACGATGAACAAGCGCCGCTACGAGGAACTGCCGCCGGACGTCAAGGCGGTCATCGACGACAGCACCGGCATCGCGTTGGCCGAAAGGCTCGGCCAGATCTGGCACGACGACGAGGCGCCTGGACGCGCGATCGCGGTTGAGCGAGGCCAACCGGTTCTACCCCTTACCGAGGCGGAGAAGGCGCGTTGGCAAGAGAAAACCCGGACGGTTATCGACAGCTGGGTCGAGAAGGTCGGTGCCCTTGGGTACGACGGAAAGGAGCTGCTCGCCGATGCGAGGCGGCTGCTCGGCAAGTACGGCGGCGACCAGCAATAATGGCAGGCAGGTGACGGACAACGAGGCAAGGGGCAGAAGTCACGCACTGGCCAGGTATTCGACGGAACGCCGCCTTGACGTCGTCCTCGGACGTTTGACCGGGGCATTGGCGATAGCAGGTGGCATGCTCATGACCGGGGTCGTTGCGATGACCGGGGTCAGTGTCGTCGGGCGCCACCTCTTCAACGCCCCGATTCCCGGCGATTACGAAATCACCGAGCTTGCCTGCGGGGTCGCAGTTTTCGCCTTCTTCCCCTACTGCCACATGAAGAACGGCAACATCGTTGTCGAATTCTTCACCGAACGGATGCGCCCTCGATACAAGACGGCGTTGGACACGGCGCATAATTTCGTCTTCGCGGTGGTCGCGGCGCTGATCTCCTGGCGTCTCTTCGTCGGAGGCGTGCACAAGTTCGAAGACGGCGAGACTACGCTGTTTCTCGGCATTCCGATCTGGTTGGGTTACTTCTCCGCGCTGCCTGGGGCCGTGCTGCTGACCGCCGTCTGCGTCTGGATGTTCCATCGCCATCTGGGCGTGCTCTGCCGATGAACGATATCGAGTTTGGCGGATTCCTCTTCGGCGTCTGCTTGGTGCTGATCGCCCTCCGGATGCCGGTCGCGATCGCCATGTTCGCAGTTGGCGGCTTCGGGTTCGCCACGCTTGCGGGATGGCCGGCTCTGCTTGGCCTGCTCAACACCGGGCCGTTCGGCCGGACATCGGGCTACACCCTCTCTGTACTGCCGCTGTTCCTGCTCATGGGCCAGTTCGCCACTCGTGCCGGGCTTGGCCGCTCGCTGTTCGACTCCGCCCGCGCCTGGATCGGGCACCGCCGCGGAGGGCTGGCCATTTCGACCGTTTGCGGGTGCGCGGCGTTCGGCTCCATCTGCGGGTCGTCGTTCGCGACTGCGGCGACGATGGCGTCGGTGGCATTGCCCGAGATGAGGCGCTACGGCTACTCCCGGGCGTTGGCCACAGGCTCACTGGCCGCAGGAGGCACCCTCGGCATCCTGATTCCGCCCTCGGTGATTCTGGTGATCTACGCGATCATCACCGAGCAGTCGATCGGAACGCTGTTCTTCGCCGCGCTGATCCCCGGCGTCATCGCAACACTCGGCTATTCCGTAGCGGTCAGCATATATGTCTGGCTCAACCCAGAGTCGGCTCCCGTCGTTCCGGCCGTGCCATTCCGGGAGCGGGTGCGCAGCCTACGTCTCGTGTTTCCGGTTGCGGCAATCTTTCTGCTGGTCATCGGCGGTATCTATCTCGGCGTGTTCACTCCGACCGAAGGCGCGGCGATCGGTGCCGCGGCCACCCTCCTGTTGGCGTCCGTGTCCGGGCGGCTGAACTGGGCGGGCTTCGTCTCGAGCGTGCTCGAGACCGCGCAGGCCACTGCGGCTATCTTCCTCATCCTGATCGGCGCAGAGGTCTATAATGGCTTCCTTGCATTGTCCCAGATCCCGATCGAGTTGGCCAACGCCTTCGCGGAGTCGGGACTGGCGCCGATGTCGATCCTGATCGGCATCCTGATCATCTACCTGGTTCTCGGCTGCGTAATGGACAGCCTTGCCATGATCCTGCTGACGGTACCGGTGTTCTTTCCTCTCGTCACAGGGCTCGAATTCGGCCTTACGGAGGAGGAGATCGCCATCTGGTTCGGGATCCTGACCTTGATCGTTGTCGAGGTCGGTCTAATCACCCCGCCGATTGGCCTCAACGTCTATGTGATCAACTCCCTGGCCGACGACGTCCCGCTCGGCGAGTCGTTCAGGGGCATCGTTCCGTTCCTGTTGAGCGATTTCGTCCGCGTCGCGATCATTCTTGCCGTGCCCGCGACCTGCCTCTGGCTCCCGGGGCTGCTCTGATGTCATCTTTTCGCAAGGATTCCGAAACCGAAACGGCAACACCCGACCGCCTCCGTCACTCTCCCCGATGCCGTTTCACGGCGGTCGATTCGACGTGTTCCTCACAGATGCAAAAGACATGAACGCCGACGCGTCCGACACTGCTTCCGAATCCGGCCGTAATCCCGACAAAAAAATTCCGGCGATGCTTGCGGGTGGTCTCAGTCTACAACTCGCAGGCTTGGCCATTCCCGGCACGGTGTTGATTCCGACGGTCGTATTCCGGGCCGCGGACCAAGCCGAATCGCTCCTGCTGTGGGCGGTCTCCGCGTCTGTCATGATCTGCGGGGTGGTCACGATTCTGCAGGCGATTCGAGTCGGACGAATCGGCGCCGGTTACATCCTCGTGACGGGAACGTCGGGAGCCTCGATTGCGGTCAGCATCGCCGCGCTGACCGAGGGCGGTCCAGCGTTGCTTGCCGTCTTGGTGATCGTCCTGTCACTCTTTCAGTTCGTGTTCTCTGCGCGGCTCTCGCTGTTTCGGCGGATTTTGACGCCAACTGTCATGGGAACGGTCCTCATGCTGACTCCGGTCACGGTAATGCCGGTCATCTTCGATCAGTTGAAGAATGTGCCGGCCGGGACTCCGCCGTCGGCGGCTCCGCTGAGCACTCTCACGACCCTGATCGTTATCTCCGCCATCGTGCTGAAGGCGAAAGGCCCGTTGCGTCTCTGGGCACCAGTTATCGGCATCGTTGCCGGTTCGATGGTCGCCGGGGCGTTCGGTCTCTACGACGTCGACCGTATCGCCCAGGCCTCGTGGGTCGGCCTTCCGAAGGCCGAGTGGCCAGGCATTGATCTCGACCTGGGACCGGCCTTCTGGGGCCTTCTTCCGGCATTTCTGTTCATGGCCGTGGTCTGCACGATCCAGACGATCAGCGGCTCGGTCGCCGTCCAGCGCGTGTCCCGATCTCCACCCCGGGCAGTGGACTTCCGAACGACGCAGGGCGCGGTGGCCGCAGACGTGACCGGCAATCTGATGTCGGGTCTCGCGGGAACGATGCCGATCGGGTTCCGTCCAACGGGCACGTCTATGATCGAACTCACCGGGATCAGCTCCCGCCGGGTCGGGGTCGCCTACGGGGTGGTGGCCATCGCGCTGGCGTTCCTTCCCAAAGCGCTCGCCGTGATCGTGGCGATACCGGGTCCGGTCGTCGCAGCCTTCATCACCGTAACGATGGCGACCATCTTCGTGATCGGCATGAGGATAATCGTTCACGATGGGATCGACTATCGCAAGGGCGCGATCGCCGGTATCGCGTTCTGGGTCGGTGTTGGCTTCCAGAACGGCGTGGTGTTCCCTGAGTACATAACCGCGCTCGCCGGCCCTCACCTGCACAACGGGATGGTGGCAGGCGGCATCGTGGCCATTATTATGACCCTCTTTACGGAGTTGACAAGACCACGCCACAGCCGGGTCGAAGTTGAGCTGGACATCTCGGCCCTGGAAAATATCAAGAAATGTCTTGCGGCGTTCGCATCCCGTAGCGGTTGGGATACGGCGATGGCGGACCGCCTCGATGCTGTCTCCGAGGAGGCGTTGCTGACGCTCATGCGGAAGGAAGATGCCGCCGGAGAGGAACCGGAGCGGCGGCGCTTGCTCCTCACGGCGCGCAAGGAGGACGACGGCGCGATCCTCGAGTTTGTCGCCTTGACGGGTGGAGGAAACATTCAGGATCGGCTTGCACTACTCGCCGAACACGCGGAGGAAGACACGATCGAACAGGAAGTCTCGCTCCGGCTGTTGCGGCACCTCGCGTCATGGGTTCGCCATCAGCAGTATCACGACACCGACATCGTGACGGTTCGCGTAGAAGCGCATGGCCAAACTCCCGGCCGGTGAACGAAAGCCCGGAACCTGCCTTGGACTCGTCAATCTCCGACACTTGAGTCGGGTGCATCCAGGGAACTTTTTTCACGCTGCTGCGGCTATCCCCCGTTCTCACGACAGCTGCATGCAGGGTGACTCCTTGTGCCCACCGTACAACAAGCACGAGTGCAACGTCAAAATAGTCCGGCAGGGCGCAGTTTCAGCTTGAGAATGCTTCGGGCTTCCGCCGCTGTCGCAACCGGACGATCGAATTGTTTGCAGAGTTCCGTGGCACGCTCAACGAGCGCGGCATTCGAGGGTGCCAAAGTCGTACGGTCCAGCCTGACATTGTCCTCCAGACCCGTCCGGACGTGTCCGCCTTCCCGGATGCACCACTCATTGACGATTATCTGGCCGGCCCCGATACCCGCGGCACACCATGTGGCTTCCGGCAACAGGCGTTCACGTGTTCGAACGAAAAAGTCAAATGCTTCCCGGTCCACGGGCATCGCGTTCTTGACCCCCATGACGAACTGGATGTGGATGTTGGAAGGAAGTCTCCCGTCTTCGACCATTGTCGCAGCCTGAAAGACGTGACCCAGATCGAAAGCTTCGATTTCCGGCCGGACGCCATAATGCCTCATTTCCTCTGCCAACCAGTCGACGAGTTCCGGACTGTTTTCGTAGATCCTTGTCGGAAAGTTGCACGAGCCCACGGAAAGCGAAGCCATGTGCGGGCCAAGCGGAAGCATACCTCCGCGTTCCCGGCCGGTACCACTTCGCCCGCCGGTCGAGAACTGGATGATCATGTCCGGACAATGCTTTTCAAGTCCTTCCTTGAGGCACATGAACCTATCGGGATCCGACGTCGGCGACTGGTCGTCATTTCGGACGTGACAATGGGCAATCGTCGCACCGGCCTCGAACGATTGCTGGCAACTCTCAACCTGTTCATCGATCGAAATCGGTACGGCCGGGTTGTTTTCCTTGGTCGGCAACGAACCCGTGATCGCAACGCAGACAATACACGGACTCGACGGTTCGGACATGGCCTCGCCTTCCTTGTCTTCAATCGTTGGACAGCGCGGTCGCGACCAGAGGCCCCCGATGTCAGCGATCACTGTCCCCCGCCCGGGGACCGCGGTCGAGCCCGTCGCAACCGTCGGTCTGCTCGTTTCCGGTAACAGGCCCTGGCCTTGCACCGCCCGAATTCCCCTGCGTCCGGCAGGCCGTGAATCTGATCGTCCACGTGGATCGGCACGTCGACAAGGCGTCGGTCAACCACGGACTCAACACGTGCCGCGAACCGACACTGCGTTCGTTCGAAGGATACGGCAACCGGCCCGAATTGGAAGCCTGTAATTTGATCCCAATTCACGGCGCGGCGGCGCGGGAGAATTGGTGACCCCTCGAGGACTCGAACCCCGAACCTGCTGATTAGAAGTCAGCTGCTCTATCCAGTTGAGCTAAGGGGCCTTTGCTTCCGGAACGAGTATTCGTTCACCTGTCTTTACGCAAGCGGTTGCATCATTCACGATCACAGACGCAACGGGCCCGGGGAAGAGGATTTGCGCACGATGAACATGCCATCGCGGGTGAAACGCGGTACCGTGGCCCCGGTTCGAATCACGGTGAATTCACCACACCCGGGGCGAGGGCGCCAAGCCGCGACCAGAGTCTCGCCGACAGCGCGGCAGCTGCCATGCACAGTCCTGTTGCCAACCCTGCCCAGATTCCAGCTGCTCCGAACTCAAGGTGAAATCCGAGCACGAGACACATCGGCGTTCCGACCAGCCAGTACGATGTCGCCACGAGGATCATCGGGACCTTGGTGTCTTCCATGCCGCGGAGAATGCCCAGAATGACGACTTGCAGGCAATCGAAGACCTGGAAAACGGCCGCCACCAGAAAGAGAGTGACTCCGATTTCGACAATTCTCCCCGTCTCCGGGTGGGACCGATCGAGAAACAAGCGCACGAGCTGGTCTGGAAAAACCAGGAACAAGGTAACGGCCACCAGAGCGATCACCATCGAAAGTGCCAGGGTTGCCAGTGAACCTCGTCTCAGTCCGGCGTAGTCACGTTGTCCTGCCGCGAAGCCTGCACGAATTGTCCCGGCACTGGAGAGACCCAAAGGAACCATGAAGCAGATGGCAACGACTTGCAGGACGATTCCGTGCGCGGCCAGAGGAATTGTCCCGAGCCAACCGACCATGACTTTCGAAGCCGAGAAAAGACCGGCTTCGGCGAGCAGGGTAAGCCCGATCGGCCAACCGAGGCGGAACACTTCCCGAAACACTGGCCAGTTCGGTTTCAGTAATCTCTTGAACAGCCCTCGTCCACTTGCCTCCGGGATCCATCGGGCAGTGTAGACGAGGACTCCGGTAGTCAGCACTCCGGTCACTACGGTAGCGATTGCGGCGCCCCGAATCCCAAGTTCAGGCGCACCCCAGTTCCCGAATATGAGAACGTAGTTGCACAGCGCATTTGCGCCCGCCCCCGCAAGAATTGCGATCAACGCGATTCCCGGCCGACGTAGCGCCGATAACAGTGATCTCAACACTGAAGTAAGCAGCGCCGGAACCATGCTCCAGGCGGCAATCTGCATGTAGTCGCCCGCCAGCGCCGACAGGTGTGACGACTGCCCGAGCGCGACCAACAGCGGCTCGGCCAGCAGAAGAACGGGCAAGACGGCTGCCGCATAGGAGACCGTGATCCAGGTTCCCATCCGGAACACCCGCCTGATACGATCGGAATCGTCGGCACCCTGTGCGTTCGCGATCATGGGCATGACGGCCTGGGCGGTTCCAATACCGACGAGGTACACGACGAAGTAGAGTTCCGAAGCCAATACCGTTGCCGCCAGTTCGTCCACTCCGTACCAGCCAAGCATGACGACATCGGTCGTATGCGTGAGCATTTGGGCAATGTGGATGCCAATGAGTGGCAAACTGAGGGCTACAGTTGCACGGAAGTGTCCGAGCCAGCCAGTTTGTGTCGAGCTGTGCACAGATATTCTCCGAACTTCATGAAAACTCGTCCGGAGCCACGCGGTACGCACGACATCCGGACGACCGGTCCGGTTTGCCTTCACCGCCGCAACGTTTCAACCCGAAATAGGCGACGAATTCGGAAATCCGGTCACCAGGCAAACGGGATTGGCATCAAACCCCAAGGTGTGCGGCCGGAGATTCGGACAATCAGCCCTGAGCCGGACCTCTCCCAACTCGGGATGCGTCGCGTCCGCTCCGAGCCTCGCGACCGCGACGGGCACCTGTCTTTGCCCTACAGCAAGAAGGGACCGCGAACCATCTTTCCGCCCACCTCCAGCCGCGAGAATCGGCGATGTGGTTTCACGACCGCCGCGCGGTACGGATTGACCGGAATTCGCCGTGCGTGTCAGTCAACCACAAGGCTGCCCCCGGGTTCCGGCGACGCGCACACGTCGTCCCGGAATCCCGTCGCTCACACGGCCACTGCGACCGGGGAGTTTCGGAAAGCCGGAACCCGGCCCGGCAAGGCCAGCTCGGTACACGTCGATGAGGCGGGGCGAGAACGCCCGGGTCATGTTGGTGCTACGGTTTCTGTTCGCTGTCGGTGTCGGCCGTGCCGCCGGGTGCGGTATCCGAACGAACAGGTCCACGGAAAAACATGGCGAATACAAATGACAGGGCTGCTGTGACCGAGGCAGCCACGAAAACGACGTCAAGTGCTTCCCTTAACGCGGCGCCAAGGGCGTCCAGCAACTCCTGCGCCATCGCCGCGCCATCGGCGGGGGCGGACGTTACCAGATCGGACATCAGCCGGTCCGCCGTGGCGGAATCCATGAGGGCCCGAGGGTCGTTCTGCAACTCTTCGAACTGACCCACGGCGAGCGCGGCCTTCGCCGTTTCTGGCACGACCATATCCAGGCTCGAAGAGAATCGTGTTGCCAGCACCGCGCCCAGCACTGCCAGACCTACGACCCCGCCGACAGACCGGTAGAATTGCAAGGTCGACGTCGCCACTCCCACGATGGCGAACGGAACGTGATTCTGCACGCCAACGGTAAGCGTCACCACGATGCCGCCAATCCCGATCCCTGCCGACACAATGTAGATCAGGCTCGGAACAACGCTGGCCGTGGCGTCCGGCGTGGAAAGGAGGAACAGTCCGACGGTCATGAGCGCCGCACAGAACATCGTCTGAATCCGATACAAGCCGGCGGCCCTGGAAAGGACTTGTCCCGCCACGACCCCTCCCACAACCATGCCCAACAACATCGGGGCGAGCAGGGCACCGCTGCGCGCAGCCGAAAATCCGAATACGACCTGGAACGACAGGGGAAGGAACAGGACACTTCCATACAGCCCGAAGCTGAGCAGCAACATGATGATGACGGAAAGACCGAACACAGGATCCGCATGGAGCGAAAGGGGCAAGATCGGCGACTTGGCCCGTGCTTCGACGGCAATGAAAATCACGCTCATCGCCAGTGAAAACAGCAGCATTCCGAGGACGAGCGTCAATCCATGTTCGTACTGCACTCTCCCAGAAGACAAGGCGATCAGCAGGGGCACAACGGTCAAAACGAGCGCAACCATGCCGGCCAGATCGAGGTCGCGATTCTCGGGAAGTGAGACGGGCGTCGGAAACACCTTCACTGTCAACAGAAACACCGGAATTGCGGCCAATCCGACCACAAAGAACACCCATTGCCACGACAGGGCATCGGCAAGAAATCCGCCAAGCACTGGCCCGACCACAAAGGATGCACCGTAAACGGCGCCCAGAAGCCCATGAGACTTGCCCCGTTCTTCCGGCGGATAGAGATCGGCGACGGACACGTAGCAGCAGGTTATGATGGTGCCTCCGCCAACACCCTGCACGGCGCGGTACCCCACGACCTGAGTCATCGATTCACTGAAGCCCAGAAGGATCGAGCCGATGGCAAAAATCGCCAGACCCAGCAACAGCAACAGCCGGCGCCCATAGATGTCGCTCAACCTCCCGACGATCGGAAACGCGAGTGTGACCGCGACCAAGTACGAGGTTGCAGCCCAGGTGTAGCGGTCGAATCCGCCGAGGTCGGCGATGATGAGGGGCATCGTCGTGGCGACCACAGTCTGGCTCAGCGCGCCCAGGAACATGGCCAGCACCACGCAGGTCATCGACGCCTTGGCTTGCCGCTTTGGCAACGGCGTGAAGCCGGTCTTGTCCGTGAGATCACTGTCCATCGAAGCGCCGCCTCTGGAATCAATGCTCACGTCCGGATTGGCGCCCTGCCCCCGGCCGCTCCCGTCTTCCACGGTCTTCGCCAGGCGACGTCCCGGAAACGGGGAGGCAATGAGCCGAAAGACCTTCACCGCGATCCAGCGGGTTCGACTCCCGCTCGGCATGGCCGCATTCTGCAAGTTGAAAGCGTGTATTGCCTGCCGTGTGTCGGCGGACGTGGCGAAGCGTATTTGGCAGGCGGCGAAGCGATGCGACGGGGCCTTGAAACGGAGGTGCTCAAGGTGTGGCCAGCGGAAAGCGGCGACCATTCAGCTGTTCCCCGATGAACGTCGAACGCACGAAGTATCGGTAGGTTACCAGGATGAGCCCTGTTGCCATGGTCACGACCAGTGCGGCCTTGACGATCCCCGGTGCCGACACGTTCACCAGGAGAAGGGGCAGCACGATGACCAACGGCACGTGGACGATGTAGATCCAGTAGGAGGCGTCCGCCATATAGCGCCAGCGGGGGCTCGGATGGTTCATGTAGCGAAGGAACAGTCCGAACAGGCCATAGGCCAGGAACCACATGGACAGCGAAAGGAAAACTACCGCCCCCAGATGAAGGACCACCGAAGTCCCGGAGCAGGTCCGACCCGGATTGGGGTTGCAGCCGAGTTCGAAGAAGACGAGGTAACCAACGAAGCATATGAACCCGGCGGCGAGGAAGATCCACACGGGGCGCTCGAAGCCTTCCAGAACCTCGCGGCGGCAGAAAAGCAACCAACCGAATGCGAAGAAAAGGCCGAACAGTCCCAGCAGGCGCAGGGGCGGGAGAGGGCCTGCGTAGTAGTCAATTGCCCACGACTGCATCGGGAACAACAAGACGCCCGCCAGCAGGGCCAGCACCCCGATACCCCCTCGGTGCACGAGGCGCGCGAGGAGGTCCAGCATACGAGCGCGGATGTCTGCAGGAATCCGGTGAGCGAGTACGCTCAGTGCGCCTGCAACCACGCACAGGATCATCAGGTGGTAGAGAAACCACAGATGCAGGAACATGTAACGCAACGCGTCGGACGACGTGATCTGCTCCAGGTTGTAGGCGTGGGTCGGCGGGACGGTACTGAACCGGGAAGCGAACGGCACGACGAAGTACATCGTGACCGCCAGTACAGGCCAGGCCACCAGGAACGGCACCCCGATCCGACTCCATCGCTGCCGCAGAAAGGCCCGGACACCGCGGGTTTCGACCAGATATGCCGCGAAGAAACCCGCAATTGCGAAGAAAATCGGCAACTGGAGAACCCGGATAAAGACGATCAACCAGTGAACGAGGATGTCGGCATGCGCGTCCCGGTAAGGCCACCCCGCGAAAACGACGGGTTCGTAGCTCATCGCCGAGTGCCGGACCACTCCGAGCATCATCACGACCGCCCGCAACCGGTCTAGCGAATGGTACCGCGGGATGGTGAGCCGGGGCCGGAAGGTGGGTTCGTTCCGCACCATTCTAGTTCGTAACCGGGCTGCGACCTGACCGGCGACGGAGGACACGGACCTTGAAACCGACGGGCTGCGTCGTCGGGAATGACCTCACCCGCAGCGCGCTGTGGGCGTGGAGTGGCCGTAGAACGAGTTCGTGCAGAATGGTTGTTATGGTGAGGCCGATCTGCACGGGAACGAGACCACTTCCGAGACACCGGTGGCTGCCGGCCCCGAAGGGGGCGTAGGCACCCCGTTGCCGGTGCTCGGATCGAGCCCTCGTGTAGCGGTCGATGTCGAAGCACTCCGGCTGCGGGAAGTGCTCTTCGAGCCCGTGTCCCACCGCCGTGCCGATCATGACCAGCCGGCCGGCGGGAACGGTGTGACCCGCAAATTCGAAGGAGTTGCTGACCGTTCGAAGCACGGCCGGCGAGACCGGATGGAGCCGTAGCGTCTCCATTACTGCCCGGCGCGAGACATCCAGTCGCCGCAGCCCGTCGCCCGGCCTCGAATCCTGCTCGAAGAACGCCTCTGCTTCGGCAGTCATGCGCCCCATCAGCTCCGGGTGCTTCAAGACGTTGAAGAGCATGAACGAACAGGTGCTTGCAGTCGTGTCCAGACCCACCAAGTACGGGGCGACCACGTTCAGAGGCATGTTGGTCTCGGGAACGAGCTGCGGGTCGATCGACCGGAGTTCGAGCATGAGATCAAGGAAATCCGGGTTTCCCGCACGCGGACCATTCCATTCCTTGTGAGCGAGAACCTTCTCCGCCAGGTCGAAAGCGCGTTCGCGCGCTCGCCTGAAACGCGGCAACTTCATGATGTGGGGAAACACCGCCGAACTCAGAAGCAACCCGCCGAGCAGCGTGGTCAGATCACTCGTGTAACCTCGGGGCGAGTGACCCGTCATCATGTGGCCCATCTGCTCCGCGATGAGGTTCCGGAACGCGGGCAACACCTCGAACGATTTGTCTACCGGCCACTTCGCGATCTCGGCGCGGGCAATGTCGACGATCTCTTCACCGCTGTTCTTCGCGACGCTTGCCGAATATCCCCTGGCCTGAACCTTCCGCATGGTGATGTGGTCGACGCCGTCCATGGTCAGGATCGAACGCGATGCGCCCATCTGGTTGTGGAAATTCGCCATGGGCTCGAGCGACCGGAATACCTTGCCACCGTGAGTCGCAAGGAAATTGGTCGCGTCCGGGCCGACCATGCATATGAATCCGCGTCCGGGAGCACGAATCCTGAAGATCGGCCCGAGTTCCCTGTACTGGCGGGTCAGGAACGTCACCAGACCCTTACTCATGGCGAGACCGTTGCCCAGGAAGGGCAGACCCGGGACGACCGGGATCTCTTTCGGTCGATCAGGTTTCGCGGACGGTTCGCCGGGCGTCTCGAGCTCCTTGATCGCCCTGACCATTGTCCTGGCGATCAGATCGAGATTTCGCAGCAGGTCGATTCGGTCACGGACCTGCGCCCGTTCCTCCGGCGCCAGGATCGTGCGAAACACGCCGCACGCATCGGCAAGTGCGACGATCCCGATGTCGCGGGGGTCGGGAATGTCGTCGCTGAACAGGAGCCGCATGATTCGCAGCCGGGTCTCTTCGACCCATTGCCCGTCCGCGATGGGATAACGCCGCGAGCGGGACACCGAAGGAACCAGCGAAAGCAGCCCGTCCTCTTCGGAAGTCAGAATGCCGCGCTTGGTCAGGCGCGCGAGCGCGGCTTCGCGGATCCGGTCGCCATGTTCGGCCGTCCTTTCGAGCCAGTAGCCC
Organism: Paracoccaceae bacterium; assembly: GCA_965242975.1. GTDB lineage: Bacteria > Pseudomonadota > Alphaproteobacteria > Rhodobacterales > Rhodobacteraceae > JAPPHA01. Next base: position 5,993,136 of record CBDETS010000007.1, on the reverse strand, counting down.
GTGTCCCGCTCTTGATCGGCGCGGGCGATTTCCTCCAGCGTCGAATCGAGAATGTCTTCGCCCAATGGAGTGGCGTTCACAAGCATCAGCCGTTCGGAATCGGTGTCGATGCGATCTTCGAGTGCAAGGTCCATCAGCACCGCGCCGGCGAGAGCCAGGGCAAGCGAGCGTTCCGGCATGCCCGGACCCAGTTCCCCCCGTCCTTCGTCGAGAACGAGAAGCAAGATTTCCTCGGCGTACCTGAGCATGCTAGTGTCTGCCCAAACGCCTACAGCCAGTTGACTCTATTTTATGAATTGACGTGATCTCGAAGTGGGGACTGGTGCAGTCGGGCCGATTTCGGATCCATTTGCTTTCAATCCGTTGACTTCTGCAATGCGTCGCGAGGCTGACACGAGAAAGGTCCGTAAACAGCAGAGGGAATTCGGCGACATACGCTTCGAGGACACCGCCCTGGACCTCAAGTCCTGGGACGAAAGTCTGGCCCAGTTGCCGACCCTCCAACACCTTTGCGCAGACGAGGCGTTTTGTCCGCAGGTGATCGCTCTCCTGAACGAGCACACTCTTCCCGGTGTCGGCAGGCGTGTGGGACGACGGGGCATCGAGGTGTGGTGAGCTCAGGTGACGGGTGTGGGCAAACACGGATCGGGCCGCGATTGCGACCGTCTCCACGACCTGGTGAATGAACACGAGACACTGGGCCGGTTCCCGGGCGATTCGGATGTCCGGAACATACATCGCGACAAAAACCTGACGCTGGAGGACAAATTGAGCCATTTGCGTCCCGATCTGCCTTGAGATGCGATGCACTCATACATTCGATTGCCTGGTCGGCGTCAGCCGCCGGTTCACGTCCCTGCGACTCTGGCCGTGATCCTTTTTCTATCACATAGCGTATAAAATTAGTGTATTATTTTGCGGTCGTTCAGTAAAAGTTTAGTAAACGAAATTCTGCATTCGCCACATACTGGCGGTGTTCGGGTTGCTTTGACATAGATTTTTCGAATTGATTCGTTCGGCTTGGGACGATTCTTTCCACTTGCGCTGATCTGACGGGAGGGTTGGATCGGCCGTCTGCGTGAAGTTGGGAGACCAGGTATTTCTGGCAGGAAACCGCCGGTTCGTGCACGCTGCCGCCTGCGGATGGCGCGGACTCGCGCTTTCAGCCGCCGCGATGTGTACGGGTTCACGGGTTCCAGGGTTTCATCACCCGGATTGCTGAATCCCCCCGCGTCAACGAGCCGGCGGTCAAACGTCAGCATCGTTCTGCGCCGTGCAGCGACGCCGAGACGCCGCGCATTGGCGGATTTCATGCCGGGTTCCGCACGTTCGAGTACCCTGACGGTCAGGTCGGAACTCTCTGCCAAGGCACCCGGAAGTCCGGTAAAAGCCCGAAATGCGGGCGTGAAGTCCTTTCGGTCACACCTGGAGACTCTCCGCGGCACCCACCCGCATTCAAGCAGAACCGTCACGCTTACGAAGACGTCTCCCTCGTCAATCACCGCCCGGGCCCGGACGGACTGTTGGGGGCCGCCGCCCGTCAGGTGCCGAACGACGATGCGTCGAGCGCGTGTTTGCGGGCATGTCCAGAGTGGGCATCGCGATTTCCCCTGATCGAACCCGAACAAGGCAAACGCAAGGCATTTCGGGCGAGCGCCGGAATCGAGGACTCGGTCTCGTTCGGTAGGCAGGAAACGTCAGGGACTTCATGGTTCGTTGTTCCCGGACGGCGTTTGGCGTCACGTCTCCAAGAACATCGTGTGGCCCGTGTCTGTTCTTGATGTCCGAGAATCGTTCGATCTTCGGGTTGAGTCGAAGCCATGTTCTTGCAGCTTGAATGCACAGTTGTGTGCAAAGTCGTTATTGGGAGGGGATTACGCGCGGCGTGACGTCCTTCACACGATTGGCAAGCGTTGGACTTGGCAGATTGGAAGCAGGTACATTGAATCCGACAAATGGAATCGACCGCGATTTCTCTTTCCGGGATAACCGGACATGGGAAACGAAGTAAGTTCGACGCACGGCGGGCAGCGAAAATGAATGGTCGTGTTGACAGATTCAACTGGCATGAAGCTTCGCGAATTCATTGTCCAAACCAAACAGCCGTCGATCGCGCGTCCGCCGACACCCGGTTCCCGCATTCGCGGCAACCGGAAGAGACCTTTGGCTTCCCCGAGACAACCCTGATTCCGGCGAATGAGCCGTTGTTTGCACTCGTGACTGCACTACGACTGGCAAGGAACGGGCTACCATTCTGTATAGTCGATGCCGCCAACGCCTCGAGGATTGTACGGGAATTCACCAAACGAATGGAATCCCGGGATTCGCTCAAGGATGGACCCGCCGGCAGAACCAGCGACCGCGATTCGCCGAAGCTCCCGGGGTTCCTGACCCTGACCGGAGGGTCCACCGGCTTTCCGAAACTGATCGAGCGAACACACGCATCGTGGATATTCAGCTTTGAGCAACTCCGTTCCCGTGGTGGAGTCGGTGAAGGAGACCGCGTCGCCGTGCTCGGATCGCTTGGGTATTCCATCAATACCTACGCCGCATTCGAGGCTCTCCACCTTGGCGCCGACGTCCTTCTCCTGTCCGGTTCAAGGCCAGATCGCCAAATGTCGGCAATTGAACAAATGGGCGTAACAGCAGTTTACGCAACACCCACGCAGCTTCGGCTGACGGGACGGCGAAGGACCAAAGCGGCCGCTCCGGCCGTCAGGCGCATCATGATTGGCGGTGCTCCGTGTGACGGAACGACCATGGACTTCGTGGAACGGCAATTCCCCAACGCAGAGGTCATCGAATTCTACGGGTCTTCGGAAACAAGTTTCATCAGCATGGCAAAACTGACCGGCGGGAACAGAGGACCGGGCAGGCTGTTTCCGGGAGTCGAAGTCACGATCAGGGCAACGCCCGGAACCGTTTGCGACGGGATGGAAGCCGGCGGCATTTGGGCCCGCAGTCCGATGATGTTCAATGGCTACGTTCGTCCCGGTGCAGGTCCGCTCCGGTTTTCCTCACCAGACGGCTATTTCTTCACCGGCGACATCGGCACGCTGGGTCCGTGTGGGACACTCGACGTTGTCGGTCGGTCAGACCGGATCGTCCGTGTCGCGGAAAGGAGTCTCGCGCTCGACGAAATCGAAGCCCGATTCTCGACCGAGCCCGGGATTTGCCACGTCGCCGCCGTCGCCATCCCCGATCACTTGAGGGGAGTTCGCCTGTCGGTCGCGGTCAAACTCGAACCAGGCACGGTTCTCCCCGATTTCGCGGACGAGTGGTGCCGCCGATGCGGTCCCTGGCTGAAACCATCCGACTTGCACGAACTTGACCAGTGGCCGTTGTTGCCGTCCGGCAAGACCGACTACGACGCAATCCGGCAGATTTTCTCGGAGTCGCGCGGATGACCCGGTCAGCCTGGGCGGCAAGCGCCAAGAGGTCGCCGATTGCGCCTACCGGAGGCACACTGGCCGAATTCGAGCTTCACGAGATCGCCGCGACGGTCATGAACGCCTGTCTTGACGAAGCCGACTGCCCGCCCGACATGGTTGACGAGGTCATTCTGGGCAACGCCCTCTATGGAGGCGGCAATCCTGCACGAATGGCCGTTCTGGCGGCAGGCTTTCCCGATTCTGTTCCCGGCCTGACCATTGACCGGCAGTGTGCGAGCGGACTTGATGCGATCGTGTTGGCCACCTGTCTCGTCGAGAGCGGTGCTGCCGACGTCGTTCTTGCGGGCGGCGCCGAGAGCCACTCCAGGAGACCCGAACGCCGGGCGAGACCACCCGACGGAGGAGACCCGGTTGCGTACGAACGCCCACCGTTCGCCCCTTTCCCCGATCGCGATCCGGACCTCCACTTGGCCGCCGACCGACTGGCCGATGACCTGGGAATTTCCCGCAGGCGCCAGGACTCCTGGTCGATCGAAAGCCATCGAAAGGCTCGCGCTGCCTCTGATCGGCTCGCTCGGGAAATCGTCGCACTCGGACCCGGCGGCCGGGCCCGGGACACGTTCACACGGGTCCTGACAATGGAAACCTGCAGGCGTGCTCCTGTCCTGACTGGAAGCATTACGCGCGCGAACGCATCGGTTTCTGCCGATGGTGCCGCTTTCCTCCTCGTAGTCGAAGAACGCATGCTTCCCCGGCTGCGCTGCCGCAACGCGGTACGCATTTCTCACGCAGCGACTCTTGGAGGGGCTCCCGAGTTGCCGGGACTGGCCCCGGTCGCGGCGATCAAGGCCGTCCTTGAGACCTCTCAATCGAGGATCTCGGACATCGCCGTTGGCGAAATCATGGAAGCCTATGCCGCCCAGGCCATAGCCTGCGTCGAACGTGCCGGCCTGAGTCCCGCCCGGGTCAACCCGGGGGGCGGGTCCCTCGCGCGGGGGCATCCGATCGGTGCATCGGGAGCAGTCCTCGCCGTGCGGCTGTTTCACGAACTTGGTCGCGCGTCCCCGGAAGGACCGGGCCTCGCGGCAATTGCATCGGCAGGAGGTATCGGTACCGCGGTCCTGTTCTCGGATTAACGGGACCAACCAAGCGCTGACGGACGCGCCGCGTGCAGGCCGTGCGTGACGCATCCGCATATGACTGCCTTGATGGCGTCGCCTGGCAGAAACGGCAATGCCAACGGCATTGCATCGGCAACTGACAGGTCGAGTGCCCAGGCCATTCCGGGAATGCCGAACATGTAAAGTACAAGTATCCCGCCGATCAGCGATGCAAAGGTTGCACGGACAAAGGTTGTGCGAAGGCGTAGTCGCTCCACGACAATGCCTGTCACGGCGGCCGCAACGGGGAAACCAACCAGGAAACCGACTGACGGAGACACCAGCAGTCCAACGCCACCTCGCCCGCCGGCCAGCAGCGGCAAGCCGACAAGCACAAGGCAAACGAACAACAGAGCGGCAAGTCCACCTGCACGCCAGCCGAGAATCGTGCCGCACAGCATGATCCCCAGACTCTGTGCGGTTATCGGAACGCCGCCCGCGACAGTCAGTTTGGGCAGGAGGCCGAGCGCCGCGACAAGCGCTGCAAACAATGCCACCCTGGCGACCTGTCGTTCCATCTTGTCCTTCCCCCTCATGTCGTGGGGCGAGCGTGGATTCCTCCGCGTGCCCGAATGGCGTCGGCGACCCGTTCTGCGTCGTCGAGGGCAACAAGGCACAGCGGAACAAGCACCGGCCACGACATTCGCCGTGGTGAACGGCACTTCCAGGCATCCGATACGTACCGGCCCTTGTGTACCAGGACGGGAATGAACCTGAGAACGAGCGCAAACGCCAGCGCCGGCACTTCCGGACGGAATCCGAGCCTTTTCAACGGAGCCAGAAGAAACATGATCAACGCGAACATGTCGTCAAGTCGCGACGTCATGGTCACCAGGTTCGCGACGCCGATCAACGTCAGCAACTTCATTGCGACGCCGATTCCCGCGGCAAGGCGACCGACAATGACATGATACAAGAGCACCAGCGAGATGATGATCACGAGTGGAACAAGCATCTTCAGGGACCGTCTGACGACGTTCCGCCCGAGGCTCGCGGCAAGGAACATTGCGGCAGTGAGGACTCCCGCAAGCACCGACAGGTCGGAAATCGGATAAAGAGCGACCGTCAATCCAAGCAGGAACAACAACTTCCAGCCAACGGGAACAGGATGAGCCCATGTCCTTTCGGGAATCGTCAGCGTCAGCACGGCTTACCCCTGATCGGTCATTCCCGGCATTCGCGCACCGAGAGACGTTTCATCGCCGCAACGTAAACGGGCAAGACCTCCGCGGGAGGTCCATCCCCTGCCACGAGTCCGTGTTCCAGCCAGATGACCCGGTCGCAGGATCGCAGAAGATCGTCATCGTGCGTGGCGAGAATCGTCTGCTGTCCGACGTCCCGAAGTTCTCGTTTCAACCACATGGATGTCGGCAGGTCGAGGCCGGAAATCGGTTCGTCGAGCAACAGGATTGCAGGCTCCATCAGCAATACTGCAAGCAAACACAGGAAATGCCGTTGGCCCTGGGAAAGCGAATGACACTGCTGATGAGCCCAATTCGCGCGGCCATGCCTCTCCAGACACTCCCGGACGCTCTCTCGCGCCGAATCCCTGCTCTGTCCGAGTTGCGTCAAACCGAACGCGAGTTCTTCCGCGACCGTCGGGAAAATGATCTGCTGGTCAGGATTCTGGAAAATCATCCCGATGTTTCCGACGGCCCATCTTCGTTCCCTGGCAGGACTCCTGCCGTGCACGATGACCCTGCCCCCTGTCGGGGAATCGAGTCCGGCCAGCAATCGAAGCAATGTCGATTTCCCGGCACCGTTTCGCCCGGCGATGCCGATTCGCCGCTCCCGCAGTTCAAGAGTCACCGGACCGATGCACGGCTGGCCACCGCACCGAAACGCGGCATCCTCAAGTTGAATGAGATTCTCCGTGTCGTCCGTCATGGAGCCTCGCACCGGACGAACGGGTCGATTCGTCTGATCGTACGATTCGCGAACCGTGAATTCCCCGACGACCACCGCGCAGTCTGCCGATACCGGGTCCAGGTGCACGAGTCGAACCGAACATCAATCATGCCGAACCTCATTCCGGGCAATACGGGCTCACGACGAGGTCGCCTGTCCGTCAAAATTGACAAATGACAGGCTGGGAGAAAAATGCAATTATCGCCATGCAGTGACAAGCAAAGGAGAATTGCCATGGGAATTCCAGTTCCAGATTATCGAAAGAGCCTGGCGGTGGCCGCGGGGATTTCGCTGGCTATGACGTTCGGGGTTTCAGGTCCTGTTTCCGCAGACATTCCGGAATCCGACGCACCCATCAGGATCGCCGTCAACGAGTGGACCGGACAGCATCTTTCGGCCCACATTGCCGGCGCCGTTCTCATGGAGATGGGGTACAATGTGGAGTTCATCACTGCCGGCGCTTTGCCCCAGTTCCAGGCGATCGCGCAAGGTGAACTGCACGTCCAGCCTGAAGTATGGACCAACAGCGTTTCCGACATGTATCCGGATGCCATTGCCTCCGGAGACATCGTGAACCTGGGGCTCCTTGGGCTCGAACCGCAGGAAGGCTGGATCTTTCCTCCGTACATGGTCGAAAAATGCCCGGGACTCCCTGATTTCAACGCGCTCTACGACTGTACTCAGGCGTTCGCGACATCCGAGACATTTCCGAATGGCCGGTTGATCACCTATCCCGCGGACTGGGGAACCCGTTCCAAGGACGTTGTCGCATCGATCGGTTTGCCGTTCACGCCAGTACCCGGCGGTAGCGAAGGGGCGATGGTTGCGGAAATCACCAGTGCCATTGCCGCAGGTGATCCGATCCTGATCATGTTCTGGCAGCCGCACTGGTTGTTTGCGGTTCACAAATTGGACTGGATCGAATGGAACGACGCCGAAGGCGAATGTGTCGAGGAAACCCAGTCGCGCGAGACCGCCTGCGGCTTTCAACAGGCAACGGTCGACAAGATTGTCAGCAAGAGCACAACCGAACAGTGGCCGGGAGCTGTCAAGCTCCTGGAGCAGTTTGCGTTGACGAATTCCGAGCACAACTACATGATCAATGAAGTTGACCAGAATGGCCGCCCGCTCGAAGAAGTCGTTCAGGAGTGGATGGACCAGAACACGGACAAGTGGAATTCGTGGATTTCCGCGTCCATGTAATCGATTTCTTGCCAAGAGGCAGGCGGCCCTCCGGCCGCCTGCCTGTCATCCGCGAAGCGCGGCCCCGCGAGCAATGAAAGAGATTGCCGCTTGCATCGTTTTGACCGGGTCGCATCGGTGAGTGCCGATACACCAGTCAAACTGAAATGCCGCAACCTGTGGATGGTCTACGGGTCGAATCCCGGACCATACTTCCAATCGGAAGCCCATCGCGAAGTCCCCGACGTCCTTGCACGGGACCTCCGTGCACAGGGGTTTATTCCGGCCGCGATTGACGTCAATTTCGATCTCCACACCGGCGAGATCTTTGCCATCATGGGATTGTCGGGATCCGGCAAATCCACGGTCGTCAGGTGCCTCTCACGCCTGGTGGAACCCACATGCGGCGAAGTCGTCCTGGATGGCGAAAATCTCCTCGAGGCCACTGACAAGGAATTGATCGAGATTCGCCGTCACAAGATGGGGATGGTGTTTCAGAACTTCGGGCTGCTCCCCCATCTGACCGTGCTCGAGAACATCGCGTTTCCACTGAGGTTGCAGAAAGTTCCCGAATCCGACCTGCGGGTCCAGGTCGAGCGGGTCATCGAACTGGTGGGACTTGCAGGGCGGGAAACGAGTTATCCGAGACAACTTTCCGGCGGTCAGCAACAGCGGGTCGGAATTGCGCGCTCACTCGCGGTGGAGCCGGAAGTCTGGTTTCTCGACGAACCGTTCAGTGCCCTGGACCCGCTGATCCGCAGACAGATGCAGGACGAATTCCTCCGGATTCAGCAGCTTCTGCACAAGTCCATCGTTTTCATCACGCATGATTTTCTTGAAGCGCTCCGGGTGGCGGACCGGATGGCAATCATGCGCGATGGCAAGATCGTCCAGATCGGAACCCCGAAGGAATTGGTGTTTTCCCCGGCCGACGATTATGTTTCCCAATTCACCGGCGAGGTCCCTCGAATCCGGGTCCTGACCGCCGGGCAAATCGCGATGCCAACCCGTGGCGATACGGCTGCCATGCCCGCTGTTCCCGCGACGCAGTCCGTGGAAGACCTGCTTCCGTTCCTGGCGAGAAATCCGTCCGGCGTTCTGATCACCGCCGACGACGGTTCCATACTCGGCACCGCGACGCCCGACAGCGTCGTCCGGCATTTGTCCGGAATCGACGTTTCGGACGTTAAGGATTCCTCTCAGGCGAATACCATGGAAGAGCGGTGACGCGAAATGACGTCCATGCCCGCCGTCTCGATTGATACGACGTTTTCACGCACTTCGGCCAAGTTCGGCCTGGACAATTCCGCTCTGGGATGGGCACTCGTGCTGCTGTTTGCGGCCACGTGTATCGGGTTGTCTGGCCGGCTGCCCTGGCTGGCCAGTTATCCCGAAAACCTGACGCTGCCGATCAGCGACTGGATCAATCAAGCCGAAGATGTGGTGGTGGCAACCACGAAGCCGTTTTTCCGGGCGATTGCGTGGTTGCTGGACCATCCGATGTCATGGGTTCGTGACCTGCTGCACTGGCTGCCCTGGCCGGTTCTCATGTTTGTTGGCGGCGCGGTGTCCTGGCGCGCAGGCGGCTGGAAACTGACCGTGTTCACGGTTTTGAGTCTCGGTTACATGCTGGTCATCGGTTACTGGGAAGAGAGCATGAATTCCTTGTCGCTGGTCGCGATTTCGGTGCCGCTCGCTGTTCTGATCGGGTTCATGCTGGGCGTTTGGGCATTCGCGTCGCGCGCTGCCGAACGGGCGATAAATCCGACCCTCGACGTATTGCAAACCGTTCCCGCATTCGCTTACCTGCTCCCGATCCTGATCCTTTTCGGTTTCGGGCCGGTCGTCGGTCTGATTGCAAGTGTTCTCTATTCATTCGCCCCAATGGTACGGAACACGCTCATCGGGCTGAGGAGTGTCGCACCGGACATCGTCGATTCCGGCCTGATGTCAGGGGCAAGCCGTGGACAGCTCTTCTGGCGGGTTCGTGTCCCGACCGCCCTTCGCCAACTCCTGCTCGGAATCAACCAAACCACGATGGCTTCGCTCAGCATGGTCATCGTTGCTTCCATTATTGGCGGAACCAGTGACATCGGCTGGGAGGTTCTCAGCACGATGCGTAAGGCACAGTTTGGCGAAAGCCTGCTCGCCGGCATCGTCATCGCGCTCATGGCCATGATTCTTGACCGCGTAACCAATGGCCTTGCCATGCGCCATGCAGAGGAGGAGGACCGATCGACCTGGTATCAAAGGAATCGGTTCTGGGTGTACATTTTCGCCGGCTCCATCACCATTGCGGTAATCGGCAGGTTCATCCCGGTGTTGGTGGAATATCCGAGAAGCTGGGTCATTTCTCCGGCCGGCCCGATGAATGATTTCATCACCTGGTTTGTCGTGAACTTCCAGCCGGCGATCAAGGAGATCAAGAGGATCTTCCTGTTCTACGCGATGTTGCCTTTGAAAATCGGCCTGGGTCAGACCGTGACACCTTTTACCTGGGGATTCGCCTGGTCCGGGCATCTCACTGCTGCCAGCGTCGCATGCATTTTGCTGGTTGCCTGGGCGGGATTCCGCAGGTTCGGCGTCAACGCCGCGGTCGCGATCACCGTGGCGGGAAGCATGTATCTGTTCGGCATAACGGAAATCTCCTGGTTGGCGCTTCTCTCCGTGCTCGTGATGACGTCATGGCGCCTTGGCGGCGTCCGCCTTGCGGCCGGTGTCTTTGCGGGTCTGGCGTTTCTCCTTGTCTCGAGCGCCTGGGACAAAACCATGTTGTCATTCTGGCTGTGCGGAATTGCGGTCGTCATTTCGTTTCTTTTCGGCTCTTCGCTCGGCATCTGGGCCGCCCACAATGATCACGTGTCCCGCATCATGAGGCCGGTCAATGACACTTTGCAGACCATGCCGCTCTTCGTCATCCTCATCCCCATCGTCATGGTGTTCAAGATTGGCGAATTCACGGCGTTGCTCGCGATCATGGCCTACTCCTATGTACCGGCCTTCCGCTACGCGGAACACGGACTCAAGAACGTTCCACACGACGTGGTGGAAGCTGCGCGGTCGATGGGATGCACGCCCGGACAGCTCTTGTGGCGCGTGAAACTGCCGCTTGCGCTCCCGAACATCATGCTGGGACTCAATCAGACGATCATGTACGCAATCGCGATGCTCGTGATTGCGGCCCTGGTCGGCACCAACGGCCTGGGGCAACAGGTCTATATCGGGCTTAGCAAGGGCGATGTCGGAATTGGACTGGTCGCTGGTGCCGGCATGGCCATCATCGCGATGATGGCCGATCGCATGTGTCAAGCCGCGCAACGCAAACTCGAAGAGGGCAAGGCCGCTTGACCACGCCGACACTCTGTCGGTCATGTCCGCGTCGGAAAATCATCCATCCAGTTTGGCACTCCCTGTTTACACAGTAGATGCGCGACGGCTGTACCGGCCTCGCGTTTACGCACGAAGTTCGAGGCCGGGACCGGGCCTTTCCAGTGTCATGACTGTGGCGCAAAATTTGGCGAAAAGCCTAAGCCACAACCGTGACGCTTCGAACGTCTGATACTCCTGAAGTTCCTTCCGTTATAGGTCGTCTGTCATTATGTGCTTTCCTTGCCCAAGTAATTCAGGACAACCACGGTCAGGCGGGGTTCGCACTTCCTCGCCCTCTTGTTCCCGTGTGAACGGGTGAGGCCACGAAAAAACTCGGAAAGGTTTCCATGGGATCTGTTGCCAACAAAGTCGTGAAAAAGCTCAAATCGTCTCGCAAGTCGAAAGTCGTCGACCTGGAGGCCTGGCGGGAAGGCAGGGACTTGGCTCTTGAAACCGGCCTCGTTGGCGACGTTAAGGCCCTCTCCAAGAGATTCGCGGACAATGATCCTTGTCACGCCATGTACTGCGTGGGGCAGAACTTCGCATCAGTCGTGACCGAACTCATCTCCGGGTTGAAAGAAGCGAAGGGGTACGCCAAAATCGTCGGTGACGCCGAGGAAGAATACATGCCGGGCTATCCGCCGATGAGCCCGTTGACCACCAGCTATTTTACGATGTGGGCGATGTTCGACGTCCGGTTCGGCAGCAGCCAGGAAACCATGGGCACCTGCATCCTGCGCATCGTTTCCGAGTTTGACGGCCTGTCCTGGGTGACGGGCATCGTTGAGCTGATGCAGCAGTCGAGGATGGGCTTTTACGTACATTGCGGCATCAAGGACGGCGCGGTTCTGCTGCGCGAGGTCGGCACACGGGAAGTCAAATCCTGCCTGTCTCCAGCCGGCTATCGCGGCCGCAAGGGCCAGATCTGGTTCGTGCGGGTGCTTCCTCCGCCCGACCATTTGTGCCACCAGCACATCGTGTTCAACACGCCCTACGTGATCCGGGACTATCCCGAGCGCGCCTTTACCGATTATCTGAAACGCGAGTTCGCACGGATGAAGAAGGAGAAGAAATCGCGCAGGGTGGAAGGCGCACGCCGTTACCTGATGAAATACGGTCCGGATCCCAACCACTGGAACGAATACATCTTCTGTGCTTATTCGAATCACCAATATGACGCGATCTTCCTGACCGGTATCCCGGACATCCCGCAAAGCCTTCCCCATGCCTGAGCCAAACCATGCGGCGCCAGCGTGAAATGCTCATGGTGGCGACAGAACGTGTTTGGGCGACTCAGGCACTCGCCCGGCCCCGTCACGAAGAGTGAGTGAGGGCTGAAATCGCTTCGGTGCAAAAAAACTGTCAAGCACGTCCTAATCTGCTGAGACGTCAATAGTCAGCTCCTTCATCTCCTGGATGACAGGTCATGTCGCGCGGCCCGAAGTTCTACGCCTTCGTCGCTTCGTTTTCGTCTTCGTCGTCAGGGGTCCGCATAGCTCTTCATAAAGCATGAACAGATGCTCGACCCGCTTGCGCTCGGAAGAAAAACCATTACGCCGGTATAGCCGATCCACGGCGCGGTCGAGCGCCTGATGCGCCCGCCGCAGGTTCGGCGGCATCAGCTCCGGATCATAGAGATCCTTAAGCGTCGCACCCGAATGTGCGGCTCGTGAATCAAGAACGGCTTGCGCCAGCGGTTCCAGTCTCAACAGATCCGCACCTTTTGGCGGCATCGGGAATGTGTTATAGGTGACACCCACCGATTACTGGTATCGGCTTTCCAATCGGCCGCCGATTTGCCGCATCCAGGCCATGTGCATGGCGGATGTTAACAAGGCGAAATCGGTCAAAGTCGCGTTCGCCAGCAATCGGAGCTTATTGCTCGGAATGACTGGCGGCTCCAACCAACCGATGGGCGTGTATTCGCGCCGCTCCGAAATAACCTCAGGAATCGCCAGAAACGGAGCAGCGGGGATGACTTCAACGTTGTACTTCGTCGGATAATCAGCAATTGCCGCTGTGCTCTTGCGGCTACTTTTCGCCCGGAAGCGACGGACGGCCGCCATGCGTTCACGTACGCGCGGAAGACGCTTCAGTGTTGACGGTGATGCTTCCTGCAATGCCAGAATCCATCGGGTGTCGCCTTCAAGGACTCGCGAGCGCCAACATAAGGGCGAAGAAATGGTGCAGCGTCCGGTTCGGCTATCAACAGTTCGGCTCGTTCCGCCGCGTTGAATATGTAGTTTCCGTCGTCGATAGGCTGACTTCCGCTGATCGGCCTATCCAAGCCATTGATCGGCGCACTTTCCTCCCGCACAACCAGATGCGGGTTCGCCAGCCCGCTCGCATCAACCAGATACGGCGACAAAATCGCGTGGCGACTTTCCTCCGCTTCGCCTTTGATGTCGGGATAGCTGAACAGCCGCTTCTCGGCGCGCGCAGCCTCGCGCCGATCAAAGCCGAGAATGACCACATGCACATGCGCCGTCCCCCGCACATCCGATCCCCACGCGAAGGTCCGGTGCGCGAAGGCGATTTCCAACTTGCGGCTCTCGAACAGGATAGGCCAGAATTGCGCAACCTGCTCACCCTGCGTAATCGAGTTGGTGGCGACAAAGCCAATACGGCCATCGCCGTCGTTAACGTATCCCCCTGCCTCAATGAACCATGCGGTGACATAATCGAGCGTCCCACCGCCCTTGCCGAGCTCAGCAATCTTGCGCACTTGTTGGCGCTGCTCATTGGTCTGGTATTTCGCACCGACAAAGGGCGGGTTCCCGAAGACGAAAGAGCAATTGCCTGGCGGCAACAGATCGGACCAATCGGTTTCCAGCGCGTTCGAAGGCCGCCTAAAGATCGCGCCCGGCGCTTTTCTGCTCGACGATCAGTACGCCGGGCCAGAAAAGGTCTATGAAGCCCGAGCGATTGTCCAGCTTCGCGACATGCGCCTCATAGCGTGTCGGTGGCTACGGAAAAGCGCGGAATTCTGGCGATTCGCCGCGCTTTGGCGGGATTGAACTCTTTCCCTATTGTCGGAATCCTATTGCCGCTTTGATCGGTCTTTGCATTACCTGTCCTGTTGCCGCGGCCCCGTGCAGATCCCTTTGTCCGTGTCCGGGTGACGTTTCCCTTGCGCTTCGCCGGTCGGAGGCGATGTCCTGGATGCGGCGTTCCCGGGAGCTTGCGGTGGGCTTGAGCACGGCATCTGACGCCTGAGGTACCGCCGCGGCGGCCACGCGGTGGCCGGGGGCCGGAACAGGTGCTAGATCGGCGTCGAAAGACAGAGCGGCGCGGTGCCGGCTCAAAGACAGAACGAGCCCCGGCACCGCACCTGGACGAGTTGGTCACGGGGACCGAACTCCTGTGTACTATCAGGCAATTTCCCGTCCGGGTCTACCCCGCTCTTGAGAGCGGCGGGTGTGTGAGACGGGACGCCTGTTCACCTGCAACCGGTGCCATCGACAGGTTGTGATCTGCGCGTCGTGCGACCGGGGGCACCAGTACTGTTCCCGGGCCTGCAGCGAACAGTCCCGCATCGAGAACCGCCGCGAGGCGCGGCGGCGTTACAGGCGTACCGGGAGGGGGCGCGAGACGGGCCGGGACCGCCAGCGGCGCTACCGGGTACGCCAGGCGGACCGGGCGCGTGCTGCGGGTCGGGCCGCGCCGGAGACGGCCGGCATCGCCCCTGTCGCTGTCGTGTCTTCTGCGCCGCGCGGCACCGATGATGAAAAAACCGTTACGGACCATACTTCCGGGCTGCCCCTCCGCCGCCTAAGGGCGGTGTTTCCGGCGCAATTCCGGCGCGAATCGCCGCTGCGCTGTGTCGGATGCGGCCGGATCTGCACCCATGTGGTGGTGCACGACCCCTGAGCGCGGCGTTCGGGGTGATGACGGAGGTGATCTCATGGCGATCGACGAGGACATGCGCGCCACGATCGTGCGGCTGTCGCGGGCCGAGGGCTGGCCGGTCGGAACCATAGCCAGGCATCTCGGCATCCATCACAGCACGGTGACACGGGCCGTGCGCGCGCAGGGACAGGAGCGCCGGGCGCGGCCAAAACTGATCGATCCCTTCATCCCGTTCATCAAGGAGCAACTCAAGGAAGCTCCGGACCTGCCGGCCAGCACGCTGTACGGGCAGGTCGAGGCACGGGGCTACCGCGGCGGGGAAGACCATTTCCGCCACACCCTGCGCGCCCTCGGTCTCAGGCCGGTCAAGAGGCCCGAGCCGTCGATGCGGCTCCGCTTCCTCGCCGCCGAGCAGGCCCAGGTCGACTGGGCCGAGTTCGGGCGTGTCCGGATCGGTCGGGCGGAGCGCAAGCTGATGGGGCTCCTCGTCACTCTGAGCTACTCGCGCCAGACTTTCCTGAGCCTCTTCTACAACGCGCGGATGAGCAGCTTCCTCCATGGCCATGTCGAGGCCTTCGAAGCGTTCGGCGGCGTCCCCCGCAGGCTCATCTACGACAATCTGAAAAGCGCCGTGGTCACGCGGCGCGGCAACGCCATCACCTTCC
Organism: Paracoccaceae bacterium; assembly: GCA_965242975.1. Classification (GTDB taxonomy): domain Bacteria; phylum Pseudomonadota; class Alphaproteobacteria; order Rhodobacterales; family Rhodobacteraceae; genus JAPPHA01. Next base: position 5,977,611 of record CBDETS010000007.1, on the reverse strand, counting down.
ATCCCACAGTGCTCGCCCTGGCGGGCCATTACGCCTTCAAGCCCACCGCCGCCTGGCCCCGGAGTCCGGAAGAAAAGGGACGCGTGGAACGCCGGGTCGCCTTTGCCCGCACGAGCTTCTTCGCCGGGCGCGACATCTCCGTCCCGCTCGACGAACTCAACGCCGCGGCCCGGGAGTGGTGCTTCGGCCGGGCCGCCCGGCGTCCCTGGCCGGACGACGACAGCCTGCTGGTCCGGGATGCCTTTGCCCGCGAAAGGGAGAAACTGATCCCCTTGCCGGACGCGCCATTCCCGACCGACGAGGTCCGCGCGGTGCAGATCGACAAGACCTGTTACGCCCGCTTCGACACCAACGATTACAGCGTTCCGCCCGATTACGCCACGGCAAGCCTGACCCTCGTCGCCTCCCGTTACGGGGTCCGCATCCTCGACAGTGTGCGCGAGGTCGCGGCCCATGCCCGCGCCTATGGCAGGCAGCAGCAGATCAGCGATCCCGAGCACGTCAAGGCGCTCGTCGCCCGCAAGCGCTACGGCAGGTCCATGAGTGTCCGCGACATGCTGCTGCGCGCCGTGCCGCGGGCAGAGGAGATGCTCACGCTTGCCGGATGCCGGAAGCTGAACGTCGCCACATGCGCCCGGACGCTGAACCGCCTGCTCGACAGCCACGGCGCCGATGAACTCGACCGCGCCATTGCCGCCGCGCTGGAGCGGGGCTCGTGCCACCCGAACACGGTGCGGAGCATCATCGAGACGCGGCGCCGCGCCCGGGGCCTGCCGAACGTCAGCATCACCGACAGCAGCCGCACCACGACCCCGCGGGGAACCGATCCCGCCGCCTATGACAGAGCCGCGGCCGCGAAAAAGGAGGACGACACGACATGACCGGACTCAGGGACCGTGCCCGGGCGCTCGGCCTCCATGGCCTGATCGATCGCTGGGACGACGTCGCCAATGCCGACTGGCTCGAGGAGCTCATCGTCAGCGAAGAACAGGTGCGCAGGACCCGCAGCTACGAACGCCGCCGTGCCGAGGCGCGGCTGCCGGCCTTCAAGCCGCTGGCGGACTTCGACTGGACATGGCCGCGCGCGATCAGCCGCGCCAATGTCGAGGCGCTGATGAGCCTCGCCTTCATCGAACACGCAGACAACGCCGTGCTCGTTGGCGGACAAGGCACCGGTAAGACAATGATCGCCGCCAATGCCGCCCACCAGGCCCTCCTCAACGGCCATACCGTCCGCTTCGAGAAGGCGACGGAGTTGCTCGAAACCCTCGCCGAGATCGCCTCGAGGAGCGAACTGCGCCGCCGCCTGGGAATCCTCGCCCGGCCCCGCCTGTTGGTCCTCGATGAAATCGGATACGTCACGCTCGAAAGCCGCCATGCCGACATCCTCTACGCCATCGTCTCGCGGCGCTACCGGCACCGCTCGACACTGGTCACCACCTCCCTCGGCTTCGCCCAGTGGGACCGCGTCTTCCCGAGCGCGTCGGGTATCGCAGGAACCGTCGACCGCCTGGTCCACAACGCCACACTCATCACCATCGACAGCGACTCCTGGCGCATCAGGCGTGAAACGGAATAGGCCATACCGCGTCGACTTCGACGCCATCAAGCGCATGCCGTTCGCGACCATCGCCGCAGCATGGGGATATGTCCGCGACCCCGAAGCCTCGAGCAGCGCAAACCCCGTGCTGCGCGCGCCCGGCCTGCCCAAGCTCGTCACCAGGCGCCGCGACAATGGCCACTGGGTCTACTTCAACACACGCGACAGCGACGACAACGGAACCGCAATCGACTTCATGCTCCGGCGCGGCCTCTCCTTCGCCGACATCCGTGACAGGTTCGGAGGTCCCGCACACGCCGCGACCGACTTCCGCGCCCTCTGGCACCAGGCAACGCCGCACCCCGCACCGAAATGGCTCATCGGACGCGGGATCACCCGGGAAACACTCGACACCTATCGCCCGCTGATCCGATGCGACCGCAAGGGCCGGGTCCTGTTCGCCCACCGCGATCAACACCGCACGCTGACCGGCTTCGAAATCGGCCCGCCGGACGGGGTGCGGCGCTTCGCAACCGGCGGAACGCGCAGCCTGTTTGCCCTCTGCGCCGACGCCGAAAACCTCAACGCCCTCGTCATCACCGAAGGCGCCGTCAACGCCCTCAGCCTCGCACAGATCAACCAGTGTCCGACCCGTCAGGCCTTCCTCTCCACCGCCGGCGCGCCGTCGTCACGACAGTGCAGACAGATCACCCGCGCCGCACATCGCCTCCCTAACCTCAAGACCGTCATCCTGGCGCAGGATCACGACGAGGCCGGAGAACGCCAGGCCGAGACCCTGCGCGAAAAGGTGCACCTCCCGACCCACGTCGCCTTCCACAGACACCGCCCGCCCGAAAACACCGACTGGAACGACATCGTCAACACCGACCGGGCAGTCCAGGAGTGCGCACGGTAGTTGATAGCCGGTCAATCCCGGTCCTGGTGGTACCCGCTTGTCGAGTTGGCAGTGCCGAGGTGCGTTGAGCGGTTCCGGGAACCGGTTCCGTCGATGCGCGCATGTGGGAACCGGGAACCGCCATCGCGGGGTCTTGTCGCGGACGGGCTGGTTGCCGTCCCGTTTGCTCTGGGAATCGATCCCGTTGCGGCGGATCTTGCCGGATGCCCGGAAATGCAAACACGCGGTTCTGCACCCCGAACAACAGGCAAAATGCTCCCGATGAACCACCACAATGGGAAGAAAATGCGCTCGCGCGCCACCTAAATTTCCAGCAAATACCGCAAACCAGCGAAACGCACAGACCACAAGCACGCACTCAAAAAGGCCTCAATCAACCTCAAAAGCGCGGTTTACCGCCAAAATCACGCGCTTTGAAAAAACCGCCGACAATAGCGCGCGACACTTCGGCGCTGCACTGCGAACACGTCGAAGAAGGCGTTGTAGAAGCTCTGCGTTTCGCTTTTCTCATAGGCCGCGTCCTGCCAGTCTTCGGCGAAGACAGCGGCGCGAACGCGAACTTCGTTCCACAAAAGGCGCATTAGTCAATGCGCCGCGAATCGCACCGACCGAGGAACAACTTGCATTTGGACGGAAGTCGCACACTCAGACAAATAGCAAAGGACGGGTGGAAACCAGTATCCCGATGACAAACCAGTAACGGCCGTGGTTCACGCGCCGTGCAAGAACCGAATGCGCCGGAACCGCCACCACCCCGACGGCGGCGTTCGAATGCAGACATTAAGGGGGGTGGCCCGTCGACAACGGCGACATTCCCGGATCACGGCCGCATAGTCTGAAACAGCCGGAAATCGCGGCTGGAAGATATCCTGCTTCTTCAATTTTTTAGATCAGAACCAGATCCAACCCGTCAAAGATACGGTCGGCTGACACGAGAGCACAGCCTTCGAGACGGGCCTGGGCCACCAAAAGCCGGTCCCAGGGGTCGCGGTGGTCCCAGTTGAGCGTAGCCGCCAGTTCAGCATGTTCATCCGAAATCGCAAGGCTTTGCATGCCACTGATTGCAAACGCCGCACGGAGTTCCTGTGGTGGCAGATCCAGTTTGCGCAAATGAATCTTGTATTCAATCTCGTAAAAACTGACCGCGCTGACGAGTATGGTATTGCCCTTATCTTCGACCAGGGCACGGGTAGGGCGCGGCAACCGGGCGCTGCCGATCACCCACCAGTACAGAACGTGGCTGTCGAGCAGCAGCCTCACGATTTGCCACCGGCCTGCTTTTCCCGCCAGATGCCAGTCGCGTCGGTGTGTTCACCGGCATCAATGGAAGCTTGTTGCCGGTCGTCCTGATCGAAGAGATCATCCGGCAGCGACAGGTGCCGAAGTGCGCCAAAGACGCGCTTGCCGACGTCCTCCGCCGGGACCAGCCGTGCCCGTATCGTCTCACCGCGCAGAATGGTGATTTCCTCGCCTCGGCTTGCCCTCTCAACCAACTCCGAGAACCGCGCTCTCGCTTCGGCAATCTTGTATTTGGCTTGTGTCATCTCTTTCATCGCCTCACATTCGCTCAACGCATTCTGGATTTTCCAAGGCAAATGTGCAAGTGACATGTACAGGTGTAATGGCGGGGACACCGCTTTATCACGAGGCAACCGTTCGGGTCGGACCGATTCCTGAGCGCGTGATCAAGGCGGATGGGTGAGGCGGAAGACGCCAATCCATGCACCCGGTTCAGCGAGTAACAGGTTACCTGTTGATCGAATAACCATCCCTTGATCACCTTCGCCAACGCGCGTTCGAGGGCTTCCGGATCGTCGACGGAATTCTACGCGCCACAATTGAACTGTTTGCGGGTGCCGGTACGCCGGGTGGATAGAGGCGAAGGCTTCAACGGGGTATGCGGTGGCGGCAATACGGCAGTGCCACCCCTGCAGCATCTTGTACCGCACAATGATCCACGCAACAGAGAGGATTTGGGACCCGAGGATGTGAATGTGGATCAAGGACTGGTCCAGGAACCGTTTGCGGTCGACCACCCTGTGGGGGGCTTCTTTCGTGCTGTTCTGACGTCCTTCCGATAAAGCGGTCATGGACCATGTCGCGAAATCTGCGATTCCGCAGGCGGAACCCGGTTCGCAACCCAATCTTCGATATCAAGAGATTTCAGACGTGCAAACCGGCGGCACCTAACGGTGACTGTAGTAATATCTGAATGACTTGCTGAGGAGCATTCGGCCCGTGTTCTCAAGGGCGAATTGCTATTTCCATCCTCGAACCAGTACCGTTTCTTCCGGATTCTGCCTGCCGTTCCCGCAAACTTCCCCGGTCATTCGCACACCATGCCATCGCCATCACCATCGCGCATGTAGCGATAGGCAGGGTGATCGCGAAGAACAGGCGTTATGCCGTGCCTGCGCGCTTCCTTGCAGGTAATGCGGCCATTCCCGTTGTCGTCATAACGCGAGAGAACGTCATCGATGTCGCTCTTTGACGAGGCATCGACGTTCCGGTCTCTTGCCGTCACCACACGGCAGACCATTGGTTCCATGCCGGTATGTTCACAACCGGACAGGATCACTTCCAGGACGTCCGCTTCGCGGCGGTCGATGGTCAGACCATACGCACGCCGTACTTCCAGGACCCGGGCCGCAAACCAGCATCGATTTCGGTCCGGTAACCACTCCGCCGCGTCCTTTCCACGCTTTTCTTGACGGTTCACTCTCGGCGACGCGAGGGTGAGATTACGAAGATCGCGAGCGAACTCCATGCGTGTCGCCAGGTTCCGTGAACAAAGCCCCGAGTCATGAGCCTCGCTGACACTGACGATGTGTTCAATGTCGGTCTCGGACGCCGAGGAAAAGCAGGTGCCCGTGTAAGGACCGTAAACCGAGCCCAGGCTCCGAACGATTTCCAGCTCGATTGACTGCGGATACCGGTAGTCGGTTTCCCTGTCGTACCTGGAGCAGCGGTCTTCAGGTGCGATGGTCAGGCCACGCCACGTCTCCGCCCCGCCTGCCGTCGAGACCGCTGCGAAGACGACGATTGCCGCCGCAGCCGTCAAGAAGCCCGGCACGCGGCGGGTTTTCGAAATGCCTTGTGCGCGGTTCCGTTTCCCGAGTTCGGGCCCGACTCCTGGAGAATTGAGCATCGATCGGCCAAATACCGGCTTTGAGCTTGTCCGGGCCAGACTCTTTCGCGATCCTCACGACCCGTAAATGAAGGACGGCAACCACAGGGCGATCTGAGGGAATGTGAACACCAGTGCCAATCCGATCAGCTGGATAAGCATGAACTGCATCATGCCGACATAGATGTCCTTCAGATCCCACTCCGGCACGACACCCTTGAGGAAATAGGCGGACAACGCCACCGGAGGACTGAGCCAGGCCGTCTGGAGATTGACCGCGACCAGGATTCCGAACCAGGTGAGATTGACGCCGAGCTTGTCCAGCGCAGGGATCAGGATCGGAATGATGATCAGTACGATCGGAACCCACTCGAGCGGCCATCCGAGCAGGAAAATCAGCGCCATGATGATGATCAGGACGACAGTCTCGGACAGGTCCCAGACAAGCAGCGCTTCGGTCAGCATTGTCGGCGTACCGAGACGCGAAAACACGGCGCCGAAGAAATTCGACGCGGCAACCAGGAACAGTATCAGGACCGTGATCTCGAGCGTCTTGATCAACCCCGTGTAGAGCGACTTCAGTGACAGTTTCCGGTAACACGCTGCAAGCAGCAATGCGCCGAACGCACCGCATCCTGCGCCCTCGGTGGGCGTGGCCCAGCCAAAGAGAATCGAGCCGAGCGCAAACGCGACGAGCGCGGACGGGGGAACCAGCCCCATGAAGAACTCGTACCAGAGGTCGGAGAAGTAGAATCCGGCAGGTTTGGTCTTCCGGATCCAGAGCGACCCAAAGTACATCACTGCCATCCAGGCTGCCGGCACGATTGCCCAGGACAGCGGGAACAGCCCGGTCAGGTTTCCGGCCAGAGCCATCACGACAAGTACGAAAAATACCAGGATCGAACCGATGACCGTGATCGCCTCCAGCCAGTAGTAGGGCGATGTCTCCGGTCGCTCCTCCGGTGGAAGAACCGGCCCGAGAGACGGATTAAGCCAGCAACGCAGGAGCGAATACCCTGCGTAGAGGCTGGCGAGGAGTACGCCCGGTACTATGGCCGCTGCGAACAGATCGGTCACGGGAACTTCAAGGACCGGGCCCATCACGACCAGCATGATCGAGGGCGGAATCAGGATGCCAAGGGTTCCGCCAGCCGTAATCGTGCCGGCAGCGAGCCGGACATCATAACCGGATCGGTTCATGGTTTTTGCTGCCATAATTCCGAGAATGGTCACGGAGGCGCCAACGATGCCGGTCGCCGCGGCAAAGATCGTGGAAACGAACAGGACGGCTAGGTAGAGTGCACCGCGGGTCCGGGACAGCATGAGCTGCACCGCAGTGAACAGCCGCTCCATGAGACCAGCCTGCTCCATCAGGATTCCCATGAAGACGAAGAGTGGAACGGCGGCCAGCGTCTGTTCCAGCATGACGCTGTTGAACTGAAGAGTCTGGAGGTAAAAGACCAGCTTGGTGCTGAACCCCCAGCTTCCGAAGGCGAATCCCAGAAATACCAGGGTGAAGGAAATCGGGAATCCGACAAAGATCGCGAACAACATGACCGCGATCATCGCCACCCCGATCCATTCGGGAGCGAGGTCGCTTGCGCCAGCCGCGTCGAACACCGACGAGAGCAGGGAACCAATTCCGCCCAGCGGCAAAACGCCCGGGTAGAAGATTTCAACGAAAATGGCCGCGAGGATGACACAGTAGAACGGTACGAACACAAGAAACCGCTGCTCACGCTGCCGCCCCATGGCGTGAAAGCACTTCAGGGTTTCGGATATTCCCTGCAGGATCAGGAAAAACGCACCGAGTGGCATCGCCGTTCTCGCGGGAGCGAGCGGAGCCATCATCGTCGTGTCCATCGACCGTTCCCAGATGATCCACGCCTTGAACGTGTACTCGGCCGAGATCCAGAAAAAGAACAGCATGGCGGGGAAGTAAAACGCCAGGTACAGCAGCGCGTCGACGGTCGCCTGGGTACGCTGCGACCAGTTGCGGTAGAGAAAGTCGGCACGGATATGGACACCGCGCATTAACGCATAGCCGGCCCCCAACATGAACAGGGCACCAGCAAACATCCGGCTGACCTCATATGCCCAGAGTGTTGGCGCCAGAAACAGTTTCCTGGCGACGACCTCGTAAACCATCGCGACAACGACGGGAATCAGCAGGAAGCAGGTTACGCGTCCAACCTGCAGATTGGCGACATCAATGAACCGGATGACCTTCCGCATCCAGTCCCGCATGTCCTCCGGTGTTTCGCCGACCTCCCCGGACCGTCTTTCCGCAATCAGTTCATCAGTGACATCCAAGTCATCGGGATCGGTCGAATTGGTCATCGGATCATTCTTCATGGCGTTGTGGCGGCATGCGCGCACCGTTCGTCACGGCGACACGCACCCGCAAGAGTTTGGACCGGCCACGGGTATGCCCCCGCAGCCGGTCCAAGAACAGCATTATTTCACGCTGTCGGCAAATGCCTTTCCGAGGCTCGCATTCGATGCCTGCGCACCGGCCCAGAACGGAACCGCTATTTCGGCGAAATCCTTCTGGCTTTGCCAGACTTCGGCAAAGAAGGCGTTATCGGCCGCGTTCTTCTCAAGACTTGCTTTCGCGGCGTTCATGTATGCCGGGAAGTAGTCAGCGGGCGTGTCGTGAAGAATGACTCCGTGGTTTTCGGTGAGATCCTTCAACGCCTTGCCGTTTTCGTAAATCCGGTAGGACATGGCCTTCGACAATGACGCGTTCGCGGCCACTTCGATCGCCTTCTTCTGGTGATCCGTCAGCGAGTCATAGACGTCGCGGTTGATGTACACGTCGGCATTGACGACGACCTGATGGAGTCCCTGCAGGTAATAATGCTTGAGCACCTTCTGGAACCCGAAGACCGAATCCGGTTTCGGGCAGCACCATTCCGCGGCATCAATGGTCCCCTTCTCGAGGGCCGGCAGGATGTCCCCGCCACCCATGGCGACCGATGCGACACCGATGTCCTTGTAGGTCTGGCCTGGAATCCCGGGAGGCGTCCGGAACCGGTACTTGCGGAAGTCGTCCATGGACGCGATCGGCTCCTTGAACCATCCGAGCGCTTCGGGACCGACCGGCTGCAGCATGAAGCCTTTCACGTTTACGCCCATTTCGTCCCAGAGGCGATCATAGAGTTCACGGCCGCCTCCGTACTGGAACCAGCTCAGAAATGCGATGTTGTCGATTCCCACGCCAGCTCCGGCGACAGGTGAACCGAACAGCATTGCGGCCGGGTGTTTTCCCGACCAGTAGTGCGTCCAGGCGAACCCGCCTTCGATCAGGCCCGAGTCGACCGCATCAAGGGTCTCGGCGACACCAACAACCGCACCTGCGGGCAGTACTTCGAAGTTCACCTCGCCGTTGGTCAAAGCTGCCACGTCAGCGGCAAATTCCTTCAGCATGACGACCTCATCGGCCGTGGCCGGGATCACTGATTGTACCCTGATCGTAACTTCGGCAGCTACAGCCGAAGCCAGCAAGGTGGCGGCGGCGAACGCCCCGAGCGCCCGAGCGACGATTCTGTTGCGATGATACATGTTATCCTCCGATTGGATTGACGCCTTCACTCCGTTGCGAACGCATCCACCCCTGAAGGCAATGGGGTGGAGTCAGGCGGGACGGTTCGAACGGGAACCATCCGTTCACTGGCCTGTCGTGACGATCAGGCACGGGATGTCCCGCCAGTCGGTTCATGTCATGCTCCATAACGCAGACAACAGGTCGGCCATTTCCGGCCAGCCGTCATAGAGCATCCTGACAGTCAAATAGATAAGAAACAGGAGTCCAAGCCACGACAACCATTTGTATCGGGCCATAATTCTCATGATGAGAGTGGCGAATACCGCCATGAACAGGATCGCAAGCGCCAGCCCGAAAACCAGGAGAGCGGTGTTTTCCCGGGCAATTGCGGCCACGGCGACAACATTGTCGATCGACATCGAAACGTCGGCGAATGTGATCGTGACCAATGCGCCCCACAGGTTTCTGTTTTCACTTTCCTCGGTCGCCTGGAAGTTGTGTGTCCCCGGTTCCGGTCTCCTGCCGTGGGCTTCCAGATCCCGATAAAATCTCCAACACACGATGGCGAGAAGAAGCCCTCCAAAGAAAAGGATGCCTGGAATCTGCAGCAGGACCGTCGCGATGGCCGCAAACAGGATCCTCAAACCGGCTGCGAGCGCCATGCCGAACGCGATCGCACGCTTGCGCAAATCCGGTGACAGGCCGGCGGCAGCCATGCCAATGACAAGGGCATTGTCGCCGGACAGGATTATGTCCGCAAACACGATCTGAAGAATATCGAGCGCCGTTTCCGTCATCCTCGTGTGTCCTCGAGAATCAGGTCGGACGCCTTCTCGCCGATCATGATCGCCGGCGCGTTCGTATTCCCCGAAACAATTCTCGGCATGATCGACGCATCGGCAACGCGCAACCCCCGGGTTCCGTGTACCTTGAGGCGCTCGTCAACGACCGCCGTCGAGTCACTGCTTGGGCCCATCTTGCAGGTCCCGGTAGGGTGGTAGATGGTTGTTGCTGTTTCCCGTGCCCAGTTAAGCAACCCGGCACGGTCGTCGTCATCGATTCCAGGTCCGGGCGCATGCTCTTCAGTGATGTGGGAACTCAGCGGCGCGTGGCGGGCAATCCGGCGCGCAATACGGATGCCATCGACAATTACCCTTTGGTCGGTTTCGGTGGCGAGATAGTTCGGGTGGATCACCGGAGAGTCCTCCGGATCGGCGGAGCGGAGGCAGACCCTGCCTGTGCTTTCCGGCCGAAGCTGCAACACAGACGCCGTAAAGGCCGAAAACGGGTGAACCAGCTGACCCGGAGAGTCCGCGCTGAAGGGCTGGATGTGAAACTGTATGTCAGGTGTTTCCAGCTCGGGCCGAGTTTTCAGGAATCCGGTTCCGAGACTGGCCGCCATGGTCATCGGACCCCGCCGGGTCAGTGCGTAACGCACCCCGATCAAGGCCTGCTTGAGCGGATTGTCGATTTCGGTGTTGATCGTCGGCAAGGCCGTTCGAAACACCGGACGGGCCTGCAAGTGATCCTGCAGGTTCTTTCCGACTCCGGCAAGTTCGGCATTGACCGGAATTCCGAGGTCCGCGAGTTCTTCACCGTCACCGATTCCGGAGAGCATCAGAATTTGCGGAGACCCGATCGATCCTGCCGAAAGGACGACCTCCCGTCTTGCCCGAAGTTCGATGTCACCGCCGCTCCCCCTTCGTCTTGCGGCGACCCCGGTCACACGTCCATCACGAAATGTGAGTTGAAGCGTTTGTGTGTGGGTGAAAATGGCAAGATTGGGGCGTTTCCGTGCCGGCTTGAGATACGCAACCGCAGCGCTGCATCGCCGTCCTCGCATGGAGGTTTGCTGAAAGAACCCGACGCCTTCCTGATCCGACGAATTGTAGTCGGGGTTTTTTCGATACCCAGCGTTGGTCGCGGCTTCCATCCACAGGTCAACAATCCGGCGCCTGATTCGCATCGGGGACACGATCAATGGGCCATCGGTTCCCCTGTCGGGGCTACTGCCCGAATTCCCTGTCCAGGTCTCGGCCCGCCTGAAGTACGGCAGTACGTCCTCCCAGGCCCATCCGCGGTTGCCGAATTGTCGCCAATTGTCATAATCCTGCTGCTGACCACGGACGTAGAGCAGCCCGTTGATCGAACTTGACCCGCCCAGGACCTTCCCCCGCGGCCACGGAATTGATCGACCATTCAAACCGGGATCGGGAGAGGTATTGAAACACCAGTCCGTCGAGGGATTTCCCATGGTCTTGAAGTACCCGATGGGGATGTGGATCCAGGGGCTGCGATCAGGACCGCCCGCCTCGACGAGTGCCACCCGATACCGGGAATCGGCAGACAGCCGGTTCGCCAAAACGCAACCAGCGGAACCCGCACCAACGATAACGAAATCAAATTCCATTCGATTTTACCAAAAATGGGATTTTTTGTCCCAATTTTAATTTATTGATGCCATATACTATACTCCGACGAACGACAAGACATGTAATCGGGAAACACCCCAGGGGGCGAAATGCCGGACGAACGACGAATTCCAACTGGAATGAGGAATCTCTTGATCATCGAGGCGCTGTCCAAGGCATCCGAACCTGTGTCACCGACCGAGTTGAATCGAAACCTCGGGCTTCCCAGACAGACTGTTCACCGCCTCTGCAATGCGTTGGTCAAGGAGAGAATTCTTGCACGGGAACCTGGAGGAAAGCGGCTCCGTCCCGGGAGGAGACTGCGAAGTATCGGTATCGGAATTCTGAACGTGTCGCTGACTCACGTGGTGCGCAGGCAGATTCTTGAGAGGATCGCGGCGAGAGTGAAAGAGACGGTCAATTTCGTCGTCCCTGGCGAGTCCGGCATGCATTACATGGATCGGGTTGAGACCGACTGGCCGGTGCGCGTCCAGCTCCCCGTAGGAACCGAAGTTCCGTTTCACTGTACCGCGAGTGGAAAGGCATTCCTCTCCAGTATTCCGTTGAAACGACGGAAATCTTTCATCCGCGCGCTCGACTTGAAGAAGTTTACCCCGAACACGCACGCGGACCATGGCGCCTTGATTGAAGACACGGAACGCGTTGCCCGGCGGGGTTACGCACTTGATGAAGAGGAGTTCATCGAGGACATGAATGCAATTGCTGTCCCGGTGACCGATGACCAGGGGCGGTATGTCGCGTCACTCGCCTTTCATGGTCCCAAGCAACGATTGTCGATAGAGAAGGCGATCGCGAATGTTGGCGAGATCCGCGAAGGATCATTGGCGCTCAGGGACGCACTTGACCTTTGACTCCGACGCCTCATCGATATTCTCCCGATCTTCCTGCTTCCCGGAAGCGCCAGAGCCGAGCCGACCGGTTCCATGGCCGTGACCAACGGGGTACTGGTCCGCATCGGTCGTCTCCATGCTGGCCCGAGGCCAGGACCGTTAGCGAAAGCCGCGGATCGCGTCTCTTCGGCTGCTCCCTGGTCCGATCGCCAGTTGAAGCGGGTCAGGGTTTCAGGATAACCTTTGGGCAATGCGCCCGTGCGTCCCTGATTTCTTCGAATGCCTGGAGACCATCAGACAGGGGGCGGGTCTCGTACCAGTTGAGCGGACCCAGGCGGCCTGAAAATATCGCGTCGGCCGTTTGACGAAAATCCTCCTCGGTATAAGCATAGGTGCCCAGGAAGCTGAATTCCTGAAGTGTCGCGCGACGCGCATCGAATCCCCCATCCCCGGAATGAAGTCCCAGATGGACGATCGCCCCCCCTTGGCGGACCAATCGGCACGCCGCGCGTCGCGATTCAGCCGAACCGACCGCGTCAAACACCAGATCCCAGGACTTCTGGTTCACACCCTTGTCCCGCGCAGGACGAACCCCGAATTCCGTCACACTATCGAGATATGACCTCCGCCGATCGTTTGTCTCAACCACGCACAGGTCTTCGACGCCGGCCAATTCAAGGCAGAGAGCCAGCCCCACGCCAATTGCCCCTCCTCCCAGTACCAGGCAGCCGCTGTCACGAAGCGCGACATATGGCATGTCCCCGGCCAGCCGAACCGCATGCCAGCAAACAGCCATCGGTTCGGTCAACGCAGCGTGTTCAAACGGTACATCCGGTGAAACCTCGACGAGATTGGAGTCGGGGACTGCGACAAGCTCGGCGAAAGTGCCTTCAAGCGGTGGAATGGACAAGAGGCGCCGATCGCCACAAATGTTTGTCCGACCCGTACGACACTCCCGGCAGTCACCGCAGGTGACCAGAGGGTTGATCGTTACCCGGCACCCTTCGAACGCTCCCGCAACGGCGGTCCCCGATGCCTCGTGGCCGAGAATCAGGGGAGGCGGCCTGCGTTCATCGTGGCCGAGAAACCCATGCATGTCCGATCCGCAAATCCCCGTGGAATCGACACGAACGATACTGAAGTCCGCCCCGGGAACCGGATCGGTGACATCAATAAACTCGAGTTCTCCCGGTCCCGTATAAACCAGTGCTTTCATCCCCGGGCATATAACGACAACCCGACTGTGTGTCACGTTGCCTTGTGTTGCCAGTCACCTGTTTGCGGCTCGACGGGCAACCGCGGGTCCAAGGCGCAGCCTGTCATGGCCCCGGTCCGGAACACGGTGAAGGCGTTTGAGTTGGGCGTCTTGACATGATTCCAGATCGGACCCTGCCCGGAGAAATTCGGTTGACGGAAGGTCCGGCCCAACGTGCACCGTTTGGCTCGGGTTGCGCCCGGTTCGGGGATTGCAGAAACGGGGTCAGTCTTCGATGTGATGTTCTTATATGAAGTCAATTAGTGTAGTATTTTCAATTATCTACCTATGCATGTAAGTGCCAAAAAAATGGTCATTTGGTCAAGACAAATGCATCCGACTTCAAGGCGCGATGTCTCGCCATTCTCGAAATCATCCGTGATACAGGCGAGCGGACCGCGATTCTGAAGCGTGCTCGACCCGTCGCCGAATTTTCGCGTGACCGGTGAGGGCGAGTGGAACCGCGAGCGGAACGGGAGGGAACGGGTCGTCACTATCGGCGACACTGTGGGGCCGGTTCTTCCTGAGGTACATTGGGACAGTTTCGGACATTGAAAGCGTTGCTCGATGCCTTCATACCGCTTTCGCGTCATCGCGTGCGCAAGGCTCTCACGGCGGACTGCCGTGCACGGATTCTTGGGAGGTCAATTCAAAAAAGAGAGTCGAATGTGCTTCCGCCGGAATTGCTTTGAATACCCCAATGGGTTATATTTCTCGGTATGCACACCGTGGCCGAAACCCCGACATTCTCCCGTCAAGCCGACTAGTTGTTCAGCGAGGACGAAAGGCGAGAATTGATCGATCATCTCGCCGAAAATCCCTTGGCAGGGGACGAGATTCCGGGCACGGGAGGAGTACGGAAACTGCGGTTTCGAGCCTCAGGGCGAGGAAAGCGGGGCGGTGCGCGGGTCATATACCTCTACAATGGAGATCAGATGCCGATCTACGCGCTCCTTGCTTTTGCAAAGTTCGCAAGGAGCGACTTAAGCCTTGCGGAGCGGCGCACCGTGGCCACGATTGTCGCGACACTCGAGAGCGCTCGAAAGGAAAAACGATGAGTACTTTCGGAGACGACCTGATTCGCTCACTCAACGAAGCCTTGGCCCACGCCAAGGGCGAAGGACCCGCAATCGTTCATGAGCCCGTGACCCCGCGCGAAGTTCGCGAACAAGCGAAGCTCACGCAAGCACAGATGGCTCCGTTAGTCGGCATGAGCCTGTCCGGCTACCGCAAGTGGGAACAGGGAACGCGAAGGGTCAGCGGCCCGGCGGCGGCGCTACTACGCGTGATCCAGAAGGAACCGGAGGCGGTCATGCGCGCGCTGTCGTCACCCTGACAAGACCGGTTCATCCGGATTATTGTGGCCCGGAGCAAAAAGGACCGAGCCGAGCGACAATGGTTCCATCGACCTCGAAGACAATACGGTGAATTGGTGAACTTCCGTCGTTCGGCACAAACACGCGGGACCAATTGGCGGCATGCTCCACACCTGTCGCCAAGGCCATTGGCCGGATAACCCGGGCGCTGTTTCCCGGGGGACCTCGACACCCGGACTGTCAAGAACCGCTTCAACAAAGGCATATGACGATGTGACGACGCCGGCCGCGATCGCTGAACGATGGCCGTGTATACTGAACGGTTCACAATGCCCTCCGCAACGACGTCCAAGGCCGAAGTTGGCGCATCCTGGACGGAATTGGGCTCGTCGCCTTCAGTGCCTTCCACGACACCATCCTTTTCGACGGTTCTTTCATCCGCATTGGGGTCAAGATCAGCCGCGGAATGACTGTCATCCCCGGCCGCGGGACAATCGTCTTCGGGATTGCCTTCATTTTCCCCGCGGGCCGATTCCCGCCGGACTCCGTGTTCGTTTCAGGCGATGCAGTTACGGTAAGTTCCGGATCCGGAGAAACCGTCGTTCTAAGGAGACCATCCGGGTCTACGCCACTTTCGTCACGTGGTTTCTCCCCTCCCTCTCCGTCGTCAGCATCATCGCCTGGCAAGCTCCTGGTCCGCCTTCCAGCGTTGAATCCATTTTCAGCCAAATTGACTCAATATTGCGGACAATGCGCCCGAGATGCGTTCATATTCGGAGTCAGACCCGCTTGATCGTTAGCTTGGTCTTCATTTCGGTCCTGCAGAATGCATGCAGGAAGCAGGTCTGTTCCGACATATCCAGCATCTCCTGGGCCACTTCGTCAGGCTCCGAGGTCTCCAGGTAGACATGGGTTTCGACTGGGTCGGCCTCGCCCGCCTTGCCGGTCCCACCGGAAGCTCCACCAAGGCTGAAATGCGTATCCTGAACGATGCGGTAGTCCGGCAGATCGAGTTTCAGCATCGAGGCGAAACGCCCGAACTGAGTCATGAAGCAAAATCCGATCCCAGCGCTGATCAGCGTGTTTGCATCCGGTGCACGCCCATCTTCGGAGCTGAGGAACCTGAACGACGTGCCCCACGGGGAATACTGCATCTGCTGAATGTCCTTCAGCCCGTCGTTGCGCACCGTCGCGACCGCACCGATGTTCAAGCGGCGGTTTTGTTCGTCGGCCAGGCTGCCCGCAACGGCCGACGTGCCCTGCGGCACTTTCTTTTTCGGTGTCGGGCCGACGGGCCCGACGAGTTCCAACGAGTTTTCAACCGGTCGAGAAGCCGCAAAGTGATCACCGGGGTCCGGGAACAATGGGCCATCCAGTTCCGCCGCCCCGGCGGGGGGCAGTCCTGCGCCGTTTCTGGACAGTTTGAAAAGGCTTTCCAGACCTACGCGCATCAGCCCGTTCAACGGAGAGGCGTGGACCGCGTCCATCAAAAGGCTGTTCAGCGCTGCGTCATCCAGATCGCAGTCGACTTCGACCTCCAGTTCAACTGGCTCGGACCCGCCAACCATCGTACGCTTTGGCATGGAGCCGCGCATGGTGTAAAAATTATTCTGGATGAGCCGCAGTCGGTTCAAGGCGATGCCACGCTGTTCAGCTAAAGCCGTGATTTCGTTCAGGTAACTCGCTGCCATTCCCGTGGAGAGAAAGGCGAGTGGGCAGGGAGCCGCGTCGTGCCCATTCAAATATGGGCCTTCGTCGGAAACCAGACGCCAGGTACGCCCGGTTTTGGCTGACCGGAGCAGCGCCTCCTTCTGGAAACCGCTGAGAGACCGCACCCAGGTCCTGAGCGCATCGCCTTTGCGGTTGTCGGGTGCATTGATCGACACCTCGTCGGCGTTGGCCACGGAGTAAAATGGCGGCAAGCCGCTGGAGCCGATTATGTTTTCGCCAAGCTGTGCCATGTGCCTCAGGCCTCCCCGTTGGATGGTTGTGCCGCGATCTAGAATCGCGAACGTTCGAACGTAAGCGGGTGGACATTCCGCCATCCGGCGTCACGTTCACTCCACGGAGCCACGCGGCCCTTTCGCCGAGGGCAAACGACATGACCGGCGCGACACAGGCTCTCGCGAATGTGCGTGCCGTCGTGGGGCAGCAACGCACCCGGAAATGGCGCACCCGTCACCGGTCACTCCCGAGCAAAGAGATCGAAGGATTCGTGAGGGAAGTACTTTTTCAGACGCAGGTCTGCCGTGCGCGCGTGGGCCTCCATTCCCTCCAGGCGGGAAATCCGTGCCGTGGCCACGGCGACCCGCCGTGCTCCGAGTTCGGTGGCACGCTGCCACGTCACCACCTTGAGGAACTTGTGAACGGAAAGTCCTCCTGTGTACCGAGCCGCCCCGGACGTCGGCAGGACGTGATTGGGACCGGATGCCTTGTCCCCATATGCTACCGTCGTCTGTTCACCCAGGAACAGCGAACCGTAACACGACAGCCTGCCAAGCCACCAGTCGAGGTCACCGGCCTGAACAGTCAGGTGTTCGGGCGCCAGATCATCCGCTGTCTTTGCCATGACGTCACGGTCCGCACAGAGAATCACCTCGGCAAATCCATTCCAGGCTGCAGCCGCGCTCTCGCGGTTGGTCTCGGGCAGCCCGGAAATCAGCTGCGGAACCCTGAGCATGACCCGGTTGGCGAGTTCCTCGTCGTCCGTAACCAGCCAGACCGGTGAATTGTATCCGTGTTCCGCCTGACCAACCAGGTCAGACGCGATGACGTCAGCATCCGCGGAGGAATCGGCGACAATCAGGCTGTCCGTCGGACCCGCCAGCATGTCGATTCCGACGCGACCGTAGAGAATTCTCTTGGCCTCCGCCACATACTGGTTCCCCGGGCCGGCAATGATGTCGGAACGAGGCAAGCCGAACAGGCCAAATGCCATTGCCGCAACAGCCTGAACGCCACCGATCGCGAGGACACGATCGGCACCGCACAGCCGGGCCGCGTAAACGATTGCCGGGTTGATCTTCAGGTCCGCGCCTGGAGGAGAACACAGGACCGTTGATTTGCAACCCGCGACCTTGGCCGTCGTCACGGTCATCATGGCGGACGCAACATGACTGTAACGCCCGCCAGGCGCGTAACAGCCGACATTCCGGACCGGAATACAGCGTTGTCCGGTCACGAATCCCGGCTCCAGTTCAAGCTCGAACTCCCGAAGCGACGCCTTCTGAGCTTCGGCGAATCTTCTTATGTTGTCGTGGGCAAATGCAAGATCGTCCTTGAGGGTTTCGGTGACCTGGCCTGCGGATTCCTCGATTTCATCGGCCGTCAACTCGAACGGCCCAGGTGAACCATCCAGATCGAAGGCGTACTTCCGGGCCGCTTCTTCCCGGCCCTGTTCGATGTCGCTCAACATGGCCTGGACCGTCGGGCGGACGGATTCCGTATCGGACCTCGCCGTCTTCGCGGCGCGTTTCAGGTACTTCCTGCTCATGGAGAGTCCTCGCTCGGCTTGACGACCGTTCCGGCCACGATGCGTTCCTTGCCCGTCACGCCGGAGATTTCAAGCGCGATCGTTTTTCCGAAGCCGTGCCGATCGTGAATCCCCGTCCTCGGCCATGACGAACTCCGGGAATGTCTCGATTCCGAGTGCCGCCTTGTCCTGGCCCACCTGCTCGACTTCAGGAGAGATCCGAACACCCAGAACGAGGTCCAGGATCTTCCAGACAAGAATCGAGACAAGAAACACGAAAGCCCCGACGGCAACGACCCCCAGGAACTGGACAACCAGGGATCCGCCACCCGCGATGGAAACCGCGAGCGTTCCCCAGATCCCAGCACCCATGTGGGCCGAGACCGCTCCGACCTCATCGTCGATCTTCAGGCCCTCGAGTGTTTTCTTTGCCACGAGGCAAATGACCGCACCGGTCGCACCGACAAAGAGCGCCATGCCGTGACTGTGGATTTCAGGCCCTGCGGCGATCGCAACCAGTCCTGCAATCGCTCCGTTCAGCGAGTCGAGCAGGTCCGTTCTGCGAAAGACCCAACGTGAGACGAACGTCGCGGTGATGACCGCGGAGGCGGCTGCAAGGTTGGTATTCACGACCACCGTGCTGATCCCGACCGCGTCGTCCACCGAGCCGAGGCTGAGCCACGATCCCGCATTGAATCCGATGAAACCGAACCAGATGATGAACACGCCCAAAGTAACCGTCGGGATGCTGTTGGGAGGCGTTGGCTTTACCGTCCCATCCTTGCGGAACTTCCCGGTCCGGGCGCCAACGATGATGGCTCCGGCCAGCGCGGCCCACCCTCCCGCCGAGTGAACCACAGTGGATCCGGCAAAGTCCTTGAATCCGAGAGTCTCCAGCCAACCTCCGCCCCATGTCCAACATCCCGCGACCGGATAGATGACCGTTGAAAACACTGCGACAAAAACAAAAAACGGCAACAACTTGACCCGTTCGGCCAGGGTACCGGATATGATCCCGCAGGCCGACGCAGTGAACACGACCTGAAAGAATCTCTCGGACGCGGACGCGTGGCCCGTAGCTGTAACCCCGGCGAGACCCGAAGGGTTCCCCTCCAACAACGCGATCTCGGCGTCACCCAGTATCCGGTGCACTGTGACCGTTCCCAGCCACCCTCCCGGCTCGACCGCCACGTACATGATTCCGAAACCGACAAGGGAATAGGCCAGGCAGGCGGTGGAGTAACCGCCGATGTTCTTCAAACAGATCGCCGACGCATTGCGCACCGAAATCGACCCGACCTCAACCATTGCGAAGCCGGCGCACATCCACATGACGAATGCACCCCACAACAGGAACGACAAACTGCTGAGGGAAAACGCCAGTTCTTCGTCGAGGGCCCCATGGGTGGAGACCGGAATCAGCAGGAACAGCGAGGACAGGACTGCACGGGCAGCCAGCCGTCTACCGGGACTCCGCCACGACTCCCCCGGACTTGTGACCGGGACGGGACGCACGCCGGACAAGTTTCTGATTTCAGACGCCATCTGACCTGTCGGCACATCGAGACACTCTCATCGGCACGCTCAAGAAGTCGGGGCGCCATCGGGCCGCGGAGCGTAATTGACTTTGTATCCGCATCCACCGGTCGAACGCGAACAAGGGCGATCCGGAAATTCCTTCAATGAAGACCTTAGCCGTACATCATTCGCACTCCAACCCTTGCAGTTCCAATGCGCGGGCGTCCCTGGGAACGTGCAGACCCTCAGCCCTCGACGAGTTCGGTAATCTCACGTTTGAAACCGACGTCGCCTTCGGGACTCGCCGGTTCATCGAGTTCCTCGGCATAGCGCCGCCCGGCAAAGACCGCGTGGGCAATCGTTGCCGGGGCATCGGCGTCACCGACACACCGGACGGACTCAATCCTGGCCGGACCCCATTCATCTCGCCGCGCAACAAGCTCACGGTAAAGCCCGTCGTTCGGCAAGCGGGACGTGACCAGGACGACGCTGTCTGCCGCGAACGGGTGGGAGGCGCCGGTGAACGCACAGGAGGCGACGACCCCGCCACCCACAACCTCGTCAAGTACACGATGGGGGATGATTTCGGTTCCCTTTTCGAGCAACCGGGCCTGGATGAAGTGCTGTTCCATGGTGTTTCTTGTCCAGGTCGAGACCTCCGCCGCCGGCGTCATGAGCGTGACAGCGTAACCCTTTCCCGTCAGGAGCTCGGCGATGACACCCCCCATGTAATAGTGGTCATCATCCCAAATGATGACCTTGGACCCACCCGGCAATGAACCGGCCATGATGTCGTCGGGCGTCAGCAGCTCCATCGCCTGCGAAACCGGGACCGGCCGGGTCCAGTGGTGTGCAACGCTGTCACGCCGCCAGCGGGAACCCGTCGCGATGACAACCCGGGGAAATCCGAACTCGAGCACATGGTCGGCACTCAGTTCGGAATCCAGGTACATGCTGACGTTCGGCAATTTCCTGATCTGTCCCTCGCGGTAGTCCCGAACCCGCCTCCACTGTGCCAGTCCGGGAAGACCAGCTTCCCAACTGACCCGTCCCCCGACATCGGTGGTCTTTTCGGCAAGAACGACATCGTATCCACGTTTTCCCAATGCCTGAGCCGCCTCGAGCCCCGCAGGACCACCCCCGACAATCAGGACAGGTTTCTCGCTTCGGGCAGGGCGAAAGTGTTCGGGGTGCCAGCCACGACGCCACTCTTCGCCCATTGACGGATTCTGCGTGCACCGGATCGGAGACATGGTGAAGTCCCCCGACACGCAAATATTGCAGCCGATGCACTCCCTGATGTCATCGGTTTGCCCGGTTTCGACCTTGCGGGGCAGGAATGGGTCCGCGATCGACGGCCGGGCGCAACCAATCAGATCGAGAACGCCTTTGCGAACCAGCGACGCCATGCGGTCGGGCGACGTGTACCGGCCCACTCCGACGACCGGCTTGGTCGTGAGCGACTTCATGTTTTCGTACAGGAACTCCTGCTCGCCTTCCGGTCCGAATCGGGAAGTCTTCGAATCGCTTTCCCATCCGGCAAGGCAAATGTCCCAGAGGTCCGGAAGCTCGGCGACAAGGCCGATCATGTCTTCCGCTTCCGCCCGGTCGATGCCGTCAGGCCCCGCAAATTCATCGACGGAAAACCTGCAGGGTACGGCACAGGTATCACCGACCTCGTCGCGCGTGTCCGTCAGGATCTCCTTCAGAATCCGGACACGGTTCTCCAGCGAACCACCGTACTCGTCGGTGCGGTGATTGTATCGGCGGGACAGGAAGTGGTGAAAGAACCCGAGCGCGTGGCCCGCGTAGACGTACACCAGATCGAATCCTGCCTCCCGGCCCCGCCGGGCCGCCGCCCGATGCCAGCGCCTGAGGTTGCGAATGTCTTCCTTGTCCATGGTCCGGGCCTGCACGGGGTCGTAGGTAAAGCTCGCGACCGGAAAGCCCGTCGGCGCCATCGGGACTTCCCGTCCGTACAGGTTCGGCCCGTTCAGTCCGTTGTACGCAAGTTCGATCCCCGCCAGAGCGCCGTGCTCGTGAATTTTCTCGGCCATTCGTGCAAGCATCGGGACGTCCCGGTCATCCCAGAGCCGCAATTCGATGAACGGCGTAATGTCCGACGTGTGGTGGATCTCGACCTGTTCGGTACAGACCACACCCCAGCCGCCTTCCGCCTTGACCCCCCGCATGTGCGCGAGGGCTGTCGGGTCCCGGTATCCCATGCCGTTGCAATGCGGAACCTGATAGAAACGATTCTTCGCCCTCACCGGACCGATGTCGATCGGTTCAAAGAGAATGTCGTGGGATGGTTCGCGAGGCATGCCGAATGTGCCTGAGCGACGGGGAACCCGTCACGGCCCCCCGCCTGTCTCCAGGTGTTGGCGACTACTTCTTCAATCGGGTCCAGATCGAGTCGTAGACCTCCTGGGTCGCCTGGTCGCAGACCTGAACGAAGGTCCCGGCCGGCGCGTCGGTCGGTGGGATGGACTCAGGCTGGGACTTGAGCGCGTCATCCAGAAGATCGGTCACGCCCATGACACCCGCGCTGTACTGGGCAAAGTTTGTCACCGCTGCAATGTTTTCCGGCTCAAGCAGGAAATCCATGAACTTGATGGCATTTTCCCGGTTTGGCGCATCGTTCAGCAGGACAACGTTGTCCATCCAGACGATCAGTCCTTCGCGCGGATAGGAGTACTCGATGTTGGCTCCCTCAGCCCGCGCCTTCGCGGAAAACCCGTTCCAGATCATTCCCACCGCCGCGTCCCCGGATACCAGGACATCCTTGGCGCCATCGGAATTGAACGACGCCCAGTGTTCCTTGGCCGATTGCAGCAGTTCATCGAGCGCCTTGAGTTGTTCCCGATCCGCCGAACACTGCGGAATTCCAAGATGCATCGATGCCAGCAACATCACTTCGCCTTGTGCATCGAGAATGTTGATTCGACCCTTGAGTTCGTCCGGTGGGTCGAAAACGATGTTCGTCGTGCGAATGTCACCGCCGTAGACATCCCGATTTACCGAAAAGCTGGTCGAGCCCCATTGGTAAGGGATGGAATGCATGCGGCCCGGATCGAACGGGACGTCGAGCCATTGCGACTCAACATTGCCGATATTCGCCAGTTCGCCTTCGGCGATCGTATCGAGCATGCCTTCGCCGATCATGATTTCGACCATGTAGTCACCCGGGACCGCGACATCGTAGGAACCCAACTTCCCCGCCTTCAGCGTCGCGAGCATCGCCTCGTTGGAATCATACGTATCCATTGTCACGTCGATGCCGGTCTCGGCGGAAAACTTGTCCAGCAATTCCTGCGGGATGTACTCGAACCAGTGATAAATCGAGAGCTTGCCTTCAGCCGTCGCGGCGTTTCCCGCGGTCACGGCCAGGGCAACCGCCAGCCCGCCCATGGCAAGCCTTCCGAATCTGATCATCGTGAACTCCTCCTCCATTTCCATTGAATCCATGTCGGCAAACCTGCTCGATCCCGCAGAACGCCACGATTGTCATCCATCCATGTCCGGGCGGTTTCGACCCTGGTCGAGGCCGATCCTGCCCAGCAGGTAGGACACGCTAACCAACACCAGTGACAAGAGCAACATGATAGTCGAAAGAGCCATGATGTTCGGTTTGATCCCCTGCTTGACGGCCCCGAAAATCGCCGTCGGCAACGTCTCGACTCCCGCGCCCTTGATGAAATTCGTGATGATGAAATCGTCCAGGGAAATGATAAAGGCCAGAAGAAACCCGGCGAGAATTCCTGGCGCCATCAGCGGAAAAAGGACGTAGCGGAACACCTGCCACCGACCGGCATAGAGATCCTGGGCAGCCTCTTCGTAAAAGCCTTCGATTCCTTCGAGGCGGGCGGCGATCGGGAGGTATGCGAATGGAATGCAGAACACGATGTGGGCCACCAGAATCGAACTGTAGCCAAGCGTGAACCCGATTGCGCTGAAAAAGATCAGCGTCGCAACGGCGGTCACAATTTCCGGGACGATGATCGGCATGCTCAGCATTCCGAAACTGAACGCCTTGCCCCGGAACGCACCGCCCCGGACCATTCCGATCGCGGCGGCCGTGGCCACGACCGTCGAAGCCGTCGCCGCCATGGTCGCGATCGTTACCGAGTTCCAGGCCGCGGTTCTGAACTTGGACGCTTCCAGGCCAAAGAACACGTCCTCGTACCAACGCCAGCTGAACCCGCCCCAGACCGTGATCGATTGCGACGCATTGAAACTGTATCCCATGACAACCAGTAGCGGCGCGTAAAGCACCACCAGGCAGACCACGGCCAGGAACATGAACTCGGGATACCGTTTCACCGGATTCCGGTCGGCCATGGCTCAGGCTCCGTCCGCGCCCGTTCGTTGCCGCGCGTGAAAGAGCAACGCGACCAGAACCAGCGAAAGGAGAATCATCGACGCGGCCGCACCGAATGGCCAGTTTCCGGCATTGCCCTTGAACTGTTCCTCGATCAACGATCCGATCATGAAGTTCTTGGCGCCCCCGAGCAGGTCCGGCGCCAGGAACGCACCCAGACTCGGGACAAAGACCAGGATGCACCCTGCGACGATTCCGGGGCGAACGACGGGCAGCAGCACGCGCCGCAGGATCGTCCAGCGGCCAGCGTACAGGTCGGCAGCGGCTTCGGACAGTGAGAAATCGTATCGTTCGACCGCGGCGTAGACCGGCAGGACCATGAACGGCAGATAGGAATAAAACAGCCCGAGCTGGACGGCGAAGTCGGTGTTGATCATCGGAATCGGCTCGGAGATGACGCCGAGTGCCAGCAGGAATTCGTTCAACGGTCCGTTATCCCGGATCAGGAACTTCATCGAGACCGTCCTGATCAGGAGATTGACCCAGTATGGTACCGTCACCAGGAACAGCCAGATCGAACGTGTCCGCACGTCCCTCGTGGCGATGAAAAATGCCGTCGGGAATCCGATGACCAGGCAGAACAGTGTCGCCAGCGTGGCCTGGATAATCGATCTCGCGAAAATCGTGATGTAGGTCCACTCGATCTGCGGCTGCTCATCGCCGAACAGGCCACGGTCGAATATGAACTGGTCATAGGCGGCAAACGTGAATTCCCAGATCACGCCACCCCGGAATTCCTTGGTCAGGAAGGAGTAGACCAGCATGAGCAACACGGGGGCCAGGAGGAAAAATCCGATGATCAGCCAGGACGGCGTCAACAGCCAGAACCGGAGCGGACCGAAGGTCCCTGAAACCGTCTTTCCTGAGGCCATTCCCGCCATCAGTCGTCCAACAGCCGCGCCGCGTCGTCTTCCAGAACGATGGAAACCTTCTGGCCAACTTCGTAATCCCGGCCGCGGTCCCGGGAATTCTGATGTCTCACCTGCAGCGTCGGACCATTTTCGAGGTCGACGCCGTACTGGGTGTCCGTGCCCAGGTACACGGCCTGCACGATGACTCCGGCGATGCCGCCGTCCGGTTCGTCGGTCGGAACAATTCCGATCCGTTCGGGCCTGATCAGCACGTGGCCGGTCTGCCCACGAGCAGCGACGCGCACGGCGGGGCATCTGACCACGACTCCGTTTTCGAACCTGCACAGGCACTTCCCGTCCTCAACCCCGTCAATCGTGACGTCGATCAGGTTTGTTTCCCCGATAAAATTTGCGACGAACCGGTTGACGGGGTGGTCATAGATCTCGCGGGCTCGACCAATCTGCTGGATGACGCCGTCGGACATGACCGCAATCCGATCCGACATCGCCAGCGCCTCTTCCTGGTCGTGGGTCACGAAGACAAAGGTAATCCCTGTCTCCTTTTGCAACTGCTTCAATTCGCTACGCATCTCCTGCCGCAACTTCAGATCCAGGGCCGAGAGCGGTTCGTCGAGAAGCAGGACCTTGGGCCGCGGAGCTATCGCGCGCGCGAGAGCGGCGCGTTGCTGCTGACCACCCGAAAGCTGTGCGGGTCGGCGGTCCGCAAGCGCGTCGAGCTTGACGAGCTCCAGCATGTTCCGAACACGCTTGCCGGTTTCTGCCGATCCGGTCCCCTTCATGGTCAGGCCGAATGCGACGTTTTCCGCAACCGTCATGTGCGGAAACAGCGCATAGTGTTGAAAGACCGTGTTGACCGGGCGCTGGTGCGGGGGGAGCTTTTCGATTTCTTCCCCGTACAGGAAGATCTCGCCTCTCGTGACCTCTTCGAATCCGGCGATCAATCGGAGCAGTGTCGTCTTGCCGCACCCCGAGGGCCCCAGCAACGTGAAGAACTCGTTGTCATTGATGACAAGTGACGCGTCCCGCAGAGCCACGACATCGCCGAACCGTTTTTCGACATGCCTGATTTCGACAGCTGCGACGCTTTCCATGAGGATCAACCCATCGTGACGACAGGGCTCGAACTGTTAATGCCTGCCAGGTGTGCACGCAACCATGCCCGGGACGAAATCCTGGTCAAGGGCCGGGGATCGCCGACGGCACGGCCCAACTGCCTCCTTCCAGGAATTTCGCCGCCAGTTCTTTTCCGGCCGACCGTGTTAATGGGCTGGCGGATCTCCTCGATGCAGGTATTGTCGGCCCGTTCCGGCGTTCCGTTGCCGTTTCAGCGAGGTCACCATCCTAAAGCCCGACCAACTTGGACTGAACCGAAACCTTCGGATCCTGACCGTTGACGACGCCCGGCGGTTGGCGAGACGCCGGCAGCCACGCAGTGTCTTCGACTTCATTGATGGCGCAGCGCTTGACGAACGGGCGATGGCTCTCAACCGCTCGTCACTCGCGTCTGTCCGCCTGCGACCTCGGGTGTTACGTGATGTCAGCCAGCGCGACCTGGGCGTTGCAGTTCTTGGACAGGAGTTCTCATTGCCCTTCGGCGTTGCTCCGATGGGCATGGCCGGATTGGCCTGGCCGGGAACCGATGCTGCGCTCGCGAACGCGGCGGTCGAATTCGGATTTCCGCTCTGTACGTCGACGGCCGCGTCCATGGCACTCGAGACCACATTCGGAATTGCGGGGAAGCGGGCATGGTTCCAGCTCTATGTCGGAGAGTCGCGGGATGCTTCGTTCACGATCGTCGCGCGCGCGCGCGATGCAGGGTACGAAACCCTGTTGCTGACGGTCGACGCTCCTCAGCTTTCCCGGAGAATTCGCGAAATCAGGCACGGATTCACCGTACCGTTCCGGATCGGGGTCCGCCAGTTTCTCGACTTCGCCACGCACCCGCGATGGTCGATCGCAACGCTCGCGGCCGGCGTGCCCTCGCCAGCCAACAACCGACATGCCGAAGTCGGCAGCCGCTTCGTCAGAGGCGTAAACCGTTCCGGCGCCGACTGGGAATTCCTTGATCGATTGAGGAAGGAATGGCCCGGAAATCTTGTCGTCAAGGGAGTGATTGACAGCGAAGACGCGGCGCGGATCAAGGAGGCCGGAGCGGACGGAATTTACGTCTCGAATCACGGAGGGCGCCAACTCGACAGCGCTCCATCGTCCATCAGTGCGCTTCCACGTATCAGGGCAGCGGTCGGGCCAGACCATCCGCTTTTGTTCGACAGCGGGGTGCGCAGCGGTGAAGACATCGTCAAGGCGTATGCGCTCGGGGCCGACTTCGTGTTTCTTGGCCGTCCTTTTCTCTATGCTCTCGGTGCGGATGGAGAGTCAGGATTGAAGACGATCATTCGCATTCTCTCTGAAGAGGTCAGCCTGACCATGGCCCAGGTCGGTGTCACGAGGATTTCCGGCATCGACTTGGATGTCGTTGCGCACGTCGAGCAGAGTTTGTGGACACCGGCCGCCCGCCCCACCGGTTAGCCGGCTTCAGGCGTTGTGGCGGCCGGGGCTGCATACGATGTTGACCCGACCGGGCTGCACACCGATCGTCTGGCCGTCCGGCACGTCAAGCGTCGGCGTCGGGACCAGTGAAATGGTTGCGCGATGTGTGCCGAATCACGGTGCCAGGCGGGTTCCGAATGTCCGGCCAGCACGCAACGGAGATTCCAATCAGCAAATGGTGGATGATTTATTCGGCATTTGGTGAAAACCCGGGACTGGCAGGGGGAACACTTCATCAACAGGCGGCAAGCAATTCGAAGGCGGTTCTTCGTGGACCCAATCAGCAAATGGTGGTATTTCTATTTAGCAAATGGTGGGTGATCTATTCAGCATTATATCGAAATACCGAAGGTCAGGATCGCACAAATGCACACATTCCCTCGACACCTGGTCTCAGAGTTGAAAGAAGCTCTTGCCACGTCACGAATCGTAAACCTGACCGGGCCGAGACAGGTTGGCAAGACGACGCTCGTGCGGGACCTGCTCGCAACAGGTGCGTACATCACACTCGACGACGACGGCGTACTGGACGCAATCAGGAGAGACCCCGCGGGACAACTGGAAAGTTTGAAAAGGACCGCTGGCGACGAACCACTGATCATCGACGAGGCGCAAAGGTCCGGGGAACTGGCACTTGCGATCAAGGTACTCGTCGACAGGGACACGCGTAAGGGACAGTTCCTGCTGACCGGCTCGTCAGATCTTTTCGCAACAACGGCGGTCGCGGATTCGCTTCCCGGGCGAATGAGAACTCTGAGGCTTTGGCCCATGACCGTTTCGGAGACAAGGGAAGTCACCGCAAATGTCCTGCTGGATTGGGCAGCGCAGGAATGTCCCTCGCTTGACCAGATTCGAATGTCGGAAGTACCCGACCGTAGAGATTACATCGAGTTACTTCTCGAAGGAGGATTTCCAGAGCCCCGCACGCTCCCAACCAGACCAAGACAAAGACTGTATCGCGACTACGTCGACTCAGTGGTCGACCGGGATGTTGCCGAGATCCTCAGGATCCGGAAAACGGACAGCCTGCGCAGGCTGATTGAACAGATGGCGGCGCGGACGGGTACGGAAGTCAACGTCTCGAAGCTTTCCGAATTTGTTGGAGTGAATCGGGCGACACTCGATACGTACCTGGACATCCTGGCACGGCTCTCCCTGGTCATCCGGCTTGGATCATGGACGTCGGGCGAGAGCCGGCGTGAGATCAAGAATGCGAAGTACCATTTCGTCGACATGGGAATGGCCTGCGCCGTGAGATACTTGAATGATCGGTCGTTCATTGCCGGTCAACCAAACGCGACGGCACTCGGCGGACTGCTGGAGAGCTTCGTCCTGGGTGAACTGATGCGGGTTCAACCCATTCAGGAACAGGAATTCCGTCTTTACCACTGGCGCAATGCGGACGGTCGGGAAATCGACATATTGGCGGATAGCCCGGACAAAACCGTTGGATTTGAAGTCAAGGCATCGAGCTCGGTTTCGGGGAAGGATTTCCGCAACCACATGTGGTTTTCAACCGAAGGTCCGGGGAAGAAACGGAAGTTCTGCGGGATCGTGCTGTACTTCGGGCAGCACAAGCTGAACTTCGGAGAGAACCTCTTCGCTCTACCTGTCAGCTCGCTTTGGGCACCGATCGACGTGATCGGATCTGGACTTACGCGCCAGTAGCCACGTGTTCCGGTCCATCGCAGAATCCATTGCAACCCGGATCAACAGAAGGGCCGTAACGCGGGGGCCTCGCGGCGATGGGTTGACGACCGGACCCGAGAGGTACGGGTGACGAGCCAAATGGCGATGCGCGGTTCCCGCCGAGGCCCGAATCGGGTGAATGGGCGAAGACATTCGTCTGCGCGACACGGTATCCGGGACCTTGACGCGGCACCGGATTCCGGCGACGGTCGATCAGCAATCTCATCGCGGTCGTACAGGCCCGCATCTGAAATTAAGCAGCGGATTCCGACGCAAGGCAGGGACACTTCATGGATGTAGTTCGAGCACGGGGCGGAGAGTTCCTCGCGCAGGCACTCAAGGACAAGGGAGTGGACCAGGTTTTCACTCTGTCCGGTGGATTTTGCAATCCCGCGCTCGAGGGATTCATGACGTGCCAGATCCCGGTCGTAAACTGCCCCCACGAACAGATTGCCGGCCATCTTGCCGATGCACTCACGAGAATAACACGCAAGCCGACGGTTTGCCTGGTTGGCCCCGAAGGATTTGCCAACGCCGTTCCGGCAATGATGGAAGCGTGGGGAGAACGGTCCCCGGTGATTTTCATCACCGGATCCTCGACCCTCAAGCGCCAGGGTGCCGGAGGATTCAAGGAGATCGACGATGTCGCGATGGCGGAACCGCTGACAAAAGGCTCCTTCGGGGTCACGGATGGCTACCGGATCCCCGAATTCGTCGACCGTGCATGGAATCTGGCCCAAAGCGGCTATCCGGGGCCCGTCCATCTGAGCATACCGGTCGACATCATGTTTTCCCGATTCGACTTCAATGCGGGCACCGGCGAACGACCGTTCCAAAGGTCGCACCGTCCGCCGCCACGGGCATGGCCTGAACCTCGATGCCTCGCCCGTATCCTTGACATCATCGGCCGGGCGACCCGTCCGGTTCTCATTGCCGGCCACGGGATCTGGTGGTCAGAAAGCGAAGACCGCCTCAGGGCCGCAGGAGACCGCCTGCATGTACCGATTTTCAACGTACCCTACCATCAGAAACTCCTTTCATCCGGTTGTGCGGCCCACATGGGCCTTGCCGATATCCACCAGTATCCGCCGGCGAAGTCCGCCCTCCAGTCGTCCGATGTCGCCATTCTCGTTGGTGGGCGGTTGGACAATCAGATGCAGTTCGGGAATCCACCCTTCTTCCCGTACACGACACAGCTGATTTGCGTCAGCGGCAGCAATGAAGAACTCGAATACAACAGGGCGGCGGACGAACTGTTACTTTCCCACCCTGGCGCGTTTTTCGACGCGCTGATTTCTCGATTCGAAACCGCCGGGACGACAAAGTGGCAGGAATGGTTCAACAAGAACCGCGAGTTGCGGCGTCGATGGGTCGACGGGCACCTCGCCGAACTTGCGTCCGAAGCGGCGGGCGATTCGGCAGAGAGCGCGCTCATGCATCCGTTGCAGCTCTCGCTCGATGTGCAGGCTGAAATGAGCGATGGAGACTGGCTGGTCTTCGATGGCGGGAATACGCATTTCTGGTCGGAAATCGCCGTCAACATCTCGGATTGGCTCGGCAAGAAACCGGGAGGAATCCTCCACCCGGGCAGTTTCAGCCTGCTTGGAGTCGGGGTTCCGCTCGCGTTGGCCGCCAAACGATGTCACCCGGAGAAAAACGTCGTCCTGATCAGCGGCGACGGCGCGTTTCTTTCGGGAGGGCTGTCCATCGAAGTCGCCTTCCAGGAGAAACTGCCGATAACCGTCGTGATCGACAACAACGGCGGCCTCGACTGTATTTCCCAACAACAGGAAAGGCTGTTCGCCAGCGGGCGGCACTTTGCAACGGACTTTCGCGACATTCCGTTTCATTCCATGATCGAGGGACTCGGGGGGCACGGAGAACTCGTGACGTCACGGTCAGAACTTGCACCGGCGCTCCGACGTGCGATGGCAAGCGGTAAGCCGGCGTGCGTCAATGCGAAATGCCGTGGCGTCATCAGCCCAATCGTCCTTGCCACGACTTCAAAACGCGATCGGGCATCAATTGAGTAGCCATCAAACAGAAACGTCGGAATTCTCGACGCATGTTCTGGACGGAACGACAGGTACACATGCGGCGGGAGTGCCGGTCACGGTCGCGGTGATCCTTCCGTCCGGCGAACGCAGGATCCTGTTCCGGGGAGAAACCGCCTCCGACGGCCGCATCAAGGCCGAATTCGTAACTCCATTCCCCGGCTCTCCCGATTCACGTACGGCATGCGAGGCCGTCTTCGAACTCGGAGCGTACCTTTCCGCCCGGGGCGATTTCCATTCGGGCGAAGATCGAGAGGGAACGGGCGTGCAGATGACGGAACTCGTTTTCAGGTTCCGGATTTCCCGGAAAAACCGCCGGTTCCACTTGCCGGTCATCGTGTCGCCCCATGCCAGCTCGGCCTGGTGGTCCGGTTGAGACAGTCCCTGAGTCCTGTGAGAGCGCCCCCCTCCCCGGACGGGTTGGCTTCGTCCAGGCGAGTTCGCCGGACCCCGTATACCGAACGGTTGATTTCGGCGGGCGCGCTCCGTTTTACCGTCGTCAACCACACGCTTCTGGCGCGGGAGTTTACCTACACGCGCGACCAAATGTACTGGCACCTGAACACAGGCGTTCAACTCTGGGACGTTTCCTGCCAGCGACAGGTTGAAATTGACGGCCCGGACGCGGAAACCCTGGTTCAGTTCATGACACCGCGGGACATTTCCGTGTTGAGCCCCGGGGCGTGCCTGTACATCCCGGTCATCGACGAAAACGGCGGCATGCTCAATGACCCTGTCCTGATGAAGCTTCCTGGCGGCACATTCTGGTTGTCGGGATCGGATTCGGACCTGATCCTCTATGCGAAGGGCATCGCAACCGGTGCGGGAATGTCTGCCAGGATCAACGAAGCGGACATCTGGCCGCTGGCTGTTCAGGGTCCGAACGCCGAAGAACTCATGGCCCGCGTCTTCGGCGACGGGATTCTCTCTCTCGGCTTTTTTTGCCACGATGAATTCCCCTTCCGGGGCGTCGGGTTGACCATTTCCCGATCAGGTTTTTCACGGCAGGACGGTTTCGAAATCTACGTGCCAGGCACCGAACTCGGGCCGGAATTGTGGGATACCCTGATGCATGGCGGCACCGACCTCGACACCAGGGCAGGATGCCCCAATCTCGCGGATCGCATCGAGGCCGGCCTGCTTTCATACCGAAACGACATGAACCACGAGAATTCACCTCTCGAAGTCGGCTTTGAGAACAGCTGCGTGCTCGACGGAAGCATACGGTTCGCTGGCCGTGACGCACTCAGAGAACTCGCGGCGGGCCCGAACACGCGCCGCCGAGTCGCCGGGGTCGTGTTCGACGGGCCTCCGTGCCCGGCGTGCAGTGAAGCATGGAACGTCTACGCGAATGATCGCAACATCGGCGAGATCACATCGGGGGCCTGGTCACCGGGACTCATGAAGAATGTCGGCATTGCACTGGTGGATCCAATCTATCGGAATTCCGGTCGGGATGTCGGCGTCGACTGTGCCGATGGCGTCATGCGGACCGGAAAGACAAGCTCGTTGCCGATACGTCCACGTGCGGGGAAAGCCGCAGCGCGGCGCGCGGACGGCACAAATTGAGATCTCGGGAGAATTGCCGCAGTGCATCGTGAATCGTGCGACACGCATGTGGCGTCTCGGCCCGAGGTAACACCGTGGCATTTCAGGCCGCATCGACCCGGCGGACGGTTGATCGCTCCGGATCCGATGCGCACCGGCACACATCCAGGACCCGATGCGACGGAAGCGGCGTGAACGCATGCGCGCACGGAGCCGTACCGGCGCGCGCCAATCGCTTGCCGGTTCGCAGGGAGGGCGATTCAATCCGCTCGTCCGGAACCAGGCCGAAGCGATCCACGAGGCCGCGCTGGAAATCCTGGAATCAGTCGGCCTGTCCGGTGCCCCGGATCGTGTCATCAACGCTGTCGTTGCGGCCGGAGGTCGGCTAACCGACAACGACCGTCTGCAATTCCCGGCTCATTTGGTTGAGAGAGCGATTGCGGAAAAGGCAGGCCCGGTCCACCTGTCCGGCCAAGATCCGCGGCACGACATGAACCTGGCCGACTGCCGGGTCCACACCGGTACCGGGGGTGCCGCACCCGAAATCATCGACTCCGGAACCGGCCGTTATCGTCCCTCAAACCTGAGCGACCTCCATGACGCGGCCCGCCTCGTTGACACCCTGGAACATGTTCACTTCTTCAGCCGCCCACTTGTTGCGCGCGACATGCCTGACGCCGAGACGCTGGACATCAACACCGCGTATGCCTGCCTCGCGGGCACGGCAAAACATGTGTGCGTCAGCGCAAGTGATCCGAAACACGTTGCCGCCATCGCACGGATGTGTTTTGCGATCGCCGGGTCGCGTACGGAGTTTCTGCATCGGCCCTTCCTCTCTCTCAACATCAACCACGTTGTCCCGCCCCTCGGTTTTGCCACCACGGCTTGCGACGTCCTCGTCAACGCGGCCGAGATGGGGATACCGGTCCATGTCAACACGTTCGGTCAACTCGGTGCGACAGGTCCGGTAACCCTGGCAGGATCGATCGCCCAAACCATCGCCGAAACTCTTGCGGGGTTGACCACAGCCTGGCTGATCAACCCGGAAACTCAAGTCGTTTTCGGGCCGAGGCCAATGGTCACCGACCTCCGGACGGGAGCCATGTCTGGCGGCGGCGGGGAACAGGCCTTGCTGACCGCCGCTTCGATCCAGATGGCGCACCATTCAAGATTGGCCAACTCTACGATCGCCGGTGCGACCGACAGCAAGCTCCCCGACACGCAAAGCGGTCACGAAAAGGGACTGACGGTCACAATTGCGGCTCATGCAGGAGCAAACATGATAACGCAGGCCTGCGGAATGCACGCCGGCCTGATGGGCGTTTCGCTCGAGAGCTACGTCATCGACAACGACATGCTCGGCGCCATCTTGAGGTCTCTCGCGCCGATCGAGGTCAGTGACGAGACGCTCGCGACCCAAGAGATTGCCAGCGTCGTCGCGGGAGAGGGACATTTCCTTGGTCGCGCGGAGACTCTTCGTCGAATGACGGGAGATTTCCTCTATCCGGGAATTTCGGACCGCCGCCCACGCGAACTCTGGGAAGCGTCCGGTTCGCCGGATATCCGCTCCGTGGCCAACGAACACGTCAAGTCGTGCTTGCGCGAGCATTTCCCGTCACATCTGGATCGCTCAACCCGGAATCGCCTGAGGCAGGAATTCGATATCCGACTGCCGTCGGCCCGCGAATATCCAGCGTGACGTGGCAGTGATGTTCCCTGCACCTCCCTGGGGTCCGACCCGCTGCAATAGCACCGGGGCACATCACGTCCGTGATCTCCCTGCCGCGACCATTCGGATTTGTTGCCCTGATTGCCGATTCCGACACGATGCTGCTCTGGTGCGGAACAAGTGCGACGACCGAGATTTCTGAAACACATTCCTTTGCTGACGGTGATGGCAACGGGGCCGGACATTCCGTTCCGACCCCGTTGGACCCCCTGAAAATTTGAGCTTTTCAGAAATTCCGGGACCGTTCAAACAGCCGTTCGCGGTGTGCCGGCTCCTGAACTGCCTTGGAATTGTGAATTTGATCCCGGTACCAGGTCAGATCAACTTCATTCAATCCCGGCACATTACCCAATCACCCAAATTTCCCCGAGTCACCGACTCTGCTGGTGCCGCTGGAGGGACTCGAACCCCCGACCCCATCATTACGAATGATATGCTCTACCGGCTGAGCTACAACGGCGCAGGCCGCTCTTACAACGGGGAGGCATCCACATCAAGTTTCTTGAGGGCCAGCGGCACTGATGCCGTTCCAACAACATGGCATCAAACGTGTTCGGTGGGGCCCGGTGCTCCTCTGTCCCTCGTTGCCGAAGAGGGCAGCATGATCGATCCATGGCGATGAAACCGGAAATGCCGCACCCGAGATTTGCAGATGCTCCAAGTGTCGCTCGCTACGAAAAAGCGCGCAATCCTGGCGATTCGCCGCACTTTGGCGGGATTGTCTTCTTTCCCAATTGCCGCGCTCCTGTTGTCGCTGTGCTCGGAATTTACGTTGCCTGTCCTCTTTCCGCGCCCCGTGTTGATCCTTTCGGGACGCCACGTTGGTCAAACATCACGAACTGTTGCACAAGCTGTTGTCCAAGCCACTCGCTGCAGTCGAGCTTGCCATTTCCTTCCAAATCGGACAGTTCCTCGGGAGCGATCGTCCAAGGGCAATCGCTTGTGGGAACCTCCAACCAATCCGCGGTGCCAGGGAGAGGCCACTCAACGGCGATGGTCAATTCGTGGGGCGCGACCGGCAGCGCCACAGCCGCTTCCGGGCGAAGGGTATCCTCGTCCAACTTCTCAAGTACGGTCATCCCGCCGGGGACGGGTTTGCGGAGATTGATCGTGCGCCGTTCGGCCGGTATTCGGCGGATCCGGTCAAAGCCGATGCCAAGGGCTTCAACGACTTTGTCGTCCAGTAATCGGTTCGACGGGTTACCCCTGTCGCCAATCACCATCTTCCTCAGAAACACGGAACAGGCTCGTGCGTGGGCCGCAATCCAACGCCCGCGGCCGCGCCGGTCGATCCGTTTGCCCAGGGAGACCGCTACCTCGCCGGCAAGTTCGAGATCGCATGCGGTTTCCTCGATCCTCTCGAATTTATCCTTGTGCCTGCCGGCAACCTGGGTTCCCTTCGTGCCGGCAAACTGAACGAGATCGTCAAGGCGTGCAGGTGATCGACGGGAACCGGCCGCTTTGTCGGTTACTGGTGCCTCTCGCGCGGAAGGGTCTTTACGGTCTATCGATTTCCTCGTGATTACATGCGCGACCGGCTGGTTTTCGCCTGTCGCTCCCTACAGTTCGCGAGTGGCGAAGGTCAACTCGGCGAGGTTTTCAGTTTTCAGTGCACCCTTGGCGGATCATTTCATCGCGATTTTGCAACGCAAAAAATGGGTGGTCCGAAATGTGTTCGATCAGGTCCGCACATTGCGGCGAAAGGGGACGGCGACCCGCGACTTTTCGTCCATGGACGGCACTCAACAGCGAGAGGAGTGGGCAGATGCATTGCGAAGACCCATGATAGGTGCGCGGCCGGCCAGAGGCCGCTTGCCCAAGGCAATCAACCCAACCGCGCGAGAACCGGCCTGCCTGGTTGAAACTCTGTTCACGAGCAGTGACGAGTATGCCGAGTGCAGAATGACGTCCCCGAGCCATTTGGTCGTGGGAATAACCCCTTCAGTATCCATATTGGGGCCGATTCCGGGACAGAATGCCGCTCCAGCCATTGTGTCTTTGCTTCCTGTCGCATTCACGGGCGACTGTCCGCAGGATTGATGCTGATCACTACGAGAATGCACATCTATCCGGCTTGCTTGTGCCGTTTTGCGACGTTGCAGACTTTCCGCACGTTCGCTTCCGCAACAAGAAACGGCCGGCTACTCAAAATCCCGAGAGATATCGGCGGCGGCCGTCAAATACACAGGCTCCAGGTCACGGCAACAAACGGTGCAGAACGGTCCTTTGCATCCTCACCATGCAGAGGAAAACTCGCTCGAACCCGAATGCAGGTTCGTTCAGCACCCATTCGTCCACCTAATGTTCGATTTTGCGTCCAAATGTGCAACTTTTGAGCCTATTGCCCCATGTTGGGTTGGAGCCACTCTCGCCGAATGGCGGTTTCGCCGCTATTGACATTGGTGCTACCTGGCACTACCCAAATGGGCGGGAGGCCCAAATGACCGTCAAAACCTCGATTTCGCTCACTGATGAACAACATGCTTTCGCGATGGAACTGGTGGAAACAGGACGCTACGGGAGCGTCAGTGCGGTTTTCCAGCAAGGTGTCGACCTGCTGCGTCAGCGATTTGACGCCGAAGAACTGGAACTCGTTGCATTGCGCGAGATTCTTGCCCGCCGGCGTACCGGTGCCTTTGCCGGCGCGGAACAGATGGACAGCCGCCTGGCCCGGATGATTGCAGGTAAGCGGCGCGCGCGTGGCTCACCGTCTTGAGTTCTCGGTCGAAGCAGAACGTGATTTCGGGCTGATATTCGACCATCTCTTCGACAGCTATCTTGGCTTTGGCGAAGCCTTTGATGACGCGTTTGATCATGCAGAGGCCCGGATTCTGGAGATCCGCGCGACGGCGGACCGCATCGCAGCCGCACCGCACCGGGGCGAGAGACACGACGATGTCCTGCCGGGCCTGCGGCACCTAACCATCGGTCGGGCAGTGTACTGGTTTGATGTCGACGACAACCGCCGGACCGTCCGCATACTGACAATATTCTTCGGCGGGCAGGACCACATCCGGCACATGATGGCCCGGCTACTCGGAGACTGACCTGGATTGCCTCTCGAAGCCGCACCGCATGGTATTTCAACGTGGCGAATTCAAGTCAGGAAACCGAACGGAAGGTTGCTTGACTGCACGGATTCCGGCGGTTCCACCTTTTGTGCCCTGACCCGACATGGGTGCCGATAGTTCCAAAAGGATTTCGACGAACCCGGCGCCAGCTTCGGTTGAGTGTGCACAATGTCAATCCAGAGACGGCCATCAGAGATTCGCTGCTAATCGCAGTTCGGCAAGGCTCCCTGCCTGGAATCGTGGACGGGTCCACTCAAGGGATCTGGAGCAACCAAGGTGTCCCAGCGCCGTAAGCATGGGGGAAGACCCGTGCCCCGGTTCTTGCCCACGATGGACGCCCTGCGGGGAGTTGTCGCCGCGAGTGCCCGTTCAAGGATAGGAAGGCATCGCGGCATCCGGATGCCGTCACTGCCCGCGCCGCTCTTCGGTTTCCACGTCGCCTCGCACATCCATCACCATCATCCGGTGTATTCCCAGTTCCCCCTGGCGTTCCACATCGAACAGCGGACCTCCGACCCGGCCTTCGAATCCGGGTTCAGCCTTGCCGGGTCTTCCGAGGTCGTGGTCCGAGCGCCGGTCCGATCGAACTTCCGCTCCGTGTCGCCGTTCAGGTCTTCGATGATGGGTGCGACCATCCCGAGTCATCTGGCGGCATATTCCACTCGACTCCCCCGACCCGCGGCACTGGCGGCTGACTGGTCGAAACGTACGTCACAAACTCTCCCCCATCAATCGGGACGGCCTCTTGCTCTCTCTGCATCAGGATTTCAGGTGCGAACAGATGATGCCAGGGCCGACACTTTTCCCCGATTTCATCAAGCCTTGCGGTTGTGTCGGGCACGTCCTCCGCGGCGGCGAGCAAACAACCGGTCTCGAAACTCCTGAACCCGGGCATTGCCTCGACTTTCTTCCAGAGCCTTCGCTGCGGCTCCGTACAATAGTTGCGGTAAACCGGCTTCATTCCTTCGGCTCCCGCTGCTCCATGCCGGACGATTTCACGATGTGCTTCACCTTCAGGACACCGTTACGCTGAAGCCGCTTCGCCTGCACCCGCATCCAGAGCGTCCGCCTCGAGCCGATGATGTGCCGCTCCCAATCCGCGCCGTTCGTCGCTTCGACCTGCTTGGGGAAGGTTCGGATATCGACGACACTCGGATGCCGCCGTGTGATCTCCAGGAGACTGGTTTCCGTAATGGTCTCTTCTCCGTAGCACCCACCGCCGCGCGGCGCCAGCCCTGTCGCGAATGTAAAACGGTGCTTGCCGCATCGGTTCCGAAGATGTGATCTGTCGGCAGGTCGGGGCAGTCGAAATCCGCAGAGCAATGGCCTGCTCAGTCACCCGAACAAGAGCCCCCACAAACGCGCGGTGCCGTCCTGAGGTGTGAGCCAGGCAGTCTCGAAGTCCGGCTGGCGCGCCGGAAAACTCGCCTGCCAAATGGTCAGGGCAGTCGAAATCGGGAATCTGCGAAACTTCGTGGAATCAACGAGATAGAGTTTTGTTACTCAAGAGCCACCACCCCCGCGCGGCGCCGGCCCTGTCGCGAAAGTAAATGGTGCTTGCGGCGACGGTACCGAAGGTGTGATCTGTCTGCAGGTCGGGGCAGTCGAGGTCCGATGAGCAATGGCGTGCTCTGTCACCCGTACAAGAGCTTGGCCCGAACCATGATCGGCGTCTGTCACTGATGGCACGGTTCTGCCGTGACCTCGTTCAAGAGATTGAAGTTTCGCTGTGGTTCCTCCCTGACCTGAGTGAAAACAGACGGTCAGGGGAGGAATGTCCATGCCACGCAAGCGAAGACGAAAGACCGAGAGCCTGGAGGTGGTGAACCGGGACTGTGCCGGGATCGACATCGGCAAGGACGTTCACTACGTCGCGGTCGATCCGGACCGGTGTGCCGACCCGGTCCGGTCGTTCGATGCCTTCACGCGGGACCTCGAGGAGATGGCGTCGTGGCTGTCGTCCTGCGGGGTTGAGACGGTGGCGATGGAATCGACCTCGGTGTACTGGATTCCGGTCTACGAGGTTCTGGATCGTGCTGGTTTCGAGGTGATGCTGGTGCCGCCGCGGATGACGAAGCAGATCGCCGGGCGCAAGAGCGATGTGCTCGATTGCCAGTGGATCCGTCAGCTTCTGTCGTACGGGCTTCTGCGCGGCGCTTTTCGTCCCGGCGATGCGGTCTGCCCGCTGCGCTCGTACGTGCGTCAGACGAAGCGGCTGATCGAGGACCGCGCGCGCTGTGTGCTCCATATGCAGAAGGCTCTGACCGAAATGAACGTGCGGCTCGACTCGGTGATCGCCGACATCACCGGGGTGACGGGACTGAGGATCCTGCGGGCGATCATCGACGGCGAGCGTGATCCGCACCGCCTTGCGGAACTTCGCGACGGGCGGATCAGGGCCGGCGTCGACAGGATCGTGGCGGCGCTTCAGGGCACCTGGCGCGCGGAGCACCTGTTCGCGCTGACGCAGGCGATGCAACGCTTCGACTTCCTCACTGAACAGATTGAGACGTGCGAGAAACAGATCGCGGCACAGATCGACAGCCTGACACCTCCGGAAGGTGGTTCGGACGACGATCTGCCGCCCGGGTCCCCGGATGCTTCGCGTTCCGGGCGCAGCACATCGAAGCCCCGCTTGGGCAAGCATGCCAGCCGGACTGCCCGGGAAAGGGCGACGGCCGCGGCATTGCACGGGATGATGGGCGTCGACCTCACTGCGATCCCGACCATCGGCGTGAACACCGCGCTCACGATTGCCTCGGAGATCGGTCCGGACTTCTCCGCCTTCCCGTCCGCACAGCACTTCTGTTCGTGGCTGGGATTGGCGCCGGGAACCCGCATCAGTGGTGGCAAGGCCCTGCCGGGACGCGCGCCGAAGGTGGTCAACAAGGTTGCGCAATCCCTGCGCATGGCGGCCATGACGGCCCGCAGGAGCCAGACATTCATCGGTGCCAGGCACCGTGGGCGCCTCGCTCGAAAGGACGCACCCGTCGCGATCACCGCAACCGCGCGGGAGCTTGCCTGCCTGATCTACACGCTGGTCACCCGCGGTGAGGAATATGTGGAGCGCGGGATCGAGACCTATGAGCAGCGCCGCGTCAACCGGACCGTCTCCAACCTCGGCCGACGCGCCAGGCAGCTCGGCTACCAACTGGTCAAGGTCGTCGAAGATGCAGGTGTGGCGAATCCCGCAGAATCAATGGCGTAGAGGGATTTTACTCAAGAGCCACCACCCCCGCGCGGCGCCGGCCCTGTCGCGAAAGTAAATGGTGCTTGCGGCGACGGTACCGAAGGTGTGATCTGTCTGCAGGTCGGGGCAGTCGAGGTCCGATGAGCAATGGCGTGCTCTGTCACCCGTACAAGAGCTTGGCCCGAACCATGATCGGCGTCTGTCACTGATGGCACGGTTCTGCCGTGACCTCGTTCAAGAGATTGAAGTTTCGCTGTGGTTCCTCCCTGACCTGAGTGAAAACAGACGGTCAGGGGAGGAATGTCCATGCCACGCAAGCGAAGACGAAAGACCGAGAGCCTGGAGGTGGTGAACCGGGACTGTGCCGGGATCGACATCGGCAAGGACGTTCACTACGTCGCGGTCGATCCGGACCGGTGTGCCGACCCGGTCCGGTCGTTCGATGCCTTCACGCGGGACCTCGAGGAGATGGCGTCGTGGCTGTCGTCCTGCGGGGTTGAGACGGTGGCGATGGAATCGACCTCGGTGTACTGGATTCCGGTCTACGAGGTTCTGGATCGTGCTGGTTTCGAGGTGATGCTGGTGCCGCCGCGGATGACGAAGCAGATCGCCGGGCGCAAGAGCGATGTGCTCGATTGCCAGTGGATCCGTCAGCTTCTGTCGTACGGGCTTCTGCGCGGCGCTTTTCGTCCCGGCGATGCGGTCTGCCCGCTGCGCTCGTACGTGCGTCAGACGAAGCGGCTGATCGAGGACCGCGCGCGCTGTGTGCTCCATATGCAGAAGGCTCTGACCGAAATGAACGTGCGGCTCGACTCGGTGATCGCCGACATCACCGGGGTGACGGGACTGAGGATCCTGCGGGCGATCATCGACGGC
Organism: Paracoccaceae bacterium; assembly: GCA_965242975.1. Taxonomy (GTDB): domain Bacteria; phylum Pseudomonadota; class Alphaproteobacteria; order Rhodobacterales; family Rhodobacteraceae; genus JAPPHA01. The sequence goes on along the minus strand of CBDETS010000007.1, from coordinate 5,935,698 downwards.
GAGCGTGATCCGCACCGCCTTGCGGAACTTCGCGACGGGCGGATCAGGGCCGGCGTCGACAGGATCGTGGCGGCGCTTCAGGGCACCTGGCGCGCGGAGCACCTGTTCGCGCTGACGCAGGCGATGCAACGCTTCGACTTCCTCACTGAACAGATTGAGACGTGCGAGAAACAGATCGCGGCACAGATCGACAGCCTGACACCTCCGGAAGGTGGTTCGGACGACGATCTGCCGCCCGGGTCCCCGGATGCTTCGCGTTCCGGGCGCAGCACATCGAAGCCCCGCTTGGGCAAGCATGCCAGCCGGACTGCCCGGGAAAGGGCGACGGCCGCGGCATTGCACGGGATGATGGGCGTCGACCTCACTGCGATCCCGACCATCGGCGTGAACACCGCGCTCACGATTGCCTCGGAGATCGGTCCGGACTTCTCCGCCTTCCCGTCCGCACAGCACTTCTGTTCGTGGCTGGGATTGGCGCCGGGAACCCGCATCAGTGGTGGCAAGGCCCTGCCGGGACGCGCGCCGAAGGTGGTCAACAAGGTTGCGCAATCCCTGCGCATGGCGGCCATGACGGCCCGCAGGAGCCAGACATTCATCGGTGCCAGGCACCGTGGGCGCCTCGCTCGAAAGGACGCACCCGTCGCGATCACCGCAACCGCGCGGGAGCTTGCCTGCCTGATCTACACGCTGGTCACCCGCGGTGAGGAATATGTGGAGCGCGGGATCGAGACCTATGAGCAGCGCCGCGTCAACCGGACCGTCTCCAACCTCGGCCGACGCGCCAGGCAGCTCGGCTACCAACTGGTCAAGGTCGTCGAAGATGCAGGTGTGGCGAATCCCGCAGAATCAATGGCGTAGAGGGATTTTACTCAAGAGCGACCACCCCCGCGCAGCGTCGGCCCTGTCGCGAAAGTAAAAAAAGGGGACTTTGCCTCGGCAGAGAGGATGCTATGCTGGTCCTGCCTTGTGATCGGGGCCGCGGAGGCCGGATAGCCTTTGGCGTGCCTTGGCACCCGTTCAAGAGAGTGGTCCGAACCACAAGCGGCCTGTGTCATTGATGGCGCGGCTTTGACCGTGACCTCGTTCAGGAGATTTGGCGTTGGCCGTGGTTCCGCCTCGATCGGAGCGCAGCGAGGGTGACGGAAAGGGGAATACGCCGCAGACATTGCAATACAATTCATTTTACTCAGGAGCTCACCCAGACGTTGTTACGGTGTGTGAACCCGAGATTGTGCGACGTCGCATCGCCCAGCTCCAGGAACGTAAGGGGCAGGTCCGGTTTCAACGAAGCTCCTCCTCGCTCCCTCCGTCACCGGCGCTCCCTGACACGTTCCAAGCCTCGGGCCGCTCCTCGCGCAGCATCTTGAACAGGGACCTCCGCGCGATATCGAAGCCTGTGACGAATGCCGCGTGAACTCTTTCCGGCGCCAGCCTGTGCAACCGGTTGTGAATGATGTCCGACCGCACGTCGTCGAGTTCCTTCACGTCGTCCCTGATTCTCTGTTCGCTCGCGGAATCCGTTTTCAACAGCCGCGCCGTGCAGTTGCACAGCTTTCGTCCGATGTTTCCGTCATCCAGCACATACATCCGCTCAAGCGCCATCACGATATCCAGAATCCGGTCACCGGTCGCGAACCGTCCATTCCTGACAAGCGCTTCCGACAGCCGCGCGACGGTCGGCGCCTACTGCCGGATATCGAGCTACCTCCAGACCATGGCGGCGCTTGGCTGTAACCCGCTCGTCGCCGTCGCCATCGCTCTGAAAGGAAACGCCGTCAACGGCCGCAACCACGGCATTCAGTGTCCGGGTGAGCAGTTACGTTTCATGATTTGTTTCTGGTTCGAAGTTTTTCTTGATTGCAAGGTCAGGTTGGATCCTCTTCTTTCATTTTCGACATTGATCATTTCCGGGGCGTAAGGAATTGCCATGAAACTTCCCTCAACTCGCATCGACCATTTGTTGAAATCGAACACAGATGTTCGACCGTTGGGGAATGGTTGGACATGTCTCCAGAGCTTGGGGAAGCCGGGGGCGGGGTTGCCTCCCGGTGGGTTGAACGACACAAGTCTGGGAGTTGAGCAAATGAAAACGCTGCTCGCAGCAACAATCGCCTTTGCCCTTGTCGGCGGGGCGGCCTTCGCAGAGATCACCGTCTCCGGCGATGCCAAGCTCGGTATCGAGTACAACTCCCCGCCCACGGACGAAAACGGACGTCGTGTCACCAAGTCAAAGCGGATGCTCACGCGTGAGATTGGCGTCGATTTCATCGGCTCCGGCACCACCGACGGCGGCCTGAGCTTCGGCGGGAAGGTCGGGTTCGACACCATCGACGGTGTGAACACGGGAACGGCCTATGTCAGCGGTGCCTTCGGCACGGTCACCTACGGTCACGACGATGCGGCCGACGCTCTTGCCGGCGGGATCGCCGATGTCGGCCTGAACGGCCTGGGCGTTGACGACGTTGTCGAGGACATCCGGGGCAATACCGCCACCCAGGCCCGTTATGACCTGAGCGTCGGCAACTTCGCCTTCGCGATTTCGGCCGCGACAGGACCGGGTACGCCAGGGAAGCCGAATCCCTTCATGATAGTAGGCGGCGTCAATCAGATTGTTGAGGGAGGGAGTCTTGAGGTTAAGAAGAACTCCTATGCGGTTGGCATGAGCCTCAGCGCGTCCGGTGTGACCGTCGGTCTCGGTTACGACAGCAAGAAGACGACCAGTGCCGGCCTCGGCTTCAGCACCGGTCCGGTCTCTGCCAACGCCTTCTACGCAGAACGGGACCAACCCTACATGCACCTGGGTTCCAATCGCGTGGTGGGTGGCGCAGACGGCCGCACAGACGGCACGTTTGAAGCGCACTACTCCGGACACGGCTTCGACCTTTCGTACACGATGGGGGCATCGACGCTGACGATGGTCTACGCCGAGACCGAGCTGACCAACATCCAGCCGGATATTCTCTTATTTGTCCGCTATTTCACCAGTGCCAAATTCAAGGGCACGGGCGTTGGTTTCAGCCACGATCTCGGCGGCGGAGCCAAGCTGGTTGCCGGTTTCGGGAAGATCCCGCAAAGGGTGGTCGGCAAACTTGGCATAGTTGAAATCGGTCAGGTGGTGGCCAGTAGTCGAAGAGAGGATCTCAGCGGCGACAAGAACGTGGCCAGCATGGGCCTGTCCTTCTCGTTCTGAACCGGACGGTCAACGAAACTCGGGAAAGGGGCGGTTTCGACCGCTCCTTTCATTCGCGGGGCCGGCAACTTGGTTTCCGCCGCTGGACGTCGAACATGCCCGATGTCCCCGGTTGCGGAACATGGTGCGGCAACCGGCCCAATGCGGCGGGAACGACCTGATCCTTCAACTGGGAAAAAGGGGCGCAGCCACCAAGATGCCCAGGTCCGGGAAGATTGCGGAGGAAGGCAGGGCCGCAGCATGCCCCGGGACCCGCCGTCCGGGCACTTCGAGGATTCCGGCAGGAAACGGAAAGACGACGGTGGCGGGACATCACGAGGTGGGGACGGTTCGAACGAACGGCAATTGCGCGTGAAAGGAGCCGGATTTCCACGGAGGCCGTCTACAGCCGTTCCCAAAAAGCACTGACCGGCAAAACCGAAGGTCACATGCGGCCGGACGCGAGGAATCACCAACGGATGGCCCGGAAAGTTGCCGGGGGCGCCGTCGGCATCAGGGCCGCTCGCCGGTGGAGTTGCCGCAGACAGTAGAGAATCCCAAGTCCCGCGACTCCTTCCTCACCAGCCTCTTGGATCGAATCCCATCACGGGGCACTCACTTGTGAAAGGTAACCCCGGTAGGCGCTCCAAGGGGAGCTTGCTGGTTCGACTTTACCGGCTGCGGCCGTGTAGCTGCAAATGAAGTCAGGAAACCGCGAATTCGTCAAACACCGAGCGTCCGCCAACACACTCCGATTCGGAATGCATCCGGTCGCTGCACGGCCGGGAACCGCGCCACAGTCCCGCCTCGGTCGTTAACTCAAGACTTCACGATTTCGTCGATCCTGGCCAGGTCCCAAAGTAGTCCCGGGAGTTCCGAGAGCGGAATCATGTTGGGGCCATCGGAAGGTGCCGTATCGGGGGCCTGGTGGCATTCGATGAACAGGGCAGCGCAGCCGGTCGCGACCGCGGCCCGGGCAAGCGGCGCGACAAACTCGCGTTGACCGCCCGAGGAACTTCCCAATCCGCCGGGAAGCTGAACCGAATGAGTTGCGTCAAACACGACCGGGAACCCGGTTCTTTGCAGGATCGGCAATGACCGCATGTCCGACACGAGCATGTTGTAGCCGAAGCTCGCTCCCCGCTCGCACAGCAGAATGCGCTCGTTTCCAGTGCTCGTCAGCTTGTCGACGACATTGCCCATGTCCCAGGGGGCCAGGAACTGGCCCTTCTTGACGTTGATCGCCTTTCCCGTACGCCCGGCAGCCAGCAAGAGATCGGTTTGCCTGCACAGGAAGGCCGGGATCTGCAGGACATCAACCGCTTTAGCCGCGGCGGCACACTGTGACGCATCGTGGACATCAGTCAGCACCGGACACCCGAATTCCTCCCGGATCCGAGCCAGGATTTCCAGCCCGGCCGCCATACCGGGCCCCCGCGTTCCCGAAATACTGCTCCGGTTGGCCTTGTCGAAACTGGCCTTGAACACGAACCCGACCCCTGTACCCGAACAGGCGTCCATCAGACGGTCAGCCATCATTCGCGAGTGGTCAAGCGATTCCAGTTGGCATGGCCCGGCAATCAGGGACAGCGTACCCCCGTTGTCGAATACGACATCGTTGACTGTAACGGACCGGTTGGTCGACCCGTCAGACAAGCTGGTCACCTGCGCCTTTCCGCATTGAGAATCGCCTCAATGCGACCGACATCGACCGGATTGTTCAGTTCCTGAATCTCCCGACCGCGCGCATCGACCTCAACGCAAAGGATCGGTTCTCCGTTTTCCAGATACCTCAACTGCTCCAATCCCTCCCTGGCTTCGAGTCTGCCCTCGGGCCAGCGCGCGTAGGCCTCCAGGGACGCCCGCCGATAGGCGTAGACCCCGATGTGATGGAAAACGTCGTCAGCCATTTCCGCCGCATGGTCGTGCAGGCAATAGGGAATGATTTCCTTTGAAAAGTAAAGCGCACGCCACTCGGTATCGAAAACGACCGTCGTGGCTCCGACCCTGTTCTCCCGGCGGTCCTTGATGAACTTGTCCAAGGCATGGGAGTCGCACCGCAATACCGGCGTCGCAATCCCGACCGACTGTTCGGACGAAAGCGTGTAGATCAACTGCTCGACGAATGAAGGCGGGATCAGAGGCGCATCTCCCTGCAGGTTGATCACGATGTCAACGTCGGCATCCAGGCTGCGCAGCGCCTCCGCACAACGCTCGGTTCCGTTTCGGCACTCCGACGATGTCATCAGTACCTGCGCACCGAACTGCTCAGCATGCTCCCAGATGCGCTGGTCATCCGTCGCAACATGTACAGAATCCACGAAGTTCACCGCGCATGCCGTCTCCCAGCTCCGCCGGATCAACGATTTGGCGGTCCCGTCAAATCCCCTGATCTCGGCCAACGCCTTTCCCGGAAACCGCGTCGAGCCATACCGGGCCGGAATGATGATGACTGCCTTCACCGGACACCGGCGCGCAGGCAGTCGTGGACGTGCACCAATCCGACAAGCCGGCCATTTCCATCGGTAACGCAAAGTGACGTAATACCGTTTTCATTCATGATCCCGAGCGCCTCGGAAACGAGCACATCCGCATCGACCGAAAGGGGTGTTCGGGTGGCGACGTCGAGGGCCGTGCGCTCGAGCAAGTCTTCCAGATTCCGCCTTATGTCACCGTCCGTAATGACTCCGACGGCCTTGTTTCGATCGACCACCAGCGCGGTTCCGAAGCCCTTTGCCGTCATTTCGACCAGAACGTCACCCATTGGGCTGGAACCCGAAACAACCGGGAGATCGTCCCCCTGGTGCATGATGTCCCGGGCCCTGAGCAGTTGGGCGCCGAGCCGCCCCCCCGGGTGCAGTACCTGAAATCTGTCGGTCCTGAATCCGCGGAGTTCCATCAGGGTCACGGCAAGCGCGTCACCAAGCGCGAGCGCACATGTGGTCGACGTCGTAGGCGCCAACCCGATCGCGCATGCTTCAACGGCTTCCGGAAGCACGAGGACAACGTCTGCCGCCGTTGCCAGCATGCTTTCCGTATTCTGGGTCATCGCGACGAGCGGGACCGAAAACCTCCGGCTGTAATTGACGATATCCCCGATTTCTCCGGTTTCTCCCGAGTTCGACAGGATCAGGCACGAGTCACCTCCGGTGATCATCCCGAGATCGCCGTGGGACGCCTCGGCCGGATGGACGAACTGGGCCGGAGTTCCCGTGCTTGCCAGAGTGGACGCGATCTTTCGGGCAACATGACCTGACTTGCCGATGCCGCTGACAATGACGCGCCCGGGCTGGTTCAGGATCAACTCAACCGCTGCCGCCAGCGACTCCGGCACGCGGTCCGCGAGTTCAAGGACGGCTTCGCCCTCCGTCCGGAGAACGCGCGCCGCGGTTTTTCTGACCCGCACCGCATGCTGGACCGCGTCCGGTCCGCCGGGTGAAACAGGCTCATTTGGGCTCATCTGCCTATCCGCTCGAAATTCTCCGTGGGTAACGCTCGGAAGAAATGGGCGCCCACGGGCCTCCCTGCACAGATTATATCCGGACATGCAACAACTGATTCCCGGCTCATTCAACCGGACGAGTGCGGTTGCCGGCACATCCGGTCTCCGAGGCCGGAAAGGCAGCACGCGCCGCCAGTCACGGTAGACAGGCGCCAGTGAAACCGAAAGTGGTCGCGTCCCGGAAAGAGAGTTCCGAACGGAATCGGGTCGAGACCGGTTTCCCGAACCTAACTGCAGCCGCTGGTGGCTCCGCAGGTGTTGCACTTGAGGCACGTTCCGTTGCGGACCAGCGAATAGTTGCCGCATTCGCCGCAGGCGTCACCCTCGAATCCCTGAATTCGTGCCAGCTCACGAGCCCGAAAAGCGGTTGCCTGCTGCGATGCCGCAGCTGCGCCGTCACCGACACCATTGTCGGGCGCAATTCCGGCTTCTTCGCCCGAATCTGCCTCGACGGTCGGCAATCTCTTGCGCAAGTACCCTGTCGACGACAATCGGCGGATCAGCTCGATGGAATGGGTTGGCGAACCCTTGCCCGCAGCATGCAGCCAGTTTTCGCTGTTCTCGACAACCCCGTCGCCAAGATCGTCAAAGCTCGTTCCTTCGGGTTTGACGTGCGCCAGGTCCGTCCGGTCGAGATAGGAAACCGCCAGCTCCCGAAAGATGTAGTCAAGCACCGACGTGGCATTCATGATGTTTTCGTTTCCGTGTACCAGTCCGGCCGGTTCGAACCGCGTAAACGTAAAGGCCTCGACGAATTCCTCCAGCGGAACGCCGTACTGCAGGCCCACCGAAATGGCGATGGCGAAATTGTTCATCATCGCTCGAAATCCGGCCCCTTCCTTGTGCATGTCGATGAAGATCTCGCCCAGGGTGCCGTTTGGATATTCGCCTGTTCGCAGATAGACCTTGTGGCCGCCAACCGTGGCTTTCTGTGTGTATCCCTTGCGGCGGTCCGGCAGGCGTTTGCGCTCGCGGGCACGCTCGACTTCGCGATGAATCACTTTTTCGACGATGCGTTCGGCGACGGATTGTGTCGTAACCGTTTCGCTCTCGTCTTCCAGGCTGTCCGCAAAGTCCGATTCCCATTCGGAAACAATTGCCGACGACAACGGTTGCGAGAGCTTGGAGCCGTCGCGATACAAAGCCGTCGCCTTGACCCCCAGTCTCCAGCTTTGCTCATAAGCTTCGAGGCAATCGCGCGTCGTCGCAGCGTTCGGCATGTTGACCGTCTTGGAAATGGCGCCGGAAATAAAGCCCTGTGCCGCAGCCATCATTGAAATGTGGCTTGAAACCGACAAACTGCGTGTTCCGGTTCGCCCGCAGGGGTTGGCGCAATCAAAGACATGTTGATCTTTTTCGGCGAGGCCGGGCGCGCCTTCAAGAGTCATCGTACCGCATGCGTAACAGTTCGCCGCATCGATCTGCGCCCGGGTGAACCCGAGATGACTCAACAGGTCAAACGACGGGTCGGAAATGCATTCTTCGGGGATACCCAGCACGTCACGGCAGAATTGGGCCCCGAGGCTCAACGGGTTGAACACGAAGCGGATATCGAACGCAGACGGAATTGCAAGTTCCAGCCTGTCGATCTCGGATTTGCCGAATCCGAGGTCGGCGAGCGTCTCGTGATTGATCTCAGGCGCCCCGCGAAGGGTGCAGGCGCCGACGGCGTATCGAACGATCTTCTCGACTTCCGGGTCCTTGTAGCCGAGCGCCTTCAGCGCGGCGGGAACCGACTTGTTGATGATCTTGAAATATCCGCCGCCTGCGAGTTTCTTGAACTTGACCAAGGAAAAATCGGGCTCGATTCCCGTCGTATCGCAATCCATGACCAGCCCGATCGTGCCCGTCGGCGCGATTACGCTCACCTGGGCGTTCCGGAATCCGTACATCTCGCCAAGCGCAATCGCCTGACTCCAGCAGGACTCCGCGAACATCGCGACGTCCTTGTCAGGACAGTTGGCGTGATCCAGGGGAACCGGCGCAACTCCCAGCTGCTCGTACCCCTCGGAGTCACCCCGTGCCGCACGCTGATGATTTCTCATCACGCGCTTCATGTGTTCGGCATTTGCCGCGTAGCCCGGGAACGGACCAAGTTCTCCCGCGATTTCGGCCGAGGTCTTGTACGCGACACCGGTCAGAATGGACGTCAGTGCGCCACAGAGCGAACGGGCTTCGGCAGAGTCGTACCCAAGGCCCATCGTCATGAACAGGCCGCCTATATTGGCGTATCCGAGGCCCAAGGTCCGGAACCGGAAAGAAAGCTCGGCGATCCGCTTGCTCGGAAACTGGGCCATCATAACCGAAATCTCGAGTGCAATCGTCCACAGTCGGATCGCGTGAACGTATTCGTCGATCCGGAACTTCCCGTCCTTCAGAAAACCGAGGAGATTGAGGCTGGCGAGATTGCAGGCCGTATCATCGAGGAACATGTACTCCGAGCACGGATTCGACGCCTTGATGTCTCCGTCCGCGGGGCAGGTGTGCCACCCGTTGATCGTGTCGTGGAACTGGACACCGGGATCGGCACAGGCCCACGCAGCGTGGCCGATCTGCTCCCAAAGCGCGCGCGCCTTGATCGTGCGGATGACCACGCCGTCCGTACGTCTCGAAAGTTCCCAGTCGTCATCATCTGCCATTGCCGTCATGAAAGCGTCGGTCACGCGCACGGAGTTGTTCGAGTTCTGGCCGGATACCGTAACATAGGCCTCGGAGTCCCAGTCAGCCTCGTAGATCGGAAACTCGATTCCCGTGTACCCTTGACGGGCGTATTGCAGGACGCGGTTGATGTAGGTCTCCGGTACGCACGCACGCTTCGCCGAGCGAATGGCTTTCCGAAGGGACGAATTGACGACGGGGTCGACCGCGTCCGTTTCCCGGCCATCCCATGACCGCACGGCAGCAAAGATCCCGTTGAGTTCCCTTTCGTGGATTCTTGATCCTGCAACCAGCGAAGCGACCTTCTGCTCCTCGAGAACCTTCCAGTTGATAAAATCCTCGATGTCAGGATGGTCCATGTCACAGATGACCATCTTGGCGGCGCGCCTCGTTGTGCCGCCGGACTTGATTGCTCCGGCCGCGCGGTCGCCGATCTTGAGGAAAGACATGAGACCCGACGACTTCCCTCCCCCCGAAAGAGGCTCATTCTCCGCCCGAAGGGAAGAAAAGTTTGTCCCGGTACCGGAGCCGTACTTGAACAGCCGGGCTTCCCGGACCCAGAGGTCCATAATGCCTCCCTCGTTGACCAGGTCGTCACCGACTGACTGAATGAAACACGCATGGGGCTGGGGATGTTCGTAGGCACTCGCCGATTGAGTCATTTCTTCGGTCAGCGGATCGACATAGTAATGCCCCTGTCCGGGACCATCGATTCCGTACGCCCAGTGCAGCCCGGTATTGAACCATTGCGGTGAATTTGGTGCAGCCATTTGACTGGCGAGCATGAATCTCATCTCGTCCCGAAAGGCGCGGGCATCCTCCTCGGTATCGAACATGCCCCCTTTCCAGCCCCAGTACGTCCAGGCACCTGCCATTCTGTCGAACACCTGCTTGGCAGATGTCTCTCCCTTGTATCCCTGAGAGGTTTCCCTGACCGGCTTCCGCCGGTTTGCCGTTCCGTCTTCGATCGCCTTTGCCGGCTCTGATCGCCACAGGAATTCCGGAACCCCGGGTTCCGGAACACGATTGAAGTTCTTCGCAATCCGCGACTTGCGGAAATATTTCTGAGCGATCACGTCGGCGGCGACTTGGGAATAGTTTTCGGGAACCTCGACCTTGTCGAGCGAGAAGACGATTGACCCGTCCGTGTTGCGAATCTCCGACACTGTCTCGCGAAACTTGATTCCTGAGTAGGCGTCCTTCCCTTTCTGCGTGAAGCGTCGTTTGATTTTCATGAATGCCTCAATGTTTCGCAACCGATGCAGGCTGCTCGTTTTTGTTTTTACCGAACAATCAGTAGCTTCGTGCCCTCCGTGCACAATTCCTGGTTGCAAGCGCAACATCTGGTGTAACGAGAAGACGGGTCGACAATCTGTACGACGGAATCGTGCGCGTCAAGAAAAAATACCTGTCCGCCGAATAATTCCTGCGTGGTCACCGTTGTCCCGGGCTCCACAACCCGGCCCGGTGCAACACGATCGGGCAGATTTCCGCCGTCGTGCCGAACGCACCGGTCCCTCCACCCGTGCGTACGCGACCGCCGTTTTCGGTGTCGTATCGACGGGCGGATGGACAGAAAGACTGATGGTCGGTTAGGCGTTTCCCTATCTGTCGACGCCACCCGCGAAACTGCCAACCCGCGAATCCGTTGCCACAGCCAGGCACGATCCGGAAACCGGGAATGGGGACCGTACCAGCCTGGACCGACGTCTCATTCGTCACCCTCAGCCAGCAGCCAGCCGAAGACCAGGGTCGCCACGACGGCCGCCACGAGTTGGGCGAGCACGAACGCCGGCACATGCAGCGGAACAATCCCGGAAAACGTGTCGGTAAGTCCCCGGGCAATTGTAACCGCCGGATTTGCGAAGGACGTCGACGACGTATACCAGTATCCTGCCATGATGACCAAGCCGACGGCCCAAGGAGTCGCCTGTGGCTGGAAACGAATTGTTCCGAGAATCGCGGCAACAAGACCGAACGTCGCGACGAATTCCCCGGTCCACTGGTGAATGCCGGTTCTTGCGGTGGTTGAAGCGGAAAACAACGGTTCCGAGAACATGACATGGGCTGCCATGACACCGACCAGACCCGCCGTGATCTGGATCAACCAGTACAGAATCGCGCGACGTGTGCTGATGTCTCGCCGAATCAGGAAACACAGCGTTACAGCCGGATTGAAGTGAGCGCCCGAAATCGGAGCGAAGACGAGAATGAGCACGACAAGAATCGCGCCGGTCGCGATCGAGTTTGCGAGAAGCGCAAGGGCGGTGTTACCTTCGGCAAGGGATTCCGCCATGATGCCCGAGCCTACGACGGTCGCAAGCAGGAACGCGGTACCAAGCGCCTCCGCAACCAGGCTGCGGGCTGTTTCCCGTGACATCCGTGCTCTCCTTCCCGAATCTGCCATCTCTTCGTGCGGTCGAGGAACTTGAACCGAATCCGCGGCCCCTTGCTACATCGGTGTTTCGGACAAATCGCCGAAGAATTGCAAGTGGCTGCACCCTGCCTCCCGGAAAGGGAAGGATGATTCGATTTGGCAGAATTCGGGTCGTCCATCCGTATTCATGAACTTCAGACGGATTCGTGAACCGACCGGATCAATGGGCCGCAGCCGACAACCTGCCCGCGGTCAGAAGACAACTGCCGGGAAAACATGTGAGCCAGTTCGGTACGGGACGCTCCCGGTCGTCCTGGTGGTATCCCGGTTTTCGTGATGACCTCGTCCGGGCTTCGTGCCTGCCGACACATCGTTTTCAGTCGGGTAAACGGGCCCTTGAGATTTCGACAAGTTCCAGGACCTTTGGACCTATGGATTCGACGATCAGGCGAACTCCTTCCGCGTTCGGATGCAACCCGTCGTCCTGCATGTACCTCCGCGCGGCTTCGTGGCGTTCGAGTCCTTCCTCCAGCCCGGCAAAGAACCGTTCGTGAAACAACGTGTCAAACTCCTTCGCAAGATCACGATAGATCCCTTCGAACTCAATCTTGTATTCTGGTCCGTAGTTGTCCGGGACCTCGTGCCCAACAAGAAGTACCGGAAGTCCGTTTCGTGACGCAGTTTCGAGAATCCCGCGAAGATTCCTGCGGCTCATCTCGGGGTCCATTCCCCTGAGGATGTCATTGCCGCCCAACACGACAATCAGGGCGGAAACGCCCGAACCGATCGTCCAGTCCATGCGCGCGAGGCCTCCGGCGGTCGTGTCACCAGATACGCCAGCGTTCAGGATCAGGGCGTTGGCGTTTCGTTCCCCCAGCCAGTTTTCCAGTTGAACCGTGAACCCCTTGTCACGCGGAAGACCGAAGCCCTGGACGAGACTGTTTCCCAGAGCGGCAACGGTCACAGGTTGATCACTGCCCGAAGCTGTTGCATGAAGGGGCAATTCGAGAACCGTCGCAAGAAGCATCACCAGTCCCGAGATCCTGACAGCCCGGCCTAAGGTCAGGATTGCGGTCCCTTTCGTCACATCGCCCTGACTGCCCCGAGCCGCCATGCCCCACGCATTCCTTCGCCTGATGAACGTCAGCCTGACTCTGGCAGGAAACGCCGGCCCCGTCGAGATCCTGAGGGGAATCGATCTCGAAATCAACGAGGGGGCAACGGTCGGTCTTGTCGGGCCGTCCGGATCCGGCAAGTCATCGATGCTCATGCTCCTCGGGGGCCTAGAGCGGGCAACCGACGGAATGGTCAAGGTCATGGGGGAGAATCTCGGCGACATGAACGAGGATGAACTGGCCGCATTTCGGCGCGAAAATGTCGGGGTCGTGTTTCAGTCCTTCCACCTGATTCCGACGATGACCGCTCTCGAGAACGTCGCGACGCCGCTGGAGCTCGCGGGCTGCCGGGAGGCGTTTGACCGGGCGGAAACCGAGCTTCGTGATGTCGGCCTCGAATCCCGAATTCACCATTTTCCGTTTCAGATGTCGGGAGGGGAACAGCAGCGCGTTGCGATCGCCCGGGCATCTGCACCAAGGCCGAAACTGCTGCTCGCGGACGAGCCGACCGGAAATCTTGATTCGGCGACCGGCGACACCATCATGGAACTTCTTTTCGGGCTGAACTGCCGGCACGGGAGCACCCTGATACTCGCGACCCACGACCACGCACTCGCGGACCGCTGCCGCCTGATCGTCGGACTGCGTGATGGTGCCATGTCCGAAACCGTCTCCGGCACGAACTCCGGCCACGGCAAGCGCGGCGCGTTGTGAGAATCCCGAAAACAAAATCCGTTCCGGCCGTCGCGTTCGCACTGCGCGAATTGCGCACAGGAACCCGCGGTTTCCGCGTGTTTCTCGCCTGCCTGGCCATCGGCGTCGGCGCGATCACCGCCATCGGAACGGTCCGCGAATCCATCGAAAACGGACTGCGAACACAAGGAACAACCCTCCTTGGCGGTGATGCCGAAATCACCTTCAGCTACCGTTTTGCCAACGAAGCCGAACGGGACTGGATGAGTCGCAATTCGGCTGCAGTCTCCGAAATCGTGCAATTCCGGTCCATGGCGGCGGCCGACTCGGAGGGAAAGGTCAACCGGGCGCTGATTTCCCTGAAGGGCGTCGACGGCAACTATCCGCTGTACGGGTCGGTCGAGTTGTCGCCCGACATTCCGCTTCCAGAGGCTCTTGCGGTCGGCAGGGGCCTTCCAGGCGCGGTCATCCAGGAACAGTTGGCGATTCGTCTCGACCTTGAGCCAGGCGACACTCTCGGGCTCGGTACAGGGCAGTACAGAGTTTCCGCAATCCTCGTGGACGAGCCGGATGCCTCGGGCCTGGGAGGACTGCTGGCGCCCCGCGTGATTGTTCCGACGGAGACGCTTGAAGGCTCGGGTTTTCTCGGTACCGGGTCGCAATTCAATACAAGCTACAGGTTGAAGCTGCCTCAAGAGGCCGATCTTGAGCAGATCAGGACGGAAACGAGAACGCATTTCGCGAACGCGGGAGCAGAATGGCGGGACCGGAACAACCCGGATCCCAGGACGAGGTTCGCGGTCGAAAGGGTTTCCGCCTTTCTGGTCCTGGCCGGACTGGCGGGCCTCGCGGTCGGAGGCATCGGAATAGCCTCGGCCGTCGTCAACTTCCTGGATGGAAAGACAAACACGATTGCGACCCTGAAGACTCTCGGCGCCAGCAGCCGGACGGTCTCGCTCACGTACGGAGTTCAGATCGGCGCGATGACGGTCGCCGGAATTTGCGCCGGGGTCGCCATGGGGGCGATCGCGATCGTTGCCCTCGAGTCGGTGCTTGTCGACAGGATTCCCTTGCCGATCGATTTCGCGGGTGTCCGTGTCGTGCCAATTCTCGAGGCGGCGCTCTACGGTGTCCTGATTGCGGCCGTCTTTTCCTTGTGGCCGCTGTCACGGGTCACCGATATCCGGGCTGCCGCCCTTTATCGCCGGGGGGACGGCCATGGCGTGCGGCGCCTTCGGGTCAGACCGATTCTCGCCACGGTCTGTCTCGTTCTGGCTCTCATCGCGGCAACCGCCACCCTTTCGGGTGTCCCCACGATCAGCATCTGGACCGCAGCGGGCGTACTGGCCTCTCTTGCTGCCCTGTCGGCCGTCGCCGCCATTTCTCGCCGATTTGCCCGTCGTTCGGCGGGCTGGAAGTCGGTTCGGGGATGGCCAGTGATTCGCCTCGCGCTCGCGTCGGTCGGCGGGCCAGCCAACGAAACGAGAATCGTCGTGATGTCGTTGGGGCTTGGCCTGTCGGTCCTGGCGGCAATTGGCCAGATTTCCTCCAATCTGAACGCGATCATCGAGAACGATTTACCGGACGTCGCCCCATCGTTTTTCCTCGTCGACATCCAGAACGATCAACTCGATGGCCTCCTCGGGATGATGTCCGAGAACCCTTCGGTCGACAGAATCGAGACGGCGCCGATGCTTCGCGGATTCCTGACCCGGATCAACGGACGAGACGCATCGGACGTTGCCGGGAATCACTGGGTTCTCAGAGGTGACCGTGGGATTACCTATTCGAACACGATCCCTCCGAATACCGTCCTGACCGACGGTCAGTGGTGGCCGCGGGACTACAACGGGCCACCACAGGTCAGCTTTTCGACAGAGGAAGCCCAGGAACTCGGACTGGAGATCGGTGACATCATCACGATCAACGTACTGGGACGGGACATCGATGCAACGATCTCGAGCCTGAGGGAAGTCGACTTCTCGACAGTGGGGATCGGGTTCATCATGTCGGTCAATCCTGCGGCACTCGCGGGTGCGCCCCACACCCACATAGGAACCGTCTATGTTGACGCTGCCGGAGATCACGAAAACGCCGTTTTCGAGTCGATTGCAACCGCGTTCCCCAACGTCACGGTCATAAGCGTGAGGGACGGAATCAGGCGGATCGCCCGTTTGCTTGCCGGACTGGTTGCGGCAGTCACCTATGCGGCGTCCGGGACACTGGTCATCGGGTTCATCGTTCTCATCGGGGCAGCGACCGCCGGGGAAGCCGCGCGCAGCTTCGAAGCGGCGGTGCTGCGAACGGTTGGCGCTTCGCGGATTCAGATCCTGAGGAGTTTTGCCATTCGTTCGACCTTGTGCGGATTGATCGCTGGTGTCGTTGCCGTCATCTCCGGAAGCATCGCGGGATGGGCCGTGATGCGGTTCGTCATGGAGAGCGAATACAGGTTCGAGGCGACATCGGCATGCGTGATTGTGTTCGGCGGCATCGCTGTGACCGTCGCCGCGGGATCTCTGTTTTCGCTGGGGCCGATACGGGCAAGTCCGGCGCGGGTCCTACGTCAACCCGAGTGACATTGGGGCCCGCGGCCCGGGTCAATCGACGCGAGGCAACACCTGTTTCCACCTTTGCCGCACGCCCGAATAAGCGCGGACGGATGTTCGAATTCACCCTCAGCCACGTGATGCACCCGGATGACCCCATGGATGCGTTTCATCTCGATTTCCTGGAAGTCGGCAATGTCGCGGCTCGGTGAAATCGCATCGAGCGTTCGATCGAAGAATGCCGGTCCATTCGTGCTGACGATCGACGTTTTCTGCGATACGCAGCAGGCTTTCGACCGGCTCAGGATGGCCGTGACCACACCACAGGTCGCCCCCGTCCCCAATTCCTGTCCCGAGTCGGTCCGACGCTTCGAGTTGCCGGACATTCGGTTCATCAAGTTCAGCCCGCCGCGCCCGTGTGTGCAGGGCTGTTTGCAGGACCGGGACATGCACGGAGCCCAGTGGGCGATCCTGCTGGAAGAATTGGACGTGCCGGAACCGTAAACACCGCGCCGGGCAAAATCCTGAACGACGGGTTGATTGATTGGTATTCGACCGTTGGTCGGGGCGGCAAGATTCGAACTTGCGACCTACGGTTCCCAAAACCGCCGCGCTACCAGGCTGCGCCACGCCCCGACCGGCGCCTTCTAGCCGGATATGGCGACCGGCGAAAGCCGATTATCCGCACCACATCGCGAAGGCCCACGAATCTACCGGCAGGGCCAGGACGCATCGGGGGATTCTATCGACGAATGGCGAAGCTCGGACCCAACCCGGATGCCGAGTTCTTCGGCCATTCCGCCATTGATCTCGAGCACATACTTAATTCCGTCTCCTCCGTCAAAGGTTTCGAGACTGAGTGGCTGGGCATTCCCGTGAACCGTCTTCAGGATACCGCGGTGATCGAAGAACAGGACATCCAGCGGGATGAGCGTGTCTTTCATCCAGAAACGAGCCTTCCGGGGCGACGGATAAATGAAGAGCATCGCCGAAAATGGAGCGAGCGACTTCCGATGCATCAACCCCTTGGCCCTGGACTCCGCGTCATCCGCCAATTCGACATTGAAACTGGAACGTCCGCCCGCCCATCTCAATTGAACCTGCGCCTCGTCACAGGCGGGTTCCGCTGCATGCGGAACCAGGGAACCCGGTACGAACAGCACGACAAGTGCAATCAGCACGACACAGGCAAGGAAGGACTCTGCGGTTGCCGGAGACACCCTCATGGATTCAACCGGGTAATCGACCAGGATGAGGATGAGTCTTCGGGCGCGCGTGACCAACGAAATCGGTCATGCAGCCGATCAGCACCATTTGCCCAAAACTCGAACTCGAACGGGACGATCCTGAACCCACCCCAGAATTCGGGCCTGGGCGGGTCGTCGCCGAACTCCTGTTGGAGTTGTCGTGCGCGCGACATCAATTCCGCCCTGTTTTCGAGCGGTCTCGACTGCCTGCTTGCCCAGGCACCAACTCGACTCGCAGGTGAACGGGTGGCAAAATACCTGTCGGCCTGTTCGTCACCAACGCGCTCGACCTTTCCACGGGCACGGACCTGGCGCCGGACAGATTTCCAATGAATGGCAACGGCGGCCCAACCGGTGCCGTAAATTTCCTGCGCCTTCCGGCTTTCCAAATTGGTGTAGAATACCAGGCCGTTCGATTCGATCTCTTTCAGTAGAACCAGCCTGACGTTCGGGCATCCGTTTGAATCCACCGTCGCGACGGCCATTGCATCCGGATCGTTCAACTCCCGCTCCCGGGCTTCGGCCAGCCAGGTCCCGAGCAGGTCGAAAGGATCATCCTGTGCAAATATCCCGCCTCTGTCCGTCATCAGCTTTTCCCTGATTGCTTTCGGTTTCCCCGTTTCACTGCCCCGGATTCGCATTCCGGTACGTCCTGGATCCGGTTTTCAGAGCGCAGGTTCATTCACCGATCCCCAGGAAAGAGGCGCCAGAATACCCACTGCTCCGAATTGGAAGAGATCCATGAGCATTTCTGGTCAACATCCTGTGTCTCAGCCGTTTCCACGGGAAATTATACGGAACATGGACCAAAGGGAATGCGAACTCCGGGAGCCAAGGAGTTTGACGACCGCATGGCTGGGGCAAGGAAAAGCGGATACTGAACATCTTCGATCCGCAACGAACTCCGGACTTGTGCCGAGACCGACACGGACGTGGTGCCGCCTGAACTCGGCCACATGGTCGTCAACGACAACCCGCCCGTACCGAATCCTTGAACCGGAAATTCGGTTGCCTTAAATGCACATCTAGATTTCCGGTACGGGAGTTCGAATGTCCAAGGGTCTCATGCACGGCAAGCGCGGACTGATCATGGGCGTCGCCAATGACAGGTCCATCGCGTGGGGAATAGCCCGGGCGTGTCATGCCCAGGGAGCCGAGTTGGCCTTTTCGTATCAGGGCGAGGTTCTCGGACGCCGTGTCAAACCGCTTGCGGAGAGCGTCGGCAGTCACCTGGTCGTCGATTGTGACGTTGCCGACTACGCGTCGCTTGATGTTCTGTTCAAGACGATCGAGGACGCCTGGGGCACGCTGGACTTTGTCGTTCATGCAATCGGGTATTCGGACAAGGCCGAACTCCGGGGAAGATTTGTCGACACGACGGTCGAGAATTTCCGCACGACCATGGAAATTTCGGTCTATTCGTTCACGGCCGTTGCCCAAAGGTCCGAAAAGCTCATGCCCCGCGGCGGAGCCCTGCTCACGCTGACCTATTACGGTGCGGAAATGGTCATGCCCCACTACAACGTCATGGGCGTGGCCAAGGCAGGTCTTGAGGCCTCGGTAAAGTACCTTGCCGCCGACCTCGGAAAGGTCGGAATTCGTGTCAACGCCTTGTCGGCCGGGCCGATCAAGACACTCGCAGCATCCGGTATCGGTGATTTTCGATACATCCTGAAATGGAATGAACTCAATTCGCCGTTGCGCCGAAACGTGACGACCGATGAAGTTGGACAGGCGGGTATGTATCTCTGCTCGCACCTTGCCTCAGGCGTGACCGGCGAAAACCATCATGTCGATGCCGGTTACCACGTCGTCGGAATGAAGGCCGAGGACGCGCCGGATATCGATGTCGTAACCGGACGCAAATGAGTTCCATCAGGCTACCCCACGAAAAGGGATTCCACGTCAGTTGGGATCAGATTCACCGCGACGCCCGTGCCCTTGCCTGGCGGCTGGACGGGCAAGGCCCTGGGGCCGGCGGAACGTGGAAGGCAATTGTCGCGGTAACCCGGGGCGGAATGGCTCCGGCCATGATCGTTGCGCGTGAACTCGACGTCAGGGTTGTCGACACGATCAGCGTCAAGTCCTACGACCACCAGGCGCAACAGGAAGCAGAGATCCTGAAATCTCCCGATCCTGACCTCATGCGGAGCGGAAACGGAATCCTGCTGATCGACGATCTGGTTGACAGCGGCAAAACGCTCGAACTCGTTCGCCGACGCTTTCCGGATGCGCATTATGCGACGATCTACGCCAAGCCCAAGGGAAGGCCGATGGTCGATACGTTCATTACCGAGGTGTCCCAGGACACCTGGATCTTCTTCCCTTGGGACATGGCGCTCCAGTATGTGGAACCATTCAGGGGTACCTGACGCATGACTCCGGGTGGCTCTGACGTCGGGCGGACACAAGTCCCGGAGATTTCTCCCGAATCCGTGGCGGCTCGCGGGGTGACATCGCCGGACTCCGTGACTGGATCCGTCGTCCCACCTATACACCTCTCTTCGACCTTCGCACGGAATGAGCGGTACGACGCGCGCAATCCGTACACATATGCGCGCGACGGTGGTCCCACCGCAAGGGAGGCCGAAGACATCGTATGTGCACTGGAACAAGCAGAGGCTTCGCTCCTGTTTACCTCCGGAATGTCCGCACTTGCCGCGGTTCTGGAAGTCTTGCCGATGGGCGCACATGTCGTGATTCCCGACCGCATGTACCATGGCGGCCTGGCGTGGTCCCGCCGCCTTGCCCGTCTCGGCCGTATTCGGTTGGATTACTTCCATCCGGGCGAACCCGGAAGCTACCTGGACGTACTCCGCGATGGCGAGACTCAATTGTTCTGGGTCGAAACGCCGTCAAACCCGGAATGCTGGATTACCGATATCGAAGCCGCAGGACGTGCCGCGAGAAAGGCTGGCGCGCTGCTCCTGGTCGACTCGACGACGGCACCTCCGCCAACGACGAGAGCACTGGATCTTGGTGCGCACATCGTGTTTCATTCGGGAACAAAGTACCTGAACGGTCATTCGGACGTGACGGCGGGTGTGCTGTCATTTCGGGACACAGACGGGATCCATGAGGAAATCGAATCCATCCGCAAGTTTCACGGCACCGCGCTGCCGGGGTTCGACGCCTGGTTGCTGATGCGGGGTCTCCGGACGCTGTACGTCAGGTTTGCGCGTGTCTCGGAATCCGCTCTGGCCATTGCCACGGCGCTCGAATCTCATCCACTGATTGATCGTGTTCTCTACGCCGGCTTGCCGTCGCACCCCGGGCACGGGGTCGCGGCTCGGCAAATGACCGGCGGATACGGCGGCATGCTGTCAGCCGTGATCCGGGGAGATGCTGTGCGAGCCCGCAATGTCGCAAGGCAGTGCCGATTGTTCGCCCCGGCAACATCCCTGGGAGGAACAGAAAGCCTGATCGAACACAGAAAGAGTATCGAGGGAGAAGATTCACCCGTTCCGGACGGGCTGTTGAGGTTGTCGGTCGGTCTCGAGACCGCTGAAGAGTTGCTCGAAGATCTGAATCGGGCTCTCTCCTTGGCGGAGTGATGGCCTTCCCAACTGTTCCGGGTGAATACACATGACGGCTTCGCAGCAAAACCGTGAGTGCCTTCCTTGCCTCGACCAGTCGCCAGTCGCGGAAGATTTCGTTCAGAATCCGTACCCGTTTTACGCCAGGGCGCGCGCGCTTGGCGACTTCTTTTGGTGGAACGACTACGAACGGGTCTGCGCAAGCTCGTATCGCGCGGTAAACGGGTTGCTGCGAGACCGCCGCTGGGGTCGCGAGGTTCCGGCTAGACTCAGGCCGCCTGTTCCCGATCATCTCAGGCCTTTCATGGATATCGAAGCCGATTCGATGCTGGAGATCGATCCGCCGCGTCACACGGCGCTTCGAAACCTCGTCCACCGTGCATTTACCCCGAGGCAGATCGATGCCCTTGCGCCCCGGATCAAGGACATCGCTGACAGGGCCGCAGCGGATCTCGGCGACGGTGAAATCGATGTTCTTTCTGCATTTGCCAATCGTATTCCGGTCATCGTGATCGCGCGGCTGCTCGGCGTTCCGGACAGCATGGCGGACCAGTTGCTGGCATGGTCGCACGACATGGTCGCGATGTACCAGGCTCGACGCAACCTGGAGATCGAAGTCAAGGCCGCCAAAGCCGCGTCGGAGTTCTCCGCGTATATCGAAGACCTGGCACGTAAACGGACGAATCAACCTGAGGACGACCTTGTTTCCGGGCTGACAAGGGCGGAGATCAACGGCAGGCGCCTGACTTCGGGGGAAGTCACGAGTACGTGCATCCTGCTGCTCAACGCGGGCCACGAAGCGACGGTTCACACGCTCGGCAACGGCGTGAAAACGATCCTGGAGCACTGCAACCAATGTGCACATACCCCTCGGGCACTCTGTTCGGACGAAACGATCTCGGGAACCGTCGAGGAGATCCTTCGCCATGACCCGCCTCTGCACCTGTTCGACCGATTCGCCAAGGAAGACACGCTCTTTCTCGGCAAACGGTTTCGCCGTGGAGACCGGGTTGCGCTGCTTCTCGCCTCCGCCAATCGTGACCCGGCAGCGTTCGGGGACAATGCGGACCTGTTTCGGCCCGAACGCCGTCATAACAGGCACCTGTCATTCGGGGCCGGTGTCCATTTCTGTCTCGGCGCACAACTGGCCCGTGTGGAACTGGCAGCGGCACTTCAGGCTTTATTCGGACGGCATCCGGATCTGAAACTGTCCGGATCTCCACGCTATGCCGATTGTTACCACTTCCACGGCCTGGAAACACTTCATGTTCGAACCCGGTAACCCGGATGCCGATTCCACTCGAGGACGCACGACCGACAAGTCCTGGTTCGGGTTTGCTGCATTGAAGAACCTACATGGCCTAAAAGGTCCGAAGCCGCAGTTATGGAGGCGATTCCGAGGGCGAAATGACGTTTTGTCATGGAATGAAAATGTGTCGAATCAACCGCCGACCGCACCGGGAACTGGCGTATCCGGGCAACGCTCCCTGGAAACACGGGACAGTACGCCGACGAACTCCCGGTCTCGCGTCAAGGCGAAACAACCAGCCGTTCCGGCGGCCTCGCCTGATCCGGTCGATGCGGGAGTCGATAGGACCTTTCGAACAATCCGGAAAGGGAAGGCTGCGTAATGTCCGAACCGGATTCCGGCCCCGGCAAGACCGGCAGCAAGTCCCCCGGCGTGGCCGCGCACGATTACCCTGAGGAATCCGGACATGTGGGCCGGCTCCTTGAAATCATGGTTCGACTGAGAGATCCGGATTCAGGCTGCCCGTGGGATATCGAACAGACTTTTCAGACAATCGCCCCTTATACCATCGAAGAAGCCTACGAAGTTGCCGACGCCATCGAACGAGGGGACATTCCCGGGTTGAAGAGCGAACTTGGCGACTTGTTGCTGCAGGTCGTCTATCACTCCCGGATTGCCGCAGAACTGGGTCACTTTTCCTTCGGGGATGTGGTTCACTCGGTCTGCGAAAAAATGATCAGCCGGCACCCGCATGTTTTCGGGTCCGAAAATCGCGACAAGTCCGCTCTCGACCAGGTCCGCGACTGGGAAAACGCAAAGGCCGCCGAACGGGAATCGAGCGGGACGGACGGTGGCATGGTTCTTTCGGGAATCGCGGTCGGTCTGGCGGCGTTGACGCGTGCGACGAAGCTTCAGGACCGGGCATCGCGCGTCGGATTTGACTGGCCCGACGCCTCGCATGTGCTCGGAAAGCTGTCCGAAGAGGCCACGGAACTCATTGACGCGCAGGGGACGTCACCGGCCCAGGTGGCTGAAGAATTCGGAGACCTGCTGTTTTCGCTCGTCGGACTGGCCCGCCACCTGGGAATAGATCCCGAGTCGGCACTCCGGTCGGCAAATACGAAATTCGTCCGCAGGTTCGAAGCGGTAGAGTTGATGATGTCGAATTCCGGACGATCACTGGAAGAAGCGAGTCTCGAAGAACTTGACGCTGCCTGGGACAAGGTCAAGTCCGGGGAGTCACGACAAAACCCATTTATCTGACACAATTGATCAAATATTGGTGGGGCCCGCCGGCATGAAGACATGCACGCTTGAATCCGCCATGCGCAGCCGGAAAACCATACAGAATTGGTCGCTCCGAATGACATCACCGCTGAAGAACCTTGTCCGGTGGGTCGTGGATTTCGACGGTCGCCCCGACCGAATTTTCTCGCGGAATGGCGCGTGTGGGGCGCGACCTTTCGCCTGCGGCGTTTGCAAGGGCCAATGACTTGCAAAGCTGCATTGATGAGGTCCCGCGAATCCGCGACGGTACGTCGTTACGTCCCGGCAATCGAAGATTGCGGTCAGGACACTATTTTCCTCGTGGAATCGACGGTTGCCAGACAACTTCCTCTGCGCCGGAGCGCCCACGTCCACATCCTGCCGCAAACTTGTCCGAGGAGTCGCTTGTCGGCGGTTTCATTCATCTTCGCTGTGCCTGGAAACGGATTTGACCGACGGTTCGCGATTGTCCATGTGCGGATGCACCTGTAGTTTGCCACTTTCGAAAGGCACGCCATGGCAAGAGACGGCATAATCGAACGGTGTGAGGAAAGCGGCATTCGCATGACAGGACCGCGCCGTGTCATCGCCCGGGTTCTGCAGGAAACAACCGACCACCCGGACGTCGAGAAACTGCATGCCCGCGCCACCCGGATCGACCCGAAAATCTCGATTGCCACCGTCTATCGCACGGTCAAGCTTCTGGACGAGGCAGGCATTCTGGACCGGCACGACTTTCTTGGCGGGAGAGCACGTTACGAGGACGCGGAACGCGATCATCATGACCATCTCATCGATCTTCAATCGGGTGAAGTGATCGAGTTCGCGGACGACGAAATCGAAGCCCTACAGAAAAAGATCGCGAGTCGCCTCGGCTACGAGTTGCGTGGTCACAGGTTGGAACTTTACGGGGTGCGCAAGAAGCGGACCACACCCGATTGAAATACAGGAAAAACTGTCAATGACGACGATTCTTCATGTTACGGGTCGGGAGATCCTCGACAGCCGCGGAAATCCAACCGTTGAAGTCGATGTCGAACTCGATTGCGGAGTTACGGGCAGAGCTGCCGTTCCGTCCGGCGCGTCAACAGGTGCCCACGAGGCCGTCGAACTTCGCGACGGCGACTCAGGGCGGTACCACGGGAAAGGCGTTCTCAGGGCCGTCGATGCGGTCGGCACCGAACTGGCCGACGTCGTGAGCGGAATGGACGCCAACCGGCAGGCTGAGATTGACCAATCGATGTGCCGGCTGGACGGAACGCCCAACAAGTCGAGACTGGGGGCCAACGCGATCCTCGGCGTTTCCCTTGCAACGGCCCGGGCCGCGGCGTTGGCGTCAGGGCAACCGCTTTACCGTTTTCTCGGAGGCGATTCAGCACATGTGCTTCCGACCCCGTTGATGAACATCATCAACGGCGGCCAGCATGCCGACAATTGTATCGACATTCAGGAGTTCATGATCATGCCGGTTGGTGCGGCCAGCTTTTCGGAAGCGGTTCGTGCGGGATCCGAAGTCTTCCATGCCCTTAGAGCCGAACTTGCACGCGCCGGGCATAACACGAATGTCGGAGACGAAGGTGGATTTGCTCCCGATCTTGCGTCAACCGCACAGGCTCTCGAATACATCGTCAAGGCCATTGAGGTTGCGGGTTACAGGCCCGGTGAAGATCTCGCACTGGCCCTGGATTGCGCGGCGACCGAGTATTTCGATGGCAAGGACTACGTTCTCGCAGGCGAGAATCGTACTCTGTCGCCCGACGAACATGTTGCTTTTCTTGGCGCGCTCGTAAACGACTATCCGATCATATCGATCGAAGACGGTATGTCAGAAGACGACTGGGAGGGCTGGAACGTCCTGACCACTGTGCTTGGGAACAGGTGCCAGCTTGTCGGGGACGACCTATTCGTAACCAACTCCAGTCGCCTTGCGCGCGGAATTGCGGACGGATGCGGCAACTCGATCCTGATCAAGGTCAATCAAATCGGCACCCTGACGGAGACCCTGGAGACAATGGAACAGGCTCGGTCAGGCGGCTACAGTTCCGTCATGTCACACAGGTCAGGCGAAACCGAAGATACAACAATTTCCGATCTTGCCGTCGCAACCAACTGCGGCCAGATCAAGGCTGGATCACTGTCGCGTACCGACCGCCTCGCGAAGTACAATCAACTCATCCGCATCGAAGAACAACTCGGAGACGGCGCCCTATACTCGGGGAATCCCCTTGCAGGCAAGACCGGTTGATCGACGACGGCATTCTTGCGCCCCGACGGGTCAGTCAGTGAACAAGTTCGGATCTTCCGAATGGCGTCCTCCGCCGACAAGCCCGTTGCCGACCGTAGATCAACCGGGCTACCGACGGATCACCGCCCCGGCACGCGCGAATGGACAAGACGTGACGAATTTCCGGTCGTCCATCAACTCATTGGCGAAATTGTGCACCGTTCGAAGGCACACCGTGTATGGCCTGTTCAATACTCGTGAACGGCAGAGCGAACGTGATCCTCACATGTCCGCGCCAATCGTTTCCGATCGCAAAAGTCTTTGACTTCAAGAGGTTCGTGGAACACGACCTCGACCTCCCCCTGGCGTGGCGCGGAGATGATCATGGCTGCGTGGCGTACGAAACTCGCGTCTCCCCACCATCCGTAAAAGTCACGGCGGCGCCCGGACGGCGCTGCATAGACAAAACTGACCGGCTGAATCCTCATGGCGTTTCGGAACTCGTCCTCAAAGTAGGCCGCAAAGAGCGTAGGCCGGAAACGAAGAACCCTCAATCCATCGGTGCTTGTCCCTTCCGGGAAAAACAGCAGGCGATGGCCCTGCCCGATCCGCCCAGAGATCTCGATCTTTTGCACGAGCGCATCCATGATTCGCCGACGGATGAACACGGTCCCAGACGCCTGCGCGATCGCACCGCACAATGGCCAGCCGCGGACTTCTGCCTTGGAAACGAAGTACGCATCGTGGACCGAATTCAGAACGATCACGTCAAGCCAGCAGCAGTGGTTTGCCACCATGCCCCCGGGCATCCGTAACGGTATTCCCCGCGTCTTTACCGAAAGGCCCAGGACACGGAGCGCCAATCGACAGGCAATGCGAACAATTGCCCACCGGACCGTGCTCAAATTCAACCGCCGCGCCACCAGTAGTGGGGGAAAAAGGATCGAGACTATGGTGAGAACCGCCAGGATCTTGCATGACAGGCGAACCCAACCCATCCCTTGAGGACTGTCAATTTCAATCGGACGTTCGCCTTGCCAGGGGATCACCTTTCGTAGCCCCGAACAAAGTACGCCTTGCGCTTTTCCGACATCCTTTCGGTGTCCAGGATCACGCATACGTCGAGAGTATTGAAATCCTCGTCGACACAGACCCCTGCCCCGACAAATCCTCCAAGCCGAAGGTACCCCATGATCAGCGGCGGCAACGCGGAACGAGCCACGTCCGGATCAATGGACTCCACGGGCAGAAGATCAAGCGAGGCCGCTCGGTCCGCTCTGACGCCGACCCGAATGTCCTCCGGCGCGAGGTGGAAATGATGCAGGTACGACATGGCCTCAATGAACGGAGTCGGGTCCGTGCCTGGAAATGACGCGACGCCGAACATGATCTTGATGTCGCGGCTCAGCACGTACTCCGCAACACCGTTCCATAGGTGAAGCATCGCGACCTTGCCCCGGTAGCGACGATCGATGCATGATCGACCCAGTTCGACCGCGGACCGTCCGGACCGAATGATCGGGCTCACATCAAATTCGTCGCTGCTGTAGAAGCCGGGCCCATCCCGCGCAACGTCGCCCTTGAGCAGTCGATAGGTTCCGACGATCCTGTCTGGACCGTCGGCCCGTTCATCGATCAGGACGAGGTGATCGAAAAAGGGATCGAAGGCGTCTCGCTCAACCCCGTCATGTGCGGACTTCGCGTCCACCCGCGCACCCATCTCTTCCACGAAAACGCGGTAGCGCAATCGCTGCGACGCGAGAACCTCGTCTTCGGTCTCGGCCAACCGCACGGTGAACTGACTTCGGTCAAGTCGTGGATTTTCAGGGTGCGTCATCCCGGAGTTCCTTGCCGAATGCGTGCGTCGGTTGTTTCAAACACTCTACGGACCGCCGATCCGGTTCCCATGTCTTGCCCTTCGATGCCACCGCTGGCTGGACCGTACGCGCGCAGTCGCAACGAGCGAGAACGCCTGCAGCGTACAGAAACAAAGTCTCTTCGTCGAACGATTAGCCGTGGCATGGCGCGGCGAGACGCGATGCACGAGAACCAAAGGTGTTCCAGGCCAGGATTCACTCCACTTCGGACACCAGCCGGAGTTCTACGTTGTCGGAATTGATCGAAACCTTTCCAGCTTCTTCGAAGTTCACCGTTATGATTTCGGCGGTAACCGACTGGACCTGGCCGACCCCCCAGTCCGGTCTTTCCGCATGGCGGACAAGATCACCAGGAACCAGCGGCTGATTCAAGTCAAGCAGTCCCGCACTCTCCAGACCGACACGTCCGAGCGGACGGATGTCCGGACTTCATTCGCCCTGAACCAATTCACCCAGCGATTTCCTGTAGAGCGGATATCTCGCCTCGTAATGACGGGCCGCACGGTCCAGACCGGAGACTTCCTCGGGCGAAAGTTCGCGGACGACTCGACCCGGCACCCCGAGGACAAGCGAACCTTCCGGAATGCACACACCCTCCGGCACGAGGGCCTTCGCGCCAACCAGGCAATTCCGTTCGACAACGGCGCCATTGAGAACAGTTGCGCCCATGCCGATCAGGGAACGATCCCCAATCGTGCATCCATGCGCAATCGCCGAGTGACCGATCGTGCACCGGGTCCCGATCTTCAGGGGAAACCCCGGATCTGTGTGGAGAACGGCATTGTCCTGGACATTGGTTCCTTCGCCCAGCACGACTGGCTCGTTGTCACCCCTGATGACTGCTCCGAACCAAATCGAAACCGACCTCCCAATGGATACGTTTCCAATGACATGCGCGCCCGGAGCCACCCAGAACTCGGCACTTCCAGGACAGGTCGGCGAGACCCCGTTCAGCGTGTAGATGGTCATGACCGGGGACTTTCTTTTCCGCAACGGTTTTCGAACTCCGCGGATAGATCCCTGACAAAGATCTCCACATCCGGGCGTCTGGTGGACCGGCTTCTCTCGACGGCCACAATTCTACGGATGGACTCTGCGCACTTCTGAAAGTCGTCATTGACAAGGACATAGTCATACTCGCGGAAGTGGCTGATTTCTTCCATTGCGCGCTCCATGCGGCCCGAAACGTCTTCCGGGCTGTCCTGCCCCCGGCCAACCAGTCGTTGCTCCAATTCACCGATGCTGGGCGGCAGAATGAAGACAGCCACAACGTGCCGGCCGAGGGACGACGCCCGCAACTGGGCACATCCTTGCCAGTCGACATCGAACACGACATCTCGCCCTGCATTCAGGGCATCCTCGACGGGGCCTCTCGGAGTCCCGTACTTGTTGCCGAACACGACGGCATGCTCCAGGACCCCACCGGCATCGACTTCACGTGCGAACCGGCGGTCGGAGACGAAGAAGTATTCCCTTCCGTCCACTTCACCCTGCCGCGGGCGGCGCGTCGTCATCGAGACCGACAGCGCAATCTCGGAGTCCCCCGCGACAAGTTCTCGCGCAAGGGACGACTTGCCCGCGCCGGACGGCGATGACAGGACAAGCATCAACCCCTTTCGCCTGCGATCAACCATGTTCATTCGACGTTCTGGACCTGTTCGCGCAACTGATCGACCACGACCTTCAGCTCCAGTCCGACCGTATTCAATTCGGGTGAGGAGGCCTTCGAACACAGTGTGTTTGCCTCCCGGTTCATTTCCTGGGCCAGGAAATCGAACCTGCGCCCGACGACCCCCCCGGTCACGAGCAGCTGACGGGCGGACACGACATGCGCGCGCATTCGGTCGATTTCTTCGGAAACATCCGACTTGACCGCGAGGAGCGCGAGCTCCATCGCAATCCGCTCTTCGTCCAGGTCACTCTTTGCGTCGAGGAGTTTGGCCACATTTTCCCGAAGTCTGTCTTTGGCACCGGATCGACTCTCACGGACAATTTTCTCCGCTTCGTCTACAAGGGAAGCGATCGATCTCACCTGGCTATCCAGGACTTCCTTGATCAGCCGTCCTTCCGACGCTCTGGATGCATCCCACAAGTTCACGATTTCGGCCACCTTCGGCTCGAGGACCGGCGCCAATTCAGATAGATCGGGGTCACCTTCGCCGCCGCGCTGAGCTGTAGTTGCCACGGCCAGGATCCCGGAGGGGGAATCCGGAGTAAGGGAGATTCCTCGCTCCCGCGCCGAGTCGGCGATCAACCGGGTCGCGTCGAGAACCGCATCGACGTCGATCCGGTCGAGCAGGACACCGGTATCACCGTGATGGCGTCCGATGTTCAATGCAACCGAAATCCTGCCACGCGAGCACACTCGGGAAACCGCTTGCCGCAGACTCGTTTCGAGTGCCTCGCATTGACCGGGAAGGCGGAAGTGAATGTCGAATCCACGGCCATTGACGCTTCGAAGTTCCCAGGCCCAGTTATGAGCACCCGACTGACCGGACAACGATGCGAAGCCAGTCATCGACCTGAATTGGCTTGATGTCATCAGGTTATGGGCTCGGCCAACGGGAGTTCACGAAATGCGATTCCGGGTGGCGCTGCGATGGCTGCCCCGCCCATTCGATGGCCGACCGTGCACCAACGGTTCACTGTCGGGCTCGACGGTTCACTGGCCGGTTTGCACATCAGCTGGCCTTGAGCGCCGCTCCTTGCATCGCATCCAGTTCTTCAGCAACCAGGAATGCCAGTTCGAGCGCTTGAGAGGCATTGAGTCGCGGGTCGCAGACCGTGTGGTAACGGGATGAAAGGTCCATTTCGTCAACGGCTCTCATTCCGCCCGTGCACTCGGTCACATCCTTGCCCGTCATTTCGAAGTGGACACCACCTGGGTAGCTGCCTTCCGCATGGTGGATGGCAAAAAACTCCCGGACCTCCCTGAGAACGCTTTCGAACGGGCGCGTCTTGTACCCATTTGATGCCTTGATCGTGTTTCCATGCATGGGGTCGCACGACCAGACGACTCTCCGCCCCTCCGACTGGATTCGGCGGACAAGTCGCGGCAGGTAGTCTCCAACTGAACCTGCGCCGAAACGGCCGATCAGGGTCAGTCGACCCGGTTCGTTTTCCGGATTCAGGATATCAGCCAACCGGATCAACGAGTCGGGCTCGATCGACGGTCCGCATTTCAGGCCGATCGGGTTCTGTACGCCACGGCAAAATTCGACGTGGGCGCCTTCAGGGTTGCGCGTGCGGTCTCCGATCCAGATCAGGTGCCCCGACCCGGCGACGGGAAGGCCTGTCGTACTGTCAATCCGGCACAGCGCCTCCTCGTATTCAAGAAGCAGCGCTTCATGCGACGTGTAGAATTCAACGGTCTTGAGAACCTGAGAATTATCGGGACCCACGCCGGCCGCTGTCATGAACCCGAGTGCATCCGAAATCCTGTCGGCGATCTTCCGGTACCGATCTGTTGCCCCAGAGCCCCGTGCAAAGCCGAGATTCCAGGAGTGGACACGATGTATGTCGGCGAAACCGCCGGAACTGAAGGCACGAAGGAGATTCAGAGACGCCGCGGATTGCGTGTATGCCTGAAGCATGCGTTTCGGATTCGGCTTTCGCGCCTCCGCCGTAAACTCGATATCGTTAATGATGTCGCCCCGGTAGCTCGGTAACTCGGCTCCATCCGCCGACTCTGTCGGCGAAGACCTCGGTTTCGCGAATTGTCCGGCAACGCGGCCGACCTTGATCACCGGGCGCTTGGCCCCGTGCGTCAGCACGATCGCCATCTGCAAAAGGACACGGTAGGTGTCGCGAAGCGTGTTGGCATTGAATTCGCCAAAACTTTCGGCGCAGTCACCCCCTTGCAGCAGGAATGACTCTCCGTTGGCGACATCGGCCAACCTCGACTTCAGGGTGCGCACTTCGCCGGCGAAAACCAGGGGTGGATAGCTTGCGAGCTTGCGTTCCACCTTCTGCAGCGACACTTCGCAATCGTATTCTGGCATCTGAACTCTCGGAAAAGCCCGCCAACCGGTCTTTCTCCAGCCTGTTGCCATACTCTGATCTCCTTGATCACCATCTCGGGATCCAGTCCGTCACGCGACGCGCCGACACGACCGCTACCCGCAGGCCGTGTTCTATAGTGTAATCGTTGCTCGTGCGCGAGTCTTCTCTTCCGGAAGACGTTTGCGCCGCGTTTTTTAGCGGGTACCTGTTGCCGTCCGCGGACGTTCACAACGGGCCAAGACACTTCCACTTCCGCAGGGGTCATGCGATGGCCCGACCATGTGCCGATTCGGATTGCAGCATTCTGGGCATTCGCCCGTTACAGCCCGAAACCCGAGTACGTCCTCGGGCCGCGCCGGGTCCGACACATGTACCTGCCTGTCAAAATCGGGCCTCGGGCCGCCGCCTGGGACGGTGCTGTCAAGGAAGCGTATCGTCTCGACACCGTCGGCCCGGACATGGCCATGCGCCATCGCCGAAGTCTCCAAAAAAAGACTGCAACACATGAATTTCGTCGGAATCTGAGGTTGACCGGCTACTGGACTGAAATCTGGGTGGTACGTTCGTCAAATTCGGAAATTTTCCGGGTTAACGGTAAACTGACATATCTCAACCACAAAAATCCAACTTCCGTTGCATTGATCTCACCGAACATCAGCCCGGCAGCGTGAGCGCGTGCATTCTCTCACACCGACCGGGAACCGAGCGACCCGAAAAACCCGATCGCGGCAAGACCGCCCTATGCAGGAAGTGTACGGGACGACCGGTCTCTGGCGCCAGACCCCGACAACGAATACTGTCGAGCGGCGCCAGTGGCGACGCAGGTCAAGGTCGTCGAAATCGGTGCCCGGAGAGCAAGTTGGACGTCGTATCCACGGTCAGGGCCGAGCCGAAATTGTTCGAAAGCACAAGGCGTGAAGGGGGGAGTGTCTTCAGTGTTGCAATTCAATGCCTTGCGACGGCGACGCCCGTGCCACCGTTCCGGTGGAACGTAGACATTCTTGTGGCTGTGGGGTGGATTCCACTTGTTGAGGTTCTCTTCCGGCACTTTCTGAGCGGGCAGAACCAGATGTCCTTTTTCGGCTAGTCGAATTTGTTGTATCGGTCCTGGTGTTCCTGTCCCTGCTTGGTTCCGACATTGATGCACTCCCATGCCTTGTAGATAAATCCCGTGTCGGGCAGATCTTCGACGAGAGTCTCGGCGGGCACGGGTGCGAGATTGTCGCGCACTCTCCGGTCTTCCAGGTCAAAATCCCACGCGTTTAAGCCGCGTCGGTTGCGCCCATTGTGCTTGCGATTTCGACTCGGAGCCTTGCGGCGAATGTCGGCCCTTCCCGACTCGTCCTCCCGGACTTCGAACCCGCCTGCCCTTTCCACCGGCGTGCTCAGGTTTGCACGGCCGTAAATCCTCGGATCGCAGTCGGGTTGCGCGCCTTGAATTCGGCTCCCGACCGAGCCAAGCCTCTCACAACCGTCACCATCAGGTTCCCCGGTCGCGCTGGTGATGAACTTGCGGGCCTTTCCCGAAGGGTCCTTCTTCCGCGCCGTTGTCGTTCGGCCCGGGTTCAAAAAGGTTCTCGATGCAAGTGAAACTGTCGCAGGCATTCCGGAACGCCTCGGGCGTCTTCTGCTCGCCGAACCCGTAAACCACCAGGCACTCTTCGCGCAGGCGCCGCGCCAGCCGTGTGAAATCACCGTCCGGCGAGACCAGGCAGAAGCCATCGAG
Organism: Paracoccaceae bacterium; assembly: GCA_965242975.1. Taxonomy (GTDB): domain Bacteria; phylum Pseudomonadota; class Alphaproteobacteria; order Rhodobacterales; family Rhodobacteraceae; genus JAPPHA01. The sequence goes on along the minus strand of CBDETS010000007.1, from coordinate 5,902,511 downwards.
CGTGCCCTTCCGATGAGATCCATGGCAACGATAACCAGCGCGATTTCCGAAGCAATCTTGCCGACCGGGTTGCCGCTCTGCTGGTGTTGCGGGATCGCCAGCGACCTGACCGCATCGCTCCAGCCCGCGAAGCGCGTTCCCGAAGAGTCACCGTAGATAGGCTGCACATTGGCCTCGCCCTGGGAAACGATCTCCTCAGAGATCGCATGGGCGCAGGCGGGGTTCGCGTTGCCCGCATCGATCAACGAAAACCTGGCTCGGCGCATCTTCCGGCGCAAGCACTCGACTCGTGGGTCACGCCTTTACTACCGACTTGTTGAATCGGCATTGAATTTCCCGTTCTGCCCGCGTGGTCCGGACGGACCTTTTCACGGCCGCAGCCGGTCACCGAAGTTCGGCGTCGAATGTACGGGCGAGCCTGGTCCAAGGTTCAAGACCTGCCTTCTTCCATCATGCGCCTTCTCGCCGATGTCCAAAGAAAAAAGAGGCTACCGGGACGGGAAGGCAGGAAAAAGCGGGTCAATCCCGGACGCCGATGACAGGTGGTGGCGCTGAGCTTGGACCGGATCACGCCAACAGGCAAGAAGCGATAGATGCGCGGCCAGCCGTTGGGGATCGGCTGGGACGAACGCCTTCCTTTGAGACTTGTCAGCTTCACATCAAGCCTCACAGAGGACGTTGAACCTGAAAAGTCAAATCGCGATAGCCCTATTGTTCAACCATCGAACATTCAAGTACAAACCGGCAGACAATGGACCCGGTGGTGCGTCACCGGAGACTGTTGCGTTGAACTACCGTGTGAAGAGTGTCGCTGTCGATGATGAACCAACTGTCCCAAACTCGATCCTCAGTGGAGGATGTCCAGCCTGATCGGGAAGCGCTCCGGGGTTCGGGCGGCAGGGCTTCGATTGCGGTGGTGGGAATGGCCTGCCGCTTCCCTGGCGCCGACGACCTTTCCGCGTTTTGGCGCCTGCTCGAGGCAGGCGGAAACACGGTCACGCACGGCTCCCCCGGTCCGGGAGACGGGCGCGTGAACCAGATGTTTCCGGACGAGATTCCCGTGCATCCGGCAAGTCGGTACGGCTCGTTTCTTCGCGGGATCGACCAGTTTGACGCCGAGTTTTTCCGGATCTCACCACTCGAGGCCGAGTCGCTCGACCCGCAGCAACGCCTGCTGCTCGAGGTGAGCTGGGAGGCGCTGGAGGATGCCGGGATCGCGCCGGAGGCACTCTTGGGCAGCCGCACGGGCGTATATGCGGGCATCGGCAGTTACGAGTACCAGGAACTGGTGCGGGGGGCGAGCGAACCCGTTGGCCCGGACGCGACGCTGTACCTGTTGACCGGCAATCGTTTCAGCACGGCGAGTGGCCGCGTGTCGTTCGTGCTCGGACTGCAGGGCCCATCGGTGGCGGTCGACACAGCTTGCTCGTCTTCGCTGGTGGCGGTGCACCAGGCGGTGGCGGGCCTCGAGCGTGGCGAGGCGGATCTGGCCATCGCGGGCGGGGTGTGCGTGATTCTTTCGCCGCTGACGACCGAGGGGATGGCCAATGCTGGCATGCTGTCACCGACGGGGCAATGCTGGACATTCGACGAGCGGGCCGACGGGTTCGTGCGGAGCGAGGGCTGTGGGTTGCTCGTATTGAAGAGACTTGACGAAGCCGAAGCTGCGGGAGACCGGATCTGGGGGGTAATCCGCGGCTCGGCGGTCAACCAGGACGGGTCGCGTCCGGGGTTGTCTGTGCCGATGCGGCTCACGCAGGAGCAGGTCATCGAGGATGCGCTGGCGCGCGCCTCCGTGGCTCCGTCACAGGTCGACTATCTTGAGGCGCACGGGACCGGAACGAAGCTGGGCGATCCCGTCGAAATCGCAGCCGCGGCATCCGTCTATGGTCGCGGACGAGACGGCGAACGCCCCCTGCTCGTAGGCTCCGTCAAAACCAATATCGGCCATCTGGCGGCAGCCGCGGGGGCGGCAGGCCTGATCAAGGTGATGCTGGCGATGTACCGCGGCGTCATCCCGAGGCATCTCAATCTCAGCGCTCCGAATCCAGGGATTGAGTGGGAACAGCTGCCGGTGCGGGTTACAACGATGCAAACCAAATGGCCCAATTCCGCCGATCGCCCGGCGCTGGCCGGGGTGAGTTCGTTCGGCTTCTCCGGGACCAACTCGCACGTGATCGTGGAAGGCTATCGGGCAGCTGACGGTGATTCCACGACAGGTGCACAAGGTTGGCCCGTGGGAACGGCGCACGAAGTTCCGCCGATGTTCTCCGGGGCGATGGCGGACTCGGCGGGTGCGGCACCGCGGGCGCGACAGCTTCGGATCCTGCCGCTTTCCGGCAAATCCCCTGAAGCGCTGCAGCATCTTGCCGCGCGGTATCGGTCGTGGCTCGACCATGAGGACGTGGAGGATGCCGGAGGCGGCGGTCCCGAGACGCTCGCCGACATGGCTTGGACGGCATCCGTCGGGCGTAATCACTTCGCCCATCGCGCCGCAGTCGTGTTCAGCGACCTTGCGTCACTGCGCGACGGCCTGGATTCGATCATTGCCGAAGAAAGGGACGCGGCCCTGAGGGCGGCGTCGAAAGTCGCCTTTGCTTACACTGGTCAAGCGAGCCAGTGGGTGGGGATGGGGCACGATCTCTTCGAAAGCGAACCGGTCGTGCGGGCAGTGCTGCGGCACTGCGACACGATCATCAAGGATGACCGCGACACCTCGCTCCTTGACGTGATGTTCGGCCTGCCCGGAGCTGCGGGAGACCTTGACGATCCGCAGTGGAAGCAGCCGGCGATCTACGCGCTGGAGTGTGCACTATCCGCATTGTGGTCAAGTATCGGGATCCGCCCCGAGGTTGTGGTGGGGCACAGCCTTGGGGAAATCGCGGCGGCGCAGGCCGCCGGCGTGTTGAGCATCGAGGACGGGCTTCGTTTTGCAGCGGCCCGAGGCGCTTTGATCGGGGCATTGCCGGGCGACGGCGCAATGGCCGCGGTGTTCGCGCCGGCAGCACGCGTCGCGACCGTTCTCGACGACCATAACGCTTCGCGCGCCGGGATGGACCTGTGCATCGCGGCGGACAACGGCACGCACCAGGTGATCAGCGGCCCGGCGGCTGATGTCGAGGCGATGGCCGCAGGCCTGGAAGCGCAGGACGTGCGGGTGGTGCGTCTCCGAAAGAGTCCTGCCTATCACAGCTCAATGGTGGACCCGGCGCTGGACGACCTTGAGGCGGCACTCCACAAGCTTACTTTCTCGCCGCCGTCGCTGCCAATTGTGAGCAACCTCACTGGCGCGGTGATGGCACCGACCGGAGCGCTCGACGCGGCGTACTGGCGGCGCCAAGCACGCGAGGTCGTAGCGTTTCGCGCCTGTGTCGAGACCATCGCCGAGCTCGGCGTGGACGCGATCGTGGAGGTCGGGCCGCACGCGGTGCTGGGTCCGATGGCCTCGGCGGTTTGGCCGGAGCCCGAACGGGGCGGTACCGCGGCGCCGTTCACGGTGGCAAGTCTGCGGCGACCGTCGGACACGACGCCAGAACCGACCGGCGGAGACGCCTTCATCCACGGCGTGGCCGCCGCCTACGAGGCCGGGCTTCCGCTCCGCTTCGAAGGGCTTTTTGCCGGCGAGGCGAGACGCCGGATCGCGCTGCCGGCCTACCCGTTCCAGCGCCGCCGTCACTGGATTGGCGCACCCAAGCGTCGCCGGTCCGACGCGGGGCATGCGCTGCTGGGGGTACGGCACGACTCGCCCCGCGGTGGTATCGTGTTCGCCTCCGACGTCGGTGCGGCGGACCCGGCATGGCTCGATGATCACCGGGTTTTCGACCAGGTAGTGGTGCCGGGAGCGATGTTCGGCGCGATGGCGGCGGGGGTGCTCTGGAGCGAAGGCGCCTGCGCTGTAACCCTGGAAGACTGCCAGTTGCACAGTCCGATGATCCTTCGGGCTGGGCACGAGGAAGGCGGCGCGCTGCCGCGCGAAACCAGCCGAACGCTGCAGCTTCTCTGCGACAGCCCGAAGACGCAGCCCGGTCGGCGCTTCGAAGCGTTCAGCAAGGGCAGTGACGACGACTGGACTTTGCACATGGACGGCCGGATGCTGCCGGACGTGCCCCCTGATGCGGCCTCGGCACGGGTGGATCTCGACGCTGTGCGCGCTCGCCTGACGCACGGTGACGTCGCCACACTCTACCGCAACAAGATTAGCAGCAAGGTCGTGCTCGGCCCGGCTTTCCGTCCGCTTCAGACGATCTGCTTCGGTCCGGGGGAGGCCATCGGTGACGTCGTTCTGCCGGATGACCTGAGGCAAAATGGAATGGACATGCATCCGATTCTCCTCGACGGGTGTTTCCAGGTCCTGATGGCGGCGCGCGACCAAGCCAGGCGTGCCGGTAAATCGACCTATATGCCGTTCGGCTGGGAACGGCTGTGGCTGCTCGGACCACCCCCGCCGCACGTCGTGTGCCACGTCCGCATGCGCGACGGAGTTGAGGCGACCTGGGACGATTCGGCAGAGGTGCTGAAAGCCGACCTCTGGATCCATCTTCCGGACGGAGAACCGATCGGCGGCGTGGACGGGTTCACAATGAAGCGCGCGACGCGATCGGCGATGCTCGCGGCGGTGACCGAGGTCAGCGATCTGCTCTACGAAGTTGCCTGGCGAGAGCGGGCGCCCGCGCAGGGTCCCGAGCCCGCACGTCTGCCTGCTGGCCCCGCGGACGAGGCACGGCGAACCGCGCCGTTCGCCCAATATCTTCAGGCAGAGGGCGTACCGTCAGCGCAAAGGGCCGATTTGCTCACGGACCTGGACCGCCTGTCCCGAGCCTACGCCGTCGCAGCCTTCGAACGACTTTACGGCCGGCGGAGCGCTGGTGCCACGGTCGAACCGCAGGTGCTGCCAGACGAACTCGGCGTCTTGGCCAGACATCGGAGCCTGTTCGCCCGCCTGGTCGTGATGCTTGGCGAGGCGGGCGTGTTCGCGCCCGGGACCGACGGCAGGCTCGTCGTCGCGCTCGGGCACGGCGCTCCGTTGCCGGACCGCGCGCTTCGCGACCCGCAGCAACTGGCGTTCGATCTGGAGGCGAGGCATCCGCACGGCAGAAACGAGATCGGGCTGTTGCGCCGCTGTGGCGAGGCACTCGCCGACGTTCTGCTGGGGAGAGCTGATCCGCTGACATTGATGTTCGGCAGCGGTGAGCCGTCCGCGGCTGATATCTACCGCAATTCGTCCGCGGCGCGTGCCGGACACCGGCTACTCGCGGACGCGCTCGTGGCGCTTTGCGAAGGGCTTCCGGAGGAAAAGACGCTCCGCGTACTCGAGGTGGGTGCCGGCACGGGATCCGCGACCGAGGCCGTGCTCGCCGTGCTTCCGGACGGGCGCTACGAGTACCTCTTCACGGACATCTCCGCGGGCTTTTTCGCGCCGGCCGAGGAGTGTTTCGGCGGCGAAGAATCGTCGTTCGATTACCGGGTCCTCGACATTGAATCAGACCCGTCGACGCAGGGATTCGACCTGCAGGGTTACGACCTGGTCATTGCGTCGAATGTCCTGCATGCAACCCGTGACCTGGGGGAGACCCTGGCGAACTGCCGCTCCCTGCTCGCTCCGGGAGGGCGGCTCGTCGTACTCGAGCTGATGCGCGCCTGGTACTGGCAGGACCTCACCTTCGGGCTTCTCGAGGGCTGGTGGCGCTTTGCCGATCCCTACCGCCCCACGAGCGCGATCGTCGGCCCAACCGTGTGGCGCGAGGCCCTTGGCGACGCCGGCTTTGGCAACGTGAAGGTCCTGGGAGTGGAAGAGAACCGCGCGGACGCACTGCTCGACCGAGGTCTCATTGTGGCGCGTGCACCCACCGAAGCGCGACCGTCGTCTGGCGTGTGGGTTATCGTCCGCGACCGTGGCGGAATTGGCGATGCGCTCGCCAGCGAGCTTTCCGTGCGGAACCAGGCCGTGGTGGTCGTGAGCGACGGTGTCGCGGGACACACCGCGGCGCCAGGTCTCCACAAGGAGGTGCGGACGTCGGTTCCGTTTCAGTGCCGGGACTCGTGGAAATCAATGTTCGAAGGCCTTGCCTTGACCCCGGTGCTGCAGGGGGTCGTGCATCTCGCAGCCCTCGACGGCCATGGCAGGCAGGCAACTTCCGGCGAGATCGTTCAGGATGTGGAGCACGCGCAGGCGAGCGCGCTTGCGCTGGTGCAGGGGGCGATGGATGCCGGCGTGACACCCGCCAAAGGCCTGTGGCTCGTCACGCGCGGCGCCCAGGTCCTGGATCGCGAACGAGACGGGACACCGGCCGGGGCGACGCTGTGGGGATTCGGCAAGGTGCTGGTTCGCGAAGCGTCGCATCTCACTCCACGGATGATCGATCTCGATCCGGAAGTCCAGGCAGACGTTTCCGTGCTCGCCGGCGAACTGCTGTGGCCCGACCGCGAGAATCACATCGTTTGGCGGGCGGGCCGAAGACGGGTCGCGCGTCTGGTCCGGGCCGGCGCCGCGGCACCGCGGATGTCGTTCCCGTTCGACCGCGGGTGGCAGCTCGAACCCGGTGCAGACGGAGCGCTCGAATCGCTGCACGCAGCGGCGGTGCCGTCGCGTTCACTGCAGCCAGACGAGGTCCGGATCGCTACAGAGGCGGCCGGTCTCAACTTTCGGGACGTGCTGCGCGCGATTGGCGCGCTCGAGACCGGGGACCTCGGCCGCGAATTCTGCGGTCAGGTCGTCGGCGTCGGCGCGGACGTCTCACACGTCTCGGTTGGCGACCGGGTCGTCGGCATGGCGTTCGGCGCATTCGCGGCAGAGGTGGTGACACCGGCAGAGCTGGTGATACCCGCGCCGGCTGGGATCCCGTCCGCCGCACTTGCCGGCGTGTCGACCGCGTTCGTATCGGCCGCCCTTTCGTTCGAGCTTGCCGGGCTCGCCGCCGGCGAGCGGGTGCTGATCCACGCCGGCGCTGGCGGCGTGGGACTTGCGGCCATCCAACTGGCGCAAGCGGCTGGCGCACGGGTCTTCGCGACTGCCAGTGCGCCGAAGCAGGGGTTTCTCCTCTCACTCGGCGTCGAGGCGGTGTACGACAGCCGAACGACAGCGTTCGGCAAGGCGGTCTTCGAAGCCACTGGCGGTACCGGGGTGGACGTCGTGCTGAACAGCCTGACCGGCAAGGGATTCATCGAGGCCAGCCTGTCCTGTCTCGCGAACACCGGCCGCTTCGTAGAACTCGGCGCACGCGATATCTGGAGCGCCAAGGCGATGGCCGCGGCACGGCCGGACGTCAGGTATTCCGTCATGCGCCTGGACGAGATCAAGAAACGCGATCCCGCCCGCGCGGGAGCGGTGCTGGCGAGCGTCTTGAGGCGGATCGAAGCGGGCGAACTTACGCCGCTCCCGCACCTGCGCTGGCCCATGGCCGAAGTCGCTTCGGCGATGACGTTCATGCGCTCGACGCGGCATATCGGCAAGATCGTGTTGACGCAGCCGTCGTTCGCGAAGGGACGCCTGCGCGACAACGGCACCTATCTGGTGACGGGAGGGTTCGGAGGAATCGGCTGCGCGCTGGCCGGCTGGCTTGCCGATCACGGGGCGGGCACGATTGTGCTCAATGGACGCCGGCCTCCGGATGCGGCTGCGCAGGAGACGATCCGTGCGCTGGAATCGCGCGGCATTACCGTACGCGGCGAAATTGCGGACGTGGCGGTGGCCGCGGAAGTGGACGCGATGCTCGGCCGGATCGACGCCGAACTCCCGCCCCTCGCCGGCGTCGTCCACAGCGTGGGCGTGCTCGCCGACGCTTCGCTCGTAAACCAGAGCTGGGAAACCTTCGAGACGGTGGTCTGGCCGAAGGTGCTCGGCGCATGGAATCTGCACCGGGCGACCGAGGATCGCGATCTTGACTGCTTTGTCCTGTTCTCCAGCGCCGCTGGCGTCATGGGAAATCCAGGGCAGTCGAACCACGCCGCGGCGAACGCGTTTCTCGACCAGCTCGCCGCCCACCGGCGGGCACTCGGGCTTCCCGGCCAGGCAATCGCTTGGGGTGCATGGTCGGAGCTTGGCGAGGCCGAGGAGCACCGCGAGCGGATCGCGGGGCACCTATCGGCCCGTGGAATCCGCTGGATGACGCCACGACAGGGACTGCAGGTCTTCGAGCGGCTGGTACGCGAGGACGTGGAAAGTGCGGTGGTGATGGCGGCGGACTGGCCGGTGTACGCGGAGGCACTGCCCTCTCCCTCGCCCTTGCTTGAGGAGTTGCTCACGGTCGGGCCGCGGGAACCGGCACCCGCAACCGAAATTCCGCAAGGGCAGAACGACCTCCTCACACGCCTGCGTGGGGCTGCCCCGTCCGAGCGTGAGGGGTTGCTTTGCACCTTCGTGCTGGACGAATTGCAGTCGATTATGCGGCTTCCCGCGCGGCCGGCGCCCCAGGCACGTTTCTTCGACCTCGGCATGGACTCCCTGATGGCCGTCGAGTTGAGAAACCGGCTGAACCGGGCCTTTGCCGGCGCATACGTGGCCTCCAACACGCTGGTGTTCGATCATCCCGATGCTGACGCCCTTGCCCGATTCCTCGGCAGCGAACTCATTGAGTCGCTTGCCGGCGCGAGCGAGCCCCGTCCTGTGCCGGCTCAGGCCAAGGTCGATGTGCAGGCGAGCCCGCGCCGCGATCCGGGCAGCGACGATGCGATCGCGATTGTCGGCATGGCCTGCAGGTATCCTGGCGCGCCGGACCTCGCTGCCTACTGGAACCAGCTTACGTCAGGCGCCGACCTGATCTCTGACGGCCGCCCCGACTTCGAATCCTGGAGCAATGGAGTTGGAGATTCCGGAGCGGACCAAGCCTCATTGCGGCGCGGCGGCTTCGTGTCGGGACTCGACTGCTTTGATGCGGACTTCTTCGGCGTCCGGCCGATCGAGGCCGAGGCGATGGACCCGCAGCACCGGATGCTGCTGGAGACGAGCTGGCACGCACTCGAGGATGCCGCCATCGACACCGCTCGGCTGAAGGGCGCGCGCGCGGGCGTGTACGTGGGCCTGGGGCCGGGCGAGTATCGTGAACTGATGAGCGCGGGCGGCAGGCACGGCGGCTATTTCGGCACGATGGGCAGCATCGCGGTGGGTCGCATCGCCTACACGCTCGGACTCGTCGGTCCCGCGATTCCCCTGGAGCTGAACTGCGCCTCGTCGCTGGTTGCCGTCCACGAGGCGGTGACAGCGCTCCAGCTTGGCGAGGTGGAACTTGCGCTCGCGGCCGGCGTCAACGTCGTGTTGTCGCCCGGGGTCGGGAACTTTCTGATTGAACACGGCATGCTATCCTCGGTCGGCCGCTGCGCGTCGTTCGATGCATCCGCGGACGGGTACGTGCGCGGCGAGGGATGTGGCGTCGTCATATTAAAGCGTCATGCGGACGCGCGGGCCGACGGGGATCGGATCTGGGGATTGATCCGGGGCTCAGCCGTCAATCACAGCGGGACGGGCGCCGGATTGACGGTGCCGAACGGGCCGGCTCAACAACAGGTCATGGCGGATGCGCTCGCCAGGGCGGGCGTAGTGCCGTCGGACGTGGATTACGTGGAGGCGAACGGGGTCGGCTCGGCGCTCGGCGATCCCATCGAGGTGCAGGCAACGGCCGCGGTATACGGCGACGGACGGGAGGAGGGGCGGCCGTTGCTCGTTGGCTCGGTGAAGTCGAATATCGGCCATCTGGAAGCTGCGGCGGGCGTCGCTGGACTGATCAAAGCCGTGCTTTCGATGCGCTACGGCACCATTCCGAAACAGCTCCACTTCGATGTTCCCAACCCGTACGTGGACTGGAAACGGTTGCCGGTTCGGGTTGTTTCGCAATCGACTGACTGGCCCCGCAATGGGGAACGGGCGGCACACGCCGGCGTCAGCGCGTTCGGGTTCTCGGGCACCAATGCGCATGTCATCTTGGAGGCGGCCACTCCTGGCGCCCGGCCCGGCAACGGCCTCGCGCCCGAGGGCAGCGCGGTCGCGGTTGTCACGGACCTGCCCGACGCACTCACCGATCCTGAGCCACCCCGAATCGGTTACCGCCCGCGCCCGGCGCGACTTCTGCCGCTGTCGGCCAAATCCGGAAACGCCCTACGCACCCTGGCTCGGCGCTATCTCGCGTGGCTCGACGAGCAGCACGGCGGATTGGAGACGGAGGAGGAGGAGGCGTGGCTCGCAGACGTCGCCTGGACGGCGGGGAGCGGGCGCAGTCACTATGAACACCGCGCGGGAATCGTGTGCACGACTCTGGATTCGCTGCGCGAGCGTCTGCAGGAGGTATCCGTTTCAGACGGCGTCCCACGTCCGCGCCTGGCGAAGAAAACCGCTTTCGTCTTCTCAGGCGTGGTCGGTTTTTGCCCGGCCGCGGTAGAAAGGCTCTACGAGAGCGAACCGGTGGTGAGGGCCGTGCTCGGACGTTGCGATACTGTCGTTGGCGAAGCGTGCGGACAGTCCCTGGTCGGTCTGCTGACCGGGCCTGGAATGAGGACGGATGTTCCGGACGACCCGAAACTAGCGCGCTCGGTCACTTACGCGCTTCAGTGCGCGCTCACCGCGCTCTGGTCGAGTGCGGGAATCCGTCCGGACGTCGTCGCAGGACATGAAACCGGGGAACTCGCTGCGGCACAAGCCGCCGGCGTTTTCGGTCTCGAAGAGGGGCTCCGGCTTGTGTTGGCCGGGTGGGCCGGATCGACAGAGGATACCGAAGGCGTGGCCTTCGAGCGACCGAAAATCCCAACCGTGAGCACCGGGACCGGCGACGTTAGCAGTTCGCGGTTCGCGTTTGATGAGTCGTTCTGGTGCTCGGGGGCGGCGGATGCCGGGACACCGGCGGCCTGCGCCAGAACGCTGGCGGATCAGGAGGTGGACGTCATCGTGGATGTCGGCCCGTCGAAATCGGTCGGAGAAGCGATTGTCGGTCTGTGGCCTGCCTCCGGGGGCGATGCGCCAGCTGGACCGGCACTAGAGCCGTTACTGCTGTCGGGCACAGAACTGCTCAGGGGCGACAGCGAGTTCGTCAGTGCGGTTGCACGAGCGTATGCGGCGGGGCTGCGGGTCTCGTTCCCGGGGTTGTTCGCTGGCGAAAGGAGACGGCGTGTTGCGTTGCCGATCTATCCCTTCGATCGGGCACGCCATTGGGTCGAACCAAGGAAACATTAACCAGGTCTTGCGGTGCGCTTCGGAATGACCGTCGCGCTGAACGGTTTGTGGAGAGTCTGGATGCTCTATTCTACTTCGGAAACCCGTCAACGTTAGGCATTTCGCCAACAAGACCAATCCATTTTATGCGGATCCTGTAGCATGCTGCCATGCCATTTGTGAGCGAGACGCTGAAAGACAGGTTCGAGATGATGCTGCCGGTTCTGGACGAGAGGGCGCGTCTTCGCCCGGCCGGTGTTGAGGCCAATGCCATCGGGCGGTGCGGGAATTCGCGTGTTGACAGGGCGACGGGTTTATCGCGTGCGACGGTTTGCCAGGGTGTCAAGGATATCGCATCCGGTGACGTGGCACCCGCTGACGGAACTGTCCCGGGCAAGAGGAGGCGAGCGCTTGGCGGAGACTGCGCCGGAGTTGCTGGGTGAAGTCAAACATTTGCTGGATAATTCGGGAGGGGCGTGGTTCCGTTGGATTTGCAAACTCGCCGGCATTTCGCTGGCCTCAACGGAAGGAAACGCCCTTATGGAAATGAGAATACCCGGATCGATGCGCACGCGCGAGACCCTATCGCAGTTGACCGAAGGACGCCTGTCGGCGCCGGATGCCCGCAGCGAACTGGTCCGGCTGACGACCCGGCTGATCATCGAGGAGACGCTGGAAGCGGAGAGCCGCGATGCGCTCGGACGTGGCTACCACGAGCACGGCGGCGATTCTGGCCACGGTTACCGGAACGGCAATCGAACCGGCCGGCCGAAGACTGCTGAAGGGCAGTGGAATTCGCGGTTAAGACCTTACGGCGCTGGTGGAGGCGGATGGGGGCTCCGCTCTACCCGGATGCCGTCGATTGCTGATCACCGCCGACGGCGGCAGCTCCAACAGCAGCCGCAACCGGCTGTGGAAGCTGGAAGTCCAGCGTCTCGCCGATGAACCGGGGCGGGCCATCTCGGTCTGCCACTTTCCGCCGGGCACCAGCAAGTGGAACAACTATGTTGCGGTCATTTGAACAGGATCGAGCACCGGATGTTCCGCCACATCACCCAGAGTTGGCGGGGGAAGCCGACAGTCAGCTACGAGGTGACCGTCAACCTGATTGCCGCGACGACCACGAGGACAGGTCTGACCATCCGTTCCGACATCGACGAAGCCCAGTACACCACCGGCATCAAGGTCACCGACGACCATCCAGAGCCGTGTCCCAGAGATTGAACACTTGATTTGGGTCCGCTTCTCGGTTGAGCCGACACCGCGCGGGTGGGGGCTGCTGCTGCTTGGTGACGAAGGGGTCGATAGCTTCCCGGGTTACTCCGATTCCCAGGGATTCCGATGTCAGCCTAAACCAGGAAAGCTAGCTTACTGAACGGTGACTTAGGGTCTGTCAGGAAATAACCGAATCATGGAGTATGTCGGCTCCAGCACTGCTTCAATGGAACCGGATTGTTTCGGAATCCTTGATGATCAGCGAATCCGGGCGGCCAGCTTCCCCAATTGTCGTGAATTTGACAAATAACGATGCAAAACGGACGTGAGAGCAGCCAATGACCATGTGGGGGCGTTGAGTGAACGGTGCACAGCGTCAACCACGACGAAGAACTTCACCGTTGTCCTCAGCTTTAGTATGTAGCGATTTTCTCGTGACGAGCCCTTAGTTTGAGAAACAACAGCCGCTGAAAGGGCACTGACGGCCCGGCGGTAACCGGCGCCCGCCCTACTCCCGCCGCCTCCCCCGGCGAACCCGCGCGCCTTCGACACCTCCCAAACGGTAGGATTTACAAGGCCCTTGGAGCTTCATTAGGGGTCTGAGGGCGTTGTGCCATGGGCCTTGAACCGGCCTGCGGTGTGTCAATTCGGATATTGGGCGATGTTGCTGGCGCGATGAGTAGCAACTCGTGCAGGTAGAAGCGATGAATCACAGTCGGTTCCTCCTCGATGAGGAGAGTGGGAAGTGGTCGGCCTGACTGAACACACTCACACCGCAGATTTCCGTCCTTCACGACCGTAAACAGGAACGGAACAGGGCGAAGCCCGTCGGCATGGATAAAGCGGATTGAAGAACGGCAACGATGTATCGAACGCTGACTCACCGGCACATTCCGGCATCGCGCAGACTCCGGATGCTTGCGGAGGAGGAGGAAGCACCGGCAGCGACGGAACGGTCACATTTAGCCGGAGGGGTGACGGCCGGAGTGGAGTACGACACCGTAAACTCGGCAGCCTCGCTCAGCGTCAAGAAGTCTGAAGTGGTCTGGACAGGCAGCCGGGCCGCTGCCGATGTGCAGGCAAAACACCCGACGCAGATCGCGACCCGCACACGAAGGTGGGGACCTTGACCGGTAAGACCGGGACAAGGTCGATCTTCACAACACGTGCGCGCGCAAGTCAGCCCAGCGGCCCAAAACTGGCGGCGGCCCTGCCTGTCCTGCTGGCGTGCGGCGTACTTGCAGCATGCGGCGGTGGTGGAGGTGGAAGCGGGGGAAGCCTGTCCTCGATCGGTGGCGGTGACCAGCCGAGGCCGCCCCTTTCGCCGGTCGATCTTTCGAAGCTCGCCGCCATCTATTCAAGCCATTCCGATTACCAGGCGGCATGGGGACTGGCGCAGATCAGAGCAGCGGAGGCCTACGCCCGGATCGCCGGGCGCGACGGCGACACAGCTGCACCCGGGGCGGGCGCCCGCGTCGCGATAATCGACAATGGTGTCGACAAAAGCCACTGGGAGTTCCGTGGGCTCACGATCAATCAAACCTGCCACTCCACGGAAGGTTGCGGAGACCAGACCCACGGCACACCCGTGGCGAGCGTCATCGCCGCGCGGCGCGACAACACGCTCACCTTCAATCCGCCCACACTCGCCCAATACAACTTCCACGGCGTCGCCTGGGGCCTGGACTCGCTCGACGTGCTGTCTGTCCCGCTCGACTCGTCGTCTGTCCCGCTCGACTCCGACGGCGATACCTACAAAGGAATCGGTGATGAAGATGTGGACGACACCGTCGCCACCGTCGCCGTCGTATTTTCAGCCCTGCCGCGGCGCGTCGACTTCGTCAATATGAGCTTTTCCTACCCTGGCCTGATCAAGAACTACAAAAACAAGACTTTCGGACAACTCTACGCCCCGGCCATTACAATCCTTGCGCAGACGAGCAGGGCGACAGGCAAGACGATCCTGGTGATGGCTGCCGGCAACGCCCATGGTGCTAGCTGCGCAAGCCCCGAACCGAACTGCGTCGAGGGCAAGATCGACGCCACCTCGCCGGAACTCGTTTCCGGCCTGCCAGTGCTCGAGGCTTCGCTGCGCGGCCATATGGTGGCCGTGGTGGCGACCGACAGCAGCGGCGCTATCGCCTCCTTCTCCAACCGCTGCGGCATCGCCGCGAAATGGTGCATCGCCGCTCCGGGCGATTCCATGTGGCTGGCCGCCTACGATCCCGGCCCGCCGGTGGAGCGCGGTTACATCCAGGCGCAAGGAACCTCCTTTGCCGCGCCGCATGTAACGGGCGGACTGGCGGTGATGAAAAGCTGGTTCCGCAGCCAGTTGGCGAATGAAAAGCTGCTGGAGCGGCTCTATCGTACCGCGCAGTTGACGCCGGACTCTGTGCCTTCCGGCGAGTCCTGCCCCGCGCACCTCGACCTCGACGACGACCTCTCCGACTGCGAACTGTCCTCGACATTTGGTTGGGGGCTCATGGACCTGGGCGCGGCGACCGCGCCTGTCGGCGTTACCTCCTTTGCACTCGGCGCCCAAGTAGCGGAGGGCGGCACGCCGGCGGCTGGGAGCCAGATGCTCGCCGGAAGCGCGCTCGGTGACGCGCTCGGGCGCAGCCTGACGGGTCGGCGTGTCGCGTTGTTCGACGACCTGGGCGCGCCCTTCTGGACCGACGCCGCAGGTTTTGCGCAGCGGGCACCGGCACCAGACCCAGTACTCCGGCTCTCGGACTGGTTGGCCGACATCGTAACCGACTGGCGCGAAGCGTCCGGGCTGGACGGGCGGCTGAGGTTCAACATGGACGCGCCGCAGGGAGCGCACGAGGGCCTCGCCCTGCACATGCTCTCGGCACAGGCGCGGTTCGGGGCTGTGGCCCTTTCGGCCTTCGCCTCCATCAGTTCCGCGATGGAAGGGGCGCAGACGGTCGGGGCGGACGCGCGCGGCGTCGCGTTCGCCTGGCGGCCGGCCGGCGGTCCCGCGCTCCTCAGCGCGGGCCGGTTGGAGGAGGCGGAGACGTTCCTGGGCGGACGCGCGGAAGGTGCCTTCGGAGGTCTCTCCTCCAGCATCGACTTCGTCCGGGCGGAAGCGGGCTTCAAAACCGGCGGCTGGCGTCTGGACATGGCGGCCGAACTGGGAGGCGCCGTGCCTGAGGTGGAAGGCGGGCTGCTGGCCGACGCGGGCAGAGATGCTTTCAGCACGGCATTTTCGGTGGTGGCCACGCGCCGGCTCGGCAAGAGGTCGCTCAGGCTCTCCGTGCAGCAGCCACTGCGGGTCGAAAGCGGACGCCTTGACCTCTCCCTCCCCGTCGGACGGACGCCGGAAGGGGCAGTGCTGCGCGAGCGCGTTCCGGTCAGCCTTGAACCATCCGGTAGGCAGATCGATTTCGGCATCGACTGGACGGAGCCGCTTGGATCCGAAGCCGCATGGCGCGTCGGGGCCGTGCTGAGCCGCAACCCGGGACACGAAGCGCGCCGGGCCACCAAGGCAGTATTCCTCGCCGGTCTGCGCATCGGGCTGTAGGCCGGCGGCCGGTGGTCAGCGGATCGCAGCCGGCGGATAGAGTAACGGGGCGGGTGGGCGATCAGGCCGAATCAGCATGTCACAAGCGGGAAAGGCGGGACATGGGAATGTGTTTGCGAGAAGCGTCAGGTGCCTGTCACGACACACAGTCGGAGGGGAAGACCATGATGGGAATGACGAGGACAAGGTACGTCTTCACAACTCGTGCACGCGCTGCCGTGGCGTCCAGAACGGCAACTTCGTCCTCGGCGTGAAAGAGAGGGCGGACGAACTCACGGCCACCGACTCTGTGCAGCCCGGTCCTCGAAGCATCTCCCGGATCGCCCCATGCATCGAGTGTTGCCGCCCGGGGGGAGCGCATTCCCGCCGTATTGACCCCAATTACCCACATACTTGGACGCGACGTGCCCTGCTCGCGATATGCGACACCGGGTGAGGTCGAAACTGGCCAGGCAATTCTCGATGCCTATTGACACGCACGGGGTCTTTACGATGGGCAGGTCTGCCTCCGAGGCGGCATCTTTAGCGGCCTATCTTGAGGAGAGCGCCAAGACGACCCACCTTGCAATGCTCCGTGGACCGGTCGAAGAACTTCCCCAGGAAGAGATAGATCGTTGTTATGCATGGTTTCGGCGCAACTATGGTCAGGCGGGAAATAAGGAAGTAAACGCCTGAACCATGTTCAAGCCTGCACCTTCGAAACGTGTCAGCGGCGACAAGGAAGCCCAACTCTCGAATATTGCGCTTCTCTATTACGGCGAAGGGCTGACGCAGGGCGAAATCGCCAAGCGCATGAAGGTCAGTCGAACAACGGTCGTGAACATGCTGCGCGAAAGCCGTGAACTTGGGATCGTCGAAATCCGCGTTGATTGTGTCGATGGCTATGGAAAAGCGCGGAAATCTGGCGATTCGCCGCGCTTTTCCGGGACCCAACAAGGTGCATCGGATGCGACACGCGCTGCCGGCACCAGCCGACATGGGGTCCGCTGCCACCGCCAGCCAGGCACCGCCGTCGGTACGTTTCGTAACGGACTATGGTTCCGCGACCCCGGCCCGCCGCCTGCCTGGGGCGGTTCGGCCGGGTGAATCGTTCCCTCGATGCGCCCGATGCAGTTGGCCCTGCCCCCAACTGGAGGCCGAAGAGATGCGCTCTCGACCCAAAAGGCGACGAAACGGGTGATCCGGTCGCCAAAAGACGGCAGGCCCATCCCGAAAAAGCGCGGTTTACCACCAAAATCCCGCGCTTTCAAAAAACCGCCGACACCAGGTGAGCGGACTATCGATCCGGCGGACAGGCTTCCACGGCGAGTGGAACTGCACCTACACGCCCTGCCACTGATTGGAGAGATCGTTGTGGCACGACCCCTCCTCAATTAGGGAGTTCGCGCCTTTGGCCCGTGCCAGGCAGCCAAATGGTTTTAGTCCGCCCGTCCGGATGCAGGAGCCCGCTCCGGACTCCTACTTAACATCGGGCACCGACTTACCAATTTGCAGCAGCCCGATTCGGTCGAGAAAATCCCGCACCATCGAAACGCACTCCTTCGGCTTCTCCAGCTGGAGCAGGTGTGTTCCATCGACCACGAAGTCATAATCGACCGCCATCACCCGCGAGAGGTCGAAGCTCGGCAAGTACGTAACCGGAAGGGTCGGGTCGGCTCCGATTACCTTCGTCGGGGAAGACAACCCCTCCAGGTCCAGCAGCGGAGCGAACGATCTCAGGTACTCTGTAATCTGGGCTTCAAACTCGCGAGGGCAGCGCAGTTCGTAGGGCATGTCACCACCTGTGTGTCTCAGGGTTGTCCGAGCCATGAGCTGGCGGACCCCAGGGAGGACGTGGAGGAAACCCGGCATGTACGCCAGCACGTCCGCGAACTCCTCTTCCGATTTGTACCGCACGCGGCGGCGCCGGATTATCGTTGCAGCCCGTTCGCACGCCGCGTCGAACTCCGTCTCGCTTGCGGATGGTTTGCACAGCGGCGGCTCGAAGAGGACCAGTCCGGAATAACGCCGCGTCTCCGACTGCAGTGCGACAACCGTGGAAAGGGAATGAAAGACGCCGACACAGGGTTTTTCGCCGTAGTGGCGGAAAATGGCATCGAGCACGAGGTCGTGGTCATGGACCAGCGTCGGGATGTTGTGATGCTCACGTGAACCCAAGGGGTTCCATCCATGATTTCTCAGATCGAAGACGATGAGATCGAACTCGTCGGCGAGGAGCGACCAGAACGGATAGTAGAGATCAACGGCAAGTCCGTTGCCGTGGCTAAGAATCAGACGGAGCGGCGCGTCTGCATTTCCGTGCTGCCGCACCGTGATCTCGGTGTCATCGGCAACGCGGACCGTGCATACCGAGATCGGGTCCGGAATCCGCCATGCCTTAAGGGGCGAGGCATGGGGGGCCAAGTCGGTCGCCGTCGTCACGGACCCGCCCCGAAGGCACCCGGTTTGTCACACCTAATCGACTCGAGGCCGGGTGGGATCGGCACTTCATACGCGAGTGCTGCGGCGAAGCGGGTGCTGTCGAGCCTTTCCAGTAGCCACTGGGTCGAGGGCGTGTCGCAAAACCGAAACACGGCCCGCTTCGCTTCGAGATCCATCGCAGGCGGGATCGTAAAGCTCACCGTGTCGCGAACAAGGCCCGTGCCCGAGGCTTTGACGAGCGCCTCCTTCATGGTCCACAGACTCCAGAACAGTTCAAGCTGGCGCCGTCCGTCGGCGCGGTTGAGGCGTGCGCGCTCCCCGGGCGAAAAGAGAAGCCGGATATCGCCATCGATGTCCTTCCGCGCGGAAATCTCCTCGACATCCACGCCGATTCGCCCTTCCGGGGCGAGCGCGATAAGGCCATGCTGGCCACTGTGGCTGACATTGAAGGCGATCGACGCCGGAACGCCGCCGACCAGGGCGAAGGGCTTTCCGTACTTGGAGGCGCGGAAGGACAATTCGTCATTGGAACAGCGGAGCGTGCGGCAGAGTACAGTTCGAAGTGCAGCGCGGCAAAGGGTGAACTGCCGTCGTGGCAGTGGCCGGAAGATACGATCCCGGCGCGCCAGCTCATGTCCGTCAAGCGATGCGCTGGCGTCGGCCTCCCGGCGTGCATCGGGCGTGAGATCGACATGAAACACGACCGCTGTATTGGAACGGTGGAAGGTGCCCGGCATTTCGGGAATCGACACCCGATCGGCCCTAGGCCGACAGATGTGCATGCCCTGAAACCGGCTTACATGCCCTCTCGGGACACCCGGGAATTCGAACGGGGTTACGACTTCCCGGATCCCCGTCCCACCCTCGTGCCGTCGGGTCGCTCCGACTGCGGCCGCGAGGAACTGATGGTGACATTCAGCTGGTGTGCGAACCGATATAGGATGCGACATCTCGCATGTTTTTGAACCCTGCGACAGTTTCGGGGGACATGGTCACGCCGAACTCTTCGCCGCATCTCCTTATGAACGCCACCGCGTCGGCTGACGACACTTCGCTATCGGTCAATCCAGCGTCAAGATCTAAGTCGTGGTCAAGTTTGAGATGTCGTTTCGCAAGTGAGTTCAGGCGATCTTCAATTGAGGCCATCCGATGATTCTCCTTTGGTTAGAGCTTGAATCATATCTCGCTTTCTCGCTTTTTCCGTTTCGTTTCAATGGGATGTCTCCCGTGCCACCCGCCGCATCATGAACCGGCAAGCCGCCAGCTGACACCACGCCAGCGAACTCGCCAGGCTCCGCTCGTAATCCTTCGCAAGACGCCGACACCGGGACATCCAGGCAAACGTCCGCTCCACGACCCAGCGACGGTACAGCACCGTGAAGCGTTTGATATCCTTCGGTTTTTCCACAATCTCAAGCAGACCGCCAAGGCCATGCTCCCCCAGCTTCGAGACAAGCTTCGGACCCTGGTAGCCGCCGTCGGCCCACAGTTTCGTCACCGCGGACGCCTTCTCAAGCATCCGCAGTATCACCGCGGGAGCACCATCCCGGTCCTGCACGTCGGCCGCATGAACCGCGATCACGATCGGCAACCCTTCGACGTCGACGGCAATGTGGCGTTTGCGGCCCTTGACCTTCTTGCCCGCATCATAGCCGGCAGGGCCGCCGCTCTCCGTCGTCTTCACCGACTGGCTGTCGATCGCGGCCGCCGTCGGCTCTTCGGAGCGTTGCGCCAACTCCCGTGCGTGCCCGCGCAGTACGTCCATCATCCGGTCGAAAACACCGCTGTCCCGCCAGGAGTAGTAATAGTTCTGAACCGTCGTAAACGGCGGAAAACACTTCGGAATCGCGCGCCACTGGCATCCGGTTCCCAACATGTACTGGATGGCGTTGAAAACCTCGCTCAGATCAGTCGTGCGCTGACGCCCCATCCGCGAGGGCGGCGGAAGAAGTGGCTCGATCAGTTCCCATTCCGCGTCGGTCAAATCAGTTTCAAAGCGTTCGCCATTTCGTTTATATGTCTTCTGCGCGGCCTTGTTCCAGGACATGTGGACCTCCTCGTCTGTCGTGGAAAACTGACTCGGAATACCACATCTTGCGGGGCCGCGCACTTTTAGGTCAAGCTCTTAGATGGTAAGGCGCCGGAAACTCCTTCAGTGTCCGGCTTGGGTCGCAACGAACCCTGAATTCGAGTTGGAGTCAAGAGTTCACGAGCATGGGATTCCCCGTTTCAAACACCCCCGAGCCGATCGGATAGCCTGCATCGGCGACTTCGTTATAGCCCATGCGTTTTCGGTCGTTGTGAAAGAAGCCGAACTCCCGGAAAATGTCGGCATTGCCCTTTCCCATCCGTTTCAGACAGCGAAGTTCATCGATCGCCGTGCGGACCCCCTTCGGATCGTGACGAAGGACGTAGCGCCATTTCTCGAACCAGGCCGTGCGTTCCGAGCTGTCCGGACCGAAGGCGGCGTCGGCCGTCATCTTCAATTGTTGGGTAGAGCAAAACCATGCCGCGTTTTGATCGCAACCCATTGATTCCGCTCGCTTCCTCCCCAGGGCTTTCGCCATAAACGAGTTCGAGAAATTCCCGCCTTCGGGTTCGATTACGGGTCGGTTGCGGTACTCGGCGGCGCTCCGGAAGATTGCCGAGATGATTTCACCTCCGGCGCTGAGACGTAAACGCTAACGATGTCCAATTCGTGAAATCGCTGATGTCGGACCGAACTCGCAAGCCGGCGCAGATTCCGCAATGAAACCTCCCTTTCGTCGGGCGCGCCGCCCGGGTCGTCACCGATGGCCATGAGGCGGTCCTGAATGTTGTCGTTCCCCGGGAAAACGGTGAACTCGAGAACCGCCGTGTTACCTTCCCTGTGGGCAGCGATGCGCAGTTGTCGACGGCCGCGATTCTCGTTTGCATCCTCCCTGTCCCGAACAAGCGACAGAAGCGTCACTTCGCAGACGGCGCCAAGCCGCTCGGACATTGTTGTGTCCCAACCGCTCCGGGTCGAGAATGTTCCGAGAAACTTCCTGATTTCCGGCAGAACGGAAAGATCGAATGCGACCTTGAGGCGACTGCGGCGCGGTTTTGTCATCTCGACGAAGAGTGTCAATACTATTGCAAGGACTCCGCCCGACGTAACCCCGTTTCGCAAGAGTCCACCTGCGAAATCAGTGGTCTGCTCCGGGAAAATCATGTCGTTCTGAAAACCGACGCCAACCCAGAATGACAACCCGACAATCACGCACTTTTTATAGTCGATCCCGTCCTGTACGGCGACCTTCACCCCGACCGTGAAGAGCATTGCAAGGAGCACCCCAACATAGGTTGCGACCACTGGTCCCGGGATCGCGAGCACAACGGCAAGAACTTTCGGAAAAAACGCCATGACGATGAAGATCGCACCGGTAGCAACTCCGACGCTGCGTGCAGCGATCCCGGTGAGCTCGGCCACTGATGCACCCACCGCCGTGGCTGCGTTCGGCACCGTACCAGCGATGCCGGAAAGAAGGTTTCCCAGCCCGTCCACCGTGATTGCTCCCTGGACCGCGCGGAAATCAACCGCCCGCCTCCTGCGCCAAGAGACCCTCTGAATTGCAACAGCACCACTGATCGTACGAATGGAGGCGATCACGCTCACCAGCAGGAAGGCTGGCAGAAGCGCCCAGAAAGCCGGTCCGAATTCGAGATCGAATCCCGCCCATTCGCCCTGCGGAAGCCCAAACCACGGCGCGTCAAGCACGCGGTCGAACTCGTACAGGCCGAACGCAGCAGCGACAACCGAGCCGACAACGACGCCAGCCATTGGTGCCCAGAGACGGAGCGCACCCGCCGCTTTCAGCGCGATGCCCGCGATGACGAGCAACACCGACAGAGCGCACAACGGTGGCGCCAGGACCGGGCTTGCGGACGGGACCGCGGTCAGCAAGTCGAATATGGCGGGCATCACTGTGACCGGAATCAACATGAGCACGGTGCCCGAAACCGTGGGGGTCAACACACGCTGAAACAACGGCAGCCAGGTGGCGAGCACAATGGGTACGAGCGCAGAGATGACGACCAAGGTCGCCAGCAACGCCGGACCGCCCTCTCGAATTGCAGCGATGCAAACCGCGATGAAGGATCCGGTCGCTCCCATGATGACCACGTAACCCGATCCGATCCGCCCTACCCTGACCGCCTGCAGCATCGTCGTCGCTCCGCAGATCACGACCGTCGCGAATACTGCCCAGGACAGATGGCTCTCGCTCGCGCCGCCGGCCCGCATCACGATCGTCGGGATCAGTATGACGGCAGCGATGGTAAGCACGCAGATTTGCAGGCCGAGACCAATTGCCAGACCCGGCGCAGGCGTTTCGTCCGGCTGGTAGCGGATATCCCCGCCGCCCGCCCTACCAGTGCTCATGGAACAACCCCGTTCGAGTTAAAGGCGTCAATCTGAAAGCAATGATACTGACAACGCCGCGTGGGTCCACCCAAACGTCGAGGACACCTCATTCAAGCGAAAACTGCCCCAACGTACGCCCGCATGCAACCGTGCGCCGCCGGGATGAGAGGTCGTGTCCCAGGAATTGGCTCAGGAGTTTCGCCCATCCTTCGGAGAAACGAACCGTTCCCAATGGTAACCGCTTCGGACTCGGCGGAACCGCGCGTGTTTATTCAGACGCCGGCAAATTTCGAGGGACGAGTCGACTAAGGAACCCGACAGACTCGCTTCCCATTCCCCGGAGGCAAGAGGCAGGAATACCGGTAATTTCGTTCCGAAAGTCAATTCACCTGACATGTTCTGTGATGTCAAAACATCGCGGCGACGTAAGTGTGCATTGGAACCGCATATCAGCGACTGGGATTGTTCAGTTTCGTGGTGGTCCCGAAATCACATCTAGCGACACGGCGCCGCATGTCGGCGACGATCAAGGGATCATGCCCGGTATCTAACCAGAGTACTCCGATACCAATGGTCAAGGAATACTCATCGGCAAATCCCGGAATTGCGTCGGTGAAACCGTGGCACCGGAAACCCTCCATTCCACCTCCGTACACTGCGGAACTTTCATCTCCCTGGACCGGAGCCGGCAGGAACTTGCTGTAGGCGCTGTTCGTCGGTTGTTTGCCCACCCAACCGACTTCGGCTTTTGGACAAGACGAGCGGCACGCTCCTCCCACAACCCCTGAAGTGGCGGGGTTCGACCACCGTTCAGACAGTGTCGCCTTACGGGAGCCTGTCACCGCTCGAACAGGTCAGGCAGTGTCTCACCGGGTTTCGCTTCAAGTGACCCGAGAGCCGTGCGCGCATACACAGCGACGGAGACTGCGGCAGGCATCGCTCCAGTGCCCCTACCGTTTCGATCCGTGAGCCCAGGCTGACGCCGATCACCGCGACGTAGGCGGACCAATCCCCAAACGTAATTCTGGAACCAGTTTGAACGCACGCAGGGCATCGACTCGGGCACGATGATCGTCAGAAAGGAGGCCGCGCACTGCCACTTCGGACAGGTGAATCTCCAACCCGTCGCACGCGCTGCACTGCCGGAAAGAGGAGAATACGTGCGTGTGCAGGAACCCGCCAAGGGATGTCGTCGCGGCTGAGCCGGAGAGTTACATGTACGCTGTGTACGCTTTTGGCGATTTTCGTAGAGTCTGTCGCGTGGCACACCGAGTTTTTGACGCGCATATGCGGTTTCCTCGATACCTGAACGTCCGAACCAGGATCGTGATTCCTCCCGACCACGAAGATGCCTGACCGTTGATCACGTCTGTCTCTCCCGGCCTCGCGTCCGGAAGACACCGCGCAAGAACCGGGTCTGGCTGCGCCTCGTCCCTTGAAAACCGTCGCCATCAGTATCAATCGACGGTATACGAATCGTCGAAACCGAAGCTGATCCGGGGAGAGAAACGGCGACGCCGTTCGGCGTTCGATCCGGGATCACCATTGAGGATTGGCCGTATGCCCCGTCAACGACGTACCGTCATCACCTGCGCCGTTACCGGCGCCATTCACACTCCGACGATGTCGGACGCCTTGCCTCTGTCCTATGATGACATTGCGACACAGGCGATCGGGGCCGCTGAAGCAGGCGCGTCGATACTGCATCTCCATGCACGGAATCCCGTCGACGGTTCGCCGTCCGTCAATCCGGACGATTTCACTCCGTTTCTGCAGCGCGTCAAGCAGGCGAGCGACACGGTCGTGAACATTTCGACGGGCGGGTCCCTCTCGTTGTCAATCCAGGACAGGATCAAGCCGGCCAAGCGTTTTGAACCGGAAATGTGTTCGCTGAACATGGGGAGTTTCAATTTCGCCTTTCACCCGTTGGCGGGACGCTACGAGACCTGGAAATACGCTTGGGAAAAGGATTACGTCGAAGGGTCGGAGGCCAACATCTTTCGAAACACCTTTCGCGACATACGCGAGGCTGCCGAAGCGCTTGCCCCGCTCGGGATCAAGTTTGAACATGAATGCTACGACGTCGGCCATCTCTACAATTTGAAGTTCTGCATGGATTCCGGGCTGTTCCGTCCGCCCGTGTTCATTCAGTTCATATTCGGGATTCTCGGAGGAATCGGAACCGACATCGACAATCTCGTTTTCATGAAACGGACCGCGGACCGGTTGTTTGGCGATTCCTATCGCTGGTCGGTGCTCGGGGCAGGAGGCGCCCAAATGCCTCTGGCGACGACCGCCAGCCAGATGGGAGGACACGTGCGGGTAGGACTCGAAGACAGCCTGTACATTGCCCGGGGAAAACTGGCACAGAGCAATGCTGAGCAGGTCGCCAAGATACGCAGGATCATCGGGGACCTTGGCTGCCAACCTGCGACACCGGACGAAGCACGGGAAATCCTCGACCTGAAAGGAGGCGACCGCGTTGCGTTCTAAAGGCGTCTGGCGCCACGCCACTCGTTGATCTCTTCATTCGCAGGCAACCCGTGCCAGTGTACTCGGAACACTCGCCGACTTCCTGTTCCGTCATGCAAACACTTGACCGGATTGCGCCGGGTCGTTTCGGCAGCCGCGGTCGTCAGCACCCACCTTGGCTGTCGCACGACCGCCTCATGATCGGTCCAGTCCTGAAACTGCCAATTCGGCCAGAACCGGAATCGCCTTCGACAACTCGATGGCCTTTTCGGGATTGGATGCGTTTCCCCTCAGGGCGCGACTCCGAACGCCGGCAAGAATCGCAGCCAGCCGAAACAGGCCAAAGACCGTGTGAAAGGTCCATTCCGCAGGATAGCGCAGGTTCATCCGGGAACAGTAAAGTTCCACGATCTCGTTTTCTTGCGGAATCCCCAGCGTTCTCCGGCCGACCCCTGCCAGACCACGCATGAACAACCCCTCATTCGGCAGGCGATGCTGCGCGCACAGGTTCGCCAGGTCGGAAACCGGATGACCAAGTGTCGACAATTCCCAGTCCAGCACCGCGGCGACCGTAGGACGATCCGCGCGGAAAACCAGGTTGTCGATCCGGAAGTCGCCGTGGACAAGGCTGTTCGAGTCGTCCTCCGCCGGGGTATTTTCCTCCAACCACGGAATGACCTGGTCCAGCAAAGGCTCCCGCGATTCCTCCGCCTGCCGATACTGCGAAATCCACATGGCCGTCTGACGCCCGACGTATCCACGCGGCCGGCCGAAATCAGACAGTCCGACGGCAGCGGGATCGACGGAATGGAGTTTCGCCAGAGTCTCGATCATGTCCGAATAAACCTGGCCGCGTTCGCCGGCAGACATTTCCGGAAGCGCCGGGTTCCAGAAAATCCGCCCTTCGACGTGCTTCATAACGAAAAACTGTCGGCCGAGCGGATTGTCTTCTCCACTCAGGAAAACGGTTTCAGGAACGGGAACACCACTCCCCCGTAGGGAGCGCATGACCCTGAACTCCCGATCAACCCGGTGCGCGGAACGCTCTAGGTTTCCGGGCGGTCTTGCCCTCAGGACGAACGACCCGTCTGTGCCGTTGACCAGATAAGTCGGATTCGACTGACCGTCCGAAAACTTCCGGCTGCCCGAATACGTCCCCAGAGTCGCGATACGGGACTCCAGGTAGGGACCGATCTCCGGTGGCAGCATGTGATCGACCTGACGCTCGTCGGAGGCGCCGGAGGGTTGTCGTGTCATCGCGTCACGGCACAGATTCTGAAGTCGTCACAACCACGGCAGGAACAATCTAAGGCGCGCTTAAGACCAGGTCCTGACCTGCACCCACGACGACAATGCCTCTCTGGCGCTGATCCTATTCTGCCGTTACCGATTGACATGATGTCCCGCGCGAGCCCGTTACTCAGGAAAGCGCGGCCTGCACCAGACGGTGAAAGTGATGAATCGCATGCTCGCCGCGCCCGCTTCGATTCGAATCCACGATGATCGGCCCTTGCGAGTATCCCCTTGACTTGAGCCCGCGCTGAACGCTTTCACACAAGTCGATGTCTTCAGGAACCAGGACATCGGCCGTGTACCGGGCTCGGTCCTCATCAAACGTGTCCGACACGGACAACGAGTGCCCTTCGAAAGATGTCGTCTCCAACCCGGTCGGACGAATCGCCGATATGTTAATTTCCTCGGCGCCAGGAAGAACGTTGAAAGTCGTGTTCGGCCAGAGGTACCAGAATGCCGAACGGTTCACCCCAAAATCCAAGTTGACGGAATACGCAGAGTTTTCAGGCCTGATGTCCTCGCCGACCTGGCGCGACCAGAGAGCGAATGTATCCTGTTGGTAGGAATCCATGCAAATGATGTCGGCAAAAGCCGGGTGTGCGTGATCGCAGTGGTAGCACTCGACGTAATTGTCAACGACGACCTTCCAGCCCGCATTGATATGGGTTTCACCCAACGCGTTGGCCCGGGGAACCGTAACCCGATCGAGAAACGGCAGTCTCTGTCGAACGTCCTCTTCAAGGTCTCCCGCAAGTTCGGACATTGGTATGGCGTCGGGATCGAGATTGACGAAAATCGAGTTCAGGAACAGTTCAAGGCGGACCTCGCTCAGCGCGTGGTTTTTCCGGTCGAAACCGGGACGCAGATGGGCCCTCGGAGCCCCCCGCAGGCGCCCGTCCGTTTCGAACGCCCATGCATGGTACGGACAGATGATGACCCGCTCGACGTTGCCCGAACCGTCCGGCAGCAGTTCGTGCGCCCGGTGCTGGCAGACGTTGTAGAAGGCCCGGAGCTGCCCGTCGCCGGAGCGAATGACAAATATGTTCTGATCGCAGATCCGGAGCGTGAGATAGTCGCCAACATTCGGGAAGAGACTCTCATGAGCGACATATTGCCAGGTCCGGTAGAAGATTCTCTCCTTTTCCAGATCGTAAACTGCCGGATCGGTATAGAGGTACGATGGCAGTGTGTATGAATCCTCGGGGATTTCGTTGAGGGGTTTCGGGTAATCCACCAGGCTTGAATACCGGCCTGATTCCGTTTCGAAAGCAGTGTCCATTCCTCAACCACGATCGCGTTTAACGCTGTCAGCATGCCCGTCACATGCCTGTCCGATGCCCAAAGATGACATCATTCTGTTGCCGCTTCAATGGGCACAAACGGCTCATGTTCCGTTTTGGGATATCGTACTACGGTAGCGTGGCTAAGCGTTCGACGAGTACACGATAGTGTAGGCATTGCTGCTCTAATCTTCGATAACCATTTGCTTGTAATTCACAGTATCTGTGCCGCCGGAGAGGTGACTTGTCGATTTTGGAAAACTGCCGAATCGGTCTCCCTTCGGACTGATGCAGTACCGTCATGAATTCCTGACAGAGGTCCAGATCTTTCAGGAGTTCTGGGTCGCTGCCGAACTGACGAAAAATAGCCACGCACCAGGTCTCGGTCGATTCAACGGCTGGCGCAACAACGTGCCTGTCCTTATCGACTTTCGCAAGTAGATCGAACTCGCCTGCAAGTTCAACAACCCTACGAATCTGGTTGCCCCGTTCAGCAGGATCATCGGCATCGGCAACAACATAGCCGTAGCGATCATGGACAAATTGTTGAAAAGACACGTCGGACAGCACGTCCGCGTCCAATTGAAAAACAATCACGTCACACATTTTTGCGGAAAGATCGTTATCGAACAGTCCGCCACCGAAATAGTTTGAGATCCTTGAATCCGGAGGATTTTCTTCAAGCCAATTCAACATCATGAACCAACCACCTGCCCAAATCGTGTTATCAAAGTCAGGTTGAATCCTCACAAATGCAGGATCAAGTTCCATCGCCCTCAACGACTTGTCCAAAAAACACTCCAACGCATGTAAGTCGGTGGGCCCTTCGCAAACGATTCCGATGCGCACATCTATACATCCTGTCCAAGGGCACCACGAATTTCTCCGTCCAACCAATACTGTGAAAGGTTGCGGCCTTTCACTTTGTTCATCCAGTCCTCTCGTGACATGTCTTTTCGTATTTTGAGTGGCGTAACTTCGGTGTGACCGAGTTTGTTTCTTGCGACGACAAATATTCGTTGTGCGTCATCAAACAAATCGAAAGCATCCAATGACGTCGGATTGTGGCTCGTAAGGAAAACCTGCTTCGGCCCGCAGGCCAATCCAGAATTGGACGACGTCATTGTAATCGCAACGATCGTCTCTACCAGAGTTCGGGTGATTTTCGGATTTAACGCGCTGTCCACATTGTCTAGCGCAAATATCTGTGGCGCGTCATCGTGCGAAAGAAGAACTGCAGCAAACAGAAGAAACAGCGCACCTTCACTACTATCGTAGACAGAAAGCCTGTTTCGTTTCGAATGCATGAACCTGTCAACGAAATACACCATATCCGAACCGCGTTCCGATATGTCCCGCGAAGCCAGATGCTCTTCGATCTTTCCCACTTTCACCGAGCGGGCCCACCGCGGCAGAAACGCGAGTTTTTTTGCCTTCCTTTTCATATCGAAAGTGACGTCAGTATCTGCGCGTCTTCGGCGCTCAACCAATTCCCATTGGAGGATCATCCCTCGAACGGCCTCGGGTAATCCCTCGCCGTGTAATCCTATCGGAGGTGTATCTACCTTTCCAACCTGCGTACCACGCAGGTAGTCAGTTTGCGGAGCAAAGATGGAATATTCAGACAAGCTGTCTAATGCGTCTACGACGGGCTCAGGAAACTCGAACGCGGTTCGGACTTGATCCCAAATGCTTCGGTGCCTCAGTAACTTCCTTGAAATACTTTTACCCATGACTTGGGCACCACCGTGACTCCTTCCAAAAACCTTTGCATCGCCGAGGAAACAACTTTCGCTGAAAAAGGCCAACAAAGGATCATCTGGTCTGCCGGTCAAGTTCACTCGATACTCGACTTCGCCTTCCAAATTCGCCGTGAGTTCAAGCGTTTTGGGTAACTCGTACCCCTTGAATGCAGACTTCATTAATTCCGGAGGCGTGATCCGCACGCCCTTCTTGCTTAAATCTCCGTCGCCCAATCCCCTTTCAAGCGCTGCAGACATGACCCCGATAGCTTCAAGAACGTTCGATTTTCCGGATCCGTTCCCTCCAATGAACATATTTACGTTACCGAATTCCAACGTCGAGCTGCGAATTGACTTGAAACGCTTGATTGAAAGTTTCTTGAGCATCGGCAAAAGATAGGATTGACAAGTCTTGCGTGCAACGCCTTTTGGCCTCTTGGCCTTTGGCGCCTGAAACACTTGATTCACAACAGCTCATTTCAGCTTCGCGTTCATTTGCACATTTTCTCAGGTGGTAGTGCGATCGGGCCGATTGCCCGGACGTCCGCGGAAACAAGGTCCGCGTGGTTTCATCGCCGGAATCTTCTGCCTTCGAGTTGGGCCACGACGACATGGCGGAAAAGCCTGACGAGCGGAGGTGCCGCCGCCGGTTCACCAAAGATGTCACCTCATTCCGTGCAGCCACGACTGGAGGTAATTCTCACGTCGACGATGGGCACGGACGCCCGCACATCGACTCGGGTCTCCTCGGCCAACGGCGCATCCCGCTCGATCCTGAACAGGGAATCGATGGTCGGGCGCTGAAGCAGGTAAAGGTAATGATCCGCAGGGTTTCCCGGGTGACGACGGCGTTGACTTCGTTCGGACTGGACAAGATTGGAATGCGGGCGGCCTTTTGGCAACGTTTGACCCGCTCGCCAGAATACGGGCATTAGGGCGCAAGTGCGGAGGAGCACTTCATGATTCCTGTATTACGCAAATTACTGTGTCCGAGGAATTTTCGGGACTGTGCCACTTGATTGAGGCACCAAAGCATGGCTTGTTCGTGGCGGGAAGAGAAAACCATACGAACGAGGCACTTGCATGTTTCTCGGAATGAGCGAAAGGCTCAAACCCATCCACCGGCAAGTGGTCGACATGATCACGAACGAAATCGCTCCGCTCGATGCCGAATTCCTTGCCGAAGTTGAGCGTGGAGGGCGCTGGGTGATCAATGCCAGGCAAAAGGAGATCCTGGAAGGACTCAAGGCGCGGGCACGGGAACGAAACCTTTGGAACTTCTGGCTGACACAGAGCGACAGGGGTTACGGCCTCACGACAGTGGAGTACGCCTGGCTCGCAGAAGAAATGGGCAAGTCTCACCTGGCTGCCGAAATCTTCAACTGCAACGCTCCCGACACCGGAAACATGGAAGTCTTTGAGCGGTTTGCACCCGACTGGATGAAAACCAGGTGGCTGGACCCGTTGCTGGCAGGCGACATCCGCTCGGCTTACCTGATGACGGAACCGGACATCGCGTCGTCCGATCCTACCGGTCTGGAGCTTTCCTGTCGAAGGGACGGCCCTCACTATGTGCTTGACGGAGACAAATGGTGGGCAACCGGCGCCGGTGACCCGCGATGTGCTGTCTATATCGTCATGGTGCGCACAGGCGATGCCAAGACGCCGCGCCACCGGCGCCACTCAATGATTGTCGTCGATGCCTCGACGGAGGGTATTCAGAAGGTGCGGCCCATGGATGTCTATGGACATGATGACGCGCCCCACGGGCACTTCCAAATTCGTTTCTCGGGCGTCCGCGTACCGGTCGAAAACCTGCTTGTCGGAGAAGGCAGTGGCTTCGAGATTGCGCAGAGCAGGCTAGGCCCGGGTAGAATTCACCATTGCATGAGAGCCATCGGGCAAGCCGAGAAAGCCCTCGAACTCATGTGCCAACGATCGCTGGCGCGTGAAGCGTTTGGCAAGCGGCTTGCAGAACTGGGGGCCAATTTCGACATCATCGCCGATGCGCGCATGGAAATCGAAATGGCGCGGTTACTGTGCCTCAAGGCGGCCTGGATGATGGACCAGGGGAACCCGCGTGCGGCTGCACCCTGGATAAGCATGGTCAAAACCGTCGCGCCGAACGTCGCGCTCAGGGTCACGGACGAGGCGGTACAGATACACGGGGCGTCGGGTGTCAGCCGCGACACTCCGCTGGCCCGGCAATGGACCGCACTGCGGACGCTCCGGCTCGCAGACGGGCCGGACGCCGTTCACAGGCGGCAGGTCGCTCGGGCTGAACTCCGAAAACACTCCCGGGATAAGACCTGACGTGGTGACCGGAAGATCCACTGATGCCAGCTCTCCGAACCGGCCCGCACAAGGGGTGCCTCGCGGGCACGTCCGCCATCGGCGGGGAATGCGGTTTGACCGGGAACAGGCTGGTCGTCATGACTTCGCCTGAATTGGGAGAACTGAGATCCCTCGCCCGGCGTCTATTCACAACGGGCGTCGAGGCGGCCGATCCGGCTTTCGCCCTGTGCAACTCCTGGCGGAAAAACCCGCCACCGAGTCCGAGGGGGAACGGCAAAAATATCGTCATTGCATTCGGCAAAGCTGCCGTCACGATGCTGATGCGAACCCGGGACCTGCTCGGTTACACCGACAAGACGACGTACATCGCAGTAACAAACGACGAGAACCACCGTCAGGTCCACGGTGCCCGTGTTTTCGCCGCCGGACATCCCGTACCCGACGAACGAGGGGTCCGTGCCGCGAGCATGGTGGCAGACTCGCTCCGTGCCGCAACGGACGAGGATGTCGTCATCGTGCTCATCAGCGGTGGAGGGTCGGCCCTTCTTCCCGCGCCTGTGCCTGGCCTCTCCCTCGAGGACAAGTCTCGGACCACCGACATCCTGCTTCGCGCCGGGCTTGACATATGCCAGATAAATGCCGTGCGGCAACACCTGTCCCGCCTCAAGGGTGGTGGCATGGCCAAGCTTGCTCACCCCGCGCGGGTGTTCGCCTATATCCTGTCTGATGTTCCCGGCGATCACCTGAGTGTCGTCGCGAGTGGCCCAACTGCCGGCCAACTCATGTCGCACGAACAGGTCGTGAGAATGTTGGAACGCCGCAACCTGCTCTCCGAGCTGCCCGGAGCTGCCCGGGACCTGTTGACTTCCGCCCTCGCTGATTCCGATCCACATGCCTCAATGGCCGCATGTGAAAACGACGTTGTCTGTATCAACACGCTGATCGGCGGTAACAGCATGAGCCTCTCTGCAATCGTCGAGTCCGTAGACGACTTTCCAATGACGGTCGCGGAGTCAGATTACAGCTTGGATGTCGAGGTTGCCGGCCAGCTCATGCTCGATCATGCCATTCGACTGCCGCACGGCACCCTCCAGGGCCTGGTGTTCGGGGGAGAATCCCATGTCCGGGTCAGGGGAAGTGGTCTCGGCGGACGGAACCAGGAGCTGGCTCTTCGATTTGCCGTCGGCGCCCGGAAACGGGGTCTTCACGGTAATTGGGTGTTCTTGAGCGGAGGCACCGATGGTCGGGACGGCCCCACGGACAGCGCCGGCGCCGCCGTTGACCGGTATACGCTGGACCGCATGGTGGCGATGGGCATCGACCCGTCACGTGCATTGGCGCAGAACGACAGCTACCCCGCCCTCGCGGCGTCCGGTGACCATCTTCACATCGGAGGAACGGGGACAAATGTCGCCGACATCCAGGTCTTTCTCAGGAAATGAGAGCCGTTGCGTGTCAGCCGTCTTGCCCTCGCCGCCATTCAGCCCGCTCGACGCACTCGTCCGGTCGGAGGACGGAATTGTCGTTTCCATAGGCTGAAGAAAGCGTATCCGGTTCCACGATCACCTGTTTCTGCCGCCAGCGCTGATCCCGATCGCGGCAAGAATGATCAGACCCGTTGTCAGGTCACGGTAGAAGGGGTCCGCGTTCAGAATGTTGAACCCGTTGTTGATCAGCGCAAGCAGGAATACGCCGGCGACGCTGCGCCAAACCGCGCCTCGACCACCGTAAATGCTTGTTCCGCCCAGAATTACCGCGGCGATCGCCTGAAGTTCCATTCCGGTGCCGGCGGTTGCCTGTCCCAGGGAAATCCGTGACGCGGCGATTGCGGACGCCAGGCCGGCGGCGAGACCCGCAATGGCAAAAGTGGCAATCTTGATCCGGTTGGTGCGAATCCCGGAGAGAATTGCCGCCTCCTCGTTCCCGCCGACAGAAAACACGCGGCGCCCGAACGTCGTCCGGGTCAGGGCAAAGCTCAGTGCCAGCGAAAAGAGAATCATGATCCAGACCGCGACAAACACGCCGCCGATTTTACCTCGGCCCAGCCAGGTAAAGTCGTCCATGCGAACGGGAATGAGGCGGCCATTGGAGATGACGATCGCAATTCCCTTGAAAATCAGGCTCGTGGCAATCGTAGCCAGGAAGGAATGCACGTTCAGCATGGTAATCACGATCCCGTTGATCGTGCCAAGAGCGAGACCGATGACTGGGGCCATCAACAGCCCGGCGTATGGGTGGACATGCAAGGCAATCCAGGCAGATGATACGGCACCCATGGCGAAAATCGCGCCAACCGAAAGGTCGAAACCACCCGCAATGATCACCAGCGTCATGGCGGCCGCCATGATTGCGAGCGGAGAATTCTGGTTCAGGATATTTAACAGGTTCCGGAAAGTCAGGAAGCTGTCCGAGAGCGCGCTGAGCGTAATAATCAGCAGGACGATCAGAATCAGGACCGCGTAGCTTTGCATCATGTCGCGAATCCGGAAGCGCGTCATGCCTTGAGTTCCGACTTCGCGGCCTGATGCTGAAACAGGGACGAAAGGACTGTCGCCTCGTTGTGCTCCCCAGGGTCGATCTCTTCGACGGTTCGACCGTGATCGACGAGGTACGCCCGGTGCGCGAGTCCCAGGACCTCGCCGATCTCGCTGGAAATCAGCAGGACCGCGGTGCCACCGGCGGCCAGTTCGGCAATCGCATGGTGAATTCGCTCACGGGCTCCGACATCAACGCCCCTGCTCGGCTCGTCAAGGATCACGATTCCCGGATTCTCGGCCAGCCATTTGCCGAAAAGCACCTTCTGCTGGTTGCCGCCAGAATAACGGGCGACGTCGCCATCCGGATCCGCTGGCCTGACCTGAAAGTAGTATATGAGATCGCGCACCCGGCTGATCTCGGCGGCCGAGCGAACGACGCCGGCACGCGCGTATCGACGCAGATGGGGAAGCGTGATGTTGGCCCGAACTCCCATTGTCATGACGAGGCCCTGACGTCGCCGGTCTTCGGGTACCATGACCAGACCCATACGGGCGGATCTTGCCAGGGTCCGGTCAACGTAGAGAGTCCCCCTCACCAGCACATCGCCATCCTCTGAAGGGTCAGCGCCGATGATCGCGCGTACAATCTCGCTGCGTCCACTGCCGACGAGGCCGATCAACCCGACGATCTCACCGGCCCCGACTTCAAGGGTCGCGTCATTGACGCCGGAGCGGTTCGAGAGACGACTGACCTGGAGAACCGGTACAGACGCAACAGGAGGACACTTTTCAGGAAACGGGGTTTCGGTCTTGCCCCGTCCCAGCATCGCAGAAACAAGGCTGCCCCGGCTTTCCCGCCGGGTCGGGCCAGTTTTCACGTGGAGGCCATCCCGGAGCACCGTCACTCGGTCGGTCACCACGAGTATGTCTTCCAGGTAGTGGGAAACATAGATGACCGTGCGCCCTTCGCGTCTCAGCGCGCGCATGGCCTCGTGAAGTTGCCCGACTTCATCCTTTGACAGCGAAGACGTCGGTTCGTCCATGACGATGACCCTGGCGTCTCGTGCAAGTGCCCGCAGGATCTCGATCTTTTGCTGATCGGCAATCGAGAGATCGGCGACAACCGCATCGGGATCGAGAGCGAATCCACTGTTCTCCATCAGGTCGTCAAGTCGTCGTGCCTCATCGCGAAGCAGGACCCCCCAACGGTCGTGCTCCAGGCCGAGAAAGACATTCTCCGCGACTGTCATCGCCGGGACCAGCTGAAGCTCCTGGTGCATGATGGCAACGCCATTTGCGAGCGCAGTCGGCGGGTCCCACGTGGAAGGGCGGTTCCCGAAGACGGTCAGGCTGCCAGTTGTTGCCGGGTAATAACCGCCGATGACCTTCCCGAGCGTCGACTTTCCGGCGCCGTTTTCTCCGATCAACCCGTGAATTTCTCCCTGTCGGATGTCGAGCGCGATGTCGCGCAAGACCGGAACGCCGCCGAAGGAAACACCGACACCCTCGGCACGGATGGCAACGACTTCATGCTCGACTTCCCGTGTGTCAGTCAGTGCCTTGGCTCCGATCCGTTGCCATCAACCCGCGATTCGTCGTCAATCCGCACACCATAGTCGTTCCACGCACCCTCGATCGTCACGTAACCCCGCCGGACATCCGTGAGCACCTCATCGAACGGTCGGCTCCCCGGGTCACCGTTGCCACCACCTCCCCCGGTCATGGTTTCGACGACAGTTCCGGCCGGGAAACCCCGTGCGCGCATCTTGAGGATGGATTCGGACGTCCCGTCAGGCTTCGTGATCTCGATATGCGGTCCTTCCCCATCGCGCCCGCCATTCAACCCCCACGCGGGAGTGTGCGACCGTTCAAACCACAGCGCACAATGGCAATCCTCGAGCAACTTGTAACGCCGAACAACCCCGCAGCCGCCGCGATGACGGCCGGCACCTCCGGAATTTGGGCGAATTGCGAATTCCTCGATCCTGACCGGGAACTTGGTCTCGTACACCTCCGCAGGGATGTTTCGGAACCCGCCGTTGACCAGATTGATCAGTGCGCTCTCGCCGTCACCGTCGGCGCGACCTCCCCACCCGCCAGCGGTCGGTTCGATCGCGATCCAATGACCGCGGCCCGGATCAACCGAAAAGAATGCGGCAACCATGCTGTCGCCATAATGCGCGGCCGTCGACCGACCCGGCATCGCCTCCGACATACAGGAAATAAACAGGTCGGCGAGCAGGCCCAGCCCGGTGAAATACCACTCGCAAGCTGCCGGCTCCTTTGCGTTGAACATGCACTCATCCGGAATCCTGACGTGCATGGTTTCGAACGATCCCCCGGTGATCGCGCGATCCGGATTGATCATTGTCTTGTACGCCAGGCGCAAGAGGGACTCCGTCTGGGTTGCACCGCAATTGACAGAACCCGGAACTGGTCCGGATGATCCGTCGAGGTCGACAGTCAGGGAATCGCCCGTGATCGTCAATGTCAGGGCGACCTTGACCGGTTCGTTTCCGATGCCGTCATCGTCGAGGTATCCCTCCCGCGACCATTGCCCGTCGGGAATCGCCCTTATCGCCTCCCGGTCAAGCACGCGCGCCTGTTCGAAAATGTCTTGGCAGCACGCCCGGTAGGTTTCCGTACCGATCCGGCCGAGCAATTGGCCGAGCCGCCGTTCGCCCGTCCGTATCGCAGCGATCTGGGCACCAAGATCGCCGATCGACGCATCCGGCAGACGCGTGTTCAACCTGAGATGGTCATACCATTCCCGGATCGGCCGTCCTCTGGCGACGATTCGCGTCGGCCCAAGCCGCAGTCCTTCCTGGTAGATGTTGGTGGATTCCATTGTCGAACCGGGATCTATGGCACCGATGTCATTCCAGTGGGCCCGCGCGGCCCCGAAACCGATCAGTGACCCGTCGTGAAAAATCGGACCGATCGCGGTTATGTCATGAAGGTGCGTACCCTGCATGTAGCTGTCATTCATGATGAAGATGTCACCTTCAGCGATATCCTCGCGGTAATAGTCCCTGACGTGGTGCACGCAGGCGTCGATCGCACCAATGAACAAGGGAACCCCGGTCGACTGACCGAGCATGTTTCCATGTTCGTCGAGCAAGGCCACCGCGCTGTCCTTGCCTTCGTAGATCACTGCAGAATGCGCCGAGCGCCAAAGAGATGCATTCATGTCTTCGGCACACGAGATGACGAAGTTGCGCACGACCTCGGTGGTGATCGGATCGGCAGTTCCGGTCATTCTCGATCCTCCGCGCGTTTCAGCGACATGTGCCCGCCATTGATCAGCGTCACGTGCCAGTCGGGCGGAACAAGCGTTGTCGCCGTGTCTTCCTCGACTATGGCCGGCCCCCCGACTACTTTGCCGGGGCGAAGTGAATTCCGGTCGATGATTCCAGTCTTGTAGACCCTGCCCCCGAACCAGACGTCCCGCTCCCCGGGTGGACGCCCGTCAGCGGGCGCGGGCGGTGCACTTTCAGGTCGCGGCAGCCGGCCGAGCGCCGCAACGCGGATATTCGCCATCTCGACGCGATTCTCCGGGCTGGAGTGGCCAAATTGCCGTTCATAGGCGACGTCGAAGGACCGGCGAACGGCATCCATGTCGATGAATCCTCCTGGAACCGGAATTGTCAGAACATACTCCTGTCCGAAGTAGCGGAAGTCGATTCCTCTTTCGAAAGAGATGTCGTCATCTCCAATTCCTTCCTTTTCCAGGAACGAACGCCCAGTTGCCTCAAGCGCTTGGTAGGCTTGTTCCAGAACCTCACGATCTGTTCTGTCCCAGAATCCGTAAAGCGTTTCCTTGAAGTCGTGACGGACGTCGGTTTGCAGCATGCCCCATGCCGAAAACGCACCCGGATGAACGGGAACGAGGACTTCACCGATTCCCAGTTCATCCGCCAGCGCCGCCGCCTGTGCCGGACCTGCGCCTCCGTAGGCCACCAGGGAAAAGTCACGCGGGTCGATTCCGCGCTGCACCGTAATGGTTCGAATTGCGTCCGCCATCTTTGCGTTGATGATGTCGACGACGCCCTCGGCCATCGCCTCCGCAGACAAGCCGAACCCGGAACCGAGGCGTTCGAGCGCCGCGACGGACGCGGTCCGGTCAAGTTTCATCTTTCCCGCGGAAAAATTGGCGTCGTCAAGTCGCCCAAGTGCAAGATTGGCATCCGACACTGTCGCCTCAATGCCCCCGAGCCCGTAACATGCCGGACCCGGATTCGCCCCGGCAGACCTCGGCCCGACCCGCACCGCACCGGCTTCCTGCCACGCGACCGACCCCCCGCCTGCGCCAATGACATGGATGTCCACGACAGACATCTGAACAGGGAGTCCCTCGAGCCTCGTCTCGTTCGACCGCGAAGGTTGTCCATCAATGATCAGGCTGGCATCGAATGATGTTCCGCCCATGTCTATGCAAATCAGGTTGCCGCGTCCGGTCGCCGCCGACAGTGCCTGGCCACCGATCGCCCCTCCGACCGGGCCGGAAAGCAGGGTCTGCAACGGTGATTGACTCGCCGTCCGCGCGGTCATCACGCCGCCGTTCGACTCCATGACATAAAGGGATCGTCCGGGCGGCAATCGATGTTCAAGCTTTCGGACAAGCGTCGCAAGGTAACCGCGCACGACGGGGGCGAGATAACTGTCCATCACGGTTGTCGATATGCGGTCGAATTCCCGCCATTCGGGTGACACCTGGTGCGACAAGGCAACCGCAACGCCAGGAAGCCGTTCCGAAATGTACCGAGCGGCTGCGCGTTCGTGTTCCGGATTTTGGAACGAGAACAGGAACGCAATGGCGATCGCCTCGTACCGGTTTTCACGCGCTGCTTCGACCAGGCGATCGAGGTCGGTCATGCGAAGCGGTTCCACGATCTCACCGGTCGCCGCAATGCGCTCCCGCGCGGTGTAGGTGTGTTCAAGCGAAACGAGAGGCGCGGGCTTGTTCCAGCGGATCGAGAATATCTCGCCCCTGTCGTTCCCCTGGATCGTGTAGACGTCGCGGAAATTGCCGGTCGTCAGCAATGCGACCTTCGCGCCTTTCCGGGTGAGGAGAGCGTTCAGCCCGACGGTCGTTCCGTGGACAAAGAGATCGATTTCCGAATCATCGGGAATCGCCGCGCCGATTCCCTCGAGGACTGCAAGCGCCGGGTTTTCCGGTGTCGACAGCACCTTGAAAGCGCTGCACTCGCCCGTGACGCCGTCCTGCCTCACGATATCCGTGAATGTGCCGCCAATGTCGGCGGAAACCCGGTAGCGCGCGCCCATCGTGCCTCCCTGCAAGAGAGGCCCGGCCATGCATCATGAACACGGCCG
This sequence comes from Paracoccaceae bacterium, assembly GCA_965242975.1. GTDB lineage: Bacteria > Pseudomonadota > Alphaproteobacteria > Rhodobacterales > Rhodobacteraceae > JAPPHA01. The sequence continues at coordinate 5,862,941 of CBDETS010000007.1, read as the reverse complement.
GGCCGGGAAAAGTCGGACCACTGCTGTCGACCAGGGCGCTCTACTGCTCCCACTCGCCGCTGAAATCCGGATTCGCATCGAGAACGGCCTTGTCGATCATGGCCTGGACCGGACCTGCCTCATCCATGTTGATGACCGCAGTGACCGGTTTTCCCTCGATCGCGTTGGCAATTTGCTCCATTGCCATTGCTCCCATCGTCCGCGGGAAATACGCGAGCGTGGCATCCCATCGTCCTTCCCGGATCGCGTCGATCGCAATGGCCGCCGCGCCGCCACCGGACATGTAGAGATCGGGCACGTTGTAGCCAGCCGCCTCGAGCGCGATTTCAGCGCCTGCCAGGTGCTGGTCGGCGTTTGACAGGACAACATGAACATCCGAGTTTGCCTGCAGGATGTCCGTCATCGCCGTCAGGGATGTCTCCGGCGAGTACCAGCCTTCGCCGACAGCCAGAACCTTGATGTTGTCATGCTCCGCGAGCACGGCCTGAAATGTCTCCAGCCTCAGATTGTCGAACGGAAAGATCTTCGCTCCGATAATGATGACGACGTTGCACGGATCCTTGCCGTCACAATGATCTACGACGGACTGGGCCTGAAACGTGGCACCGTCGACCGGCGGAGACGCAACGGTCGTGGTGATCCCCTCGACCTGCGGCTCGAGAGTCGTCAGATCGGGTCCGACCGGAAACAGCACCGTCGCAACCGGGATTCCGGCTGCGATGACCTGTTCGAAAGCGCCCGCAATTCCGACCGTGTCGTTGGGAAAGATGATAAATCCTGCATAATTGCCACTGACCAGGACATCCTCGATTTGGCTGTACTGGTGAGCAGCATCGAATTTTCCATCAAAGATTGCCGTCTCGTATCCCAGTTCGGCAGCCTTTTCCTCGACACCCTCGTACGTCGCCTGATTGAACCCGTTTTGGGAACTGGCGGCAAAAAAGGCGATTTTCGACGCCTGTGCATGGACAGCCGAAGACAGTCCGAAGGCTAGAGCCAGGCTGAATCCCGTGGCCAGCACGTGCTTGTATCGTGAATGTACCATTCCACTGTTCTCCCTTTGGCTTGAAGTGACCCATTTGGCCAACTATAATTATGCAAACATTATGCAATCAGCATCTTTCGATGCAAGTGCGAATTCAGTTTCTGCGCAAGTGAACTGGAGAAGGATTTGGCACGATCCCGGCCTGTGACGACCGAGCCTCCTGCCGCAAAAGGCAGGCGCGGCGCCTTGCAGGTGCATGAGTGGCTCCGTGAGGATATACTGTGGTTAAGGATCGAACCCGGGTCCGCCCTCGATGAGGTAGCCCTCGCCGAAAGGTTCGAGGTTTCGCGTACACCGATTCGGGAAGCGTTGCTCCTTTTGTCCGGGGAGGGGCTGGTCAAGTTTCTTCCCAATCGGACCACGATCGTGGCCCCGATGTTGATGGACAACGCAGGTGACTACCACGATACGCTCCTGATCCTGTCACGTTCGGCCGCGCGCACCGCCGCCTTGAGCGGACGCGCGGACAGCGACCTGCTTTTTTCCCATATCGACCGTTCCCGGGCCGCCGTCCAGGCGGGCGACACCGAGAGCATCCTGAAGGCCGATCATGCCTTTCTGCGGCACCTTGCCGCACTGTCGGGCAACATTTTCCAGGAACGGTTCGTCGACCAGATTCTCGATGCCGGCGTCAGGATGTACGTCTTGCACTATTTCAGGAATGCGACGTCCGACGAACTGCACCGGTCGGTCGAACGGAAGGAGAAACTCTCCCGCACCATCCTTGACGGAGATCCCGAACGCAGCGATCGGCAAATTACCGAAATGATCCAGGCCGATATCGCGATCATCATGCGGTCGCTCGCACCACGTGTCGGCCATGACATGGACGTGACTTTGCCCGAAGTTGCGCCGCCGCACGTGTCGATTCAGGACCGGTTCCGGTTTCACGCGGCCCGGACATCGCCGGACCGGTCCGCTGGACCGCCGTTCCAGGCAGAAGGCTAGAGGTTACATGACTCAGGATTTCCATGCTGCCCGACGTCAGCGGGCCGCACACATGATCGCCGGGGCAGGCATAGACGTTCTGGCGGTCGTGCCCGGCCCCAACTTCTCCTATCTGACGGGACTGAACTTCCATCTCATGGAAAGGCCTACGATTCTTTTCATTTCCAGAACCGGCGAGATTGCCGCCATCATGCCTGCCCTCGAAATCCTGAAATGGTCCCGCAGTTTTCCGGATGCCGAAACCTTTTACTGGCAAGACAGCGACGGATTCGAGGACGCGTTTTCCGCCGCCGGCGTTGCGCTCGGCCAGGTTTCGGTCGGGGTCGAGGGCGGCCGCATGAGGATGTTCGAGTACGACGCGCTCTGCCGCCACATGCCGGCGGGAGCAGTTGTCAATGCAGATGTCGTCCTCGCAGACCTGCGCATCGCCAAGGACGAAACCGAAATCGCGGTGATCGAGCACGCGATATCGATCAGCGAGCTGGCCCTTGACGAAACACTCGACGACGTCCGTTCCGGCGTAACGGAGAAGCAGGTCCAGACCTGGCTGAAGAGCCGGATGCTCTCCCACGGGGCCGAAGGCTTCGCCTTTGAGCCGATTGCGCTTGCCGGCGGCAATGCAGCGAATCCCCACGGCACTCCCGACTCGACCGCGCTCGGGCCGGGGGACGTCCTGCTCATCGACTTTGGCGCGCGCGTGGCGGGATACAATGCCGACATCACCCGTACCTTTTTTGTCGGACACGCAACGGACGAGCATGCCGCAATCTACGAGACCGTCCTGTCGGCGAACGAAAGAGGTCGTGCCATCGCGAGACCGCGAATGACCTGCCATGAACTCGACTCCGACGTGACCGCGGTGTTGCGCGAGTCACCGTTCGAGGACCTGATCGTTCACAAGACCGGCCATGGCCTTGGGCTCGACGGCCACGAACCCCCGCAGGTGATGATCGGGAACGATCAATCCCTGGTTCCCGGCGCCGTCATCACGATCGAGCCCGGCCTGTATCGTGGCGACGACATCGGCGTTCGGATCGAAGACGACGTCCTGATCACGGAAGAAGGTTCCCGGTCACTGACCAGTTTCGACCGAAGCTTGCGGGTCCTCGTTTGATCAGGAATTCCGTGATCGCGGTGCGCCAAGGAGCCACGGTCTCGTTCGAACGTTTGCGGGCCCGGATCGGTTCCGTCTTCCCTTCCCGGAAGAGCCTCTTGAGGTGATCCCGTGACGTCACGGCCGGGAGCTTCCGAATTCGATCCGGACCGTCCACCCCGCCATGGCCGCCGCGGCTGGCGATGTCGACAACCGAGGCACCAGGTTTCAGGCTCGGCAGGACTCCTCTCGTGAATGTTCGGGCGCCGGGAAGTACACGCGCCGGGTCGCGGGCTGCGATCCCGGCCACCGTGAAACTCCTGCGCTGGTGCGCTCTACGTCAAACCGGTAATTCAGCACTCGTGCCGCGCTGTGAGTCGCCGCTTCATCGTTCAGGTCGAGGACCATGAATTCGTCGGCGCTCTCCCCGGGATCGCCGGTGTCGCACCCGACGACCTTGTCGCCCCGGGATTTCGGGAGTTGCGCGAGTTCCGATCCGATGCCGCCCGCATGGCCCGTCACTGAATGAGTCGCCACCATGGGACCGGCCGCCCGAACATCGAGGGTTTCCGCCCGCCTGACTCCAAGCCACTCGAGCCAGGGTCAGTTGGCTCCGGATTGCACGAATCACTGCAGCTTCGTCGGTGGTTGGCCACGTGACTGCAGGGAGGGGTTGACGGGCCAGGTGCGGACTGTCGACAGATCGAATCCTCTTGTGCGTCGGAGGGCGAATCGAGAGGATGCGGGCCGCATCGCCAATCGGCACAGGGATCATGATGGAAAAGCGAACTGCAATCGTCACCGGCGGGACCTCCGGAATCGGACTTGCAATTGCGCGTCTGCTGGTGAAGTCCGGGCACCGGGTCGCTGTTGGATCACGGCGGGCTGCAAACGGCAGATCCCGTGAGTTTCCGGGGCGGGATGGAGACGAAGCGGCGCTCGTCGAGCGTCTGGACGTCAGGTGCGGAGACTCGATTGACCGCTTCGCCCGGATCGTGACCGATCGCCTCGGGCGGCCACAAATCCTTGTGAATGCCGCGGGAGTTTACCAGGAGGACTTTCTTGGGGAAGGGGACGACGCCAACTGGTTCGAACAAATCGACGTAAACCTGAACGGACCGTACAGAATGATTCGTGCAGTGTTCCCGGGCATGACTCGGTCCGGCTGGGGCCGCATCGTCAATATTGCCTCCACAGCTGCATCGACCGGCGCACGCGGCTACGCGGGCTACTGCGCCTCGAAGGCCGGCCTTGTCGGTCTGACCAGGGCCGTCAGCAAGGAAGGCGCTCCTTATGGCATCAGCTGTGTTTCGATCAGCCCGACCTGGGTTGAAACGCCCATGATGAAGAACGCGCTGCAGCGCCATGTCCTCGGCCGGGGCATCGATGTCGAGCAGGCAAGAGCGAACATCGCGAAGTCGAACCCACAAGAGCGGGTGGTTCAACCCGAGGAAGTCGCCGCGGTCGTCGCATTTTGCTGTTCAGAGGCTGCACCCGCGCTGACGAACGAGGACATTCAGGTCAACGCGGGAGCCGACTGGTAGAAGTCCAACTCATGCCCTTCATCATCAACAGGTTCTCGGACGGAATCTCGCTCATTCAGGAATCCGGGGTCGCGAATTTCATGCGCTGCAACATTTGGCTGGTTCGCGGTCGCGACCGTGACCTGGTCATTGATACGGGCATGGGGCTGGAGTCGCTGAAAGAACGGATCACCAGGGAAACTGACCGGCCGTTGGCAGCCGTGACGACTCATGCGCATTTCGATCACATCGCGGGGCTTCACGAGTTCGACGAGCGTCTGGGTCACCGTTCCGAAGCGGAAATCTACGCCGCGCCGACGCAGGCCACGACGGTCTATGCCGGTGCATGGAAACAGATCACGATTGTCGATCCAACCGTCCATCCAGCCTTTGAGCCAATGACCTTCACGGTCACCCCTGCACCGCTTACCGGGTACCTGGATGACGGTGACGTGCTTGACCTTGGCGACCGTGCTTTCCAGATACTTCATCTGCCTGGGCATTCTCCCGGCAGCATCGGGCTGCTGGACCGTGATGCCCGGGTACTGTTTTCGGGAGACGCGATTTACGACGGAGAACTCCTCGACAACCTGTATCATTCGGACCCGGTCGTTTACCGGAAAACGCTCCGGCGCGTTGCCGCGACCGATGCGGAGGTCTTTCACGCGGGACATTTTCCGTCTTTCGGAAGGCGGCGCATGAGCGAACTGGTGACAGCCTACCTGGACGGCGAGAATACGATTACCGATGTCGTCGAGTGGTACAAACAGTGCTGCCGGGGCAATCGGGACATTTTTTCGGAACAGGACTGGTCCGGTGCACCAATGGCTTGACCGCCAGTCCGATAGCGGGTTGAGCGTCATCCTTTTTCTGGCGGCTGGCGTCTGGGGCCTCTACTGGGTTCCCCTCCGAATCCTGGAGTCGGGTGGCCTCACCGATGCCTGGAGCGTCGCAGTGTTCAATGCGTGTCCGCTCATCCTGCTTCTGCCCTATGCATTTCTGGACCGCCACCGCCTGTATCCGCATCTTCGGAACGTCCTGCTGATCGGCGGCCTGACAGGATGCGGGCTCAGCCTCTACGCCACCGGGCTTGTGGCGTCGACCGTGGTCAGGGCGACGATTCTCTTTTACCTGACTCCGGTCTGGTCAACCATAATCGGGGTCCTCTGGCTGTCCGAAAGGCTTGGGACAGGCAGGGTTGCGGCGATTCTCCTGGGCATTGCCGGACTTGCTTGCCTGGTCATTGGTGGCGACGACTCGACCCCTCCACTGAATGTCGGCGATGTCCTGGCGCTCCTTTCAGGCGTTTTCTGGGGATTCGGCGCCGCATTCATGAAACGGCATCCAGAAACACCGGTCGGAGGTACAATGACCAGCATGATCCTGGCCACCGCGGTCATCAGTTTCGGGCTCGGTTTTCTCCTGTTTCCGGATCCGTTTCCGTCGTTCGCGCAACTGGCGGAATCGCTCCCGGTTGCTTTCCCTGCCTCACTCGTTGTCCTGGTCCCGACAGTCTACCTGATTTTGTGGATCGCCCGGAAGCTCTACCCCGGCCGGGTCGGAATACTCATGATGTCGGAAGTGCTCGTTGCCATACTGAGCGCGTCACTGTTTCTGCCGGAAGAGACGATGTCCGTCGTGCAATGGGTCGGCGCGTCGGCGATTGTCCTGTCCTGCCTGGCTGAAGTCCTGTTCGGGCCCAAGTCCGGCCCCGTCCCCTCATCGTGATGTTCGGACCCAAGTCCGGCCCCGTCCTCTCATCCTGTTCGGGATCAACACCGGCACCGGGAAAAACCGCAGACGTCCCGCCAAGTCACTGGCGAATTTTCGCCATTCGATGAAAAACAGTGCAAAGCCCGGCCATCGCCCCTTTGTATTGCACGTTTCCATCGTTATTGAGCCGCCATGTCGAGAACAGTTCAATATGGTGAGGGTGCCCGGGCCGTATGTGACGGGTTGCGGGCCAGGATCATCAGCGGAGAGTACAGTACCGGTTCGGAACTTCGAATTCAGTCGCTGGCGAAGGAATTCAGCGTTTCGATCGTACCGGTAAGAGAAGCACTCCGAACGCTCGCCGCGGAAGGGTTGGTCAAGATTCGTCCCCGGCGCAGCCCGATCGTGGCGACACCGAAACTGACCGAAGTCAAGGACATCTCCGAAATCAGGATTCTGCTTGAGCCCATCCTCCTGAAGGCGGCGGTTCCAAACCATACCCGGGAAACGCTCGACAGATGCCGTGACGTGCTGGAGGCGGAGGGCCGGTGCGAACGGGGATGCCAGAAGGTTGTCCACAATCGCGCATTTCACCACTCACTGTTGCTTCCGTCGGGAAAGAAACGGATTCTCAAGATCATGGATGCTCAGTACGAGTCGATGTCGCTCCTGGCCGAGACCATGGTCGACGCAGCGATGGTCAGGTACGACGACTCGCATGGCGAGCATGTGCGAATTCTTGAAGCAGTCGAGCGCCGGGATGCCGGGCTCGCACTTGACCGTTTGAAGGATCACCTGAACCGGTCTCACGAGAAGTTCGGCTCCGTGCTCGACCGCCGAAACCTCGCCAACACGCCCATCCCGGAAAGGGACGCCGCTTCCGTGTAGTTGACTGGTCGATGCCGCACTGGTAGCGGCACGGCCGGTCTCGGTCCGCATACCGACATGCCAACATACCTCCGTCAGGTCGGCGGTCCGGTCGACCTGAGCGGAAGGGATCCGGCCGAAAGGTGCGGGACGCCCCGGTTTTCGGACTCGAAGCGGAGTCGCGAAGAGAAGATTCGTCACCCGTTCCGGAAATGACGTCACCCGGTGTCCCCGGATTCGAACAACCCGTTCAACTCCAGGCAGGTCTCCTGATCCTTGAGATGTGGGTGATCGCTTCCCGTCACGATTCCGGTCATGCCATTCCGGTCGAGTGCGAAACAGAGCAAGGACTCAGGTCCGGTTCGCCCGAGAAGCACCGGAGAAAAGGTCGATGCGAGAATTTGGCATTCCCGTGCCGTGGCAAGCGCTTCGTGCACGGTTCCCACGGCCGACGGATTAAGACCGCGTTCTGGCTCCTCCAACATGAACAACCGGCCTGGGTCCGGCACATGGGGAAGCAGTGTCATGGCGAGGAATCGAAGAATCCCTTCAGAGGCAACCCAGGACGGTATATCGATCCCCGAGCGATGCTTGACGACCAGGTACGCGTGCCGGTCGTCAGGTCGCACGACAACATCGATTCCCAGTATGCCTTCCTGTGTCGACCGGACCCGAGTCAACCAATCCTCGTGACCCTCCGGATCACTTGTCCTGAGATGCTTGATCAACCACGGCAAGTGTCGGCCGTCGGCCAGGTATTCCCCACACCTCGGACCTGGCGGACTCGGCGCGCGCATCCGTTCGCCGTCAAGGTGGACCACGCTCGTGTGTCGCTCCAAAAACCGCTTGACTCGGGTCGCAACGGGAAATGAAGCTGGTGCGTCGGGCAAACTTCCGAATGTCGAGCGCAACGGACCGTACGAATTATTGATTATCCAGCCCTTTCCGGGTCGCTCGGAGACTTCCGCATAAATCGAATCCGTCCCGGCTGCCGACTTTCTGAAGATCGTCCTTGAGCCCCGTTTCCTGCCGGTCGAGACAATGCTCTCGACCGATTCGGGCGGAAGCGGGAACAGGGAGTCCTGTTTCGTTCCGCGTGGAACCACGGTCCCCGGCAGCAAGATCCCGCGCTCCGATTCGATTCCAGCGCCTTGTTCCCCCTCCCGAATCGATACTTCGTAGCGGAACCTCGTGTACCCGGACACGGCAGGCAGTTGATCCACCGCATCACCAGGGATGTCGAATTCGAGGGCAAGTTGAAAGCCGAGCGGGCCGGTCCCTCTCCCCCAAACAAGATCACGAAAGTCACCGGTTCGCTTTTCGACCGCCGAGGGAAGACCGTCCCGAACAAGGTCGGAAACGAAGGCAACGGCATCAAACAGCGAGCTCTTCCCGCTTGAATTCGCACCGACCAACAGGTGAAACCGGTCCAAACCGACATCCACGTGCCGAAGGCATCGAAAATTAAGGGCCTGAAAACGGCGTATCATTGAAACGCTCTCTTCGTGGCGTTGACCGTCGTCGCCGGCCGCTCACGGTCACGGCGTTACCGCCAGTCGACGACACTGTTACTGTTTACCCCGCACGTTCTGCCCCGGCAGTCGGGCCCGGAACCCGGTTGCTTGTCTCGGCTGGAAACCTCTCACCGGAATCACCGATCGTCATCCCCGCTCGCGAGCCGAAGCCTGAACGTCGGAGAGTTCCACCCATGCGCCTCCTTTACGTGCCGAGAGCACCGCTGCATGGATCGCAACGATCGAGCGCATTCCGTCCTCGGCCGATGGATACAGGAAGCTGCTCCCGTCAAGGTCGTTCGATGTCCGGACATCGTCACTTCCCGCCTTCCCGGATCGAATGGCCCTGGACAACTCGGTGTAGATGTTCGCGAAAGCCAGCGGCATGCCCTCGACGTGCCCGATGGCCACCCGGGATGCACGTTCCGTTTCCGGTGCGAGCCCGGCCTCGCCACGTTCGATGATCGAGGTCCGCTCACCCACAGGTGTCCAGAACAGTTGATTGGCCTGTTCCTGGGCCCAACGCAACCCGCCGCGTTCGCCAAACACCTGGATGGTCAGCCCGTGTTGCCTCCCGACGGCGACGGCCGATGTCCACAGCCGCCCGGTGATCCCGTCTTCCAGGCGGAAGTTCACCTGGGCGTCGTCCTCGAGGCGCCGCCCGCTGACGCAGGAGGCAAAGTCCGACGCCAGCCGAAGCACCTCGCGCCCGGTGACGAATGTTGCAAGATGAAGCATGTGGATTCCGCAATCGGCGAACTGGGCGGAAATCCCGACCTGGCCCGGGTCGTAACGCCAGCGGACACGGGGATTGTCACGATCGTCACCGGCGGCGTGATGACCGTGGGCGAACTCGACAACGACGAGCCGGACCCGGCCGAGGACACCGTCCCTGACCATGGCCCGCATCTGGCGCACGAGGGGATAGCCCGAGTACCCGTAGTTGACCGCGCAAATGCACCCCGTCGACTTCACGGTCTCGACAATGTCTACAGCCTCGGAAACCGTCATAGTCATGGGCTTTTCGCACAGGACGTTGAGCCCGCCCTCAAGAGCCGTCTTCGTGATTTCATAGTGGGTGGAATTCGGGGTCGCGACCGTGACGAGGTCGAGCCGTTCGCCGCCGCGGAGTGCCGTTTCATGCGCAAGCATTCCGTTCCAGTCGCCATACGCACGCCCGGACGGCACGCCGAGCCTGATCGCAAAGTCCCGCCCGGCATCCGGGACATGATCGAGCGCGGCAGCGACCAGGGAGAATTCACCGTCGAGCCGGGCCGCAATTCTATGTACAGGGCCGATCTGGCTCCCCTCGCCACCCCCGATGAGGCCCCAGTTCAGTTCGACCATCGATCCAGACCCGTAATTGTCCGCCCTACTGAAATTCGGACACGGAAACCCAACCACGGCGTTTGCACGATTCACGAATCGCCGCGATGACCCGATTGACTTCGTGCCCGTCCAGAAATGTCGGCCAGACCGGGTTGCCGGTAGCGATGGCCTCGAGGAAGTCCCGTGCCTCGATAATGATCTGATCCTGATATCCCGTCCCGTGACCGGCTCCCTGGCAGAAGGGAAGAAAGTCCGGATGGCGCGGGCCCGCGAGGATCTTCCTGAAACCGCGTTCCGCCGCCCGGTCATCTGCCCGGTACAGCCAGACCGCGTTCTGATCCTCCTGGTCGAACCGGATGGCGCCCCTGGTTCCGGTGATTTCGTAACGATAGCCCATCTTGCGACCGGTCGACACACGGCTGAAATACAGGTGTCCCATCGCACCGGACTCAAACCGGCACATCGCCTGGGCCTGGTCGTCGTTTTCGACCGGTACGACCCCTTTGCCGTCGGTCGAGGGCCGTTGCCGGACAACGGTTTCGTACTCGCCGACGAGTTCACGAATGCCACCCATGAACGCGAGCGCCGCATTGACCATGTGCGGTGCAAGATCACCGAGCGTACCCGTGCTGTCTCCCTCGGTTCTCCACGACGCGGGCTCGTCCGGGTCGGACAGAAAGTCCTCGGTGTGTTCCCCGCGGAACCACGTGATGCTGCCGATTTCACCCGATTCCACGATTTCGCGGGCGAATTGCGAGGCCGGCGTCCGGATGTAGTTGAACCCGACCATGTTGGTCACGCCAGCCGAGGCGGCGGCATCGACCATGGCCTGGCTGTCGGCCAGCGACGCGCCCAACGGCTTTTCACAAAAAACGGGCTTGCCAAGCGCGAGCGCGCGCTCGGCAATGGCCCGATGCATGGACTGCGGCGTTGCGATGACCACGGCGTCAACGTCGGGGTCGTCAACCAGTTTGCGATAGTCCCGGGTGGACCGGGCAAATCCATACATCCTGCGGTATCGTTCCGCGGTATGGGCCGTGGACGCGGCGATCATCTCGAGTCGGGGCCGCAAGGCAGTATCGAAAACCGCTCCGACTGCTGCCATTGCTACCGAGTGCGCCTTGCCCATGTAACCGCCGCCGACAATGCCGATCCCTACTTCGCGTGTCGTATCGGTCATGGGATGCGATGCCGTGAGGGTTGTCCGTGCTGTCCCGCCATACTCGACCTGCAGTTAAGTCATGAACCTCGCGACAGCGTGCTTTCAGGATGACACGCCGACGGGCGCCCAAGCTCCAAGATCTGCCGTTCGATCCGGCCCGGGGCACATGCGTGCGGAGGGCCATTGGGCAACGCAACCCGTCCTCCGACACGCTGCCGTCCGCATCGGATCGACCGCATGACAGCCTCTAGCATTTACGGCCGGGTGACGTACAGGCTTCTTCGCCAGAAGTGGTCGAACCGACACGGGCAGGAGCGCGTGTTCAGGGTGCAGCGGTAGCGGTGCAACGCCACGCTTGAGGAATGTATCGATCGCTATCGCAGGACCGGTCGTGGCCGTTGCGGTTTCAACCAGTTGAAAGGTGGTGGACCACGCGGAGGAGCTGATCACCGGCGGAGGCATGATGTTCCGCCCGGAGGTCCGGCCATGGCCGAAATGGCCGGGGCGAGTCATCGGAGAACCTTGCCATGGAGATGCCGGCCCGCGGCCCGAATGCATGGGGCATCGAGGACATGTTCCACGACGACGGGAGCACCTTGCGTCTCTCCCAAGTCGCGATTTCCGGAACCGGTGGGCGGCTCTGCCAGAACCCCGGCGCAAACGGTCCCTGACCAATTCAACCATCGTCCTGCCGCCTACACGGACGGCGACGGCCGGGCATGCCCCAGCGCCCGAATTAAGCCGAGGTCCTGGAGACCATGGGCGGCATTTTTGTGGGTATCTGGCAACGGAGTTTACCGCCGTCAGAAAGGCGGACCGTGTCCACGGCAGGACTGTTTCCCGGAATCAGGCAGTGCTCCATGGACGCCGTGCCCCGCCCGACGACATCACCCCGGGACGACGCGTTGACATGGCAACGAAACGCCGCGAGATCCGCGCCCTGTTCCCGGAGAAGTGTATCCCGCGGATCGGTCGACAGGCGGCTCTACGCGGGCGCAGGCCGTCAGAGCACGTAGGGCGGCGGTCCCGGAAAGCGGGCCCGCCGCGAGTGTACCGACCACCACGAAGGCGTCACTGAACTTCCTCACACGTTCCTGGGGCCGAAATCCATGTACGGCAGGACATAGGGCTGCCAGCCGAGATCCTTCTTCTTGCCGTAAAGCCATACTTCCTGGAACAGAACGATACCCATCGGATCGGCGGTCTCCCATTCCGTCATCATCGCGCGGAACGCGTCCCGGCGAACCGCCTTGTCGGGTTCGTTTTCCAGGATCACTCCGTTGGCATTGAAGGTGTCGTTCACCCAGCCCCAGCCACGACCCTTCATGACCGATGGCTTGAAGAGCCTCCAGAGGATCGTCGCCGGATCCTGCCAGACCATGGTTGCGGACATGTTCCTGATCGAATGGTGGCCACGCGTGATCTGCTTCCAGTTCTCCCGGATCTGCAGGTCGACGTTTATGCCTACACGCTTCCACATTTCGCGCAAGACCTCGGCCACCGCCACTTCGGTGTCGATGACGTTCGGCAAGAGCGGATAGTCGATGACCTCGCCGCTGTAGCCGGACTTGGCGAGTTCCTCCCTGGCCAGTTCCGGGTCATGGACCGGGACAGGGTAGTCCGCATCATAGACCTCTCCGAAACTGGGAAGCTGCAGCCCGTTCGGGACCCTTGCCCGCCCCGCGAACAGTGCATCCACCAGCAATTGGCGGTCGACGGCGAAACTCAGAGCACGGCGGAAGTGAACGTTCTTCATCATCTCATGAGCAAACTCGCCCTGGTTGAATATGAGGATCCTGAGTTTTGCCCCGGGGCCGCCGACGACCTCGATGTCATCGTAGTTGTCGATCGTCGTAATCTGGTCGGCCGGGACGACCGTGATGACATCGAAGTCCCCCGATGCGAGGCCGGCGATCCTGCCGGCAACCTCGGGGACCTCCACGAACGTGAGCGACTTCACGTTGGGGCTGCCTCCCCAGTAGTCGTCGAACGCATCCAGCACGAACCGGTCGGTGTTGAGATCTGCGACGCTGAACGGTCCTGTGCCGACCGGTTTCAATGCCCATTGGCCATAGCTCGGGGCGTTCCGGTAGGCGCGCTTGTTGACAATTTCACTGCTCCACATCGCGAACCGCTGTTCGATGATGGGATCAACGCCATCCATCACCATCTGCACCGTGTGGTCGTCGAGGGCGTTCGCTTCCGAGACGTTGGCGAAGAACTGTGACAAGCGGACCGGCCCGTCGCCCTCGCGGCGTTCCTTCGAGAAGGTGAAGGCGACATCCTCCGCCGTCATCTCGTCGCCATTGTGGAACCTGACGCCCTTTCTGAGCGTGAAGACGATCTCCCTGTAACCATCGATTTCCCAGGAAGTCGCAAGTCCCGGGCCAAGCTGCATCTGGTTGTGAAAATCCGGCTCGATCAGCTTGTCGAACACGTTGTACGAGATCGGGACCGTGTAGTCGGCCGTGTCCCGGCCCGGACTGATGTTCTCCGGCAACCGCTGCACGCCGACGACGACGTCGCGCCTGTCCTGGGCCCAGATCGCGCTCGGCAGCATGGACACACCGGCGACGCCGCCTGCGCCCGCGAGGAACTCTCTCCTGGCAATTGTCAGCATTTCCATTCCCTCCCGTCGATAAGAAATGTTACGGTTTCGATTCGCACCACTTTTAACAGACAATACATTACAATGCAAATATGATTGTTTGATTGCGCTATCAAGGTACGAATTTCACCAGAAACACCGATAAATCAAGTTGACATGACGGAAAAACGCGAGCGTCTGTCAAAATAGTTGCATACAATCATTACAAAATGTTTGACAACGGGACAAAATTCCAGCAAGATGACGAAACAGGGAGCTTGCCGATGAACGACATTTCCAGCAGTTCAGCGTTGGTGGATCGGTTGCGTATCGACTTCGCATCGCTGGAGGTCGGCAGCCGCGTACCCACCATGCGCGATGTCGCGAGCCGACATGCCGTAAGCGTCTTTGCGGTGCAGCGAGCCTTCGACACTCTCAAGGAGGAAGGGCTGATACAGAGCTTTGTCGGCCGCGGATCATTCGTGACCGGCGGCGACATTGCAAAGTCGCGCATTCCCGGAAAGGCACGCACGGCGAGGGTCCTGATCGTGAACCATTCCACGCCGAGCCTGCGGGGTTACAAGGTTGCTCACGCCTTGCAGACGGAGCTGCTGCAGGCCGGTTGCAGGGCCATCACCGTCAGCTACAGCGACGCGTCCGAACTCAGGGACGTACTCGGCGACGGACGCTACGACATGTGCGTGCTTCAGCCAAGGCGTTCAATCCTCCCGATCGAAGTCCTCGCGATGCTGAAATCAAAGGCGAGGCACATGATCGTGGAAGGCCGGGAACTCGAACGCCTCGACGTCGACGTGTTCGTCCGGAACCGGGCCAAGAGCATGGCCCTGGCGCTGAACTGCCTGCGCGAACTCGGGCATGGGAGAATCGCGCTTCTTACGGAAAGGCTGGATGCAGCCGCGGGGTACGCGGAAATCGAGAACCACTTTCTGCAGAACCATGCCTCGCTACCGGGAAACGGGGAGTCGCTGATCGTGCGCGTGGCTGCCGACCGGAATGACGGAATTCAGGCATCCGAGATCCGTGAAGCTCTGCAGAATGACCTGGCCAACGTCTCCGACCTTCCCACAGGGTTCATTGTGTCCGGGCGTTTCGATCCGGCATCGATCAGGGAGGGATTCAGTTCGGCCGGGTTCGAGATTCCTGCGGCGGTCAGCGTCGTGAGCCTGCGTGCGGAGACCGAGTCGTACCCGCCGGACGCGCGTTTCACCGCCGTCGGACGCACGACGGAACATGTCGTCCAGGGCATCGTGTCAATGATCGACTGGCGGTTGTCGAACCCGGGCGAACCGCCAGTCCAGGTGCTGGACAATCCCAGCCTGTTTTCCGGCAGTTCCACGATCCGCAATGACGCGGGCAGCAAAGTCCGGAAAGCCAGGATCGACCCGCCGTAGGTCCCCGGCGCACGGACGGATTCGGAGAATTCCATGGTAGGTCCCGTCACTGAAACGAACGCCGCCCGGGCAATGCCCCTCGACATTTCCGGACTCACGGTCAGCCTGAAGGCCGGACTGCACAGGATCGCCGTCATTGAGGACGTGTACCTGCAGGTGCGGCCCGGCGAAATCCTTGGCCTGGTCGGCGAAAGCGGCAGCGGCAAATCGGTAACATGTCTCGCCGCTCTCGGGCTTCTCGGCCCGGCCTGGGAAACGGACGGCGAAATCCGGCTCGCGCGAACCCGGGTTACCGACGACGCCAACGCCCGCCAGCTTACGGCGGTGCGCGGACGTGAAGCCGCGATGATCTTCCAGGATGCGACCGCCTCGCTCAATCCGATCCAGAGAATCGGCAAACAGCTTACGCAGACCGTCGCGCGCCTTCAGGGGGTCCCTCGCGCCAGGGCACGGGAGATCGCACTGGATCTTCTCAGGCGTGTCGAGATGCCGGATCCCGAAGAACGCTTCCTGTCATATCCGTTCCAGTTGTCGGGCGGCCAGAACCAGAGAGTCATGATTGCCGTTGCACTGGCGGGCCGCCCTGAACTGCTCTTCGCCGACGAACCCACGACCGCGCTCGACGTAACGGTTCAGTCCCAGATCCTCGACCTGATCAAGTCGCTGCGGGACGAGACGGAAATGGGTGTCGTCTTCGTGACCCATGACCTCGGTGTCGTCAAGGAAGTGTGCGACACCGTCGCGGTCATGTACGCCGGCCGGATCGTCGAAACCGGGTCCGTCGATCGGATCATGAACGCACCGCGCCATCCCTACACGATGGGGCTGATCGGCTCCATGCCGACCCTGTCGGGTCACATCCCTGACGGCATCAAGGGCCAGGTGCCCTCACCGGACAGGAGGCCTCCCGGCTGTGCGTTCGCGCCCCGCTGCGAAAGGGCCCGGGAACAGTGCAGGCAGCAGTTGCCGGTCGGCACGCCGGACTCACACGGCGACTCGGTCGCCTGCTTCTTCCCGTTGACGGACCTACTGACGCGAGACGTGGAAGCCGCGCAGGCGGCACGTCCCCGGGCCGCAGACGTGCCCGGGACGGACGCGCTCCTTGCGCTGGACGAAGCCGCATGTGACTACGCAACGCGCCGGGGGATGTTCCGGGCCGTGTCCGGCATCACCCTCGCGCTCAGGGAGAGCGACAGCCTGGCCGTGATCGGCGAGAGCGGGAGCGGCAAGTCAACGATCGGCAAGCTCATGCTGGGCGTCGAGCCCACGAGTGCGGGAACGGCCACCTTCAACGGCAGGCCGGTTCCGATCCTGGGCACGTCCGAACACGTCGTGTTCGCACGTTCCGTGCAGCTGGTGCCGCAGATTCCCTACCTGTCCCTTGATCCCAGGGCCACCATCGGCAGCCAGATCGAGGAACCGCTCGAGATACACGGAATCGGCACCAGGCAGGAGAGGCGCGCCCGGCAGTTCGAGCTTCTCGAGGCCGTCGGGCTGGCCCCGGCCCACGCGACACGCTACCCCCATGAAATCAGCGGCGGCCAGTGCCAGCGGGCCGTCATCGCGCGCGCATTGGCCCTTCGGCCGAAAGTCCTGATCTGTGACGAGGCCACCGCGTCGCTTGATGTATCGGTCCAGGCACGGATCATCGAACTCTTGCGCGAACTGCACGCCAGTCACGACCTCTCGCTCGTATTCATCACGCACGACCTGAGGCTTGCCCGCTCGCTTTGCAACAAGGTGGCCGTCATGCGCTCGGGCCAACTTGTCGAATTCGGGGAGACAACCGCCATGTTCGAGAGTCCGGAACACCCCTACACCAGGCAGCTGCTGGCATCCATGCCGGACGTCGACTCGGTCGATGTCGAATTCCGGGAGACACTGCAATGACCGGATTCGTGATTCGCAAGCTGCTTCGCACGCTCTTCACGCTGTTTCTCGTGGTGACGTTCGTTTTCTTCGTGCTGCGGCTTACAGGCGACCCGGTTTCGGCCATGATGCCGGACGACACCGACCCGGCCATCCTCGACGAACTCCGCAAGCAGTGGGGGCTCGATCGGCCGCTCGGTATCCAGTACCTCGACTACTGGGTCAACCTGGTGCAGGGCGATTTCGGAAACGCCTATCGCGACGGCAGGCCGGCGCTCGAAATCGTCGCCGAACGCATACCCGCAACCCTGAAGCTCACGCTCACGGCGTTCGCGTTCATCGTGATTGCCGGGTTCCCGTTGGGCATCCTTGCCGCCGTCAACCGCGGCACCGCGATCGACCGCGGCATCATGACGGTATCGGTTACCGGCTTCAGCCTGCCGAACTTCTTTCTCGGCATCCTGCTGATCTTCCTGCTTTCGGTGACGTTCAGGTTGCTGCCCGCCTTCGGCAGCGACCACTGGTACAACCTCATCATGCCGGTCATCACGCTTGGCACTGCCGGTGCTGCCGTCATTGCACGATTCGTGCGTTCCTCCATGCTCGAGGTGTTGAACGCGCCGTACATCAGGGCATGCCGCGCGCGCGGTATGACCGAGCGTGAAATCATCTGGACGGTGGCACTGCCCAATGCCGCGATTCCGACGATCACCATCATGGGATTCATGGTCGGCACCCTCATCGGAGGTTCGATCGTTACCGAAACCGTCTTCGCCTGGCCCGGTATCGGGCGACTGCTCATCGACGCCGTGACATCGCGCGAACTCGCGGTGGTTCAGACCGTGGTCATGATGACAGCCGCATCGATGGTGTTCGCGAATCTTGCCGTCGATCTCCTGTACCTGGTCATTGACCCGCGCAGGCGATTCGCAAGCGGAACGGGGGAATAGTCATGGCCGTCACGGACGAAACCCTGGCATTCGAACGACGATCCGGTCTCCAGGTCGCCCTCGCGGGCATCGCCGCGTCTCCGATCATCGTCAAGATGGCCATGCTGTGGCTGGTCATGGTCCTCTTCATCGCCGTGACCGCACGCTGGATCATGCCGTACGACTACCAGGAAACCGCCCTGCTGTCCCGGCTGCTGCCCCCGGGCGCGACCGGACTGTCCGGTGATTTCCATCTCCTGGGAACCGACCATCTCGGGCGCGACCTGCTCAGCAGGCTGTTCTCCTCCATCCAGCTCACCATGCTGGTGGCCGTGTTCGGGACCGTGTTCGGCGCGATTGTCGGGAGCTGCATCGGGTTTGTCGCTGCGCGGTTCCGTGGATGGGTGGACGACGTCATCATGGTCCTGGTCGATTTCCAGGCATCCATGCCCTTCGTCATCATCGCCCTTTCGGTAATCGCGGTCATGGGCACCGGCAACATGCTCCTCTTCATCCTGCTGGTCGGATTCCAGGGGTGGGAACGTTACGCGCGGATCAGCCGCGGCATGACCTTGTCGGCGGTCAATCACGGCTACGCAGCATCGATCCGGCTCCTCGGTGCCGGCACCATGCGGGTCTATTTCCGGCACATCCTGCCGAACATCCTGGCCGCTCTCGTCGTGCAGGTTTCCATTAACTTCCCCGAAACCGTCATCCTGGAGACTTCCATGAGCTTCCTCGGTGTCGGCATCCAGCCTCCCAACACATCACTCGGCAACCTGCTGAGCTACGGGCGGGACTACCTCCTGAACGCGTGGTGGATCGCCGGTGTACCGGGGTGCGCGATATTTTTCACGACACTATCCATGAGCATCGTCGGCGACTGGTTGCGCGACGTGCTGGACCCGACAACGACCAGCGACGCCTGACAAGCGGGAGCCCGGTTCACACGCGGCAGGATGCGGGTCCCCGGTCCTCATGCCCGTGTCCGGGCCGCAGTCAGCCGCCGCACGGTCCGTGCCGCCGTCGTCGAGAAAGCGTTTGACCCGGAACCAGCCTCGATCGCAACCCGGGGACCTGAACAGGCCGTCCCGCGATGTCCTGCTTGAGGGCACGTTTTGAGCCGCGTCCGCTCGCTGATCCGGGGACAACCGGGCGTCGGCCGTGGCAATCCGCCGCCACTCAAATCGCTCCGACCGCGACGGCGGCAGTCTCGCGGCAAAAGGTGGCGCGGGTGGCGGCGATTGCGGCCGCAACGACGCTGCAGTGTCTCATCAGGCCGAGAACACGGTTGTCGGGCAGTTTCGGTAAACACGCCACATTCAGCGACTTGTGCAGATCGACGTTGCTCGGTTACGGCCTACAGCGGGAATCGACCCCGATTGGCTGTCACGTTGCCGAGATAATCCCAAAAATTCTGTTTCCAACGTACGGGGAAACCCGTATCTTCTCCCGCTGTTGAACATCAACAGCAATTGGGCGCCGGGCAACCCATGCAACCGCCAAAAGTCCAGGGGTTTCCCGAAGATCTTGGCCGGAACCGGGGGGCATGGTCTGGAGCTGTTGCGCAAGGAGACGACTGTGGAGGACGCATGGGCACCGGGGCAAACAGTGTTCGTCTGACGACGACACAGGCAATCGTCCGTTTTCTGGCAAACCAGTATATCGAAACCGACGGCGGAAAAGTTCGCCTCTGTGGAGGTGGTTTTGCAATCTTCGGGCACGGAAATGTCACCTGTCTCGGCGAGGCACTTTATCAGTACCGCGATGAACTGCCCCTGTACCGGGGACAAAACGAACAGGGCATGGGACTTGCGGCCACGGCTTACGCCAAGTACCACCTCCGGCGCCGGTTCATGTTCTGCACGGCCTCGGCCGGGCCCGGCACATCCAATCTCGTGACTGCGGCTGCAACCGCTCATGCCAACCGGCTGCCGTTCCTCCTGCTGTGCGGAGACACCTATGTCACGAGGTTCCCCGATCCCGTCCTCCAGCAGCTTGAGCATTTCGACAACCCGGTTGACGGCGTCAATGATGCCTTTCGCCCCGTGACCCGCTACTGGGACCGGATCACCCATCCGGCACAGATTATTTCGTCCATGCCGAACGCAATCGCAACCATGCTCGACCCGTCCGACTGCGGCCCGGCCTTCCTCGGGCTGCCGCAGGACGTCCAGGGTTGGGCATTCGACTATCCAGTCGAATTGTTCACCGAAACTGTCCATCACGTCAGGCGCCAAGCGCCGGATCGCGACGAGATCTCCGCCGCGGCCGCACTTCTCGGGACGGCTCGGCGGCCGCTGATCATCGCGGGAGGCGGTGTCCAGTACTCGGGAGCCGTTTCCGAACTCGGGGATCTCGCACACGGCCACAACATCCCGGTCGTGGAGACGATTGCCGGCCGGGCCAACCTGGTTGCCGACGATCCGCTCAATATCGGGCCGATCGGCGTCACGGGATCGAATTCCGCCAATGCCGTGGCAGAAAAGGCTGATGTCGTCATCGCGATCGGAACCCGTCTCCAGGATTTCACCACGGGTTCCTGGACTGCATTTGACCGCTCTGCGCGCTTCATTTCGCTGAACACGGCAAGGCACGATGCCCTGAAGCATCGCTCACTCCCCATCGTCGGGGACGCAAAGCTCGGGATTCGCGCACTGATCGAGGCAATCGGCGACTACACGGCACCTGCTGCCTGGTCTGATCAGGCCAAGTCGAAACGTGCCGCATGGGACGAATACGTCAGCGCCAATGTCCGGACGGGGAACCGCCCGAATTCCTATGCACAGGCGATCGGGGTCGTTAACGGGCTCTGCAGGAAACGTGATCGGATCGTTTCGGCAGCCGGAGGCCTCCCGTCGGAAATAGCCGCGAACTGGCGTACCCTCGAGGCGGGTACGGTCGACATCGAGTTCGGCTATTCATGCATGGGCTACGAAATATCGGGGGGGTGGGGTGCCCGCATTGCCCAGTCCGAGGTTGAACCCGACTCCGACACCATCGTTTTTGTCGGTGACGGTTCGTACCTGATGATGAACTCGGACATCTACTCTTCCGTCCTCTCCGGCAAGAAACTGATTCTCCTTGTTCTCGACAACGGTGGTTTTGCGGTCATCAACAAGCTGCAGAACAATACCGGCAACGAATCCTTCAACAACCTCATCGCCGATTGCAGACTCGGTGTCGATCCCTTCAATGTCGACTTCGAGATGCATGCCAGGTCCATGGGAGCCGACGGTGAAACGGTCGAACGTGCCTCGGAACTTGGAGCAGCCCTTGAACGCGCCAGAAGTGCCGATCGAACCTATGTGATCGTCATGAAGGTGGACCCCTACGAAGGATGGACGGCCGAGGGTCACGCCTGGTGGGAGGTTGGAACACCGGAAGTCAGTGAAAGCAAACGGGTTCAAAAGGCCCATGCAGATATCGAAGCTGTCCGGGTCAGACAACGGCCCGGAGTGTGAGATGACGGAAGAGAACATGGATTCCGTGGTCCGGTTTGCCGCGGCCCTCTTCCGGAAGTAGACCGTGTGACGTTGATGGTTTTTCCGCCCGGGCGACCATGAGCTTGTTCGCCAGACTTTCGAGGAACCGGTTCCTTGTCGTTGGGCGGGGTGGCATGGACATCTATCCTGACCCCCCCGGCATTCGAACCGAGGACGCGGTCCGTTTCTTTGCTGCCCTCGGGGGGTCGGCTGCCAACATCGCCGTTGCGGTGTCCCGGCTCGGAGGCAGTGCCTCGCTCGTGACTCCGGTTTCGGATGACGCCGTTGGCAGATACGTTGTCAACCAGCTCGATCGCTACGGAGTCGACCGCCAACACGTGACGTTCGTCGGCGGGCAAACACGAACATCGCTCGCGGTGGTCGAAAGCAGGATAGAAGACCATCAGTCCGTCATCTACCGCAACGGTGCGGCCGATTTCGAATTGACCGTCGCCGATGTCGAGAATCTTGACTACGGTGACTACTGCGCCTTGATCACGACCGGAACGGCCTTTGCATCGGAACCGTCGCGGAGCGCCGGATTTTACGCGTTGGAACGCGCAAGGTCCGCCGGTCTTCCGCTGGTATTCGACATCGACCACCGGCCGTACTCCTGGCCTTCGGCCGATATCGCATGCGAAATCTACTCGCGCGTCGGTCGCTTGTGCGATTTCGTTGTCGGCAACGATGACGAGTTCGGCTTCATGGCCGGGGACTATTCGCGCGGCCTCGACATGGCCCGCGAGCTTGGCCGCAATACCGCCGGGGCGGTCGTCTACAAGATGGGCGAACGCGGCGCGATCACTCTTGCCGGCGACCGCGAAATTCGCACCGGAATCTACCCGGTGACGGCGCTCAAGCCAACGGGCGCGGGCGACGCGTTCATGGGCGGGTTCATGTCGTCGCTCGCAGGCGGGCGCGGTCTCGAGGATGCCGTCCTTCGGGGCTCCGCCTGCGCCGCAATTGTCGTCTCAAAGGTTGCCTGCGCTCCGGCCATGCCCGACACGGCCGCTCTCGAAGAATTCCTGACCACGCATGACGGGCCCGTTCAATTGTAGGCATCGCCCGATGGCCACCGGTACACGCATATGCACATTCCTCCCCATGACAACCGAAACGAACCGATCGTGGCCCCCGACAACGAATGTGTTCCCCTCACCTACTTCAACATCGTCAAGTTACGTGAGGGCGAGAGTTTCGAATACAGCGTCCCGGGATACGAGACCTGCATCGTTCCCGCGACCGGGACCATCGACGTTTCGGTTGGAGATTTCTCGTTCCAACAGCTCGGGAACCGCGGCCGGAACGTCTGGGACGGAGAGCCGGAAGGCGTGTACGCACCGACGGGCGCCACGGCCATCCTGACCTGCCGGTCGAAACAGACCGAAGTGTTTGTCGCGGGCGCGCGCTACGGCGAGGTTTTGGAACCTTTTGACGTTCGCGGCGATCAACTCGATGTCGTCCAGTACGGCTCCGACGAAACCAAGACCCACCGGAAGATCAAGCATATACTTGGACAGAAACAGGAGGGGCGCGTCGGACGCCTGCTGGTTTCCGAGTTGTTCACCGTCGGCACGGGGGGCTGGTCCGGTTTCCCCTCCCACAAGCACGACACGGACAGGCTGCCGGTCGAGACGCGGCATGACGAGACCTACAATTTCCGTTTTCGCCCGAGTTACGGATCCGGACTGCAAATGCTGCAGAGAGAGGACAACCTGCCTGGCGACGCATACCACATCGTCGATGGTTCGACGATTTGCCTGGACAGCGGGTATCATCCCTGCGTGGTGCTGCCGGGATACGAGATGTACTATTTCACCATCCTCGGCGGGCTGAGCCAGCGCGGGCTGGTTCAGTATTTCCAGCCTACGCATTCGGATCAGTTGAAGACGATTCCCGGAATCCTGGACATGGTCGCAAAGTTCAAATGAGCCTCGCGACACTTGCGGACGTTCTGCAGCCGGCCCTCCGGCACCGGTACGCGGTCGCGGGCCTCGTGGTTCTCGGCTGGGAAGACGCATGCGCGTACGTGGAGGCGGCCGAAGCCGAACAGGCACCGGTCATTCTCCAGGCCGGGCCGGGATGCAGGGCTCACACCCCTTTGCCGGTTCTTGCGGCGATGTTCCGAACGCTGGCGGCGAATGCGTCCGTACCGGTCGTCGCTCACCTGGACCACGGATACACCCGGGACGAGTGTGTCGAGGCGATCGAATCCGGGTTTACGTCGGTCATGTATGACGGATCACGAAAACCGCTGTCGCAGAACATCGACGAGACCTCCGAGATTGTCGAAATCGCCCGGCGGGCCGGCGTGTCATCCGAGGGAGAGATCGGATTCGTCGGGTATGCTGCTGGCGATGCATCCACCGCGACCGATCCGGACGAGGCACGGCAGTTCGCGATGAAAACCGGCGTGGATGCCATGGCGGTCTCCGTCGGCAATGTCCACCTGAAGGAGACCCGCGACGCGACGATCGATCTCGTGGCGTTAAGTAAGATCGAAAACGCGACAACGGTTCCCTTGGTCATCCATGGTGCATCCGGGATTCCGACCGAGTGCAGGAGTGAGCTTGCCCGGACAACTTCGGTCTGCAAATTCAATATCGGAACAGAGCTTCGCAAGGCGTTTGGAGAAGCCCTGCGCCGGTCGGTTGACAGGGATCCTCTCCGGTTTGACAGGAATTCGATTCTCTCGGAGACGATTGAGCCGGTCCGTGACGCGGCTCAAGTTGCCATACGGGCGATTTCGGCACTTCGTACATCGAACCCGGGCCGATCCTGAGCATACCCTTGGTCGCATTCTGTCCCGTCCAACACGTCACAAGTCGCCGTGGTCAGACAGTCGTGGCGCGAGGCACGAGGTGGTGGCCCGGGTGTTGTCGGCGGATCCGATGCCTTTGAGGCGCCCGGGTTCGGTCGCACTTGTCGTCGTGCCCGCGACGCCCAAGAACGCACGGGACAGCAACCGCACAACCTACTGCCCGCGTAGACTTCGGGAGCGACGGATCGTTCTTTCGCCCGGCGTACCTGAGTGACTCTCGGTTCAACGTGAAAGAGACACGACAGAGTGGCGGTTAGCCGAGTGCTTCAAGAGAATCTCGAGCGCCGGAACCGTGACGTTCACACACACCCTCGTCACCCGCGGTCGATCTCCGAAAGCTGCTGTCCAACATCGTCAGTCAACGCCTCCATCTGCGCGAGGGCCTTGCCACGGTCAAGCGGTCGCGCATCGGGGTCGGCAGATATGTAACGCAAGCGAACGGCATAGCCGGTGTAGTCGACCAGTTCGTCAAACCGAACGACATCGACACCACGCTCGCGCAGCATGTCCAACAGCGATGCCAGATCGTGCGACAATGGATAGACTTCACCCAGAGAAGCGAGCCAAGCCTTCAAAAGTTTCTCGGCCGCCTGTTGCACATGGAAGCCAAATATCTCGTCGGCGAAGACGGCCGCGTCGCCCATGCCTCCAAGGGCCGACACGTCTTTCTCTGCCGCCTCATAAAGCGTACGAGCCTGTTCAAGGTCGCTCATAGAGAACCGTGCCTTCCCTAAGTGCACGCGCGAGCACGTGGTTGAGAGAGTCGCGCCAGTGATCAACTTCGTCCCGGCTGTAGACCAGGATGTCCTTGCGTACATGGAATTGCGCAAGGGCCCGCCAGAGGCGTGCCTCTTCTGCACCTCGATCCCGGCCCGGTCCGAACGGCTCCGCCTCAACGACCACCAGGTCAACGTCTGAGTTCAAGCCCGCTTCCCCGCGCGCGTGGGAGCCGAACAAGATTACCTGCTCCGGGTCGGCCACTTTGACGATGGCCTCCGTCATGCGCCTGAGCAGCGCGCTGTCAACCGGCGTCACGCCCATCCATCCTGTTCAGTCAACACTGTGGGGACTTATAACGAATACATGGCAACGGGTCACGCCGCCAGATTTCGCGCTTCGCGTGATTTCACGGCTCGCCGGTGTTCCCTGAACGGAAAGCACCGCGGCGTGCCCACGCCGGTCCCCGGCACTGGATGCGTGCCGCCGTATGCAGGGTGGCATCGACAGCGTGGCTACTGGCCAAGAGTCAGTACACCGTTCCGTCCCACTGCTGGCCGGCGGCTCCAGTCGGGCCGCTCTTCCATCGTACCCGCAGGCCAGTACGTATGCACGACCCCGGACCTTCGTCCTGGTTGTCGTTGGCTTTGACGGGCCTCACACCGAATTTGAAGCCGAAGTCAGGCCAAATCGGCGTTTTCCCGGCCGGGCTTTAAATACAATGGAGTCTGTTTCACTGCGGATGTTGGAGACGCCGGACGCACCATCTCTTGCAACCACGGCGCCGTCCTCGGTCAACTGTCCCTCCGAATTGCCCAATCTCGGGAAATGAACCTCGGTGTCCACTCCGGGAGGCACGCTGATCGTCAACGAAAGTCCACCCTCCCCACTTTCCCATGACGTTTCGATCGACCCCCTGACCGTATCGACGGCCGAGTCGACTGATTTCAGTCCGGACGGAACCTTTGGAGCAATCACTACGCTCGAAAACCCGTTGCAGTTGCGGCCCACGCGAATTCCTGCCAACGCCTTGTAGAGCCATGCACCGATCGATGCGTACATGCCGTGGTTGTGAGAATTCATGCCGATTCCGGTGCCCTCCTCCCAGCGTTCCCACATGGTGGTGGCGCCGCGTTCGAACATGTAGCCCCAACTCGGATAGCTTGTTTGCGTCAACAAACGGTAAGCGGTGTCGATTTCGCCGCCATCCGAGAGAACGTCGAATATGTACTTGGTGCAGAGATTTCCGGTCGTGAGATGGAAGTCATGGTCTTCGACGTCCCTGACGATATTTGCCAGGACCGAAGCCCTGTTCTCGTCTGGCACCAGGCCCATGTAAAGCGCCACGGAATTGCAGGCTTGGTTGTTGCTCGCATAGCCGCCTGTCTGTTCGTCCCAAAACCGCCGGTTGAAGGCCCTGTGGACGTGTGCTGCCAACCTTCGAAATTCGCGCGCGTCATTCCTCCGATCGATTACTGATGAAATCGACGCCAGGAGTTCGAGCAGGTGATAGTAGTGGGCGCTCGAAATCAGCGCACTGGGTGTATGCGCCGAAACCGCAGACGTCCCGATGCTGCCGGCAATCGCTTCGGTGACAGGGGGCGCCCAGTCACCGATGTACCCGTCCTCGACAATGTGGCCCCTGGCTCGTGAGGTCAGGTAATCGGCCCAGCGTTTCACGCCCCGGAAGTGACGTTCCAGAACTCGTTCGTCGCCGAAGTGCTGGTACAAGAGCCAGGGGATCAAGGCGTAGCAAACGCTGACAGGGTCTCCCGGCCTGGCGCCCCAACGAAACGGGGCGGTATCGGAAACTGCGCCGGATACGGGATCTTGGGCATCCTCGATATCGTCAAGCCACTTCGGGAGGAATCGGGAAACGTCGAAATTGTAGACCAGTTCTTCGGATCGGGCAGCCATGTCGTTCAACCAACCCATGCGCTCAGCACGTTGGGGGCAGTCGGTCGGCAGGCCATGCAGGTTGGACACCTCGGTCCATCGCACGGCTTTCTCGATGCGGTTTACGAGAGGATTCGAGCACGTGAACCGTCCCGTCGCCTTGACGTCCGAGCGGACGACCTTGGTTTCGATCGAATCGACCGTCGCCTCTCCTGGAAATCCTTCCAACTGGATGAATCTGAATCCGTGGTAGGTGAAGCGCGGTTCCCAGGTCTCGGTGCCGTCTTTGGCAAAGATATACCTATCCCGAGCCTTCGCGAAGCGCAGGTTTTCCTGGTTGACCGTACCGTCTTCGTAGAGGCACTCGGAAAATCGCATCGTGATCGCGGTGTCGCGTTTTCCCGAAGCGGTGAGCGCGGCCCAGCCCGCGAGGTTCTGACCATTGTCCAGCACGAAGATCCCCGGTTTCGGCTGATCGATGGATCGTGCCCTCAGCGTATCGGCGATTCGGACCGGTTCCATCGTTTGAGGCAGCAGTTTCCCCCCGGGGGAATCGACGACCATCGATGAAACCCACTCCCCGCCGTGCACGTAGCCCGACTCGTCCCCTGTCGATCGGTCCCAATCCGGTTTCTCGAGGCGCGCGTCATAGACTTCGCCGTCAAATACGCTGCTCGAGACGATGGGGCCGTCAGATACCTTCCAGAGATCGACATCATTGTTGTTTCGGCCATTGGTGATCAGCAGCCGCGTGGTACCATCCGCGAATTCGACCTCGATCTGAGCGACAAGCTTGGGCACACCGTACCAGCCGGCTCCGACGATTGCCCCAACGACATTAGTGCCGGAATTGAGGTGTTCGGTGACGTCATAGGTGGAATAGAGCACGCGTTTACTGAACTCGCTCTGCGCCGGTTCGAGCACGCGGTCTCCGACCTTTTGACCGTTGATACGGAACTCGTACCAGCCCATTCCGCAGATATAGGCCCGGGCCCGAACAACCGATTTATCCAGAGTGTATGCATTTCGAAAATACAGCGCTTTTCCTGGACGGCCGGCGGGAAAGCCGACCCAGTTTGCCTGCCAGTCGGATTGTTCGAGCAAGGCGACCTCGAAAGACCCGGCCGTGCTGAAGTCACTTGTGGTTTCTTCCGAGTCCCACAGGCGGACCATCCAATGGCCCGCCGATCGGCTCTTCAGCGGACGACCGTCATACTCCACCAGGGGCGACCGGCTCGTCGGTACCTTTCCGCTGTCCCAAAGGTCTCCTTCGCCAGAGGCGAGCATCTCCGGCGCCGAGGCGACGAGGATCTGGAAATGAGTCGCCGTCTCCCAGGCCCGCGGATGACTGTATTTCCATGAAAACCTCGGTCGGTACGTTCCAATTCCGATCGGATTTGTCGCGAATTCTGTTTTCAAATCAAAAATGCGAAACGACATCTCCGGTTGTCCTATTCAATTCACTTTTCTGGCGCCAAACGGCTCCATTCGACAAAACGCATCGCTGATCCGACCGCCCGTTGCCCAGGCGGGATCGGACAGAATTACATTTTTATGGCCCCTGCGGTCAGACCTCTCACGAATTCTCTGGAGATGAACAGAAACACGATCAGTAACGGCAAGAGCGAAATGATGTAGCCGGCCATGAGCGGACCGTAATCAGTTTGATATTGCGTTCGGAAGAATGCGAGCCCGATCGGAATCGTTCGCAAGTCATCGTCGCTGATCACGATGAGCGGCCAAATGAAGTCGTTCCATGTATTCAGGAGCGATGTTATGACAACGATGCTGAGGACCGGGCGCGACAAGGGCAACGCGACGTGCCAGTAGCTTCGCCAAATTCCCGCGCCATCCATCCGGGCGGCCTCGAACAGCTCTTCCGGTAGTCCGGCCATAAAGTTGCGCAGCAGGTATATCGCAAAAACCTGAAGGCCTGCGATTCCAGGCAGGATGAGGCCCCACAACGTGTTGATCAGGCCAAGGTTTTTGACCAGGACGAAGGCCGGAACCATCGTCAGGACCGAGGGCACCATCAGCAGGCTGATGATCAGCATGAACAGGAAATTGCTGCCCGGAAAACTGTAGCGGGCAAATGCGAAGGCCGCGAGACTGGAGACGAACAATACGCCGACTATCGTCGCTGCCGTCACGATCGCACTGTTGACGATGTATTTGCCGACGACCTTGAACGCCAAAGTATAATTTTCGAAATGCAGTGGATAATCAAGCGTCCAGACGTTGTGGTAGAACTGCGGCAGGTCCTTGAAGGACACGACGAACAACAGCCAAAAAGGAAAAAAAGTCAGGAGCGCCATGACCAACAGATAGGCATGCTTCACCCGATCCTCTTTCCGCAAGACGGCCATCAACTCGGGGCGCCGGTGCTTGGGTTCGGGTTTGACAACAGTCGACATCGATTCAATTCGGGTCAAAATCTGTGGAGGTCCGCAGGCGATTGTTGGCGACCAACGTGATGACCAACATGATAACGAACAGGACCACGCCGATTGCGGACGCGTAACCCATTCGACTGAACTCGAATGCATCCTGATACATCGCCATTCCCGGGACCATTGTCGAATAACCGGGCCCGCCACGCGTCAGAAGAATGATGGTATGAAACGTCTGAAGCTGCGTAATTATCGTCATCACCAAGTTTATTCGGATCTGCGTTCTGATGAGAGGCAATTCGATGTTGCGAAACATTTGCCAACTCGTGGCGCCTTCGAGGATGGCCGCTTCCTTGACCTCGCTTGAAATGTTGTTCAGGCCCGACAGGTAGACAAGGAGGTTCAGACCGGCCACGAAAGGAAAGCCAACGCCGGTCCCGCCACCGCCGATGAGCGCGATCGCAAAGATCGCGATATCAGGGTCGGCAAGCCAGGCGCGTACGAACTCGGGATATCCCGCAGCGATCAAGAACCGGTTTATGGGTCCGTCCAAAGGATCGTAAAGGAATTGCCAGACCAGGACGGTAACCACCCAGGGAATGACCAGTGGCATCGTGAAAACGAAGCGATAGATCGTGCTCATTCTCTGGGACTTCAGGTTATGTATGAAAACGGCCGCGATCAGCGGCAATGTCAGTGCAAAGAACACGCCGGCACTGGTAAGTATGAAGATGTTCTTGGTCGAAGGCCCAAGCCGTTCGTCACTGACCAAGTCGACAAAGTTCTTGAACCCGATAAACGTCGAGTTCACGCCGTCCCATTTGAACAGGCTGTGATAAAACGCGGAAAAAAACGGGTAGTAGCTGAAAACGATCAAAAAGATCAGCGCTGGAATCAGGCACAGATAAACCGGAAACTTGTCGAATGCACGCCGCCGACGGCGGCGTGCACTTACGGAACGCGAAAGTAGTGCGTCACCTTCATGTTGCACGGCAGAGACTACGCCGTGTCCGGACTAGTTTCCGAGAACGCGGTCGGCAGCCTGGTCCATTTCGGCGTTAAGGCGTTCGACCGTTTCATCCAGGCTTTGGTCCCCCGAAAGATACGGAGACGTGACGACAAGGAACTTCTCGGCGAAAACGGAATCGAACATCGAGTCATCTTCCTGGTAAGGTGCCCGCGCCAGCGTTACAGATTCCTTGAAGTCTTCAAGATCGGGATTGGGCGGTGCACCATGGACACCGGGCAACGCGATTCCGCCTTCAAGGATCATCTGGTTCAACTGATCCGGCTGGGTTGCGAACATGAGGAAATCTATCGCCGCCTCGACTTCGCCGCTCTCTACTGCAGAATTCGTCACCGCGTACTGGAACGAGCCGTATCCTGCGGACTTGTTCGTTGGAGGAACTCCGTCGGGGATCAAGTCCGATGTCGCGGAATCGACAACCGGCAGATAGAAAATGCCGAAGTCGAAATCTCGATTCGGATCCTCGGTGATGGTTGGCAGCATCCACGTGCCGACAACCAGCATTCCGGCCCTACCGGTGACGAACAACCGGACAGCGGCGCCCATGTCGGTGCCTAGTGCACCGGGCTGCCAATAATCGGAGAAACGTTTCAATTCCATCAGGCGGGCGCGATTGCGTTCGTCGTTGTAGGAATAGGTTCCTTCCTTGACCGCTGTTGCCATTTCGACCTTGTCGAGCACGCCATCCCCGTCCTTGTCATGCTTGGAGATCTCGGGATGGTAGAAGAAGTTGGTCAGCCAGCCGGAAACCCAAGTCAGCTGATGCAGGTTGTTGCCCGTGGCGGCGAAGCCATAAGCACCGGTCGCCTGGATCTTCTCGGCGGCGACCATCATCTCTTCCCAGGTCTTGGGCACGCCGTCCACCCCCGCTTCCGCGAACAGGTCCTTGTTATAATAGATGCCAACCTGGATCTGGTCGGCCAAGACGACATACAGCTCGCCATTTGGCGCCTTCCATACTTCGATCTGTGGGAAAAACAGATCGCGCCATCGTTCCGATCCGGGTTGACCTTCCTCGATGTAGGGGTTTGGCCGTTCGAGATAATCGTTGATCGGGACCAGCCATTTCTTGCGAAAGTCTTCGACTGCCCAATCCCCCAAGTACCACATGATGTCTGGGGCAACCCCGCCAGTCAGTTGTGTAACCATCCAACGCCTTGTGTCCGCGTTGATGGATTGCCCGATCACTTCGATCGTCACATTGGGGTGCAGTTCCTGATATGCCGCAATAATGGGGTCGATGCCCTGGATTGCGCTCGATTTCGTGCCACCTCCCGCAGTCGCCATCACCCGGGTCGGGGTGTACCGCCCCGGCCAGATCGTCAGGTGTACCTCGTCATCCTGAGCCCTGACTTCCTCCGCGGGCATCAAGGCAGCCAGGACGGCAACGGCCCCGGCAGCGAATTTCGTTGCCCATTTCGTCGAAAGTGGAAACTTGAGTTCAAGTTGCGGCGGTGTATTTCTGATTGCTGATTCATGCAGCATGATTGATCCTCCCACTCTATTTTCAAATCAATTATGCCATCAACGAAAATTCACATCAATGCGATTTTAGATCAATTCCCGTAATTCTTGATGCATCAAAACCGAAATCAGGATACGTACCGGTGACCAGACTAGGTGAAGGGAACAGAGATCGAATGAAACGTAGGCGACCGGTGCGAATAGCGGATGTCGCACGCGAGGCGGGGGTTGGCACTGCGACGGTCGACCGTGTTTTGAACGGCCGGGACGGCGTATCGGAAGCGATGGAGCAGCGCGTCCGAAAGGCGTTGGAAATCGTCATGGCGCGCAATCCGGGACGCACGCGCGATCGACCACAACCAACCCGGCCTCATTTTGAAATCCTTCTGCCAAAGGACAACGAAGCGGGAACTTCGTTTTTTGCGCGTTCGTCGCAGGCGCACGGCCATGCGAGTCGGGTCGCGGTGACCTGTTCGTTCGTTGAAAAGATGAACCCTACGGCGCTGGCCGACAAGCTCGACAGAATGCGCGCGCGCGGCGCTTCGGGGATTGCCTTCATCGCCCTCGACCACCCGGCCGTATCTGACGCAGTCGCCCGTATTCTCGACGAAGGCATACCGGTCGTCTGTATTTCGTCTGGACTTGACGGATCGTTGAACGTGCCTGTTGTCGGCATGGACAACCGCGCCGCCGGCCGGGCCGCCGCACACCTGATGGGTCAACTCATTCGCCGGCCGGGACGGGTCGCGGTGTTGTGGGGCGGCCAACTCTATCGCAGCCACGAACTACGGGAAATCGGCTTTCGCAGTATCCTGCGTGCGGAGCATCCGGCACTGGAAGTACTGGACCTTGTGTCAGGTGGCGACGATTCAGATGGCAACCACCGACAAGTCGACCGGATGCTCAAGGAGTTTTCTGACATCGTCGGCATTTACAGCGTGGGCGCTGGCAATCACGGTGTCGTTGAGGCCATCAAGGACCATGGAAAATCGCAAGAAATCATACTGTTCGGTCATAACCTGACGGTCACGACCCGACGGTATCTCATGGAAGGGTCGATGACGGCCGTTATTCACCAGGACCTGAAGCGGACCGCGCAGCTGACCATCCAGACACTGCTGGCGCAGCACAATGGAGAGCCGTTCAAGGAATCGCGGGTGCCGGTTGAACTGATCATGAGAGAAAATACGCAAGGGCATGAACTGTCGTAACCGGGGAAACCGGCATTCATCGGGCAAGGATCCGTCGGCTTCGAAATCGATGAATGTCGATCCGTTTGCATTTAAACGGCCATGCAAGGAGATCTGAAATGACCGAGGTTGTTCTTTCAGGAATCTGGAAAGCCTTCGATGACGTCGACGTCATCAAGGGCGTCGACCTGGTTATTCAGTCCGGCGAATTCGTCGTGTTTGTCGGTCCGTCAGGCTGTGGAAAATCGACGCTCTTGCGCCTGATTGCCGGGTTGGAAGACCTGACGGCGGGCGAAGTGGAGATTGGCGGCGAAGTCGTGACAGATGTGGCGCCTTCAAAACGCGGCATCGCGATGGTGTTTCAGTCATATGCTCTGTACCCCCACATGAACGTTTTTGAAAACATGTCGTTCGGAATGAGGCTTGCCAAGGTCGGCAAGCAGGAGACCAAGCAGCGCGTCCATGAAGCCGCCGACATCCTGCAGTTGACGCCACTACTCGATCGATTTCCGAAACAACTGTCCGGCGGGCAACGTCAAAGGGTCGCCATCGGTCGAGCCATTGTCCGTGATCCAAAGGTTTTCCTGTTTGATGAGCCGCTGTCCAACCTCGACGCCGCATTGCGCGTGGCGACAAGGATCGAAATCGCCAAACTGCATCAGAGCATGTCCCATACGACGATGATCTATGTCACCCATGACCAAATCGAGGCAATGACGCTGGCGGACCGTATCGTCGTCTTGAATGGCGGCGTGATCGAGCAGGTCGGGACGCCGATTGATCTCTATGATCATCCGGTGAATCTGTTCGTGGCCCGTTTCATCGGCTCACCAGCCATGAATTTGATTCCGTGTTCAATCGACAGCACCGAACCGGAGGCGACCGTCACGCCCACCCAAGGCAATCCGAAAACCGTCGATATCCCGGTTGCGGCGGACGCGGCGGGGTCGAACGGTACGCTTGGAATTCGACCTGAAGACTTCGAGATTGGAGACGAGGGCGCCGCGTTCGTCTCGGGCGACATCGACATTGTCGAGGTCTTGGGTGAATTCACGATGATCTACGTGGAATGTGGTTTGGTTGAGCCGATCCTGGCAAAACTGGACGGAAACGTTCCGGTTAGAATTGGCGACCGGGTACATTTGACCGCGCCGACCGCGAAACTCCACCTCTTCGACAGCGACGGGCGTGCCTTTAGACGAAAACAGCTGGCCGAGCCGGGCGCATAGTCCTGATAAAACAGTGGGTTGTGGTTGCCTTTGGCAATCGTCAGCCCCACCGCACCGATGCAACAAGCAGGAAAGAACCATGCTGGACCAAGTTCAAATCGACCAGTTTCACCGGGAAGGTTTCCTCGTCGCGCGAAACGTCGTGCCTCGGGAGGTGGTTCATGCGCTTCGGAACGAGATCGAAGCGACGGTCGACAGGCAAGCCCGAAAGTTGCGGGACCGCGGTGAAATCACGGAAGTGCACGAAGATGCGGACTTTCTCCGCCGAACTGCACTATTGCATGTCCAGTCGCCCAGCATCCTCGACCCACTGGCGCATGGGAGCCACACCGGGCCGGCGATGTTCAACTTGCTCACATGCCCACCGGTGCTTGACATCATGGAGCAATTGTTAGGGCCGGAGATCCGCGTTTCCAGCATCTACCGGTTGCGTCCAAAGCTGCCAGGGCTGGCAGAGGGCGTCATCCCCTGGCACCAGGACTCGGCCTATTTCCATTCCTGTGCTGACGATGACCTTGTCCCGACATTTTGGGTGCCCCTGATGAATGCAACCGTGGAAACGGGATGCATGGAAGTTCTTCCCGGGTGTCACAGGGGGGGCGTGATTCGCCACTATTGGGCCGACCTGAAGGCGCCCGGGCTAAGCGTACATCCCGACCACATGCCCGATGTCGATCCGGTTCCGGTCCCGGCCGATGTCGGTGACGCTGTCATGATGACCAATCTCACGCCACACAGGTCTACAGACAATGTATCAGGCCTGATCCGGTGGTCGGCGGACCTCCGTTACAGTTCGCCGGATGCCGGCGATTACGGCCCGAATGAAGCTTCTTTTCTCGGAAGAAGTAAAAGCCGGCCGGATGACGTGGTAACGGACTGGCGGAAGTTCGAAGCGATACGCGTAAACCACGTACCTTCAACACGAATCGACCGAGTGTGGCTTCGGCACGACGAGGAAACGTTTCAGCATCCGGAGAAACGATTGGATCTGGCTCAGTAGGCTGCGCCGAAACGACCTCCGTGCTCGCGCCCGTGTCATGGGGGTGCTGCAACGCGCCGGAGCAATCGGTTCAGATCCGTGTCTGAGGCCTGGCGGAAAACGGGTACCAGAAGGAAATCGGAAATTCCGTATCGCCGGCTTCCGAATCCTGATGCATCGGCGATCGGACACGGTGCCCAATTCCTTTCGACCGCCGCGGACAGTGCCCGGGGTCCGGTCTTTGAACGAACAGGTCCGCTCGAATGACTCTACGTTGCGATACCGGACCGACGTCGCAGCCACCCGCCCCGTTTCCACGACCTGGCAGCGTCTATCCAGTCCGGCCTTTCGTCCGAATCTTCAATTCGGCCGAAAGAACAGCTGCCAACGAAGGGACTCGTCCGGTTCGCTCGATCCGATGATCGTGCCACACCGTTTGGGCAACGAAGAACCATTTTTCCGCTTCGGGTCGGGTTCTCTCGTCCGAGCATGACAACTGTGGCCCAAGAACCCGACGCGAGCAACTTCGCCGAGCAGAAATTCGTCCCATTGACGCGGCGTTATGCAGGACATGTCGTCGAAGGTTCCCAGGCACAACGCGGATGGTCAGCCACGTCGCCCTTCAGCGCCGAACTTCCGTGTTCGGTCGAGGAGCGGAGGCGGGCCTAAACGGGGCCTTGCGCGAATGCAGACCTGCCCGATACGATAGTCTCATGAATACGCGAATTGGTGGTGGTCCGCCGCCAATCCCTCGGTCTGACCGGAACTGCTCGCGGGCCGGAAACAGTCGGACCCGTTGCCTCGTGGAAGTCCTGGCCCGTGAATGGAGGAACCCGCATGGGAAAGATCAGGACCCTCCCCGCCCGCTCGGGCGCAGCCTGCCAGATCAACGCGGAACAACAGGTTCGAATCATCAATACCCATGGTCAGCAGGTGGTCGACACCTGGGCGTTCAACGCAGCCGACCCGACCGAATACATGGCCATGGACGCAACCCGGGTCTTCAATCTGCGGATGACGCCTCGTGTCGGCGACGTTCTGATCACCAATCGGCGCCGCGAGATTCTGGTGCTTGACGAGGACACGTCGCCCGGGCGGCATGACACGATGATGGCTGCATGCGATCGATGGCGTTACCACCTGCTGGGATTCGAGGGGATTCACGACAATTGCTCTGACAACCTGGCATCCGCCATGGCTGAACTCGGGATCGTCGTGACTCACACGCCCTCACCGCTCAATCTCTTCATGAACATTCCCTGGGATAACGCCGGTGACCTGAGATTCGAGCCCCCTCTTTCCCGACCGGGCGATCATGTCGTCCTGCGCGCACGAATGGACTGCATCATAGCCATGTCGGCCTGCCCTCAGGACATGGTCCCGGTCAACGGAGAATCCGGTCGTCCCACCGAGGCGCATTTCGAGATAATCCCGGAACATTAGACTGTCGTCCGGATCGGGAATTCCCACTGTCTCCGGGTGCGATTCGTCGCCTCCCTGAGTCTGCCGTTCGGTCGTTGAAAGAGCGCAGAACCGGACCAAGTCCCGTGCAGGACACCTCGCGTAGATTACGTGCGACCGACGTGACGGCCATCATCAAGCGGGGTTCGACATCACGGTCCGCGGCCGTTGCGAGCATTACGGCGTCGGCGGGTGCGGCCGGATGAACCGGGACGCCGGCCGTGTCGGCGCTGCCGGTTACAGGCCCATTGGCCAACCTGTCCTTTCACGGGCGTGGCATCAGGTCGCCGTCCTGATCGCCCGGTTGAGCATCGATGCGCCGAACAATGCAAGTCAAATTGCTCAAGGGTGATCCGGTACGGTTGGCGGTTGGCGACGAGGTTGTCGAGGACCCCGACATTCCCCACGGCGAACCGGAGATCAGGCGATCGGCCGGGATACGGCGTTCGATCAAAGCAAAGGGATCGGAATGAGACCGGAAGCCGGAGGCGAACCAGGTCGAGGGACGTTACGCTTACCCGGTCAACAAAGGCATTCGCTCAAGGGCGGTGCGATTCCGGGTTTCAATCGGGGCGGGACGTTTTCATGCGAACGCCGGCCGGATCGAATGCAGGGCCCGTTCTGACGATGGCGTCAAACAACTCCCGCGCGATGTCGACCTGAACGCGAGAGCCGTCTTCAAGGGGTCTCGACAGGCGGGCAAGCGCCACCGGCCTGCCCACCCGGTACCCGAAAGCGCAGGATGTTGTCAGGCCGATGATGTTTTCGTCCCGGCAAACCGGTTCGTGACCGAGTGGGCAGGCGGCCGGGTCGTCAAGCACCAGCGAGACAAGCTCCGGACGGGCTCCGGCGGCACGCCTTTCCTTCATGGCCTCGAACCCGACGAACCCGCCCGACCGCCGGGTGGCGAAAGCGAGTCCAGCCTCGATCGGAGAAATGTCACCATCAAGCTCGTGACCCATGGCACGGAACCCTTTCTCGATCCGCATCGATGTCTGGGCGAGCCCCCCTGCAGGCTTTGCTCCGGCCACGGCCAGCGCTTCGTGGACCACGCCTGCGTCCTCGCTCCTGCATGTAAACTCCCAGCCCGCCTCCCCTACGTACGACATGCGCGCAGCGATTGCCGGACAGCCTGCAACGTGGACCGCGCCGAACGCGAAATACGCCAGGGCGTCGAGTACCGAAGCATCCACGCCGCATGCCGTGGCGACCTTAGCGGCGTGCGGGCCCATCAGTCCGAGCACCGCATGATGTTCAGTACTGTCTGTCAGCCGCAGTTCGTATCCCTCCGCGGCTCGCGACAACCAGGAGAAGTCGCGCCTTATGGCGGCAGAACTGGTGAACAGACGAAAGTGACGGGATGTGAATTTTTGCGCGATCAGGTCGCTTTCGAAGGTACCATGTTCGTTGAGCACCGCGGTGTAGATGACCGAACCTGGCGGCCGATCCATGTGACCGGCGCAGACCCTCAAAAGGAATGCCTCGGAATCCGGACCCATGACTTCGATCTTGCCGAACGACGACGCGTCGAAAACAGCGGCGGCCTCATGGGCAGCCATCACTTCCGAACGGACAGCTTCAAACCAGTCGGGACGGTCGAAACGCAGTCGGGGCTCCCGGGTCTTGCCGAAAAAAAGTGGCCTTTCCCAACCATAGACCTGTTCCATGTGCGCGCGGGATTTGCGGTGCTTTCCGTCAAGCGGCAGGGCCCGCAGGTTTCTGGCGGTCTTCGGCTGCTTCCCCGGATAGGAAATGTCGTAATGGGTGCCGAGAATCTCGGGGATGCGAGCCATGAGGTGCTCGACCGAGTTAAAGACCGGTGCAAACCTCCGGGCATCCGCGTCGGTCAGATCATAAGCCGGGCAGCCGTGCAGGATCCAGTGCGCAAGGTTCATGCCCGCCCCTCCTGCGGACGCAACCCCCACGGAATTCATTCCGCAGCCAAGGTACAGCCCGCGGGTTTCGGCCGTCTCGCCCAGCATGAACATGCCATCGGGCGTAAAGCTCTCCGGACCGTTGACCAGCGTCTTCACCTCGGCCCGTTCGAGAACCGGCAGGCGGTGCAGAGCCCGCTCCATCATCGGCTCGAAATGATCCCAGTCTTCGGGAAGCAGGCCGTACTCGAAGTTCTCGTCCAATACGCCCGGCGCAACCGGCTTGCCGAACGGTTCGAAACAACCCACGAGAAGGCCGCCACTGTCG
Organism: Paracoccaceae bacterium; assembly: GCA_965242975.1. Taxonomy (GTDB): domain Bacteria; phylum Pseudomonadota; class Alphaproteobacteria; order Rhodobacterales; family Rhodobacteraceae; genus JAPPHA01. The sequence goes on along the minus strand of CBDETS010000007.1, from coordinate 5,824,089 downwards.
TCCCGGATGTACAGGTGCCCGTCATGGTCGCCGAGCGTGGGCAGAATGCCTGCGACTCCATCAACCGGCCGGGTCAGCAGGTAGAAATGCTCGCAGGCGAGCACGGGAACCGCAGCTCCGGCCATCGCGCCCAGTTCACGCGACCAGAGCCCACCGCAAAGCGCAACCGTATCGCATGTCACGACGCCCGCTGCAGTCTCGACGCCGTAGACTCTGCCGTTCCGGGTCAGGATTCCACTCACGCCGGTTTGCTCGAAGAACCGGGCGCCCAGACCTCGCGCCGCCCCGGCCAGCACATTGCAGACATCGCTGGGCGACACACGTCCGTCATCCGGCGACCAGACCGCGCCAATGACGTCGTCCGAATTCATCAATGGCCAGCGTTCACGTGCCTCGCCCGCGGTCATGGACCGCGCCATCACCCCATAGGCATGTGCAAGCGCCTCCTGCCTCCGGACATGGATCAGGCGGTCGGGATGGGTTGCGATCGACAATGATCCGTTCCTGATCCAGCCCACGGAATGGCCTGTTTCCGACTCGAGTTGCTTGTAGAGATCGACCGAATAGCGGATCATCCGGGTCAGGTTTCGCGAATGCCTGAGCATCCGGACCTGGGCCGCCGAATGCCAGGTGGTACCACTCCCGAGACGGTTGCGTTCCAGCAGAATGGCATCGCCGACTCCCATCCTGGCCAAATGGTACAATGTCGAGCATCCCATGATCCCGCCACCGATAACGACGGCACCGGCATGGTTCGGCAATCCTGTTGCCGACAAGCGATCACTCCCGGCTTGAAAAGGCATGTTGAATATGTTTCACTCTCTGAAGTGATTGAAACATATGCAACATAGACATGCGGATCGAGTCGGAATCAAGACTGAAAAACCTGACGCCGCACAATCTTCAGGCCCTGAGTCCGCAATTGCGCCGGGCAGCGCACTACGTCGTCGAGAACCCTGGCGAGGTCGCGACCCGGTCGCAGCGCAGCATTGCCCGGAATGCGAACCTCCCGGCGCCTACCTTCACCCGGATGGCGCGCGCCATCGGCTACGCGAACTATGACGCGCTCAGGGATTCCTGCCGGGCGGAAATCCTGGGAAGCCGCAACCATCTTGCCCGAAAGGCACAGGTGCTGGTCGACGCCGACGACAAGAATTCCGGAATTGCCGCCCGCCAGGCCGCCGCGGCCATCCACAACACCGAGGCCCTGGTTGCCACACTCGACCCCGGCGAATTGGACGCTGCGGTCAGTGTGCTCGCACATGCCCGCAGGGTGGCCCTGATTGGCGAGATGAGCGCAATGCCGGTCGTGGAATACGCCCATTACCTTGCCAACATGTCCCTGACCGGCTGGATCGTCCCCGGTCGGGGGGGCGCCGGCCTGGCCAATGATCTGGCCGACCTCGGCTCCGATGACGCCTGCATCCTGTTCAGCATCAGGCCTTACGCGGCGCGGGCGATTGCCGTCGCCGGCAGTATCAGCTCGCGCGGGGTACCCCTGATTGCCCTGACTGACAGCCGCCTGTCGCCTGTCGCCGCCCATGCGCGCCATTGTTTTTGCATTTGCACCGAGAGCCCGCAGTTTTTTCCTTCTCATGTCGCGGCCGTGGTGTTTTTCGAGGCAATAATCGGTATGATCGTTCGATTGAGGGGGAAGGAAGCGCAGGAGCGCATTGCCGCGGTCGAACGGCAAAACCACCAGCTGGAAAGATACTGGCAGGATAAGCCTGCCTCCAACAAGGGAGCATAAACCAATGAAGACTTACATCCAGTCAGCCATCAGCAGCATTGCCTTGCTGGCCATGTCTGCCGGCTCAACCTTTGGTGCTGAATGCACCAACGACGTGTGGAACAAGGTCATGGAACGCGGCAAGGTCGTGGTCGGCGTCAAGGCCGACTACAAACCTTGGGGCTACCGTGACCAGGACGGCAATCTTGTGGGCATGGAAATCGACATGGCCCAGGATGTTGCCGATACCTTGGGCGTAGAACTGGAGCTCGTGCCGGTCCAGTCCTCGAACCGGATGCAGTTTCTGGAGCAGGGCAGGATCGACATGATGATCGCCACCATGTCCGACCGCGCCGACCGACGGGAGATCGTTGGAATTCCGGGTCCCAACTACTACACATCCGGAACCAACATCATGTCGCCCAAGGCCCTCGGATTCTCCCAGTGGGAAGACCTGCGCGGCCGGAAGGTTTGCGGCAAGCAGGGCGCGTTCTACAACCAGATCGTCGAAGAGCGCTACGGCGTTGAAATCGTCGCCTTCACCGGAAATGCCGAGGCCAAGCAGGCGCTGAGGGACAAGAAATGCGTCGCATGGGTCTACGACGACAGTTCGATCGGATCGGACCTGGCGTCGGGCAATTGGGACGAATTCGAGATGCCGCTCATGTCCGAAGACGACAACCCCTGGGGACTGGCGGTGCCGCTTGGAGAGGTGAATTGCATCTTCGGGCAGTTCATGTCCGGAATGCAGTACAACTGGCACCGCTCGGGACGCCTGGTCGAGCTCGAGTCCAAATGGGGTATCAAGCCCACCGAGTACCTCAAGGTCCAAGGCGACCGCCACAGCGACTGGCTCGAATAGCCGACATCGCATTCATGCCCCTCCCCGGCTTCGGGGAGGGGCATGACTCTCGGTCTGTTTCCGAATGGAAGATTTCTTTCGCGAACTGGCTGCCGACGCGCCTCGCTGGAATTTCATCTGGATGTATGACGATCGCCAGCAGGGCAAGGTGCTCTCCGGGCTCTGGATGACGATCAAGTTGAGCGCGTCGTGCCTTGTCTTCTCGGTCCTCATCGGCCTGGTGGGAGCGTGGATGCAGGGTGCCCGCTCGATCGTGCTCCGGGCCGTCGTGCAGGGCTATATCCAGTTTTTCCGGAACACACCGCCGCTCGTGCAGCTGCTCTTTTTCTATTTTGCCCTCGGCCAATTCACCCCTGTCATGACCGGCGCCGACGGCTGGACGGTCGAACCCGTGATTTCGAACGTGGGCTGGGCGATCATCTCGCTCAGTTTCTTCGCCGGCGCGTTCAACGTCGAGATCTTCCGCGCAGGCATCGAAGCAGTGCCGGAATCCATGGTCGAAGCGTCCGAATCCCTCGGCTTCACCCGGTTGCAAAGCTACATCTACGTGGTTCTGCCTCTGGCATTCCGGGTCTGCCTTCCCGCGCTCAACAACAACCTGATCAATTTGGTCAAGACCACGACACAAGCCTACGCGATAGCCGTGCCTGAACTGTTGTATCATTCCGTATCGATCTGGAACGACTATCCCTCCGCCCAGTACCCGACGATGCTCATGCTGTTCGTCGCCTATATCGTACTTGTGGCAATCCTGGTTTTCGGCATGACTCGCTGGGAACACGCGATGAAAATTCCGGGTTACGGCAGGTGAGGCGAATTCCCGGAATCACAGCCCCAGCTCGAGGTGGCATGGCCGTCCTCAAGCCGTTCGATCGGCACAGGCACGTCCCCGACAGTTATTTCGTCACCCGATGGCTGGCCTCGCTGCCATGGTGGACACCCTTTGCGGTGCTGACGGTCATGGTGATCTGGCCACAGTTTCCGCTTGCGCAAGATCGTTACGGGACGGACGAGGCCTTCGGTGCGCTCTGGCGCTGGATGCCCTTCCTGATCAAGTCGGGATTTCTCTTCAATGTCCTGATCTCGGTGCTTGCGATGGCCATCGGCACCGTGGCGGGCGTCATGCTGGGATTGGCCCAGATCTCCCTGCACCGACCCGTGCGGGCCGTTGCCTGGTTCCTTACCCAATTGTTCCGCAACTCGCCATGGCTGGTTCTTCTCTTCATCGTGCTCCTGGCCTTTCCGTTCGAAGTGACCGTGTTCGGCGCGTCCATCCGCATTCCCGACTGGGTCAAGGGCGTCTTTGGCCTCAGCCTGCCGATCATGGCCAACATTTCCGAAGTGGTCCGCGGCGCCGTACAATCGGTGCCTTCGGCCCAGTGGGAGGCCGCCGAGAGTCTTGCCTTCACCCGTCGCCAGGTGTTGTGGCAGGTGATCCTGCCGCAGTGCTACAAGCGCATGCTGCCGCCATGGATGAACTGGTATGCGATCCTGGCCATGGCCACGCCGCTCTGCAGCCTGCTCGGAATCGAGGAACTGATCACGCTGAGCCGACAGGCCATGGAGGCCGAGGACAATCACCCGGAACTCCTGGTTCCCTTCTTCGGTTTCGCGCTGCTGCTCTTTTTCATCTATTGCTATCCCATTGCCCGCTGGACCATTTACCTGGAACGCAAATTCGCGGTGAAACTATGACCTGGACTGCTGACCAACCGATTGTCTCGATCCGTGACGTCCACAAGTCCTTCGGCGACCTGGAAGTTCTGAAGGGCGTTTCCCTCGATGTCATGAAGGGCGAAGTGATCTGCATCATCGGCCCGTCCGGTTCGGGAAAGTCGACCCTGATCCGATGCGTCAATGGGCTCAACGACATCCAGTCGGGCTCCATCACCGTACTGGGGCAAGAAGTCCACGACCCGAAACTCGACAAGCTGGAACTCCGGAAGAAAGTCGGGATGGTGTTCCAGCAATACAACCTCTTTCCCCACAAGACCGCCCTCGAGAACGTGATGATGGCCCCGGTCCTGGTCCTCAAGCAGAACAGGCGCGACGTCGAACGCCGCGCGCGCGCTTTGATGGCCAAGGTACGTCTCCAAGGGAAGGAAGACAGTTTTCCCGGGGAGCTCTCCGGCGGGCAGCAGCAGCGGGTCGCGATCGCCCGCTCGCTTGCCATGAATCCCGACGTGATGCTGTTCGACGAGGTCACGGCGGCATTGGATCCCGAAACCGTCAAGGAAGTACTGATCACCATCCGCGAACTGGCCGAGGAGGGCATGACCTGCATACTCGTTACCCACGAAATGGGATTTGCGCGCGAGGTGGCCGATCACATCTATTTCACGGATCGCGGCATCATTGTCGAACACGGTCCGCCTGCGACCTTTTTCGATGAAGCCAACGACCCGAGAACCCGGGAGTTCCTGAGCCAGATCCTGTAACCGGTCGCCGGTGCGGGCCTGTTCCACTTCGTCAAATTCAGAAAAGGCGATGGACACGGGAACCTTCCTGCAACATGCTCCCACATGTCCCGGGTATTCGGGGCAGCCGACGGGAGCGTTGGGAGCATGAAGAAACCGGAGGACATGTGAGCGACTACGTCAAACCGAAGCGATGGGCGTCGAAAGCGGCCAAGCTCTTTCCGCATCAGGTCGGTTTCACCGCGCCTCCGCACGACTTCGATGCAGCGCCGTCGGACTTTCTCCGCATCGCACCGGAGACTGTCGGCGTGCATGGCCGGATGCTGCACGTGCCGGGATATGCTCACGAGCTGAGGCAGCGTTCGGACAATTTCCACCTGCTGGAAGAGTTCGTCGAATGCATGGCCAACAACGGCGCCGATGTCTGTGGACAGGTTGGAACCAACTGGGTTCACGCTTCGGGGACGACGCCCGACCGGATACGTGCAGTTTGCGAGCGGATCAGCGAAACCTACGAGACCCCGTTTCACATGGCGGGCTACTGCCTGGTCGAGGGATTGCGTGAGCTTGGCGCCGAGAAGATCGCCCTCAATTCGGTCTATTACTGGCCCGAGTGGCGCGATGGCATTGCCCGCTTCCTCAGGCAGGCCGGGTTCGATCTCCTCTACCACGGCAACTTCGTCGATCTCGGACTTTACCCGGACCAGGACGAGGTCAATTCGCAGACCTGGATCTTCCCAGGTGAAATCGCCGCGAAATCGATGGTACGGACGGCCGAGCGCGCACCGGACGCTGACGCCTACGTCGTCAACGGCATGCCGAATTTCCGCCGCCCGGACGGGGTGCCGCAACGGATGGTCTCGCTGGAGAGCGCGCTGGAATCATTGGTCGGCAAGCCGGTCGTCGCATCCGACTCGGCACTCTACTGGCGGATCTTCAAGACCCTCGGCATTGCACCGACAACCTCACAGGGCCGCCTCCTGTCCACGCTCGTGTGAGCGGACCGGTCGCGTGCACAAGATCCTCGCTCTCTGGGCCGTGCCCCGCTCCACCTCCACCGCTTTTGAGTGGATGATGCGCATGCGGGGCGACATGACCTGTTTCCACGAGCCCTTCGGGGAAGCCTGGTACCAGGGGGAAAACCCCCTCTGGCCACGTGTCCAGCCGGATAGCGTACGCACACCCGGCCTTACCATCGAGAGCGCATGGGAAAAACTCAGGGCCGCGGCCGAAAAGGGACCCGTATTCTCCAAGGACTTCCCTCACTACATCGACCACATGTGGACGAAAGAGTTTCTCGACCACTTCAACCATTCCTTTCTTGTCCGCGACCCGGCAAAAACCATCACCTCGATGTTCAAGCACTGGCCGGACTTCCATCTGAAGGAAACCGGCTTCATCGAACAACGTCGGCTCTTTGACCGGCTCAGCGACGAATTCGGCGAAATACCGCCCGTCCTGGACAGCGATGATCTGCTCGAAGACCCCGGGCGCGTGGTCGAAGCCTGGTGCAATGCTGTTGGAATTCCGTTCATTCCGGAAGCGTTGCGATGGGAACCGGGGCCGCGGGGCGAAGTGAGCTGGTGGGACGGTGGATCATTCCACGCCAACTTGCGGGACTCGGACGGCCTCAAGCCGCAACCGCGTGCCCACATTGACATTTCCGAAGCACCGGGCCGGGTAAGGGAGATATACGAGATTGTCCTGCCGCACTACGAGCACCTCAGTGCCCATCGATTGACGGCGCCTGCCGTGAAAACGGCGCAACGGGTCAAATCTCGCACATCAGGTTGAGTCCAGAACAATGAACGATACTCTCCGACGGGTTCAGGATTCCCTGTCCCAAGCCGAAGAGTGCCTGGTCAAGTTTCACCCAGACCGTCCGCATCAGGGCAGTTCGGAGCAAGAACCGGTCGTCGTCGGTCAGGGACAGGGCTTGCAGCGGGACGCCGTCCTCACGTGACCAGCAGCGGGTTTTCCGTACGTCACCCAAGGGCGTCCCTTCGCTCCTTGGAGATCTCGAAACTGGCAACGCAAGGCGTCCGATTTCAGGTTAATGTCGATGAGAGCACCTTTCGTTTGCGTGATCACTCGCGGTTTGCCAAGCCTTCGTCCTCACGAAAGGTACCCGTCGCAGGAGGACCGGTGCGGCGCCGGATGCCATTGCAAACCGGGAGGACGGTCGCAGGTTCCGGACACGCCAACCGCGATCGGCGCAGACCAAGCACGGCATCTCACGACGGAATCCGGCGCGGATGACCTTGGCGTTTGCGGTCGGCATCGTCCTCCTTGGGGAGTGCGCGATGCGACAATCGATCTTGCCGAATCACTCTTGATCGAGAACGTGGCAACGGTGACGAGAAACGCAGCGGGAAGCGAGCCTGAGACGCCTCTGAACGGATCGTCAGGCGAACACGGCGGTTCCACCCGTCTGCAGACATCGCCCCAGCCGATGGAGCGAGCGTTTGCGCGAGAAGCAACCCTTGTTGCATTTCCGGGCAGGACGTGACGGTGAGGTGCTGGCGTCGGACCCGTGCGGTATCGTGCAGGGCAAACGGTGATCGGTGACGGGCTACGACGACACTTACGACGACATTCGATACACTTTCGGCCCGCAAACCCCGAGATTGGCGGGAGTCGATCCGGAATTTGTGGAGGTCATCGCCAACCAATTGTGGGTTGCGGCAGGCATCGTCTGCAGCACTTTCGCTATCGCCGGCGTAATCGTCACGCTGACCGCCTGGGAGTTTTCCTGGCGGATTCTTCCCGGTGACCGCCAACTCGATGAATTCAGAATGCCGGGCATCAATTCCGGTCCGTTGCTCTTCAATCCGGAGCGCAAGGTCGAATTCGAAAGTAACCCGCGACAGAACATGCAGCCGGCCACTTCCACTGAGCCGCCAGTTGTACCCGGAACACCGGCACCACATGTGGGGGCACAATTGAAATTCCTGCCGTGCCATTCGCGCCTGCGCCTGCGGTCATGAGCGGTGGTTGCCAGCTGTTTACCGGTATTCAGCGATAGCATGATTTGATGGCAGTGCGGCCCGTGGGCGGGCCGTTTACAGAACAGGAGGCGAGAGCACGAGCACAAGCATCACCGTCCGCGACATCGATCCCGGCGACAAGTCCTGGCTCAAGCGCGATGCCCGCCAGATCGGCATTTCGATGGAAGAGCTGGTTCGCCGCCTGATCCACGAGAAGCGCGCCAGGACCGAGCGCGGTCTGAAACCATCCGAGGCCTTCGCGCGACATTTCGGAGAATGACATGGAATCGAACTTCCGCCTCGAGTCCGGCGTGGCTACAAGCCGTTCTCGTTTTCCCGTGAGGAGGAGGAGTGGTTGCCCCGCTCGCCTGGCTCATAGACACGAACGTCATCTCCGAAATGATGCGCCCGAGGCCCGAACCGAGAGTCGCGGTATTCCTCGATTCGATCGCCGATAAGGGCCTCGGCCTTGCGTCCGTGACTGTCTGGGAAGTTCTCGAAGGTATCGGCCAGCTTGATCCCGGCCGGCGACGCCACGGCCTCGCCGACCGGTTCCAGAACCTCATAGACGAATTGTTCGAAGACCGAATTGTCGATTGGTCCCTGACCGATGCACAGGCATGCGCACGGATCATGGGAGGGAAGCGCTGGCGAGGGGAGGCGCTTGATGATCACGTTCCGGACGCCTTCCTGGCGGCGGCGGCCACGCGCGGTCTCGCTGTCTTAACCTGGAACACGGGCGAGTTTCACAATACTGGCGTTGAGACCGTCGATCCCTGGAAGGCCAAACCCAGATGACGATCGTTCCTTGCGCGCAGCATCGCCGATCAGTCGACACCGACCAGTTTTGGACATTCATGCGCCTGTGACTGGTTTTTGTCCTGGTGACGGGATGTTCATGTCGGCCAGCCTTGCCCCGTCCAACGCCTCATACTAAACACGTTCCCCAAAAAAGAGCATCCACAGGTCCGTCAAAACATGCAACCACCTCGAAAAGTCGTCCTCGCCTATTCGGGAGGACTCGATACATCGATCATCGTGAAGTGGTTGATGGTGACCTACGATTGCGAGGTTGTCACCTTCACCGCCGATCTCGGCCAGGGCGAAGAGCTGGAACCGGCACGCCGCAAGGCGGAGTTGCTGGGCGTGCATCCCGACAACGTCCACATCGAAGACCTCCGCGAAACGTTCGTGCGGGACTTCGTGTTTCCAATGTTTCGCGCCAATACGCTCTACGAGGGCCAGTACCTTCTTGGCACATCGATCGCACGGCCGCTCATCGCCCAACGCCTTGTCGAAATCGCACGGGAAACGGGGGCAGACGCCATCGCGCACGGGGCCACGGGCAAGGGGAACGATCAGGTCCGTTTCGAACTTTCGGCCTATGCTCTTGATCCCGACATTCGCGTCGTTGCACCATGGCGGGAATGGGAACTTGAGAGCCGGTCGCGACTCATGGAGTTCGCCAGGGAGCACCAAATCCCGATCGCGCGCGACCGCCAAGGCGAGGCGCCGTTCTCGGTCGACGCCAACCTCCTCCACACCTCTTCGGAAGGCAAGATCCTCGAAGACCCGGCGGAGGAGGCGCCTGCCCATGTCTACCAGCGAACAACGGACCCCGAACGGGCACCGGACACTCCGGAGTTCGTCGAGATCACGTTTCGAGGCGGCGACCCGGTAGCGGTTGACGGTGCCGACCTGTCACCTGCGCTCCTGCTGTCGGCCCTGAACGATCTCGGAGGGCGGCACGGAGTCGGAAGACTTGACCTCGTGGAAGACCGCTATGTCGGAATGAAATCGCGGGGGATTTACGAAACACCCGGAGGAACGATCTTGCTCGATGCCCACCGTGGCATCGAGTCGATCACCCTCGACCGGGGCGCGCGGCATCTCAAGGACGAGCTCATGCCCCGGTATGCAGAACTGATTTACAACGGCTACTGGTTCTCCCCGGAGCGATCGATGTTGCAGGCGCTGATCGACGAATCGCAGACGCATGTCAGCGGAACCGTTCGCCTGAAGCTGTTCAAGGGGTCTGTGACGACGGTCGGACGCTGGTCGAGCCATTCTCTTTATTCCGAAAAACACGTGACCTTTGAGGAAGATCACGGCGCCTACAACCAGAGCGACGCCGCCGGTTTCATCCGGTTGAACGCGCTCCGGCTTCGCCTGCTTGCCGCGAGAAATTTCCGGACGAAACGCGGCGCCAGCAAGGAGTGAGCGCAAGTGCCTCACGAATCCGGCGCCAGTGTTCCGAGCAGGCGGCGCCGGCAATGAGTTTGATCTGAATCCGGCGGAATTCCTTTACGATTGCGGGTGTCCCCACTTGCGTATTCCTTCGTTATTTTCGGAAATTTCATCACTCCCGGCCCCAGCGTCGCCGCTCTTCGATGCCGCGAACGAATTTTGTGCGCACATAACCAAGGAAAAAGGTCCCGATCTCTGCCTGATGCGCCCTCACGGCTGCTGCCACCACGGTGATGGGGCCCTTGCGATGCCAGCGGAAAATCGCGCACAACGCCAGAAATCCGCCATGGCAGAACCTGTGGAAATACGGGGGCAAGATCGTCTGACATTCGCAATTCGGCATTGTATCGATGCCCTCGACAGTTCATCCATCTCAGCACGAAACGGTTACCTCAGGGTCAATGACCGGAAGGTCGATGACCCGGAAACGCAGTCAACGCGAAATCGTTCGCCTCAGCATCAAGCTCCAGGACGTGGAGCCCAGGGCCGCACGGCGAATGGATGTACGTTCGGACACCTATCTCGATGACCTCCACATGTACGTTCAGGCCGCAATGGGATGGGAAAATGACCATCTCTGGGGGTTCGATGCGCGGCGGTATGGACAAAGGGCCCACTGGAGTCCTGAAGAATTCGACGATGAACTCGACGCGACCCTTCTCGACGTCATCGCTTTCCTGCAAGGCAAACCGGAATTCACCCACGTGTACGATTACGGGGACAGCTGGAAACACGGGATTCGGATCGGACAGGTCCGACCGGCACGCGATGACAGGCGCTCCCGGTATCTCGTCTCCCGCACCGGGCGCTGTCCGCTCGAGGGCATCGGCGGCGTACGGGGGTACGCTGAGTTCGTGCGAGGGTTCGAAGACCCGAATTCGACATATCGGGAAAACTGTCCGGAAGTCTACAAAAGGTACCCGACCTGGGACCCTGATGATGCCCTGCTAGACGCGAGGAGCTCACGCCTTGCGCAGTTCAGCGAATAGGCCTGCCGGGCATGTGCAGCAGGAACGTATTTCCTTGGGCGTTACACGGACCACACCATGTAACGACACAAGCAAACACGTTTTTTGCTTTCTCGGCAGGACCGGCGCCGCGCGCTGGTGCGGGCTGCTCGGGAAGGAAAATCCGTCCCGGACTGTCGCTGAATCACTGAAAAAACGTCGGCAGGAAACGTGGGACAGACTCGCCGTTTCAAGCCAGAATATTCCGAGACCCGACATGGGGCGACGGTCAGGCCGAGGTACACATCACTGGCCTGTTCGCCTCCTTTGGCAAGATTGCAACCCGTGGTGCCGCATCAAGACCCATTCCGGCCGAATTCGGCGTCGAGAGCTTCTTCTTTTGCCATGAACATCATTTCGTCAATTGGCGGCATCTCTAGAGTGGCGAGTTCGGGATCGTGACTATCCTGCGCGAACGTATGCATCAGATCGACCGCTTTCGGGATGACTTCGGAATTGGCCGACAGGTCAAGATTCCATTGGTTGTCAGATTTCCATGGGAATCGCACTTGTCGAGCAAGTTCACCAGAAGCAACCGGGCGGAACCCCGCGAACACCTGTCAAATACGCGCAGTCCTGAAGTCGGCGAATCCCTCATCCGCGTCCAGAAACGAATTTTCGCCCCGGCACCCAGCTGAGCGAGGATGTGCCGGCAAGCGACCGGTTCAGAACCAGCAAGCCCTACCATGTTATGAAAGATTGTGCTGGACGGCGCGGTTTCGATGGTGTAGTTCGGCGCCATTATGGCCCAGTCCCAGATCAGCCGCACGCTTGGCGACCCTGCGGCGCGTGCACGCATAGCCGCGATCCTGGCGCAGGAACATTTCGACAGCCGGCGGGCACTGGGTCGCCGTGTCTGTGAGGAGTTCTCTTTCGTCGACGCGATCGGTCGGCCCCAGGTGTCGGGATGCCTGCATGCGCTTGCGACCCTTGCCGGGCGCGATCCCGATATCGTGCTGCCGGCTCCGAAGTCGGGGGGCGTCGACATCACTCCGCGCCTGCTCGGTGCGCCGGTGCCGGATCCGGTTGACGTTCCCACGGCCCTGTCCCGGGTTGAGGGTCTTGCGATTGTCGCGGTGGTCACGTCCGATGACCGGGCGCTGTGGAACACGCTGATCGCCCATGAACATCCCCACGCCATGACCACCTTTGCCGGGCGCCAGCTCCGGTATCTCGTCGGCTCGGCCCATGGCTGGCTGGGGGCGGCGGGGTTCTCGGCCGCGGCGCTCAAGGTTGCGGCCCGGGACCGCTGGATCGCATGGACGCACAGCCAGCGGAGCGGCCGGCTTGACCGGGTCGTGTGCCTGAACCGTTTCCTGATCCGGCCCTCGGTCCGGTGTCCGCACCTGGCCAGCCACGTCCTGGGGCGCATCCTGCGGCGCCTACCCCGGGACTTCGAGGCCCGCTACGGTTTCCGCCCGCTGCTGGTGGAGAGTTTCGCCGATGAGGGCTATGCTGGCACCTGCCTGAGGGCGGCCAATTTCCTCTGCGTGGGCCGGACGGCGGGCCGCGGCCGGCAGGACCGCGAGAGGCGGCGCGCCAAGACGGTGAAGACGGTGTTCATGTTCCCGCTCGACCGGCGCTGGCGTCGGGAACTCGGGGTCCCGCATGTGGAGCTCAGGCCGGTTCTCGAACCGGGGGAAGGCCTGTCGGCGTCGGACTGGACGGAGAATGAATTCGGAGGGGCTCCCTTGGGTGATCGGCGACTGTCTGCGCGGCTTGTGAAGAGTGCCGGCCTGCTGGCCGCGTATCCGGGCCACAAGATCAATGCCAGTCCGCACAGCGACAGCACGGCGATCAATGCCTTCTACCGGCTGGTCGAGAAGCCGGCGGAATCGGCGGTCACGGTGGAGAACATCCTGGCGCCGCACCGTGAGCGCACCGTCTGCCGCATCCGCGGCCAGCGCACGGTGCTGGCCCTCCAGGACGGCACCGACCTGAACTTCGCCACCCGGCCGGGCTGTGACGGTCTCGAGGTGATCGGGCGGAACCAGACCAGCGCGAAGACCCTGGGCCTGCACCTGCACGCGACACTGGCGGTAAGCGACACCGGCCTTCCTCTCGGCGTGCTGCGCCTGGGGTTCGATGCGGCGGTGAAGCGCACGCCGGAGGCCGAGAAGCGGAAGAAGAGCGAGCGCTGGCTTGACGCCTTCGCCGACATTGGTGCCGCGGTGCGGGAGGTCGGGGGCAAGACGCGGGTGCTCAGCGTCTGTGACCGGGAGGCGGACTTCTACGAACTGTTCGATGCCCAGCGCACGAACCCGCGTGTGGGATTGCTGGTCCGCGCGAAGCATGACCGTGTGCTGGGCGAGGCGCGTCCGAAGCTGTTCGAGACGCTGGGCGGGGGCGCGGCCGACGGCCGCGTCGCGGTCGAGATTGCGGGACTGACGGCACGTCCCAAGTCCAGCAGGAAGACGGCGCGCCCGATGCGCCGGAAGCGTCTGGCGCAGTGTGAACTGCGGTTCCGTCGCGTGGTCCTGCCGGCGACGATCCCCGGCGGCAAGCCGGTCACGGTGTCGGGGGTACACATCATCGAAACCAACCCGCCGGAGGACGAGGCCCCGGTGCAGTGGTACCTGTTGAGCACGCTCAAGGTCGGCTCGGCGAAGGAAGCGGCGGAGATCGTGGGCTACTACCTCCAGAGGTGGCGGATCGAAGACTATTTCCGCGTCCTGAAATCCGGTTGCCGGGTGGAACACCTGCTGTTCCGCACCGCAGACCGCCTGCAGCGGGCCATCGCCATCAATGCGGTGATCGCATGGCGCATCATGCTGATGACCCTGCTCGGACGCCAGGTGCCCGATTGTGATCCTGACCTGATGTTCACCGATGCCGAACTGGGCTTCCTGCGCGATTATGCCCGTAAGCATGACCTTGCCGAACCCCGTCGGCTTGGCGATGCGACCGCTCTCGTGGCGCACCTCGGAGGATATCGTGACCGCAAGCATGACCCGGACCCCGGGAACCAGATCATGTGGACCGGCTACAATCGGCTGACCAGCGCCGTGATCGGCCACGAAATCGGCAGTGAAACCGGTTATGAAACCGGCTTCGAGGCCGGCAAGAGACATGCCTTGCGGGAAAGCAGATGACCTGTGGTCATCCACCATTTATCATGACTCGGTAGAGCAAGCCACCGGGGCACGGTCAGGGCATTTCTGAGATCAAGCTGACGTCACACACTCGTGACGGCTTGCGCGCCGACGGGCAATTGTCATTCCATCCTGAAGACGGCATAGGCCGATCAATCACAGGCGTTTTTGGAGGCGACACCATGTACACTGTTCAACCCGCTCGATTGCGCGCACTTTGCTTAGGTTTCGGAATGGCCGCCGTCGCTGTTTCGTCCCCCGTCGTTTCCTACTCGGAGCGGCTCGAGACCGCTCTCGTAGCCGGCGGATGCTTCTGGTGTGTCGAATCGGATTACGAGTCGGTTCCCGGAGTCGTTTCGGCAGTGTCCGGATTTGCCGGCGGGCAGGTCGAAAACCCGACATACAAGCAGGTCGTAAAGGGCGGAACAGGCCACTACGAAGTCGTCGAAATCACGTATGACGCCGACAGGATTTCCTATGAAACGATCCTCGACATTTTCTGGCGCAGCGTCGACCCCACTGATGCGGGAGGGCAATTCTGCGATCGCGGGGACAGTTACCGAACCGCGATATTCGCGTTGACCGACGAGCAGAAAGCCATCGCCGAAGCATCAAGACAGACGGTGGATGACAGTGGACGACTGCCAGAACCGATCGTCACACCGATACTTGCCGCGGCCGAATTTTATCCTGCTGAAGAATACCATCAGGACTACTACAAGAGCGCGGCAAAGGTAATCACGAGATTCGGCATCGTTTCAAAGGCGAGCGCCTACAAGCGCTACCGGAAAGCGTGCGGACGGGATGCCCGGGTTCGCGAACTGTGGGGAAGCGACGCGTTCATCGATTCAGGAGTCTGAGTGAGGCACTCACTCGCGGAAGCACATCTTCGAAGCGCGTGCCTGGTCCGGCGAATAGCCCGACAGCGAACGACCGGCGCCAGACCTACGCGAGATTGTTCACGATGACTACGCGTAACGCGTAAATTCCGACAAATACCACCAAAGGCGTAAAATCGATCGTTCCGGTTCTCGGCATGAATTTCCGAACCGGCCTGAAAACCGGCTCCAGCAAACCGTTCAGACCATACCAGATCTGTGCGACCAATGGCTGGCGCAGGTTGAGGACTTCAAAGCCGATCAGCCAACTCATGATGATGTGGACGATCAGAACGAACCAAGCGACATCAAGAACGAACAGCAAGATTTGAGCCAGGGAACCCATGCGACCTCAGTGAATCCTGTCAGTTTGCATACATCGGCGCGTTTTGCGTCCGTGCCTGAGCGAGATATAGCATCGACTGCGCCAAACTCAAGGTTTCCCGGTCAGGGGTCACGTGACCAGTCGCCGGCAACCTGGTCCGAACTTCCCGTTTTCCGGCCGACCCGAGCCCTTGCCCTCCGTTCCCTGATCCCTGAACGTCAGGACCCGCACGGGAACATGTCACGGCCTGTTCCCATCGCCTGTTGCATCTCGTTTTTTCGGCGGGCATTATCGAGGTGTCTTCGTTCGACAAGGACGATATGTTTCCGGCACGTTCATTGCTACAGCCCGGTTTTCAATGTCGGCATCGTATCGGCATTGTTCCGCGAATTGACCATGACAGGACGGCGACCAGGAGAATGCGATCGTGACCGAGACCATGAACTGGAAATCCGCCTGGAGCTGGATGTTCTACGACTGGGCTGCCCAGCCATACCATACCTTGCTCGTCACCTTCATCTTTGCACCATACCTGACCTCGGCAGTGGTTGGCGACCCGGTTCAGGGACAGGTAATTTGGGGATACACCGTCGCCATCGCTGGACTCCTGGTGGCGGTTTCCGCACCGGTCCTCGGCTCAATCGTGGATGCTGTCGGCCCACGCAAGCCCTGGGTTGCCCTGTTTTCGCTTTTTCACGTGCTCGGCGCGTTTGCGCTTTGGTGGGCGACCCCGGGGATGGACGAAGTCCTGCTCATTCTTGCCGCCTTTGCCATTGGACTGGTTGGTGTTGAATTCACCCAGATCTATACCAACTCGATGCTCCCCGACATTGTACCCCGCCGTCAGATCGGCCTGATTTCCGGATGGGGATGGGCCATCGGTTACGGCGGCGGACTTCTGTCGCTCGTCCTGACCCTGCTGTTCCTGGCCGAAAACACCGACGGCGTGACGCTTCTCGGCATTCCGCCGATCCTCGGTCTCGATCCCGTCGCGAGGGAGGGAACACGATCGGTCGGCCCGCTCACCGCGTTTTGGTACGTTGTGTTCATGATTCCGTTTTTTGCCTTCGTGCCGGACGCCAGACGCCGACTCGACGTCGGCAATGCCTTGCGTGATGGGCTCGGCAGCCTTGTTACGACTATCCGCACGCTGCCCGAACGTGTAAGCTACACCTGTTTTCTGGGCGCTTCCATGTTCTATCGGGACGCCCTTGTCGGCATCTACAGTTTTGGCGGAATCTATGCCGCCGGGGTTCTGGGCTGGTCGATCATTCAGATCGGAACCTTCGGCATTCTCGGAACACTTACCGGATTTGCCTTCTGCTTTCTCGGTGGATTTGCTGACAGGAGGTTCGGACCCAAGCCGGTTATCGTCGTGAGCGTTCTCGTGCTTATCGTCGTTTGCTCGATAATCGTCGGAACATCGCGCACGGACGTGTTCGGAATTGCGCTCTCTGCCGGGTCCCGCCTGCCCGACATTACCTTCATGACATGCGGGGGAATCCTTGGTGCAGCCGGCGGAATCCTGCAGGCGGCTTCACGCACGTTGCTTGTCCACCAGACGGTACCGGGAAAGAATGCGGAGTCATTCGGACTGTATGCCCTGGCGGGAAAGGCAACCGCATTCATTGCTCCGTTCTCGGTCGCTGCGTTCACGGACTTCACCGGCAGCCAGAGGCTCGGAGTGATCCCGATCATTGTTCTGTTCCTGATTGGCCTGGCCCTGCTTGTCAGGGTCAGGCCGGGAGACGCCCATGCTTGACCTGACGACTTTTTCGAGGATGGCCGCGACGGCGGTCCTGATTTCTGCAATCTCGCTGCAATCCGGCAGCCTGGCGCAAACGCCGGAAGACGATGTCGCCGTACAGGATCCGCCCGGCCCCAAGGCCGCCGCACTTTTCGGGGCCAAATGGTGGGCATCACGGCAGGCCCCGGCCCCGATCGGCTCCTACAGTCTCGGTTGCCTGGCGGGCGGCGGCGAACTCCCAGAGTCCGGACCGACCTGGCAGGCCATGAGACTGGCGAGGAATCGCAACTGGGGCCATCACTCGACCATCGCGTTCATCACGGAACTCAGCGAGAAGGTCGCGGCATTCGACGGTTGGGAAGGCCTGTATGTCGGCGACATCGGGAATCCGCGTGGTGGCCCCATGCTATCCGACCATCGCTCGCACCAGGTCGGACTCGATGTCGACATCTGGCTGCTACCGCCGGAACGGCTGGACCTGACCGTTGAAGAGCGCGAAACCCTGTCCGCGACCTCTGTCCGCTCGCAAGATCAGAGAAATGTCAACGACTTCTGGCGGCCAACCCACATGGACGTGCTGAAGGCGGCCGCAGAGGACCCCAGGGTCGACAGGATCTTCATCACCGCACCGGCAAAGATCTGGATGTGTGAGCGTGCGGGCGAAAACCGGGACTGGTTACAGAAGATCCGCCCCTACTGGGGTCACCACTACCACTTCCACGTACGCCTGAAATGTCCGGATGACGCACCGGACTGCGTTACGCAAAGGCCGAGCGTGGCGTGGTTATCCAATGGTGGAGACGGATGTGACGAAAGTCTCGACTGGTGGGTAACGGACGCACTGAAGCCGCCCGATCCTGATGCTCCTCCCCCCCCGAAGGTGCGGGGGCCCAGGGACTACGTCATGGCTGAGTTGCCGGCATCCTGCCAGGTTGTTCTCGACGCACCGGGTATCGGCCCGGACAAGGTCGAATCGCTTGACCTCAGGCACCCCCCGCGGCGTCCATGGGCGTGGCGTTCAGTTGAGCATACCGCTCTTCGCCAATCCGGTTTATGAGATCGAGTTGCGTCTCGAGGAAGTCGATGTGCTCTTCTTCGTCGGCCAGCAATGCTTCGAAGATCCCCATTGAGACGTAATCCCCTGCGTCCCTGCAATACTCCCGCGACTCCCGGTAGTATGCGCGGGCATCGTGTTCGACAGCCAGGTCACACTCCAGGGTTTCCCTGGGTGTCTTTCCGATCCTGAGCGCATGCAATGACTGAAGATCAGGGATCCCCTCCAGGAAGATGATTCGATCGATCAGCCGGTCCGCGTGTTGCATTTCCTCATCACGCTCCACCAGGCTCCGCGCCGCCATGCTCCCCAGCCCCCAGTCGTGCTGGAGACGGGAATGCAGCCAGAACTGATGAACCGCGGTCAGTTCGGCCGTGAGTGCCCGGTTGAGATGTTCGATAACGTTGTTTTCTGCTTTCATCCCGGCTCTCCTCGACTCTCAGGGCCGCATCCGATTCGCGACGCGCAAATCAAGCGTGGCACCCGTCACGAACCTACGAAATCCTTGCCGTTCCCGCAATCTTGGGCTTTACCTTTTCGGAGGTTGAATTCTTTACCGCGTTACCGCGTTCGTTCGTTGGTTCCTCTACCTCCGCCTCCCTGTCGCAATCGAATTTCCCGGAATCAGCAAGAAGGCGCGACGTCTCAACAGAGACTCGGTCCGGTTGACAAGCCTGTGTTGGGCGTCGTTTCCGACGAGCGGGCAGCGAGCTCCGATGGGAATTCGACGGGGTCCCGGCACGTGCACCAACTGCTCCGAGCAGACCGGGAACGGGAGCGGCAGTTCCATGAGGTCGACGCTGGCGGCGGCCTCTCTGGCGGGCAAGACAGTCGCGCGTATTTCGGGTCGGGACAGGCCGATGCCATTCTGAAGCGGGTACGGTGGCGAGGCAAAAAACGGCGCCGGGGCACGAGGCGGAACCGAAGGCAAACCGTCGAACCGAAAGAGATTCAATGCCCGTTCGGATGACGCAGCTGGCGACGCGCGGACACCGCCCGCCACAGATCAGTGAGACCGCTTGCGGTCGTTCTGGCTCGCAATGGACTGTTCAAGCTGCGCGAGACTCCAGCCCTCGGCCAGTGCCTGGCGCAACACGTCCTGCTGACTGGGAGGGGCCATGCCGGAAAGCGGCGAATCGATGTCGAGGTTCGCGGGGAAGGGATAGCCCTCCGCGGTCGCCGCGACCACGTTGTCAGCCTCGCGCTCTGTGATCGACCCGGCCTCAAGCAGCCGCTTCAGGTCCGTGTAGACGGCGACCGTGATGCGGCTGCGGTCGACGATCTCGATCGATCGTCCATAGGTCGAGCCGATCTGCATAAGATTCGCGAACCGTTGAATGTCGGTCGTCCGGTTCTCTCCCGCCGCGTGAACGGTGGCAGGGTTGAAGAACACCATGTCGCCCTTCTCAAGCGGCAACTGTACATGGAAATCCTCGAAACAGGCACGGAATTCCGGCAGCAACGCGGCCAAATAACCGGGCAGGTAGTTCTGTGAATAGGGCAGAAGCTTCGTCGGCCCGCTCTCGACCGGCATGTCGGTGTGGGCGATCGAGCCTTGCAAGGTCAGCGACCCCGACAGCGCGTGTTGCGAGGCCGGGAAGTCCTTGAGCGTCTCGATGTCCTGGAACCCCATGTGATAGTCCCGGTGCGCCACCTGCGCCTTGCCGCCCGGACGGACGATATTGACCTGGGTCGTGATCTGGTAACCGGAGCCGAGCCAGGATTCGGCGACCCGCCTGGTCAGTTCGTTGGCATTGTAGCGGACAAAGAGTTCGGGCGCGCGCATGCAGAGCTTTTCGTGGGCGTTCCACAACCGGCTGTTGGCTCCTGCGGCGGCAAAATGGTCGCCCTTGTCGGCTTCCTGGACGGCTTCCTCCCGGGCGAGGATTGCGTACAATTCCTCCGTTACCGAGTCGACCAGCCCGAGATCGGCATACCCACCGCGGATAGCGACAATTCCGGGCCCGGACCGGAACGACCGGTTCCATTCTGCCATCACGAACCGCGCCTCTCCCTCGTTCGCCATCAAGCGGCGCAATGCGTCACCGTCGTAAACTGGAATGTTATTCGCGACGTCGACGGCGCGCGGATAGTCCCTGGCGCGCGTTTCCCGTGCGATGTGGTGCTTGAACTCCTCGACGTCGCAGTCCTTGCCATCCAGCCAGACTGGCAGGCAGGAGTCATCTTGATCAAGCATTGGTTTTCCTCCGGTGATCGAACCTTGATCTGCAACCTGGCCCCTCCATGTCAAGACGGATTCGGCTGAACAATGCGACCTCGCCGCGGTATGCCGGCCCCAAGACGGCATAGTGTCAGGTCAGCCGCACCGTTCAGGACAAGACAGCGGTTCCGCCGAAAACATCAGTCCTGTCGTTTGAGGTGCGCGACAGCTGCCTGGCCCAGGGCTTTCGCCTTTCGCGGATATTCCGTTGTCGACGCGACAGGCCGGCCGCAGGTCGCAACCTGCGTGGATGTACTGACAGCACCCGTGAACACGGTACGGCGCATCTATTTTCGCCGGCCCGGGGACCGGCGGGAAACGACGGGGCACCTCCCGCGGAACACGTTGATCGTGCGTGCAGCGGGAAGAGTTGCCTGTTGCCTGATGCGCGGTTTTCGTCACGCGTTCGGACAAGTATGAACCCCGGCACTTATGATCGCCCGGTTCGATCCCTCGCCGCGTCGCTACAGGTAATGCACGTGCCCAACCTGGCATCCGCGGCGGGATTCACCTGGACCGGAACGTACGATTCCGGGAAGCGGGCCGAGTCGATGAAGGGTCGGACACACGACCTGACGGACGTGAAGCCAAACCTGGTGGTACAGAACTAATCCTGCGCGCAATGCCGGTGCAGCGGCGACCCGGGGAGGCCTGCAAGATCACGCGTGTCACTTGATCCGGGCATCCTGTTCGTCATCCATGCAAAAACGTGCGAAAAGATCCGCCCTGGCGACCACAGGACCCCAAACAGATGTCATTGCCATCCCGACTTGGCAAAATCGAGGAGCGACCGGTGAAACTCTATCATGGAATCACGAGCGTCTGTTCGATCAAGGTCCGTATCGGCTTGGCCGAGATCGGACTGAACTACGACAGCCTGACGCTCGACCTTCAAAGGGGCGACCAGCACGATGCCGATTACCTGAAGCTCAATCCGAACGCCGTTGTCCCGACGCTCGTCGACGGTGATCTGGTCCTGGTGGAGTCAAGCCTGATACTGGAATACCTCGACCGCGAATACAACGATGGCCGGCTGATGCCCTCAGGGCGAGCCGCGGAAGCCGCTGCGCGTCACTGGCTCCTGAAGTGCCTGGCCATCCACGACGCCATCAACGCATTGACCTTCTCAACAGCTCAGCGGGATCGGATATTGGCCAGCAAAAGCGCAGACGACATCGCAGCTTCGCTCGTCAGAATTCCCGATCCCGTCAAAAGGCTGAAACGAAAGGACTTGTTGGAGAACGGGTTGGAGTCGGTTCATGTCGAGCAAGCGCTTCGCACCCTGCGGCGGACATTCGCGGAAATGGCAATTGTGCTGGAGCGTTCAGAGTGGGTAAGCGGGCCGGATTTCGGGATTTCGGACATCGCCTTGGTCTCCTACATCGACCGCCTGGACAGGCTCGGGTTCGAGGGCATGCTGACGGCGCCAGCGCCACGCGTCGCCGACTGGCTTTCCACCATGCAGGCGCGGGCGAGCTACCGGTCGGAGGTCAGCGGCAGGATCAATCCCGCAGCCGCCGAAAAACTACGGTCGTCCGGGGCAGAACACTGGCCGAAGTTAGAGCGACGCTGGCACCGTTCATAGGCGCGAAGCCTGCCGGACTGATGGCAAAAACGACAACGACGCCCCTGCGCAACGTCATCCGTCGAGCACGGGTGAATTCTTGGCGCGTCAATTGGAGACTCGACCGTCGGGGGAGCCGGCCGCGGCGGGTAGCAAGGTCCGAGCCCGCATCGAGGAATCCCTGGGCTCGAACCAGGATGTCCGTGTTGTCAAGGAGACCGGCTTCCCGGAACAGGGCCGGCATTCGCTCGGTGTCGTGTGCCGACACACCAGGAAGACCGGATGGACCGAGAACCGTCGGACCAGCCTGATTCTCGGCCGAACAGGACGTTTTGGCCAGGCGTTGACCGACTGGCTGCGGTAACGGGCGCTGACTTCCTGCATTGTCCGTTACGGATCCGGCTCAGCCACCCTTGATCCGTTGCAGGAGAACAACCTCGCTGTCCGCCCGGACCGGCTCCCAAAGTGCGTTCGTGATGATTCGCCCGTCGACTGCTACCGATACCCCGGCATCCAGATGGGGCCTGAGCGCCGGATACGCGACTTCGAGGCCCTTCAGGACCTCCCCAACCGTGGTTGCCTCTACGGAAACCGTGTCATTGCCGTCGGCAAACGGTTTCAGGCTACCCCAAAGTACGACATCAACCACTGTCTTCCTGAACCGCCTCCAGTGCTTCGAGAATCCGCGGGGGCGACATCGGGAGTTCACGAAGTCGAACGCCCGCGGCGTTCGAAACCGCATTGGCGATTGCGGCCAGCGGCGGACAGATTGACGTCTCGCCGACACCGCGAACACCATAGGGATGCCCGGGATTCGGAACTTCAACAATGACGGTATCAATCATCGGCAGGTCCGACGCGACCGGAATGCGGTAATCCAGGAATCCGGGATTCTGAAGGCGCCCGTCGTCTCCATAGACGTACTCTTCGTTCAGGGCCCATCCGATGCCCTGGACCGCGCCGCCCTGAAACTGGCCTTCGACGTAGGATGGATGAATTGCCTTGCCCGCATCCTGGACGACCGTGTACCGGACAATATTCGTGGCGCCGGTTTCCTTGTCGACTTCGGCATCGACAAGATGCGTCGCGAAGCTGACGCCGGCACCCTCGGGAGTCGCCTCGTAATGGCCGACGATCGGGCCGCCGGTCCGGCCCATCCGCGACGCGATCTTCGCCAGGCTCATGGGCTCGAAATCACCCGCATTCGAACCCGCCGGACGTGCATGACCGTCTTCCCAGACAACGGCTTCCCGATCGATTCCCCATTCCCGGGCCGCTCGGGTGCACAACTTGTCAATCGTGTCTTCCGCTGCCTTGATTGTCGCGAGGCCGGACGCATAAGTAACGCGACTGCCATGACTGACGTCGTTGTACCCAAGCGTCGCGGTATCGGCGACCGTAGTCCGGACCTTGTCGTACGAAATCCCCAGGGCCTCCGCCGCCATCTGGCACATCGACGCACGGGACCCCCCGATGTCCGGTGTCCCGACGGACAGCGACACGGTTCCGTCTTCCGCCAGCGCAAGGGACACGGCCGTCTCGCCTGCGTGGTTGAACCAGAAACCGCAGGAAACGCCCCGTCCCTGCCCTGGCTCGAGCGGCTTACGGTAGTGGGGGTGATCCCTGGCTGCTTCCAGGGTCTCGACAAGACCGATGCGCTGGAACTTCGGGCCGAAGGCCGCCTTCGTGCCTTCCCTTGACGCGTTCTTCAGACGTACGTCGATCGGGTCGAGACCGAGCCGATTGCACAATTCGTCGATGACGCTTTCGACCGCAAATGCACCCATTGGCGAACCTGGCGCACGGTAGGCAGCCTGTTTGGGCCTGTTGCAGATGACGTCCCAACCCTCGCAACGGACATGCTTCAGGTCATACGGAGCGAAGGAGCACATGGCCGAGAATTCCATAGGTGCCCCGGGAAACGCGCCACCCTGGAGTCGGAAGACTCCCTCGGCGGCGGTCATCGTCCCGTCTTTCTTCATACCGATCTTCACATCCATTGACGCAGATGACGTGGGTCCGGTCGCCCGAAACACTTCGCTGCGATCCATGACGATCTTGACCGGCCGATTTGTTTTCCGCGAAAGCGCAAGCGCGACCGGCTCGATGAACACGGTTGTCTTGCCACCGAATCCGCCACCGATCTCGGAGGCCGTCACCCTGAGTTGGCTCGCGTCGATTCCGAGCAGGCTCGCACAAATCTTGCCGGCAACGAAGTGACCCTGGGTACAGCACCACAGTTCGCCCTTTCCGTCCGGACCCAACTGGGCCAGGCAGGCGTGGGGTTCAATGTAACCCTGGTGTGTTGCCTCCGTCCGGAAGCTGCCCTCGACAACCAGATCAGCCTCGGCGAACCCGGCGTCCACGTCCCCATGACCATTTTCATGGTACCGCACGACGTTCGGGTGCAGGCCGGGCGGGACGCTTGCGTCGGCCGCACCCTCGCGGATCACCGGCGCGCCATCCTTCATCGCCTCATCCACGTCCGTAACATGTGGCAAGACCTCGTATTCGACGTCGATCAACTTGAGCGCATCACGTGCGGCGAATGCGGAAGTGGCGGCGACGGCCGCGAGCGCGTGTCCGTCGTAGAGGACCTTTTCTCCCGCCATGACATTCTCGAGAACGTCCCTGTTGTCGCCCGTCTGGTCTTCGCAAAATTCTTTCCGGGTAATCACGGCTTTCACGCCGGGCGATGATTCCGCGGCCGAGGCATCGATCCTCACGATCCGGGCGTGCGCATGCGGCGAACGCAAGATGGCGCCGTGGAGCATCCCCGGGGCATACGCATCCGCACCGAACCGTGCGCGACCTGTAACCTTGTCCACTCCGTCGGGTCGTACGGGTCGCGTCCCGACAACCTTGAACTGCTTCGTCGCAATTTCGTCCAGTGCCATCACGATACCTCCCTGAGTTCGGCAGCAGCGTCGGAGACGGCCCGAACGATCTTGTCATAGCCGGTACATCTGCACAGATTGCCTGCCAGCCAATACCTGATTTCGCTGTCCGTAGGATCCGGATCGCGTTCCAGCAACGCCTTGGACGCGACCAGGATTCCCGGCGTACAGATCCCGCATTGCAGTGCGGCATGTTCGAGGAACTTCTCCTGCAGCACGTGAAGCTGCTCGCCGTTGGCGATACCTTCAACGGTTCCGATCTCCGCGCCTTCTGCCTCCGCGGCCAACATCAGGCACGAACAAACGAGCTGCCCGTTCAACGTGATCGAGCACGCCCCGCAGTCTCCCGTGCCGCATCCTTCCTTGGCGCCGGTCAGCGACAGCCGGTCACGCAATACGTCCAGCATCGTCTCGCGAGGGTCGCAAACGAACTCCTCCTCGTCGCCATTGATCTTTGTCCTGACGTGAATCATGCTCATCGAGACCTCCTCGCGCGGTCATATGCAATGTTCGCAGCGCGTCGCCCAAGAACACCGGCTACGCGTGTTCGGAACTTGACCGTTCCTCTCTTGTCGTTGATCGGCCTGCAGGCAGCCGAGCATGCCCGCGCCAGTTCATCGAGCGAATCGTCACCGAGCGACGTACCGAGTACCGCTGCCGCCGCATCCTCGACAACAACAGCGGTCGGCGCCACCGCGCCGAGCACGACACGGGCTTCCACGACCTTGTCGCCCGTGACCCTCATGTTGACCCCGCATCCGACAACGGCGATGTCCATTTCGGTTCTCGGAATGAAACGCAGGTATGCGTCCCCTCCCCCGGGTCCACGCTCAGGAAGTAAGACGGAGGTGATGATCTCTCCGTTTTCCAGGGATGTCTGTCCGGGACCTACCGGGATGTCGGCGACCGGGACGTCCCGGGTTCCGTTCGGGCCGGCAATGGATACGCGTGCGTCGGCAGCAATCATCGCCGGAACGCTGTCAGCCGCGGGAGACGCATTACAGAGGTTACCGACAAGCGTCGCTCGGCCCTGGATCTGCGTTGACCCGATCAACTCGAGTGCTTCGACGACACCTGGCCAGTCCTTGGGGACCCCGGGGTGGCCATGCAGTTCCGCTCCCGAGACCGCCGCACCGATTCGCCATCCACCGTTTTCCGAAACGATATCGCACATTCCCGGAATTCGCTTGATGTCCACCATGAGGTCAGGTTCCACCAACCCGGACCTGAGCTGGACAAGTACGTCGGTTCCTCCGGCAAGAATCCGGACGATTCCGGCTGCACTTCCTGCTCGGTCAACGGCCTCGCCGATGGTTCTTGGTGCTACGTATTGCATTTCCAGGCAGTGCCTCCCTCGTCACCGATACCCTGACGGATGATCGAACATTCCTTTCGCTGACCTGCGCCACCCGACACACCGCCCGGAATCCAGAATCGAAACGACTCATGCCGATTACGGCACAGGTCGATTTCCCGCAACCGACAATCACTGAACCGCGCGATATCTTGCCATCGTGGGAGTGCATTCTTTCGCATTAAACGTTTGCGGGTGATATGACGAATTTCGAGACGATGGATAAATCGGAAACAATGTACAGGAAAGCGAGCTGGAACCTCTGCCCGAATTCCTGAAAATCGCCGGGAGTCCGAAACCGGCTCGGTCCGGATTCGGTCGAGGCGACTGCGGAGTTGCCGGACGATCAACGCGTCGGAAGAAAATGTGGAAAACAGTTTGCAGAAGACGGAAAACGCGTTCGCAGAGCAGGCTCGGCTGTGCAGAACCCATGGTTCGGAATTTACTGCCCTTTTGCTTTCGAATGTCCTTGCGGTTCTGGGGACAGATTCCGAGACGGGACGAAAAGTGCGGGGTTGGGCCGGAGACCCTTCGCCGTCGGGCGATGCGCTGGCACTGCGGTTGGCAGGGGCATTGCACGGTATCGCAAAAACAGGGACCTGTCCTGAACTCACGCGTGTCTATCCGCCTGAAACCTGTTCAGATGTCTCAGCGTTGGTCGCAGCAGTAGAAAGAGCGATCGCGCAAAATGATTCCAGGATCGCCGAAATGCTCGATCTACCGCCCCAAACGAACGAGGTCGGTCGGTCGGCGGTTTTGTTTCCCGGACTGATCGAAATTTCAAACAGGACGAAACTGCCGATTTCATTGTTTGAGATTGGCGCAAGTGCCGGGCTGAACTTGTACCCGGAAAGATATTCATACCAGCTGGGCGACGTCCATTTGGGCTGCCGGAACTCAAGGGTCAGGCTGAGCCCCGATTGGACGGGAGACCGTCCCATCGGCAATCCGGAAATCGTCGAAAGATCGGGGTGTGATCTGTCTCCGATCGATCTTTCCGATGGAGCCGAACGGGAACGACTGATCAGCTATGTCTGGCCCGACCAGTTTGAGCGACATGATCGCTTGAAGAACGCAACCGATACCGTCCTGTCCGCAGGCCTGATCAGGATCGAAGAAGCGGATGCGGCGGACTGGGTCGTCAGGAACATTCGCCTGGACCGGGGCACCGGACACGTAACCGTATTGATGCACTCCTTCACGTTTTGTTACCTCGAACGGTCGTCCAGGGACATGATTACAAGACACATGGAAACGGTTGGTGCGACCGCAACACATGATAACCCGGTTGCCTGGCTGGCTTACGAATTCAATGCTCAAAAACAAATTGCATGTTCTTTGCGAGTCTGGCCCCCGGGAGACAGGCTGGTTCTGGCGGACACTGATGCGCACGGAGAGAGAGTACGTTGGCTTGCATAGGTGCTCCGGCTTCAAACTGGATCAAGACTAACGATATGCTGTCGAAAGCCACCCAGAGGCTGAAAGTCGTGCTCGTCCGGTTTCGGCTTTGACACGCCTCATGTCCTGTACCTGCGAACGGTCCGCCGGACCCGTGTGACCCGACTGTTTTCGGACGAGATCCGTTCGATTGGCCGCGCGTTCCTGGACGACGTGAACGGTACGTAACGGAATCGTGTTCGCATTGAATGGAGCGTTTCGGCGCAATTCGGTACGGGCCATCGCCCGGAGGCGGATCCCGCTCGATCATCAATTGCGTCGCCCGATCGTTCGAAACCAGATCGGAACGCTGACTTCCCCCGTGGCATTGACAATTGACGCACTGTATCATGTCTAGGGACGTCGCCGTTATTCCGGACCGCTCGGCTCGACGCGACAGCCGCACGTTGCCCCGAAGCTGCGTCCACAGATCAATGGAGTTGCCCGATGTGCCGAAGTCCGGCCGGATTGCGGAAGAACAGCCTGACTGAACGTCTGACGCGGCGTCGCGTGCCTCACTCCAGCGGTACGTGGCTGGTACCAGCTTTCACGTTCGCCATCGCGGTGACTCTTGCCGGAAGTTCCGGTGCTCAGGACCCGGCGCAGGACGCATGGCAGGACCTGGCTGGTTGTACCGACATCGTTGAAGTCGAGATGTTTATCCTCGAGTTTCCCGAGAGCCGCTTTGCCGAGGAGGCACGAGCCTGTCTGGCCGCCCTTGGAAGTTCCGGAGTCGACATGTCCTTTGGTGCCGGAGAGGCAAACCGGTCACGGGCCGCATCACCCGAGATGTTCGAATCAATGCTCGAACTCTCGCTCGGGCAGCGTGTCCTGATTCAGCACGGCCTGGTTTCCCTTGGCCATGACATCGGTGTTGCAGACGGGGTCTTTGGCCCCCGCACGCGGCAAGCCATTGCGGGTTTCCAACGGGCGAAAGGTCTTCCGTCTACAGGGTTTCTGACCCCTGAACAGTCGGATGGATTGACGGCACTGGGCGAAGCACGCGAAAGCCTTGCGTGGCTTGCCACGAAGACACTCGATACGCCCGAGGCGTACCGGGGATACCTGTTGGAATTCCCGAGAGGCGTTCACGCGGTCGAGGCACATTCCCGAACTGCTGGTCTGGGGCAGGGCGGGACCGGGGATATGGCGTCCGAACGGGAGCGGCAGCGTTTCCTGGAGTTCGTCGGTCGTGAGCCATCGGCGGGATACGAGGACGAGAACGGGTGGACAGACCTCCACTACGCAGCGTTGTTGAACTTGCCGGGGCTGGTTGACGCGCTCGTAGATGTAGGCCTTGGCGTTGACCACGGCCTGAAAAGCGACGGACGTCGACTTACCGAAGCGCTCGCGCTCAGGATTCAGCCCTTTCTGAATTCCGAAATCTTCCGAAGAAGGGGCCACACGCCGATGCATGTCGCGGCCTTGGGGAATTCCGTAGGCGCGTTTGAGCGGCTCGTCGCCAACGGAGCCACCGCTCATGCGACGACCAAGACTGGCCGAACGCCATTGCATCTTGCGGCCTGGAAAAACGCCGTGGAGGCACTCGAGTGGCTCGTCGCCAGCGGTGCCGACATCAACGCGACAGATGAATACGGCATCACGTCGTTGCATGCAGCTGCCTTGGGAAACGCCTTGGATGCACTTGAATGGCTTGCCGCCAACGGAGCCACCGTTCATGCGACGAACAGAGTTGGCCGCGCACCCGTGCACTTCGCGGCCCTGGGGAATGCCGTGGACACGTTGGGGTGGCTCGTCGCCAACGGCGCCGACATCGATGCGACGAACTTCAGGGGCAACACCCCGTTGCATGACGCCGCGTGGGTAAACGCGGTGGAGGCACTCGAGTGGCTCGCCGCCAGTGGGGCCTCCATTCACGCGGCGAACTACGTTGGCCACCGACCGATACATTCGGCGGCAGAATGGAACGCAGTGGACGCACTTGAGTGGCTCGTCGCAAATGGAGCCGATATCGATGCGAAAGGTGCCTTGGGAAATACTCCACTGCATCACGCTGCAAACGGGAATGCGGTGGACGCACTTGCATGGCTCATCGCCAACGGTGCCGACATCGATTCGACAGACGAACATGGGAACACGCCATTACATCTCGCCGCCGGAAAGAGTTTGCAGGAGTTGTACGACAGGCTCGTGGCACATGGTGCCGATACCGCCGCCCGAAACGATGACGGTGAAACACCGTCGGGAATTGCCGGAAGGATGGGAATTGGGCAATGATCACGCCAACATCTGCGCGCAATGGTCGGCAACAGACGGAATCGTCAGGAACGTTTCGGCCCCTTTGGTTACGCCGAACCTGCAGCAACCGGCGCAAGGCGTTGTGGCCGAAACCGGAATTTCCACCTGGTGACTTCGACGCGACGCACTGACAACGGGCGGTGCGGATTTGGGAATGGTCCGGACATTGTCCTGTCAACGAGTTGCCGATTTCGGTAACGAAGCCGGGCGACCCCGCATCTCGACCGGCTCGAGCATGCCGCCTTCAGGAATCTCACGTTGCTGCATTGCGTGGCGACTTGATTGACCATATCAGACCGCGAGTGTCATGCTTGCGCAATCAGGAGGAATCCGATGTCATTTGCCTGGCTGGAACGAGCGGTTGAATCCGCCTGGACGGAGCGCGCGTTGATCTCTCCGGAGACCGGCGGAGAAGCGCGCGAAGCGGTCGAAGAGACGCTCAACGCTCTCGATTCAGGGCGCCTGCGCGTTGCCGAGCGCAAGGAAGACGGACGGTGGCACGTCAACCAATGGGCCAAGAAAGCTGTACTTCTCGGATTCCGGTTGCAGAACATGGCGATTCACGGCGGTGGTCCGCAAGGTGGGGGTTGGTGGGACAAGGTCGACAGCAAATTCAGGGGTTGGGACGCACGGCGATGGCGCGAAGCCGGATTCCGGGCTGTTCCCAATTGTGTCGTCAGAAGATCCGCCTACGTGGCCCCGGACGTCGTCCTGATGCCGTGTTTCGTCAATCTCGGTGCATTCGTGGATTCCGGCACGATGGTCGATACCTGGGCCACCGTTGGATCCTGTGCCCAAATCGGCAAGAACGTGCACCTTTCAGGCGGCGTCGGAATCGGCGGTGTACTGGAACCTATGCAGGCGGGACCCACGATAATCGAGGACAACTGTTTCATCGGCGCGAGGTCCGAGGTCGTCGAGGGTTGCATTGTTCGCGAAGGATCGGTGCTGGGCATGGGGGTGTTCATTGGCCAATCGACCCGGATCATCGACCGGGAAACCGGACACGTCATGTACGGCGAGGTCCCTCCGGGATCGGTGGTCGTGTCCGGATCGACCCCGTCGCGAAACGGTGTCCATCTCTACTGTGCCGTCATCGTCAAACAGGTCGACGCCCGAACCCGCGCGCGCACGTCGATCAACGAACTGTTGAGGGATTGACGGCGGCCGAAAGTCTTCGGTCGGCGCGAATCCGAGCACGAACGTCCTCATCCCAGGCCAAGACTCCTCGTCAAACCGGACTCTCCCCGTGCCGCGCACATTGTTCGTAGATCTTGATGGTACGTTGATTGATGCCAAGGTCGGAATCACCGAGTCGTTCAGGTTCGCTCTCGGCGAACTTGGAATCGACCCGCCGACCCCCGACGACCTTGAATGGTGCATCGGGCCGCCGCTGCCGGAGAGTTTCCGCATTCTCCTCGGATCGGGCGACGACGTCGAACGCGCGGTCTCCCTCTATCGCGAACGGTTCTCGCGTGCCGGCATGTACGAAGCGCAGCCCTACGCGGGAGCGCATGAAATGCTCGCGGACCTGAAGTCTGCCGGGGTACGGTGTTTCCTCGCGACCTCAAAACTTCAGGTTTTCGCCGAGCGGATTGTCGAGCACTTCGAGTTCGATGTGCCGGTCGACCGCATTTTCGGCTCGGAACCCTGCGGACGGCGTGGCGACAAGACCGAGCTGATCCGGTACGTTCTCGAGCGAACGGCCGCCGCGCCGGACGAAACCTGGATGCTGGGCGATCGTCGTCACGACGTCGTCGGCGCCAGGAACAATGGAGTCGGGTCGATCGGCGCACTCTGGGGATATGGCACCCTGGAAGAACTCCGTGGCGCCGGGGCTCACATCCTTGTCCGCCGCCCGGACGACGTGCCGGACGTGTTGACGCGTTTCGCTCGGGGCGATTTCAGCTGAGCACGTCAAAGACAAGTGGCCGTATACGTTGAAACTTGCCGGTTTCACGCAAGGCCTTGACTTCGTCGTCGCCAAGTGGCTCGTCAAGTTCCAGCAAGGCTATTGCGTTACCGGCTGGTCCCGTCCGACCAAGGGTGAAATTCGCTATGTTGACCCCGGCGTTACCCAGGACCGTTCCAAGTGTCCCGATCACGCCCGGCACATCGTTGTTGGTCGTGTACAGCATGTGCCGGCCGACCTCGGCTTCGATGTTGATCCCCTTGATTTGAATGAAGCGTGGTTTCCCGTCGGAGAAAACCGTGCCGGCGACCGACCTGGCCAAACTACGTGTCTTGACCGTCACCCGGATGTAACTTTCGAACACTCCGGATTGCGCCTGCGTCGTCGTCGAGATTTTCACACCACGTTCACGGGCAATGACCGGGGCCGAAACCATGTTGGCGTCAGGCACCTGCGGCGTGATCATTCCGGCAATCAGGGCACTGTCGAGCGCCCGCGTATTCATGCGTGCGACCTCCCCGTCATAAAGAATGTTGATGCTCTCGATCGGTTCTTCCGTCATCTGTCCGACAAAGGATCCAAGGCACGTGGCCAACTGAACAAAAGGACCGATGACCGTGGCCTCTTCAGCACTGATCGAGGGCATGTTGATGGCATTGGAGACGGCACCCCTGAGCAGATAATCCACCATCTGCTCAGCCACCTGAATCGCCACGTTTTCCTGGGCTTCAAGGGTAGCCGCACCCAAGTGCGGCGTGCACACGACGTTGGGTAAGTTGAATAACGGGCTTGCCGTGGCCGGTTCCGTCTCGAACACATCGAACGCGGCGCCTGCTACCGCCCCGGACCTGAGAGCCTCGGCGAGGGACGCTTCATCCACGATTCCGCCACGCGCACAATTGATGATGCGAACGCCCGGTTTCATCGTGGCGATCGCGTCCGAGTCAATCAGACCTGCTGTCCGATCGGTCTTGGGGACGTGCAGTGACACGAAATCCGAATCCCGGAGGAGTTCGTCGAATTCCACCTTCCGTACACCAATCCGTTCGGCCCGTTCCGGGGACAGGAAGGGATCATACGCAACGACTTTCATTTTCAAACCGAGAGCCCGATCGGCCACGATGGAACCGATGTTGCCGCAACCGACCAAGCCGAGGGTCTTGTTGGTAACCTCCACCCCCATGAACTTCGCCTTTTCCCACTTGCCCGCGTGCGTTGACGCATTCGCCTCCGGTATCTGCCGCGCAACGGCCATCATCAGCGAGATCGCGTGTTCAGCCGTCGTGATGGAGTTACCGAACGGGGTATTCATGACGATGATTCCACGCCGGGTCGCGGCGTTCACGTCAATATTGTCGACACCGATTCCCGCCCGACCGATGACTTTCAGGCGATGGGCCGACGACAGCAGCTGTTCCGAAACCTTGGTGGCAGAACGCACCGCGAGGCCATCGAACTCACCGATGCGGGTGCGGAGTGTTTTTTTGTCTTTCCCCAGTCCGGGTTCGAACGCGACATCGATCCCGTTGTCCTGAAAGACCCGAACTGCGGATGCGCTGAGCTTGTCCGATACGAGTACGCTGACCAATTCACTACTCCCCGATTGCATTTCGAAGGTCGTACCTGCCGGTGGTTCGGCCCACGACGACGCGTGATCAACCCCGATGAAGTGATTTCAATTGCGTCCCAAACGCCCAGTCCAGCCAGGGAAACAGCACTTCAAGATTGGCGAGTTCAACCGTACTGCCTGTCCAGACTCGCAGGCCGGTTGGAGCGTCGCGATAGGAGCCGATGTCGAAGGCAACGGCTTCATCTTCCAGCCGCGACACGATTCCGTGCGCAAACCGTGCTCTTGCCGCCTGGTCGAGCCTGACGACATCCGGGTGTACGAATTTCAAGCAGACGGACGTGTTGGACCGGGTCGCGGGATCGATCGCCAGAAAATCCAGCCAGCCGCGGCTCTCCACGAATTCGGTCATGGCAGCCAGGTTGGCGTTTGCCCTGCCAACCATGGCATCGAGACCACCGATCGACGATGCCCACTCAAGCGCCGCGATGCAATCCTCGACGCACAGCATCGATGGTGTGTTGATGGTCGCACCCCTGAAAACGGATTCGTTGAGTTTACCGGACCTGGTCAGTCGAAATATCTTGGGAATCGGCCATGGCGGTGTCCATGATTCGAGCCTCTTGGCGGCACGCGGGGACAGGACGAGCATTCCATGAGCTGCCTCTCCGCCGAGTACCTTCTGCCAGGAAAACGTGGTTGCATCGAGCTTGTGCCACGCGAGTTCCTGGGCAAAGACCGCTGATGTCGCATCGCAAATTGTCAGCCCACTTCTGTCATCCGGGATGAATTCGCCGTCCGGAACCCGAACGCCCGACGTGGTTCCGTTCCAGGTGAAAACGACATCACTGTTGAAATCGACCGCTCCAAGGTCGGGCAAAAAACCGTAATCCGCCACGTGGCGACGGACGTCGCGCAGTTGGAGTTCGGACACCACGTCATTGAGCCATTCCGTGCCGAAACTCTCCCAAGCCAGGACATCGACCGGGCGGCATCCCAGGAGGGACCACAGCGCCATCTCCACGGCACCGGTATCCGACGCCGGAACAATTCCAACGCGGTAGTCGTCCGGAACCCTCAGCACCTCGCGTGTCAGGTCAATCAACCGCTCCAACCTGGCCTTACCCGGACGCGAGCGGTGGGACCTGCCGAGAAGATCGACCGGGAGACCGGATGGCGTCCATCCAGGCGGTTTGGGACAGGGACCAGAGGAAAACCTCGGGTTGGCCGGACGAATCTCCGGCTTGATATTGATCAATTCTTTACCCTCTCAGGCAAACGCCCCTCGTTGGGGAGGGGTGGCCCGCGGTGCCATTACCTGACGCTTACCCGCTTCTCAAGTACGGAAATCCTGATCGCGTGGGCCCTGAACCTGCACGGACAAGTCCTGACGGCAACCATAAACTTGCCAGAGGGAGCCAGGCGAATCCGCCAGGCAATTCCCGTGTTCCCGATCGGGTTCGCCGGGATTCCCCGGGTCCCTAATCACCTGGACGGGCGGGACGGTCGCAGGTCGCGACGCATGAGCTGCACGGAACGTTGAGCAAGACCTGCGGTCAACCCGGCATGTGCGCCCTGTCATGCCCGGGTTCATTTGCCGGTACCAATTGGCGCAGCGATCAGAACTGATGGCGTCCGGAGAACACGGCACTCCGGGCCGATTTCGCCTTGTCGCCAGTTGGACTCGCGGGCACGGGGGCGTACCTGCGGGAACAGAGTCGATTGAAATACGGTCATGTTGCGCGCATTCTCCACGCCGTGAGACTATCGACGCGTAGCCCGACAAGGCCCACTCCGTTCCACAGGAAGATTCCGATGTATTCCGCCGTCCTGATCTCGAATCCCCGAGTGACGCAACTGACGCCCGAAATTGTCGACTCTGCGCAAGTGCCCTTGCGCGGCGGCGCCATCAGTTGGCTGGCTGACGCGGAAGCATGTGAGTTCTTGCTGAGCGGCATGCCCGATCCCGCGGCGGTCAGTGAAATCCGGTCCGAACTGCGTCGGATCAACGTGGACTTCTGCGTGGTTCCCGTACCCAACCGCAGAAAAAGGGTCCTGCTCGCCGACATGGACAGTACCATGATTCTCGAAGAGAGCCTCGACGAACTCGCCGGACACGTTGGTGTCGGCGACGAAGTCAAAAGGATCACGGCCGCGGCAATGAACGGCGAGCTCGACTTCGAGGAAGCTGTCCGGCACAGGGTCGGTTTGCTCGCGGGACTCGATGTCTCCGTCATCGGTCACATCCTCGAAAACCGGATCACGCTGGCGCCCGGCGGACGGGAACTCGTGGCGACCATGAAGGCCCAGGGGGCGTATTCCGTACTCGTTTCAGGAGGCTTCGAGGACTTCACCAAAGTCATCGCGGGCCGCCTCGGATTCGACGAGTTTCGCGCCAACACGTTGCACAGGCGGAACGGCAAGCTGACAGGCGAACCCGGGACACCCATTCTGGGGCGGAGAGCCAAGGCCGAACTGCTCGCGGACGTCGTCGAAAGGCTGGAGTTGCGAACCGAGGATGTCCTGGCGGTCGGTGACGGTGCAAACGACCTGGACATGTTGCGAATGGCTGGACTTGGCGTGGCGCTGCATCCCAAGCCGGCGGTTGCGGCACGCAGCCGGCATGTTCTCGAGTTCGCCGACCTCAGCGGGTTGCTGTTTCTGCAGGGGTACAGGCTTGACGAGTTCCGGCGACCGGAAATGCCTGGCGACAATGCGGTCCGCCGATCCCGATGACATTGCGCCATCCTGCTATCTGGTCAACCCGGATCGGTCCGGCCTCGAATGGACAGCCGACTCGTCACGTTGGCCTGACCGGGCCCGAAATCAGCTTTCGGTTCATCGAAGGTAAATCCAGCCGTTTGAAAGACGCTTCACGACACTCGACAATCATTCAGGAATTCACAACGGTGACGGATGGCAGCCCGACGCCATCGCCCGCTGAGCGCAAATCTCGTTAGACAGCCAAGGCTTGCGGGACTTGACTGCAAAGGTACGGGGATTTTGTTGTCGGAACAGAATTCGGGCGCTACTATCCCGCCCTCAAGCAAACCGGAGGGACGGGAACATGGTTGAATTCACATGGTACGGTCAGGCAAGTTTCGGAATCGTCTCTGCAAACGGCCTCAGAATTGTCACCGATCCCTACGATCCGGAAAAGGCAGGGTTCAAGCCCTTCCCTGACCCAGCCGACATTGTCATCAAGTCGAGTAGCAGCGACGACTTCCACGACAATGACCACCTCGTTCCCCAAAAGACCGGTGCAACCGTGATCGACGCACTTGAAATTGCGCTCGACGGCGGCAGCTCGTCGTCCCACGGAGTCACGTTCGCCACGATTGAGGCGATGGAACATTCGGATCATCCGAGCGGAGACCCTGATCAGAATGCCATGTATCGGTTTTCGGTCGATGGTCTGGAGATCGGGCACATGGGTGACATGGGTAACGATTTTTCTGACGCGCACCTGGAGTTTTTCGATGGGATCAACGTGCTGTTGGGTCACGCGGGCGGGTTTCCGGTCATCTCGCTGGACGAGTTGATGAGAGTGATTGGCCACGTGGCGCCGGGCGTGGTCATACCGATGCATTACCGTACCCCGGAATACATCCCCAAGGACATGTTCACGATCGACGAATTCCTGAGAAAATTTCCCGAGGAACTGGTCGACATGGTCGGCGAAAGTACCGCTGCCATACATGCCGACAATCTTCCGGACACCACGAGGGCGCTGGTTCTGGAACCCTTTTGATCCCGATCGCGCCTCGACGGTTGGATTGAAGACCACGTCCCGAAGGCCGCAATTACACATGATTTCCTTCTGGATTCATTGCGTGGCCATTCTGGCGCTACAGCGCGTGCGACACCGCGTCTTTACGTGGCCGGCGGAGTTGCAGCCTCGTCAAACCTCCGTACAATCGAGTGCTGCAATCATAACCCTCGGAACATCGATCGATGCGCACG
Organism: Paracoccaceae bacterium; assembly: GCA_965242975.1. GTDB lineage: Bacteria > Pseudomonadota > Alphaproteobacteria > Rhodobacterales > Rhodobacteraceae > JAPPHA01. The sequence goes on along the minus strand of CBDETS010000007.1, from coordinate 5,786,570 downwards.
GAAGAGCAATCGGCAGCGCGCAAGTCGAAGCACATGCGTGAAAAGGCGTTAGACCAATGAAGATGACGACTGAAGAAGCTTTCATCAAGGTTCTCCAGATGCATGGTGTCGAACATGCATTCGGAATCATCGGATCGGCCATGATGCCGATATCCGACCTGTTCCCCGCCGCCGGTATTTCCTTCTGGGATGCGGCACATGAGTGCAATGCCGGAATGATGGCCGATGGCTACACCCGGGCCACGGGCAAGATGGCCATGATGGTTGCCCAGAATGGGCCGGGTGTCACCAATTTTGTCACACCGGTCAAGACCGCGTACTGGAACCACACGCCGCTGCTCCTCGTGACCCCACAGGCCGCAAACAAGACAATGGGCCAGGGCGGTTTCCAGGAAGTCGAGCAAATGGCACTGTTCAGGGACATGGTCGCGTACCAGGAAGAGGTTCGCGACCCGTCGAGAATGGCCGAGGTCCTGAACCGCGTCATCATGCAGGCGAAACGCGCATCGGCTCCCGCCCAGATCAACGTTCCAAGGGACTACTGGACTCAAGTCGTCGATATCGATCTTCCCTCCGTGGTCGATTTCGAACGGCCCTCGGGCGGTGAGGACGCGTTGGCCAGGGCCACTGAACTTCTTTCGTCCGCACAGTTTCCCGTCATCCTGAATGGAGCGGGAGTCGTCATCGGAGATGCGATTGCGGATTCGGTCGCGCTCGCCGAGCGACTCGGAGCGCCCGTTTGCTGCGGGTACCAGCACAATGACGCCTTCCCCGGCTCGCATCCTCTGTTTGCCGGTCCACTCGGGTACAATGGGTCCAAGGCAGGAATGCAACTGATCGCGAACGCCGACGTCGTCCTTGCGCTTGGCACCCGATTGAATCCGTTCTCGACGCTGCCCGGGTACGGTATGGACTACTGGCCAAGGGACGCGTCGATCATTCAGGTCGACATCAACCCAGACAGGATCGGCCTGACCAAGCCGGTAACGGTCGGGATCGTCGGCGACGCACGGAGCGTCGCGCGGTCCTTGCTCGACCGCCTTCCCGAAGAGGCGGGACGTACCGGTCGTGATGATCGTCTTGCCACGATTGCCAGGATAAAGTCCGCCTGGGCCCAGGAACTTACGTCAATGGATCACGAAGACGACGATCCCGGCACAAGTTGGAATGAAAGGGTTCGGGCGCGTCAACCAAGCCACATGTCACCCCGAATGGCATGGCGCGCAATTCAGACCTCGTTACCGGGGGATGCGATCATTTCCTCGGATATCGGGAACAATTGCGCGATCGGCAACGCCTATCCGACCTTCGAGCAGGGCCGCAAATATCTCGCGCCAGGCCTGTTCGGTCCGTGCGGTTACGGCTTTCCGGCGATAATCGGTGCGAAAATAGGGAACCCGGATACGCCGGTGGTCGGGTTTGCCGGCGATGGAGCCTTCGGAATTTCAATGAGCGAAATGACGGCTTGCGGCCGGGACGAGTGGCCGCCAATCACAATGATCATTTTCCGGAATTACCAGTGGGGCGCCGAAAAACGGAACACAACGCTCTGGTTCGACGATAACTTCGTTGGAACGGAACTGGATCTTGATGTCTCGTATGCGGCGATCGCCCGGGCGTGCGGGATGGAGGGCGTCCAGGTTACGACGATGCCATCGCTGACCGATGCGCTCAATGCGGCCGTCGGAGCACAAATGAACGAAAACCGGACCACGTTCATCGAGGTCGTCCTGAACCAGGAACTCGGGGAACCATTCAGGCGGGACGCCATGAAAAGACCCGTCCCGGTGGCCGGCATCAACAGACAGGACATGCGTCTCCAGGCCGGCACTGCCTGACGGTCGTCCTGGTCGTCGGTCGCCGGTAATGGGGAACCGCCGGGGCCGGCGGCGACGCGGACTGTCTTGACTGGACGCCTTCCGAACCTCAGTGACGTCCCGGCCACGCTCCGAAAACCGACGACCGAGCGAAATCCATGCATCAACCGATGACGTCTGAAAACCGGTCGTTCCCGTCAGGATAGCCAGTCAGAACCTTACACATCTGCGGTCCCGAGGCCGAAAGATTCGATTCTTGTCTCGAAACATTTCGCGACAGTTCGCCATTGCGGTCGGCGGAGACGCGGCCGAGTGGTTGAAGGCGCTCACCTGCTAAAGGCAGTTCGACACCATTGCTGTCAGATTTGAACTGGACTTGTCGATGGCTGTGCAAAAGCGCGGAATTTTGGCGATTCGCCGCGCTTCTTCCGGGATCGTTTCCTTTCCCTATTGTACGGTTCCTGTCGGCGCCGTCGCCCGGAAACACGAAACGGCGGCACGAAGCGTGTGACAGTATGAAAGAGGTTTGCACTGTCCGGGCCACTCAATGAAATGGACCTGTTCGTCGATCCGAAAGCTGTGGAACTGTGGCTGGAATCTCCACGCGCGGAGCGGACATTTCTCAAGGAAGAGTTTCCGCACCTGTCGGACGATGATGAGCGGGAGTTCCTGTTATCAGGGAGCACGCCGGACGAATGGGACAAGTACTTCGGCCACCCCTTGTGAACAGCTTGCCATTCTTGGCACATCCTTCCCGGCACCGATGGCACGGAGATGAAAGCCGGTCGCGAAGTTCCGGTTAGATGTTGCTTCGGGTTCGGTTGTGTGCCGGGGTGAACTCCTGATTTCGGGCGAGACCATCGACCCTGATCCTGAAGTAGAGGTTCAGGATGTCGATAAGCGACTGCGCCAAGCCCAGACCACAGGATTCACCAATTGCAAGCTTCACGTAACGGCCTGATGGCTTCTTCCAAGCCAGAGATTTGGAAAGTAAATCGTTCATGTCCGTTGATTACGGGCGTATCGATCAACAGCTTGTCCGCACCAAACAGCTTTTTGATGAATGGAATCGATGAACTCCCTCCCCAGAGGCCGAGGTATTCATTATTTGACGATCTGCCCATGCGTATTTTGCCTGCCAAGTCTTTGTCGATGCGATATGTGACGGAAGTCGAACCGAATTTGGCCCACGCGCCACCCAGTCGGATAGTCAAAGACGTTCTGTTTTCACGGCAATGAATCCAAAGGTTCGCAAAATCATCACGTCTTCTTCCTCTCTCATTTGACTTTACGTTCAGGTACACATTGGTCGAATCATCTATTTCGGATATTTTTGTCGACACAGACCATTTGGGTTCGGGAGTCACTTCCACTTGCTTTGATGTGCTCTGATCTCGTTCCAGTTCCTCCAGCAATGCTGCAACCACCGTGTCCCTTTCACCAATAGTTCCTGCAGGATTCTTGGGATCCTCGTATTTCCAAAACGCACAATCCATGCGCGCGTGGTTGAGTGCCTCCCGAAGCCCAGTGATCTGAAATTCGTACTCCAGTCGCTCTCCTTCAAACGTATCAACACGCAATTCAAGAAGATCGCCGTCCATTATATCTTCAATGAACTGAGTGACTGACGGTGGATCAACCTCGAAATCACTCAAATGTACAGTATCTGACGACCTTCCTTGACTCAAAAAAATTGTCCTGTAGGGACGCCCGTCTACACGATAGTGAATCGCGGCGTTATGATTCCAATAATCGTCTTGAAGAGGAAACAAGGGCACAGTAATGTGAAAACCTAGTCTTCCAGTTCCTGCGCAGCCCACCCAAATGTGTTGGCGTCTCGACGAACCAGACCATACGCCGTCAACAGTCCAACCCGCCTCGTCAGGCTTGACTATACTCGAAGGCCCACAGAGCCCTTTCGCGGCGGCAATTTCACGAATGGGTATCTCACGGACACCCTGGCTCATCATCAGTTTCTCGCCGGCCAGCGTCAGTTCAATCCACGTTTTTTCCGCCCGCTGGCCCGGGGTCAGTTTTTTCCACTCATAGTCAGGAGAACCTACGTAGAACTCCCCCTCGACCAGTTTGATGTGCAGTCCGGATTTACATGGGTCTGCATGCGCTTCAGAAAACGATAGCGCGGCAAGCATAAGGATGACAATTGAAGTGAGGAAAACCGTGCCTGCAATTGCTTCCGTATTCGACTGTTTCATAGTCACTGTCTTTCGCCTCTTGGCCTCCGTCTGTCAGATCAATCGACTAGGGCTCGTTGCACAAGAAGCGAATCGTTTGTCGCTGAGGGATTCCCCCTGGAATCGAAAATCCGAGGACACTTTCTGCTTCGCGGCGGCTCAGTACTGCGCTGAACCTCGCAAGTCGAGCAGATACGTGTTCATCGACAGATCATTCGACGGTTAGCGACTTACGCAATTCCCTTAGCGTTCGGTGAATTTCAGTTCGACCCTCCGGTTCCGGGCAAGGGATTGCGGGTCGTCGCCCGCGGAGATGGGCCGGTGTTCCCCGAACCCGGTCGCGGCCAGGCGGTCGGCCGGAATCCCCAGTTCGTCAATCATGTAGTGAACGACCGAAAGCGCCCGCGCCTGGCTCAACTCCCAGTTGTCACGGAACAGGTCGTTGGCCCGAACCGGCGTCTTGTCCGTGTGGCCGTCAACCCGAAGAAGCCAGTCCACCTCCGGCGGGATCATCCCCGCAACATCCTTGATGATCTCCGCGACCCGACGGATTTCGTCCTTCCCCGTGTCCCCGAGAAGATCGGAGCCAACCTCGAAAAGGGTCTCCGACGAAAACACGAAACGGTCGCCCACGATGCTCACACCCTCGCGGCTGCCAAGCACGTCCTGCAGCTGTGCGAGAAACTCCGAGTGAAACCGCCTGAGATCCCGCGCCTCTTCTTCCAGGCGCCTGCGTTCCCGCTCCTCCAGGTCGGCACGCCGCTTCTGCTCCGCGGCCGCACGTGCGAGCGCCTGATTGAGGTTCTCCCCCAGACTGGCGATCTCAACCTGCGCCTCCACGTCCTTCGCAGCCGCGGTGTCAAGCAGCCCCTGAAGTTCGTTCAACTGTTCCCGCAACTCCAGGATCTGCCGGTTCAACAGCGCGACCGACTGCCTGCGCTCCTCGGATACGGACAGTTCTTCCCGGTACAGGGCACTGGTCAGGCTGAACTGCTCCTCAAGCCGGGCCAACTCCGTGCGGGCCACCGATGCTTCTGCGCGGGCGTCCTCGGCAGCGGAATCCGCAGCCACCAGCATGGCCAGGGTTTCCTCGGCCTTCTTCCGCTCCTCTTCAAGCGCAAGGGACATGGCCGTGAGTTCGTCCTCGGAGTTCGCAAGCCGGCGCCGCAGGGCCTCGGCGGCGGCAGCCTCCGCGAGCCTCGCCTTCTCGGCCTCGCTCAATGCCTCGAGAGCCCGGCGCAATTCCTCCCGGATCAGTCCGGTCGCCTGCTGCGCCAGGTCCCGCGCGGCCTCGGCCGTCCGTACCGCTTCCCTTGATTCCGCCAGCGCGTCAGAACGTACTTCCACTGCGCCATCACGTCCTGCAAGCCGGGAGCGTGCTTCAGCTGTGTGTACGCCTCTCGGGAACTCGGACAGATAACTCCGGTAGGCCGCAGACGTATCGGTTGTCTCTGCATCAAGCCACGTCAGGTCGTCACGAGCTCGTCCCAACGCCATCAATGCTTCCGATTGTCCAGATGTCAGATACCCGGTTGAGGGAAGCCCCTTCGCCTGTTGGTGACTTGCTATGCCCTGCCGCGTCCGGGACCCAATGATCCCATCCAGAATGCTGATATCATAGCCAAGGTGAACCAGGCCATGCTGTATCAGGACGCGCTGATCGAGCGTGAGATTGAGCGAGGCTTCCAGTGCTGTAGGTGTTCCTGCCTGTGATTGGGTTGTCACTTTTCCGCCGAAGGAAGTCCCGGCTCTGGAATCCCCCAGAGTGGTCAGACAGGCACGCGCGTCCTCAACAAAAGGGCTCTCGGGAAACGCGGCAATGAACATTTCCACATCGACAATATCGGTACATCCGGAGATATTCTGCCACATGTCCTCTGCCCGGCCCTGTGCACAGGCACCTCCGGCAAGGGCAATTGAAATTGTAAAAGCTGCCAACAGGACGACACGTCCCCCTCGAGACGGAAAATCCGTCGCGTAATCGGAACCACCTGATAGTTTTCGGACGTCCGCCGGAGTCATTTTTTACCTCTTGCCTTCGGGCGAGCGCGGGGGGTGACGACCCGCACGGTGTGCGCATTTCAGAGTGTGAGCCAAAACCTGGCGTTCCGCAGCATCCCGAGCATCAAGGTAAGCGGGCATGGCGGACTTGATGCATTCCTCTGCCTTCCGGATGCCGTGAGTACGGTTGCGAATTCAGTTCGCTTCTTGAGTCTGATACTTTGCTGACCGGGCCTCGGGCACTCTTCTCCCTTCGTGTGCCTTGAGTCTGACGGCGGTTCCTGAAGCGACAAGCATGATCATCCCGCCCTTCATGCCACCTGAAATCTCATGGTAATCGAGATCGACACCCACAACTGCGTCAGCGCCAATCGTTGACGCCTCCCTTTTCAATTCCGTTAGTGCAGTCTTCCGGGCATCCCTCAGTGTATTCTGCACAGCCTTACTACGACCGCCGACAACATCCCTGACGCCAGCAAAAATGTCTTTGAAAATGTTCATCCCATAGACACACTCGGCAGATACCACTTCCAACTCGGTTTCAATTTCTCTGTTCGCGACATCGAACCTTGTTGTCAAAACAATGCCGGCTTCAACTGGATCTGGGGGTTCGGCTTTACGAACTCTATTTCCTATGAATTCTCCATTTTTGCACGGTGATGCTGTCTTGCAATGCTTGCAGTGCACCTCATAGAATGGAATCGTATCGTCTACGAAAATCCCAACATTGCAGGATGGACAATTCTTGATTGGCATCCGGGTTCTCCTTACGACCTGGCCATCACACTTCCGGCTGAGTTCTCGGATAAGCCTGTGCGCGAACCCATGGCAGTCGAGCACCACGTCGCCAGCGCAGCCCCGGCACTCGATTTTCCAAGTTTCATCGACGCCCTTGTGGCCGGTCTTGGCTGCTTGGGGAAGCGCTGTGATTGCCGCCAGGCATTCAACCGCAACGTCCAAGCACAGTCAAGGCTCCTTTCTATATTGGGTGCACGACAAAATTGTGACGATTTGTCCGAGCGTCCTGCGATGAGTTGATTTTTGTCTCCGCGTCTGGTATATGTGTTCTACCAGTTGCCGCGCCCCGGCTTCCGGGCCACACTCCAGACCCACGGAGGCGATCATGCCGGACATCGATGAATTGAAACGTTCCAGGGACGAGGCACAGGCCCGCTTCGCCACCCTCGGCGACCTGCGTCCCGGCACGCTGCACGAAAACTACCGCAAGTGCGGCAAGCCCAACTGCCACTGCGCCGGCGACGACAGCCCGGGGCACGGTCCGAGCACTGTGCTCAGCCGCTCGATCCGCGGGGACACCCGCTCGATCCGCATTCCGCCCGAGGAGTATGAGCAGACCCGGCGCCTTGTCGACGAGCACGAGCGCTTTCTCGACATCTCGGCGCACTATCTGGAGGCCAGCGAGGCGCTTGCCGATGCGGTGCGTGCCGAAGGGCGGGAGACGGACGGGGACGACAGCCCCGAAAAAGGGGGCTCTGCGCACAGGCGGTCGCGGCGGAAGTCTCGAAGGACATCGAGCGCCTGACCGGCGGCCCGGTCGACGGGCTGGATTTCGAGGTGCTGGAGCGTGAGGTGCGCAAGACCGCGATCTCGGCCGCGGCCGCGGTGGTTGCCGCGAGGCTGAACGCCGACCTGTCGGACGGGGAGGCCGCGGAGTTGCCGTGCGCCTGTGGCGCCGACGCCCGCAATGTCGGGCGGCGGCCCCGGACCTTCACCACGGCACTTGGCCCCCTGACCCTGGAGCGGGCGTGGTATCATTGCTCTTCCTGCGCGCACGGCTTCAGCCCGCGTGACCGCGCCCTCGCCCTGGATGGCACGTCGTTGTCTCCCGCGGTCACGCGCATGGTCGGGGTCACCGCTGCCGAGCTCAGTTTCGAGAAGAGCAGCACGATCTTGCGGGAACTGGCCGGCCTCGAGGTCATTCCCAGGCAGGTGGAACGCCATGCCGAGGCGCTGGGACGCGCGATCGCGCGCGATGAACGGGACATCATCGAGCCGGAGCCACCGGGAGCCCCCACGCTCTACCTCGGCCTTGACGGCACCGGGGTCCCGGTGCGCACGTCGGAGACCGAGGGCCGTGCCGGCAAGCAGCCTGACGGCTCGGCCAGGACCCGCGAGGTGAAGCTTGCCACCATATGGTCCGCCGAGAGCCGCGACACCGAGGGCCGGCCGGTTCGCGATACCGGATCCGTCACCTTCAATGCCGCCATCGAAACGATCGCGACCCGCGATACGGACACGGAACCGGCTCCCTTTGCCAAACGGGTCGTGCGTGAGATGGAGCGGCGCGACTTTTTCGCTGTCGACCGCCGGGTGGTGCTCGGCGATGGCGCTCCCTGGATATGGAACTTCGCCGACGAGCATGTGCCTGACGCCATCCAGATCGTGGATGTCTTCCATGCCAAACAGCATGTGTTCGATGTTGCCAGGGCTCTCTACGGAAAGGGGAGTGATCTCGCGGCACAGTGGGGCAAGACGCGCCGCGACGAACTCGACCAGGGGCGCCTCGATCTCGTCATCGCCGCGATGCGCAAACACGCGAGCCGCTGTGACGAGGCGGCGCGGAACATCGCGTACTTCCAGACCAATCGCGCGCGCATGGACTATCCCCGGTTCCGGGAACTGGGGCTGTGCGTGTCGACCGGTGTTGTCGAGGGCGGTTGCAAATCACTGATCGGCGGACGGTTGAAACGGGGCGGGATGCACTGGAGCGTCAGTGGCGCCAATGCCATCATCGCGCTCCGGTGCGCGGTTCACAGCAACCGCTTCGACGACGACCGGGAGCGGCGGACCGGCTGATTCCAATCCAAAATCACAAAATTGTCGTGCACCCTTCTATATTTCTCTAAGGGTTTGTCACGAAAAAACCGCTACATTAACAGGGTTCGGAAGCACGGTGTAGTTCCAGTCGCCATGGAAGTCGGCGCGCCGGATGTCCAGGGCCTTGATCTCCGATTTGCTGATCTTGATGCCGGTCGTGTACTCGTTCGTGTCCCGGTCACAGTAGACCTTCAGCCCCGTGCCGGTCGTGGTGGAACCAAACAGGCTGATGATGGTGGCGAGGCTATACAGGGGTTTGCCGCGCCAGTTCTGGCTGAAGGAGAATAGACGATGTTCGATGCGCTTCAAATGTTGCGTGCAACATTTGAACCGAAGAGGGCATCATCGAATTCGATTGTTCACGGACCTTTCGCCAGTCGACGCACCCCGTCACGGAACACTCGAAAACTCTGAGACAGGTTTGCATCGACATTCATTTTGGAGGCGATATTCGTTGCCCAGCAATACTTGGCCTCTCCGATGTGAGGCCACCCTTGACGGCTGAGCCGTGCTGCACCGCCGGGATGGACGATGTTCGCGAGAACTTCCCACGTGCCGCATATGCTGTCCTGCGAATACCTGTTGAGGACTGCATCCTTGGCCCGGGGATAGGCCGCCCTCACGGCATTGCGGTCCCCGAGAAACCAGGCCTCGATTTCCTCGATCGCGATTCTGAACAGGGTATTGGGGCGGGGATCACAGGCATTCAGGACTTCCAGCAATTCATGCTTGAACGATTCGCAATCGCGGCGATCCAGGTCCACGACAACAACGACTGCCGCCCAGGCCGGATCAAGACTGCGTCCATAACCCCGCAAAAGTCTTGGCAATTGGCCCAATAGAATCCTCTTGGACGGGTCTCCGGCTTTGTGAATATTCTTGGGAATTCGCCCGATGCCTCGATACGGATGCACTCGCCAGGAATGTTCCTCACCGTTGTGGCCAAGTATCTTCGTGAGAATGATGTCGACGGCAGCACCGCCTGATGCATCTTCGGTCAGTATCTCGAAATGCAACGGACTTCTATCTCCGGTCCAGGTAGTCGCTGTACCAGAGACCACCTAGTGGCAATCCCTCGTCGACCAATGCCCGTACGGTTTTGTCTTCACTGGCCCTGAATATCGTCGCGAAACCATCCGCACCCTTTTCGAGTACCCAGGTTTCCTCAGGCGCGAGAGCGTCGACAAAGTAGGGTTGGTGCGTCGTGACGAACACTTGAGGGGCGTTCCGGCGTCCGGTGGCGTGGCTGCGGAATTCCCCTGCCAGTATTTCCAGGAGCTTGTGATACAGGCCGTTTTCCGGCTCTTCGATACAAATGAATGGCGGCGGCGACGGATCCTCGAGCATGAGCAGGTAGGCGAACACCTTCAACGTTCCGTCCGACATTTGCTGGGCATAGAACGGATCATCGAATCCCCGGTCATTGAATCGAAGAAGCAATCGACCGTCCTGGCTCCGTTCCGTGTCGATCCTGCGTATTCCGGGAACCCTCGCCGCAATCCTCTTCAGGATACTCTCGAACCTCCCCCTGTGCTCCCGCTCCATGAACTGAACAACGTTTCCAAGATTGTCGCCGTGGACGCTCAAGTGCTTCTGGGGGCCTGCCAGCGGCAATCCTCGGGCAGCGTCGGGTGTAAAATAACTCAGGTACCATCCTTCGATGAACTGACGGAATGACGAAATCCGTGGATGTTGCTTGAGAGCGCCAAGCGTCGCGATTCCAAGCTTGCGTTTGTCCTGAAGCTCGATGACTTCGGTTTCCGAGCTTTCTTCAGCGTCCTTGACGCCTATTATTGATAGGACAAGCTGCCGTAGTTCGTAGTCCTCCCTATCGTCATCAACCTGGTGTCCCGCGGCCTCCCCTTTCCAGGCGACGCCCTTTCCGTCACTCAACATCAGAAAGGAAAAGGGCCAACCACGCCTTTGACCACGCCGGCGCTGGCGGAGGCGCTCGCGGGATACAAATGGCCGACCGGAATTGTCGGTGTCGATTGCGAGTTGATAGGTTATGGGGCGGGCATGCGAATCCTGCCGGAAGTAGACTTCGAACTCAAGCGGCCCCCGGGTCCCCTGAGAACGGAGCCGTTCGAATCCCCCGCGCCCCCGCGCATCGCAGGCACCTTCGACACCAAGTTTCAGACAGTCCGTAAGGAAACCGAAGGCATCAAACAGGGAGCTCTTGCCGACGCCGTTCTTTCCGATGACAGCCGTCATCGGCGACAGTGGCTGCTTGCTCGGGGTGTTCCACAGTTTTCCGAGCGTCAATTCCTTCAACACCCTGTAGTTCCTGATGCGAATCCCTTCGATCTTGGCCATGGGCAGTTTTCCTCCGTTGCCACGACGCTACAATAGTTTCATGGCACGCTCCATCCATCAACCCAGGACGCGAATGGGGGGACGGCCCGTCTCGCTTCCCGGATGCCCCTGCGTCGTCGCGGGCTCGACCAATCCATATATCCCGACGTCACAGGCGACTCGAGGAGGGCTTGCATCGCCGAACTTTTCGTTCGCATTTCGGGCGGCCACGGAGATGTCGCTGCCGTGCACGAACCGGGTTGGTGTCTTGTCATGCTCCCGTCCAATGCGATTGGTGCCGGGGATGCGCTTGCCGCCATAGAGTCCTCGTGCGGCGGTCCAGGGAGTCTCGTTATTTTCGAAGGCACATCGTGGCATTGGTCCTGCGGGTTCCACCACGCTCGGAGAGTTCCCGCATGTCCCGCGGACACTGCCGGGCGTATCCCCGGAAATGGCGCGGTTCGCCCCCATCTGTTTTGCAACGAGATTGGTCGGCGGCCTGCACGAGCCACGGCGACGAGGAAAAATTCGGTGACTGAGAATGTGCTGCCGACCAAATCAGAGCGATTGGTGCCGGACCTGCTTGCCGGGTTTTCCTGTCTGATCGTGTCGGTCGCTGCGGCAACGTCGCCGATTGACGCCGACCGGTCATCGAAGCATCAACTGAATGGGGCCTGCACCGAGGGTCAGCAAGGGTCCGTCAGGAAATAACCCAATCACAGAGTATGTCGGTTCCGGCACGGCTTCGATGGAACTGGATTGTATCGGAATCCTTGATGATCAGCGAATCCGGGCGGCCAACTTCCCGAATGGTCGTGAATTTGACGAAATCCGATGTAAAACGAGCGCGAAAGCAGCCAATGACCATTCGGACGCGTTGAGTGTATGGCGCACGGCTTCAACCGCGTCGAAAAACATCACCGCTGTCCTCAGCCTTGGAATGAAGCGTTTATCTCGTGACGAGCCTAAGTCAACAATATTTGCCTGACTGAGAACAGCTGTTGCGCAGAGGCCGCTGATGGCCGCTTGAATGTCTGAACGTCTATTTGCCTTTGTGCAGACAGGCCGATTCGGGGAAGTGGGAAGGTGGCGCCAGGCGTCCCGCTCTCGAACCATAAAGCGCGACGTCCGGTGGGACCTTCCCGCGAGGCCGTTGTTCTGTTCTCCATTGCCAGGATACGTCCATGAATTGTCTTGACTTCCCAATATGGGAAGAATATGTAGAACGGAGTTTCCTAACGCAATGCTCCTTGAGAGCCTGACGAAACGATATCCAGATCAGACTCAGGAAACGCAGATGATTGTCATTTATCCGCATAATGTTGAGTTGAAAGTAATTCACCCGTCAGGTTCGAGAAGAGGAGCACGGGAGAATGAACCTCATCGCACGAAGCGCTTTCCGCGAATTTTGGCGGAAAAATCCGCAGGCCGAAAGACCGCTGCGGGCTTTGTATAGCCGGTTGACCTCACGGAACTGGGTTGGACCGCAGGAGATAAAGGATGCCTTTGGCTCTGGAGTTGACTTCGTTCGTGGCGAAGGAGGTGGCATCCGGGCCATTTTCAATGTGTCGGGCAACAAGTACCGGGTCATCATTGCCTTCGCATTCGAGCGCAATCGCGGGTACGTCAAGTTTGTCGGCACACATGCAGAGTACGACAGGATCGATGCAACGACGGTGAAGAAATGGACATTCGACCAATAAGAACAGACCAAGACTACAGGTGGGCCCTCACCGAAGTCGAGCCCTACTTCGACCATGTCCCGGACGAGGGTTCGCCGGAGGCGGACAGGTTTGACGTGCTGACCGAGCTGATCTCCGCATACGAGGCGAAGAACCATCCGATCGAACCGCTCAGCCCTGTCGAGTTCATTGCGACCTACATGGAGGAAGCGGGCCTTCGGCAATCGGATTTTGCGGCGGTCCTGGGGTCGGAATCACGGGCATCGGAATTTCTGAACCTGAAACGCCCATTGACGCTCAGAGCAATTCAAAGGATTCATCGTGAATGGCGGCTGCCGGCCAGCGTTCTCATCCAGCCCTATCATCTGGACGATGACGTTGCAGGTGACCAATTGGTCGAGGGCCAAAACGTGCCTGCATGACCGTTGGTGGCATTGCCCGACCAACGCTTCGAAAAATTTACGGCCACGCGAGAGCTGAAACCCTGCTGTCGGCATGACTTCAACAAATCTGGTTGACGCCCTGTCAGTCCCAGGAATGGGGAGGGGGCACACATGGAGGTGGTGGCGCTCGCCCATGAGCGCGTGGAGTCACGTTTCGTCGTCCGGTGCCCCCGGCGCCGCAGTCACTTTCGCGAACGCCATGTCATTGAGCTTCTCCGGCACAAATCTCGAAGGCGGTGGGACAACGCGCGTCAGAAGGCGACCATCGGCTAATTCCGTCGCGGGTCGGAACACGAAACGGGGGAATGGAACATATGACAGTCTGGAAAAGGTACGTACTGTCCGGCCGACTCACCGATATGGACCTTAACCTCGATCCGAACGCATTTGAGCAGTGGCTGACCTCCTCACCTGCGGAGCGGCCGTTTCTCGGGGATGAATTTCCGCATCTTTCGGATAACGAATGAGAGTTTCTGTTTTCGGGCAGCACCGCGGACGAATGGGAAGAGGATTTCGGCGGCGATGCGTGAGGCACCGTGGCACTGACCGGCGCTCGCATAGGCGGCACTATATACCCGTCCGGATCAGCCCTTTCGCGTATCCCCAGACTCCACCAGCACCACGGTTTCTCCCAGCGTCAGGCTGCCAGGTTCGAGGTGTTCCGGCCTTGAACCGCGTCGGGTGCGTGTTCCCGGAAGACGAAATCCGGACCGCCCATCGACACGCTGCCAGTGCCGTGGCGCGAACTCCATGCCGGGGTCTCGGCATCGACAGGCGCGGCGCGCTGACGGCAGCAGGCGGAGGGAAACGTGATATCGGTAATCATGTGAAGGAGATCATGGAGAAGGCGGGCGACATCAACGACGCTCGTTTCACGACCCGGTTCCGTGCGGAGTTGCGGCGGCGCCTTCGCGAGGAGCGCGGTGCCGGCAAGGTGGCCGCGGACGTCGTAGCGGCGATCGCGCTGGACAAACAGGTCGTGGCCGATCGCATCCGCGCCGCAGCCGGTGACCTGCCCGAATCCTGTGTCAGGGCCGGGAACGTGATCCCGCTGCAGTCCGGTGGGAGCGACTTGCGCGGGTCATACCGCAAGGCGACCGCGGACAGGCCAGCCTTAATTGTTTCCGGCCTGAGCTAAGGAGTCGAACTGCACGAATACATCCATCACCTCCAGGAGGCGATGCCGGGCGCCAACGCGCTGTTCCATCAGTTGCACCGCCGCCGCACGAAGGGCGAGGATCGGGTCGTGGTTGGTCCCGGCCAGCACGAGATCGGGAGAAAGGACCAGTACGTCGAGAAGTACATGGGTCGCGAGTACGATTCCGGCGAAGACCCGAAAGAGGTGTGGGCCATGGCAATGCACATGCTGTTCCATCACATCGAAGGCACCGACTACATGAGAGAACTGATCCGCGACGATCCCGAACTGCTGGATCTGGTTCTCGGCGTCCTGTTCCGCTACGATCCGTGAATGGCCGTTCACACCATCATGCTGCCTGATCTCATGCGCGGAGACGAACTGCGCTCCATCGTCTGGGACGACGAGGCCGGGACCGTCTCCGGCGATCATTACGACGTTGACGAGAACATCCGGCGCATTCTGGACCGGCCGAAGCCGATGGAAGTCGGCGGTCCCTGGGGATACTGGAAACTCGACGATCCGGCCCACGACCCGGCCGAGTTCCTGGTCCTGTTGCGCCAGTTCTGCGGCTGGATCACCTACGAGCCGTTGCGCTCGACCCTCCCGCCCGTTTTCGACGGTATCGAACTTCGGCCTCCGGACATCGGTCCCAGCCTCCTCTACGACGGCCAGGGCAACCTGATAACCTGATTTCGGGCGTCCGGACCCCTATTTCTCAATCACAATTTTTCCGGGCCTTAAACGCCCCTTAACCCCCTCACAAAATCGCTGTTTCCGAGGGGTTTTCCGCCGAAACTCCCTCGCATTTGTTAAAACTTTTTTTGCCGCCGCGGGCGTTTTCCGGCCCTTTTCGCCTAGCGTCGCACCCGCGCGATGCCCTTGTTTCCTTTACATCGCGTCCGGATTAGTCCGGGATTGTCCGGCCAAGTCCGGCATCACCCCCAATTCGTCAAAACTTTTGTCTCCCGACAATGGTGCGGGCAACATTTTGTAGGATTCTGCATGCAGCCGAAGGATAAACATGTCCTGCGAACGAAATTGGTCGATCTCACGTTGGATCGCTCTCCAACTTTCGCTCAAGCCATCGCTGGTATCAAGACTGGATCAAGAAAACCCCTATACAACATCTTGTCATGCCTTGATCAGAAGAGCCAAGAAATTTGTCCACACGTTAATTCGAGAGAAACAATGGAGTGCCCGTGTTCTTGGCAATCAAATGTGGATCAAGAAACTCGGTCTAGACCAAGTATTACACATCCTTTTGTTTTTATTGAAATAATGTGAGATTTCACCCATAGCCTTTTGCCGAGAATCAGAAGTGGATCAAGAAATCAAGCCCATCCCGGATGGTAGCCGGCCTTGGGATGCTCGGCATCGGCAGCCTTGATCAGACCATCTTCCAGTGCTTTTCGTATCACGACCGACGCTTGGGCCGCGTTACGGGGACCGATGCCCAACCGTTCCCGCAACGTCGCGTTTTTCATCCGATCACCAGAGAGGTACTTCAACACGAAATGCCAATAGCAAGCTCTCACACGTTCGTCGGTGCTCATTTCCGCAAAGGTTCTTGGACCAAACAAAACAACTTGCATCGCGTTGTCTGACGCTTTCAGGAGCGGTGCAGGCAGTTGAAAAAACTCAACTTCGAAAAAATTTATCAAGCCCACTCCCCTGTTCTTCACAGATACCCATACGCCGCATCAAGCTTGCGAGAGCTTCGTTTCTCGATCTTGGGGGATGATCGACCATTCGGTCCGGATCGATCAACGGAGCACCTGGATTCGTGATTTCGATACGGTCCGCAAAAAGCTCGATCATCGGACCTGTACCAGAAACCGTCATGTCCTGATGAATCAATGCGTTTGCGATCAACTCTCGAACCGAAAGTGTCGGAAAAAGAGGACGCGCTTCCCGAAAGGCGTCACCTATGTGCTCGTCCTGGGGAAAAAGCCCGTTCACATACTTAAAAAGCCCCTGAAATCCGGCAGCGTATCCCCGTTGACCATCTCGTCGATGAGTAACCATCGCAGTCCGATCTTTACCGTCATACCGAATTAAGCGAACTCCTTTGCGTTC
This sequence comes from Paracoccaceae bacterium, assembly GCA_965242975.1. Taxonomy (GTDB): domain Bacteria; phylum Pseudomonadota; class Alphaproteobacteria; order Rhodobacterales; family Rhodobacteraceae; genus JAPPHA01. The sequence goes on along the minus strand of CBDETS010000007.1, from coordinate 5,770,085 downwards.
AATACTCCCGCCAAATCGACCCAAATCATTGGCGAACGGCATGGCACCCAGGTTGAAAATATTCCATCGTCCGCCAACGTCCGACTGGATCAAACCGTCCGAACGAAGCTTGTCGAGGATATGCTGCCTGTCGTTCGGGACCGGTTGCCCCGTCAATAAAAAGTATGTCTCAAAGTCGAGCAACCGAAGTACATAATCGTCATTGAGGTAATTGGCTGCGACCCCGTGTTCCCACCCGTATGGCCGCATCTTCTCGATCAAGGCCTGGTATCGGGAGGTATCGTCCGTGAGCTTCGGTGTTGCGCCACCCACGCGAATGTTGGGAATGCTTTCGAATGCGGTTGGCGCCATCGTTGATGCCGGAATCTCCAACATCACCAAATCGCCATCAGGATGCGGCACTGAACGAAACCGGAACGCAGGAGCAGGGCTCAGTTTGTTGCGCAACCAAAGTTCGGACACCTGGTTGCCAACCTTTTTTGTGAACGGATCGAAATTCGTTCCAACAACCTTGTGTGTCCCGTCCTCGATACCCCAGACCAAAAAACGCAGTCTCTTTGTCTTCCAGGCGTGCAGCATTGGACAGGGCGGAAACAATCCTGCCAATCATTCGGGGATCACCTTGATTGGACTTGAACTCCAACCATGGTGTTTCAGAGTCATGAGGTCGCAACTCGTCAATGAGCTCAATATTCCGCTGAATGCACAAACCGCCTCTCCTTGACGCCTTGAACGCCTTGAAGACCTGAATGGTGCATCGATGTCATGTACATGCGAAATGCTGGCACAGGTCCGGTGGCGGAATGGCGGACAAGACATCCTGCGGCCCGTACTTACCTTTGGTGAGCGAAGAGGGCGAAGACGTTGCGGCGATCTTTTCGGGAAGGCGGCAACGGCACTTTTCATTGGTCGGAGTGGCAGGATTAGAACCTGCAGCCCCTGCCTCCCGAAGGCACTGAAGACGGTTTGGCACAATCCGTTTTCACTCTCTCATCGTGCCGCAAACAACATATCTTTAAACTGACGCCAAGTTCACAAATCCTGCAAATCACTCCCATAGAATTCAAATCTATATAGGCCATTAGCATGCCAATACGTCGAGTGAACTGAAGTGCGCTGATTCGCGCCGACGTCATTGCCAAGTCTCAACTTTTCAATTCGTTCCTCCTGTTGACCAAAAATGCTTGCGAAGTGCTTCATTTTCCGGCGTCATGGACTCGGCCATAGTGGCAATGCGTTCCTGGAGGACGCCGTTTGCCGTACGCATCATTAGTAATTCCATTGCGGCGCGTCGTATTTTTCCAGTGAAACAGTGACCGAGTTGATTCCCCCAGTTGGTTGGGGTTCGTCCGATGCTCCAAGTCGCTCAATGTCGAGGTGATCAATGTCGGATTTCGAGAATTGATGGCATTTGCCTGCGTTTCTGTGCACTTGCACAGAAATAGCCCGGTTTCCGAAAAACTCGATTCTTGTCTTGAACTGCATTTCCACAGTTCCTATTGCGGTCGGCGGAGACGTGGCCGAGTGGTTGAAGGCGCTCCCCTGCTAAGGGAGTAGACGGTTTGTCCCGTCTCGAGGGTTCGAATCCCTTCGTCTCCGCCACGAATTTGAAAATTTCGGGTCGGGGGGCTTGCTCGCCGCTTACGCTCGTGACCTCGAGTCGGCGACCGCGGCTGCGTTTCCGGTTTGCCACCCATCAAACCGGGCGTTTGGTTTTCCCGCATCCTGAATCGCTGAAAACGCAGGTTGCGAACAACCCGTATTACCGGATCGCCGACAGATGCAACCCGAGGCGGCACAGCAGGTGGCCAGTCACTCGGCCACGACCAACTGCACGCCCGAATTCGCGTCCTCGATCGACGAAATGATGTGCGCCACGCGGCGGTTGTCGCTCGGATGCGTCTGGAGGAAGCCCACGGTCTGGGTGGTAGCGCCGCTCCTTTGCCGAGCATCCACCCGGTGCATCCGGACGATGATGTCCTTCATCGAATCGGTGTCGTAACCTGCGCCCGCAAGGATGTAGACGGCGGTTCGATCCGCCTCCAGTTCCATTTCCGGACTGTACGCGGTGGCACCGACCGCCGCACCGAACTCCATCATGCCGTGCACGGCCTGCTGGTCGGCCGGGGACTGGCCGTCTCCGGTTACGGCCAGCGCGATGCCGCCGGCAACCAGCATGCCGATCACTGCGTTGGTCATCTTCAATGACACGTGGTCATACATGACGTGCGCAAACTCGTGCGCGAGGACGGCCGCGATTTCCTCGTCGCTCCCTGCGTTCGCGATCAGGCCCCCGTATATTCCGATATCGTTGTTCTGGTCGGCGAACGCGTTGATGTCCGGCTCATCCGGAAACACATGCACCGTCGCGCTCAGCATCAGGTTGCAGTTGGCCTGCGGCCTCCCGAGTTCCCGGCAGACGGCGTGGGCCGAGTTCCGGACCCGGGGAAGCACGCGCTCGACCACGGCGGTCATTTCCTCCCGCCGCGTATCGCGCGCCGCGGAGATCTCTTCGCTTTCCAGCGCGACAATTGCCGCCTCGCGATGCCTGTCCTCGACATCCTCGATCTCGAGCACGGGCGCCGCGCATCCGGCAAGAAGCGCCAAGCTCAGAAACACGTTCAGTACCGCCAATCCGGGTCTCATGATTCCTCCACCTTCCTGTCCGGCGCACAGGGCGGCTCCGGTTGCCAACGACCTGCGGCTTCAGCGTTCGTCAACACTCCCACGCGGCACCCGCACGCCTGAATGAATTCATTTTGTACCAGAATCCGCACCTCGACAAACAGGATTCTGTCCTGCGGAGCACCCGCCCCATGTCCGCATCAGTTGAGACCGCCGCAAAACGTTCGACTGGATGTGCCCAGCAAAATCCGCGTATCCATGAGTTGGCACGAATGATGGGCCGTTCCCGGTGTCACGAGGCCGATTCGCTTGTCATGATGCCGCCGCACGAGACGCACCGCTTCTGCGATTTCACTGCCGGTGGTCCCCGCCGCTGCGCAATGGCAGGAATCAGGCCGAAGGACATTGGACAGGTATTGCAGACTGGTCCGAGGCGGACGTGGTTCGCTCATCCGGACAGCATCCGGATCGGGCATTTCACCATCTCTTCCATCGGCACCGGCCAGAGACTCAAGCACTTGGCGGACCGGTACAACCGGTACGTCCCGGCGCCCGGAGCCATGTTCCAGCACGGATGCACGCGCCGTGCGGAAGGCAAGACACGTTGGTGGGTGCGCCTGGCCTCCACACGTCCGGGCCAAGTCGTGGAACTGCTACCACTCAGATGTCGCAGTCCGGACATGGTGGCACGCACCATGCCGGGCCGCCAACGTCCGAGCCCGGCCTCGTGCTCCGCTTACCGGCCTGCCGGGATGCTTCAAAACGTCCTGGTCGTTTTTGCCACGAAATGGCCCTACGGCAAATCCAATGGCGTTCCTGCCGAGTGAGTGGTACCGTCAGTGCATACCTGCAAACAGGCGGAACTGTGCAGATGGCGACCGCTTGGTCGGGCCGACGTTTCCGGTTCCTGTTCCTGGCTGTCGTAGCATCAGGGAGTTCCCCGGTTCGCGGGGCCTTCCAAAGTGACGGAGGTGTCTGCGTGTCTTTTCGTGATTCGGTGGAGAAAATGTACAACAAGGCGGCGGCACTGGTCGAAATGCCTGGCGGCCTGCTTGAGGAAATCCGGTGCTGCAACAGCACCTACACCGTGCGTTTCGGTGTCAGGCTCAGAGGTCGCGTCGAGACCTTCGTTGGATACCGGTCCAACCATTCGGAACACATCGAACCCGTCAAGGGAGGCATTCGCTACGACGAAGCCGTCACCCAGGACGAAGTCGAGGCGCTCTCTGCCCTTATGACGTACAAATGCGCGCTGATGGAGATCCCGTTCGGAGGCTCGAAAGGCGGCCTCAGGATAAACCCGCGGAAATACAGTGAATCCGAAATCGAACAGATCACCAGGCGTTTCGCCTACGAACTGATCAAGCGCGATCTCATAAACCCGGCACAGAACGTGCCCGCTCCGGACATGGGAACCGGTGAGCGCGAGATGGCTTGGATCGCGGACCAGTTTTCCCGCATGAAAACGACCGATATCAATTCAAGGGCCTGCGTCACCGGAAAACCGCTGATCGCAGGGGGCATCGCCGGACGGGTCGAAGCAACCGGGAGGGGCGTCCAGTATGCGCTCGAAGAGTTTTTCCGCCATCCCGACGATGTCAGGAAGGCGGGCATGGACGGAACTCTCGAAGGAAAGCGGATCATTGTCCAGGGACTGGGCAATGTCGGGTATCACGCCGCGATTTTCCTGTCGAAGGAAAACGGTGCACGAATCACCGGGATCATCGAACGGGACGGTGCGGTCGCGGACGCCGAAGGTCTGGATGTCGACGATGTGCGCCAATACATTTCCGAAAACGGCGGAATAAGCGGATATCCATCTGGGAAATACACGGAAGATGGCCTTGCGCTGCTGGAGGAGGATTGCGACATCCTGATCCCCGCGGCGATTGAAGGCGTGATCACGGGTTCGAACGCGGACCGCATCAGGGCGCCGCTCATTGTCGAGGCGGCAAACGGCCCAGTGACCGCGGAGGCCGACGAGAAACTGTGCGCCAAGGGCAAGATCATCATACCGGACATGTATGCAAACGCTGGCGGCGTGACGGTTTCGTATTTCGAATGGGTGAAGAATTTGAGCCACATCAGGTTCGGCCGCATGCAGCGCCGGCAGGAAGAGGCGCGCGGCAATCTCCTCGTCGAGGAGCTGAATCGCCTGTTTTCGGATGCGCATGTGCCCGTGAAGCTCTCGGACAGGTTTGTCGAGCGCTACAAGCAGGGAGCCGGGGAGATAGAACTGGTCAGGTCCGGGCTGGAGGATACGATGCGGCAGGGCTACCAGTACATTCGTGAAGCGTGGCACGAACACGATGACATAACCGATCTGAGGACGGCGGCCTATTTCGTCGCGGTCCGGAGAATTGTCGCAAGCTACCAATCAAAGGGGATCTGATTCAGGGTCCGCCTCGTCCCGGGCACCATCGAATTCCGGGGGTGCGGCTTCCCGAGCGTCGCGCCGAGGACTACGCCCCCTGGCGGGCACCGGCCCTGGCCGCGAGCATGCACCCTCGGCGCGCGGGGCCGGATGGATGACTCCGTCTACCGAGGTCACGACGGCACCAGCGCTACCACGGAACAGTGTGGTTGCGGCTTTGGTGAGAGACAGTTCCTTATCTTCGACCCTGCGTGGCTTGCCGTTTCTGACGATAAACACTGCGCCCGGACACCGCGAGCAGCGCCACGATGACGATCAGGAAAGCGAGGCTGACGGGCCTCGTGACAAACACCGTCATATCTCCCCCCGCCGCACCGATGCCCTGACGGAAATAACGCTCCATGATCGGCCCCAGAACAAGGCCCAGGATCATCGGCACCATGGGGATGTTCGCCCTTCGCAACACGAATCCGAGGATGCCAAAGCAGATCGCGATGATCGTGTCGCTGAGGCGGTAGTTCCGCGAAAACGTTCCGACCATGACAAGGCACATGATGATCACGCCCAAAAGCCGGTCGTCGATTGTCGCAAGTTTCGCGATCCAGCGGGTTCCCGCCAAAAGGATCGCGACGATGATGAAGTTCATGATGAAGAGCGACACATACAGCCCCGCCACAAACTCCCTGTGATCGGCAAAGAGCGTTGGCCCCGGATCCACCCCATGGACGATGAAGACGGTCAGCATCATGGCCGTGAAAGCCTCGCCCGGAATGCCGAGCGACAGAAGAGGCACCAGCGCCGCGGGCGGAACGGCGTTGTTCGCCGTCTCCGACGCGATGATGCCTTCGGGCGCGCCCTTGCCGAACGCCGCGGGCGTTTTCGAGCCGCTTCTTGCCGTCGTATAGGCAAAGAATTGCGCCAGAAACTCACCTACGCCGGGCAGCACGCCCATGGAGACACCAAACCCGGCTGAGCGGAACAGGGTCCTGGGATAGCGGAACACCTCGATGAAGCCGCCGAGCAGGCGGCGGTCGATCTCGGTATCCGTCCTGTCGATCACGCGGGTTGAAAAAATCAGCGACAGCGCCTGGCTCAGCGCGAAGAGACCGAGGATCATCGAAATCAGTGGCACGCCCGCCATCATCCAGGTCGTGCCAAAGGTGTAACGCGGCGAACCGTAGGCGGTCTCAAGACCGATCGTCGAGACAAACAGCCCCACCCCCAGCATGGCCAGGGAGGCCAGTTCGCCGCCACGATGCGCGACCACGACCAGAACCATCGCCAAGAGCGCGGCCATGCCGAGATCAACCGAGGTGAGGTATTTCGACAGCGCCGCCAGGGGCCAGGAGGCGATCATCAGCACGATGACGGCAAAGATCCCGCCCACGAAACTCGACGCGTAGGCCAGCGAAAGGGCACGCTGCGGCTCACCGCCCTTCGCCATGGGGTAGCCGTCATAAGTGGTCAGCACGTTCACGCCGGTGCCGGGCGTGTTGATCGTGATCGCGGGAATCGCCCCTCCATACCAACCGGCAGCATAGAGCCCCATCAGCAAGGTGATTCCGGCCAGCGGGTCCATCGTGTAGGTGACCGGCAAGAGCAGGACGATGCCCACCCCTGGGCCAATCCCGGGAATGGCGCCGAGAACCACGCCCAGAACACTGCCGCAGATCAACGCCACCCAGATCGCCGGGTCGGCAAGCTGCTGCGCCCCGAGCGAAACGACTTCGAACATCAGAGAATTCCCTGCAGCCAGATCGGGAAGTCAATCCATTTGAACAGCATCGGGCGCGGGAACCATATGGAAAACCCGACGCGAAAGATCAGCACCATGGCAAGAGTCGTTCCCAGTGCGATCAAAGCAAGGCGCCGCCCCCTGAAACCAGCGATCATGGCAACCACGCTTGCAAAGACCAGGATCGACAGGGCAAAGCCCAGGACTTTCATCAGCATGACGGCACCGATCATGCAGCCCGCGACGACCAGCACCCGCGCGTAAACGCCGGTCGTTTTACCGAGGTCGATCCGATCGCGGCGCGTGACCCAAAACCCGAGTCCAGACGCGAGAATGGTCAAAACCAGCACCACGGCGGGCGCAAGGGCGGGCTCCGCCCACCATCCGCCCGACATGCTGGTCTGGCCCATGGAGCCAGGTGTCGTCTGCCAGCGAATCAGGGTCAGTAGTGCGATGGCCGCAATGCAGATCCCGCCAAGCAGATAGCGGCCCCCGGTCGGCTCTTCGCCGAACGGGGACCCGCTTTTACCCTGGTCGTCAGACATTGCCCGCCTTACCTGGCCAGCAGGTTTTCGAACCGGTCATAGAAGGCGTCAGCAAAGGCCGCGGCCTCATCGGCCGGCATCCACTGAACGACTGCGCCCACGTTGGCCGCGATTTCCTGCGCCTCGGGGCTTTCGACCACGCGCTTGGCGATCGCCGAGATCACGTCACGCGCCTCTTGCGGGGTGTCCTTGCGCACGAAAAGCCCGGTCCAGCCCGGGGTCGAAATGCCGGGAACCTGCTCTTCCAGCGTCGGCACGTCCGGATAGATCGGGATCCGGGCCGTGGTGTACGCCGCCAGTGCCTTCGCCTCACCGCTGGTCAGGCAGGGCTTCAGCAATCCGCCACCCAGCGTCACGTCAATTTCGCGATTCAGGATCATCTGGCAGGTTGTTTCGTCATAGGCGGTGACGCTGCTGAACTCAAACCCAAGCGTTTCGGCCATCTTCATCGTCTGCAGGGCCGGCGGACCGTTGAGCCCGAACACACCGAGGCTGACGTCGTTGGATTTCCCGAATTCCGCCAATTCCGCCAGGTTGTCATAAGGCGCGTCGGCATGCGCCGTCAGCATCATGCCGTAACCGATGATCACCGCCAGCGGCTCGAACTCGCCCCGTTCGTATTTTGCATTGCCGCGAATGATGTGGGCAGAAATGATATTGGCGGTGAAGGCGCCCACGGTGTAGCCATCCGCCGGCTGGTTGAACACGTGCGTCGCACCGACAAGGCCGCCGCCACCCTTGATGTTCACGGTCGTCGCCGGAACGCCGGTTTCCTCCTGGAACGCCTTTGAAATCATCCGGGTGATCGCATCTTCGATGTCGCCCGGCGGCCACGGCACGACGAATTCGACCGGCCGTTCGGGATATTCAGCACTTGCGGGCCCGGCGATGGCCGCCAAGGCCATGGCTGCTGATGCCAGCACTGTCTTGGTGAGTCTCATGGTTTTCTCCCTGATAGGCGGCTGCCGTGTGCGGCAGCCAAGCTTTGAGTGTCCTGCGTCGCCAAAGCGCGAGTACGCTGGAATGCACACCGAAGTTACGGGATATGCGGAGTCTATAGAAGAAAGTCTTTCTAACTTTTGTCGGAAAAAATGCTTTGATCTGCGCTTCGCGAAATCGCGAAGCACATGGCTTTGTCAAACACGCCCGAAGGCGAGGTGATGGGAATGTTCCCATCACCTCGCTTATGGGAACCAAATGTTTATGTGAATCTTGAATCCCAAGTGCCTGTCATGACACGCCTTATCCGCTGATTGGGTTCACATAAAAATCTGCTCTACTCCTGTCGATTTCGACACTGACAGGAGAGAGATCGTGCCTTCGAAACAATTCGGTCTTCCACTGCTCGATGTGGTTCCGGAACGGGATACCCGTGTTGTCCGGTGCTATGCGGAGCACCTGGAAGGCCTTGGTCTTTCAGACAGGAAGACCAGCTTATTGATCAGTACGGCCAGGCACGTCGCGGTCTGGCTGGCGCTCAACGGGGCGGGTCTCGACAAGCTCGACGTCCACCTTCTTGATCGTTTCATGCGCCATGAATGCCACTGTCCGGGACGGCATCGGAACGGCAGGAAGCCCGGGCAGCACTGCAGGCGATTTGCGCTCAGGTTCCTCCGGTACCTGCTCGAGACCGGGCGGGCAGAGGTGCCCCCGGAGATCGAGGCCGGCGGACATCTTGCGACACGGTTCCGGGACTCCCTGGAAGAGCAGGGATACGCAAGCTCGACGATCAGATCGAGCGGGACCCTGTGCCGCCACTTCATCGTCTGGCTCTACCTGTCGGACATTCCCCTGGCGGAAGCCGACGAACGCGTTCAGCGTCGCTTTCTTGCCCACGACTGCACCTGTGTTCATCCGGGGTTCCTCGACAGGCCCACAGGGTTTGCCGGTTCCAGAACCTCCGGATCAACGCTCCGGCTCTTTGCCGCGTTCCTGGTGGACAGGAACGTTATCCCGGCGCCGGTGGTCCCGCAACGCCATGCGGAACACGGTGAACATCTCGATGCGTTCCTCCACTGGCTTCGGCAGCATCGCGGCCTCAGGGACACGACCATCGAACAATACGAAAGGCACATGCGCGCGCTGCTTCCGGCTCTCGGCGACGACCCGGGGGCGTATGACGCCGCCCGTGTCCGGAACACGATCCTGGACCGTCTCGAAACCGCGTCTCGCGGGCAGGTCGGCGACCAGGCGAGCGCGCTTCGGATGTACCTGCGCTTTCTCGGGTCGAACGGCCTCTGCCGGCCGGAACTCGTCCACGCGGTTCCGACGGTCCCGAGACTCCGGGGCGAAAGCCTGCCCCGGCATGTCGGGCAGGACGATATCGAACGCATGATCGCGACCTGCGACGTGACGACGCCGATGGGGGTGCGCGACCGGGCAGCCCTGCTGCTGCTCGCCCGGCTTGCGTTGCGGGCCGGCGACGTCGCCGGGTTGAATCTCGACGATATCGACTGGGACAGGGCCGTCATCCGGGTCAAAGGCAAGTCGCGGCGGGAGACGGAACTGCCGCTGCCGCAGGATGTGGGCGACGCGCTGCGGGATTACATCCTGGAGGCCCGGCCACGCAGCGACGAGAAGAAGGTGTTTCTCCGCTGCATGGCGCCGCACCGGCCCTTGGCGAATAACAGCATCAGCACTTCCATCGTATGCCGTGCGGTCGAGCGGGCCGGTATCCGGGGCGTCGGCCCGACAGCGTCACACCTGTTCAGGCGCTCGGCGGCGACCAATCTCCTGCGCGACGGCGCCCCCCTGGAAGCCATCGGCACCCTGCTCAGGCACAGCTCTCCCGACGTCACTGCGATCTATGCCCGCGTCGATGTCCGGATGCTCCGTGAACTGGTGCAGCCCTGGCCCTTCGAGGGAGACGACCGATGACCATGACGGATCACGTGAAGGATTACGTCGCAAGCAGGAAAGCACTGGGCCTGTCGTTCAGGGAAGAAGAGCGGGTCCTGATGCGTTACGCAGAACATGCCGACGCCGGGGGCGACGAATTCGTGCGTATAAACAGTGTCCTGGACTGGGCCCGTACGGCGATATCGGTCGGCGAGGCACAAAGACGACTGCGCATCGTCCGCGGGTTGGCCGTCTTCCTCCATGTCGGGGATGACCGTCACGAGGTGCCCCACCGGGACGCTCTCGGCAAGCGGAGACGGTACCGCCCACCGCCGTGCATTCCGTCACCGGAGGAGATCCGGTTGATCATGACGGAAGCGCTGTCCCTGCCGCCGGCAGGGTCGCTCACCCCGCGGACCTTCCACACCATCATCGGTCTCATCGCATGCACCGGGCTGAGACGCTCGGAAGCAACCGGCCTGCTGCTGGGCGACCTCGGACCGGACGGGCTCCTGGTCAGGAATACCAAGAACCGCCGTGACCGCCTTGTCCCCCTGCACGAGAGCACCCGCCGCGCCCTCGACGACTACCTCGTGGCGCGGAAACGGCAGGGCGGACCCTGCGAACACCTGTTCGTGCTCGCATCCGGCCGGCCGGTGCGCCCGGATTATCTGACCGAGACCTTCATCCTGCTCGCTCGCAAGGCAGGGGTTCGCGGCAAAGCCGGGGAACCCGGCCCCAGGCTTCACGACCTGAGGCACGGATTCGCCGTTCGCGCACTGGAAGGCTGCATCTCTTCCAGCCGGAAGGATGTCGGCCGACACATGCTCGCGCTCTCGACCACCCTAGGACACGCGCGACCTGTGGACACGTACTGGTACCTGGAGGCGACACCCGTCCTCATGCGCCAGGTGTCGGAGGCGACCGAGAAACTGCACATGACAGGAAAGGAAAAGACATGACCAAACTCGCACCCCCGCTATCCACCTTCCTGCAGGAGTATCTCCCCCGTGACCGGGGAGCCAGCCGGCACACCATCGAGAGCTACACCACGAGCTTCAGGCTGCTCGCGGTCTTCGCCGCGGACAGGCACGGCGTCCGTCCCTGCGCGCTCGAGGTCGGCCATCTCGAGGTCGACACCATTCTCGCCTTCCTCGACCATCTCGAAAACGAGCGTGGAAACGGGGTTCACACCCGCAACACCCGTTTGGCCGCAATCAAGAGTTTTGGCCGTTTCCTCGAGTACCGGTACCCGGACCATCTCGAACTGGCGGCACGGGTGCATGCGATCCCGCAGAAGAAGGGCGACGTTCCCGCGCTCGACTATCTCGACCGGGACGAAGTGGATGCGCTGCTCAAGGCGCCGGACACCGCCACACGGACCGGAACCCGGGACCGGGCGATGCTGTGTCTTGCCTACAACGCCGGGCTCCGGGTCTCCGAACTGGTCGGCCTCGGCCTCGACGATGTCCGGATGCCGCAGCTCGACGAGATCCGGGTCATGGGCAAGGGACGAAGGGCCCGCGTCCTGCCGCTGTGGAAGGAAACGGGATGTGCGCTCGGTGCATGGCTGTCTGTCCGTCCCGAAGTTCCCGACCGCCACCTGTTCCTGAATGCGATGGGACGGGGGATGACCCGGCGCGGCTTCGCCAAGCGGCTCGAGCTGCACGTCACGACGGCGGCGCAGACGCAACCGTCGATCGCACGCCGGAAGGTAACGCCCCATTCCATTCGACATGCCAGCGCCTTGATGATTCTCGAGGCGACCGGCGACATCCGCAAGGTCTCGCTGTGGCTGGGGCACCAGAGCCTCCAGACCACGGAGATTTACCTTCGTACGGATCCTGCCGAAAAGCTGGACATGCTCTCGGAGTGGCATTCCCCGGGCCTTGGCAAGGGACGGTTCACGGGCGTGAAGGACGCGCTGATGGCGATGCTGTCGAACGTCTGAGCCGGATTTTTATGGGAACCGAATCGGTGGAAAACGTGCGTCGTGACAGGCACTTGGGATTCAAGATTCACATAAACATTTGGTTCCCATAAGCGAGGGAGGTTGTGGTGATCACCGTAATTTAAGGCCCTGCGTTGGCATCGGCGAAATCGCAGGTACGGAAGCACCCTGACACCTTCAACTTTGTTTTCGCCGATCTTGGGCTGTGCTTGTCGGCATTGTTCGTAGAACTGGCATTGTTGCCGCGTGAAGCGGAGCATGTCCTCTTCTTGGCTTGTCGGGTTCGTGCAGGTTTGGGCGTCGGACTTGGCGATCCGTCCGCGTTTTCCTTTCCGGCGCGGTAGGATCAAGGGCAGTTCCTCGCCGCCTCGGGTCAGGATGGAGCGATACCGCTTACGTATGCCTGGTACTTTTCTTCGCTCATACTCCGGACTGCTTGTACGGCTGAATTTCCTTGAGCAATTCTTGTGAAAGGTCAGGCCAACTGTACATTCCTCCCTGTTTCCAGGACCTGGTGTTGAGAGCATTTGTGTTCTCACCGACGATGGCCTTGAAACGATCGTGCTCAATCAGATACCGCGATCCCTTTGCCGGGCAATCGAGCCACAGGTCCTGATTTTCCCAGTCCTTTTTGATCATGAAACGGTTTAACCGCTGCACACGGCTTCGGGGGCCGGCGGGATCGCCCGAAATGTAATCACTTGCCGTGTCGAACCTGGGCCCACCTGCATCTGGCTGCCCGGTTTTCCCGCCCAGGCCCGGGACTTCGATCCCAACCTTGTTCCAGCGGGCCAGCGGGTCGTCCAAACCGGTCCAATTGTTCGGCATCTTTGACTGCAAATCGTTACCACGCAAACGCTTGTCTTCAGCCTCTGTAATGACCGCGACAATGTATGCGTCAATCACTCTTTCCATTTCGTCCGGTGTTTCAGCCCGCCAGAAATATTCAAAAAGAACGTTTATCGGAATCCCATGGTCAACCGTTACCGTGACACCCCCGACCTTGGAACCAGTCCATCTGCTTCGGTCGGGATGGCCGCTTGCATCTGTAATCGCATAGAGAGCCGCCTTGCTGGCCGGATGCCTCGGGTTTGTCTTTGCCTTCGCAATCGACCAAACACCTCCGAACTTGTCGAAACCGATGCGGCTGTCCCAGTTGTCCCGAAAAGCCTCTCGCAGTTTAGAGTTTCTGTGTCGGCGCGTGACTCCTTCTCGAAGATGACGATCCGCATCAATCCAGGCTTTCATGCCAGCTTGGAGCGCCAGGGCCTTTTCAACTGTTGTCATCCTCGCAGGCATGGCGGAACCTCCTGGTTTTGTTGTGAAACAGGTGTCAAAAAAGCCCAATGGATCACCCGGGTCTCGCTGCAAACGTGCTGGAAACCTTGACGTTTGAGCCGGTGAGGACGGCTCAAAGCGCGCGCTCGGGGACCAACCAGCAGATCAAGCGACGGCATTGTCAAGCGAGAGACGCAGCCAGTCATGATGGAGCACAACCTTGAATTCGCCTGAAGACCACGATGGACACCGACACGCCGCACAATAATTGTGCGGGTTATTTTGGCGAGACTCCTTAGCCACAAGATACAGGAAGTTGGCGCTGGCCACTTCCCACATGATGATTTTGTGTCATCCAAGAGCCATAGTGTTCCGGTTTTGGCACAAGTCCCAAATCCCTGGACTAAAGGAGCCGTGCCGGGCCTCAGAACGGAATCTCGGCAAGGTCAGAGCCTATGGTCAGGGGACCTCTCCAGGTTTTCCGTACCAGGGCTGCAAACTCGTCAGGCCCGGTCAACGGATCGTCGCTTGGGGTGAAATGCTGCACCACAAGGTGCTTGACCTTCGCCGCGGTCGCGACCCGGCCCACGTCATCGCCGGATGTATGCGCGGCGATCATGTGTTCCATCAGGTTTGGTTTGATCGACTTCAAACGGTGGCACATCCGCTCGGCCCCTTCGCGGTGCATGACCTCGTGGACCAGCACATCCGCACCTCGGGCGAAGTCGGCAAGCGGCGGAAAATAGGACGTGTCGGCCGAGAACACGACCACCTTGCCGGCGGCCTGGAACTTCAGCGCAAAGGTATCGGTCAACGGTGGATGGACTACCCGCAGGGCCGTGACCTCGACCCGGTCGTCCCGGAGCACGAACCCTTCGCCAAATTCGGCGCATGCGAACATGCCCCGCGGGTCCTTCTGTCGCTCGTCTTGCATCCGCATGTCGATGTCGTAAGCCATTGCTTCGAAGAACCTGTCGATGATCCAGGACGTCCCGGACGGTCCGTGGATCTTGATCTCGCGCTTGGGCGAGGACACCCAGATCGTGTGCAGGAGCGGCCCGAGTTCCAGGCAATGGTCGGAATGGAGATGGGTAAGAAGGATCGTGTGCACATCCGCCAGCGTATAGCCGGCCTCGACGAACTGCCGTGTCACGCCCAAGCCGCAGTCAACGATGTAGGGACGGTCGGCGATGTCGATGACCGACGACGACGGCCAGCTTGACCCGGTTGTCAGGCGGGGGCCGCCCTTGGTTCCCAAAAGGATGATCTTGTCAGTCATGACGCTCTTTTCCATCGCCCGACCTCGCATGGCTTGTTAAGTTCACGCCATGATCATCGGATTTCATCACACCGGCATGGCTACACGGGACCTCGATCGCCTGTGCCGGTTCTATGTCGATCTGTTTCATGGGCAGGTCCTGAACGAGTTCAGCTGGGACGAGGACAACACCGCGTTGTCGCAACGACTTGGGCTCAAGGTCAGCAGCGGGTCGCTCAAGATGATCGGGTTTCCCGAAGCCAGGCTGGAACTGTTCCAATTCGACACCCCTATCGAAACCCGTGCCGCACTTCCCCGCAGCGTCGCCAGGCCCGGGTTCAGCCACATATGTTTCCGCGTCGATGACTGCGAGGCCGAACATGACCGCCTGTCCGATGCCGGGATGAGTTTCCACGCCGCGCCCCTGGCCATGCCCAACGGTGGCGTCTTTGCATATGGCTGGGATCCGGATGGCAATGCGATCGAGATTTTCCAGCCGCCACCGCAGGTCATGGACTGACCCCGTACTCGACCGGCGTCCCGTACCAGCCCGCCCAACGCTTTTCCCAGTAAAGGTTGTGCACTTTGGTCGAAACCGGTCCCGCGCCCTGGCACAGCGAAGAGCCATCCACCGTGGAGACCGGCAAGATGCCCCCCGCGCTGGAGGTCAGAAACGCTTCGTCGGCCGCCAACAGATCCTCGACCGTGACGATTCCCGCGACAACTTCCAGACCCAGTTCCGCGCAGAGTTCCCGTGCAGTCAGCCGGGTCACGCCTTCGAGGCAACCAAGCTCGGGCGTCAGAACCCGGTTACCCTTGACCACGAAGATGTTCGAACCCGGCGCCTCGGTCAGAACACCCTTGCCGTCGGTCATGACCGACCATTCCGCCCCGGCCTCGCCTGCCTCCATCAGCGCCATGTTGAGATCGAGAGAGCAGAAATTCTTGGCCCTCGGATCGACGGCGTTCGCGGGGATGCGGATGTAGCTTTCCGAGACATGAAGGTGTATTCCCGCCTGCCGGTCCGCATCGCCCTTGATGAAGACGTACGGCACAACGAAAGCATAAAACCGGCTCTGGAACCGGTCCGCATGCAGCCGGTCTGCGGGCCGCGCGGGGTTGTCGCCCCGGGTAACGGCCCACCAGACGTAAGCATCCCTCAGCCCGGTGCGCGCGACCAGTTCATGGAGCAGTCGTGCCTCGGCCTCCGGGTCCAACGGGTTCCGGAGCTTCACACGGGCGCAGGACCGCGCGAACCGCTCCTGATGGTCATGCAGCCGGAAAAACTGTCCCCGACTGACCGACACCACGTCATAGACCGCATCCGCCCGTACGAATCCCAAATCGGTGATCGGCACCGCGGCCTCGCCGATCGGCATGAAACGGTCGATGACATAGGCCGCCCCGGCCGCCCAGTCCGGCGCACGCGCCTCGGCCTGATGCAAGGCATCGGTCGCCATGACCTGTTGCACGGGAATCGGGGTCAGGTCCGTCATGTCGTGCCCTCCAGCCTGTCCCCGAAGTCCAGCCGGATGCCGGAGTGTTCGGGGTACAGGTCATCGACTCGGACACCGGAGAAAACTTCCCAATGGACCAGTTCGTTCTCGTCGCGCACCGTCATGTCGAAGACAATGTCATGGATGTCCTTGCGGTTGTATTCGAGGATTCGGGCGTAGGAAGGAAACTCGTCGACGTAACGCACGGACCGGTCATCCTGGTCCATGCCGATGTCGTCGCGGCCGTGTGGCATGGCAATGGAATGAATCACCAGCGCGGTATCGGACGCCTCCAGCCGATGCGCATCCCCCATGGCCCAGGTGCGTTCCCTGATGTCTTCATCGGTGAGCGCCGAGGCCCAGACCTGCTCCACCGTCATTGCCTTCTCGTCAACCCGGTACTCCACTCCGCGCGAAAAGCTCTTGTGAAACGGAATGCGTTCCTGCCCGGGGCGAGCGCCATAAATTCCGTTGTCGAAGAGCATGATCGTGCCTTCGGAGGTAATCCGCGGATTGTGCATGTGCCAGGGCCAGCGAAAGTTCTGGCCGACGGGGGTCAGCAGTTTTTCCTGCAAGCCGGGCGACCAATTGCCGTGATCGCCAAGAATCCAGACGATTTCGCCCGATGCGCGATCGATCTTCAGGATGCAGTCCTGCAGGCGCAGGGACACCAGCACGCTATCGTCCCGTGCATCGTAGGTCACGCCATTGCCATGGGTCCAGTCTGCCGCGTTCGGAAAGCCACGCACATGCCAAAAGGCATCGAGCGCATCGTAACCGATGCGGTAGGGGTCAAGGTGGTCGAAACTGTCCCAGCTCCAGACAACGTCGCCTTCGGGAGAAAATTCGACGACCATGTCGCCCACGACATCCCTGTCCGCTCGGAACTCATCAGGGTCGTGAACCGAGGCTGGCCAGTCCTTCATGCGCCGCGCGTGGCCGGAAAGCGCCAGGAAGTTTCCGTTGGGCATCTGGTGGGGCTGGTGGTGCAGGCTGCGTACATCGACCGCTATGCCACCGTCCAGCGCGCCCTGCGGCCTTTGCGCGGCGTACCAGGCCCGGACCGTATTGCCGGCCACGTCGATCTCGCGCGAGCAGGAGTCGGTGTCATGGACAAAGAGGTTGCCGTTGGCCAGTTTCTCGACTCCTGCTACCCGTCGGTCGAGCTTCCGCATCCAGCGCATGCAGCCAAGGTTGTCGATGGCGATCAGCATTCCCCAATGCGTCGACCATTTGCGTTGCGCCTCGGTCATGTCGGGGATCCGGCCGATCGCACGGCGACGGACCGTCATGAAGGTGAAGCGGCCCGCCATGCGCGCAGGCTCGGCCCGATCGGTTCGCAGTGGCGGCATGTCAAGCGGCGAAGCCGGGATGTCCCTGACCTGGTGAGACAGGGGCTCGGGCCAGGTCTCGACCCCGTTCGGACCAACGATCTGGACGATTATTTCGGCCAGGCCTTCAGGGTGGAAGCCAAGCAAAAGGTAGGAATCGTCGCTGAAAGGAAAGGAAATGGTCCAAAGATCCTCATTCTGACGAATTCGGACCCTGACCGCGTGTGCGCCCTCCGACCTGACCGTGAGGCTTGCGACCAGCGGCGCTCCCGGTGGGCCATGGTTCAACTCGGGCGGACTCCGGAATCTGAGTTCGGTCATGTCTCACCTCCTCTGCCCGACTATGGCAGAGGGACCACTGTCCGGGAAAGACGAGAATGCTTTCGTCTGGCAAAAGACCCGCTTTTGTCTAGGCTTTCCAGTCCGGCGGTTCCCAGCCGACAGCACCGCCGGAGATCAGACCATCGACAATTTCCACGATCAGTTCCCGGATGCCACTCTCTGCCTCGGTCATCAATTCCACTCGGGGGCCAGCCAGATGCACCGTGCGGTTGAAGCGCGGCAACTCGATGAAACGCATTTTCGCGAGGCCCGCGTCAATTTCCTCCCCGAACTGGGCAATTGGTGCGATGCAGAAACGCTGGTTCTGGATCAGATATTCCCGGCGGATTTCGATAGACGAACTCTCGATGACATCGGTCCAGGAAATCTTGAGCTTCCTGAATTCGCGTTCCAGCTGTTCGCGCAACCAAATCGACCGAACATCCAGAACGATCGGCAGGTCCGCCAACCGCCGGATCGGAACCGGGTCCGGCAACTGATCGCAAAGCGCTGGCGCGCCAATGAGACACAGCCTTTCGTTGTACAGTGGTAGACTTTCGGACTCATCCGTATCTATATCGTTATGAACAAATGCAAAATCGTATTCACCGCCTTCCCACATACGTTCCAGGTCAGCCGGAAATCCCTGATTGAACAGTAGTGTAACACCCGGGTGGCGGTCAAAGCCGAACTCCATGAGCCGCGGCACGAGCACCCGGCTCAGCGAGGGTGTCACGCCGATCCGTACCGTGGTCTCGCCCGACATCCTGTGCCGGGCCAATTCACGCTTCGTACGCTCGACGGCGGCAAGAATTTCCTCGGCGCGCCGAAACAGGATCTTGCCAACCGGTGTCAAACGCATTCCACGCGAATGCCGCGCCAGAAGCTTCAGTCCCAGCGTTGCCTCCAGTTTGCGCACCTGCTGTCCGACGGCGGGCTGGGTCACGTTCAAGGCATCGCTCGCCGCCGTCAGGCTTTCATGCCTGGCAACCGCGTGAAAGTATCTAAGCTGACGAAGGTCCATCCTGCGGGCACCTGGAGAGATTGCCGAACAGACATTACGATTCCTTCGGTTTCCTGTAAATCGAAGGTTGATTCCGCGCCGCGCCGCCCCCGGGCCACGCGGGCGCCTCGGTGATGCGGAACTGCTGCCCAACGATGCGAAGTCCAGCCGGAAATCACCAGTCGCACCGGTTCCGACGCGCCCGTCGCTACGTCCCTCAAGACCTCGGAACGACCGTCAGCCGAAAAGACGGGAAAGACGAGAAGTCATTCGAAAATAGCCGGCCCGCGTTAGCGCCGGTTGCAGATAAAGACCGGTTTGGGTACAGTTTTGGCGTGCGTTCGCGCAACTGCGGCGCACCTTTATGTGTTGCCGGGCCGCATTCGGCAGGAACCGGCTAATTCCCGGGGGGAAGATGTCATCATGAAAATTGGATACAAACACGTTCTCGCGGCAGCCAGCATGGTCGCGGCTATTCTCGCGGGAACCGGCACATTTGCTGCAGAAGCAACGAAAATCGCATTTCTAATGCCATGCACACAGTGTGCCGACCGGTGGGAGACGAAGGACCGGCCGTTCTTCATCGAGGCGGTGAAGGCGCTGGATCCTTCCATCGAAGTCATAGCGCTGAACGCCGAAGGTGACGGCAACCGCCAGATTGCCCAGGGCGAATCGGTTCTGGCCCAGGGAGTCAAGGCTATTGTCATCAACACGATCGGCGAGACGACCGCAGTCCCGATCGTCCGCCAGGCACAGCGTGAAGGCGTGCCCGTCATCGCCTATGACGGCCTCATGGTCGGCGTGGTCACGGAAGGGTTTGTGACCTTCAACAATGAACTGGTCGGTGTGCTCCAGGCCCAGTACCTGGTTGACAATCTTCCTGAAGGCGCCCGGATTGCAATCGTGAACGGCGAGCAGTTCTGTGCCGCCTGCCGGGCATTCAAGGTCGGTGCGCACAAGGTCCTCGACCCCCTCGCGGCAGCCGGCAAGATCGAAATCGTCCATGAAGCCGAGGCGAAGGGCTGGCTTGCCGCAAATGCGCAGCGCGCGATCGAACAGGCACTGACGGCTACCGACAACGGCATCGACGGCGTTGTTGCCGCAAACGACACGCTCGCGCAGGGTGTCATCGCGGCCCTCCGGGGGTCCGGCATGCACGGCAAGGTTCTCGTGACCGGTCAGGATGCCAGCGATGCGGCGATCGTGAACATATTGAACGGACTCCAGACGATGACCGTCTACAAGTCGCTTCAACAACAGGCGGGTGCCGCCGCACGCGGTGCGGTTGCGCTGGCGCGGGGCGAGGATGTGTCGGAGATCTTTCCTGAAGTGGTGACAACCGACTCGGGAGATGTCCCTGCACTTCTCCTGCAGCCAACTGTCGTCGACATCTCCAACATTGGCGACACGGTCATCAAGGACGGTTTCACCAAGCGCGAGGACGTCTGCACGGGTACTGCGGCAGAGGCTTGCACCTTCTGAAGTGGATCCTGCCGGCCGACCCGCCCTGACACTGCTTGAAACCCGGAACCTCAGCAAGAGGTTCGGCCGCGTGCAGGCACTGAACGGCGTGGACATCACCGTCCACGCCGGATCGGTCCTGGCATTGCTCGGCGACAACGGAGCCGGAAAGTCGACGCTGATCAAGATACTCTCGGGAGTCCTCAGGCCGGACTCCGGAGAAATCCGGATCGACGGCGTGCAGCGGACCATCGCGACACCGCGGCAGGCGGGCGAAGCCGGCATCGAAACCGTCTACCAGGACCTTGCGCTTTGCGACAACCTGAGTGTTGTCCAGAACCTGTTTCTCGGGAGGGAACGCAGCAAGGGAGTGGCTCCGTTCAGGCGGATGTTTCTGGACCGTCCGTCCATGGAGCGCGAAGCCGCACGTGCATTCGAAAGCCTCGGCGCACGGATGCCGTCCCTTGACAGCCAGGTCAGCAATCTTTCCGGCGGACAGCGCCAGGCGGTGGCGATCGCCCGGGCGGTCGTGTGGCGTCGGCGCGTCGTCCTGTTCGACGAACCGACCGCTGCGCTCGGTGTCGAGCAGACGGGAAACGTCCACAGGCTCATAAGGCGACTGCGCGATCAGGGCGTCGGCATCGTCATGATTTCGCACAACATGGCTGACATCTTTGCCGTCGCCGACCACATGACGGTGCTGCGTCGCGGGCGCAAGATCGCGGACATGGATCCCGGGGCCTGTACACCCGACGACGTCGTGGCGAGAATAACGGGCAGTGACATCGCGGCGGAGTGGAGGCACTGAGCAACGGGGCGAAACCCGCGGTTCCCGGCCAGCCTGACCCGTCCGGCGCATCGTTGCACGATGGGTTCGCCGCTCGGCTCAAACAGGGCGAACTCGGATTCATCCCGGTGCTGGTCGCGCTTCTTGTCGCGTTTGTCGCCTTTCACCTGGCCAATCCGTATTTCCTGACCCCACGGAACATGTCGAACCTGGCATTGCAGGTCGGTGTACTCGGCGTCATGTCGCTCGGCGTCAGCATGGTGCTCTTTGTCGGGGAAATCGACTTGTCCGCGGGATCGGTTTCCGGCGTCTGCGCGGTAGTCCTGGTTCTGCTGGCGTCGTGGTACGGTGTTCCGGGCCCCGTGGCAATCGCGGCGGCGATCCTTTGCGGCGCTGCCATCGGCTGGATACATGGCACATGCATCACCGTGATCGGGGCGCCTTCCTTCATCGTGACCCTGACCGGACTCCTCGTCTGGCAAGGCGTGCAAAGGATGCTGGTCGGCAACCAGATCGGGCAGGTCCTCATCGACGATCCCCTGGTGCTCAGCATCGCGTCGACGTTCATGCCGTTCTGGCTGTCCCTGCTCATTGTCGCGGTCATAACCGCGTCGGCCGTGGCGGTCTGTTCGCGTCGCTGGACGAGGCAGACCGGGGCCGCTCCTCTCGACCGGCTGGCGCTTCTCGGGCACACCGCCCTGTTTCCAGCGATGGCGATCATGGCCGTCGCCGTGCTGTCGAACCACATGGGTGTGCCGGTTCTGCTTCTCGTCCTGGTCGGGCTCGCGCTGGTGCTTACGTTTGTCACCGAGCATACGCCGTTCGGGGTTCACATCTATGCGGTCGGCGGAAACGCGGAAGCCGCCCGCCGGGCCGGGATCAACGTCGCGCGGACACGGGTGATCCTGTTCGCCATCTGCTCGGCATTCGCGGCGATTTCAGGGATCATCGCCGTGTCACGGCAATACGCCGTCGACAGCAACACCGGAGGAGGAAACCTCATTCTCGACGCGATCGCCGCGGCGGTAATCGGTGGGACCAGCCTCTTTGGCGGACGCGGGCGGATCCCGGGCGCCCTCCTGGGCGCGATCGTGATCGGGAGCGTCGCCAACGGGCTGGACCTTCTCGGGCAGTCCGCAAACGTCAAGTCGATCATCACCGGGCTGATACTGCTTGCGGCGGTCTCGGTGGACATGGTCGCGAGAAAACGCAGGATTAGGACCGGCGCTGCCGGAGCGTGAACGGGGAAACATGACATGACCAAGAACGGAGACCTGTCCTTTCCGGACGGATTCGTGTGGGGTGCCGCGACGGCGGCTTACCAGATCGAAGGCCACCGGCGTGCCGACGGTGGCGGCGAATGCATCTGGGACGTCTTCGCACGCGAAGGCCGTACGCTGAACGGCGACAATGGCGACATCGCCGCCGACCACTATCACCGTTATCCCGACGACCACGCCCTGGCGCGGGACCTCGGGTTTTCCAGCCTTCGCATGTCATTCAGCTGGCCGCGCATATCTCCCGAGGGTTCGACCCGGCGCAATCAGGCCGGCTTCGATCACTACGACCGGGTCCTGGATTCGCTCCTCGAGAACGGCCTCACGCCAATGGTCACGCTGTACCACTGGGACCTTCCCCAGGACCTGCAGAAACGGGGCGGTTGGTTGAACCGGGACACCGCGTACCGGTTCGCAGACCATGCCGGGGCGGTCGTGGACCGCTTCGGCGACCGGGTACCGTTCTGGATCACGACGAATGAACCCTGGTCCTGCGCGTTTCTCGGTCATGCCCGGGGCCTGCACGCCCCTGGGATGCGGGACTACCACGCCGCCGGAATCGCCGCCCACAACCTGAACCTGGCCCACGGGCTTGCGGTTCCGGCCATCCGCGCCAACACCCGCGACGCGCAGGTCGGCGTCACCCATTGCCTCCAGGTCATCGAACCGTTTTCGGATGCACCCGACGACGTGGAAGCCGCAAGGACGGTCGATGGCGAAGCGAACGGCCTGTTTCTCGAACCGCTCCTGAAAGGCACCTATCCCGCGCACATGGTTCCGTACCTTCCGTGCCTCGAGGACGAAACGGTCGTCCACGACGGCGACCTCGAATGCATCTCCGCCCCGGTCGATTTCCTCGGCCTGAACTACTACGTCCACGAGGTCGTCCGGTTTGACCGGACGATTCCGATCGTCCATGCCTGCCGCATGGCCCCGCTCGGACCGCTCACCACCATTGGCAGCGGCCTCCGTCCGGACGGGCTCGAGGAGATCCTGCTGAAACCCGGACGGGATTACGGCTGCCGGCTGCCGATCTACGTGACCGAGGTCGGTTATCTCTTCAACGATTACGTCAATCCGGACGGCCGTGTGAACGACATGGCACGCATCCGCTACTACGACGAGGCCCTCCGCGCCGCCGACCGGGCCATGAAAAAGGGTGTGGACCTGCGTGGCTTCTACGTCTGGACACTCCTCGACGACTTCGAATGGGACTCGGGTTACAGTTCCCGCTACGGAATCGTCTTTGTCGAGTACGGAACCCAGACGCGCATCCCCAAGGACAGCGCCTATTGGCTTCGGGACGTCGCCCGGCGAAACGGACTGTCGGCCCCCCCGGGGTATCGCATGCCGACGGAGTCTGCCGGATAGACGTGCCCCGGTCGCGTCATGAAGACCGGGCGGCGGTCAAGCCCGGATGTCATGGGCACGCCGGCATCGGTGTCCGGCTTCCGTGGTCAGATTCGGGCGAAGACATCCGGACCCCGTTCACCGAGACGCAGCCGCCGGCGACCAGGAGACCTGCCCCGCCCGGTCGTCATCTGCCGGGAAACCGGCATCACTGGCACGGGCGGTGATGCGTCCCCCCACTCGAACGGGCGTCCGAGGTAGACGCCGGTCAGCTTGCCAAGAATGCCCGCGTAGACACGCTCGATGTAATTCCGGGGGAGAGCCACGGTCCTTCCCAATTCACCTGAAGACCAGTTTCGCGAAGATCGTCCTGCGCTGCAGTCCTATATCCTCCATCGCCGGTCACGGCGAATTTCGCCCCCGCCCCCCGGCTGGACCGCTTCACTCTGCAAGAGAAGCCGGGCACGACATTCCGGAACTCCCGGAGTTCAACCCATTCGACGAGCTTCCCTCGCGCAGATGTGCAAACGTGCAGAACCAGGTGGCCAGGCCAGGCGCGACGTTGGGGATCCCGGTCACGGGCAGCGCGCTGACCCGCTCGTCGAAAGGGTACGGATCAGGGCCAGGATATACGTTCCAAAGGTGCCGTCGTTGGCGTGCCACGGGGCTGTCGGCGGACCATGAGCATCCCGCTCAGGATATCGAGGAAACGGCGGTCCGCGTGACCCGAGACGCCAAATGATTGACCGAGTTCGGAAAGGTCGAGCGTCTGGTTGTGGTAGTTGCTCACCATCACCCAGAATCGCCGCAGAGTCTCCGCCGGTACGGAGATTCCGAGCGCAGGGATATCGCGCTCCAGGTGACCGCGTATGAAATCTTTCCGCCACGGTGAGGACGTCGTGTCGTCGTCGGAAAAAAAGCTCCGCGGGAACCCGCCCCGAAGCCACAGCGTGCGCCAGTCGCTGACGCCGGTCTCATCGACCGCCAGAGGACCCAGGTCGAGGTAGGCGACCCGCCCGGCGAGACTCCCGGAGACGTCCTTGACGAGATCGGGCGAGGCTTCCGAGCGGGAGGTACCGCACGGTTGGCTGCCGATCCGCAAGAACGCGAAGCAGGGAAAAAAGATCGGGTCTGCGTTGCACTTCGTCGATCACGACGGTGCCAGTCAGGTCCTCCAGGTGCCAGGACCGTTAGCGGTTCGTCAAGTCTGGCCAGGCTCCTCGGATCCTCGAGATCGAAGACATGCTCCGCTTGCAGCAATTCGGCCAAAGTCGTCTTGCCACACTGCCAAGGACCGAGGAGCGCCGTGACGGGCAAGCAGCCAAGCTTGGTCCGAAGGGTCTCCTGCTCTCGTCGGCGAGGAAGATGGTACATGGAGGTCTTGCACCACGAAAACATGAAACTGCGAACAGGGGAATCGAAAATTCATGTTTGATTGCAGTCCGGGGACGATTGCGTACGGTTCGCGCATCGTCGGTCAAATTCGGTCCTCTCCAGGCCGGGCACGCGGTGTCACCGGACTGCTTGCAGTGGCCACGCGTCTCATGCAGAAACGCCCCGGAACGCGAATCGGCCTGAATACGCCGGTAACAAAGGGGCCGTCTTTCCAGTTCCCGTACCATGCCGACGTCGCGCGCCGTGTTCGGGCCGTGGCGCTCCAAGGCACTCAGCTGCCGGATCCGACGCCCGGGACAAACCTTCGGACACTGTCAGCCCGGCACCTTGGGATATGGCCGGCGAATCGTGTTCGCGTTCCTGGTGCGGGCTTGGTCGCGTTGGCCGCGCTGGACGTTTGCGTTGCCGCGAGCACGTGAGAGATGGCCATGTGCACACCGCAAGTGATCATCATCGGGGGCGGACCGGTCGGGTTGGGGCTGGCCATTGACCTGGCACAAAGGGATGTAAACAGCCTGGTTCTTGAACGGTCGACTGCGTTGCATCAGATCCCAAAGGGGCAGAACCTGACCCAGCGCGTGGGCGAGATGTTCCGCGCCTGGGGCGTGTCGGACCAGGTCCGCGCCGCCAGCCCGATCCCGCCCGAGTTCGGCAACGCCGGACTGGTGACCTATGGCACCTTGTTGAGCGACTATCACTACGACTGGTTTCAGCGCGCGCGCGTGCGCCCGTATTACTTCGCCGACAACGAACGCCTGCCGCAATACCGGCTCGAGGCCGTGCTGCGCACGCGTGCGAGGGAGCTTGCGGAAGTCTCGTTTGTCGAGGGAGCCACAGTCACCGGGGTCACACAGGGCGCAGTCGGCGTGCGCGTGGCCTACGCACGCGACGGGGCGGAGCATGTGGCCGAGGCCGCCTATGCCGTGGGCTGCGACGGGGCGCGTTCGGTGACACGGGACCTGGCTGGAATTGCCAGCGACACCGACCATGAAGGCCCCCGCATGGCACTCCTGGTCTTTCGCTCGACGGAGTTGCACGACCTGCTGAACCGTTACCCGGGCAAATCGATCTTCAACGTCATGAACCCCGATATGGACGGGTACTGGCAGTTCCTGGGGCGCGTCGACCTTCAGGGCGGCTGGTTCTTTCATTCCCCTGTGCCCGAGGGCACGACGCTTGACAATTTCGATTTCAAGGCCTTGCTGCGTCATGTCGCGGGACAGGAATTTGCACTGGAGTTCGAACATATCGGGTTTTGGGATCTCCGCATCTCGCATGCGGAGACCTATCGCGCGGGTCGAGTTTTCATTGCGGGCGACGCCTGCCACAGCCACCCGCCCTACGGGGGGTACGGCGTGAATACCGGGCTTGAGGATGCGCGCAACCTCAGCTGGAAGCTCGATGCCGCGCTCAAAGGTTGGGCCGGGGACGGCCTTCTCGACAGCTACACGACCGAACGGCACCCGGTGTTCAAGTCCATCAGCCAGGATTTCATTGAGCGGATGATCGAAGACTTCCGGAGGTTCCTGTCCAGCTATTCTCCGTCGCGTGACAGGGAAGCGTTCGAAGCCGCCTGGGCAAGGCGCACGAACGCGGACGATGCGGATGTCACCGAGTTTCTGCCGCACTACGCCGGGTCGCCATTGGTTTGGGGAGACGAAGGCGCCGCGTCAGGAGCCAAGGGGACACACGGTTTTGCCGCCATAGCGGGCCATCATCTTGCCCCGCAGCCCCTGCCGGAAGGGCAGGATTTGTGGGACGCCCTGGGGCCGGGTTTCACACTACTTGATTTCGGAGGGAACAGGGCGATTGGCGCCGTATTCAAGTACGCGGCTGATCGCATGGACGTGCCTCTCAAGGTTGTGACCGCCCCGGATCCGGGCCTTGGGGAAACCTATGGCGCCGAAGCGATCCTGGTGCGCCCTGACCAGTTCATTGCCTGGGCCGGGCCGGAGGAAACCGCTTCCGCAGAAGACATACTGGCACGTGCGATCGGGGCGCCATGGGAACGCCGTGCCAAATAGTCCAGACGCTTCTTCAAATCGAATGCCAAAATTGACTACCGAATTCTCGCGCCCTGGGCGGGTGTGATGACAGGTTCGTTCCACCCGTCGAACCCCAGTATCAAGACCGGCTCCTGACACCATTCTGCCCATGGTCACGCTTACCGTGCTGGCCCGTGCGCTTTCTCCGAATGGCCCGGCATTGCAATCACTGCGTCCGTTCCGGGTGGAAACTGCTGCCGTACCGCGAGGAAGAGTTTGCCGGACGGAACTGCGGTTAGGTTAAGCGTGCATGAGGCGAAGACAAGTCACTTTGTCTTCCGGATTGACACGACACTGTTGAAAGGAAATTCGTGACTGTGCTGATCCCCGCACCGGCATTCGCGGCGAAAACTCCCCGCGGGGCGTCCATCGTGGGCAGGAACCGGGGCACGGGTCTCCTTCAGGTACTCACTGCGCAAGGGCGCCTGGTTTCTCCAGATCCCGTGAGCGGACACGTCCATGATGCCAGGCAGGAAGCCTTTCGAAACCGAGATAAGGAGCGAGTCTCGGACGACCGTCACCGTAATGCCAAATTTCACTCAACCGGAGCCGGGTTCGTCGAATTCCCTGTGGAACTTTCTGTACCCGTGTCGGGTCGGCGCACAAAAGGCGGAATTACCAAGATTCGTGGAGGCAAGAGCCCTCCCGTTCAATTCCCCGGTTTGAGTTTGACACGTTCAAGAGCCATATGGCGAGCCCGCGAGAGGCAATCCAGGACAGTCTTAAAGTAGCCGGGCAATCATGTGCCGGACCTGGTCCTGTCCTCCAAAGAATAGTGCCAGTATACGGACGGTCCGACGGTCATCGTCGACATCAAACCAGTATACTGCCCGACCGATGTTCAGGTACCGCAGGCCCGGCAAGATATCATCGTGTCTCTCGCCCCGGTGCGGTTGCGACGCGGTCGGCCGTCGCGCGGGTCTCCAGAATCCGGGCCTCTCGATGATCAAATGCGTCATCAAGGGTTTGGCCAAAGCCAAGATAGCTGTCAAAGAGATGGTCGAATGTCAGCTCGAAGTCACGTCCTGCCTCGACCGAGAACTCAAGACGTTACGCCACGCACGCGCCGCTTCTCTGTAATCATTCGGGCCAGGCGCCCGTCCATCGGTTCCGCGCCGGTGACGGTACCGGAACACGGGCGGGCAAGAATCTCGCGCAATGCTACGAGTTGCAGTTCTTCAGCGTCAATTCGATGACGCAGCAGGCCGACACCTTGCCGGAAAACCCCACTTACACTCCCTCAGCGTCCTTTTTCCACCAGCTCCATCGCGAAAGCATGTTGTTGTTCATCGGTGAGCGAAATCGAGGTCTTGACGGTCATATGGGCCTCCTTCCCATCGAGGTAGCTCCAATGTCAATTGCGGCGAAACCGTCACTCGGCGATAGCGGGTCCAACCCAACATGGGGCAATTGGCTCGAAGAGTTACACATTTGGAAATAAAATCGAACGCAAGGTGGACGGGTGGACGCTGAACAAACCTGCATTTGGGTTCAGGGGTTTTCCGCTGCATGGTGAGGATGCAATGGATAGTTCTGATCCGTTTGCTGCGGTGGCCCGGAGCGCGTGAAATTTAGGGCTGCCGCCGATATCGCTCGGGTTTCTGAGTAGGCTGCCGTTTTGTAGTTGCGGAAGCGGACGTGCGGAAAGTTTGCAACGCCGCAAAACGGCACAAGCAAGCCGGATAGATGGCATTCTCTTTGGACTGGATGGTCAACCGCGTTGTCGAGGTTCGTGTACAGGTCCAACTCTCGCATGCAAGGTTTCCAGAGGAATAAACCCCAGGCCACGCAGCAGCGCGATTGTGAACTTGTCGAATTTCCTCCAGTTCACCGTCGACCGAGCACCTGGTCCGCGGTGTTCACCTGTGACCCGGCGACCTGGCGACTCAGGCTCGATACGCAGGCAACGGCGACCTGTCCTGCAGTTCAATGAATCGTTTGAGCATAATCTCTGACAGGCCATGTCGTATGGCTTTCGCCGATGGGTCATTGTAGAGGTTGGTTGCTTCATGAGGGTCGGACGAAAGGTCATAGAGCTCGTCCCAGTTCTCACCTTCTCGCAACGACATCCGGTAGCGGTTCGTGACAACCGTTCGGACTCTTTGCGGACGGTCAAATCCGGTCATCGTCCGCTGGCTGTCCTCTTCGACAATGACCGCCTCCGGCGGTTCGGTGGTCAGCAGGTCGCGGCCCTGGATTCCGTTGAATGGCTGGATTCCCGCGCGGGCCAGGATCGTCGAGGAAATGTCTATTGACGAAGCGAGACCCGGATCGACGTTGCCGAAAGAGGGAGTCGCGGGGTCAGACCAGATGAAAGGTACACGGATGAGCCCCTGGTAGTGCAGCAGAAGCTTGAGCATCAAACCATGGTCGCCCATGTAGTCGCCGTGGTCCGAGGTAAAGACAACAACGGTGTCCCTGGCCAAACCGAATTCATCCAGCCGTTTGAGCACCCTCCCGATGGCATCGTCGATCATCGTGATCATTCCGTAAGTCAGGGCGATAATGGACCGGGCCTCGTCTTCCGTCACTGCAAACGGGTTCTGGTTGTCTCTCGGGTCCGTGCCGTCACGAAGGGCATCCTGCATCGCCTTTATCGGTGGCAGATCGCCTCGTCCGAATGAAGCGGGCAACTCGATGCCGGACGGATCGTACATGTCCCAGTATTTCCCTGGAGGCGTGAACGGGTGATGCGGGTCAGGGAATGACATTTGCAGGAAGAACGGCTGATCCGTGCCCGCGCGCTCTGCCAGCCACGCCTCGGACCGGTTCGCGATCCAGGACGTCGAATAGAGGTCTTCGGGCACGGCCGTCCGCCACGCCTGGGGAGCGCTGATTCGGTCGTCAGGCAGGGCGTTCTTCGGGCCGACCAGCTTGTCGAACTCCGGGTTCTGACCGCGAGCCCACAGCAAGTAATCCCCACAGGCGCGGTCTGCATGATCAGCCGCGACTTCGACGTGCTCGAACCCGTAGAAATGGCCTTCGATACGGTCGGACAGCGGGACCTCCCACCCTGGAGCGACTTCCAGGTCGTACCCGGGCCCATGCCGATTGTTCTTGACCGCATCCCTCAGCATGGGACTTGGCACATGAAGACCGTCCTTTGGCTCGAATCTGTTGGTCGCAGGCCGGCCGCTGAAACATTGCAGGTGCGATTTTCCGATCAGCCCGGTGTCGTAGCCTGCGTCCCGAAGCAACTCGACGAACGTCGTGTGGTCCTTCGACAAGGGAATGCCGTTGTGCCGGGCTCCATGGACCGAGCACATCCGGCCCGTCATGATCGACGCCCTGTTCGGCATGCAGATCGGGTTGGCGACATAAAACCTGTCCCACCGCGTTCCCTTTGCCGCGAGCCCATCGATGTTGGGTGTCTGAACGACGGCATTGCCGTAACACCCCAGGTGGTCCGCCCGGTGCTGGTCGGTGATTATAAACAGAAAGTTGGGACGCCTGCTCATTATGAAGCCTCCGGTTCGGTCGGAGCAGGTTTCCTGCCACGCATGCCATATGCGATGAGCACCAGTCCAACGAGAATTGCGGGAAGATGGATTACCGGACTGATCGCCAGTGCCGCGAAGGCGGCAACCAGCCTGGCAACGATCTCGACCATCGTGAGCCTGCGGCGGTCAAAGCCGGAAAGGGCGGAGGAAAAGAGCCAGATACACAGACACGTCCGCACAACGATCCACACGAATGGAAGCAGGCTGAACTCCTCGATGATCAGGATGGACGGGTAGAAGGCAAAGACGAACGGGATGATAAATTTTGCCATGCCCAGGCGAAACGACATGAAGGCGGTCATCAACGGATTGGCCCCGGCAATGGGGGCCGCCGCATAGGCAGCGATGGCCACCGGCGGTGTCAACGACGAGGCCACACCGTAGTAGAACACGAACATATGCGCGGTCAGCATCGACACGCCCAGGGCCTGGATCGCCGGCCCCATCACCAGGATTATGATCAGGTAGGCGGGAAGGGTCGGCATGCCCATTCCGAGAACCAATGCGCCGACCATGGCGACGACGAGTGCGGAAAAGAGGCTCTCACCGCGGATCATGGAAATGACGTTGGCGAGCTTCAGGCCGAGGCCCGTCGAGTCCAATGACCCAACCAGAATGCCAATTGCCGCGATGGCAATCAGCAGCGTTGCGCCGGACTGGGCCCCCTTCAGGAATGATCGCCAGATCCTCATTGGGTCGCTGCGAACCTGGGGGTTGATCACGGAGAGAGACAACAGCACGACGACCGCGTTGAACCCCGCCGCAGATGTACTGGTTCCCGCAAGAAGCGACCCGATGACGGTCAGGATGGGTCCGATGAAGAGCACCGAGTTGATCAGATCGACACGGGTGATCTCGTCATCGATGGTCAGCGGCCGAACCTCGATCCCCTGCCGCCGGGCTTCGACCGTGACCGCCGAGAAGAGACTGAAATAATAGAACAGAGCCGGAAACAGGGCTGCAACGATGACGTTCAGGTATCCCGTGCCGGTCAGGTCGGCCATGACAAGGGCAGCTGCGCCCATGATCGGCGGCATGATTTGGCCACCTGAAGACGCGGTCGCTTCGATCCCTGCCGAGAAGCTTGGCGAGAACCCGCGTCTCTTGATCATCGGGATCGTGAAGGTGCCCGTGCCAACGATGTTGGCAACGGTCGAGCCTGACATCGTGCCGAACATCGATGACGCGAGGATCGCGGCGTGAGCCGGCCCACCCCGCGTCTTCCTCGTGGCGAGAAACGCGAACTTCAGCAGCGTATCGCCGGCCCCCGTGCCCTCGAGCAGAACACCAAAGACAATGAAGATGAACACGGTGCTGAGAACGATGTTGGTGATCGACCCGAAAACACCCTTGTTCGTGTTGTACCACAGCGCCTCGGCGACTTCCTTCAGGGAGAACCCGGCATGGGCCATGATGCCGGGCAGGTCCTGGCCCCAAAGCAGGTAGACAACACCAAAGACACCAACGCCGAAAAGTCCCCAGCCCCAAAGCCTTCGGCACAACTCCAGGAATACGACGAGACCAGCAATCGCGGGCCACGCATCCGCCCGGGTGACATCGTAAAGCGCCACCTCCATCTGTGTCTGAACCGCCAGGAACGACCAGATCGCCCAGAAGCCCAGGCCGATCAACGCGACATCGAGCACGACATGAAGCACCGCCAAAGCACCCATGATCGAGCCCGTAGCTTCGCGTCGGGACCGTGCGACCGCGACCGCCACCACGAGCGCGAGAGCAAATCCGCCTGCCCTGTGCAGCTTGGGGTCAATGAGTCCGACGCCCGAACTGTAAAGAGCGATGGCTCCAAGCGCGAAACACGCCAGGGTGCCAAGATGCGCAAACAGCCGGGACGGCCCGCCGGACACCTTGATCTCGTCGGCCAACGAATTACTCCGGATCAAGGTCGATCAGGGCCGGGCAGTCGATACCACCCGACCCGTCTGTGACGTGACTACGGACGAAGTTCTTCCGGAATGCCGATTCCGGCTTCGTCGTAGTACTTCGCCGCCCCGGGATGCAGCGGAACGTTGACGGATGTGAAAGCCGTTTCCGGGGTCACTTCCTTGAGGAAATACGCGGTTGCATGGACGTCATCCAGGTTTTCCCAGAAGGCCCTGGTCGCCTTGTAGACGACGTCATCCGAGACGCCCGCATGAGTCCCCACGAACTGGAAGAACCCGAGCGCCGTGATGGCGCCTTCGGTAAGCTGTCCCTTGTACACGCTGCCGTCGAACTGCATCATGCCACGTCCCGGACGGCCGAACAGTGCCTGCATCGCTTCCGACCCGACGACGTCATCCGGAATCGAAAGAACACGGAACTCACCCGAGAGTCCGAACTGCTCGATCTTGGCCGAACCGATCTCGGCGGGCCGCACCATCATGTCGATCTTGCCATCCGCAAGCGCCGCATACCCCTCGCCCCAGGCCAGGCGAACGGCGGTGTAATCGTTGCCAGCCTCGTAGCCGGTGATGATCTTGATCAGCGCCTCGGATGTCGCAGATGCGGAACCGGCGGGAGGACCGGTAAAAACGGTCTTGCCCTTGAGGTCTGCCCACGTCTCGATGCCCGACCCAGCCAGAGTAACCGGATGATAGGCTCCGGCCTTGAAGCCGAGGATCGCACGAAGTTGAGCAGACGCTTCCGAGGCGTCACCGACATTCTCGTACATGCGGGCCTGATTCTTCATCAGGTTCACGAGTGACGGCACCGACGAGAAAAAGTCGATCTCGCCCCGCCCACCCTTGAGCATGGACTTGGTCAGCGTCTGACCGGCATTGACCTGGATTTCCACGTCGGCTTTTCCCGCCTGGTTGACAAAAGCTACGAACATCGCGTGAACCGGGTCGCCCGCACCTGCGGTTTCCCCTTTGAATATCTGAGCCGCCCCGACCGACGGCATGACGGATGCAGCGGCAGCAATGCCGACCGAAGCAATGAGCATCTTGAAGTGAAACACGGAGTCCTCCCTTGGTTTTTGTGACTCCTAGCAGATCGGCAACATTGCGAATAATTGAAATTACGCTAGGATATATAAAGAATTGATATGAAAATTGATCCCAAGCACCTTTCCCAGCTCTCGGTCGTCGTCGAAGCCGGCTCGTTTCAGGCGGCGGCGGACCGGCTCGGCATCACACAACCTGCCCTCAGCCGAAACATGTCCGTGCTGGAAGCGCGGCTCGGGGCTGCGGTGTTCACGCGCGAAGGGCGGCGGTCGGTCCCGAACAACCTGGGGTTGCGGCTCGCACGGAGCGGGTTGGCCATTCGCGTTGCCGAAGAACAGGCCGTTGTCGTTGCCGAGCAGTCCGCCGCGGGTTCGGCCGGTGAGCTACGCATCGGTGCGCCGCCGATCGTGGCCGGGCGATTCCTGACACATGCTCTTGCCCGTTTCATCAAGGAGAACCCGAATTGCAATGTCGAGCTTCGCACTGGCCTGGTGCACGAACTCCGTACGATGCTGGAGCGCGGCAAGATCGATATCGTCATCGGACCTCGAAGTCTCGCCGATCCGGCAGACGGGCTGGAATTCGATCCGATCATCGACGATCGCGTGGGCATTCTTGCCCGGGTCGGTCATCCGCTTTCTCATCGAACGAACATCATGCCGGCCGATCTCGAGGCGCATGTGTGGCTTGCACACTCGCGTGGCAGTCTTTTGAGGCAGCAGACGGAAGCTGCGATGATCGCGTCCGGCGTTGAATCCATGCAGATCGCCTGCGAGACCGACTCGATACGTTCGGTTCTGGAGATCGTTGAGGAAACCGACCTGATCACCACGATGCCCAAAGCAACAACGCTGCCATACCTCGAAGACCGCTTGATGTTCCTCGACTTCGATCATCCTCAGTTTCACCGCCCGCTTGGCGGGATTCGGCGAAAGGACACTCCTGGAAGCCAGGTAGAATACAGGTTTCTCCGGATGCTTTCGGCGCCGGTTTCGCAGTGATTTCGTGTCAGTGTCACCCGACGCGAAGTTTGCTCTTCTGATCCGCACGGCAAGCCGCTTTCACGAAACGGTACGGTCACTGCTGGTTCGGCGGCCTGATCATAACCCGGATCGTGCAAAACTCTCAGATCAATCCGATTTCCACTCAAAGTCGATCTCACTGCACAGTTCACTGGGTTCGTCTCCCTCGGGATTCCTTCGGCTGCGGGTTTCCGTTCCAGTCAGCTCCATTCCCTCATGTGACAATCAATTTCTCTGCCGCCGCTCCATTCGGTAGTCGGAATTTGAAGATGGTGGTTCGACCTTCGCCGCCACGGCCTTGGCGGCTGCACCGTGTAGTGCGAACGGAATCGCCGACAGGTGGGTCGAAACCGCTACCTTGCAACTCCCGATAGTGCAGACCCGCATTGGCGCATTGGCGCAACGCCGCGACATCATGTCCGCGTCAATCCATCGGAATCCCGTAGCGCTTCGATCAATGTGGCAGGGACGCCCGGAAGCGTCACCCTGGCTCGTTACTTCCACCGGTTCCTGACTTTCGGCGCCATGGAAGAACAGGGCTCAGTAACGTCAGCGCTGTGACAGCGAGGACGGTGAGCGCTATCGGATCGTAGATGAATTCCAGGAAATCGCCTCGTGCACTGATCAACCCCTGTCTGAGCTTTCCCTCGAACGTCGTCCCGAGCGCCATTCCGATCACGATAGGCGCAACCGGATACTTCGCAAATCGAAGGATCACGCCAGCGACACCCGCCAATACGCATATGATGACATCCACGTTGTTGCCGCGCACCACGAACGCGCCGACCAAGGAAAAGAGCAGTATGGCACCCATCAGTACCGGTTCAGGCATGCTGAGTATCCGCGCAAAAACCCGCGCGCCCAGGACTCCCAGGCCGAACATGACGAAGTTGGCAACCAGAATGACGAGGAACGCACCCGTCAGGATGTGCGGATTGTTGTTGGCGAGATCGAAGCCGGGCGTGAGACCCTGTATGGTCAGCACGCCGAGCAGCACGACCGTTCCACCATCTCCCGGGATGCCCAGGGCGAGCGTGGGAATGAGCGCTCCTCCCGTTACGGCATTGTTGGACGCTTCCGACGCGATCAGCCCGTCGGGTTCACCCTTTCCGAAATTCTCACGCCGCGGCGATGTCCGACGGATTTCCGAATAGCTGACGAAGGTCGCGGCCGTGGCGCCTGTTCCCGGAAGGATTCCGATAAACGTTCCGATGACCGACGAGCGGACGAACTGGGGAATCCGGATGTAGACTTCCGGCCATGCCGGCATCCTGAATCCCACGTTCGAAACCTCGGGCGGTTTCGACGCGTAGTAGTTGGCAGCCCTGTAGAACACCTCCGAGAGTGCAAACAAACCGATAAGTACAGGTATCAGGGCAAGCCCTCCGAGGAGTGCAGGCAGACCGAAGTCGAATCGCGTGTAACCGGTTAAGTCATCGGGTCCGACCGTCGTGAGCCAAAGACCGATCATCCCCGCCAGCAAACCTTTGACCTTGCTCTCCGCGGAGACCCACGCAATGCATGTGAGCGCGAAAATGATGATCGCGAAGATCGCCGCCGGGCCGAATGCGACCGAAACTCTTGCAAGTGTCGGCGCGGCCACGATCAGGACGCACAGTGAAAACATGCCACCAACCAGCGACGACAGTGTTGCCCACCCGATGGCAAGGTCCGCCCGCCCGGACGTCGCCATCGGGAAACCGTCCAGCACGGTTGCAGCGGACTGCGGCGTTCCCGGCGTGTTGATCAGAATGGCAGAAACGGATCCGCCGTAGACCGATGTCACGTAGATGCCGAGAAACAACGCGATTGACGCCTCGGTTGACATTCCGAACGTGAACGGAAGAGCCACGATCAGCGCGGCGACCGTTCCCATGCCGGGGAGCACACCGGCGATGGTGCCCCAGACGCAGCCGACGATCATTGCGACAAGAACGCCGAACGTGGCGAACTGGCTGATTGCGATGTGGACCTGGTCTATCGGATTCCCTCGGGGCTAGATCGAGTGGAACCACGGCGAGCGTGGCAGAAGAAGCTCAAAACCGAATGTGAACAATGCCCATATGGCCAAGGGTGCCGCGACGCTGAATACCGCGACGTGTACCGGGCGGCGGTACTGAAATGCCCAACAGAACAGCGCCACGCCCGGAACGGTCGCGAATACGAAGCCGATCCTGGTCATGGCGAATCCGGTCAGGACCGCAATCGCAACCACGAGCACGATCTGCGCGACGCGGACATCAGTCGGGGGGCCGGGACTGGACCTGATTGCCTGGACAAGGGCGATTCCCGAGAAAATCATCCACACGCCGAGAAACAGCCTCGGCGCAAAGGCGGGACCCACGTCCCCTCCAAATGTCGGGACATCGAAATCGTCGCCGAAGGTCACGACAAAAAACGCCGCGCCAAGCAGGAGGAGGACGGCGGACACCGATATGTCGAGAAGACGCGCCATGTAAAACCTGAACCCCGGGGCCCCTTCAGGAGTGAGCCCCGGGTACGCGACGGACTGCTACTTGATCAAGCCGGCTTTCTGCAAGAGTTCGCCGTTGAGTTCGAACGCGTTCCGGAAAAACGGCCCGAATTCCTCAGTCCCCATGTAGCGGATGAGTCGGTTTGCGCCTGCCATGTTTTCCTTGAAACTGTCCGTTTCAACCGCCATCGCGCATGCGTCCGACAATGTCGCAACGATGTCGTCCGGCGTTCCGGCCTGGGTGAAGAAACCGAACCAGACCGAGACCTGGGTGTCATGCCCGAGTTCCGCCATGGTCGGAACGTCAGGGTGCTCCTCCGAGCGCTTGTCCGACAGGATCGCCAGCGCACGCCATCCGAACTTGGTTCCAAAGTCAGCAAACCACGTCGTCGCGTCAGCACGTCCGCCGTTGATTTCGGTCGCAATATCCCCGCCGCCCTTGGTCGGAATGTACTGGGTCTCGATGCCGAGATTGTTGTCGAGCGTCAATTGAGCGACATGGGCCATCGATCCCGGACCCGCACCGGCAAACTTGATTCCGGACCCGTTGGCGGCAGCCATGTAGTCATCCAGGGACGCGATCGGGCTGTCGCTTCCGACGACAAGGTAGAACGGGCCCTGGCTGACCATGCAGATCGGCGTCCAGCTGTCTGCGTTGTAGCTGGTCTTCTTGAGGTGCGGCTGAGTTGTGGTCGTGCCGACCGGCAGGAATCCGAGATTGTAGCCATCGGCGTCCGCCTGCGAGAGCTGTGTAGCGCCAACCGTGCCACCTGCCCCCTCGACGTTGGTGACGACAATGTTCTGACCGAGAATCTCTTCCATTTCCGCCGCGAAGAAGCGGGCCGGCACATCCGTCCCACCGCCGGCACCGAATGGAACGAGCATGTTGACCGTACGCTCCGGGTATTCCGCCGAAGCAGTTCCGGCACCCAGCAACAGGCCAAGTACGACGACATGTGCAGTGAAACCCTTCATGGTTTCTGTCCTCCCTTGAATTCTTTCTTGAGTTCCTCCTTTCATTATCAAGCTCCATCCTGGATTTCTACCGATGGCTCGCCGAGCGCTGATCCTGGTCCGAATTCATCCGCGAACCCGCCGCGCGATGTCGTTGTCACCACGGGCACGTCGCGAGCGACGCTCTGGGGTCCGCGCGGGAAAGCGGTTTCGTCTCGAAACCCGTTGGGCGGAACTGAGGTTAATCGAAGAGCCCGACCCACGCTCAGAACAGGCCAGCCAGAACGCCGGAGTTCTCCCTAACCAATCAGGTCACGGTCATCGATCCATCGTCGACGGCAGTCCATACACGAAACTTCACACGAACCAGCTGCGCAGCAGCCAACGTGGCGGATGGTCGGGATGGTCCTCGAAGCTGTCACGGGCGTGAAGCATCATCTTGTTGTTGACGATGACAATATCGCCCCTGCCAAGGGTGACCGTGATGCGAAGCTCGGGCATCAGGTCGCGGACGGCGTCAATGGCCTCCTGCGTGTACCGATCCCAGTGTTCCGTGTACGGCTTTCCGTTTTCCAGGAAGGCGAGCATCCACCTGAAATCGAGGTTGCCCTGATCGTCAAAGGCCACGATCGGCGCCTCGACCCGCTCGCCCCTGGCCGTGTCGAACCAGAATGGTCGTTTCAGGACGTCGACGTATCCGGCGCCAGCAGCTTCCAGGGCATCCAGCAACGTGTACGCGTTCACGAAGCGGTTGGCCCCGCCCTTGTACGCCGGTTGGATGTTGTGCAGCAGGAATGCGCCGATCGGCGTGGGAAGCTCGGTGGACTCCGTATGCTCCACGGCTTCCTGGTTTGACGAGCTGAAGTTCTGGTTCTTGCTGCTCGTGAAACGAACACCCTTGTCCTTGACGTCCGTCACCAGGTCCTGCTTCAAATGCTTCGAGTGATGAACGATGGGTTTGCCCAGGCAGGGCGCCAGGTGCTTCGTAAAATGTCTGCGTTGCTCCGGGTCGAGGTCCGGGTAGCTTGCCCCGTCGATCACGAAAAATCCGCGATTCCGGTAAACATGCCGGTCCATTTGAGCCGATGCCCACTCCTTCGCGGAACCGGCAGAATTTTCACCCTCCCGGCGCATCAGGTCATCGAGCACAGATTCGGGAAGCGGAACATAGGCGTCGTCGAGGTTGAAACCCTCGTTGGGCCAGCGGAAGAAAACGGAGGGCATGGTTTGAATTCCTTCTCGAACCGTCTTCGGTTTCCCGGCAGAGCAGCCAGGCTGCGCCCGCCTTCGATCGGCAAGATGCTCCGGAATTATGGACTATGAGGTGCGCTCTGCAAGTCCGGTAAACTGAACGGGCCCGGAATCACCTGCGAAAAGCCCGCCGACAGATCTGACGGGAACCGGGTGAACCGGCTGGTCGCGATTTCCTCTACTTCGCAAAATGCTCCTTTTTCGATGCACTTTCAGGGATAAAGTCGATGGCTTTTCGTTCGTCGCCCAGCGTAAGGGCGATCTCCTGGGGCGCTGCCTCCGCGATCACCTTTCCGCGGCGGAGCACGTAAAGCCGGTTCGCGCGCAACCGGATGGCCTCGACAGGACTGCGCGCCTGCAGGACCACAAGATCAGCATTGCAACCCGGCTCGAGTCCGTACCCGTCGAGATGCATGATCTCTGCAGCGGTTGTCGTCACGCCGGCGAACATCGCTTCCATCTCGGAAACACCAGTCATATGGCCGACGTGGACGGCCATATTGGCAACCTCCAGCATGTCGTGGCTGCCGAGACTGTACCAGGGATCCATCACGCAGTCGTGGCCGAGAGCGACCGGAATCCCGGCCTCGACCATTTCCTTGACACGGGTCAGACCGCGGCGTTTGGGGTATGTGTCGTGGCGCCCCTGAATGGCGATGTTGATGAGCGGGTTGGCGATGGCAGAAACGCCGGCCTCCAGGATCAACGGAAGAAGCTTGCTGACGTAGTAGTTGTCCATCGAGTGCATCGACGTCAGGTGCGACCCGGTTACCCGACCGTGCAGCCCGAGGCGTTGGGCCTCGGCGGCAAGTCGTTCGATGTGACGGGAGTTTGGATCATCCGTCTCGTCGCAATGCATGTCGACCAGAAGACCGCGATCGGCCGCAATCCTGCAGAGGGCCGCCACCGAGGCGCCACCCTCATCCATGGTGCGTTCAAAGTGAGGAATGCCGCCGACCACGTCGACTCCCCTGTCGAGCGCACGGGTGACGTTCTCGCGTGAATTCGGGTGGCGGAAATAGCCGTACTGCGGAAATGCGACGAGTTGCAAATCGATCCAGGGTGCAAGGTCTTCGCGTAGGGACAGGAGGGCGTCGACCGCAAGGAGAGCGTCGTCCGTGATGTCGATGTGGCTCCTGATCGCAAGGCAGCCGCGGGCAATCGACCAGAGGCAGAGTTCCCGGGCACGTCCATAGATGTCGTCGACCGTGAGCGTCGGCGAGAGGTCGCCCCAAATTTCGATCCCCTCCAGCAGGGTTCCGCTCTGGTTGACCCTTGGACGCCCGGCGCTCAGCGTGGCATCGAGGTGGAAGTGAGGATTGACGAACGGCGGTGTGACGAGCCAGCCGTCAAGATCCAGACATTTGTTCGCCTCGCCGGGAATACCGGGAGCGACATCGGCAATCTTGCCGTCCTTGATCGCGATGTCGATCCCGGTGCGGCCGTCAGAAAA
Organism: Paracoccaceae bacterium; assembly: GCA_965242975.1. Classification (GTDB taxonomy): domain Bacteria; phylum Pseudomonadota; class Alphaproteobacteria; order Rhodobacterales; family Rhodobacteraceae; genus JAPPHA01. Next base: position 5,729,417 of record CBDETS010000007.1, on the reverse strand, counting down.
GCATGCGTTTCGAATCAAAAGGTCATGCATGGTGCCTCCTGTACGTCATACCTCGCAGGATGACGGGTTGGTGTAGATAAGGTAGCAATTCCGAATACCGTCTCAAGCGTACGAAGAGCAAATTAGATTCTCGCGCTACAATAAACATGTGGCGGAGAAATTCCTTCGTCTCGGGATCTGGATTCTGACTGAATTCGTAGAATTCTCGGTTCTGTTACAACAACGGACGGTCTTTACGCTTCAATCATTTGCTCTTGGGCTGTTTGCGACAGATGCCTTGCACTGAGACATGCACGATCGCGCGAATTAGCGTTCGTACATTTTGCAACGCATGCCCGCCAAATTAGAGACCACAATGACAAGGCCGAATCCCGGACACACCGCATTCTGCTGTACGCGGGCGGCCATGCCGTGGTTCTGGCCCAATTGGCCAGTCATGGCTCATAGGCGCAAAACGTCTGATCGGGTAGTGTTCGGAGTCTTCCCCGACTTGGTTCTCGTCACTGCGTCCCGGTTGGCATCAGAGAACCATCATCTCCGGCATGCCCACGTTCGTGCGCAGGCGTGACGAATTCGCTATCGCGTTGTTCTGGCCGATTTGCAGGCCGATCCCGTCAGCGGTTCAACCAATTCCCGTTAACCTGAGTTTTTTTCTGGAGATTACGGACTCAGTCCAAGCCTGAAGTAGGCCTCCAATGGCGCTTCATGACGCGCCATAACCCGGCGCATCTCCGATTCGAGACGCGACGTGACGGCACTATTTCGGATCGGAGTTTCCTGGCCTGGATCCGTTTCGAGATCGTAGAGCACCGTGACGGTGTCTTCGATGGCCGCGCCCTGCCCCCGGGCGTCGACCTTCCGGGCGGGAATCTTCATGACCGGGCAGTTCTGCATGAAGTCGAATCCACGAACGATTTCGGAGCCTTCGAACTCCGATACTGCAAAGAAATCCTGCTGGTGGGTCGGCATCAGCGTGTATTCGAATATCTCCTGCGCATCCAGGTCGTACGGACCCTCCGGGTAGAGAAAATACGTGTACCGGCCGTCGGTCGCGTTGAGCGCGGCGCCGAACTGGCCGTAAAGCGCGACCCTGCGTTCGGTCGCGTCCATTTCCAGGACCGGATCAAGCCGGTGGCCGCGGACCGTGCCGGGCGTCTCCAGGCCATGCCACCCGAGAAGCGTCGGCATGAGGTCAATGTTCTGCGTGAGCGACCGACGCCGTTGCCCGGCCAGTTCCGCGTAGCGTGGGTGGCACACCACGAGGGGGATGTTGGCGATTTCGTCGTAGAATGGCATGCGGCTCTTGGCCCACCAGTCATGCTCGCCGAGCATGAATCCGTGATCCGTGGTCATGACGATCGCGGTGTCCTCCCACATGCCGTGCGCATCCATGTAGTCGAGCAACCTGCCGAGATAGGCGTCGCACATCGTCACGAGCGCCATGTAGTTTGCCCGGACCTCCTCGATCTCGAGATCGGTCTCCTCGACCCGCTTGTAGATCGGCCAATCGAGCTTCGGCCCGTTGTACCCCGTCACGTACCGGCTTCGGTACGAATCCGGCGCCGCGAACGGCTCATGCGGGTCGAAGCATTCGAGTTGCAGGAACCAGTCTTCGGAGTTCCGGTTCCTGTCCAGGAACTCGAAGGCGCGGTCGAAACACCGCGGCATCGAGTAGTTCTCTTCGGCCGTGATGAACTCGCGGTTGATCATGCCCCGGGCGCGGCCGCCCGGCGTTCCGGGGGGGGCGTACTGCAGCGGGTGGTAGGTCTTGCGAAACCTGTCGTCCGGGACATCTACCAGGACCTTCCAGGGGTCCCACTCTTGTCCGCGCTCGAGTTCCCATGTGGCGAACCTGTTCTGGTAGTTCAGTCCGCCGTCCTCGAAATAATGGTAGTGGTCCGTGATCAGGTGCGAATGGACACCGTTTCGTCTCATGATGTCCGGAAAACAGATGTCAAACGGCTCGAGCGGCCCCCAGGACCGGTGCATGAAATTCAGCCGCCCGGTCTGGATGTCGCGGCGCGCGGGCATGCAGGGAAGCGATCCGACGTAGTGGTTTTCGAAGGTCACGCCCCGTTCGGCAAGGCGGGAAAAGTTGGGTGTGTGGGCCGAACCGCCGTAACATTCCAGCACCCGCCTGTTCAGGCTGTCGAACATCAGGAGAATCGTCTTCATGTCTTGAATCTCTCTCCACCCGGCCCCCTCGATGGCTTCCGGCGATGTTCGACCCAAAGTGACCACACCAGCAACATCAGTGCGACGATCAGCATTCCGAGTGACAGGGGTTCCGTGAACAACGGCATTATGTCGCCGCCCGTAAACATCAGGCCCTGGCGCAGTTTCGCCTCGGCAACCTTGGCCAGGACGAAACCGATCACGAACGGACCGAGGTTGAAGCCCGCGCGTTCGAGGAGGAAGCCGATCATACCGAAGACGAGCATCGTCCAGACGTCGAACATCGTGTTGTTGAGCGAAAAGACCCCGACCACGCAGAAGACCATGATTACCGGCAGAAGATACGACTTCGGAATCATCGAGACCCGCACGTAGAGCCTGATCAGACCAAGCATCAGACCGAACATGACGAATGTCGCGACGAAATAGACGCCAATGACGTTCCACACGATGTCAGGATTGGTCGTGAAGAGGAGCGGGCCGGGCTGGAGCGAGTGAATCGTCAGTGCCCCGATAAGGATCGCATCGGTGACGGAACCCGGAATGCCAAGGGAAATCAGCGGAATCAGGGCACCTCCGACCGTGGCGTTGTTGGCCGCTTCCGATGCCACGATTCCCTCTTCGGATCCCTTGCCGAACCGTTCCGGGGTCTTCGAACCGAGACGTGCAAAAAGATAGGCCAGGGCCGATCCGACGGATGCGCCGACGCCGGGCAGGATGCCGATGAACGTGCCGACGACCGAGGAGCGGACCAGGTTGACAGCCTGTTCCTTGAGGTCCCTGAACGTCATGAACATTCCCCGGCCGGAAAACTCGACCGTCTCTCGCCGGGACTTCATGTCAAGCGCGTCCGCGAAGATCTGGCTGACGGCGAAAACACCGATGAGAACCGGAAGAAGCTTGAATCCACCGATGAGGTCGTTCGCGCCGAAGGTCAGCCGGACTTCCCCTCCGGACGGATCGATCCCCGGAAAGGTGACGAGCATGCCGAGGAACCCCGTTATCAACCCCTTGACCACGTCTCCTCCGGCGACTGACGCAATGAGCGCCATGGCCATCATCACGAGAGCGAAGTAGTCGAACGGAGTCAGCCTGACTGCGAGTTCGGACAGGGGCTCTGAAATGGTGGCAAGCGCCACCCACGCGATCAGCGAGCCGACGAAGGACGCGGTGATACCGAATCCGAGTGCGCGCCCGGGCTGACCCGACTTCGCCAGGGGATAGCCATCAAGCGTTGTCATCACCGCCGCCGGAGACCCCGGCATCCGCAGCAGGGTCGCCGTGATCAGACCGCCCGCGATCGACCCCACGTACATGGCCACAAGGAGGGTCGTGGCATGGAGCGGCGACATGTGAAACGTGATGGGGAGCGTCAGCGCGATGAGCATCGATCCCGTCAACCCCGGAATAGCACCGACCACGAACCCGGAAAACACACCGGCAAGGATGAACGCCATCTGGAACCAGGTGAACGTGCCGAGGATTCCGTCGATCATGTTCCGCGTCTCAAAACGCGCCCGGAAGGCGGATCACGAAAAACCTCGTCAGGGCGAAGAACAGGAACACGGACAGGCAAACGGCAACCGCCGCCGAGATCAGCGCCGAGCGGAATTCCCATCCGCGCAAGGCAAGCGTCGTGAGAAACACGAAAACGATCGTGATCGCGACAAAATGTGCGGCTTCGTATTGAAACGCGAGGATGTACGCGACGAGTAGACAAAAGAACATCAACAGCGACCGCGGCGTCCGTTCGGCAGCGGCGCTTTCGGCGGCCGGCGGGTCGACAGGCAGGTTGGAGTCCCTGCCACGGCCCTGCAGCACTGAACGGACCAGCACGATCGCGCAAAGGACGATCAGGACCGAAGCGACCATTTCGGGTGCGGCACCGGGACCGAGCGGGTCGAATTCACCTCCCGGCAATTTCAGGGAATCGATCAGGAACAGGGCACTCGCAAGCAACAGCGCCAGCGTTACCCCGAATTCCGCCGATCGAAGCACGTGCTTCATGAACGCCCCCGGGCCCGGCCGGCAACTGCTGAAAATGCGCCGCCGGCCGGGGTACACGTCATGCCGTCTCCGGGGAAACGGCCCATTCGGTCACTTCGTGGCAGCGCGGGCAGCGACAGGAGCTATTGCATCCCATTGCCGGTCCATTTCCTCGCGAAGCTCGTCACCCGCCTGAAATGCACCAACCATGGCCTTCTTGCCAAGGAAATCCTGCATGCCTTCGTCCTCAAGTGCGGCCTTGACCATAGCGGCAAAGCCGGCGATCGCGTCATCCGGCGTGCCTTTCGGCGCAAAGTACCAACCATCCACGCAGAACTGGAAGTCGTAGCCAAGTTCCTTGAACGTCGGCACGTCAGGAAAGTTCACGTGCCGTTCCGCCCCGGCGTAGGCAAGGAGTCGGACAGGGCTTTCAGGATCAGGATTTCCGTCGGCACCCAAGGCAAAATTCGTGGCTCCCGCCGCAGAGAAACCCGCGACCTGGACCCGTCCGCCCTTGAACTCGGGGAAGGTTCCTGCATCACCGCCGGTCTGGACGAATCGGAACTTGGCGCCCTCGCGCAGGTCCTCGACCATGATCCCGTAGACGTGGTTGATGGCACCAAGGTTGGCTCCATGCACCAGTGTGTCCGGTTCTGCCGCTGCCCTGTCGAGCAATTCGTCGAGGGTTCCAATTCCGGTGTCCTTGTGGGCGGAGGTCGTCTGGCAGAACTGGCCAAGCCTCACGACGGGTTCGAAATCCTTGTAGCCGAAGTCGATCTTTCCGGCGGCCTAGAGTGTCATCATGGCCGTATGCATGACGACGAAGTTGTGACCATCCGGATCCTGGTCCTTTGCCTGGCGCAGCCCGATTGGGATCGGCCCTCCGATGTTGAAGATCGTAATCGGCTGGTCGACGATGTTGCCGTCGGCCACCGTTTTCTGCAATTGGCGCGTCATCTGGTCGACGGCGCCCGCGCCAGCCTTCCAGGGTATCGTGATCTTGATGGGCTTTTCAGGCCATTCGGCGAATGCCGGTGCAGCCAACAGCCCGGCGATCAGCCCGGCACAGATTGCTGTCAATGAATTTCTCATGGTCACCTCCGAGTCATGGGCCAAAGACCTCAGGATCGTTGGCCGGATATCGATCACGTCAGAGAATGCACCGTCTACATTCAAAAGAAAAATGATTTTCGGCATATATCACATGAGGAAATTGCATAGGAGGGATTCAGTGATCCTGCATGCTCGTACCGATGTCCCTCAGCATCTCGACCAGGCATGCCGAACGTTCCGAAAGAATCCGCGACTTCAACCAGATCGCAGCGTAGGACATCCTGATCGACGGGCGCCACGGACGCACGACGAGCCGTCCCTGCCGAATTCCGGTCGCACTGAACGGATCACTGATCCCGACTCCGAGGCCTGCCGCAACAAGATGGCAGCTGGCAATTGCGGTCGAAGTTTGAATTGCGATCGGTAGGGGATGCTTTGCCTCCAGCATGCACTTGTCGGCGAGTTGGCGCAGCCTTGTCTTCCTGGCTGGAACGATTAGCCGTTCGCTGCGAAAGTCAGACGGCCCGATCTCGGATTTCTCGGCAAGCGCGTGACCGGCCGGCAGTAACGCCACCGCGTTCACGGAAACGAACTCGCGGGCCTCGAGTAGAGGATGTTCAACCGGCATGAGCGTGAGGCCAATGTCGGAGTTCTGGTTGACGATCCAGTCCTCGATGTCGAGCCTGTCGACCCAGCTCACGTCCAGGCGCAGGTCCGGATAGACGGTCTGGAACCTCATGAGAGCGGTCGGGACGAGTTCGCTGAACAACAGCGGACCGATCGAGGAAATTCGCAACGGGCTTCCACGCTCGAGCCGGATATCCTCGACGATATCGGGCAGTGCGTCCAGACCGGCCAGGGTCGACTCGATCATCCTGTAGAATCTCCGGCCCTTGTCCGAGTGAACCAGGTGGCGACCCCGACGTTCGAACAGTTGGAATCCGAGATCGGCTTCGAGTGCTGCAAGTGCACGGCTTACCGCAGGTTGCGTCAGCGACAGGAGCTCGGCCGCCGCCGTCGCCGATCCCGTGCTGAGGATTGCCTGGTATGCCTTGAGTTGCCTGATGCGGAGATTCTTCACCTGCTCGACCTGCGTACGCCCGCGTCGGCCAAAGATAACCGGTTCGGAACAATGTTGAAAAGGTTTCACATCCAGGTTGTTCCGGCACATCTGGCCTGTACACGAGGCGTTCGGATCACCGGCTTGCGATCGATACCTTCATGTGTCGAACGCGAGCCGGAAGCCGGCATTGCATGCCGACGTATCGCCCGGCCTCCCGGACCGCGCAGCTATGCGGTAGCGCCAGCAGTAGGACCTGTGACAGAGAAACGAACCGCCTTTCTGGACATACTCCCGTTCGGCTGTCGCCTGTTTGTTTCGAACCCGGGCAGCCTTTCCGATCGACCGAATGCGAAACCGGTCCGCACACCATTCCCAGACGTTTCCGCTCAAGTTGAACAGTCCGTACGGATTGGGTTCGAAAGCATCAACCGGGGCGGTTCCGTAGAAACCATCGCGAACCGTGTTCTCTTCCGGAAACGCGCCTTGCCAGATATTGCAGAAGATATTGCTGTCGTCATCCGGCTCTGCATTTCCCCAGGGATACCGCGCATCGTCAACGCCGCCACGTGCCGCATGTTCCCACTCCTGTTCGGTTGGCAGCCTTCCTCCGGCCCAGGCCGCGTATGCGGTCGCGTCAGCGTGGGATACATGGGTGACCGGATGATTGCCTCGTGCCCTGTCACCAGAAGGGCCGGCCGGACACTTCCAGTTGGCATGGTCAACAGCGTTCCACCATGGCAAGCCGCAGGGACGGGATCCGGTCGCATCCTCCAAGAGCCCCCGGAACACGTAAGACCAGCCAAATCGATCGGAGCAAGGCATCCATCCGGATTCGTCGATGAAGTGGGCGAACTCGGCGACGGTTACGGCGTACCTGGATATGCCGAATGGGCGGAGTTTCGTCTTCCTCTTTGGCGATTCCCCGTCGAATCGAATTTCGGGCCTGTCGGTGCCGATATGGGTCCCGCCGCCATCCAGCCAGACAATGCCGGTGCCGTCCAAGTCAGTCTCCTTGCTCGCGCGGATTGCCACCCGACACATGGTCCAGCCGCCGACCGGCGTCCATTGCCGGAATCGAACCTGGAGCCGGCCGCCACGACAATGCCGGTCGTTCGCCACGGAAACGAACGATCTCGTCGGCCGAACGAAGCAAGCCGCCCGCGGATGTCCTGACAACCAGGGCCGCCAAAGCAGGATCCACCGCGTGGAGTCGCGTATAAGTCGCGTCCACGGCATTTTCCACGAATTTAAACACAAGCCGGAAAACGCGATCTGCCGCAAACTTCGGACCGTCATCCGAGCACAACCCGGACATCCTGCCATGGGGTTCCTCTCTCCGAACGTGGGAAGCAGTGACCGGGGTTTCGCTTCACGGGTCGAATAGGACCGGCCGAATCCGGGTCCCAGGAAGCCGTCAGACAACGTCGTCGGCCCGATTTCTCTCCGTACGTACGCGTCCTGAACGGATCCTTGAACCGAGAACCCGATCATCGCGGCTGCATGGGCAAAAGTCACGGGAAAGCATGCCCGGAGCCTGGCACCCGCCAACACGAGATCCAGTGTTCGGAAAATCGGGGCTTGCTGTCACGCACCGGATAATGCCAGCGTTTCGAAAGGTTGAAGTGGTTCGTGCAGGATCCACTGTTCGGATGAACCCTCAAACCAGATGGGAGTCCCAATGTACGTCGGACTTGACCTCGGAACTTCCGGTCTTCGAGCGTTGCTGGTTGACGGCAATTGCCGCACTCTTGGCGAGGCCGAAGCCGCCATCGGCACAGCCCGCCCAAAGCCAGGTTGGTCCGAACAGGTTCCGGACTCCTGGTTCGAGGCATGCAGCAAAGTCATGTCCAGTCTGAGACGGGACCACCCGGGGGCAATCGCCACCCTGCGCGGGATCGGGATCAGTGGCCACATGCATGGCGCGACGCTGCTCGACGGAAACGGCGTCGCACTGCGCCCATGCATCTTGTGGAACGACACGCGCTCGTCCGAAGAAGCGGCACGTCTTGATGCGATTGCACGGATGCGTGAAATTACCGGGAACATCGTGTTTCCCGGTTTCACCGCGCCCAAGCTCGAATGGGTCCGTCTGAACGAGCCCGAGAACTTCAAGCAAACAGCAAGGGTTCTGCTCCCAAAGGATGTTCTCCGGCTTTGGCTGACGGGCGAATATTTCAGCGACATGTCGGACAGTGCCGGAACCTCGTGGCTCGACGTTGGCGCCCGTGCGTGGTCCGACGAGGCGCTGGAACTGACCCACATGCGCCGGGACCAGATGCCGGACCTGCTTGAAGGTGTCGACCAGGGTGGACACCTGCGGCGGTCCCTCTGCCAGGAATGGGGCATTACCGGACCGGTCTGCGTCGCCGGGGGCGCGGGTGACAACGCGGCCGCCGCCTGCGGTGTGGGGTGTCTCGCTGACGGGTCCGGATTCGTGTCGCTGGGAACATCGGGCGTGGTCCTGGCGGCCAGGGAAAGCTTCGCACCGTCACCTGAGACAGCCATCCACACGTTTTGTCATGCTGTTCCCGGCAAGTGGTACCAGATGGGCGTCATTCTCTCCGCCACCGACTGCCTGAACTGGCTTTCGCGCATCGCGGGCCGGTCCCCGGGACAACTCGCCGGATCCCTGCCGGACCGAATCGACGGGCCGTCAAGCTTGACGTTTCTGCCGTATCTTTCGGGCGAGCGAACTCCCCATAACGATGCCTCTGTCCGGGGCGTCTTTGCCGGAATCGACGTTTCCATGGGCCCGGAAGTCCTGACCCGGGCAGTGATGGAAGGAGTCGCGTTTGCCCTTCGCGACTGCGTCGAGGCACTGAGGTCGACAGGCGCACGGCTGGAAAGCGTAGTCGCGGTCGGAGGAGGCAGCCGGTCAGGTTTCTGGCTTGAGACGATTTCGACAACGCTGGGCCTCACGTTGTCCGTACCCGAAGGTCGGGATCTCGGTGCGGCAATGGGTGCCGCCCGGCTGGCACTGTGTGCCGACACGGGGGCGGGTCCCGAGGACGTCATGGTTGCCACCGAAATCCGGCAGGCGATTCATCCCCGCAGCGAGTTCGTCGATGCCTACGAATCCGGATACCAGCGGTTCCGTTCGCTGTACCGTTCCGCGAAACCAGGTCCGGCCACATGATCGTAGGCAGACCCGCGCGTACGGTCGACGAGCCGGCCGGCTTCATCCGGAACCCGCACGTAATGACGATGAATGAATTCAGAAAGCCTCCGTCACCCGAATATCCCGAGACATGGAGAACGCGTTACCTCGGACCGGAACCGGTCACGCGCACGATCCCGGAATCGGCCGGAGTCATTCACATGACCGATCTGACGTCGATACTTGCGCTTCAGCGTGGTTCCAGGCCATCCCGGCAAATCATGCAAACCAAGCATTTCGCCGGAGAATCGAAGCGAAAACCTGGTTGACACGGCGCACCGACGCACGGGCGCCCAGCCAGCCGGCTTGCCGGAATCCGTGCCTGCCAACATGCAGTAAAACCGCTGGCGATCGAATGAACGCCCTTTTTTGGCCCTGTCCGGAAAATCAGTTCATCCCGGCCACATCCCGGTCAGGACGGCACGGGAAACCTCGATGTGAAGTACGCGGTTGTGACCAGTATCGCCAGAAACGCGGTCCACTCGAACGCGATCATTGTCGAGAGCCTGCGTGCACCCGCAAAGTCGCCGGAAGCAATCATGGGAACGAATCTCAGCTTGTTGGCGACGGCGACCCCGAGGAGACACGTCACGATGAAAACCTTGACCAGGAGAGCTTGCCCGTAACCGGTCGTGACGAGACTTTCGAGCGAACCGACAAGATTCCACGCCATACCGACGCCAGCCATCAACACTGCGGGCACGAAAATTCCGGCAATCCTGCCAAACCGGAGGCCGACACGTACGGCTCCCTCCAACGTGACCGTATCGGACGCCAACCATTTCAGGGGCAGGAGAATGCCGATCCAGAACGAAATTCCGGCAAGATGAACGATCAACAGGAGTTTCAACCCCGGCAACCCGACCCCGGGTACGTGCCCGACCGCGGCAAAGGACCAAAGCGCCGTCAGCCCTCCCAGGGCAGCGAACCACAACCCGCCTCCTCCGAGCAATGCCCCCACCGCTAGCAGGACCATTCCGGCCACCCGCATCACGAGAGTGGTCCCGGAGGGCGTCGACCAGAGGATGCCGAGCATTTCCCGGTCGAACATCCCCGACATCTCGCCCGTGAGCATGGCCCCGAGAATGCCGAAACCGAGTACAGCCGCCATGAGGCCAACCACCGAGAATCCAATTGCCCACGCGCGAACACGTCGAGCATGCGGCTCCAGGAGTTTACCGAAGACGATCGATACGAGGACGAGTCCGTTACTCGTCAGAATCCCGAAGTAGAGCATGGCTTTCGCCAGAACTTCAGCCAGTTCGATAACGCCGCTCACGAGCTATCCGACCTCACGAACGAACGCGCCTGGTACGGTGTGGCCGTCAACTGAACGTCCGCGCCATTCGGCCCTGCATTCGGCGTTCCCGATGCCGACCGGCGAACCGTTCGTGCAGGTCTCGGCCAGGGTGGTAACCTGTCCGGAATATCGAAGGGCCTTCCGAACTGGACCCTCGACCGACAGCGGGCGCGAGTGCCGCCGTGGTTCCCCTGTCCCGCACCGGGCGCGCTCATCCGGGTTGCCCGACCAGGATGCCAAGGCGTCCGTTCGTGCTCCGGAGGGCGGCGAAAGGGAATGAACCCGAAATCACGGATTCGGATGACATCGTCATGTTGACGCGCCGGACTCGAGGATCATGTGCGCCACTCTTTCGCCGATCATCATGCTCGGAGCGTTGATATTGCCGTTCGTGATTGACGGCATGATCGAAGCGTCCGCCACGCGCAGTCTCCCGATTCCGCGCACACGTGCCTCGGGGTCCGTCACCGCCAAGGCGTCATTTCCCATTTTCGCCGTTCCACACGGATGATAGGCGCTGTTCGCGTTGTTCCGCACGTATTCATCGATTTCGGCGTCGGAACGGATTTCCTCCCCCGGGGAGACCTCGGGCCCTCGGCAAAAATCGAAGGCAGGTTGCGATGCGATGTCGCGCGCAAATTCGATGGCAGTCCGGAACAGTGCCCGGTCCCGGGAGGAACTCAATCCGTTGAGCAGGATGCGCGGAGGATCGAACGGGTTTGCCGACCCGAGCCTGACCCAACCTCGACTGTCCGACCGCACGGGGCCGACATCAAAACAGTAACCGTCCTTGTCCGGCGGCGGGGACCACCCCTCCATGAAGTACGGCCAGAAGTGGAACTGAATGTCCGGGTGGGTTTCCGACGCATCCGAACGGAAGAAAGCGCCGACACGTGAGTGCGAAGTCGCGGCGGGACCGCTTCTGAATGCCATCCACTCTGCCCCCGCCATGGCGACTCTCGGCCACGAAAGCAGCTTGTTCTTTGTCATGCCCCTGTGGGGACAACGGTACATGACATGAACTTCCAGGTGGTCCTGCAGGTTCTGGCCTACCCCCGGAAGATCCTGAACGACCTCAATCCCGAATTCACGCAAGTGGTCCGCTGGACCGATCCCCGACAGCATCAGCAGTTGCGGTGACTGGAATGCTCCAGCCGACAGGATGACTTCGCGACCGGCGCGGGCCGTGTGATCCTGACCCTTGTGGCGGTAAACGACTCCGGTCGCACAATGGTTCTCGATCAGCACTTTCATGACGTGAGCGTTCGTTGCGACGGTTACATTCGGACGTTTTGCCGCGGGCCATACACACGCCCGCGCCGTTCCCGAACGCCATCCTCCGAAACAGTTGGCGTCGAACGCCGAAACCCCTTCCTGGCTGGCGCCATTGTAGTCGTCGGGTCGCGCGTGCCCGGCCTGGGTCCCGGCTTCGATGAACGCCTCTTCAACCGGGTGGTTGCCGGTCATTTTCTGAACCGAGACCGGCCCGGACTTTCCTCGGAATTCACTGGCGACACCATGATAGGTCTCGATGCTGCGAAAATGCGGAAGGACGTCGTCGAAACGCCAGCCGGTCGCACCTTCTTCCGCCCACCTGTCAAAATCCTTCCGGTTCCCACGCACGTAAACCATGCCGTTAAGGGACGACGACCCTCCCACGGTCTTCCCGCGTGGCTGAAACAGAGTCCGGTTGTTCATGAACGGCTCCGGCTCGGTCTCGAAACACCAATTGCGCCGGCCGCCGGAAAACGTGTACCGGGAACCGGCCGGAACTCGGGTCGTCCAGTGAGCATCCGTGGGGCCAGCCTCCAGCAGCAGTACGCGGAATTTGCCGTTCTCGGAAAGCCTGTACGCCAGGAATCCTCCGGCCGAACCCGAACCAACGATGATGTAGTCATATTCGATCATTTTCCCGCCCGGCGCATCGCACAACTCATTGCCTGCCGCGGACACTACAAGGGACCAGCCACCGCCATCAAGCAACCATCAAACGGTATTCGCTTTCGTTCCCCGGCGCGAATCCCGTTTTGATCCTGGAGGTCGGACGGATTGCCGAGTCGGTGATACCCGGCCCCCGCTTCGCGACCGGCTGTCCCGCCGGCAAGATCCGACCGCTGAATTTCCGAAAAAAATTCTTCCTGGTGTCGACGGAAACGCTTGATCACAGCCTCGATTGAAGTCAGTGTTTGAAACCGGAAATCTGGTTCGATTGATTCGGGTCACGGAGTGCCGCCATGAACGTGCGGTTTGCCGAAAGTCATCAGCCCGTCGATGGCCGTGCTCGAAGGCATGTATTCCTTCTTCTTGAGAACTTTTCCCTGGTTTCATTTTCCATCGCTATCGATACGCTCCGGCTGGCGAACAGGCATCGCGCCGTGCCACCGTACCGGTGGCTGCTCGCCGGGGAGGACGGTCAGTCCGCAACCAGTTCGACCGGGACGCGGATTCGGCTGGACATGGGGCTCGTGCCGGTCAGACATGACGATGTCGTGCTCGTGTGCGGCGGATTCGATGTCCGGCGTGCTACCACTCGACCTGTTCTCAACTGGTTGCGGCGCGAGGCTCGAAAGGGGATTGCGATCGGAGGCCTGTGCACGGGGGCGTACGCGATCGCCAGGGCCGGACTCATGGCGGGACGAAAGTGCACGATCCACTGGGAAAACAGGGACTCGTTCCAGGAAGAATTCCCGGACGTGGAACTCCTGCGTTCCGTATTCGTGGTTGACCACAACCGCTATTCATCGGCCGGAGGGACAGCGTCTCTCGACCTCATGCTCAAGCTGGTTGCAGACGACCGCGGACAGGATACGGCCGACTGGATTGCGGACCAGATGGTGTATTCGTCCATTCGGACCGACCGCGACGAGCAACGGTTGTCGGTTCCAGCCCGCATAGGAGCCCGACACCCCAAACTTTCGGAAGTCATCCGGATGATGGAGGCGAACATCGAAGAGCCGAAATCGCCGCGCATCATGGCCAGCAATGTCGGCATGTCCGGGCGACAGCTCGAACGTCTCTTTCGCCGCTACATGGACAGGTCGCCGAAGAAATACTACATGGAACTTCGCCTGCAAAAGGCACGGAATCTCCTGACGCAAACGGACATGTCGATCATCAATGTCGCCCTTGCGTGTGGTTTTGCCTCACCGTCGCACTTCTCGAAATGTTACCGGATGTTCTACGGCACGACGCCGTACCGGGCGCGCTGGGCGCAGACGGTTGTGAAACCGTCAGCCAACGTTTCTTCACAAGCTCCGTGACGGAAAAGGCGGCTGGAACGGCCCGCACGGATCTTTGCCATCCCTGGCACCCGGGTTCCGGCCCGTGGAGCGATCCGTAGGCCCGCATCTTGTTCCTGCCCTCGTCCGCGTGGCCGGGGCCGCCAAAATCGGCCGACGATCAACGGCCCGGAACCACTCGACCGGATGGCGTTTGCACACGGTGGCCTCGCGCACGATCCATCGGAACCGGTTGGTCGTGCCTCCTGTTGTGCCGCGAATCCAGACGACCAGTTCTCCGTGATCAAGCAGCACCGGCACCGCCCGCTGTCACGTTGCCAACGTGGCATTCGCGTTCTCTCCAGGCTGCAGGCGACACGCAGCCGTTGATCTTGTCCGGATTTCGGGCCTGTCAACCCGGAGTTTTCGCGTGCCGTCCGTCCTCAAAAAAATTGTACTTCACGAGCGGTTTGCTAAAGTGACGGCATTGTGTTCGATTCACCAAGTCAAGGAGAGAGACAATGAAATTAAGCAGGTTGAAGAAATCTTTTCTGGCTGCGACGGTCGTCGTGGCCGGAACGGCCATGGCTGAGTCGGAAGAAATCAAGATCGGCATCTTGCTGGGATTCACCGGGCCGATCGAATCCCTGACTCCCGGCATCGGAAGTGGTGCGGAACTGGCTATCCAGGAAGTCTCGGATTCGGGAGCGCTGCTTGAAGGTGCGACGGTTTCAGGAATTCGCGCCGACTCGACGTGCATCGATGCGGCCGCCGCAACGACCGCGGCCGAACGTTTGATTACTGCTGACCAGGTCAACGCGATCATGGGCGCGGATTGCTCGGGCGTAACCGGGGCGGTCCTCCAGAATGTCGCCCGTCCGAACGGGATTGTGATGATCTCGCCATCCGCGACATCGCCGGGACTGTCGAGCGCTGAAGATGACGGCCTGTTCTTCCGCACGGCTCCGTCGGACGCCCGGCAGGGCCAGGTCATGACGGACGTCATCTCGGATCGCGGGATCAAGTCCGTCGCACTGACTTACACGAACAATGACTACGGCAAAGGCCTTGCCGACAGTTTTCAGGCCGCGTTCGAAGCGGCCGGCGGCGAGGTGACGATCAGCGCCCCGCACGAAGATGGCAAGGCTGACTACAGTGCCGAGGTCGGCGCACTTGCCGCGGCTGGCGGTGACGTTCTCGTGGTCGCGGGCTACATCGACCAGGGCGGACGCGGGATCATCCAGGGCTCGCTCGACAGCGGCGCCTTTGACATGTTCGTCCTGCCCGACGGCATGGTCGGCGAAAGCCTGCCACAGGCCATTGGCCCCGATCTCGACGGCTCATTCGGCCAGGCGCCGGGCACTGACAGTCCCGGAATGGCGAAGTTCACCGAGTTGGCCGAGGCCGCCGGATTTGATGGCACGGCGCCGTTCGTCGGCGAGGCCTACGACGCCGCGGCGCTGATTCTGCTCGCCATGCAGGCGGCAGGGTCTTCAAGCAGCCAGGATCTCAAGGAAATGGTCATGGACGTCGCCAATGCTCCAGGTGAGATGATCTACCCGGGCGACCTTGCCACGGGCCTGAAAATCCTCGCGGACGGTGGAGACATCGATTATGTCGGCGCATCGGCCGTCGAATTGATCGGCGGTGGTGAATCGGCCGGCAATTATCGCGAGATCGAAATCCAGGACGGCGCCGTTCAGACCGTCAGGTTCCGGTAACGGGTACGGAGTCCACGTGTTCCCGGCCAATTGCATTGGCCGGGAACTCCCCATCTCGATAGCCTCCGACGGACAACCGGGTGATCCAGATTGACAACATCCGTAAACACTTCGGCGGATTTGCTGCCGTTGACGGGGTCAGTTTCAGGATCCAGGACGGCACGATTACGGGTCTGATCGGCCCGAACGGTGCCGGCAAGACCACGCTCTTCAATGTCATCGCCGGTGTCTTCCCGCCGGCGTCAGGCCGGGTATTCCTCGAAGGAGAAGACATCACCGGCGAAAAACCGCATGCGCTTTTTCATAGGGGCGTCCTGCGCACGTTCCAGATCGCGCATGAGTTCACCACCATGACCGTCCGGGAGAACCTGATGATGGTTCCGGGCAGCCAAAGTGGCGAAAACCTGCTCCATGCCTGGTTTTCAAGGCGTCGCGTCAGGGAGGAAGAGCGCGCCATAAGGGCGCGCGCGGACGAGGTCATCGACTTTCTCGAATTGAACCAGGTTGCAGATGAACTCGCCGGAAACCTGTCGGGAGGCCAGAAGAAACTCCTGGAACTCGGGCGCACCATGATGGTCGATGCCAAGATCGTCTTTCTTGACGAGGTCGGCGCCGGCGTCAACCGAACGCTCTTGCGGCGGATCGGCGAGGCCATCATTCGCCTCAATCGAGAATTCAACTACACGTTCTGCCTGATCGAGCACGACATGGACTTCGTCTCATGGCTGTGTGACCCGGTCATCTGCATGGCGGAGGGACGGGTTCTTGCCCAGGGTTCCGCCGAAGAGGTCAAGTCGGACCAGGGCGTGATTGAATCCTATCTCGGGAAACGGTTCCACGGTCCGGGTCGCGATACGGGTCACGCCACGTGAGTTGCCTGCGTGCGTTGAACATGACGGGCGGATACGGCGAGGCCGACATCCTTCACGATTGTTCGATCTCGGCCGAACCCGGCAAGGTCACGGTGATCGTCGGACCGAATGGTGCCGGCAAGTCGACGGCCATGAAGGCGATGTTCGGACTCATTCAACTCCGCAAGGGAACGGTCGAACTTGACGGACGGGACATCACGTCACTCGCACCACAGGAACGGGTGTCGCTCGGCATGGCATTCGTTCCGCAAACCCGGAACATCTTTCCGTCCCTGACGGTTCAGGAAAACCTGGAAATGGGCGCATTCGTCAGGTCTGACGACATCAAACCTGCAATGGAACGGGTCCTCGGGCTGTTTCCGGTCCTGGAGGTCAAGAGAAACCAGGCCGCGGGAGAGCTCTCCGGAGGTCAACGTCAACAGGTCGCGTTCGGCCGGGCACTCATGACGGAGCCGAAAATGCTCATGCTGGACGAGCCGACAGCCGGGGTGTCCCCGATCGTGATGGATCTCCTGTTTGATCTCGTTCTCGACATCGCAGGTACCGGCATCGCTGTCCTGATGACCGAACAGAACGCCCGCCACGCCCTTTCGATCGCGGATCAGGGCTATGTCCTCGTCCAAGGTCGAAACCGATACACGGATTCAGGGCGTTCACTCCTGGATAATCCTGATGTCCGGAAATCGTTCCTTGGCGGTTAGCGAAGTACATGTACGTGCCCTTCAGATGGTTGCCTGTGCCGGGAAAACCCTCGGCAGGGCGTCTGGGTCAGGTTCGGCACCTGCCCGCAAGGGTTCAATGAAATGGACTTTCTGAACGGAATCGTCCTCCTGGCGAATTTCGTCATCATCCCGGGCCTTGCCTACGGGAGCCAACTTGCTCTCGGGGCTCTTGGCGTGACCCTGGTCTACGGCATCCTCCGGTTCTCCAACTTTGCCCATGGTGACACCATGGCATTCGGAGCCATGATCGCAGTCCTGTCGACATGGTGGCTCCAGTCAATCGGCATCTCGATCGCGCCGTTGCCGACGGCACTCGTTGCATTGCCGTTTGCCATCGCTGCGACGGCGGTCTGTGTTCTCGTGATCGACAGGACGGTGTACCGGAGCTTTCGCCAGAAGAGGGCAGCGCCGGTCGTTTTTGTCATCGCGTCGGTCGGGGTCATGTTCATCCTGAATGGACTCGTTCGCTTCGTGATCGGTCCCGGTGACCAAAGGTTCGCCGATGGCGCCCGGTTTATCGTCCGGGCACGCGAATTCAGGCAATCCTTCGGTCTGGATGAAGGCCTCACGATCAAGGTCAGCCAGTGCATAACCCTGCTTGCGGCAGTTGTAACCGTGGGTGTCCTGTTCTGGTTTCTGTTCAGAACGCGGACCGGCAAGTCGATGCGGGCCTTTTCGGACAACGAGGAACTCGCATTGATCTCCGGGATCAGCACCGAGCGCGTCGTGTTCCTGACCTGGGTCATTTCCGCGGCCCTCGCCTGCCTGGCAGGCACCTTGTACGGGCTCGACAAGAGTTTCAAACCGTTCACGTATTTCCAGCTGTTGCTGCCGATATTCGCCTCGGCAATCGTTGGAGGTCTGGGCAATCCCTTCGGCGCCATTGCCGGCGGATTCGTCGTCGCCTTTTCAGAAATTTCCGTGACCTATGCCTACAAGAAATTCCTGGGCTACCTTCTGCCTGACTCTCTCGCTCCGATAGGCCTCACGCAACTGCTCTCGACCGAGTACAAGTTCGCGGTCAGCTTCATGATCCTGGTGCTGGTTCTGATCTACCGGCCAACCGGGATCTTCCGGGGAAAGTCGGTCTGATGAAGAATGGGGGAATCGGCAAACTGCCCGCGCTTGTCGTGATGGCCACCCTGCTGGTTTCCGTTGGCCTGCTTCAAAGCTGGAATGTCGCGCTTTCGATTCTCAACCTGTGCCTGGTTTCGGCAATCATGGCGATCGGCGTCAACATTCAATGGGGATATGCCGGGCTGTTCAACGTCGGAATCATGGGGTTTGCCGCGCTCGGAGGCCTCGCAGTCGTCCTGGTTTCCGCTCCCCCGGTTCGCGAGGCCTGGAGCGCCGGAGGCGCCGGGTTGTTGGCGGCAGGCGCGATCGCTGGCGCCGGTTGCCTTCTCGCCGTCATCGCCCACAGGAAGCTCCCTCCCGGCAGGGTCCGGACACTTTCGATACTCGTGGTTCTTGTCGCAGGCTATTTTCTCGCACGATGGTTCTTCGGACCTGCAACCGACGCGGTGGAACGCATCGAACCGGCGAAAACCGGATTCCTTGGCGGTCTCGGACTGCCGGTCGTCCTGTCATGGATCGTTGGAGGCGCTCTGGCCGGTGGCGCAGCCTGGTTCATCGGGAAAATCGCCCTCGGCTTGCGCTCCGACTACCTGGCTATCGCCACGCTTGGTATTTCCGAGATCATCGTTGCGATCCTGAAAGGCGAAGACTGGCTGACCCGCGGCGTCAAGAACGTGGTGGGACTGCCAAGGCCGGTTCCGTACGAGGTGGAATTGCAGGGCACGGACTGGCTGAGAGCCTTGGCCGCAAGCGCGAATGCGGACGTCGCATCCCTGTCTTCAATCATCGTGAAGTTGAACTACTGCGCCCTTTTCGCTGCCGTACTGGTCGCGGTTTTTGTCCTGTCGGAGCTCGCACTCAAATCGCCCTGGGGCCGCATGATGCGGGCAATCAGGGACAACGAGACCGCGGCGAACGCCATGGGCAAGGATGTCACGGGCCGGCATCTCGAAGTGTTTGTTCTCGGCTCGATCGTCGTCGGGTTGGCGGGCGCGATGCTGACGACACTTGACGGGCAAATGACGCCGGCGAGCTATCATCCGTTGCGGTTCACTTTTCTGATCTGGGTCATGGTCATCGTCGGCGGATCCGGCAACAATTGGGGGGCGGTTCTCGGCGGCTTTTTGATCTGGTTCCTCTGGGTCGAGGCTGAGCCGGCGGGTCTCTTCCTGATGGACTTCCTGACAGCCTGGCTCGATGAGGGCAGCAGGATTCGGGCGCACCTGATCGATTCGGCCGCGCACATGCGACTTCTGACAATGGGATTCCTGTTGATTCTTGTTCTTCGCTTTTTCCCGAAAGGCCTGATCCCCGAGCGGTGACGCATGGGTTTCAGATCCGAATTCACCTTCGCTCGGGTAACGAACAAATGATCCTGACCCGGTCATGTTCGTCTGACGCTGGCCGGATCTGCCCGCCATGATCGCAGTCGTCTTCGGTGTCGGGAGCGCGGTTGCCCTTGGCGTTGCCGACTACCTCGCCAATCGGAACTCCGTGCGGATCGGGGCCGATCGCACGCTGTGCGGCATGCTCGCCGTGGGGACCGTTGGCCTCAGCCTCGTGGGAATCGCCACAGGAACATCGATCCCGCTCGAACCTGTGGCTGCCGGCCTTGTTCTGGTCCACGGCGTCTGCCTCGCCCTGGCCCTTCTGACGTTCTTTGCTGCACTCGCCCGCGGTCCGATCAGCGTCGTCGCGCCCATCGTCGGCGCCCACCCCGTGATTGTCGTCGCATTTGCGGTGGCCTCCGGTCGAATACCGGACCTCGCGGAATCCGTTGCGATCGCGGCAATCATTCTTGGAGTCGTTCTGATCGGAGCCGTCACTTCCGAACCTCAAAACGATCCCGGTCCCGCGTCGAAGCAAATTCCGACGACACGGCAGACTCCTCCGGTGACCGGTTCCATCCTGGCATTGGCCGGCGTCGCCAGCGTCATCTACGCAATTGCAGTCATCACGGGACAGGAGGCCGCTGCGCGAACGGATGGATTCGTCGCGCTCTGGATCGGGCGCACCGTCGGCTTCCTGTTTCTGCTGGCATTGCTGTTGCTCCGTCGGCGCGACGTCTTTTTCTGGCGTCTTCCGGCACGACGACAGGGTATTATCGTCGCCCATGGATTTCTCGATTCCTTCGGATTCTTCCTGTTGTTCGCGGGAGGGATGACCCGCAATCCCGAGTTCACCGCCGTCATTTCATCGACGTTCAGCGTCGTTACAGTCATTCTCGCCTGCGTCCTTCTGGGCGAACGCATGGCCCGGTTCCAGATTCTCGGCCTCGTCCTGATCGTCTCCGGCGTCGCAACGCTCGGCTACTCAGGAGCGTGATTCGTTCAAACCGCCTGTGCGTCGACGCAGGACTCTCGTCCACGTACTGATCCCTTGCCCCAAACGACATTCATTCTGCCGTCGACATTCTGCAACCCGAGCAAGTGCTCATCGGCCTGGAGGACACGGGATTTGGCGGAATCACGAACGAAGAGGCGTTAGTCGACGCGTAGCAGCACAAGTCCGGCCGTGCATGGTTGACCTACCACTACGGGCCGAAACTCAGTGTGCGAGAAGATCTTGAGGCCTGAATAGTCGAACAGGCAGAAACACATGTTCATGCGATCCAAGAGGCATTTGCCCATCGTGTCATGGTGGCTATTTTCCGACGCGCGTCGGGACCGAGGACGGTGGCGCAATCGTCGCGGCATGCGTGGCGAGCTGACTGGTTCATGCGAAATGAACTCCGGTAATCCCAATTCCAGACATTCCTGTCACCCACTCCGAGGTCGCCATGTTGCAGGCGCTGCAAGGCACTTACCAGCATCAGGCCACTGGCAGCAGACAAGAACGGCAACGCAGCGTCTGGCCGCTCAGGCTGATCGGTGTTTGCGGTTGGCCCTTGGGCGCATTCAAGTTGGGGTGTGCGGATATCTTCCATTCGGCAGCGAATGCAATCGTCCCGCCCGGAGACGTGGCGATGGAGTTGGCTGAGCCATGATCGGCCTGTCGTGGCTTGGAACTGTATCGGGTCGTTTCTTGACGATACGATCGTTCTCACGTCTCGCTCGTTTGCCAGCACGAGCACGGTATCGAACGTTTGCCGCGCCTCCGGGGCCTGGTCGTACCAGCTGTCGACGGCGACCGCGTTCTCGAGGTACGGGCTCAGGCATGCGACCTTGGAGAGCGGGAGAGCATTCGGCCAACCGGCATCGCCGGGGAAGAAAAGCAGGCCCCGGTTGGTGTTGTGAAGCGCGATCCTGTCGCGGTCGATGATGGTCCAGGGCGAGCTGTTTCCCCATTGCATCTGCCAATAGACGGCCGCCGCGGCGACTGCCCCTGCACCGATCATGAGGCCTCGCCCGACGTCAATCGGCGGGATTTCGGCCGGTCCGGGGTCCGCCTCGGCACCGCTCCCGAAGTTCCACGCGGACAGGGTCGTGGGCGTGGTTTCGAATTTCAAGGCTGCCTTGGTGGCCGCCGCCGCGCCAAGCGTGGCGGCGAGACCGGCGCCTCTGAGGTCTGCCGATGCGTCATTGCCGGCGCGGCAAGGCGCGGTGTGGAGCTGGGCATTGGAGCGGTCGAATCCCAGGTACCAGGCAAGGTCGTGCCGGCAATGGGCGCCGATGCCGATGGAGATGCGTTCCGGGGGCGTTTCTTCGGTATCGAACTCGAACTTGCCGTATGGGTCGATCCGGCTGGCCAACCCGCAAACCTCGGCACCGAGAGTGGAAGCGCCGCACGGATTGGGGGTGAGCAGCACCGCATCCGGGACGGCCACGGCGAAGCGGAGTTCGCGATGTATCCCGGCGAGCTGGTTTACAAGCGCGAGAAGAAGGAGCTGTCCGGATCGCGTCTCGCGGGCGTCAGCCGAAACGTGTGTCGAAACGGGGGCTTAAGCCGGAAAATCGTTTTCGAGATATTCGGAAGTGCGCGAATCGCGTTCGCGATAGAATCATTCGCGCTCCGAATCGAAATCGTCAGTTGTCATGGCGCACCGTGGCGAAAGCCGATGACATGGACTCGCGTGTGCACAACACCCAACGGCGGTCCTGAAACTGGTGAACCGAGAAGTCCGCTATGGCGCGTACGGTCTGGCCATAGTGGGGAGCGACCAGGGACAGCATGTTTTCGAACGGCATGACCACCAGGTCGTCATCCCCGTCCGAATGTCGAGTGTCGCGGCCCGGGTGGCTGTGGACCTGAGCCAGGATTCCCAGACCCATCGCCCGGGCCTGCCGGGCGACCTCGGCGAATGCGGCCTCCGATACGAAGACGCCGTATCGTCCGTGTCGGGCAGCGGGGACGACAGCGGCCTCAAGGTTCGTCATGTCGGCGTCTTCGCGGCCGGCCCAGTAGCAGAGGCCTTCGTGTCCGCCCTCGTGACGGCCTGACTCGAAAAACCCCCGTAGAGCTTTCTGCGTGTCGTGGATGAGACCGGACGAGATCCTGTACCGTCCGCGCAGGAATCCGCACGGGAGTGGGCGAACGCGTTGGACGGCCATCACATCCGACCCAAAGAAAGCTGGAAGTCGCGCAGGGTCGAGCTGAGTATGTCCCGAATCTTGACCGCATGGACAAAGCCTTGCCGGCGTCATCCATTGAGCGAGGCCGCCCCAATCCGAATGAGGGCCTTTGTGAGCGCCGTATGCCAGTCGATTGAACGGCGCACATATGAGACCCTTGCCATCATGATGGATGAACATGGAGGCCTGAGCAAGGAAGGCCGGTGCCCCGGTTTAGGGCTCAGGCGCGAACCCTCGGTTGAAGACCAGCTTTCGTCGTACCATTGCCATTGCGGTGGGTACGCCCGACAGTCCTCGAACGTACCCTGAAGATAGAATTTCTCGTTGGTGTTCCGCTGCACAAGCACGAGACGGAGCGTGCGGAAGGGGATGAACCGGGTGTCCATGACGATTTGGCGGCGTGTCGCCCACGCCACGGCACCCGGCAGCTCATCGGCGATCGCAACGTCGGTCACTGCGAGCGGAATCATCGCGGTTCAGACTCCGCCGCCCTTGTCGGTCAGTTCAAGTTTGTCGAAATCCCGGACGCCGGCCTCGGACAGTGTCTTGTCGCGGTCGAGCACATGCCCGGCCTTGTCGATCAAGGTCGGGTTCCCGGCCTCATAGCCGAAGGCCTTCGCAGCCTGATCTGCCGCGTCGCCCACCTTGAGGGATTTCGACCAGGTGAACTTCTTGGGTTCGGGGACGCGCGGCGAGAAAACTTCGACGGTGAGTTCGCCACCGCCCCCCGGTGAAGTCACGATCGGCGATCACCGACCCTTCGTTTGCTTGAGCGACCGTGGAGGTACCTCCTGTGTTTCGGTCATTACTGGTCTTGTCTGTCGATGCGGGGATGTCGCCGCGGCTGTTCAGCCCCTGTATTTGACGAATTGTAATATTATTGGTATTTTGTCAACCGAGAAAAGAGAGGTTGAAAATGACTGTAGGTCAACGTATTAGGGTATCCCGGCACGCCTGTGGCCTGTCGCTCCGTGACTTGGAATCCCGAATCGACAACCGAGTGACGGCACAGGCGATCAGTAAGTACGAACGTGACGAGACCATGCCCAGCTCCGGCGTGTTCATCGCGCTGGCTGACGCCCTCGATGTGCCGGTCGACTACCTGGCCAGCGACAGCGACACTCGTCTCGAAGCCGTCGAATTCCGGAAGAAACGGCTCACGAGCCGCCGCGAGGAGGCGCGGGTCGAGGCCAGGGTCCTGCACCTGCTGGAGCGATATCTCGCGGTCGAGGAGACTTTGGGGCTGCCCACCGTGGCTCGGGACATGCCGCGCGAAGCCCCCTGGCCCGTGCTGCGCGACCCTGCCGAAGCCGAACAGGCCGCGTTGGGCATGCGTGTTCACTGGGGCCTCGGATTCGATCCGATCCCCAACCTTGTCGATCTCATGGAGGAGCGTGGAATCAAGGTCCTCGCGATGAGTCTCCGGAATATCGACGGGCTCACGGCGCGCGTCCGCTGCAAAGACAGGGGCATTGCGTCAGTCGTCGTTGTGAACCGGAACGATTGGGGCGAACGCCAGCGCTTCACGCTGGCGCATGAACTGGGCCACATGGCCCTCGACCCGGGATTGAAAATCGACGAAGAGAAAGCCGCACATCGGTTCGCCGGCGCGTTCCTGATGCCGGCCGAGACGCTGCGGACCGAGGTCGGGAGACACCGCAGGTCCATTGGCTGGGGTGAACTCTTCGAACTCAAGAGGATCTTCGGCGTGAGCGTTCAGGCACTCACCTACCGCTGCAAGGACCTCGGGATACTCAGTGCATCAGTGGTTCGGCAGCTGTTCAACGAATTCAGACGTCGCGGCTGGCACAGTCCTCCTTACAAGGAGCCCGAGGCCATGCCCGGCGAGAGACCCATGCGTTTCGAGCGGCTGTGCTTTCGTGCCCTGTCGGAAGGAGCGATTTCCGAAGCCAAGGCCGCCGAACTGCTCGGCCACTCGGTTCACGAGCTCAACCGCCGCATGGATGAACCACCGAGCCTTGATCCAGAACTTGCCGGAGCCTGAGTGTCGTGAAGGTCCTTGTGTCTGACACCTCCGTCCTGATTGACCTCGATCGCGGAAATCTTGTCGAATCCACTTTCCGTCTTCCGTTCGAGTTCACTGTTCCCGACTTGCTGTACGAACGCGAGACCAGAGAACACGGCGGGCCGGAATTCGTCAGGCTTGGGCTTCGCGTTGAGGAGCTGGATGGCGACGGAGTCTCCCTCGCAATGAGCTACCTGCGCAAGCGGAGATCGCTGTCACTTCCAGACAGCTTTGCACTCGCGCTTGCGAAGAAAAGTGCGTGGACGTTGCTTTCCGGGGACCGGGAATTGCGCGCGCTTGCAGACGAAGAGGAAGTCCGATGCCACGGAGTCCTGTGGTTGCTCGACCAGATGTTCGAGCACCGCGTTGTCGAACTGGATGATTTGCGCGATGGATTAGGTAAAATTTCAGCTCATCCGCGATGCCGGCTTCCGAGGTCGGAAATCAGCAAGCGGCTTCTTGCCTATTCCGTTTGCTGAGCCGTCACGGTAGTCGTTCGCTGATGGCCCATTGCGTGACATGGCCATTGGATCGGGAGAGGACGGGGTAACGCCGAGGCCGCCCTCGACGGAATCTACATCATCCGCACCTCGCTCGGCTCCGAAGACATGGCCGCCCCCGAATGCGTCCGGAACTACAAGCGGTCGACCCGCGTGGAGCGGGCTTTCCGCTGTCTCAAATTGAGCGACCTCCAGGTCCGGCCCATATTCCACCGCCTCAAGCACCGGGTCCGCGCCCATTTCTTCATCTGCATGCTCGCCTATCTCGTCGAATGGCACATGCGAAAGGCATGGTGTTGGATCCCCTGTGCGACACCGACACCGAACCCGACGAGACCGGGGATCCGGTCCTGCCCGCCCGGCGTTCGGAGCCGGCACTGACCAAGGTTCATACCCACACGCTGCCGGACGGCAGCGGCACCCACAGCTTTCGTACCCTTCTCGACGGTCAGTCAACCGTCGTCCGATCCTCCCACGGCATTGCGGGATCCGACGATGGTCGCAGGACCATCGTTGAGCTGACCACCCAGGCGAATGCCGCGCAGAAAAAAGGCGCTTGATCTACTGAAGGATTTCGCAGCCATGTGACGGCAGATCTGGCCGGGTTCGCCGTTTGTAGGCAGACCGCGACAGTCCTGATCCACGTATCATGTTGATACGATTCAATAAATCTCTTACCCGCATCAGAACTTCAGTCAAGAGGTTCTGCCTCAAGGCGAACGAACTCGGCGAGAGCGAAGAGATTTGATAAGAACTTAAGATTCAGGAACTAGACCAAACAGGGCATCGCGTAACACGACAACGCATGAGATTCGCCCCCTCGCGATGATCGCCGGGCGGCCGGGCGATGTAAATTCACATGGTTGTCGATCTTGTGACACGATGCATCCGGTACCGGCGCGGAAGCCGGTACCGGATTCGAATTCTCGCAAACGGAAACCCTCGTTTCCTTGGCGGGAGTGTCACACGCCGTCAATTCAGGGCAGCATCGGTGATGGCGTGGGTCCAGGCTCCTTCCGGGCGCATGGTGATGACCGGGTCGGATCCGCCCGCGAGCAGCGTGTCCACCGTTCGCTCGAAATCGGCCGGGTCGAGCGATCCGTCCGAACCTGCCGTCAACTTGGCGATCTCACCCATCATCCGCGTCTGGTGATGCTCGGTCTGGGCACCGGTCGCGTCGTTGTCGAGAACGATCCCGACCGCCTCGGCGACGTTCTCTTCGGCGTATTTCCATCCCTTCATCGATGCGCGTACGAAGCGGACCATCTTGTCCGCGAACGCCGGATCCGCGAGATTGTCCTCGAGCACGTAGAGGCCGTCCTCGAGGGTCGCCACGCCCTGGTCCTCGTACTTGAACACGACCAGGTCATCCTCTGACAGTCCCGCATCGATTACCTGCCAGTATTCGTTGTAGGTCATCGTCGAAATGCAGGCTGCCTGCTGGTGCAAGAGCGGGTCCACGTTGAATCCCTGCTTCAGGACCTCGACGCCGTCGTCACCGCCCTCGGTCGGAATACCGAGCTGGCTCATCCAGCTGAGAAACGGATACTCGTTGCCGAAGAACCAGACGCCAAGGGTCTTGCCGGGAAAGTCCTTCGTGGAACCGATACCGGCGTCCTTCCGGCAGGTCAGCATCATGCCGGACGATTTGAACGGCTGGGCGATGTTCACGAGCTGAAGGCCGCGTTCTCGCGCAGCCAGTGCGGCTGGCATCCACTCGACCGTGACGTCAGCGCCACCGCCGGCAATCACCTGGGTTGGAGCGATGTCGGGGCCTCCGGCGTTGATGGTAACGTCGAGGCCTTCCTCGGCATAAAACCCCTTGTCGAGCGCGACGTAGTATCCGGCGAACTGGGCCTGCGTGACCCACTTCAACTGCAACGTGACTTCATCCGCCGCCAAGGACTGCGTTGCCCAGCCAAGAGCAAGCACCAGGCCTGCTGCCAATGGATTCATGGATCTCGTTTTCATGCTTTCTCTCCTCTTGCAAAACTCGACGAAGGATACGGTTTCGTTACCACGCCCGGTTCCGCGCGGGTTCCGAACCGATTCCCGTGTTTCCCGAAGACTGACTCGTGACGGCGGCTACCGCAAGTCCCGGCGTTGCGACGGGTGCCAGAAATTTACCATTCTCCCGCCGAAAGTGATGATACCGTAGAATACCGAACCTGCAATCGCGGCGACCGCGATTTCTGCCCAGACCATGTCAAGGTTGAGCCGGCCGACCTCGGTCGAGATGCGGAATCCCATTCCCCGCACGGGCGAGCCGAAAAATTCGGCCACGATCGCTCCGATCAGCGACAGCGTCGCGCAGATCTTCAAACCGTTCACGATCAATGGCCCGGCAGCCGGCAGCCTGAGTTTCACCAGCGTCTGCCAGTACCCCGCCGCATAGGTCCGCATCAGGTCCCGCTGCATCGGCTGCGCTTCCCCGAGGCCCTGGACCGTGTTGACCAGCATGGGAAAGAACACCATCACGACCACGACCGCGGCCTTTGATTGCCAGTCGAAGCCGAACCACATGACCAGGATGGGCGCCATTCCGACGATTGGCAGCGCCGCGACGAAGTTTCCGACCGGGAGCAGACCGCGCCGCAGAAAGGAAGACCGGTCCACCGCGACCGCGGTCACGATGGCCGCCCCGCAACCGATCAGGTAACCGCTCAACGCGCCCTTGATGACCGTTTGAACGAAATCGATCCAGAGCGTCCCGGTACTGTCCACGAATCTCGTGGCAATACTGCTTACCGGCGGAAGGATGACCTCGGGAACCTGAAGTCCGCGAACCACAAGTTCCCAAACGACGAGTACCGTGATGCCGAATACCAGCGGGGACAGGAATCGGGACAGCCGGTCGAAACCTGGCACGGAGGCGATCCGCCGATTGAACGCCCATGCCGCCGCCCAGAGCAGCAACGCGGTGACAACGAGCGTCATGGGCGCGCACCCATGGCGCGACGAGTCAGACGCTCGGCCCCGCCAACCAGCGTCACGAGCGCTGCAGCCATTGCCGCCGCGACAAGGAGCGCTGACCAGATCTGGACTGTCTGCCCGTAATAACTGCCCGCCAGCAACCTTGCGCCCAGTCCCGCGACGGCGCCGGTCGGCAATTCACCGACGATCGCCCCGACCAGGCTGGCGGCAATCGCAACCTTGAGCGACGGGAACAGGAAGGGCATCGATGCCGGCACCCGGAGTTTCCAGAACAGTTGCGGCCGGCTGGCGTTGTAGGTCTTCATCAGGTCCAGTTCGTGCTGCGCCGGACTGCGGAATCCCGACACCATTCCGACAGCCACGGGAAAAAAGCTCAGATAGGCGGAAATGATCGCCTTGGGAATCAGCCCCGACAGTCCGACGGCGTTGAGAACCACGATGATCATGGGTGCAAGGGCAAGAATGGGAATGGTCTGCGACCCGATGACCAGCGGCATGACACTCAGGTCGGTTGCCCGGTCGTGGACGATGGCCACGGCGAGCAACATGCCGAGCCCGGTACCGAAAGCGAAGCCGAGGAGCGTCGCGGACAGGGTGACCCAACCGTGGAAAACCAGGCTCCGCTTGGACGTGATTTTCTTTTCCGCAGTGGTATTCCAGACCTCGATGGCAACTTGGTGGGGCGCCGGCAGCCGGGGCCGATCCTGCGCAAGCGTCTCCGAGACCAGTTCGACGAACCCGAGTTCCTGCCCGGCCCGTTCGGCCTGGTCCCGAACCCACGACGCGTTGAGAATGACAGCCGCGACGTACCAGACAACGACGATCGCGAAGACGACGGTCAGTATTGGAAGAATCGGTCCATCCGGCCTGGTCATTGTTGAGGGAACTCCATTCAGGCTTTCAGGCCCTGGCGAATTCGCGCGGCGACTTCGAGGAAATCGGCGCTGTCGCGGATCGACAGATCCCGTTCCCTTGGCAGCGGGCTGTCGATGACATCGGTGACCCTGCCCGGTCGCGGAGACATGACCACGATCCTGGTCGAAAGATAGACCGCTTCGGGTATCGAGTGGGTGACGAAGGCAATGGTCTTTCCGGTACGCGCCCAGAGATCAAGCAACTCCTCGTTCAGCCGGTCTCGCACGATTTCGTCGAGCGCGCCGAAGGGCTCATCCATCAACAAGATGTCGGCATCGAAAGCCAGGGCCCTGGCAATCGATGCGCGTTGCTGCATGCCGCCCGAGAGCTGCCACGGGTACTTCCGCTCGAACCCCCCGAGATCCACCAGCCGCAGGGCTTCCTGGGCGCGCCTTGCGCGGTCAGCCCGATCATAACCCATGATTTCGAGCGGCAGCATGACGTTCTTTTCGATGGTCCTCCAGGGATAGAGGCCCGCGGCCTGGAAAACGTAGCCATAAGCCCGGGCCTTGCGTGCGGATTCGGGCGTCATGCCGTTGACCCGGATCTCTCCGCCCGTCGGTTGTTCCAGGTCAGCGATGACGCGAAGGAGCGTCGTCTTCCCGCAACCCGAAGGTCCGATGAAAGACACGAACTCACCCGTGCCGATCGACAGGGTCACATCCCTCAACGCATCGACCGGCCCATCGGATGTCTGAAACGTCAGGTTGACCGAACGGGCATCTATCGCCGGGACCGCCATCACCCGCCGACCGTTCCTGCACAAGCCGAAGGACCATGCCGGTCAGGGACACGTCCGTTCTGCATGACGGAAGCCACGCAATGCCCGCTCAAGCCTGCGCGATCGATCATCAGATGCCGGCCGGAATGTTGAGCGGGTCTCGCTCGACTTTCCTCGGACTGTTGAGCGCCTTCCATTTCGACAACGCACGATGAGCCGAAGGAAACGGCGGACGCGGAACAAAGCGGCCGCGACCCGGTTGCGGCTGGGAGTTCTGCCCCCAGGCCCAGATGACCTCCCCGCGACTGATTGTGTAGCGGGCCTGCGCCTTCACTTCCCATCCCTCGAACACGTTGTAGTCGAGAACCGACTTCTGGGTATTCGCGGAAATCGTCTTGTGGATCGACGGATCCCAGACGGTGATGTCGGCATCGGCACCCTCCGTGATCGCGCCTTTTTTCGGGTAGATGTTGAGGATCCGGGCGATGTTGGTCGAGGTCGCTGCAACGAATTCGTTCATGGTCAACCGGCCGGTTTCAACACCTTCGGTCCACAGGACCGCAAGCCTTTCCTCGAGCCCGCCCGTTCCGTTTGGGATGATCATGAAGTTGTCGATTCCCATGCGCTTCTGTTCCGTTGTGAAGGCCGCGTGGTCGGTCGCGACAACCTGGAGCGAACCCGCCTGGAGACCGGCCCACAGACCTGCCTGGTGTTCCTTGTTCCGGAACGGGGGAGACATGACCCGCCGCGCGGCATGTTCCCAGCTCTGGTTGAAGTACTCCGACTCGTCGAGTGTCAGGAACTGGATCAGCGGCTCACCATAGACCCGCATACCCTTTTGCCGTGCCCGACGTATCGCTTCATGGGCCTGTTCGCACGAGACATGAACAATATAGAGTGGAACATTGGCGGCATCCGCGATCATGATCGCGCGGTTTGCCGCTTCGCCCTCGACTTCCGGCGGTCGCGAATAGGCATGGCCCTCGGGCCCGGTGATTCCTTCCGCGATGTATTTCTGTTGAAGTTCGGCCACGATGTCGCCGTTCTCCGCATGCACCATGGGCAGTGCGCCGAGTTCCGCGCAGCGCCTGAACGACGCGAACATCTCGTCGTCCTCGACCATCAGCGCTCCCTTGTAGGCCATGAAATGCTTGAAGGAGTTGACGCCCATGTCGACGGCATCCTTCATTTCGTTGAAGACGGTCTCGTCCCAGCCGGTAATCGCCATGTGGTAACCGATGTCGCTGCAAATCTGAGGAGCTGACTTCCGGTGCCACTCGTTGATGGCATTCCTGATCGAACCGTCTTCGCCCGGCAGGCAAAAGTCGACCAGCATCGTGGTTCCGCCAACCGCCGCCGCCCACGTGCCGGACTCGAACGTTTCGGCCGCCGTCGTCCCCATGAACGGCATTTCAAGATGCGTGTGCGGGTCGATTCCGCCCGGGATGACATAGGCGCCTTCCGCGTCGATCACGTCATCGCCGGTCAATCCTTCGCCGACCCGGGCAATGCGTTCACCCTCGATCAGGACGTCCGCCTTCCAGGTCCGGTCCGCGGTGACAACCGTGCCGCCCTTGACGACCTTGCTCATGTCTTCTCTCCTTCAGTTCCGGATGATGCCCGGGGGTTCCGTCGTGCGCACGGGCATGTGTTCACGACACCGGAACCCGGTCCGGGATCTTGTCCACCGTCCTGCGCCGAAAACCGGGGCATTGCCAACCGTCCGGCACGCCGTTCCCGACGGTCGCACGATGAATCATGACACCACCCCGGCCGTATCGAGAACCGCGTGCATCAGGACATTCGCACCGGCCTCGGCCCATTCCGGGGAAATCTCTTCCGCTTCGTTGTGCGACAGGCCGTCAACGCAGGGACACATGATCATCGCCGTCGGTGCAACCCGGTTGATCCAGCAGGCATCGTGCCCCGCACCCGATACCAGGTCCCGGTGTGAATACCCGAGGCGTTCGGCGGCGGACCGCACGGCTGCAACGCAATCGGGGTCGAAGGAAACCGGGTCGAAACCGCCGACCTTCTCGAAGCTGATCTCCAGGCCAAGCTTTTCCGCCACTCCCCTACCGTCCTCGCGGAGCCGGGATTCCATGTCTTCGATGGCGGCCAGGTCGGGCGAACGGAAGTCCACGGTGAAGACGGCCCTGCCCGGAATCACGTTGCGGCTGTTCGGATAGACATCGATGTGCCCGGCCGCGCCGACCGCATGCGGTTCGTGCAACCAGGCGATCCTGTCGACGAGATCGACGATACGCGCCATGCCGAGCCCCGCGTTTCGGCGCATTGGCATCGGTGTGCTTCCGGTATGGCTTTCCTTTCCCGCCAGGGTGACTTCTGTCCATGACAGGCCCTGTCCATGGGTCACCACACCGACATCCGCCTGTTCCGCTTCCAGGATCGGTCCCTGTTCAATGTGGAGCTCAAAGAACGCATGCATCTCTCGGGCGCCGACCTCCTCGCTGCCAATCCAGCCAATGCGTTTCAGCTCGTCGCCGAAACTCTTGCCGTCCGCGTCCGTGCGGCTGTAGGCCCAGTCGAGTTCGTGAACCCCGGCAAAGACACCTGACGCCATCATGGGCGGCGCAAATCGGGTGCCTTCCTCGTTGGTCCAGTTGATGATCTCGATCGGCCGCCGCGTCCGAATGCCGAGCTCGTTCAGCGTCCTGATGATCTCGAGGGCTCCAAGCACACCCAGGACACCATCATACTTGCCGCCCGTCGGCTGTGTATCGAGATGGCTTCCGGCACACACCGGCAAAAGGCCCGGGTCCTCGCCCTCGCGTCGGGCAAACATTGTCCCCATCCGGTCGACACTGACGGTCATTCCGGCTTCGTGACACCAGTCCTGGAAGAGCTTTCTCCCCTGGTTGTCGGCATCGGTCAGCGTCTGGCGGTTGTTTCCCCCGGCAACGCCAGGGCCGACTGTCGCCATCTCCATGATGCTGTCCCAGAGGCGGCCTCCATTCAACCGCAGGTTCTCGCGAGTGACCGTCATTGTTCTCCCTTGCTGCGCATTGCCGCCGGCACTGCCAGTTCCTGTGGTCAGTCCGCCGATGCTTCGGCGGACGGGTTGTTCGGATGAGCCGTCCAGTTCGCGTAGTCCGTTTCGACGACCTGGCCGGTACGGGTGTCGGTGCTTCCCGCAGGCAGGGTCTTCATGGTGATGCAGTTATCGACGGGACACACGTTGACGCAGAGATTGCATGCGACGCATTCCTCGTCGATGACTTCGAACGTCCGGTCGGCTCCGATGGAAATCGCTTGGTGGGACGTGTCCTCACACACGGCAAAGCATCGGCCGCACTTGATGCAGAGACCCTGATCGATCTCGGCCTTGGTGACGAAATTCAGGTTGAGATACTGCCAGTCCGTCACGTTCGGAACCGCCCTTCCCTGAACGGACGAAATGGTGTCATGCCCGTGCGCGTCCATCCAGTGCTCGAGTCCCGCGATCATTTCGTGAATGATGCGGAATCCGAACGTCATGGCGGCGGTACACACCTGGACCGTTCCGGCTCCGAGCGTGATGAACTCGGCCGCGTCCCGCCACGTGCCGATGCCTCCGATTCCGGAAATCGGCAGATTCCGTGTCTCCGGATCCCGGGCAATTTCGGCGACCATGTGCAGCGCAATCGGGCGCACGGCCGGGCCGCAATAGCCGCCGTGAGTCCCTTTTCCGTCGATCGCGGGTTCCGGGCAGAAATCGTCCAGATCGACACTTGTGATCGAGTTGAGCGTGTTGATCAGGCTGACCGCGTCGGCGCCGCCCTTGAGGGCGGCCCGCGCCGGATAACGGATGTCGGTCACGTTTGGGGTCAGCTTGACGATGACCGGCATCCTCGTGATCGCCTTGCACCAGCGGGTCACCATTTCGATGTATTCGGGAACCTGGCCAACCGCCGAACCCATGCCCCGTTCACTCATTCCGTGCGGGCAGCCGAAATTGAGCTCGACTCCATCGGCTCCGGTCTCCTCCACCTTGTCGAGAATGAACTTCCAGGATTCCTGTTCACACGGAACCATCAGCGACACGATGACCGCACGATCCGGATAGTCTCGCTTGATGGTCTTGATTTCGCGCAAATTGACGTCAAGCGGCCGGTCGGTGATCAATTCGATGTTGTTCATGCCGATAAGCTGGCCATCGGCACCCCTGATGACCCCGTAGCGGGGGCCGTTCACGTTGACGATGTGGGGATCGAGGCCAAGCGTCTTCCAGACGACTCCGCCCCAGCCCAGGTCGAGAGCCCTCCTGACGTTGTACTCCTTGTCGGTCGGAGGCGCCGAAGCCACCCAGAACGGGTTAGGCGACCGGACACCTGCGAATTCGGTAGCGAGATCGGCCATGACCTTGTCCTTTGATTTCCTCGATCCTGATCGTTTTCCGGTCCGGCCGCATTCGGGCCCGGTCAGTTGCTCGTGAGGACCCCGTGGATGTCCTCGGCCGCGTCCCGACCTTCGGCGACAGCCGTCACGGTCAGATCATCTCCGCCGTTCGCGCAGTCGCCCCCGGCCCAGACGCCTTCGAGGCTGGTCCTGCCATTACCGTCGACGCGGATCTTTCCCTGGCTGATCTCGATCCGGTCCGCATCGACTTCCAGCCTCTGTCCGATTGCACGAAACAACTGGTCGGCCTTGAGCCGGAACCGGCTCCCGGTATCCTCGATTTGCCCGTCCCGGGTCCGGGTCCGGACGAATTCCACCTCCCGGAGCATACCGTTTTCGGAAATCAGCCGGACGGGCCGGGCGTTGGCACGGATGTGCACCCCACGTTTCAGTGCCAACTCCTGCTCGAATCCGGATGCGCTCATCTGCTCGCGGCCGCGGCGATAGACCAACGTTACCGTTTCGGCACCGAGAAGCCTGGACTGGACCGCGGCGTCGATCGCCGTCATGCCGCCCCCGATCACAACGACATCGCGACCGACCGGCAATCGACCAAGGTCGGTTTCCTGACGCAATCGGGCGATAAAGGCGATGGCGTCCTCGACGTTGTCAAAAGCCGCTGAGTCCCCGCTCTCGTCGATCATGAGCGCGTTGACACCGGCCAGGCCAACTCCAAGAAATATTGCGTCGTGGGAATCGCGGAGGCCGGAGACACTGATGTCGTCGCCAAGCCGTCCCGGCAGAATCTCGATCCCTCCGATCGACAACAGCCAATTGACTTCCCGCTGCGCAAACTGATCGACGGTCTTGTAGGCCGCGATTCCGTACTCGTTGAGTCCCCCCGGCCTGACCCTGGGCTCGAAGATCGTGACCTGATGGCCTTTCATTGACAGCCGGTGTGCGCAGGCAAGGCCCGCGGGACCGGCGCCGACGACGGCGACCCGAAAACCGGTATCCGTGGACCGGCGAAACGGGTGTTCATTGGCGGAAATCAGGAAGTCCGTTGCAAACCGCTGCAACCGACCGATCTCCACGGGCGCACCTTCCGCATGTTCGCGAACGCAGGCTTCCTCGCAGAGTACCTCCGTCGGGCATGCCCGCGCGCACATGCCCCCGAGAATGTTCTGATCAAGGATCGTTCGAGCGGCGGCTTTCGGCGTGCCTGTCGAAATCTGGCGGATAAACAAAGGAATGTCGATCGCGGTCGGACAGGCCGTGACGCAGGGGGCATCGTGGCAAAAGTAGCAGCGGTCCGCCGCGACCTTTGCCTCATGCGAATCCATGGCCGAATGCAGGTCGGCAAAATTTCGTGTGTAGTCTTCAGCATCCAGCCGCCCACCGACCACGCCTTCCGTGGTTTCAGAAACGGGCATTGAAACGTCCTTCCACGCCAAATAAAGGCACCAAGCACAACATCATGCCGACGCCTGTCGAATTGTCAATTGAGAGAACTCGTCCATCATGGTCACGGATCCGGGATTTCGAACGAAATTCAGATGCGACATCGTCAGGAAGCGATCAGCGAGGATGACGCGATGAACTTCCGTCGCGACGATTTCCCTTCGGGGTTCCGGTTTGGGGTTGCCAGTTCAAGCTACCAGATCGAGGGACACGGCTTCGGAGGTGCCGGTTCGACCCACTGGGACAGCTTTGCCGCCACGCTTGGAAACGTTGCCCACGGCCATGACGGCCGCGTGGCCTGCGACCATTATCACAGGTACGCCGAGGATCTGGATCTTGCTGCGGCAGCCGGCTTCGACGTCTGGCGGTTTTCCACGTCCTGGGCCAGGGTCATTCCCGACGGGCGCGGTGCGGTCAATGACGAAGGACTCGATTTCTATGACCGGCTGGTCGATCACGTGTTGTCCCGAGGCATGGAACCCTGGGTCACGCTGTACCATTGGGAATTGCCATCGCCTCTCGCCGACGAAGGCGGCTGGACCAATCGGAACACCGCCTGCGCGTTCGCGGAATTCGCGGAAACGGTAGCGAAACGGATCGGCGACCGGGTCGCGTCGGCCGCCCCGATCAACGAACCGTGGTGCGTCGCCTGGCTTTCGCACTTCGACGGCCTTCACGCTCCAGGGTTAAGGGACATCAGGGCTGCCGCAAGGGCCATGCACCATGTGCTTCTCGGTCATGGAATGGCTATCGAGGCCATGCGATCGCTCAACGTGTCCAACCTCGGTGCCGTCGTCAATTTCGAGTACGCGGAACCTGCCGACACCCGACCGGAGTCTCTCGAGAAGGCGAGGCTCTACGACGAGATCTACAATCGGTGGTTCCTGGGAGCCATGCGCGGACAGGGTTATCCGGGACGGGCATTGGAGGGCTTGAGGCCACATCTGCCGCCCGATTGGGAACGGGACATGGATGTCATCGCCGCGCCGGTCGACTGGATTGGAATCAACTACTACACGCGCAAACTGATCGCCCCGAAAACGGACTCGGCCGCAAACCGCTTTCCCGGTTACAGGGAGATCCCGGGGCCACTTCCGAAGACGGAAATGGATTGGGAAATCTACCCCGAAGGCCTCCTTCACTTTCTTCGCCGTGTACAGTCGGAATACGCCGAAGGGCTACCGATTTACGTGACGGAAAACGGCATGGCCGCGCCGGACACCTTTCGTCCGGACGGCCAGATCAGCGACCTTGACCGATGCGCGTTTCTTGACGCTCACGTCAGCGAGGTACTGGCTGCGATCGCCGAGGGGATAAACGTCGGCGCATATGTCGTCTGGTCCTTGCTGGACAACTTCGAATGGTCGCTCGGGTACGACAGGCGCTTCGGCATCGTGCATGTCGACTTCGAGACCCTGAAACGCACCCCAAAGACATCGTATTTCGCCCTCGGCAGAGCACTGTCCAGGAATTAGTCCTTCACCCAGTAATGTGGGGTGAACGCTTGTCCCTTTGTGGAAAACACAAACCGGTTACAATCTCATTTGCTCACCAATCATAAGAATTGGCAAGACAGCGAATAAACGGGACATTGTGACTCAGAATTCCTATTGGGCCAGTCCTTGAGATCACCTTGCCTGATTTCGACGGATTTTCCTGGATCGTTCATTTGAAGGCCTTTCAGGGACTTAAATTAACTAGTGCTTGCCCGAAAATCCAATAAGTCATTGACTCTATGTGATAAATAACGGTATTCTCGCCGCGAAGATCACGACCGAAATCCCGCTTTCAGCCCCTTTTGGCCCAATTCGGGCCGATATGCGCACTTCTTCGCGAGGTAATGATGAGACAGGTACGCAATCCGCAGATGGAACTCGGCGAGGTTCACATCGAAAAAATCGAGCTGGACCTCAAGTCCAGGGACGACATCCCGGCCCTGCTGCTGGGACTGCAGCATCTCTACGCCGACGAGCAGTTCCGCTCCCGGCTGTTCGCCCTCCTGGACGAGCACATCCTTCCCGGCATCGACAGGAAGGTCGGGCGGCCGGGCATGGAGATGTGGCGGATCCTTGTGATGGGGGTGATCAAGCAGGGTCTCGGTTGCGACTTCGACCGTCTCCACGAGCTTGTGAATGAACACAAGACATTGCGCCGCTTCCTTGGCCATGCGGATGTCTGGGACGACTATCGCTACGGCTACCAGAGGCTGGTGGACAATGTGAGCCTTCTGCGCCCCGAACTGCTTGTGGCGGTCAACGACCTGGTTGTGGAGAGCGGCCATGCGGTCGCGAGAAAAAAGCCTGGCGCGCCCTTGGTCGGGCGCTGTGACAGCTTCGTGGTCGAGACCGACGTGCACTATCCGACGGATGTCAGTCTCCTGTGGGACGCGATGCGCTGCCTGATCCGTGCGGTGGGCCGTGCGGCGGCGAAGAGCGGTGTTCGTGGCTGGCGCCAGTGGAAGCACCTGACGCGGCTGGTGCGGCGGTTGTTCCACAGGGTGCGGGCAACGCGGCGGGCGCGTCCGGAGCATGTGGAGGCATATCTCGGGCGCTGCCTTGATCTTGTCGTGCGTGCGGAGGCCAGCCTTTCGGTTCTGGTTGCGCATGGCGTGAAGGCCTGGGAGATCGTGGAGATCGAAGGCTATATCGCCCATGCGAAGCGTCAGATTGACCAGATCGACCGCCGTCTTCTCAAGGGCGAGACCATCCCTCAGGACGAGAAGGTGTTCTCGATCTTCGAGCCGCACACGCGCTGGGTCACGAAGGGCAAGGCGGGATGTCCGGTGGAGCTTGGCGTTCCGGTCTGCATCCTGGAAGACCGGCACGGCTTTGTCCTGCACCACGAGATCATGTGGGAGGGCAGCGACGTGGACTACGCGGTGCCGATGGTCGAGGCTGCCCAGGCGCGGTTTCCCGATCTCCGTGCGGTGAGCTTCGACCGCGGCTTTCACAGCCCCGAAAACCGTGTCCGCCTTGACGAGCTGCTCGATCACAACGTGCTGCCGAAGAAGGGCTACCTCAACACGGCGGAGCGAGAGCGCGAACAGGGCGAGGAGTTCGCGGCGATGCGTCGCCAGCATCCGGCGGTGGAATCGGCGATCAACAACCTTGAGCACCGCGGTCTCGACCGGGTCCTGGCGTACGGGGCGGAGGGCTTTGCCCGCGTTGTGGCACTCTCCGTGGTCGCTCTCAACATTCACCGCATCGGTCTTCTGCTGCGTCGAAAGGCGCGACGACGACGCGCCGCCTGACGGCGCTCCCCGAAACACCGGTTCATTCGTGGCCCGCCCGGAGCGGGAACGGTTCCCTATGGGCTGAAGGCGGCGAAAGCCGCGAAATTCGGTCCGGTGGGCGGAAAACCTGCGGCTCGGGACGCGTCAATATCCCGAAGCGGGGAGAATTGCCGCATCGCGGCATCCCGGTTTGTCGAAAATCGTCGTCCACCGCAGCCGAAGAGAGGGGGTTTTCTGGCGGACACTAACTAAATTTCGACACCGCCCGGAATCGCCGTTGTCGTGCCCGCCAGAGCTCCGACTTTGACAGATCCCACCCCTCCTTCAAATCGCCCTCCATGTTCATTCATTGTAAGGCAACCTGAAAATCCTGGGAGAATTCGATCCAGATAGTTGAGTCCTTTCGCGAGGGCAAAAGTGTCCTTCGGTTCACCATCCGCCAAGTTGGCGTCGCCATGAATTCAGACGAGGAAGTCACGTTCAGGCAGCTTTCCGAACATGTCAAGGCCAGGATGTTGCGCTAGGGCCATCTGAGGGCCTGTTTCCGGGCGAGCATATGATGAGATGGTCATCGAGGCCAAGCGTCAGAGCAAGGGGTAGCGACTCCCGGTCAAGGATTCGAGCTGTATGCGCAAGAAACATCAGATCATCTCCGGAGATCATGATTTCCGAGGCCGGGTCTACCGGGAAATCGAACTTGACCTGTCGCTCCCATCAGGCGGCCAGCGGATTGCGTACTAGGCCCTATTGCGCTGGAAATTTATAAAAAGTAAACCATAAATACCGAATTTGACACACACAATTTACACAATTCTTCTTATAATCGTTGACTAAAGTTTCTGTTCCCGCGCGCGGGCGGACTAAGGCGTCATTTGATCCTACCGTCAGCTTTAAGCTACCGGTGTCGATTGTGAAAAGGATATGTTGGTCGATGGGCATGAGGGGTCAAGGCCCAAACGGAAAAATTTGGCCAAGCGCAACTGGCAACTGCGTTTGCATCAGGCGGCTTCGGCGAGCGGCTGCCATTTCTGGGATCCGAGAGCAAATTGGCACAAACACCCGTGCGGTGTTTTTCGGGCCGATTGACTTGGTCTTGTTCGATCGCACAACGATTTATGTTGATTTCACTTTTGAGGACGCGTTTCGGGCATATGGCGAAAACAAGGACGGCAAACACCGCGGGGTCCAGGCGTTGCTTGAACTGGCGGGTAGCGCTTTAGTAACGGTCCATGCCGACACGGGTCATTTGCGAGGCGCTCTATGAACAGCAGGGCTCGGTGCGGCATATGCAGATACAATCAAACGCAATGTCATTCCCTAGAGGGAGGGCGCGAAGACGAACGCCATCTACGCCACCCTTGGACAGGAAATTTCTGCACTTCCTCCATACGAACTGACCACCGATGGGTAGGGGATGAATTCTGCTCTAGTGTTATGTTCGATTTTGGGGATTCCGTTTTCCTACAGAGTGTGATTCAACCGCTCCCGGCGAAAGCCGCGCAGTTTTCATACGGGAGCAGAACCAGGATGGCAAAGAGCAGGAGAACCCGGATCGTCCTCAGCGAGCAAGACCGGAAGCGTCTCGAGAAGATCAAAACCGATCCCCATTCGATCCTCAAGCATGTCCTGAGGGCAACCATCATCCTTCACCTCGGCGACGGCCTCACCCTGACGCAGACGATGAGGGCCACCGGCATGTCGAAGCCGACGGTCTGGCGCTGGTGGGACCGCTTCCTTGCCGAGGGTGTTGACGGCCTGCTGTACAACATCCCACGGAGACGGGGGCGCAAGCCGATTTCCGAGGACAAGGTCAGCGAACTGATCGCGCTTGCGATGTCGCCGCCGCCGGAGCACGCCAGTCACTGGACGCTGCGGGCGCTGGCGACGAGGGTGGGGATCGCCGTCTCGACGGTATTCGGCATCCTGAAGAGCCATGGCCTCAAGCCCCACAGGGTCAAGACATTCAAGGTCTCCCGCGATCCGAGGTTCGAGCTGAAGGTCCGCGACGTCGTCGGCCTCTACGTCAACCCGCCCGACCACGCTGTCGTCATCTCGGTGGACGAGAAGACACAGATCCAGGCGCTGGGACGGACGCAGGCGCCCCTGCCGATGAAGCCCGGCCATCCCGAGACCCGCACCCACGACTACACGCGCAACGGCACCACCTGCCTGATGGCGGCCCTCGACGTCGCCACCGGCAAGGTCACCGGCCGGATGGTCGCACGTCACCGCTCGGAGGAATTCCTCGCCTTCCTCGAGCTCGTCTCCGAGGGGATCGAGCCCGAAACCCAGGTTCACGTCATCCTCGACAACGTCTCCTCTCACAAGTCGGCCGAGGTCAACGAATGGCTGAAGAACAACCCCAATTGGACGTTCCACTTCACCCCGACCTCGGCCTCGTGGATGAATGCCGTCGAGGGGTTCTTCTCCAAGCTCTCGAGGCAGAGACTCAGGCACGCGATTTTCAACTCGCTCGACGAGTGCATCGCGGCGATCGAGGGTTACATCGAGCATCACAATTCCAATGACGCCCGGCCGTTTCGCTGGAGCAAGGCGCCCGAAGATCTCGTGGAGGCATGGAAGAAGGGCCACCAGAAGCTGCAAGAATCGGCATCGTGAAAAAGAATCACAACACTAGCCTGAAGAACCGGGCAGTATCCTACGTAGAGTTTGATCAAAAATTTGAAGCTTTAAATTCCAATGCTTTTCGAAAAACCGCCGAAGTCGGGAGTGGAAAATGGGTTGCCGTGTTACAGACTTTATATTGAGCCGGTCCTTGAGGTCACCTGAGACGCCACCTTTTATTGGCCTCATCTCCATCAGCGAAGAACGACGGAAATCTGCGTTTGAAAAGTCGCAGGCTTACTTGCGCAGCAATCCAACCAGAATTGAAAATTTATTTCGTGAGTTTCCCTATGTTTCTGCGTGGTGCGTTACACAGGCTTTAAGTGAAGCTTATGGGGAAATAGATCAAGCGATCTATCGGCATATAGAAGATGTGCTCGGAGTGTCCTTGGCCGATCAATTCCACCGGCGCATGCTTCACAAAAGTTTCTGTCTTGTTTGCGAGAAGCTTGGGTTACCAACGCGCGGATTCAACCGGATGGTCGATGTCTATCTGCTTCACGCAGGTGTTCCGATGCCATTGCTGCCTGCATTAATCCGAGGGTTCCTCCGCCAAGAGGCTGCTTTTGGACCGCCACCGACACAAGCGACTGTAATGTTGAATCGTTGGGAAGACGATTCCTTGGATTTCCTGCCGCATGCAGTTGTTACTCCGCGGCGTGCGATTCTCTGGGATGAAACGGCTTGGCATGCCACTCTTTACGCCAGAATCCGTCAGGACCCTGACGCCTTTGTATCCAAACTGCCTGTTGAGAAATGTTTCTTTCAAACGCTTTTAGAGCTTCAGCATAACGACGGGGGCGTGGTTGTTTCTTTGCCTAAGCCGCGATTGGTTTGGCGCGCAGATGGCTTGGCTGTTCGGCTCCCAAGGGTCCAAGGCCGTGTTCAAATCTGGCAAGATGACGATCCTTCGCCATTCAGACTTCGGGGAGGCGAAGACTGGACGTTACCGCAACCCTGGCCAACTCTTCTGCAGTGGCGTGTGCATGAATCCGAAGGCGCGATAGGCTTCCTTTCGAATTCCGTCGGGCTGGCCGTTTTCGACCGAACGACGGGATATCTTGTCAAAGAAGTGGATGGTCATTCGACCGAAGTCGAAGTCGATACAACCGACGCCGTCATCCTGTCTCGAAACAGTTTTTCCGTGGACGACGAACCTGCATTGGAGATGGGCGAATCTGCTTTCGTTGCGTTCTCACGACTGGGGGCTTCGTCAATTGACCTCACCAACAGAAAGGGAGTGACGCAGCTTCGCGCAAAACCCCGCCGACGCCTGACAGTGCGAGATGGCCAAATAGCGAGTGGACCACGGGGGATGCTGTATGGCCCGTCTGCGAAGGTTGAAGTCGAAACAGGGCTTGAGCGTGACGAAGTCCGACAGCTTCGCGTCACCGTCGGGCAGAAAACCGCAGAAGTTGAGGTCGAAATTGTAAAGGGGTTTGCAGAAATTGGCATAGAAGCACTCTTCGCGTCGTTTCGTGATACCAACCGTCCAGATCCTTTGCTTATGTGCATAGATTTGCTTGCGCCTGCTCACGGAACCGAATCTGCGAGGATCTCCGGAATCTCGATCCGACCTTGGGTGTGGCCTGCGTTTTTAAGCAGCGACGGATTCGTCTTCGATAGTGATGTTGAACCGAAAAACCTTGTGCTTGAGCAGTCGCAACACGTGACCCAAGATAGCAAGGGGAGGCTGACTCTCGATTCACACGGCGGCTATGTTTCGGCCCGCGCAGTGTTCGAAATCGAAGGTAGGTTCGTTCCTTTTGACCTTCCGTGGCCAGATGTAGTCGTGATCAGACGGCGGCCGGACGGATCGATGCTCGGACTGCCAATGGGAGCCCGTCTCACGGTGGACGAGGAGAACCGTTTCGATACAGTAACTATCCGGTGCCCAGACACGTTAGCCACTTTGATCATACGTGGTCGAAGAGAGGATCGTCCTTTCGCACGCGGGCTATCCCGCAACTTGTCGGTCCGCGACCTGCTTACGGCTGCCACCGACAACAGGGTAATTCTCTGTCGTGGAAGTGGCGCCGAGTTGCTGCTGTTCGAACTTGTCCCGTCGATAGAACCGAAATCGTTTCGGCCTGCACCAAGGAGTGACGGCTTACGTTTTTACCTAAAGTTGATGGGGCCAGTTGACGCTCTAGCTTTAGAAATTGAGGATGAGCATGGCGCAACTGAATTCGTTGAGGCAGGTTTTGGCAGACGCCCGGTGTCGTCACGCC
The DNA here is from genome assembly GCA_965242975.1 of Paracoccaceae bacterium. Taxonomy (GTDB): domain Bacteria; phylum Pseudomonadota; class Alphaproteobacteria; order Rhodobacterales; family Rhodobacteraceae; genus JAPPHA01. Next base: position 5,685,579 of record CBDETS010000007.1, on the reverse strand, counting down.
GGCCGTCCTGGCTAAGTGTAGTGCTCCCCAATGGTGATCCCACAGAAATCGAATTAACTGTTTCAACATTGGAATTTAACGACGGACTCGCTCTTGCGCGGATATTTCTTCGACCCGACGTAGATTTCGAAAGCCGCAGCATGTGGCGCCCTTTGCGTAGTTCCCGGGGAAACACCTATGCGATTGTCCTCGGCAACAGAGACATCAGACTCATTGATACAGAGTTAAGGCGACGGTTCGAGACGCTCAGCAGATGGCTTGCCGATTGCTACGCAGCTGACTGTTGGACGGTGATCGAAGCTCCACTGAATTCGCGGTGGAAGGAGGTAGGTAAGACTCTCGCTGAACGGCCAGAGGGGCCGGGGGCGCTCATGAAGGCTGGAATTGTACCGCCACCCGATCACACGGCGCGATCCTGGATTCCTCTCTTACATCCGATCCACTTGTTGCCAGATCTCTATGGGGCTCCGACATCAGCCTTCGCTAGTTTATCGAACTCGCAAGACCCTGGGGTTGCTGAGTTGGCCAATCTGTTCACTCTCGGTCGAGCACGCCTCAGGGATCAGTCACAGCTGCATGCCACGGTTTACTTAGCGTTCCGGAACCGAATGGAAGCAATGAACGAAAACGTGCAACTTCGGGGGTTTGAACCTCGCACCTTTTTTTCAAACCTCCCGCAGGTAGACCACGATTCTTCGGCTGGCTGGTTCTGGCGCGGAACGCCGGTCTTAGGTCCAGACCACTGGCGCGCGGCTCACCTTCGTTTCGTAGAGCGCTTGGAAGTGGCGGGAATGTTGACGAGCGAGGAGGCTGAAGCCTCCAAAATTAGTCGGCGGCAGGAGGCGCTGCTCCGGTTGAGCAGGGAGGTCTGGGACATGACACCTGACACCGAGCGACCTCCTGTTCCACTACGATCAGAGGATCAGGAAGAACCTCACAGTATCGATCTATGGGTTGCCGCATGTCTTTCTGCGTTTGGCCGCGCGAGCCGAATGGAAGAGGTTGACGACTTTGTCGCTGTACTCGGACAACGGCTTGGATGGTCAGTTACAGAGGTTCTAAGCACCATGGCACTGCTGCTCCGACTAGCACCCGAATCTTTTGCTTTTTTTCTCCTCACTTGGCAAATCGCTAAGGACCGTCCATGACCTCCGAATTCGATCCAATTCGCTTCAAGACTGGCTTGGGCGACGTTCTTGCGAGGTATATTACGACAGCGGCGCCAGTGTCGGCAGCTCGAGCTCCAAGGTTGTCCAAAACCGTCGCTACGGCCTGCGCAAAAGCCGGACTTGTCAAGGGACCGTTTGTCGAAAGTCTTCCTGACTTTGAAAAAGGAGGTACGATCGCTCAGCTCGTAGAGCAAGGCGTGCTTCACAAGACCTGGATCAATCTTTTTTCCTCCGAACAGGGACGGAAGCTATTCGAGAGGCCCCTTCACCTACACCAGACAGCAGCGATTGGCCGTGACGAGAACTACCTCGTTGCAACTGGCACTGGCTCTGGAAAGACCGAGTCTTTTCTGTTTCCGCTCGTGGATGACCTGCTTCGTCAAGGCGATCTAGTGCAACCTGGTGTTCGGGCGATTCTAGTCTACCCGTTGAATGCGTTGGCGAACGACCAAATGCACCGCATTGCGCGCTTGTTGTTTCGGGATCTCTGCGATCCTGGGATTACACTTGGCCGGTTCACCGGTCAGGTTCGCTCGAATGCCACACGCGGTGATGAGGAGCGACGACTTGTTGTAACACCCACATTCCAAACAAATTTTCCGGACGCAGGAAATGTTTCTCGAAATTGGCTCCTTTCGCGCGGGGAAATGCTCGTACGACCGCCGCATATTCTCGTCACCAATTACGCCATGCTCGAACACATCCTGTTGCTGCCTCGGAACAGGGCGCTCTTGAGTGGATCTGAAATTCGCTGGCTCGTGCTGGACGAAATCCATACTTATTCTGGCGCGCAAGCAATTGAGGTCGCCTTCCTATTGCGAAAGCTGAAGGCTCGACTGGGAATGCAGCCTGGAACGATGCGGTGTGTCGGCACATCAGCGAGCCTTGATCCTTCTCGTCGCGAGGAGCTCGCGCGATTTGCTGAGGATCTTTTCGGTGAGCATTTCTCGACTGGTGAAGGAGCAGTCATCACTTCCGAGCGTCAACCACATCCGGCGCTGAAGGATGGCCGCTCGAAACCCGCGGCAACGGTTTCGCATTGGATCCGACTAGCCGAGGTCTTGGTGCGCCTCCGTGAAGACGGAGCCATGCGCATTGAGAACGAAGAGTATATCGCCAGCGATTGGAACGAGGCGGTGACAGCGGCGGGCTTGTACGGGTTTGTGGTGGACGAATCGAAAGCCTTTGGAGACGGACTGATAGACGTTCTGGCGCCTAGGCAGGAAGCTCGGGCAGTCGCCGATGCACTGAATGGAAAGGCGCTTCCTTTCGAAGTTTTGGCTAAGAGGGTCTTCGAATCCGCGAGTGACGCGGAGGCACACAAGGCACTAACGGCCTTGATCTCGGTCGGCGTCCTAGCCAAACCATCTGTCCCTGGTGCGTTTCCGTTGTTGCCCGCGCGGTACCATTTGGCAGCATCAGGCGTTGAAGGCGTAGCTTTACGTCTCTCGACTGACAACCCTGAGCACTGGAGCGATTACCGACTGTCGCGGACAGGAACGCATATCGATGAAGCACCTGTATATCCGCTACTCGTCTGTCGAAACTGTGGAGAACCATACGTTGAAGCGTGGGATGACGGACGGATGCTTCATCCGCGTTCTGATATTGCGCCGATCGCGAAAAGAAGGGTTTTGCGACTGACTGCGGCCGGGACAATGGCTGCCGAAATGGAAGAGGAAGATCTTGCCGGAAACGGCGGTCAAGAAACTCTGATCGACTTCGATCCAAATGATGGCCGACTCGTGGATGAACCTGGGGACGGTGTCCTTTCCCTTGAGCCGACTCAAATGCGGGAGGATGAGGAAGAAAGGCGCGCATATGTACGCAACTGTTTGTCCTGCGGACAAAGTGGAGGACGTTTCGCCGAGCCGGTGACGTCTATCCATCCTGGAGATGACGCATTTGCGGCTGTTACTGCGCAAGCTCTGATCGAAGCACTGCCGGTGCCAGCCGGCAAATCGAGCAATGCGCCCATGAAAGGACGCAATTTGTTGGTTTTTGCGGATAGCCGTCAGGACGCGGCGTTCTTTGCGCCATTTTTTGACCGCACAGCACGTGATTTGGCTATTCGAGCCGCCATAGTGCGTGCCCTTTGCCGCGAACCGAACGAACAACTGGATCTGCACAGCGTGCGGGATGGCGTTTGGAGCATGCTCCGTCGCGAAGGATTTCGCCTTTACGATCGGCGAAATCCCGAGCCTATGAGCACCGCGACTGCCAAAGATCGCCTCTTGGCTCTGATCGCGGGCGAGTTTTGCGGAGGGCCCCTGCGCGTTTCGCTGGAAGCTCTAGGAATGGTCAAACTCGCTTATCAGGGTACGGATTCAATCTCGCGTCGGCTGTCGGATCGCTTGCCTTCGAAACACCGGCAAATCACATCCGGCCTGATCAAGTTTTTGCTTGATCTGATCCGCTACTCGCGCGCAATCAACTCTCTTGAAGTCATCGACCTAACTGACGAGTCGGTTTGGGGTGAGGGCCGGGCAAGTTCCGACATTTCCTGGGCAATCACGCGCACTAACGCGAGCCGGCGACTGCGAACGCTCCTGCCTGAAGCGGGGAGATCTAACCGTCCGACCTGGGTGTTGGTCGACCGCTTGGGCTTAAACCAGGAAGAAGCGTGCGATTTTCTGGACGCATTTTGGAAGGAAGTGGTGCGGCCAGCACACCGTCTCTTGGTGCCAAGTCGTATCGGGCACGTATTAAACCTTGCGACATTGAGGTTCTCACCGGTTCTGGGGGATCCGCTATTCCGTTGCCGAAGCTGCGGAACAACAACCCAGATCGACTTGGATGGCGTCTGCATCGCTTGGCGCTGCTCAGGTCGCACTGAAATGATCCCAACGGAAGAGCGAAATGAGATACAACATCGGAACCACTATGTCGCCCGCTATTTGGAAAACCCGCTCAGTGGCATTGCCCGAGAGCACACCGCTGCTATCGGGGTGACGGAGAGAGCCGAAATTGAAGAGCGATTCCGACAAGGCGAAATAAACGTCCTGAGTTGCACGACAACAATGGAGATGGGCGTTGACCTCGGCGACTTAGAGGCCGTGTTATGCCGGAATGTACCGCCGGGAATCGCGAACTACCAACAGAGAGCTGGAAGAGCGGGTAGACGTGCTCAAGCCGCGCCGATTGCGCTGATGGTCGCGCGATCAAGTCGGTATGATCAGGCACAGTTTCACGCGCTCAGAAGTTATCTGGAAACGCCACCGCCAGCACCCTACCTTACGCTGGACAATCCAAGCTTCTTTAGACGACATCAGATTTCCTGTGCTTTGGCCGGGTGGTTAGACCGTCAACTTGCCGGACAGGTCCGAACGGGTGCTCCCAGATTGCGTGACATTCTGGGCGATCAACTGACCAATGAAAGGGAGCATACTGTTATTGCCGACTTGGCAGAGTGGCTTGGCAGCGAGGAAGGGAAAGTCTCACTCGATATCGCGGAGAATATGATCACGGGTTTGCCCGTTGATTTGGCGCCAATTGGCCTTAGGGGTGCTGATCTCTCCCGGCACGTATTTGATGAAGTAAGGCGGTGGGTGAGCGCAGTCGCTGACAGATGGCGTGAAATGCAGGACGACTATCAGGCTGCACTAAACTCTGTGGGTGCGTCAGGAGCGACCGAATGGGAAATGGAGCGAGCTACCGGCCGAATGCAGGCCCGGCTAAAAGATATGAAGCGATTCCTCGATCGCTATCTTGTGGAGACGCTATCCCGTGCCGCCGTGATTCCTACCTATAGTTTTCCCGTTCACTCAATCCATCTTGAGATTGTTACGGAACGTGGCTCGAGAGGCCGCGATGATCGTGCATTGCAACTCGACCGTGACGCAAGTATGGCAATTGCAGAATACGCGCCCGGCTCGGAGGTTGTGGCTGGCGGTCGGATCTGGACTAGCACTGGCATAACCAGGCGCAATGTGCACGGTGGCGGCGATATTTGGATGGAAAAGGGCTTCCATCGGATCTGTACGACTTGCCGGCATGTCGAAATACAGCACGAGTGGGATGCCTTTGGAGACAATTGCCCACAGTGTGGAGCGAGACCAGGCAACCAGCGCAGGGCATTCGTTGAACCAGTAGGTTTCCTCACGTCCTACGATGAACGGGCTGGGCGAGATCCAGGCGCCAGTCGCCTACGCATTAAGCCGGTGGACGAAGCTCGATTATTGACGCGCGCGCGACCAAATGACTTTACTGCGTCCGATCTGGCATTGGTTAGCAGCTTCTTTGCGCCAGCCGTGCCTCGAGACGGCGGTCCACCTGGACAGTTACTCATATTAAACCGGGGACCAAGTGGGACAGGATATCTTTGGTGTCCGGCTTGCGAGTTTGCACGGCCGACACCCCCAGGTGTAGTCGGATCGACCGAAGTCCCGTCCCCGCACAACAATCCGAGAACTGGGGATCGTTGCCGTGTAGAAAACCTGAAATGGCCGGTTGATCTTGCCCACGTTCTTGAGACCGATCTTCGAGGGATTCGAATTGACCAAATCCTCCCATCTATCGAGGGCCAAACAGAAATCGAACAGCGCGCCACCCAAGATGGATTTTTGCGAACCTTGGCAGAGGCGCTCCGGCTGGCAGCAGCGGACTTATTGGGCACTGACCCAAGAGATTTGCGAGCCACTGTCGAAATCCCCGGTGGAAAGCCGCTCGTTATCCTTTCGGACGCGATTCCCGGCGGTGCTGGTTACTGCCGACGGCTACTAGAAGAACCACGATTCTCGGGCCGCAATTTGATTTCCCAATCCTTAGCAGTGCTGGATTGTCCACGCGGTGATGAGTGCGAAACAAGTTGCAGGCGTTGCTTGAACGACTACTCTAACCAACGATTATGGGACAAGTTCGACCGACGTGCGGTTCTTGCCTGGTTGCGCATACTCTTGGAAAAAAGTGCCCCTCGCCCGATACATGCTCCAGCTTCGGCAGTGCCCGTAGCTCAAATTTCTGCGGCTACACTGCCGGTTCGCTTCGAAAACGTGCGAGATTTGATTGCAATAGCGGGTCGACGAGTGTTCGGGGCTATGGAACGTGGAGAGGCGCTGTCAAGCGCCATTGCACTTCGCAATTGGTTGGACGAAGGTAAAGATCGGCGAGTCTTCATGGTGACTTCGCCGAACAAGGACAGCCGCGGGTTGGCGACGGGGGTCGATCGAGAGATTGCCCTACGTCTCGCCGATTACGAAAAATCGGGGCGGTTGAGATTCTTGGCGGTGCCGGAAGAGCTACTTTCAGTTGCGCCGCGGCTTTCGTTGCTGATCGGAAAGGAAATGCGGGAATTCTATGCCGCTCAGGATGCTCCACCGTTGATGGAGGGGGCTTTCGCTGGAGTCAGCCACCAGAATGCGATTGAGGCAACCGATAGCTGGCTTGCGTCGATCAGCGATCAGTCCTCAGAGTTGCCGGGGCCGCTCGCTGCTTTGACCGACCAACTTCAGGCATTTCGGTTCCGTCCCGGTCAAGCTCGGAAGGTTTCCCCGCTATTTGAGCCGATTGCAGGCAGACGAGTATCGATTCGTGTGGAGGATCCGTGGTGCGCAGTTCGTCCCCGGAACCGAGAGCGATTGGCTTCATTTGTTCGAGCAATCACGGATGCGGGCGTGAAGCTGGACGAAGTTACGATAACCTGGGACTCTGATCATCAGGAATTCGAATCACCGTCTGACCAAGCTGAGGCAATGCGTTCAGAATTCGAGCAAGCTCAGGTCGCGTACAATCTCGTCTTTGAACCCAAATCTCGACGTGACGGACACTTTCACGATCGGGTCGTCGTGGCCAAAACGCTAGACGAAGGGGCTCAGCTAGATGTGCGTTGGGATATAACGTCCGGCATTGATAACCTAATGTCGGTCCCCAAGGAATGCAGCGTGTTTATGGAAGTCTTGGAGAATCGATGACCGACCTTTTTATGATTCTATCTTCACCTGCCGAAAAAAATGTCGAAACTGGCATCATCCCATCAAAGTCGAAGAACAGTTTTCGGACGGCGTGTCGGACAATTCCGCGAGATCACAATGCGGTCTTCAAGATTTTTTCGTAGTCATCGGCGCTGCACATTCGCGGATTGGTCAACGTCAGGTGATCGGCCGCGGCCTTTTCCGGAACACCCGTCAATTGCTTCCCGGTCACGCCCATGGCCCCGAGTGTCTGCGGCAAATCCAGCTCCCGCGTGAAATCCGTCAACCATTCCGGAAACGGTTTGTCTTCTCCGGCAGCCCGCGCGAGATCGGCCATTTTTTCGGGAACCGCGGGCGCGTTAAATCTCAGTACATGCGGGAGCAACACTCCCACGAGCGTGCCGTGATGCAGATCCAGCTCCCCGAGCGGGCTGGCCATCGCATGCGCAGCGCCAAGCCCTTTTTGCAGGACCATCCCTCCCTGCAAGGCCGCCATCATCATCTGCCACCGTGCCTCGCTGTCCGATCCGTTCCGTACCGCTTCGGGCAGCCACCGTGCCGCGCGCCGAAGACCGTCGAGCGCAATGGCATCGGCGGGCGGATTCACGGAAGGGCTGAGATAGGTCTCGACGCAATGCGAAACGGCGTCGATCCCGGTTGCCGCGGTCATGCCCGACGGGAGCGAATACGTCAGCTCCGGATCGCAGATGACCGTATCGGCAACCATGTTGAGATTGACCGCGACGCACTTCCGCCCCGAATCCAGCGTCATGACGGATGCACGCCCGACCTCGGCACCGGTTCCGGCGGCCGTCGGGATCGCAACGTGGGGTACGACCTTTCCGATCTTCGCCGATCCACCGGTCTTCACATCGTAGTCGGCAAATTTTCCGCCATGGCTTGCAATCAAGGCGACTGCCTTGGCAAGATCGAGCGGCGACCCCCCTCCGAGGCCGACAATTCCGTCGCATTTTTCTGCTGACCAGATCTTCAGGCAGGCGCCGAGTGCCGCCTCGGTCGGATTCTCCGGAGTTGCGGCGAAGATCACCGGTTCGGGCGTGCCCGGGACTTCCAGAACGCGCGCAAGAATCCCGGCGCGTTCCAGGCCCGGATCGGTGATCAGAAGGGGTCTCCCGATACCGAGGGCGGAGACTTCTTCTCCCAGCAGCGCAATTGCGCCTCGATCGAACCGGATCCGTGAAACGTACTGAATCAGGCTCACGTGCCTGCCTCCAGGTAAATCGTCTTGGTCTCCAGAAAGTCGTGCAACGCCTCGGGTCCGTGAAGACGCCCGGTACCGCTTTCCCTGTACCCTCCGGTTTCGGCCTCCGCCATCAGGCGATTGTGACAATTCAGCCAGACCGTGCCCGTACGCAAGGCCCGGCCGACCCGCATCGCCCGGTTCAGGTCCCTGGTGTAGACCGATGCAGCGAGGCCGTAGCGCGTGGCATTACCCCTTGAAATCGCATCGGCTTCATTCGCGCAGGATTCGATCGAGATCATCGGTGCAAAATGCTCGTTTTGCACGAGCGGGCTCCGGGTGTCCTCGATCCTGAACATGGTTGGTGAGACAAAGCAGCCTGCCGCCAGTTCTCCGGTGCCGGCCTTTCCCTCGAGAATTACATCGGCTTCATCGCCGGCCGTGTCGATCAGTTGCAGGACCCGCTCCTGATTGGCCTTGTCGATCAGAGGCCCGAGTTCCACGCCAGCCTGAAGTCCGTGTCCCATCCGGACGGAGGAAAGTGCAGCCTTCAGCCGCTCGGTAACCTCTGCCTCCACTTCCGGCACCAGAAGAACGCGGGAGACGCAGGTGCACATCTGCCCGTTGAGCGCGATGGTCGCACGAACGATTTCGGCGACCGCACCGTCCAGGTCGGCATCGGCGAATACCATGGCGGGTGACTTGCCGCCCAGCTCCAGCGAAACGCGTTTGACCGTTGCCGCGGCCCTTTCCATCACGATCTTGCCGGTGCGTGACGAACCCGTGAAGGAAATCACGTCGATTTCCGGGTGAGTGGCGAGTGCGGTGGCAACCTCGATTCCGTTCTCGTTGACGGAATTGACAACGCCCGCGGGCAGTTCCTCGATCCGGTCAAGGCAGTCCACCACCGCCGCATTGACCAGGGGCGTTTGTGGCGCCGGCTTGATCACGCACGTGCATCCTGCCGCCATTGCGGGCGCCAGGGAACGTACGAGAAGCGTTACCGGCGCGTTCCAGGGGACGATGATCCCGGCAACGCCGGCGGGTTCGCGCATGAAAAACGAAAACGCATTCGGAGAAGTCTCCAGAGTTCGGCCCAGAATCGTCCGTGCCAGCCCGGCAAAATACTCCGCCTCGTTGATACCAGCAGCAATTTCGTGATGGGCCTGTGCACGGATTTTGCCGCTCTCCCGTACCAGCAATTCGGTGATCTCGTCGTGGCGGGCACGGAGGTTGCGGGCAAAGGCCATCAGCACCCGAAACCGCAGGCGCATGTCCTGGCTCCAGCGGCTTGTCTCGAATGCTTCGCGAGCCGCTTCAATCGCGTCGTTCGCAATCGCCGCAGTACCTGCAACTGCCTGTCCCACCGGTTTGCCGGTTGCGGGGTCGACGCTGTCCACGCGCGTGCCGCCGGACGTCGTATCCCAGCTCCCCCCAACCAGGTTTCGTGCCAGTTCCATCAGTTCCCCCTTTTTCAACCTGATTGTGCCCGGCAAGACTTCCGCCTTTAACAGAATTGCCTTTCGCTACCAATCACTGCGCACGCGTCGACGGTCTTTTCCGGACCTTCGCCATGGACAAACCTGTCGCCGCATTTCACGCCAGTCCGGACGTGTAACCGACATCGATCACGCCTGTCACACCGACACCGCGCGTGGATTCGGAGCATCGGCCCTTTTTGGTCGACCAACTCATTGACGACCGGGCGAGAACCTGACGGAGCCCTCCTGCAATCCTGTTCCGGGTCGTTCAACCGATCCCGGGTCGCCGGTGCCATGGAAGTCATGTCCGCCGGTGAAGTATCCTCCCGATGAAATTGAGGAGGACCTGGGCCGCGAGGATCGCCGTGGTTCCGGTGTGGTCGTAGTCCGGAGCGACCTCGACCAGATCGCATCCAGCCACTTGCCCGCGCCGCGTCAACCCGTCGAGGAATTCCAGGACCTCGTAGTACAGGAATCCGCCGTGGCTCGGAGTCCCGGTGCCCGGTGCAATTGACGGGTCAAACCCGTCGATGTCGATTGTCACGTAATATTCCGCTCCGGCGGGCACCCGCTCGAGCAGCCCATCCGTTCCGAGTGCGCGCGCCTGCCGGACCGAAACGATGTCGCAACCCATGGACAGCGCGGCATCATACCCTTCCCTGGCAGTCGACGAGACGTTTCGGATGCCGATTTGTGAAATCCCCGAAACGTGAGCCTGCTCCGCCGCGCGGCGCATCGGGTTGCCGTGACCGTGGCGCACCCCGTGACGAACATCCACGAAGTCGAGATGAGCGTCGATCTGCACGATATGCAGCGGTCCATGGTCCGAGAAAGCCCGAACACACGGGATGTTGATCGAATGATCGCCGCCCAGCACCACGGGCATCGCACCTGTCGCAAGAATGGCCCGGACAGCAGCCTCGATGTTGGCGTGGCTTCGTTCCGTATCGGTATGAACGATGTCCGCATCACCGGCATCGACTATGCGGACGCCGTCGAGATAGGTGACTCCATCCTCGTGATCATAGGCACCTGAATGACCGAATGAAAACAGTGTCGATGCGTCGCGAATCGCTCTCGGGCCAAAACGGGCACCGGAGCGCCATTGCGTTCCGAAATCGAAAGGTGCGCCGAGGACGGCAACGTCGGCATCGATCGTTTCCCAATCCGCAACATGCGGAAATTTCCCGAACGTCGCTATCCCGACAAACGGCAGGTCCAGCCGACCTGCGGCATAACCATGCTGGGACATCCGATTCTCCTTCCCCCGGAGTAAGTTCGCCACGACGTGCCACTACTGTTCCGGATTCCTGTCGATCCTATCGGCCTTGCGCATGTTTCCGAATCAAGGAACCCGGGCCAGTGATGTTTCGTCGACCTGACGATTGCGTCTTCTGCACGTTAGTCGACTCAAGTCCACCACATCAATGCAGGATTCGAACCCGGTCGGACGGGGTATGCCGTCGCTGGCGCGTACCACGAAAGCGGCACCCGGCTTCTGCCCTGGGAGCAAGACAGTTGCGTCCAGTCGGAATGCCTCGGCACGGCCGGCGGTGGAACCTTTCCCCCTCCACAACCGGCCGAGAGAACCTTGCCTTAGACAACCCGGACCCAACTGGCCGGGGTTGCTGTCGGCAGCGATTCGGCAATGTCGGGACGCGAACTGAACGTGGCGGCCTGCACACGCGTCAACACGCTCGAGGTCCACCGATTGGCGCTGATTGGCGCGGAAGCCGGAACGGTGAGGGCTCGATACCCGCATCAGCGCTCTCCGCATGCCCACCGCCAAACTGGAAACCTTACCGGGTTCAGAGGCCAAACGGATCGTCTCTTTTGCGCTCGGTCGCGGATTTTTCGCCTGATTGTGGCGCCGGCTCATTTCCTTGCGTTGGGGCCGGAGGGTAATAGACACCACCATTCGTGACCCCTCCGTTCGGGTGCAGCATGACCTGGTCGCCGGAAAGGATCTGTTCGGCCCGAAGTGTGGCATCACTGCACCTCAGTTCGCCACGGATGCCCAGATAGTCGACGAATGCACGGACGTTTCCCTTGTCGGCCAACTGGAGGGCAGCCAGGTAAGCGGGCTTGTTGTCTGCGTGGATGACTGGCGGAAATTCCCCGGCCCTGATGTAGGGATACGCCATGAGCAGCCGGGAGACCCGTCCGTTTCCGTCCTGGAACGGGTGGATACGGACGAACTCGTGGTGCAGTCAGGCTGCCTCGACTTCCGGCGCCAGGTCCAGGTCCTCGTGGCCGCGATGGAATTCCAGGAAGCGGTCCATTTCGCTCTGAACCTGTTCCGGGGGGCAGTACTCATGGACCACTCCGTCCGGACGGCGGGGATTGTTCGGACGGATCTTGTATTCTCCACGGCGGAGCGGAATTTCGACCCGGCTCCCGAAAGGATCGATCCCGGCAGCAGTGTCCTGGTGCCGGGTCATGAGCGCATGCCATTCCTTGATGACATGGTTGGAGATCGGCCGGTCGTTCTTTACCGACGCGAACACCAATTCCAGTGCTGCTTCCTGGTCTTCCAGAAGGCCCTTGAGCGTTGCATCATCGATGTCAGTCGCTGAATGAGTCCCTCGGACGCTTTCGAACCCTTCGGTGATCAGCGTTTCGGTGATCCCGGAAGGGAGCCTGTACAGGTCTTCGATCTTGCCGGTCTCGATCGCGAAAGCCCGTTTCTGTTCCGTCAACCAGACATCCATGAGGGAACGGTCGATGTCCGGGCTCTCGAGTTTGCGTCCCACGACCTCCCAACGACGGGACGCCTTGCGGGCACCCGCATGGGCCCAGTTCCGGCACTCGCGGGGAAGATCACGTACGGGACGCCAGACAGCGTCAACGGGTTTCCGTTCGTCTGCAGACATAGGGAATTTATGGCGCCCTGCCTTGGGGATGTCGTGGCCGTTGGGCAAAATATCGTGAATGATGCTGACGCAATGCCCTGGGATTGCGATCGGAAGAACCGGCCTCGGTCGAGACTGCCGTCGATGCCAGAGTGGCCGCCCACACGTCTGGATACGGTGACACTGGACGGCACGTCCAGATGTACGGGATTGCGGGCAGGAAAGGCCCGATCCTGATGACCCGCTCGGTCAGAAATGGAGGCGCACCTGCCATCGACAACGAAAGGCGCAAGTGCTGACGTCTCCGCGCCGAACGCCGAATCGAATCGGTCCGAGTCCCGGGGGATGCGACCGTCGGCAACGGAAATACTGTGGGACCTGATCTCGACAGTGACGCACGAAACGTTTGCGCCTTCAGCCCGAATGCCGCGTTGCTGCCGGCCTTGGCAAAGTGATATCGGGCGATACGAGGCCGTACGGGGAACAACCATGACTATTTCAACTCGGGTCTGCGTGATCGGCGGAGGCGTCGTCGGATGCTCGGTACTCTACCATCTTACCCGGCTCGGCTGGAGCGATGTCCTGCTCGTCGAACGCTCGGAACTGACCTCGGGATCTACATGGCATGCCGCGGGAGGATTCCACACCATCAATGGCGACACCAACATGGCCGCGTTGCAGGGCTATACGATCCGCCTCTACCGCGAACTCGAGGAAATCACCGGCATGTCCTGTGGTCTGCACCATGTCGGGGGAATCACCCTTGCCGAGTCCGCCGACCGGATGGACATGTTTCAGGCGGAGCGTGCCAAGCACCGGCACATGGGACTCGATACCGAAATCGTGACGCCAAGTGAAATCCGCCGGATTTCGCCGATTACGGACACCCACGGCATTATCGGAGGCCTTTATGATCCCCTCGACGGGCACCTCGACCCTTCCGGCACAACCCGTGCCTACGCGAAGGCCGCACAACTCGGCGGAGCAAAGATCATTCTCCGAAATCCCGTCGTGGCGACCCGGCCGCGCCCCGACGGTAGTTGGGACGTGGAAACCCGCGATGACATGATCCACGCGGAGCATGTCGTCAACGCCGCTGGCCTCTGGGCACGTGAAGTGGGCCATATGGCGGATGTCGAACTTCCCCTGCATCCGATGGAGCACCAGTATTTCGTAACTGACGACGTACCGGAAGTCCTGGAAATGGACCGTGAACTTCCGCACGTCATGTATCCGGCCGGCGGAATTTATCTCCGGCAGGAAGGCAAGGGCATCTGCGTCGGATTCTATGAGCAGGACTGCGCACCGTGGGCGGTCGACGGCACCCCTGACGACTTCGGGCCCGAACTGCTCGAAAACCGCCTGGAACGGGTTTCCGACAACATCGACATGGCCAGCCGGCGTTTCCCGGTGCTCGATCGCGTCGGTGTCAAGAACATCATCAACGGTCCCTTTACCTTTGCCCCGGACGGAAACCCGCTGGTGGGGCCGGTTCCCGGATTGCCGAACTACTGGTCGGCTTGCGGAGTCATGGCAGGGTTCAGCCAGGGAGGCGGGGTCGGCCTCGCGCTCGCCCACTGGATGATCGAAGGAGAACCGGACCGGGACATCTTCGCAATGGACGTCGCCAGATTCGGGCCATGGGCGACCCCGGCCTGGACCCGGACCAAGGTGGTGGAGAACTATCAGCGCCGGTTTTCGGTTGTATTCCCCAACGAGGAGCTCCCGGTTGGCAGGCCCCTTCTGACCACTCCGGCCTACCTCGCCTGGGACCGGCGAAACGCCGTTTTCGGCGCGCAATACGGCTTGGAAGTCGTGAACTATTTCGCGCGCGAAGGTGAACCCCGTTACGAGACTCCGACCTTTCGGAGATCATGCGCATTCCAGACCGTAGCCGAAGAGGTCATGGCCGTACGAACGGGAGTTGGAATCAACGAAATCCACAATTTCGGCAAGTACAGCGTGACCGGGCCGTCCGCCCGAGACTGGCTGGACCGGATCATGGCGGGCCGGGTTCCCGAACCGGGTCGCGTCGCACTGAGCCCCATGTTGAGCCCCAACGGGCGAATCCTCGGGGATTTCACGATCTCCTGCCTCGGGGACGAGGAGTTCCAGTTGATCGCATCCGTCACCATGCAGGCCATTCACATGAGGTGGCTGGCCTCCCGATTGCCTCCCGCGGGCGTCACGCTCAGGAACATCTCGAGCGAAAGAGTGGGTTTCCAGATCGCTGGGCCCCGCGCCTGCGAGGTCCTTGCCCGATGCACGCCGGAGAACGTCACGCAGGCGGATTTCCGATTCATGGACGTTCGACGCATGACCGTCGGCACGTCGCGGGCAATCGTCCAGCGCCTGTCCTACACCGGAGATCTCGGCTACGAAGTCTTCGTGGATTCCTGCAGCCAGTTGGTCTTGCTCGAAGAGCTCGAGAAGTCCGGTCAGGATTTCGGCATGCGGCCCTTCGGCATGCGCGCAATGATGTCGTTGCGCCTGGACCGGTTTTTCGGGTCCTGGGGACGGGAATACCGGCCGGATTACATGCCGGCCGAAACCGGCCTCGACCGGTTCGTCAGCTACGGGAAAGCCGCCGACTTCATTGGCAAGGCGGCCGCCAACGAGGAACGCAACCAGGGACCCCGACGCCGGATCTGTGCGTTCGAAGTCGACGCGGATGATGCCGATGTTGTTGCGGACGAACCGATCTGGCTGAATGGCGAGGTCGTGGGGTTCTGCACGTCCGGCGGCTACTCCCATTTCGCAGGCAAATCGGTCGCACTGGGCTTCCTCCCCGCCGATTCGATTCGAGAAAACCTCGAGATCGAGATCGAAATCCTCGGCAACCTGCGACCTGCGCGGATGCTGACGACACCGCTGTTTGCCCCCGGCATTTCCGGAATGCGTACCTGATCAGGAGACACACCGGTCAAGGCGCATGACGCCGGACCTGCCTCGTCGCTCAACCCGGCGTTGTCTGAAGTGCGTCCGGTTCTTGGTACCGAGCCACAAGGGACGGATTCCTTGAAGGGTCGAACTTCGGACGGCGTGCACATTGAACGTCAGACTTTCCGTTCGGCAATTGTCGGCGTTCCTGACCGCTTGTCGGGACGGGCATGGATTGGTGAACCCCGAACGTGTCCCAACCTGTTCGACTTGCTTCTGCCTGGCAACTGTTGGAACTTGACCTTCCGCCCTGGAAGGGTCCCGAAGTCCGCACGGAAAACATGGTAACGGCACATGGAGAGACCTGATCACCTGAACATCCCGGCCGCATGGATCGGATCGAACCTGGCCACATCTCCTGAAAGGTGGACCCACGTGTTGTCGCCTGCCGAGATTTCAGAGATCGAGTCCGCCGCAAACGGATTCCTGTCGCAGGATATCGAAATCGGGCAGATCTCTCCGGATTCCTTCCCGCTGCCTCGCATCGGCCAGCTCCTGAAAGCGATCCGGACGGAACTCCAGGGCGGCCTGGGGTTTTCATTGATCTCGGGATTGCCGGTCGAAGGATATTCGGTCGAGATGGCTGCCACGGTCTTTTGCGGGATCGGCAGCCACCTTGGATCCGCGCGCTCCCAGAACGCGAAAGGACACATTCTCGGTCACGTCATCGATGTTGGCGCGAACTCGAAAGATCCGAACACCAGAATCTACCAGACGTCGGAACGTCAGACCTTTCACACGGACAGCAGCGACTGCGTAGGACTGCTGTGTCTCCGCGAAGCAATGGAAGGTGGCGACAGCCTGCTGGTTTCAACCGCAACACTCTACAACCAGATGATGCTGCGCCGTCCGGACCTGGCGGAGCTCCTGTTCGAACCCGTCGCCACCGACCGACGTGGTGAAATTCCTGCGGGACAGAAACCGTATTTCATGATTCCCGTCCTGAGTTGGTACGCGGGACATCTCACCGGACAATATCAACGACAGTACATCGAAAGCGCTGCCCGCTTCGATGACGCGCCAGCGCTTACCGAGAGATTCATCGAAGCACTGGATCTCTTCGACCAGATCGCCGACGATCCCCATTTCCACCTCCGGATGCGCCTGCGCTCTGGTGACATGCAGTTCGTGTACAATCACACGAATCTGCACGACCGGACGGGATTTCGCGACTGGCCCGACCGCGGTCACCGTCGTCATCTCCTGCGACTTTGGCTCGCTCTGCCCGGTGACCGGCCGTTGCCCCAGGTATTTGCCGAACGTTACGGATCCGTCGAGATCGGCGACCGGGGAGGAATCATGACCACGGGAACGCGCCCGAACGTCCCCCTGGTGCCGTGAGCCCGCCGTTGCGGCGGAGCCGCAACGCGAGCCCGGAAGAGGAGCGAAGTCCGATCAACGGGAATCCAGGCCTCCAGTACATGACCATCATCGAGGCCATTCCCGGGTTTGGAAGATCGAGCTTGCCCGAACTGCAACGACGTGCAGAAATTCCGGGAATTCGTCTGTGTTCACTGGTTATGGCGATCAATGAAATCCAGCACCCGCGGTCTAATCCGCTTTCTCCAGACGCGGCCTGTGAAGATGCCGTAGTGCCCGGCATCCGGTTCGACAACTGAATCCTTCATCGAATCCGGAAGTCTCGGAACCAGGTCGAGGGCAGCGCGACACTGTCCAGGCGCAGAGATGTCATCGCGCCCGCCTTCTACCGTCATGATCGCCGTATCCGAAATCAACCCGATGTCGACCGCGGTTCCATTGACCGAGAACACGTTCCGGGCAATTTCCCGATCCCTGAACAGCCGTTGGACCGTGGACAGGTAGAATTCAGCGGTCATGTCCATGACCGCCAGGTACTCGTCGTAGAACCTGTTGTGCCGATCGTGCTCCTGATCCTCGTTCCTTGCCACCCGTTCGATCTGGCGGGCGAACGCTTCTGCATGCTGCTCCCAGTTCATCGTCAGGAACGACGCCAGTTGAACGGTTCCGGGATAGACCCGGCGACCAACCCCATCAAATGCGAATCCAACCGTCTGAATCATGCCTGACTCCAGTTGGCCCATGGTGAATCTGTTTCCAAAGTCGGTGACCTCGGTCGGATTCGCGTCCGGATCCACCGGTCCGCCGATCAACGTGAGCGATTTGGGCGCAGGTCCGCCGTCAGCACCCGCCAAAATCGCCGTCGCGGCGAGCGCCAGGGGAGCCGGCTGGCAAACCGCGATGACGTGGATGTCCGGCCCCAAACAGCGAATGAACTCGACAAGGTACTCCGTGTAGTCCTCCACGTCGAACGAACCGGCAGACAAGGGAACATCGCGTGCGTTTTTCCATTCGGTCACGTAGACGTCACAGTTCGGAAGTAGGCTGGTGACCGTGTTGCGCGCCAGCGTCGCGTAATGGCCGGACATTGGAGCGACAAGCAGCACGCGGCGAGGAGACGCCAGTTTTCGGTCGGCCGTAAAATGAATCAGTCTGCAGAACGGTTTATCGTGTTCGGTACGGGTGGTAACAACATGGTCATTTCCGCGAGATACGACGTTGTCGATGCCCCAATCGGGAGTTGCCGCAATTCGAGCCCATGCGCGTTCGGTAACCGCACCCCACGCGGCGATCAGCGACGGCAACGGGCTGGGAGACAGGGCAAACGCCGGCTGTCCCCAAAATGCCTTCGCGCTTGCTCCGATCCATTGGTTGGAAAGGCGGAGGCTCTCCTGGGTGTCATATCGAAGCATGGGAAATACCCGTGTCACATTTTTGCAATACGGGCAGTGTATGCTACTATGCCGCCACTTTCACAAGAAGGATGCGTTTGACCCCATGAAGCCGGAGACACCCGTTTCGAACGATGAGCTCGAACAGAATATCGAGCGACTGAACGCCCTGATTCCACGCCTTGCCGCTGCCGTTGCAGCACGTGAGAGTCGCGACCCGCGACTCGAGGGCCCGGGCAAGGAATTCTACGCGAAAGCAGCGGAAGCGTATTTTTCGGAAGCGGCAAAGGACCCGGCACGCCTGATTGAAGCCCAGGTCAGGTATTGGGGCGAGAGTCTTAGGAATTGGGCCGAAATCCAGAAACTGCCTTCGACGACGGGCGCCGAACCTGAGGACCGCCCGGACCCTGCGCCAAAGAAGGACCGCCGATTTCCGGACGAGCATTGGGCACGGAATCCATATTTCGAGTTCATCAAGCGGCAGTACCTGCTGTCATCCGAGACAATGCGTACCGTGAGCGAAGGGCTGACCGAACTCGACGAAAAGGAACAGTCCCAAGTCAATTTCTTTGTCGGCCAGGTCATTGACATGATGTCGCCGGCAAACTTCCTCGCGACGAATCCCGAAGCCCTGGAACGGGCGGTCGAAACCAATGGGCGGTCCCTCGTCGATGGCCTGGAGCACTTTGTCCGCGACCTTGAGTCCCGTCCGGACGGTCTGTCCATCACCCTTTCCGATCCGGAGGCCTTTGATGTCGGGAAGAACCTTGCGACGACGGAAGGCTCGGTTGTTTTTCAGAACAGGTTGTTCCAGCTGATCCAGTACGCGCCCCGAACAGAGACTGTCCATTCGACGCCGCTGCTGATCATTCCGCCGTGGATCAACAAGTACTATGTCCTGGATCTCCGGCCGAAGAACAGCTTTGTCCGTTATGCCGTGGACCGGGGCTTCACGGTGTTTGTCGTATCCTGGGCCAACCCGGACGGGGCATTCAGGGACGTGGGGCTCGACACATACCTCGCAGAGGGGTTTCTTACCGCCCTGGGTTCGGTTCAGAGCACGTGCGCGAGCGATCAGGTTGATGTCGTCGGTTACTGCGTCGGTGGCACCCTGACCGCCTGCGGGTTGGCCTACCTCGCCGAAACCGGTGGCGAAAACAGGGTCCGGAAGGCAACGTTCCTGACGACACTGACCGACTTTGAACATCCGGGCGAATTGGGCGCCTTCATTGACGACGGATTCCTCGAGGGAATTCGGGAGGAGACGGAAACCAAGGGATACCTGGACGGGTTCTTCATGGCCCGCACGTTCAGTTTCCTGAGGGCAAATGACCTCGTGTACCGGCCTGCGGTCCGTTCTTACCTGCTGGGAGAGAAACCACCCGCATTCGATCTCCTGCATTGGAACAGTGACTCGACCAATCTGCCGGCGCGGATGACCATCGAATACCTGGAGCGTCTCTACCGCGACAACGATCTCGCCCACGACCGTTTTGACCTGCTGGGGTCGCCAATTCGACTGTCCGGAATCACCGTGCCGCAATTTGTCGTTGCAACCATTGCGGACCATATTGCTCCATGGAAGAGCAGTTTTCTCGGCCTCTCCCGAACCTCCGGCGAAAAGACCTTTGTCCTGGCAGAAAGCGGGCACATCGCCGGCGTGATCAATCCACCGTCAAAGGGCAAGTACGGTCACTGGACCAACGACGCGCTGCCGGACAGCCCCGAAGTGTGGCACAAACAGGCGGAATTTCACCAAGGGTCCTGGTGGCAACGTTGGAGCGAATGGCTTTCATCCGGTTGTTCCCCTGACGTCCCGGCCCGAACTCCGGGAACCGCCGCGCACCCGGTCATCGAAAACGCGCCCGGTTCGTACGTCCGGATGTAAACGGCGGCTATTTTCTCTCTCCTCGTCGTTCAGACCGAAAAGTCCGAAGAAAAAAATTCCGCACTGCGGCATTTTCCTATTGAAATGCCGCAGTGCGGCAACTATATGCCCCCCATCTGTCGATCAATCGCCGATGAAAGGGGACAACAACAATGGCAAAGGCTAACGCATTCGATTTCGCCCAAACGACCGAGAAATTCCTGGGTGCTCTCAACGTCGACACCAAGGCCTACGAGGACGTGTTCAAAAACGCGGCCGACTTCAACGCAAAGCTCGGCAAGGTCGCGGTCGACGCAGCCAGGAAAAACGCTGAATTGACCAACGCGTGGACGCAAGACGTCCTGGCCCGGTTCGACAACGCCAACACGGCGCGCGGAAATCCGGTCGAGTACGCGGCGGCGGCTTCCGAGTTCGCGACTGCCGAGGTCCGCGCACTTCCCGAGCGCCTGGCCCAGTTCGCCGAAGTCGCAAAAACGGCACAACTCCACACGGTGGACTTGCTCATTTCGGCCGGCAAGACGGTTCAGGAAAAGACGGCTCCCGTTGCGGCGACCGCCAAGTCCGGGAAATAACAGCGACTTTTTCGCTTTCCCGGTTCTGTCCGAACCCAGGTTCGGAAACTCAAAAGGGGCGCATCCTCCCGGCGCCCCTTTTGTTATGCACTCACTTCCGGTAGCGTCCGCGGGCACAGGGCAGGTTCCTGCCCACGACCTTGACCAATTTGACCGAATCGATGACCGAGACGATACTGATCAACCGCTACGCGAGTCGGAAGCTCTACAACACGAACACGAGCGAGTACGTCACGCTTGAAGATATTGCGGACCTCATTCGAAGTGGCCATGACGTGGAAGTCAGGGACAAGAAAACCGGCGAAGACCTGACCCGCCAGGTTCTGCTCCAGATCATTTCCGAACGCGAAAACCGCGGCGACTACATTCTGCCGATCAACCTGCTGACTGATCTCGTCCGCAACTACAACAGTGCGCCGGAATCGCTCATTCCCGAGTTCCTGTCCCGATCGTTCGACATGTTCAAGCAACAGCAGGACGCTTTCGCCGGGCACGTGACCCAGGCGACCCGTGAAGCCATGGATCCCCTGAACATGTTCGAGACCGCGGTCGACGTCCAAAGGCAGCAGGCCGAACTGTTGACATCATTGGCTTCGTCCTGGATGTCCGGCCTGGGAACGAGGCCGGAAAGGTCTTCCGACACCCCGTCCGGTTCAACGGAACCGACGAATCCCACCGAATCGGACCTGCGAGACTCGCGGACAGCAACAAAATCGGACGAAGTCGCGGAACTCAAGGCGCAGATCAGGTCTCTTCAGGAGAGGCTGAGGGATATTCAGAATGGCAACCCGGTGTAGTTTTCCGCCAAAACCCGCTGGGCTGCATTCGACCCCGATAGATAAGCCAATTCGGTTTCCTGCATTCTTTGGTCGAAATCGGTCTGGTCAGGATACCTGTGGAGCGTATTGGTCATCCACCAACTGAACCTGACCGCATTCCACACGCGTGACAGTGCCGCATTCGAATAGTTGTCGAGGGCGGTGGAATCTCCTCCGAAGAACCCGACGACGGCGTCATGCAGATACCGAACGTCGGCGATCGCCAGATTGAGACCCTTGGCGCCGGTCGGCGGAACTATGTGCGCGGCATCTCCCGCGAGGAAAAGGCGACCCCAACTCATGGGCTCTGCGACAAAACTCCTCAGAGGCGCAATTGACTTTTCGATACTGTCTCCGGTGACCAGTTCGTCCGCGGCCGCGGCGGGAATGCGACGACGGAGCTCGTCCCAGAAACGCGTGTCCGGCCAGTTCTCGAGTCGTTCGGTCTGCCCGACCTGGATGTAATATCGGCTCAACTGCGGGTTTCGCATTGAACAGAGGGCAAATCCCCGTTCGTGATTGGCATAGATGAGTTCATCACTAACCGGTGGAGTCTCTGACAGAACTCCGAGCCACCCGAAAGGATAGACTCTCTCGAACTGCACAATTGAACGAGACGGAATGGACGCGCGTGACACGCCGTGAAATCCATCGCATCCCGCAATAATGTCGCAGTCGATCCGGTACTCCGACGAATTCGCGGCAAACGTCACGTATGGAGACGCCGTATCAATGTCGCCAAGCGTGACACCCTCGACCCCGTGAATCGTGGTCGCACCTGAAAGGGACCTCGCACTGTACAGGTCCGCGGTGATTTCGGTCTGCCCATAGACGGTGACCGATCGTCCCGCGAGGCCCGCGAAGTCGACCCGGAAGCCCCTGTTTGCAAACGAAAGGAAACACCCGTCGTGGGGGATTCCTTCCAGGTCCAGGCGGGCGCCGACACCGGCTTCACGGAGAATTGAGACCGAACCGGATTCGAGGACGCCCGCACGTATCCGGCCGAGCACGTATTCGCGAGATCGCCGTTCAAGCAGAATCGCCTCGATTCCCGATTGGTACAGCAACTGCCCAAGGAGCAGTCCCGCCGGCCCGCCCCCGATAATCACGACCTGCGTTCGGCGCGGGATTCCGGGATTCGAGGCAGTCGCGGTCATTCCAGGGTCCCGGCGTGGAACGAGTTCACGTGCGAAAACCCGTGAATGCCGTCTTTAGCCCGAACGTGCGAGGGGTACCCTTGAGCATGCGCGCCAACTCCGTTTCTTGACCCGTCCGCGACGTTCATCTCCTCGACCCTCTCCAGGCACGAACCTCCCCGCGTGAACCTCCCCGCGTGCACCGGCGAGGCACCGGAGTTTTCCTTGAGGCAACAGTGATCGCGGTCAACCCCGAATCGAACCCCGAGTCGGGACTGTTAACACTATATCGGAAAAATTCCCGGTGAACTCGATACAGCGGGCACCACTAATTCTCTCCTTTGCCCTGGCACTGCCGTGCTCGGCGCACGAGGCTCCCAACCACGGACATGCAGACCTTGTACCGATCCCCGAGTACGATCTCCTTTTGGTCAAGCCAGCGCCGCGACCCCGTTGAAAACCGCCGAGGTACTTCTTGCCAGCTTCGACGAGACGATCCGGGAGGAAATCGTGTTCGACCTCGATGCCCGGGAGCGCGCGAACTGGTCCGACCTTCCCGCCCGAATTGTCATCCGCGCCGGGATTTCGATCGGTGAACTGTCTGACGATCAACGCAAGCTTCTTTTCCGCTTCCTGGCCACCTCGCCGAGCAAGGAAAGCTATCTGAGAGTCATGGACGCCCAGGCGACCGAGGCCTTTCTGAGCGGCACCTTGTTGGCCGGGCGGCGGGATGGTCGCCCGAAAACTGTTGGATTTCGTTCTATGGCACGCCGTCCGCGGCATCTCCATGGGGGTGGCAGTTCGGCGGACATCACCTGGCGTTGAATGTGCCGGCAGACGTGAGCCGCATCACGGCAATGTCCCCGAGCGTCATTGGCACGGAGCCGGTGACCTTCACGTACAAAGGAATGGAGTACGAGACCGTAACCGAGCCGGGTATGCCCTTTTCAGTGCACTTGACGGCACGCGAAAGGCCGCGGCCGACGCCGGAGCGTTTCCGGAGAAATTTCGTACCGGCCCCGGCAAGGACGGCATCGTACCCGCGGCCATCGGCCTGAGCGCCGCCAAGGTGACCGGGAGCCAAAGATCGCTGCTCCTCGCCGCAATCGGTCACTGGGTCTCGATTCAACCTTCCGAGAACGCTGTTCGTCGAATTGCCGCGATCGAAGCCGAACTGGATCGGACTTGCTTTGCCTGGACCGGGACCAGCGACGTAAACACGCACGCCTACATGATCACTCAAGGTCCGACGGTAATTGTCGAACTCCTCTCCACGGACAGCAATGTCCGCGGAGGCCAGGGACATTGCCATACCGTCTATCCACACCCGACACTGGAATACGGCGGACATGGTCCGTGAGTCGGCTGTGCAACGTGGGCGCTCCGCTCTGGGGCCACGTGTCCCATTCCGTTCGGGAGGTTCCCGGGCTTCCCCGGCCGCGACCCTGCCTTCAGCTCTCTCCGATACCTTCTGATCCGGCACGAAGGCCGCGTTCCATGACATTCGCCCTCATCGATTGCCACGATCGCGGGCAAGCGGCAGGCATGGTGAATGTTCGCGCGATGATGCGGCGGTTGCGCGCTTCGACCGCGTCATGGCCGTTTTCGTCAGCAGTGCTCAACTCACGGCGACCGGCCTGCCATGCCATGGACGAATCAAGACCCGAGTAATAGAGATCCACACGGTTGACGGTGAACCGACCTGTTTGAACCCGGCGCACGGGCCTCGGTCACCGCCTTTGATCCACGATAAGTCAGAAAATCAAATTGCGCAGAGGTGGCGGGAAGGCAAGACGATGCACACGATCGACGGATTTGACCGGATCGGCGAAGAAAATGCCTTCGCGGTTCTCGCGCGTGCCGGGATCCTGGCCGCGCAGGGTGTCGATGTGATCAATCTCGGCATCGGCCAGCCCGATTTTCCGACGCCGGAGAACATTGTCGAGGCCGCAGTCAAGGCACTTCGCGATGGCCATCACGGCTACACGCCGGCGCCGGGCATCCTGCCGCTGCGCGAGGCCGTTTCGGCAGATCTTCACCGCCGTTTCGGCACGGACATCGATCCCGATCTCGTCTTGATCGTGCCAGGCGGAAAAGTGACGATGTTTACCGCGATCCTCATGTTTGGCGAGCCGGGCGCGGAAATCCTCTATCCCGATCCCGGGTTTCCGATCTACCGCTCGATGATCGAGTTCACCGGTGCACGGCCCGTCCCGATTCCGATCCGCGAGGGGAACGGATTCGCGTTTTCGGCCGAGGAAACACTGTCACTTGTTACCGAACGGACGCGCCTCGTCATTTTGAACTCGCCCGCAAATCCCTGCGGCGGCGTGACGCCAAAGACCGAGTTCGATCATTTGGTTGCGGGCCTTGCGGACTGGCCCGAAACTGCCGTGATGTCGGACGAAATCTACGACCAGATACTCTACGACGGTGAAGAGCACATCACGATGCTCAGCTATCCCGAGATCCGGGATCGACTGATTCTCCTTAACGGCTGGTCCAAGACATACGCCATGACGGGTTGGCGCTTGGGTTATTCGGTCTGGCCACCGGGAATATACGACAAGGCCCGGAAGCTCGCGGTCAACGCCTGGTCCTGCGTAAACGCGCCAACGCAATTCGCTGCAATCGAGGCCCTTTCCGGACCTCAGGATTCCGTGGAGGAAATGGTCGCCGAGTTCGACATTCGTCGCCGGCTTCTCGTTGAACTCCTGAACAATTTGCCAGGAATCTCGTGTGTTACCCCGAAGGGCGCTTTCTATGCGTTTCCCAATATCGCCGGCACCGGCCTGATGGCCAAGGAGCTCGCATCGTCTCTGCTTGAAAAGACGGGCGTCGCAACCGTAGGTGGTCCGGATTTCGGGGTGCTCGGCGAAGGCTACATTCGCCTGAGCTACGCCAACAGCCAAGAGAATATCCGCCGGGCCGTCGAGAGAATGGGTGCGTTTCTGGGATGATTTCTCAAGCCCTGCGGGCCAAGCCGGGCGTCGATATCCCGGGCAAGGCCAGCATTCGTGACTTCCTCCCTGGCCAATTGTCGGCCAGCATGCCGGTGGTGCACTCCGGCCGACGGGACTTCGGCGTCCGGCTGCGGAGACCGCCATACCGGAGATGAGTCGCCGAAGGGTTTCACCCCGTTGTCGATCTGGCGGCGGGCGGGAACCTCCACGCCGGACGGTGTCCGCGCGGGCACGGGAAAACCGGCGAAGCCTCCCGGCGGGCTGCTCCCGTCACTGATGGTTCACCGAAGAGACCGATACGGACGGGGCGTCAACCTTCGTGCGGCAAATGCCCGCCGGTTTCTCCTGAACGGTGAGGAACAGGAAATCCGATCAGGCACCGAGAGAAGAATCCGAAACGCCCCAAGCCTTCACCCCGGGTTTCCGGTCGGTTCGGGCCACATTCCGGAAACGCCAACGTACCGACTCTCCGGCGTCAGGGCCCGGCGAGCCATGCATCGAAACGCGCCTTGATCCGGTCGTAGAGGCTCGCGTACCACTCAGTGTCCTTCGGAATCGCGGCGCCGAAATTTGCCGGGCTGGTCGGCAGGTGGGGGCGCATGTCAACACCCGTCTGGGCGTGAGTCGACACGAGCTGCATCGATGACCGCCGGGCAGGCCCGTAAGGGATGTACTTCGCCTGTTCGGCGAGCGGACGCGTACCGGTGGCAAACCGGATGAACGAAAGAACCGCGTCGAGGTTGGGCGTTCCCCTGGGTATCCCCCACGCACCGAGTTCGTAGATCTGGGCATCCCAGATGATCTCGATGGGATGTCCGTGAATGACCGCACCGTCAAAAGCCCGCCCATTGTAGACAGATGCCATCACGACTTCCCCGGACACGAGCAGGTCAAGCGGTTCGTCCACCGTGGTCCACCAGCGGACGTCATCCCGGATGGTGTCGATCTTCTCGAATGCCAGCCGAAGGCCCCGCTCCGTGCTCAACAAATGGTAGACGTCTCGCCGCGGCACTCCGTAGGACCGGAGTGCCCATTCGAGATTGGCCTCGGGAAGCCTCTGCAACGCCCGCCTTCCGGGAAACTGCTGCAGGTCGAAAAGGTCCCGGATCTCCGTGGGCCGTTTCCCGGGGAAGGCGTCGCGATTGTAGGCGACCACCATGGCGAATACGATCGGTGACACCGCGCACTCGGTGAGCGCACCATCGACGAAATCCTGGTCGGCAGGTGTGCCGTCCGGCGCGGGCTGGAGAATCGCATGGTTGATCCGCTCGAGCAGGCCCTGTTTGCAGGCCGCGCGGTTGTCGGCCATGGTCATGTCGACGAGATCCCATTCGGAATTGCCGCTCATCACCTGTTGGCGAATCTCGGCGATTCCGCCATCGTAGCGTTCGATCTTGACACGGATGCCCGTTTCATTCGTGAACGGTTCGAAATACGCCTTCTCCTGGCTGTGCTGGTAGGGACCTCCCCATGTTGCGATGGTGATGATCCTGTCGGAAGCTTCGGCAGCCGCATGTCCGCTCGCTTCGACAAACCACGGCAAAACGATTCCGATTGCGGCGGATCGGACGACAGATCGAATCGGTTCGTGCAGCATGAGTTTCATGGCCGTCGGCTGGGGTCAGGCCCCCGCGTTCTCCTCGCGGCGAATGTCGTTCATCGTATCCAGGTATGCCTTGACGATGCTGGCCTCGTACACGACGCCCAGCATGCGGCCATCGTCACCATCTTCGAGCACCGGTATGCTCTCGCCGACGAAATCGCCCATCTGCGCCATCGCCGCCCATACGGTCGTCCCCGCGGTCAGGATCAGGGCTTCGGGCTTCGCGAGTTGAGTGACAGTGAAATCGGCCCCCATGTCGCCGTGTCTTTCGGATGTCATGAGTTCGTCGAGTTTGACGGTACCGAGATAGATCCCTTCGGAATCGACCACGTAGCCCTCGTGGCTTCGCGCCTCAAGCAGGCGTGACGTCGCCTCACGGGGTGACGTGTCCGGTGCCAGCTCCGTGTAGTCCCGGGTCACATAGCTTTCGATGAGACGTCGGTCGAGCATGACCTTGTCGCGCCCCACCGTAAGGTCGAAACCCCGCATGCGAAGTTGCACGTCAAACAGGGAACGGCCGAAGGCCCGGTACGAAACCAGGTTCGAAAAGACGACGCTGACCATGGCGGCCGTGGCCAGATCGTAGTTGCGAGTCAGTTCGAACACGATCAGGATCGTGGTCAACGGCGCTCCGATTACCGCGCTCGTCACCGCCACCATGCCGCAAACCGCATAAAAGGCAATGTCGGAACGCAGGTCGCCCAGAACGATTTCGGCACCGTTGCCAGCCAGCGCCCCGAAAAGGATTCCGATAAGGAGTGCGGGGCTGAATACGCCGCCTGCAAAGCCGAACCCGATGCAGAGCGCCGTTGCGAGAATCTTGGCAACCAGGAGAAAGGCCAGTTCCCCCGTGGCGAATGCGTGATCGATGACCGCAAAGCGTAGAGTTTCCTTGCCGATGCCGAGAATGTCGGGAAGCCAGATGGCAGCCAGTCCCAGTCCAGCCCCGGCGAACATCGGCTTGAGCGAATTCGCGACCGGCAGCATTCGGGCGACCCGGTTCGCGAAGAGGATCGCCTGCATATAGAATACTGCTACGAATGCACCGGCCGCGCCGAGAACAATGAACATCAGGAATTCCGGCGCGAAGTTCACGCTGATCGCGTCCACCCGAAACAGCGGCGGTCGTTCGAAGACGACGTTGGCCATGACATGGCCCACTGTCGCGGCAACGGTAATCGGCGCAAAGGCACGGAGAGAGTAGTGCCGAAGGATCACTTCATGGGCGAAGACGATCCCGGCGATCGGGGCATTGAACGCGGTCGATATCGCGGCGGCAACGCCGCAGCCCACTCCGACCGTCGCCATCCACCGGCTGTTTCGGTTGACGCGGGCGACCAGAGACCCGAGCGTGGCCCCGACGTGCGCGAGCGGACCGTACTGTCCCACGGATGCCCCGGCTCCAAGAGACACCACGCTGGCCACGGCGGACAGGAAACCGGTCCGGACCGGAATGCGGCCATCCATTTCCTGGACTGACTGGATAATGTCGGGAGGACCATGGGAACGCTGCCCGGGAATGGATCTGTGGATGAGTCCAACAACGAGCCCACCCGCCGCAGGTACGCAGACCGTCGCGACCAGCAGCAGCCTCCTGTCTTCCATCATGAAGCGGCTTCGAGGTGTGACCAGGAGCCATTCGTTCAGGACGGAAACCAGCTCCACGAAACCGATCGCGGCCAGCGACGTCAAGACACCTGCCACGACTCCGAGAGCAGCGATCAAGGCAATCCGGGCCGCAGTGTCTATTCCAGCTCGCATCGGCGTTTGCGATCGGTTGGCGAACGGATTGGCATGGGGCGGCACTCCGGCAGCGCAGGATCCAGTGCGCTCCGCACCAGGGGGACGCGCACGACGCGGACCCGGTTCCCCAGGGATCATCCGGGCGACACCCCGGACACGAGAAGCCGAAGGTTGTCGCAGCACTCCCGTGGTGTCAAGGTGCGAAGGCAGGCCTCACCGGCGCCGACGGCGTCGGTCAGCCGGGTCGCCATGGATTCGGCCGGCTGGAATCGCGCCACGGATTGGCGACAAACCGTTTGTGTCCGAAGGCAACTCACCCTGATCAACACCGGACCCTGGCCGTGGCATCGGACGCTGGCAAGGGTTCGGACTTTGCACTGTGATTGGCATGTATTCCGGTCAGGAGACGGCGTGTCGCAGCATGCGCTGAATCCTGGCCGGCGCGCAGACGGGTTTCGCGGTGCAGAATCGCAGAGGACGCCCGCAAGCAGGTCCCCGCGACTCGACCACCGCAAGAAAGGCCTCCCGCCCCGTGGTGCATTCATCGGCTGGTCGCCTGCCACCCATTTGCCTGAACCGCATCCGATGGCCGATAGTGCCCGCTTTGAGACGTCCGTTCATCACCCTTCCATCTTCCCTGCATTCCAGACCCTGGCGCCTGCGGGACAGTAACGGGGAGGGAGTCTTGCACTCCACGTCGATCACGTCGTGCCGTTCACCGTTCACGCCTAATTTCCTTGTGAAAGGCTGCCGGCGAGATTGACACCTTCCCCACCCTGATTGGTGACGATCGCCTGGAGGAACACGCAACCTGGACAGCCGCGCATCATCACCGGCCCCACGACCCGGCCACTCGCCCGGACGAACAAAAATCGATGAAATGGATGTCGATTGTCCGTGACCGGACATCTCTACGTCTTGACCGGGGAACTGGTGCCCCCAGAGAGACTCGAACTCCCGACCTACTGATTACAAATCAGTTGCTCTACCAGCTGAGCTATAGGGGCTGCACATTGGCATTAAGAACAAGTCGATGGCCGACGCAAGCCCCATGCATGCGAAACCGCGAGAGCGTATCATTTCGTGACGGCGGTCGCGTGTCGACTCCTGTGTTCGAATACGGGTTGCCGTACCGATACGACCAGCGTGAGGAAGCCACGCCTGCTTCCTGTCGATCGCCGCCTCGTTTCCGGCGTCAACGCTGATGCCTGAAAGCAGCCGCCATGATTGCAACCGACACCAGCCCGACAAGAATGACAACGATGGCTGCGGATGACGCACGCGACAGGTCCTCCAGCGACGCATAGCTGTATGTCCTCGTTGCCAGAGTGTCGAACCCGAACGGCCTCAAGAGGAGAGTTGCCGGCAGTTCCTTTGCGCAATCGACAAAGACCAGCAATCCGGCAGTCAGTAACCCTCCCTTGACCAGTGGAAGATAGACGTGCGCGACGGTCGCCAATGGCGACTTGCCAAGTGAGCGTGCCGCATCGCCAATTGCCGGGTGCCATCTCTCGAACGCGGAGTCCGTTGACGAAAACGCCAGGGCAAAGAACCTGATTGAATACGCCAGTACGATAGCGACGCCTGTTCCCGTGATGAGCAAGCCAGGGTCGGCGCCGGTCAGGTAAAGGACCATGTCTGCGACAGCGTGGTCAAGCATCGCGAGCGGTATGAGTATACCAATCCCGAGAACGACGCCCGGGATCGCGTACCCGATCGTCGACAGCGGCGCCAGCGCCACAATGCCTTCCCTGTACGAGACCCGGATTCCGAAAACCAGCAGTACGGCTGCCGTAACCGTGATGATGCCTGCCAAAACCGACACATACAACGTGTTCATGGCGGAAGCCCAAAGGGTCAAGTCTCCCCAGACTTCGACTCTCGAAACGGCATGATACAGGATTATGGATACCGGCATCAGGAATCCCAGCAGAACAGGCAGGCTGCAGATCACCGTTGCGGCAAGCGCACGCGGGCCCCACAAATGCTCCGCCACGAGAAAGATCTGCTTCCTCCCCGGCTGGTGGAACCTGGCCTTGCGGCGGCTCAGCCGTTCTGCCACGACGAGAACGACAACGATCATCAACAACAATGAAGATATCTGGGCAGCGCCCGCGACATTGGATGCCTCGAGCCATGTTGTCATGATGCCTGTCGTCAAGGTCTGTACGGCGAAGTACTCGACTGCACCGAAATCACTGAGCGTTTCCATCATGACGATTGCGATACCTCCGAGGATCGCAGGGCGGGCCAATGGAACGGCAATACGCAGGAACCGGCCCCAGAAGCCGCAGCCCAAGGTTCGCGCCACCTCGAGCACGTTCGCCGACTGGTCACGAAAAGCCGCGCGGGCGAGCAGGTAGACGTACGGATAGAGCGAAAGCGACAGCACCAGGATTGCGCCAGCCCGCGATCT
The DNA here is from genome assembly GCA_965242975.1 of Paracoccaceae bacterium. GTDB lineage: Bacteria > Pseudomonadota > Alphaproteobacteria > Rhodobacterales > Rhodobacteraceae > JAPPHA01. The sequence goes on along the minus strand of CBDETS010000007.1, from coordinate 5,654,177 downwards.
GACCTCTGGAAACCAGTAGTCCTGCTTGCTCGTCCAGCCTGTCAATTCGCGCATGGTGGTCTGTGCCGGTCCCGCATACTCCCAGAAGTCGACCAGCGCGTACGCCGCAATGTACGCCGGGACGGCCAGGGGAAGCAGCAGGGCCCATTCGAGCCACGCTCGCCCCGGGAATGAACACATGACCACAAGCCAGGCCGTTGCCGTACCGACCACTCCGGTAATGACCCCGACGGAGGCCATCAGCAAAAGGCTGTTGGTCAGGTATCGGGGCAACACCGTGGATGCCAGGTGCAGAAATACTCCGTCCGCAGGAGTCGTTGCCATCCCGACCACCGCAATGACCGGAAAAAGCACGACGACGACGATGGCCAGTGCGGAGACCGCCCACGTATCCACATGTGAACGAACCGCCAGGAACCGTAGCGACAACTTGGAGATTGAATTCATTAACGCGGACTTATCTGAGACCACGTGACCTGTCCACGATGGAGGTTGGATCGGCCGGATTTCGATTCCGGTGTCGCGCTCGGTTGCCCACCACTTGCGAAAGGAAATCCCGGGGTCTATCGGGTGCGGGCAGTACGTCGTGTCCGGTCAGGTCTCGATTCCATGGTTCTTGCAGGAATACTCGTCACGTTTCTCGGGATTCTCGGGATTCTCGGCTGTGCCGTCGCCGCATTCCGTGCCCGACAGTCCGTGCCGGACGGTCAGGTCCTCGCCGATCGTCTCCGTTGTTTGATTCCCTGGAACCTGGCCGCCTTGTTCGTATCGACAATCGGGCTGGCTTTGGTCATCGTCGGGATGATCCTCTAAAGTGCACTCAGTCTTTGCGCCGGACACCGGTGGCCATCCTGAACCCCCTCTTTCGGTTCGCGTCCACGCTCCCGGGCCTCGTACCCGGGCGCGAGTTGGCGCTCGCCAGGCGCGCCGCAGCCCTGATCTGGGAGCCACGCGGGATTACGGTTTGCCGACCACGCCCGTGCACAACATGCATTCCACCGTCCGGCGCTCCCAACGAGTTGCGATCGGGATCATCCTGCTTGACCTCGTGCCGGTCGTCGTCGTCATTCTGTGCACACACGTCAAAAGACGCTTCAACACGTACGATGCCAACGGAGGGCGCGAGACATGATCCGTCGAAACCAACCGAATGTCGTCCTGGTCTTCACCGACAATCAGCAGGCCGGCACGCTTGCCTGCTATGGCAATCCGGAAATCCATACTCCTAATCTCGACCGCCTTGCCGAACAGGGTATGGTTTTTGACAATGCATTCTGCCCGAATGCATTCTGTTCGCCCTGCCGCGCCTCGGTCCTGACCGGGCTCATGCCGTCGCAGCACGGGGTCCACAGTTGGATCGACGACCGCACCATGGCTGATTGGCCGGACAACTGGCATGCGCTCGACGGTTTGCGCACGTTACCTGCGACGTTGCAGGACGCCGGGTACAGAACCGCCCTCTGCGGAAAATACCATCTGGGCGTACCAGCGAATCCCATGGGCGGATTCGATTACTGGTGCACCATGGCGGATGGGCATGTGCGCAGTTTTTACCGCAACCGAATCACGGAAAACGGCGAATCCTATGACCACGAAGGGCACACGGTCGACTTCTTTACCCAAAAGGGCATTGCCTTCATCACGGAACAGGTGGCTGCGGGTCGACCGTTCTTTCTCTATCTTCCCTATCCGGCCCCATACGGCCACTGGCCCGCGACACGGGAAACCGACTGTTGCCGATACTCCACGCTTTATGACGATTGCCCGATGCATTCGGTCCCGCGCGAGGGGTTGAGCAAGGCGTCCGTGGATGGCTTCCTGATGCGGCGAAAGTGCTCCGGCGGAGGGTTGGACTATTCCATGATCCTGCGTGCGCCGAACGATCTTCCGACATTGCGGAACTACTACGCACAGGTTTCGATGGTCGATGACGGGGTCGGACAAGTCATGGAATCGCTGGATCGGCTGGAAGTTGCCGGGAATACGATCCTTGTCTTCACTTCCGACCATGGACTTTCCGTCGGCCACCACGGGTTTTGGGGGCACGGAGCTGCGACTTTTCCTTCGAACCTGCACCACGCAGCGCACTCTGTACCTCTTCTGGTCCGCTACGAGCACGAGATCGTGGCGGGCCAGAGGTCCCGCGTGATGGTGTCGAACATGGATGTCTTCTCGACCATTCTGGACTATGCCGGGCAACCCAATGATCAGGGCGCAATGGCGGTGCCAAGCCGTTCGCTCAAGCCATTGCTGTCGGGAAACCCGCAGGATTGGGGCGACGACGCGGTCTATTCCGAGCAGGAAGAAACGCGCGTGGTTCGTACGCGCAAGTGGGCCTATTTCAAGCGATTCACCGATGCGCCGAACAACCCGATCGATGACGAGTTGTTTGATGTCGAGACAGACCCGCAGGAAAAGGCGAACCTGGCCTCCGATCCGGCATACGCGGAAATCCGCGCGACGCTGGACACCATGTTGAGCGCTTTCTTCGAGAACCACACCCGGCCCGAAGCCGATCTCTGGACGGGCGGCGCTCCCGTGCAGAACAGCGAACGCACGGCATTCTGGCGCGACGCCTGGGGCGACGGATGGCAGCCCGTCTACCGCTACGGCGATGACTGAGAAATCCCTGGATTGCTGCTTGCCGGGCAGACCTTCTGCGCGTGAATCGCCGGAGAACCCGCCTGCCGGACGCGGCTCGGCGCAAGTTTCCACGAAGATGATCACTCTGCCCGGTGGCTGGTTCCGCATGGGGGCCGATGATGGTCCACATCCGGGAGACGGCGAAGGGCCCGCACGAGATGTATTTGTCGACGCCTTCGCGCTCGCGGCGACAGCCGTGACAATCGCCGAATTCGCGGTGTTCGTGAAATTGTCAGGATATCAAACGCTGGCCGAGCGCGTCGGAACTTCGTTCGTATTCCACGCTTTTTGCAAACCCGAGGCGCTTTACCCGGCGAAGGCACGGGCGCCCTGGTGGCGCCAGGTGCCCGGGGCTTGCTGGAACTCGCCGGACGGGCCCGGCAGTTGCACAAGGAATCGCCTCGACCATCCGGTTACCCACATCGCCCTGGAAGATGCGCTGGCCTATTGTCACTGGACAGGCACGCGCCTGCCCACCGAGGCCGAATGGGAGCGCGCGGCGCGGGGAGGGCGTGCCGGTGAACCTTTCCCCTGGGGCACGGACCTCGAGCAAGACGGGATTCATCGCAGCAATGTCTGGCAAGGAAAGTTCCCCGACGACAACACGTGCGACGACGGCTTCGACGGCACGGCGCCGGTGACCGCATACGATCCGAACGGGTCGGGGTTCTACAACATGACCGGCAACGTATGGGAATGGGTCTCAGACAGGTTCACGGACCTCCATTCCCCTCGCCCCGCCCGAAATCCGCAGGGGCCGCTGAACGGATCGGCCCTGGTCGCCAAGGGTGGCTCCTACTTGTGCCACGCGTCCTATTGCAAGCGCTACCGGGTGTCATCCCGCCAGCAACTCGGTGCAGATTCGACAACGGGAAATCTTGGCTTTCGCATTGCTTCGGCGGATGTTTGAAACGCGAATTCACGTCGCACCGGTTCCAGCATGCACGACTCACCGAAACTCCGGCATGAGAAACTGGCGGGATCGGTCGCGCCAAGGCTGCCAATCCGGATGGTGTCGGTCAGTCGATGCAGGAGCAGTCCCGGTGACCGTACGCAGCCGTCACTTCATGGACCGCGCACGTGATCGCGGCCAGGCATTCCGGTGTCGAAAACCTGTGATCCGCGCCTTTGACCAGTGTCAGCCGCATGTCGGGAGATCGTGCATGGTTCAACAGCCGCATCGCAACCGACAGGTCAACGTCCGCATCGTCGGTCCCGTGCAGCAGTCGAACCGGAAAATCGAGCACCAGCCGGTCTCGCAGGACCAGGCGCGACCTGCCTTCCTCGATGAGCCGTCGGGTGAAGATGCTGCCCGTGTCCGAATAATCGGACGGAACTACGACTATGCCCTGCTCCATGAGCACGTCGCGGTCTTCCCGTGACAGGTCTGCCCAAACGCTGTCTTCAGTGAAATCCGGCGCGGCAGCTATTCCCACCAGGCCAGCCACGCGTTCCGGGACAGCACGCGCGACGAGCAACGCGATCCAGCCTCCCATTGACGAACCCACCAGCACCTGCGGCCCGTCTGTCAGGTTGGTGATGACCTCGACGGCGTCCTCGAACCAGTCACCGATACATCCATCGACGAATTCTCCCGAAGAGAGGCCGTGGCCGGAGTAGTCGAACCGGAGGAATTCCCGGCCAACCTTCGTCGCCCAGTCTTCCAGGTAGAGCGCCTTTGTCCCCTCCATGTCGGAACTGAAACCGCCAAGAAAAACGACTCCGGGGACCGCACCCTTTCGCCGGTGGTACGCCACCTGCCGGCCGTGGCGGGTCTCCAGGAATTTCGGTTCTTCGCCGTGCACCTGAACGATTCCTCCTGTCCGTACGCCCGGGGAACCTTTGAACTCCCGTGCGCGTTGCGATTACGACGCCTGCCCGCCGCCATCAAGAACGATCATGGTTTCCCGCCATGAATTGCGTTGACATCCGAGCGCGGGCAGACCAAATCACGGCACCTTGCAACCGGGCGTGCCGTAGGCGCCAGAATGACGATGAGGCGGAATCATGTCCCCGAATGTTGACATCACCCTTCCTGACGGAAGTATTCGGCGATTTCCGGCAGGCGTGACCGGCCGGGCCGTCGCCGACGATATCTCGAAGTCGCTGGCCAAGGCGGCGATTTCCTGCACGGTCAACGGCGAACACAGCGATCTTTCGAGGGAGATCGCTTCGGACTCGTCTGTCGCGATCCATACCATGAAGGATGAGGCCGTCGCGCTGGAACTCATCCGTCACGATTGCGCTCATGTCATGGCGCGCGCCGTCCAGGAGATCTGGCCGGACACAAAGGTCACCATTGGCCCGGTTATCGAAAACGGATGGTATTACGACTTTGACCGTGAAGAACCGTTTTCTCCTGATGACCTCCGGACCATCGAACGGAAAATGAGAGAGATCATCGCGCTCCGGGACCCGGTTCGAACCGAGACCTGGGACCGGCAGCGTGCGCTCAGTTACTACGAACAATCCAGCGAACCATTCAAGCTTGAGCTCGTCGAGACCATTCCCGAGGGCGAAGACATCCGCATGTACTGGCACGGTCACTGGCAGGACCTCTGCCGCGGCCCCCACCTGGCCCATACCGGCCAGATTCCCGCGGACGCGTTTTGCCTGACATCGGTCGCCGGTGCGTACTGGCGCGGCGACAGCCGGAAGCCGATGCTGCAACGGATCTACGGTGTGGCGTTCCGAAACCGGAAAGACCTGCAGGCTCACCTCCGCATGATCGAAGAAGCCGAGAAAAGGGACCACCGCAGGCTCGGCAAGTCGATGGCCCTGTTCCATCTGCAGGAAGAAGCACCAGGCATGGTCTTCTGGCACCCCAATGGCTGGACGGTCTACCGGGCCCTGGAAGACTACATGCGCCGACGTCTCCACGCTGCGGGGTATCTGGAAGTCCGGACACCCCAGGTCGTCGACCGCAAGCTGTGGGAAGCATCGGGGCATTGGGACAAGTACCGCGAGAACATGTTCATCACCGAAATCGATGAGGAGCATGCCCGGGAAAAGCGCGTGAATGCGCTCAAGCCCATGAACTGCCCTTGCCACGTCCAGATCTACAATCGTGGGACCAAGTCCTATCGCGACCTTCCTCTGCGTCTGGCGGAATTCGGGTCCTGTCACCGTTACGAAAGCTCGGGGTCCATGCACGGGCTCATGCGCGTGCGCGGATTTGTTCAGGACGATGCCCATATCTTCTGCACCGAAGACCAGATCGAGTCCGAGACAGCCCGGTTCATCGAACTGCTCGGGCGCATTTACCGTGATCTCGGATTCCCGAAGTTCGACGTGAGGCTGTCGACCCGTCCGGAAGTTCGCGTGGGTTCGGACGAAATCTGGGACAAGGCGGAACTCGCCCTCGAATCGGCAACTCGAAAGCACGGCCTCCAGTTCAAGGTCGATCCGGGCGAAGGCGCGTTCTACGGACCAAAACTCGACTTCGTTCTGACCGACGCCATCGGGCGCGACTGGCAGTGCGGGACCTTTCAGGCGGACTTTACGCTGCCGGAAAGGCTCGGAGCCGAGTATGTCGGCGCCGACGGAAACAAACACCGGCCGGTCATGATGCACCGGGCGATCCTCGGGTCGTTCGAGCGATTCATCGGCATCCTAATAGAAAACTACGCCGGCAATCTTCCGATGTGGCTCGCGCCCCGGCAGGTGGTTGTCGCTTCAATCGTTTCAGACGCCAACGAGTACGCGCTCGAGACGGCGCACGTGCTGCGCGCCGCCGGCGTTCGGGCGGAAACCGACATCCGGAACGAAAAGATCAACTACAAGGTTCGGGAACATTCTGTCGGCAAGGTTCCGGTCGTGATTGCGGTCGGAAAGAGAGAGATCGAGGATCGGACCGTTTCAGTTCGCCGCCTCGGACACAAGGGGGTCGAAGTCATGAGCCGTGATGCGTCGGTCGCCGCGCTGGTCCGCGACACGCGCCCGCCAGACCTTCGCGACACCGCGTGATCACGGTTTCCTCGCCGATGTGCGTCCGTGCTTCGCCAGATGCCGGTGCCGGGTAACGAATGGCGGCACCGGGGGGGAGTCGTGTTCCGCTACCCTCCGTCACCGTCCCGCATCTCCCGCATCGCTCACGGCGTTCCGACCGGACTCATGCCCTCAGCCGTTTGCCTTCGGGATCGAATGCCGGTCTTTCGAGCATGACCGCCCGGTGCGGACGCCCGAGAATCGCGACATCGAATTCCCGTCCGGGTCGCACGTGCCTGGCATTGATGAACGAGAGTGCGATCGACTTTCCAACCGAGAACCCGTATGCGCCCGAACTCACCCGCCCGACGGGAGTTCCATCCGGCAGGAAGACGGGCTCGCCACCGGCGGCATCGGCGTTTTCCGCTTCGACCGCGAGGTTGACGAGCAGTTCACGGGGCGGACGTTTCGAGATCTCCATATAGGCGTCCCGGCCAAGAAACACCGGTTTTTCCTCCTTGACCAGCCGGTCGAGGCCGACCTCGTGGGGCCAGTATTCCGGGGAATATTCCCGGCTCCAGGACCCGTACCCCTTCTCAACCCTGAGACTGAGCAATGATCGACTTCCGACAGGTCGAACATCAAGATCCTGCCCGGCGTCAAAAAGAGCATCGTGCAATTTGACCTGGAACTCGGCCGGAACATAGATCTCCCACCCCAGATCTCCCGTGAACGAGACCCTCAGCCCGACCGCGTCGATACCGGCGACGGTCAGGCGACGCGAACGCATGAATCGCCAGGACTCCGTTGCCAGATCCTCCTGGGTCAATCTTCTCAGCAGTTCCCGGGCTCTCGGCCCTGCGACGTTGAATCCGCACCAGGCGTCACTGACGCTCTCGAACCGAACGCTGTCAGGTCTCGGCACTTTCGCGAAGTAACGGCGATGGTATCGCTCCGCGATCCCTGAACCGATAATCATGAAGCTTTCGCGCTCGAGCCGGGTCACGGTGAAATCCCCGGCGATGCCCCCGCGCTCGCCGAGCAGCGGCGTCAGGCACGAACGCCCGTCTTCCTTCGGAACGTGGTTGGCTATGACCTGATCGAGCCATTCGGCCGATCCCTCGCCGCTCACCATGTACTTCCCGAAATTCGACACATCGACGATTCCAACGCTCCGGCGCAGTGCACGGCATTCTTCCCCGACCGCATCGAACCAGGCTTGCCGGGTAAAACCGTAGGTCTCGCGAGCCTCGCCGTCCGTTCCGGCAAACCACTGCGGATGCTCCCAACCGTAACTCTGGCCGAACACGCATCCCATGGTCTTCTGTGTCTCGTAGATCGGCCGGGTCTTGAGGGGCCGGCCGGCATCGCGTTCTTCGTAGGGGAAATGGATCGCAAATCGCCTTGAATACTGGTCCGCCACTTTTTCCCTGACGAATCGCCCGCCTGCCCATTCGCCGTACCGCGCAAGGTCCCACGGAAACATGTCGAGCTCGGGCTCGCCCTCGACGATCCATTGGGCGGACATCAAACCGAGTCCCCCGGATTGCGAAAATCCCGGGATTATCCCGCAACAGCAAAAATAATTCCGCAGTTCCGGTACGGGACCGTAGAGGGCTGCGGCGTCGGGCGACCAGATCATCGGGCCATTGATGACGCGCTTGACGCCGGCGGTCGCAGCCGCCGGAACCCGGTCAAGTGCCCTGAGCACGTTGTCCTCGATTCGATCGAGATCATCGGCAAAGAGCTCGTGGCCGAAATCGCCGGGAGTGCCGTCCTCCGCCCAGAACCGGGGGTTCTGTTCGTACGCGCCGATCAGGAGCCCGTTTCCTTCCTGCCGCATGTAGTATTCGCCATCCCTGTCCGCGATTGACGGCAAGCGCTTCCCGAGCCCCTCGATCTCGGGAACAGTCTCGGTCACGAAATACTGGTGCTCCGTCGGTTGCAGCGGCAACTCGAAACCGGCCAGTGCCGCGACTTCCCGTGCCCAGAGACCGGCCGCGTTGACTACCCAGTCTGCGCGGATGTTCCCGCGGGGTGTCTCCACGTCCCACGTTCCGTCCGGTTGCGGTATGGTCGCGGTGACCGGCGTAAACCGGTGGATTTCCGCTCCGCGTTGCCTGGCCCCCGCGGCATAGGCATGGGTAACTCCCGACGGGTCCACGTTTCCGCCGTCAGGTTCGAACATCACGCAGCGTATTCCCTCGAGATTGACCAATGGGTGCAAGTCCCGTGTCTCGTCCAGGCCAACCTCGAAGAACTCGACCCCGAAATACCTGGCCTTTGCGGCCTGGATACGAAGCTGGTGTTCGCGGTCCTCGGTCTGGGCCATGTACAGGGAACCTGGCTGAAAGACTCCGCATCCCTGCCCGGTCTCCTCCTCAAGCTCCCGATACAGCTGCATGGTGTAGTACTGGAGCTTCGAGATGTTGTTGTGATCGTGAAGCCCGTGCAGATTCGCGGCCGCGTGCCAGGTCGAACCCGACGTCAACTCGTCACGTTCCAGAAGAACGACGTCCGTCCATCCGAGTTTGGCAAGATGATACAGGATGGAGCAGCCAACCAGCCCACCACCGATGACGACTGCCTGGGCATGTGATTTCATTTGGGATTCCCTGGACTCGACGTGGATCGTTCATGAGGAGGCACGGTGTCTACACTTTTCGGGCGGAAACAATTGATCTCGTTACTATTCATTCTTTGTATGTTTTAAATCTTTATTCGGTTATACAAATGTCATGCCCGGCCTCGACATCGATCTCCTTGGCACCTTTGTCACCGTCTGTGAACAGGGCGATGTCACTGCGGCGGCGCGGACGCTCGGGGTCACCCAACCGGCGGTGACACGAAAACTCCGGCGTTTGGAACGTGCCCTGGAGACACAGCTGTTCGATCGGTCCCGGCGGCCAATGGTGTTGACCCGTTCCGGCCTGTTGTTGAAATCGCGCGCCCCGAAACTGATCGACGAAACCCGCAGCCTGATCACCGACATCGGAACGCTTCACCAGGACGACCGCGACCACCTGTGCATCGGCATGCCGGACTCACTGTCGGAAATCATGGGAGCAGAGATCGCCAGCATGCTTACAGGTCTCGCGCGAACGATCGAACTCAGATCGGGGACATCGCCATGGCTCGAATCGGCGTTCCATTCCGGGGACCTCGACCTGGCCGTGGACTCTCCCCCGTTCCGGACGATGAAATCGACCCGCACCCGAATCCTGTTCAACGATCCGATCATGATCGCGGTTCCCGGGTCCTGGAGCAAGCGACCGATCGCGGATTACATTGATACGGAGAACTTCGTTGCGTACTCCAATAACTCGAAGTTCGGAACGAAGTGCGCCGCCGCGATGCGTCGTCTCGGCGCGCGCGGTGAAGCCAGGTTCGCGCTGGACAGCACGCAAAGCCTGCTGCGTTTTGTTCAGGCCGGGTACGGCTGGACCATTACCTCCGCCCTGTGCTTGCTCCAGTCGCCGAAGGCACTTGGCGAACTTCGGTTTCAGCCCTGTCCGGACACGTCCCCGAGACGGCTGTATTTGCTCCATCATGACACGGACTCGACGCAGGTCGCCGACCCGATTGCACGATCGTGCCGTTCGGTCTTTCAACAACTGTTGGCAACGCCCTGGACGCGGTTGTCCCGGCAACTCGCGGATGAACTGCGCCGCTCCAATCCGGATGCGGACCAGTTCGCAGATTAGGCAGGTATTGATACTGGTCGGGAGCCCCGCACGTTCGGTTCACTCCTCCCGGCCATGAGCAATGAGAACGGCCTTCAACTCGGAGGCTCGCGGGTCGCCGGACTCGAGGGCGAATACGTAGGACTGCGTCACGTAAAAACAACCGGCATCGGTTTCGCCGGCGTCAATCATTCCCATCCCGAGGCGGCCATAGAGATCAACCAGACGCCGCACGTCGTTCCGGGCATGAGCGTCAAGAAATTCGTCCTGGGTCAAGTTCAGGCCAGGTTCCGGCTTTTCGCTCCAGCCCAAGGGACGGCACCCGGATGATCACTCGGCTTCGTTTGCGCGACCGGACCGGCGTCCGTTCAGGCATTGCCTGGCCACCCATTCGTGAAACCTGTACGTGGGGCTGTCCATGACCGGGGAAAACCTGCCCCCGTCGAAATATGGCCCCTGGCGTCCTTTCTGCATACCCTCCACGACAAAGACATCTTCGAGAAAAACGCCACGCCATTGGGACGCGTTCATTTCACGGAGTGTGCCGTATTCCTCGCCACGGGCCGAAGGATGGGCGTAGTAGATCGACACGTGCTCGCGCGTTCGCGACGGACCAAGCGGTTCCAGGACGATCGAAAACAGGTGATCACAGTGCACGCCCAGAAGAACGTTCGGAAAGAGGGAAACGTATTCTGATCCCGTGTCCCACTTGTTCGACAGGCTTTCGAAACTCGGGAATTTCCGGCCATCTTCGTCCTGGATCTGCCGATAGACCAGCGATCCCTGCCCGGAACAGCTCCCCGGTTCTTCAATGTGATAATGGTCTTCAAGCCGTGAATAGCTGTTCAGTCCCGGATGTATCCACGGGAGGTGATAGCTCTCGCAGTTGTTCTCGACCGCAAGTTTCCAGTTGCACGCGATGTCGATCGTGAACGAACTGTCCGCACCCCCGTGCCACGAGGGTTGTTCGAAGTCGGCCCACCGGGTGTGCAACCCCCGATGCACCTGTTCGAACGGCTCAGCCGTACCGGACAGGTTGACGAAAATGACGTCCATGTAGACACAGGACCGAATTCCGGTCAGTCCAAGTTCTTCACGCCTGATTTCGGCGTGAACATTGTTCCCGGGACCACCGACATGCGGCGTTGACCTCAAGGACCCGTCGAGTCCGTAGCACCAGGAATGATAAGGGCACCGAAACGTACCGCGAATATTCTTTCGTTCCTGGACGAGGATCATGCCACGGTGGCTACAGGTATTCTGGTAGACCGAAATCGATCCGTCCTCGCGCCGAACCGCGACCAGCGGGACTCCGATGAATTGGAGAGGCATGGCGTCACCAGGCTCGGGAATGTCCTTGCCGAACCCGATTCCGGCCCAGTTGCGCGCAAGAATGATCTCGCGTTCCTCCTCGAATGCACGTTCATCCGTATAGTGCGCATTTGGCAACCCACGTGCACTGCCGATGGGGCGAATCACGTTCCGAAGAACCGTTTGATCCATAGGCGTACCCTCCGTCTCGACCTCGCGCCTGATTCGGACAATGCAGGACTCCGCGCCTAAATCAAGCCTCCGCTCGCCAAAATTCCCTGTATCCACCCGCTGCCTGTCGTGTACCGGTCGTCGTCTGCCGTTGACCGGTTGTCAGGACCCGCGTCGTTCTGAAACCGGCCCCGAGGCCAGCGTGCAAATCCGCGCCGCGTCCTGGTTGTCCCGGCATTTCCCGGGAAGTTTGGAGATCTCTTCGGTCCGGTCACCCCGACGGCGTAATCGACTTCGGCCGAACGCCGGTGAACCCGCGAATTTCGTGATACGGAGGGTTTCCCTGTTCGGTAGTCTCCCCGTGCCGAACAGGGCGAACCAACCAGGGTCGAGCGAACTCGTTCTGCCTCTCGCCCCGGCATCGGTGAACGTGCCGGTTCTTCGCCGGCACGTTCACCGCGAAACCGTCGGGAAGCGGCCGTTCGTGCCTGGGAAAGGATCCTGGCGACCACGACACCATCGACCAAAGTCGACAAACGCGCTGTTCCTCAACCCTTGCGGGCCGCGGCTTCGAGTTCGCCGATGTCGATCTTCGTCATTTGCATCAACGACTTCCAGACCGCTTCGCGATTCGGCCCGTTCAGGAGTTCAACTGACCGCCGGGGCACGATCTGCCAGGACAGGCCGAAGCGATCACGGAGCCAACCGCACCGGCTTTCGACACCACCGTCGGCAACGAGCGCATCCCAAAGCCGGTCGGTTTCGGCCTGATCCTCGGTCGAAACGGAAATCGATACGGCTTCGTCGAGTGTGAACATCGGCCCGCCATTCAGTGCCTGGTACGGAGTTCCGGCGAGCGTGAATGCGACGATCAACACCTTGCCGGGATCGCCCGTGTCCTGGTCTTCGGTGAATCGCTCGATCTTGTCGATACGGCTGCCAGGCAGGAGCGTGCAGTAGAACTCTGCCGCGGCCAATGCGTCGCCGTCAAACCAGAGGCACGTCTGGACCTTGGGACTGTCGGCCATCATTGAGTGTCCTTTCACGGGGGTGCTCGGGTTGTCATTCCCGTATTGTCACCGGGCCAGATGTTCAACCGACGAAACATGACAACAGCCGGGCTCTGAATCGGCAGGACACCGCGTCAGCTGCGGTTCCTACTCCTTGAGGAAGTCGAAATCACAGCCCTCGTCGGCCTGCAAGACCGTATCCGCATAAAGCTTCGAATAGCCGCGCCCGGGACGGACGACGCCGGAGGTCGCGTCCGCCCGGTGGCGACGACGTTCGAGCTCCGCATCGTTGACCAGGAGGTCGATCCTGCGTTCAGCCACGCTGAGGCGAATGAAGTCGCCGGTGCGAACCAGCGACAATGGGCCGCCAATCGCCGCTTCGGGCGTCACGTGAAGAACGATCGTGCCGTACGCCGTACCACTCATTCGGGCATCGGATATGCGGATCATGTCATTGACACCGGCCTCGGCGAGCCGTCTCGGTATCGGCAGGTAGCCGGCCTCGGGCATACCGGACTCGCTGCACGGTCCGGCATTCTGGAGCACGAGCGCATCATCCGGCCTGACGTCGAGGTCCGGATGATCGATGCGCTCGGACAAGTCCCTCAGGGACGAAAACACGACGGCCCTGGCCTTTTTCTCGAACAGGCCCCGGTTCGCCGCCGAGCGCTTCAGAATTGCGCCGCGCGGGGCAAGATTTCCGAACAGTGCGACCAATCCGCCCTCCGGTTCCAATGGATCGTCGGCACTGGCAATGACGTCGCGGTCGACCCAGCTGTCCCTTTCGGCGTCCAGGCGCTGCCCCAGTGTCTCCCCGGTTACCGTCATGCAATCCAGGTTGAGCAGTGGGCGCAGTTCACGCAACACCGCGCTCATGCCGCCGGCGGCAAAAAAATCCTCCATGTAGCTGGAGCCGACGGGCTTGAGATTGACGAGGACCGGAGTTGCATCGCTCAGACGGTTCAGTTCTTCCAGATCCACCGGAATCCCCACCCGCCCCGCCACGGCAGTCAGATGAATGATCGCGTTGGTGGAACCGCCCAGCGCCAGCAGCACCCGCATGGCGTTCTCCACCGAGGCCTTGCTGATGATCCTGTCCGGCGTCGGACCACCGGCAGTCATGCGGACCGCGGCTTCTCCGGTCGCTTCAGCTGCGCGAAGGCGATCTGCATGCACTGCAGGAATTGCTGCGGTGCCCGGCAGCATCATGCCCAGTGTCTCGGCAATGCATGCCATGGTGCTGGCGGTCCCCATGACCGCACAGGTTCCGGCCGTTGTCGCCAGTCGGCCTTCGATCGCGGCGATCTGGCCGTCATCAACCGTGCCGGCACGATACCTGGCCCAGAAGCGGCGACAGTCGGTGCAGGCACCGAGGCGGTCGCGCTCATGGCGGCCGGTCATCATTGGACCGGCCACCAGTTGTATGGCCGGAACACCGGCGGAGACCGCACCCATGAGCTGAGCTGGCACGGTCTTGTCGCAACCGCCCATCAGGACAGCCGCATCGATTGGCTGTGCCCTGATCATTTCCTCGGTGTCCATCGACATCAGGTTGCGGTACTTGAGACTTGTCGGATGGAGGAACACCTCCCCGAGCGAGATGGTCGGAAACTCGACCGGAAGGCCGCCAGCCGACAGAACGCCACGTTTGACGGCGTCAAGCATTTCGGGAAAATGGCGGTGGCAATTGTTGAAACCGCTCGCAGTATAGGCGATCCCCACGACCGGACGTGCCAGCGCGGCGTCAGAATAACCCATGGACTTGGCAAATGACCGGCGGAGGTAAAGGGCAAATCCCCGGTCACCGTAGTCGGTCAGGCCGCGTGCCAGTCCATGCCACCCGATTCCGCTGGACATCAGGCAGCCTTGTCCAAACCCTGTCTCATGGATTTCGGAGTGCGTTCGTCATAGATCTCCCGGCGGTCCTCTCCTGCGCCTCGAGCGGGCCCACAAATTCTCCGTCTCGACCATCGGACCCGGCACGGACCCGAACCCTTGATCGAAATGTCCGACCGAATGCGTAAACCCCGATACCCTGTAAAGGCAACAAGGATTTCAGAATTCGGCACTGGCCGGCGACAACCGGGCGCATTACCCGGGCGATCAGCGCCATGAATGGCTCACGGCGACACGATCGAATCCTGCGCAACCCGCGGAGACATGCGCCTCGCAACCTTCCGGTCGGGCTCCCGCATCACCGGTGAACCGGGGCCAACCGGGTTCGACGCGACATGTTGCCGTACCAGGTCGTGCATCCCCGTTTGCGGGCGGCCCGGCCACCGCATCCGGGTAACCGTTCGATCGGATGTTCCCGGGCGGTCCGATGATCAGGACCAGCTTCCGGAGCACATGCAACACATCCTGGCCGGCGAGCCGGTACCGGGCTCGATCATGGTGCGGTGCGGGCGTGTTCGCCCATGTCCGTCAACACGTGGACCGTCGATCCGACAAAGACCCGGTCGGTGACGGAAACAGGGGCTGTTCACGAAGGCGGCCGAATTGCGAAACTGCAGCACGAGACGGTCCCTTCTGTCTCCGTCAAATGTGTCTGTTGCCGGATTTACGAATCTGGGCAGCGAAGCTCCACGCAAGGAACAAGGCAACCGGCAACGCCCCGGAAACCAGGAACGCCGTACCGTAGCCCGTGATTTCGGACAGCATGCCGAGTGCCGCCGCTCCGACCGCGCTGGAAGCCCCGGCCACGACCGCCCAGGAACTCATGATTCGCCCGCGGAGGTGATCTTCGATGCTGGTCTGCATTGCGCTTTGGCACAGGATACTGGTGGCCGTGGAAAAGCAGGACACGCAGGCGACCAGAACCAGCACGGCATACCAATTGTTCGCGAACCCGAGGATGGCGAGACTTGCCAGCCCGAGAAGTCCGAATGTTCGTGCACTTCCGGGTCTCGCTCCCTCGGGATAGGACGATCGGGCGGCGATCCAGATGCCCGAGACGACGGCGCCAAGTCCCGCCGCCGACGTGAGCGTCCCCAGCCCGGTCGCACCCTTGCCGAAGGCCCCGTCGGCAATGACCGGCAGGATCTCCAGTCCACCCCTCAGGAAGAACGCGGCGACCGCGGTCCAGAACAGGGCTTCACGGAGGATCGAGTTGCCGGAAATCTCTCGCATGCCTTCCCGGAAAGCACCTGACAGTGTCTCCTGGACGGTTTTGGGAACCTCGCGGGTCCGGAGATCGACCAGGACAAGCGACATCAAGATCGGCAGGAACAACAACGCCGTGATGAACGACGCTGCTTCGATTCCGAAAACAGTGATCGCCCATCCGCCGATTGCCGGGCCGGTCATGCGCGCAAGATTGAAATTGATCACGACGATGTTCACGACCGAACTGATTCGGGACCTGTCGACCAGGCGGGGCACAAGGGACATGCGAACCGGGTTGTAGGCGGCAATCATCAGACCGACGGATGCCGCGTATAACGTCAGGGTCACCTTGTCCGGCCCGCCAAAGGCACTGAGGGCCCAGAGGAGGAACGCATGGCCCGAGAGCGAGGATTGCAAGAGCAAGGCCGCCCGCCGTACATCGATTCGGTCGGTGATCACCCCGAAAAGTGGTCCCGCGATGGCCGTTGGCGCGAAGAACAGGAAGGCGACGAACCCCACAAAACTTGCCGAACTCGTCAAGTCCCACGCGGTCCAGGCGATCGCGATCCGCAACATCCACAAGGCGTTGGTCGAAAACACGCTTCCGGCCAGGTAGACCCGGAAGTTCCCTGACCCGAGGGCGGAAATGTTCATGTCAGGCCAGGGTTCGGGTCATCGCGGCAGCAGGCGCGCCAGTCCGATACCGCTCTCGCCTGCGCACGAATAGAAGAGCCAGAGGTCATCCGCGTCAACCAACACGTACGGATCGCGAAGCTGGTTCTCAGGTGTGTCGACCGGGCCCGGTCTCGAAGGGGTTGCCGGCAGGTTTCCCCCTTCCCAGTCCAAATGCGGATGCAGAAGTTCTGCGGGTTCCAACGCCTTCCACGACTGCCAGTGGCCGTCCACCTGAACCCGGCTCGTCAAGAGACGTTCGGGTGAATCCCCTGTGCGGGAATAGACCAGATTGAGCTGACGGTCGTGGATGAATACGGCGACATGGCGGATCGATCGATCTGCGAAACGGACCCTTTCGGGAAAAGTCAAACCGCCGTCGCGCGAGCGATAGAGCCAACCCTTGAGCGCCGCCGCATAGGTCGCCCCCTGCCAGGAAAAGACCCTTGCATAAAAGTCGGCCCCGGTGGGCGTGACCGTCCTGAATTCGAGCCCGTCCGCCGAGACCGCGCGGCAGGTGATCTGTGAGCAGTTCGGTGCCAACCCGTGGAAGTGCATGACTATCTGTCGGGCCGCGGTGTCGATGTGGACATCCGGAGATGCGATGTGCGGGCGCAAGTCGCCCGTTGCGACCGCTTCCCTGAGGCCGGGCGGCGGAACGAGTTCGATTGGACGCGTGGGAAACCCGGAATCCGCAAGGCGCAGAGCGCCGGGCGTGTAGATCCGCCACGGGCCGGCGATGTCATCGGCGTACGCCAGGCGGATGTGATCACCCCGATGATCTGCAAAGTAGAGATAGTAGCGCCCGAATGAATTCGTCACCCAGTCCGGCACGCGGATGGCGGACGGTCCGTTGATGTTGGTTCCGATGGACTTGGCCAGCCCGGGATGGATGATCGGGCCGTTTCCAATCCGCTCTGCCCGATAGTGCGTCACTTCGCTTCAAACCGCATCAGGTCCTCGCCCACGGCAATTCGGCCTCATGTGCATGACGACGGGATTGGCGCAACGGAGGGCCACGCGCGAAACGACGATGCTGCTGCTGTCTGCACCGAATCGGGAACCGGAAGACTGTCCAGGCGGACAGTGATTGACCCTGGATTCAGTGACCCCGGGGACGTCCTTGTGGAAGATCGTGCATTCCCGGATTCGACCCACGTGGGACGCAGGTGTTTTCTCGTCCCGACCCCGGGTTCAGGTCCGCAATTCGAAGTCATGGGCGCGGGGCGCCGTCCGATGAGCTGTCGTTCCGGGGGGATTCGATCTCCAAGAGTTCACGGATGTGCCGAAATCGGTTCATCCTCGTAGCGCTCGATTCCGGTTTCGATGACAACATCCGGTAAAGGTCTCATTATCGGGACTGAACGTAAAGCCGAGTCTTTCCGGCCTGATCGGGGAGATGTCCCCGACGTGGCCGCCCATCTGACCATCCGTCACGGGCGCCACGGCCGCGCAGGTGTCGGCGGCGAAGACCGCCGGCTTCGCACGAAACCAACGGCACGTGCCAAAATCATGAATGACCCACTCCCTTGGAAACCACATTCGGCTGCCGTTCCGTGTCGGGAGGCAAAAGTTCCGTGGAATCCCGGATGATCCCGGACAAGCCCGGACGGGGACACCGCGATGCAAGGGAAACAAGGGGATCGCGATGGTGCGACGCGGATTGGACGGTGCCCGAAAACGGCGGCGGCGGCGGAAGAAGTTTTTGCCAGATGTGAGGCGGGTTCGGCGGAAATCAGCTCGGAAACGACGGATTCGTGAGGGGTTTGAGGGGCGTTTATGGCCCGGAAATGGCGTTGCGACATGGTCTTGAAATCCATCTGGTCGACGACTATCGGAACACTGGCACGGAGTCATTTTCGGTATCGCCTCATGCCTTCGGGCGAGCACGGGGGGGGGCGGCCCGTACGTGCCACTACTCACTGGATTGGACGGGGTTCAGTTGCCGCCGGGACGCAACGATCTTGCGGCGTTTGAGCGCGTGCAGGCTCTGCATGTGGGCCCGGGATCCGTCGATGGTCCGCTTGATCACGACTTTCCGGATGGCGTCGCCGACCTCCAGGTATCCCGGGATTCCGTGCAGGCCTGTCGGTCCGGAGTCCGGGAACCCTGGTCTCGGTGCTTGACACGAGCGATGGGTCGCTCCGCCCGATTGTCGCGCAAACAGCTCAGCTCTTGCGCCGGAAGCTTTTCCGGTAGGCGGCAGGAGAGGTGCCGACAATTCGTTTGAAGGCGGCGCGGAATGCCTCAAGCGAACGGTAGCCGCAATTCTCTGCCACGGCGTCGAGACCGTCATCGCACGATTCGAGGAACTCGCGAGCCCGGTACATGCGTTCGCGCTGCAGCCATTCGCCGGGCGCAAGGCCGAGACTCTCCCGAAACCTGCGCAGCAGCGTTCGTTCGCTCATTGCGGCTCTGTCGGCGAGGTGTTTGACCTCCAGGGGTTGATCGAGGCGTTCTCGTGCCCAGTCCAGTACTTCGCTCACCGTTCGGCCTGGACGCTCCTGTACCGGTGCAGCAACGAACTGTGCCTGACCGCCGTCGCGATGAGGAGGCAGGATAAGCCGGCGCGCCACGCTGTTGGCTATCTTGCCCCCGAAGTCACGGCGCACCAGGTGAATGCATGCATCGATTCCGGCCGCACTTCCGGCCGAGGTGATAACGTTTCCTTCGTCCACGTAGAGAACATCTTCCTCCACCTGAATGCCTGGATACATTTGCTTGAAATCGGGCACATGCCGCCAATGCGTGGTCGCACGTCTGCCATCGAGAAGTCCGGCTGCAGCCAGAACGAACGCGCCGGAACAGATCGACAGGCAACGCGCACCTCTTTCGGATGCGCGGGAGATAGACTCCAGCAGCAGGTCCGGTGGCCGCATGCCGCGGTCACGCCAGCCGGGCACGACAATCGTACGGGCACTTTCGAGAATCGACAGGTCGGGCGACGCCTCGACGACGATTCCGCCAGCGGCACGCACCCTTGCGCCATCTGCTGACACGACACGGAAGTCATACCATGTGAAGTCGAACTCGGGACGCGGCAAACCGAACACCTCGACAGCGATGCCGAACTCGAACGTGCACAGACGGTCATATGCGACCACGGCCACCAGGCCCGGGCCGAGCGCTCCCGATGATTCTGCATGGCCAGCCATTTGGCGAGATCTTACCGATCTTTGTCAGTTACGCCACTGTTCCCACGACCCGGTCGCCGGTAATACAGGGGCCCTCGTCAATCAGGAGCTGCCGGAACATGCATACACGCGTCACCGAAACACCTGCTGCGCCACATGATGTCGCACTGCGTCACTTCACGAGTATACTTTCCTTCGAGACGGACTGCTGGGACGTGCACGAGAGCATGAAGTGCCCGGATCCGGATTTCATCGTCGTCGACGTCAGAGGCCCGAGCGCGTACGCAAACGGCCACGTAGACGGCGCAATCAACATCCCGCACGGAGACATGACATCCGAGCGCATGTCGCGGTACCCACGGGACAAGACATTCGTCGTGTACTGTGCCGGGCCCCACTGCAACGGCGCCAACAAGGCGGCCGTTCGACTGGCGCGTCTCGGGCTGCCGGTGAAGATGATGATCGGTGGTGTGACAGGATGGCTGGATGAAGGCTTCGACCTGGTCACGTCAACCTGACGGCCGAGCGCGCGAGCCCGGCACGGCATGGGACCACGTCTTTCCTCGGCAGAAGACACCGTCAAAGTTCGGCCCGCGCCGGGAGCGCGTCGGTAACGGATCCAACAGGGTGAGGTCCTAACCGGATCGCGACCTCGAAGACTGGCATGCGGTGATGGACGCCAATGTCCGTGGCCCCTGGTACATGGCCAAGGCCGTCGGCACCTACTGGATGGAAACGGGAATCAGGGGCAAGGTGCTGATGATGTCGCCGGCGCGCGGGAGACACGGCGCTGTCTCCAGGTATACGGATCACTGTACATCGAAAGGCGAAATATGCGCTGATCCGGACGCTGCCGACAGAGTGGGGCGAAACCCGTCGGTCTTTCCGAACGCGGTCACGCACGTTTCCCCGCTTACTGTCCGGCGCGCGATGCCGCCCGAAAAAGCCACCCGATTCGCGGTTGGTCCGGTTGCCCTCGACGGTCGTGGTGCGGCATTCTTGGCAATATTCACGATATTAATACTAAGATCTATAACAATTTCATGAATATTTTACACTAAGCACATACCATTCGGCAAGCTTTTGGGTAGAATCCGCTCCGTGCGCCACCGCGTCGCGGGAGTGGCGCGAAACGTGTGCGTTGTCCGTCGGGAGGGGACCCATAACATTGGAGCGGGAGTGCGAAAACAGCTTGACGCGGCGGATTCGCGTTATTAAGAGCGCCGAGCGCCGAGCGCCGAGCGCCGAGCGCCGAGCGCCGAGCGCCCCCCGTGTGTCCGCTCCGGTCTAGGTAGTACCTCCGGCGGGTCGTCCCCGCCATCAGCACCTTCCGCATCCTGTCGGCCGAACCAGGCGTGGCCTGTGTGCCTGCCCTGCGGGGACGGGCGCCTTCCTCACCCGCCCGCTTCCCCTGTCCGATCCCTCCACGCGTGGCGCGCGGCTGCCTGCGTGCTCATCGCTGCCTTTGCCTTGCTGCTCGCCGCCGGGACGGCGCAGGCGCAGACCTCGGTCACGCTGGTGAGCAACACCGGGCAACCTAACACGACGTCGAGGACCCTTTCTGTTGATCGCGCACAGCCGTTCACGACGGGCAGCAACGCCGCGGGCTACACGCTGACCAGCGTAACGTTCGAAGCTGTCGGTGCCGGTACCACCATTGATTTCACCTTGACGCAGATGCGCATCGAGTCGTCAAGTGCGGACAACAAGCCGGGCGGCAGCCTGGGTGCGCTGACGCTGTCCCACAGCGGCTCAACGGTAACCGGCACGACCACGGGCATCGACCTTGATCCCGATACGACGTATTTCGTGGTGCTTGAGTCGACTGACGACGATTTTTCCTACCGCCGAACGAACTCGGACAACGAGGATGCGGGCGCGGCGGCGGGCTGGAGCATCGGCGACGGAAGCCTGTTCGATGACGATACTACTCTCGATTGGGACAGCACGTCCGCCACATCCTGGGAAATCGCCATCCACGGCTACGCGAACCCGAACCCGCCCGCGGTCTCGTCGGTGGCCATCGTCTCGAAGCCGCGCATCGACGCGAACAACGACGGCACGAAGGAGACCTACGGGGCGGGCCAGAAGATCGCGGTGGACGTGACCTGGAGCGAGGATGTGGCCTGGGACACCTCGGCGACGGGTGCGGGGATCCGGGTGCAGTTGGGGATCGGGAGCAACACAAGGCCGGCTGAACTGGTGACGGGCGGGGCGACCAGCGGCACGGCCCGCACGCTGCGCTTCGCCTACACGGTGGTGGCCGCCGACACGGACACCGACGGCGTGACGGTGAATGCGAACAGCCAGGGCGAAGTGGTGCGGCTGCGCGGCGGCGCGACCGTGAAGAAGGCCGACGGCTCGATTGACGCGAAGTTGACGCATGCGGGGTTGGGCGCGCAGTCGGGCCACCTGGTGAACGGCGGCTCCACCGCGCCGACGAACAGCGCCCCGACCTTCGGCGGCGATGATCCGGGCACCGTCAATGCCCCTGTCCTAAGTCTTTCCAGCCTGCCAGTGGACGAAGACGATTTCAGTGACGCGGACGGCGACCCGCTGACCTTCAAATTAAGCTTGAACCGCGACGACGTATACGTACCCGGCGAATTAACGTGGATTCATGGTCATGTCTTTTTCATGGCAAGGTCGACTTGCGCACTGGCAAACCTCTCGCCGCCGGTGACCGGCAATCCGGAAGTGACCTTCACCGTTACCGCGACCGACCCCGACGGCGCGTCGGTTTCGGTCACGGGAGTGTTCAATGTGGGACTTCCCACTGCCGGCTGTCCATCGTTCTCAAGCGCCGAGGTGAGCGGCACGACCCTGACAATCACCCTGGACGGCAACGCGATTGGCGGCACGCCGGGCGCGGACGAGTTCGAGGTCAAGGTGGGTGGGACCGCGGTGGCCCTGGCGGCCACCAACCCGGTCGCGGTGAGCGGCAGGACCGTCACCCTGACCCTCGCCGCGGCCCCGGCCGCCGACCAGATGGTCACCGTCAGCTACACCCCCGACGAGGACTCCATGACGACGGATTCGCGGGCGAGTGCCCCGATGGCGGTTGCCTTCACCGACCGGACCGTCGGAACCATGCCGACCTTGGCGAACCCGATTCCGGACACGACGGCTGTGGTGGGCACGGCCTTCAGCTTCCAGTTCGCGGCCAACACCTTCAACGACCCCGACGGCGACACCCTGAGCTACACCGCGACCAAGTCCGACGACAACGCGCTGCCAGGCTGGCTGAGCTTCGCGGCGGGCACCCGCACCTTCTCGGGCACACCAGAAGCAAGCGACACCGGCACGGTGTCGGTCAAGGTGACCGCGACCGACGGCACGAATTCAGTCAGCGACACCTTCGACATCGCGGTAACGGCCGCGCCCACGGTCGCGAACGCCATCCCGGACCAGACGGCGACGGTGAACGCGGCCTTCAGCTACCAGTTCGCGGCCAACGCCTTCAATGACGCCGACGGCGACACCCTGACCTATACGGCGACGCAGGCGGACGGCACAGCGCTGCCGGGCTGGCTGAGCTTCGACGCGGACACCCGCACCTTCTCGGGCACGCCGACCGCGGCGAATGTCGGCACGGTGTCGGTCAAGGTGACCGCGACCGACGGCACCCATTCGGTGAGCGACACCTTCGACATCGCCGTGGTAACCACGATCGCCCCGACGGCGCAGGCAGGCGCCGACCGCACGGCCGATCCCGGCGCGACGGTGACGCTGAGCGGCTCGGGCACGGACTCCGACGGCACGATCCAGGGCTACGCCTGGAGCCAGGTCTCGGGCACGTCGGTGACGCTGCAGAACGCCAACACGGCGCAGGCCTCCTTCACCGCGCCCGATACGGCCGGGCCGCTGGTCTTCCGGCTGACGGTCACCGACAATCTCGGGGCCACGGACACCGACGACGTGACGGTGACGGTGAACGACGTGCCGCCGATCTTCACAGGCAGCGTGCCGGCACTGCGGCTGGAGCCGGGCGAGGCGATGACGCCGGTGACGCTGCCGGAGGCGACCGGCGGCAACGGCGGCCCCTACACCTACGGGCTGGACTCGGAGCCGACGGGCCTCGCGGGGCTTTCCCTCGACGCGGCCACGCGGACGCTCTCGGGCACGCCGGATGTGGAGAAGGGGCGCTGGACCTTCACCTTGACGGCCCATGACGGGGACACCAACACCGGAGCTTCCGACGCCGCGCAGCTGAGCTTCCGGGTGACGGTGGGCGTGGCGCCGGAGGCGCAACGGCGTGCGGTGAAGAGCACGGTGGCGGCGCTGGCGACGCGCACGGTGGTGTCCGCGCTCGACACGATCGGGGCCCGGCTGGGCGGAGCGGTCCCGGAGACCGACCTGATCCTGGCCGGTGAGTCCGTGCCGTTCGCCGCGTCTGGAGCGGCCGCGGGGTGGCGGGACAGTGGGGCTTGCCCGGCCATCGGGTTCGGGGCCGACGGTATCGGGCGGGGCGGCAACGGTGCCGAAGGCTGCGGCCGGCCACGGAGCCGGGGCGTCGATGCTGACGCGCTGCTGTCCACGAGCGCCTTCTCGCTGACGCTGGGCGCGGCCGAGGGCGAGCCGGGCTTCAACGCGAAGGCGTCGCGCTGGTCGGTGTGGGGCCGCGGCGATCTCGGGCATTTCGCGGGCCGGCCCGAGCCGGGGATGCACTACCGGGGCGAGACGCTGACCGGTTGGCTGGGCGTGGACGCCCGCGGGTCGATACGCGGACCGACGCGCCTGAAGAGCTGGGTCGCGGGTCTCGCGGTGTCGCACGGAACCAGCAAGTCGGACTACAGCTTCGAGGGCGGGGCCGATCCCGCGGATCGGGGTCGGCTGGAGACGGTGCTCAGCGCGCTCTGGCCCTACGGGAGCTGGACCTTCGAAAACGGGCTGGAGCTGCGTGGCATTCTGGGTGCGGGGACTGGCAGTCTGCGCCACTTCCCGGGCGGCGGCGATCCGGCGGAGAAGAGCAGACTGACGATGTGGACGGTTTCGCTCGGATTCAAGCGGAAGCTTCAGCCGCTGGCCAGTTTCGATCTGGCGGCGCGGGGCGATGCGAGCTTTGTCCGGAAGGAGACCGCGCGGGGCGAGCAGACGATCGACGGGCTTCGCGCCGACAGCTGGCGCGGCCGATTCGGCCTGGAGGGCTCGCGGCGCTTCGAGAAGGAGGGCGGCCGGTCGTTCACGCCGTTCCTGGAACTGGCCGCGCGGCAGGACGGCGGTGACGGGCTGACCGGGACCGGGCTGGAGGTGGCGGGCGGGCTGCGCCATGGCGCGCCCGGCCTCGACATCGAGTTGCGCGGCCGCTGGCTGGCGGCACACACGAAGGGGGGCACGGAGGAACGCGGCGTGAGCCTGACGGCGCGGATGCTCCCGGGGGAACGCGGGCGCGGGTTGTCGCTGTCGCTCACGCCGCGCTGGGGCGCCGGCACGGGCGGGGCCGACGCGCTGTGGCACGACGAGATGCCGACGGGCGGGCCGGGTGCTGGAACGGAGCGGGGGGCCCTCGACCTGCGCGTCGGCTACGGCTTCGGCCTGTTCGGCGATCGCTTCACCGGCACGCCGAATGCCACCTTTAGCCAAGCGGACGGCGGTGGCCGGGAGTACCGGATCGGCTGGCAGCTGACCTCGGCGATGCGGGACAACCCCGGCTTCCGGGTCGATTTCGGCGTCACCCGGCGCGAGCCCGCCAGCGGCCCCGCACCGCCCGAACACGCCGTCACCCTGCACAGCACCATCCTCTGGTAGGGCAGCCGCAGACGGAGGGAGTATCGGGCCGGAAATGTGCACCGCGCACCGCGCCCGGGCCTGACGGATTCTGCGGCGGCGACTGCTGCAACCGGGAACGCCCATTGGACATGGACTCTCGCCGACAGGACGCGGGTCGACATCGTCATTTCCACCCGCCGAAGCCACCGGAATAATGCCGAAGTGGATCGAAGGGGTTCATCTTCAGCAAACTGTCGCCGCCAACTCCATCGCGCCCACGGTGTTTCGTTCCAGGCATACGGCCTGGATATGGAACGGCGATCCGATTGGCGAGGCAACCCGGCTTCGCTCGCCGTCGCGCATACCCCTGGGGCGTTTGGGCGAAGTCGAGGATCTGATGCTCCTGCGCACGGAACGGACCCCGGGCGGCGAAAGACGCGGCGAGCAATTCCGAATCGCGTGACCTCAAAGGAAGAAAGGCAAGTCCACGCCCTGACATACGGCATGACCAGCTGCATCGACGATACCGTCGCGGGCCCGCTCGTCCATCTCGGCGAGTGTGGTATCGGCGGCGATGTTGTCGTCATCTTTACCTCCGATCACGGCGACTTCATGGACGACCACCGGATCATGCTCGAACACGGGCCGCACTACGAGGGGGTCGCGCGCGAGCCCTTCATCCGGGCAGATCCCCACCGCCCGGGGCCGTCCGCACCGA
Source organism: Paracoccaceae bacterium (assembly GCA_965242975.1). GTDB lineage: Bacteria > Pseudomonadota > Alphaproteobacteria > Rhodobacterales > Rhodobacteraceae > JAPPHA01. The sequence continues at coordinate 5,628,094 of CBDETS010000007.1, read as the reverse complement.
CCTGCCCCGAAGTTCCGTTGATATCGGCGCCACGATCCTGCCCCACGCGGGACTTGCTCCGTTCAATGGCAACCAGGAGCTGCCGTTACTCGACATCCTCGACGAAACTGTGCCGAATCCCCGCAAGGGTATCCTGATCGAAGAGTACGGATCGGGCGCGCACCTGGGAACGGACGTGGGCTTGCGAACCAGGACGTATATCGGGGACAACTGGCGCAAAACCATTTGGCAAGGAATGGCGGGTGGCGAACTGTTCGATCGCAACACGGACCGTCACGAGTTGCGAAACCCGTGGTCGGACCCTGAATTCTCACGTGAACGGGCAAGCACGGCCGAGGCAATGGTGCGCGAGATGATCCGGCTTGGAGGTACGACACCATCAGCGACGCACATGGCCTGGGCGGCGATGGTGCCAACGAGGCATCGACGGGTATGGTGGATCTGGTCGTCGGCCCTTCGCAAGGGATTCCGGATTTCGTGGAATCGCTGCGGACCGCCGGTGCTGTTCAACGTCGGTGACGCTACCGAACAGAGATGTGCACATTCGTGAACGAAATACGCTCTACACTGCCGTGAACCGTCAAAACTTGATTGCAGCCTTCATGCTGACCCGAATCTACGGAGGGACTTCCCTGGTTATGCACGGCATGTGTTCGACTTTAAAATACTTGTCGGTTGCACTACTAACCCGACCCGAAAGATACATCCTGATCCGGCAATGAATCGATATTCGTACAAAATCAATGAACCGATGAATATGTGCTCATGCAGGATCGGATTCTCCTTTTGTAGACAAGGCACGTCGGTGAACGGTCACCCGACAGTCCATCGACGTTCCCGACCAATGCCGACCGGCAACAAGGTCACGACTCCGGCATGCGCGGAAGACCGCGCCGTCGTCGGACCTTCGCATCCGTCAGCCGGACCCGCGTCCGGTCATGTCCCGGATACGGCGAAATCACCCGAAAACCATCACGATCGCTCCGGACCGTTTCTGGGCATACGCTTCGCTCGTCCATGCCGTGCGTCGGTCCGGGCACCCCTCAATTCGTGATCAATGCAAAGGGTCAACAATGTTTGAATCGTTTTTCCCGAAACCCAAGATCTTCTTCCCGGCCTTTGCGGCATGGGCGGTCTTCTGCGTCATCGTCTGGTTTTTCATGGCAAAGGATGCCGGCGGAACTTTCAGCATTGGCTGGATATTCGGTTACGAATTCCTGCCGGTCCCGGAGGCCGGGGCAGACGAGGAGGCCGTTGCCGCTCACGCTGCCGCAATCGAGGCGGCAAATACCTTCTGGTTCTACCAGTTCATGGTCGTTTCCTACGCCGTGTTCCTGGCATTCTGGCAATGGTACCTGCCGCACAAATGGGGGAGGTGGTCGCTGTACGGATCGGCTTTGATCCTGTTTGTAACCTGGTTCCAGGTTCAGCTAGATGTCATGATCAACGAATGGTTCGGGTCGTTCTATGACCTGATCCAGAACGCGCTCGCCGAACCGGACAGCGTCACGACCGGCGACTATTTCTCGGAACTGTTCACCTTCGCCCAGATTGCGCTGGTCGCGATTACCGTTGCCGTCCTGACGAACTTCTTTGTCAGCCACTACATCTTCCGTTGGCGAACCGCGATGAATGACCGGTACATGGAGATGTGGGGTCGTGTCCGCCACATCGAAGGGGCCGCTCAGCGCGTCCAGGAAGACACCATGCGTTTTGCCGCCATCATGGAAAGTCTCGGTGTCAGGCTCATCGATTCAGTGATGACCTTGATCGCGTTTCTACCGATCCTTTGGGGGCTGTCGAGTTTCGTCAAGGTTCTCCCGATTGTCGGAGAGGTCCCGCAGGCCCTGGTTTTCATCGCGATCCTCTGGTCGGTGGTCGGCACGGCATTGCTGGCCCTCGCCGGAATCCGGTTGCCGGGGCTGGAATTCCGCAATCAGCGCGTCGAGGCCGCATACCGAAAGGAACTGGTCTACGGAGAGGATGACGTTGCCCGGGCTCAGCCTCCGAGTGTCAACGAGTTGTTCGGAAACGTCAGGAGAAACTACTTCCGCCTGTATCTGAACTACCTGTACTTCAACATCGTCCGCTACGGGTATCTGCAAGCCGGCGTGCTGGTCCCCTACATCGCCCTCGGGCCCACGATCGTTTCGGCCGGGTTCACTCTTGGCGTCATGCAACAGATCATTCGGGCATTCGGCCGGGTGGAAAATTCCTTCCAGTATCTGGTCAATTCCTGGACGACGATCGTCGAACTGATCTCCATCTACAAGCGTCTGCAGGCTTTCGAGGCGGCGATTCAGGACCTCCCGCTGCCCAAGATCGACCGGGAGTTCATGGAGTTTGGCGGAGACCCCGCCTGACGCGCCGGGCAACAACAACGGCTTTTTCAGGCAGGCATGGTCCGCGACATCTGCCTGGACCAGCGGGCAGGCCGCCCTGGGGGAATCCCGGGTGCGGCCTGCGCGTCCCCGGATCGGGACCGAAACAAACCTGCACTGCCAGTTTCCGGGTCAAACGTTTCTCTTGTGCCGGCCATCGTCGAGCCTTTGCATCGGGTTCGGGTCGTTCCCGCGATCAACTGGCGTCAATGTCGGAACCGTCCCGCGAGTCGGTCCTTGCGCGCGACCTCCGTGCGCGGACCCTTCTTGTCATGTCGAGGACAACGCTTCCCTCCCGACGTGCTCCGTCTGCGCCGAACGCAAGACCGTGTCGACGCGCCAAGGGTTCAGCCCGGCTCAAGCCGGGTCTCGGTCTCCGGAAACGTGGGCTCGTCCGAAATCCGGCAAGCCGGTATCCTGCCCGGCTTCAATGATTCCGCGCCGAATCGAACGGGTCCGGGAAAAATACTCGTGTAGAAGCTCCCCGTCACCGCGCCGAATGGCTCTCTGCAAAACGGACAACTCCTCTGAAAACCGGCCGAGGATTTCCAGGGTCGCCTTTTGGTTGTTCATGAATACATCGCGCCACATCGTTGGGTCGGATGCCGCGATACGGGTAAAATCCCGAAATCCGGCCGCCGAATACTGGACCACTTCCGAGTTGTTGACCCTGCGCAAATCGTCTGCAACCCCAACCATCGTATAGGCAATCAAATGGGGAATGTGCGAAGTGACCGCCAGCACCATGTCGTGGCGCTCCGGGTCCATTTCGTCGACCCGGGCACCCATGAGGCGCCACAGGTTCCGGAGCCGTTCAATCGCCTCCGGGCACGTTCCCGGCAGCGGCGTAAACAGGCACCACCGGTTTTCGAACAACTCGGCAAATCCTGATCTGGGCCCGGACATTTCGGTGCCGGCGACGGGGTGGGTCGGAACAAAGTGTACCCCGGCCGGCACCCGTGGCGTGACGGCCCGGATGACCGCCATCTTGACCGATCCGACCTCCGAGAGCGTGGTGCCGGGGGCGAGGCACGGCCCGATCTCTTCAACGACATCACCCATCACCCCGACCGGAGTGCACAAGACGACCAGGTCCGCACCCCGTACCGCTTCGGAGGCCGTATCAAAGACCTCGTCGCAGAAGCCGAGTTCGCGAACGGTTTCCCGTGTCTCGCTGGAGCGCGCATGCCCGGCGATCGATCCCGCCAGGCCGAACTTCCTGATCGAATGAGCCATCGAGGACGCAATCAAGCCCAACCCGATCAGTGCGATGCGTTCGTAAACCCGTGCCATTGTCAGGTTTCCTCCCAAAAGGATTCCAGACCCTGGACCAGGCGCCTGCAACCCTCCTCGTCACCGACCGAAGCCCTCACGGCGTGCGGGAATCCGTAATCGTCGACCCTGCGCGTGATCACGCCCCGCGCCAGCAGATGCGTGTAGACCGCCCGCGCGGTCTCCGGAGACCCGAACCGCAGCAACAGGAAATTCGCCTGGGACCTGTCGATTTCGAGTGCGGGACCGGACAGCCGGGAAAACAGCCAATCTCTCCAGCGTGCATTCTCGCGACGGCAGTGCGTGGCATAGGCCTGGTCCCTGACGGCCGCGGCGGCCGCGGCCAGACCAGGTGCCGAGACATTGAATGGCCCCCGAGCCCGGTTCAGGACGTCGGTCATCTCTGCCGGCGCCAGCGCCCACCCGACCCGGAGCGACGCAAGGCCATGAAGTTTCGAAAACGTGCGCAGCATCACCACGTTGTCGCGTTCGAGGACCAGCGACGCGCCGCCGTCGGATCCCTCCACGTACTCCACGTACGCGCCGTCGATTGCCAGTATTGCGCGAGGTGGAACCGCATCGGCAAGTCGCCGGATTTCGTCTTCCGTCACCATCGTTCCGGTCGGATTGTTGGGGTTGGCAATGAAAACCAGGCGCGTTCGCTCGGAAAATTCCTCCGCCAGCAGACCGACGTCAAGGCACCGGTCGCGTTCCCGCGCTGCCCGCGGAATCGCACCGGCGGCAAGGGCCGAAATCCGGTACATCGAGAATCCGTGTTCGGTGAAGACCACCTCGTCGCCTGGCCCCGAATAACACCGGCACAGCAACGAAATCAGGTCGTCGGATCCTGCGCCGCACACGATCTGTCCGGCCGGCAACCCATGGACATCGGCGATTGCCGCCCGGAGTTCACGGTGATCGCCGGATGGATAAACGGCCAGGTCTTCCAGTGCCTCCCGAGCGGCCCGCCGGGCCGAGCGACATGGTCCGCAGGGATTTTCGTTCGACGACAGCTTGACGACATCGCGCATGCCGGCAACGGCGCTGCGTCCGCCGACATAGGCCGCGATCTTCAGGATTTCGGGGTGTGGTTGTGGTCTGGCAGGATTATTCATCCGAACTCGGCTCGCCTCGAAACAGTCGGCCTTGTACCGGCAGGCCACGTGTACTTCCAGCCCAATTGCGCCGACCCCGACTCCCGCGCAGCGGTCCGGTCACACGCGCATGACAGGCCTCTGCGCCCGACGACGGTAATCCCTGCCGCAACAAAGGACGGTGCCCAGGGCCACGACGGCCGGGAAACAAGGCGAACCATGCCCGGGACTCGCCGCCATCAGAGAAAGCTTTGGGGATCCACGTCGATCTGCATGCGAACGCTTGATGGAACCTTGACCGAGTCGCGCCACGTCCGCAATCGTCCCTGGATCGGGGTTTCCTTGGCGGATTTCGCCAGGAAGCGCACCCTGTACCTTCCCCGTACGCGCGCGATCGGGGCAGGAGCGGGGCCGTACAACTCGATCTTCCCTCTCCGCAGGATACCGGCGTTCCGCGCGAATTCCTGCGCCGCGCCATTGACCGAGTCGAGATCAGTGCCCGATAGAATGGCCGCCGCGAAACGACCGAAAGGAGGTGCGCCGACCGCCTTGCGAAGTTCCGCCTCCGAGCGTCGAAACGCCTCTCCGTCACCGGAAAGAATCGCCTTGATGACCTCGTGATCGGGCTGGTGGGTCTGTATGAGCGATACTCCCCGCGTGCCGTCCCTGCCCGCTCGCCCGGACACCTGGTGAATCAACTGGAACGTCCGTTCGGCTGCCCGAAGGTCGCCTCCCCTGAGACCCAGGTCCGCGTCGATTACGCCGACGGTACTGAGCAGAGGGAAATGGTGCCCTTTCGCCACCATCTGGGTTCCAATGACAATGTCCACGTTTCCGGCGGCGATCTCCCGAATTCGATTTCGGATTTCGTGGCCCGACTGGGCAAGATCCGATGAAAACACGGTCAATCGGGCATTGGGGAAACGATCGAAAGCCTCTTCCGCCAGTCGCTCGACACCGGGACCGATCGCCGCCAGTTTCCCGGAAACCCCGCAGTTGACGCAGGTCGACGGCACCGCCTGCGTTTCCCCGCACTGATGGCACATCAATAACCGTTGCATTTGATGCAGGACAAGACGTGCATCGCAGTGTTCGCATCCGATCTGGTGCCCGCATTCCCGGCAGACCGTGACCGGCGCATATCCTCGGCGATTCAGAAACAGCAACGCCTGCCTGCCCTCTTCCAGGCTCGACTCAACCGCTTCGGCCAGCGAAGGCGAAATCCATCGACCGGGATCAATGCTCTCCTGACGAAGGTCGATCGCGCGCAGTTCCGGCAAAGTCGCCGCGCCGTATCGTTTCGGCAACCGGACCCCGGAGTACTTTCCCGACTTCCAGTTTACCCAACTCTCAAGCGATGGAGTCGCCGAGACCAGGACCGCAACGGCCCGGCAGATCGACGCCCTGAGAACCGCCATGTCCCGCGCATTGTAAAAGACGCCGTCCTCCTGCTTGAACGAACTGTCGTGTTCCTCGTCGACGACGACGATTCCGAGATTCGCAAACGGAAGAAACAGCGCGGACCGCGCACCGACGACCAGTTGCGCCCGGTTCTCGGCGACCATTCTCCAGCATCGGCGCCGCTCGAAGGAAGACACCCCGGAGTGCCATGTGGCCGGTACGACCCCAAACCTTTCACTGACCCGGTCGAGAAACTCCTCGGTCAGGGCGATTTCCGGGAGCATGACCAGGGCTTGCCGCCCGCCCTTGATGCATTCGCCGACGGCATCCAGGTAAACGGCCGTCTTTCCGGACCCGGTAACTCCATTCAGCAGGCACGCCTTGTGTTCGCCTTTTCGGGTCCATTTCTTGATGTGCTCTGCAGCCTGCTGCTGTTGCGGGGTCAGTTCGGGGCCCGCCCTTTCGAGATCCAGGCCCGGGAACGGCTCGTACCAGGGGCGCTGAACGCGGACGACACTGTCATGATCTTCCAATCCCTTGATGACCGAGGCCGACACCCCGGCCTGGGACACCAGGTCTCGGAGGGAGTACTCGGCCTCTGGCTGGCTCCGGAAAACGTCGAGCACACGTTGCCTGGCCGGGGTCATACGGGAAGGACGGCCGTCACCGGCGATGTAGACCTGCCTGAACCTGGGCGGATCGCCCAGTCCCTGGACGCGCGTGGCGAGCGCCAGCAACGAATTGAGCGGGGAGACCGTATATTCCGAAGCGCGGGCGAGAAATCGCATCAGCTCCGTACGCAAGGGAGGAACGTCCAGGACGCGCCCAATCGCACGGAGTTTCGTGCGATCGAATTGACCCTGCCCCGGCCCCCAGACGACCCCGGTCACCGTTCGAGGCCCGAGAGGGACTTCGACAAAGCAGCCGACCTGCCCCCCTCCTTCGGACATCCGGTAGTCGAGGAGCCGGTTGACAGGCTGGGCAGTCAACACGGACACCGTGTCGCCTGATCCGAATCCGATGACCTCGTCCCGAGGATTCATGATCTCCACCCATCTACCGTATACGGTTTGCACAGCACCGCATATGCATATATCTTTGTCGCTGGTACGGGAACCAACCACCTCGAACAGACTGGAACCGGAGCATGAAGTTTTTTGTCGACACTGCCGACGTCGGCGCGATTTCCGAACTCAACGAGCTTGGAATGGTCGACGGCGTGACCACGAATCCCTCGCTGATCCTGAAGGCCGGGAGGGATATCCGGGAAGTCACACGTGAGATCTGTGAACTCGTCGACGGCCCTGTCAGCGCCGAGGTCGTTGCAACCGAATCGGCCGCCATGATTCGGGAAGGGCGAAGCCTCGCGGAAATCGCGGACAACATTGCCGTCAAGGTTCCCATGACCTGGGACGGGCTGAAGGCGTGCAGGGCATTGGCAAATGACGGTTGCATGGTGAATGTGACGCTGTGTTTTTCGGCCAACCAGGCATTGTTGGCTGCCAAGGCGGGCGCTACCTTCATTTCCCCGTTCATTGGCAGGCTTGACGACATCAACCTCGACGGCCTCGACCTGATCAGTGACATTCGCCACATCTATGACAACTACGGGTTCGAGACCGAGGTCCTTGCGGCGTCCATCCGGAGCGTCAATCACATTGCCGAGTGCGCGCGGACCGGCGCCGACGTGGCGACAGCCCCACCCGGGGTGATCCGCAAACTCGTGAATCATCCGTTGACCGACCGCGGCATAGAAGCCTTTCTCTCGGACTGGGCGAAGACCGGCCAGAATATCGTGAAGTGACGCCGAACCAGGGATCGTAAACCACCACGATGACGGTTGATCTCCAACACATTCGAGCCCTGATCCTGTCTGAACCGCAGATCGTTCTGCACGACCGGGACATCATGAGGGCGCTCGTGGCCGCCTCCGATTCGGAACAGGGACCCAATGTCGTCGATCTCCGGGGAGTCGCCATCAATCGCCTGGAACACCGGCTCTCGGCACTCGAAGACACCCACCGGGCCGTCCTCTCGGCCGCGTACGACAATGTCGCGAGTACGAACCAGATTCACAGGGCGGTGCTCATCGCCCTCGAGGCCAGAGACTGGAACTCGTTTGTCGAAATGTCGGACACCGAGTTTCGGGAGGTACTGAACGTTGCGGCAGTACGGATTTGTCTGGAATCCGACCGAATCCTGAGTGATTCGGCTACCGGTCCGCGAGTCGTAAAGCTTGAGCCGGGCGGCATTGACGACTATGTCTCGAAAGACATCATGACGTTGCCACGGTCTGTGGTCTTGCGCCGCGTTCACGTGGCGGACCCGACTGTCTATGGAGAGCTGGATACGAAAGTCTGCTCCGAAGCCGTCATTCGAATTGACACCGGCAAGAAAGGCATGGCGGCCATGATCGTGCTCGGTTCCGCCGACCCGAGCCAGTTTGTCCCCAGCCTGAAACCGGATCTTCTGAGGTTTCTCGGCCAGGTCATGGGGCGTATGTTTGAACGATGGCTGGACGCCTGAAGGAATCGTTCTCGACCAAGGTCGTTTCCCGATGGTTAAACGCGCTCTCGGCAGTCGGCGGCCGGTCCGAAAACACGGTAATGTCATACGGGCGCGACGTTCGCGGATTCCTGAAGTTCCTTGAAGGCCACGTCGCCGAACCCGTCAACCTGAAGCGCCTCGGGCGTATCGACCGCACGGACATGAGGGCGTGGATGTCGCGGGAACGCGCACGCGGCGTGTCGGCGCGCTCCCTGGCGCGGTCGATTTCCTCGGTTAAGTCCTTCTTCCGCTGGCTGGGCGACAACGAAGGGGTCGAAGCGCCGGCCGTACACTCGACCCGTGCGCCCAAATTTGCGGTAGGCCTACCTCGACCGGTTGCACCCGATGACGCGAGTTCCCTGGTGAACACGCTCGAAGATCAGGCAACCACGGCGTGGGTCGGTGCACGGGATGCCGCCCTGGTCATCCTCTTGTATGGGTGCGGGTTGCGAATTTCGGAGGCCCTGGCGCTGCAGCGCCGGGATGCGCCCTTGAAGGACATGCTGCGGATCACGGGAAAAGGCGGACGTCAACGGATGGTTCCGGTCTTGCCCCGAGTCCGGGAAGCCATCGACGCTTATCTCGAAGTCTGCCCGTTCGCGGGCAAGGCGGAAGGCCCATTGTTTTTCGGAGTGCGGGGAGGACCGCTGAACCCGCGAATCGCACGAAAGGCGATCGAACGCGCGCGGCTGCAGCTCGGCCTGCCCGCAGGCACGACGCCGCATGCCATGAGACACGCATTTGCGACTCACCTGCTCGCGGCTGGAGGCGACCTGCGGACGATCCAGGAGCTTCTCGGGCACGCATCGCTGTCGACGACGCAGATCTATACGGCAGTCGAACAGGCCCATTTGATGGATGTCTATCGATCGGCCCATCCGAAAGCCTGAGTCCAGGGCCACGACGTGATCCTCGCAAATGTCGCTCCCGTTCGATGGATTGCAAGCGCCCTCCCGCGTTACCGATGACATCCCGAACGGGCAACCCTGTCGTGGAGCCACGGGATCGGCAGATCATTCCGAGAATCCCGTTTGGACTTGTAGAAAGAACATGCGATGTTACCCCTCACCCAGGCCGGAGCCATAACAGGACGCGCGCATGACGGTGCGAATCAAGGCCCTGCTCGTTCACTACCTGACCGCGACGGGAGCGGTTTGCGCCATTCTGGCCATGCTTGCCGCGGCGAACGGGAAGTGGGAGTTGATGTTCTTGTGGCTGATGGTCGCGTTCGTCGTCGACGGAATCGATGGCCCGCTCGCCCGAAAATACGAGATCTCGAAGAACGCGCCCCAGTATGACGGCAGTCTACTCGACCTGATCATCGATTTCCTGACCTACGTTTTCATTCCGGCGTTTGCCCTGTTCGAAAGCGGGCTTCTTCCCGGCTGGACCGGTTGGATCTGCATCGTCGTCATCGTTTACGCCAGCGCAATCTACTTTGCCGATACCCGGATGAAGACCAAGGACAACAGTTTTGCAGGGTTCCCTGCCTGTTGGAACATGGTTGTGCTCGTGCTCTTTGCACTTCAGCCCAATTTCTGGGTCATTCTCGCGGTCGTGGTTGTCTTTGCCGCCTCGATGTTCACCAACCTGAAGTTCATCCATCCGATCAGAACGGCCCGATGGCGCCTGATCAGCCTTCCGGTTGCCGGCATCTGGACTGCGAGCGCCGGCGCCGCCGCATGGTTGGCCTTCAATCCCGGCCCGCTGGTGACCACGACCCTGACATTGAGCACGATCTATCTCGCGTTTGCGGGGATCTTGCAGCAGGTCTTCCCGGAACGCGGATCGGATGGTTAGTCTCGATCACGGGTTGCCGGTATCGAAGCCAGCCGAATCCCGAACATGCGTACATGTCGGAGCGTCGATGGTATGACCTGGCGGTTCCGCCGACGATCAGGCTTTACGAACCGTTGGCAAATCATGAGGCGCCGCTGCGTGGGCCAGACGGTCACCGGGCCGTCCGCGCCGCCCGCGGCCGGCGGGACGGTCGCGGCGGGCGCATGTCCATGCAGCAACTGCCGGAATCCGGTCGGCATGATCGCCGGCCTGCCGCCGGGTCTTTTTTCCGGCCTTGGGTGATGCTAGGCACGCTGAACAGGTCTCCCGATCCGGAACCGCGGGCCGTTGGGCCTTGGCACGAGGTTCCGGGGCGGCCAAAGCGGTCTTGGCAGACGCGGGAAGCCGGCCGGGTCGACACTGAATGGGTCAAATTTTGACAGCCGTGTTCGCGCAAATGACGACAATCCGTTTCCGGGTCACACCACGTCAACCGTCACCGGTTTCAGGTGCTCCCGCGCCCGCTACCGACATCGGTTCAATTGTGACGGACCCGGGCGGGCAGTTTTGTTCACCGGCCGATCCGACATCACGATGACCCGGTTTTTCAGCACCAGGAAACGGCCGATCCATCTTGGCCCGTACCCCCTGGAACGACTTGAGCGAATGGACACTGTCGACCTTGGTGACGTTCCACCGATGGCCGGTTTGAGTTTTCACCGACCGGAGAACCCGGTTTCCATCGTCAACGCGATGACCGAGCACCAGGCGATGATGGATGCAATCCGGGACGGGATCGTGAATCCGGTGCGTGCGACCATACCTGCCTGTCCTGAAGAACGCGCCAACCATCTCAAGGCATTCGGCTATTTTGCCGATGCGTCCATGATCGGCACCTCGCGTCTTCCGCCATCGGCAAGACTCGGGCACCCGACGCGAAATCCCGACATCGACCGCCTCGCGCATGACCTGAAGACCCGCCAGACCAAGACCCTCGCGTCGGGAATCGATACGATCATGGCAGGCCTCAAGGACGCGATGGAGGCGCCGCCCGCGTCGTCGGAACATCACACGCATTCCATCGTCTTTCTCTACGAGCACCTGCGTGACCCGGAACCGGGCGAGCCGGGAACCGAGTGGATTCAGGATGCGCAGGAGCATCGGGCATGCCTGAGGGCGACCGAAACCGCGGTCGTCCTCGCGAATTACCTTCGATTGCTCGGGTTCGATGCGCTCGCTCATACGGCAACGACAACCGACGTGGACCTTAACCAGCTGGCAGTCGCCGCGGGCCTCGCCAGCGTCGAAAGCGGCGACGTGGTCAATCCATACGTCGGGACCCGATTCGGCGTTGCGGCGATCACGACGACGATGGAACTGGCCGCTGACGGCCCGCTCGCCCCGGCCAGGACCCAGCCATGGTTCCGGACACGGGGACCGGCATGGTGGCTGGGGAAAGGGTTCACCAAGAGTGCGCTGTCCCGCGATCCATATTCCAGACGAAGATACGTCGACGGCGCGCATCCGTTCGAGAGGCTGAAACGGGTCGACGTGCCGACAACCTACATTGATGAACCCAATGTCGCCCGCGTACCCAAGCGAACGGACATGTTTGCACGAGCTCAATTCGGGGACATGGGCAAGGCAAACCAGGAGAATGCGGCGGGAGGGTACTACGGGCGCAAGTCCGCACCGTCCATGGCACAGCGCCACATGCTCGGAGCGTTCGTCCTGTTGCAGGATGGAACCCCTTCCGCCGGCCCGCGTCCGGACGACGCCGAACGCAACGCCGCGAATCTGAAGGCAACCTCGTATTGGCTCGGTGCCGATGCCGTTGGCCTCAGCCGTTGCCCCGAATGGACCTGGTACAGCCACGACGCGACGGGAGCTGTCCTCGACCCGCCCCACGACCAATCCGTCAGCATGATCATCGACCAGGGGTACGAAACGATGGAGGGCGCAAGCGGGGATGACTGGATCAGCGTCGCCCAGTCCATGCGTGCGTACCTGCGATTCTCGCTTCTCGGCGGAGTCCTTGCCAGGCAGATCCGCAACCTCGGCTACAAGGCCAAGGCACATTCCGTACTTGATGGTGAAGTCCTTCAGCCGCCACTGCTCCTGCTGTCGGGCCTGGGCGAGGTCTCACGCATCGGCGAGGTGATCCTCAACCCGTTTCTCGGACCGCGCCTCAAGTCCGGCGTGGTAACGACGGACATGCCGATGGCGCATGACCGACCGATCGACTTTGGCCTGCAGAAGTTCTGTGAAAGCTGCAACAAGTGCGCCCGCGAGTGTCCGAGCGGAGCCATTACCGCCGGTCCCAAGCTCATGTTCAACGGTTATGAAATCTGGAAGTCGGACAGCCAGAAATGTGCCACGTATCGCATCACGACACCCGGTGGTGCGATGTGCGGCCGGTGCATGAAGACATGTCCGTGGAACCTCGAGGGGCTGTTTTCCGACAATGCCTTCCGCTGGGCCGCAATGAATGTTCCCTCGGCCGCACCGCTCCTGGCCAGGCTCGACGACACCGTGGGCAACGGCCGCCTGAACGACATCAAGAAATGGTGGTGGGACATCAGGCTGGAACGTGACGGCGGCTATCATCCGACGCCGGAACCGGTCAACCGGCGCGACCTGCAAACGGATCTCGACCTGAAATACGAGGACCAGACACTGGCCGTTTATCCCGCGCCCCTTGCTCCCCACCCCTGGCCTTATCCCTTCCCCATGGATCGGGAGGCCGGGATCGAGGCATACCAGGCGATGATCACGGCCAAGGAATACAAGGCGAGACTGGCGCGGGGAGAGCGTGGCCACCTCCACATCTACTCGAACGACGGGCCATCGCCCGTCATCCGGGTCGAGGTTGCCGAAGCCAACAGGATATCCGGGGATGCGAGCCACTACGTGTTCCGGCCACTCGACGGACGCGAACTTCCCTGCTGGACGGCTGGCGCACATCTCGACATTGTCGTGGCCCCCGAATACTTGCGGCAGTACTCGATGTGCGGGGACCCGTCGGATCGATCATCCTACGAGATCGCTGTTCTTCGTGAAAAGGCCGGTCGTGGAGGTTCCGACCTCATGCACCGGATTTTCGTCCCCGGGAGAAAGATCTTCATCTCCCATCCGATCAACCACTTCGAACTCGACGAGAGTGCGACCCGGACGTTCCTGATGGGAGGGGGAATCGGAATCACGCCAATGGTCGCGTTCGCCCACCGCCTGGAGGCGCTGGGAGCAGAGTTCGAGTTGCATTATTCCGCCCGCAGCAGGCATGATGCCGGGTTCTTGGACATGTTTGCCACGACTTCCTGGGCTGGCCGCGTCCACCATCATTTCTCGGATGAAGGAACCCGTGCAGACCCCGTTGCGATCCTCGCTGACTACCAACCCGGATGGCACGTCTATACTTGCGGGCCAGATCGTTACATGCAGGCGGTCCTGGACGCCGCCGAGAGTGCGGGTTTCCCGGAGGAAGCCCGGCATCTCGAGTATTTTTCGGTGCCCGAGGTTCCCGAATACGTCAACTACCCGTTCACGCTGAAACTTGCGAAGTCAGGGCGCGAGTTCGTGGTACCGGCCGACGAGTCTGCGACGGATGTCCTGGAAAGGAACGGGATCCGGGTCGATGTGAAGTGCTCCGACGGGATTTGCGGAGTGTGCAAATGCGCTCTGGTTTCGGGCGATGTCGAACACCGCGATTTCGTACTTTCGAACAAGCAACGGGAATCGGCGGTCATCCTTTGTCAGAGCAGGGCCGCTGCCGAGAACGGGGTCGTCGAGATCGACCTGTAACGCGGATTGTTGAGATCACGCCAAGATTTCAATACGTGCGCGACGCGTGCGCCATGAATCGCGTGCGTTTTCCTGGAATTGGGGTACCAACACAATTCGTGTAAAGGTGCACGCTAACGCGCTCGTCTCAAAGACAGCCATGCACCTGCGCCATCAACAATACGGTACCGATCGAGTCTTTACTTTTGAAAAACCGCTCCATTCGGTCTTCATGGGTTCCTGGCGCGACCGCTGGCCGAACACCCGCACGAAGGCAATCTGGTACGCCAAGTCCTGCCGATTGCCGTTCCCCGGCCCTGGGAAACCCCTTTCTGATCAGCCTCCTGGAGGCTGGCATCAAGGATCATACGCGGACGGGAAAAATCAAGGTCAGGGGCGGCCACAGTTTTGTCACGAGAAAACGGGTGTTTTGGTCGATCACGTCAACGAAGACTGTTGCCTGTCTGAGTGCCTCAATCACACAACAGGACCTCTCGCAGTCGGTGCTTGGTCAAAGCCAAGGCATCGGGCAAGAAGTTCGGATGACCGAAAGGATCGATTGACGCCTCGCATGTCGATGAAAAAGAAGGAGTAATTCGTGCATTCCTGACGCTCGGCGTCTCCAGGAGCGCAATTGGGAAAATACCGGCATCTTTAAGCAGACCCTGCATGGTTTCTTCCGTACAAGAGGCATCACGCTAAACCCTTACCATGCATTTTTACACGAATTGTGTTGGTACCCTCAGATCGCCTGTCTCGAAAGCCACCTAGTGCGCTATGCAGGAGCTGCTGTAGACCGAGCATCTTGACCTTCCTTTGCTAAGTACCTAGCTTGAGATCATGAGCGAAGAACAGGACAATGCCCTGGCTATCGCAAGGCTTGATGGCGACAGGGCAGCTGTCCGCGCGGAGATGCAAGCAATGGAATCACGGATCGACGCAAGCTTGGCACAACTGCGCGAGGATATGGCCAAACTGGCAACGGAAGCCGCCAAGCGGGAAACTCGCCTCTTGCTATCTGTTGCCGCGATAATTGGCCTTGGCATCGCCATCCTGGGCTTTATGATCTGAAATCACGGCCTTGGTCTGGGTATAATCGATGCCTTCCCGCAGGATAATGTCAGCGATTTCGCCGGAAATTCGCTCGATGTAACCGCCCATGGATTCGCTTTCTGCGTTTCGGGAAACAAACCGAGGGGCGTTCTACTCCGGTTTTGGGGCGGAATCCGCCCTGGCGGCGGGGTTGGTGGACTCTGGGTTTTCCTCTCTGCCGATTAGGGAAAACCCGCCGTTTCCGGTGCGGCCCGCACACAGATCAAGTAGCTAGTGCTTGCCCGAAAATCCATTAAGCTGAAGTTCTGGACGATTTTGTTTTTGTTGTCACGTTTATTTGCGTATATTCAAGGGGTTAGGGTGCCAGAGGCACCTTCCGGGCCGGTCACCTGTAGGCACTAGATGTGGGTGCACGACAATTTTGTGATTTTGGATTGGAATCAGCCGGTCCGCCGCTCCCAGTAGTCGTCGAAGCGGTTGCTGTGAACCGCGCACCGGAGCGCGATGATGGCATTGGCGCCACTGACGCTCCAGTGCATCCCGCCCCGTTTCAACCGTCCGCCGATCAGTGATTTGCAACCGCCCTCGACAACACCGGTCGACACGCACAGCCCCAGTTCCCGGAACCGGGGATAGTCCATGCGCGCGCGATTGGTCTGGAAGTACGCGATGTTCCGCGCCGCCTCGTCACAGCGGCTCGCGTGTTTGCGCATCGCGGCGATGACGAGATCGAGGCGCCCCTGGTCGAGTTCGTCGCGTCGCGCCTTGCCCCACTGTGCCGCGAGATCACTCCCCTTTCCGTAGAGAGCCCTGGCAACATCGAACACATGCTGTTTGGCATGGAAGACATCCACGATCTGGATGGCGTCAGGCACATGCTCGTCGGCGAAGTTCCATATCCAGGGAGCGCCATCGCCGAGCACCACCCGGCGGTCGACAGCGAAAAAGTCGCGCCGCTCCATCTCACGCACGACCCGTTTGGCAAAGGGAGCCGGTTCCGTGTCCGTATCGCGGGTCGCGATCGTTTCGATGGCGGCATTGAAGGTGACGGATCCGGCATCGCGAACCGGCCGGCCCTCGGTGTCGCGGCTCTCGGCGGACCATATGGTGGCAAGCTTCACCTCGCGGGTCCTGGCCGAGCCGTCAGGCTGCTTGCCGGCACGGCCCTCGGTCTCCGACGTGCGCACCGGGACCCCGGTGCCGTCAAGGCCGAGGCAGAGCGTGGGGGCTCCCGGCGGCTCCGGCTCGATGATGTCCCGTTCATCGCGCGCGATCGCGCGTCCCAGCGCCTCGGCATGGCGTTCCACCTGCCTGGGAATGACCTCGAGGCCGGCCAGTTCCCGCAAGATCGTGCTGCTCTTCTCGAAACTGAGCTCGGCAGCGGTGACCCCGACCATGCGCGTGACCGCGGGAGACAACGACGTGCCATCCAGGGCGAGGGCGCGGTCACGCGGGCTGAAGCCGTGCGCGCAGGAAGAGCAATGATACCACGCCCGCTCCAGGGTCAGGGGGCCAAGTGCCGTGGTGAAGGTCCGGGGCCGCCGCCCGACATTGCGGGCGTCGGCGCCACAGGCGCACGGCAACTCCGCGGCCTCCCCGTCCGACAGGTCGGCGTTCAGCCTCGCGGCAACCACCGCGGCCGCGGCCGAGATCGCGGTCTTGCGAACCTCACGCTCCAGCACCTCGAAATCCAGCCCGTCGACCGGGCCGCCGGTCAGGCGCTCGATGTCCTTCGAGACTTCCGCCGCGACCGCCTGTGCGCAGAGCCCCCTTTTTCGGGGCTGTCGTCCCCGTCCGTCTCCCGCCCTTCGGCACGCACCGCATCGGCAAGCGCCTCGCTGGCCTCCAGATAGTGCGCCGAGATGTCGAGAAAGCGCTCGTGCTCGTCGACAAGGCGCCGGGTCCGCTCATACTCCTCGGGCGGAATGCGGATCGAGCGGGTGTCCCCGCGGATCGAGCGGCTGAGCACATAGCTCGGACCGTGCCCCGGGCTGTCGTCGCCGGCGCAGTGGCAGTTGGGCTTGCCGCACTTGCGGTAGTTTTCGTGCAGCGTGCCGGGACGCAGGTCGCCGAGGGTGGCGAAGCGGGCCTGTGCCTCGTCCCTGGAACGTTTCAATTCATCGATGTCCGGCATGATCGCCTCCGTGGGTCTGGAGTGTGGCCCGGAAGCCGGGGCGCGGCAACTGGTAGAACACATATACCAGACACGGAGACAAAAATCAACTCATCGCAGGACGCTCGGACAAATCGTCACAATTTTGTCGTGCACCCACTAGATGTCCGTAGGTTGGCTTGTGGCCCATCAGCAGGTATCCCCAATATTTTCCGCAATCACACCGCATTGTGGCGAAATCTCCGGTTGACACCATAGCCGAATTCGTCCAGAAGAAGACAAATAAGTAGGCACTAGCCATCAGGGGCTCCCCCCATGACCGCTTCCTCATCCATGCATGTCGCCGTCATCAAGTCGCACCAAAACGGAAAGACATACTCCTCGGTCCTCCTCCGACAGAGCTATCGCGACCACAACAACCGGGTGCAGAAGCGAACCCTCGCCAATCTCTCCCACCTGCCGCCGCACACCATCCCGCTGCTGCGCGGCGCGCTGGCGGGAAAGCAGTACGCGGAAGTCGGCGACGTGCTCGGGGATCCGGTCCGCTCCCGCCACCACGGGGCGGTGCAGGCGGTGCGTACGGCCATGAATGCCATCGGTCTTCCCCGCCTCGTCGCCCGCGAGCGGTGCCCGGAACGGGAGCTTGTCCTCGCCATGGTCGCCGGCCGCATCCTCAGGCCGAATTCCAAGCTCGCCACCAACCGATGGTGAACGTATTCAGAAAATCTGATGGGTTTTCGGGCGTTTTTGCCCGGATTATTTGATGTTCGGGGTTTGGTGCCCCTCAATTTCCTTGCAAGAAGTCGATTGAGGGGCTTTGTCTCGGTGACGCTCAAATCATCTGAGACGAGGCCAATGTTACACGATTTCTTTCCCGGTTCCATCCTTTCCTGCGCCCGTATCTGGGCCTTCCTGACGTGGATTGACGCGGCGGAAGCCGAGCGCGTCCGCGCGGAAGGTTGCCCGCGTTGCGGGAGCTGCCTGGACAGCGCGTCCTATCCCCGCAAGCCGCACGGTCTTGCGGCATCCCTGCGTGAGGGCATCCGGCGTTTCAGTTTCTGTTGCCGGGCCTGCCGCCGCCGCGAGACGCCGTCGTCGGTTCGCTTTTTCGGCCGGCGGTTCCGGGTGGCTCCGGTGTTCCTTGCGGCGAGCTTCCTGGTTCAGCGCGGCGGGTTCCGGCTGACGACCGTCTCCGAGCGCCTGGGCATTCCGGTGACGACGCTGCGGCGCTGGCGTCGGTGGTGGTGCGCGATATTCCCGGAAACACGGGCGTGGCGTCTGAAGCGGGGCGAACTGGCACCGCCGCCCGGGGAGGCGCCTCTGGTCTGGCTGATGCGGACGATACGGGGGCGTTCGCGGCGTTCGCGGCTGTTGCGGAGCCTTGTCTGGCTGCGTCCGTGGACCGGATCCTTCAGTCTCGGTGGTGGCTGAGGGCGCATCCGCAGAGGATGGAACTGTCACGATAATCCGGGGCCGAATAGCACTGACCTCCCACGGACCGACACAGGGAGGACAGCGTCATGGGCAAGAGAGACGAACCCGGCGACCCCGACGGCTGGGCACGCTTGCGCTTTGCGGTGGTCGGACCGCTGCTGGCGGCGCCGCCGCCGAAGGGCCGGCTGCGGGGCGAACTCGAGAGGTTGGCGAGCCAGGTCTGGCAGCGTCCCGGCGGCGGCGAGGTCCGCTTCTCGGTATCCACCATCGAACGCTGGTACTACCAGGCCCGGGCACAGGACCGGGATCCGGTGGGTGCGCTCCGGCGGCAACGGCGCAGCGATGCCGGCCGCGAGCGGGCGCTGTCTCCGGCCCTGCTCGACGTCCTGCGGGAGCAGTACAGGGCCCACCCGTCGTGGAGCGTGCAACTGCATTACGGCAACCTCGAGGCGCGCGTGGAAGACGAGCCATGGCTCGGGCCGATGCCGTCCTATTCGACGCTGAGACGTGCGATGCGGCGCCGTGGGCTGGTCCGCCGCCGCCGCCGCCGCGGCACTGACCAAAAGCAGGTGCCGGCCGAAGCGCGCGAGGTTCTGAGCTACGAGGTCTCGCGCTCGCATGCCCTATGGCACTGCGATTATCACCACGCATCTGTCCGGGTGCTGACGCCGGGCGGCGAGTGGCGGACGCCCTTCCTGTTCGGGGTCCTCGACGATCATTCCCGTCTCGGCTGCCACTTGCAGTGGTACCTGGAGGAGACGACCGAGACCTTCACCCACGGGCTCAGCCAGGCGTTCATGAAGCGCGGGCTGCCCAGGGCCCTGATGTCGGACAACGGTTCACCGATGATCGCCGGCGAGGTCGAGGCCGGCCTGTTCAGACTGGGCATCCAGCATGTCCGGACACTCGCTTACTCACCTCATCAGAACGGCAAGATGGAGGTCCTGTGGGGTTCGGTCGAAGGCCGTCTGATGGCCATGCTCGAAGGGATCGGGGAACCGCTCACCCTGCAGATGCTGAACGACGCGACCATCGCCTGGCTCGAGCATGACTACCATTGCCGGGTCCATCGCGAGCTCGGGGTCACGCCTCTTGAGCGCCTGAAGCAGAGCGACAATGCCGCGCGGGACTGTCCGGACAGTGCCGCGCTCAGGTCGGCGTTCCGGATTGCGGTCACGCGGACCATCCGGCGCTCCGACGGAACCCTGTCGCTCGACAGCGTCCGTTTCCAGGTGCCGAAACCCTGGCGCCACCTGCTCGAAGCCCGGGTGCGCTATGCCCGCTGGGACCTGACGGTCGCAGAACTGGTCACCGAGAACGACGACTGCCTGTGCCTGCTCCATCCGCTCGACAAGCGCGCGCATGCCAATGCCGCGCGCAGGCCGGTCGGACCCGGCGACGCCGCCGATGCCGAACCCGGCACCGGAAAGGCGGAGGTGCCGCCGCTTCTCAGGAAGATCCTGAACAAACAGGCGGCAACCGGCCTGCCGCCGGCCTGGATGCCCTTCCGGGGCGATTCCGACAAGACCGACAACGCCGGCGACGAGGAGGATCATTCGTCATGAACCGTGAGACACTGAGCCTGTATGGCCTCAAATGGAACCCGTTTGCCCCCGACCTGCCGGCCGGGGAGCTGTTCACCACTCCCGCCGTCGAGAGCTTCTGCCTCAGGGTCGAGAACCATCTCCTGGGCCAGGGCGGCTTCGCCCTCGTCGTCGGCGATCCCGGGACCGGCAAGAGCGCCGTCCTGCGCCAGCTCGCCCTGCGTCTCGACACGATCGAGGGACTGCGCATCGCGGCGCTCTCCCACCCGTCCTCGCGGCTCGCCGACTTCTACCGCGAAATGGGCGAACTGTTCGGCATCGCACTGGTCCACAACAATCGCTGGAACGGCTTCAAGCTGCTGCGCGACCGGTGGCGCTCCCATCTCCACGACACCCGCATGCGGCCGCTGCTGCTCATCGACGAGGCCCAGGAACTGCAGACTTCCGTGCTGACGGAGATCCGCCTCCTCGCCTCCACCGAGTTCGACTCCCGCACCATTCTCTCCGTCGTCCTCGCCGGCGACAGCCGACTGCTCGACAAGTTCAGGACCCAGGAACTCGCGCCGCTGGCCTCGCGCATCCGCCATCGCCTGACACTGGACGCCGCCGACCCCGACGGGCTGGCGAAACTGCTCGACCACCTGCTCAGGGCAGCCGGCAATCCGGCGCTGATGACCGCCGAACTGAAGACGGCCCTCACCACCCATGCCGGCGGCAACCCGAGGAGCCTCGCCATCATGGCCGACAGCCTGCTCGCCGCCGCCGCCGAAAGCGAGCGCACGCAACTCGACGAAAGCCTCTTCTTCGAGGTCTTCGGAACCGCCCTGCCGGGCAGGAGGACACGCCGATGACCGCATTCCCCACACGCAGGCCGCGCGAACTCGAGGACCGCCCGCGCCAGCAGGACTGGCTGGTCGACACCCTGTGGGGCGAACAGGCCGTCGGCATCCTCGGGGGAGAACCCAAATGCGGCAAGACCTTCCTCGCCCTCGACATCGCCGTCGCCGTCGCCAGTGCCGCTCCCTGCCTGCGGCGCTTCCCGGTCGAATGCCCCGGCCCGGTGCTGCTCTATGCCGCCGAGGACGCCGGCCATGTCGTCCGCCAGCGCCTCCAGGGGATCGCCGCCGCCGCCGATGTCCACTTCGATGATCTCGACATCGCCGTCATCGATACCCCGGTCCTGCGCCTCGACCGCAAGGCGGACCAGGCGAAGCTCGCCGCCACCGTCGACCAGGCCCGGCCCCGCATCCTGATCCTCGACCCACTGGTCCGGCTGCATGGCGTCGACGAGAATGCGGTCGGCGAGATCGCGCCCATCCTCGCTTATGGGAACCAAATGTTTATGTGAATCTTGAATCCCAAGTGCCTGTCATGACACGCCTTATCCGCTGATTGGGTTCACATAAAAATCTGCTCTACTCCTGTCGATTTCGACACTGACAGGAGAGAGATCGTGCCTTCGAAACAATTCGGTCTTCCACTGCTCGATGTGGTTCCGGAACGGGATACCCGTGTTGTCCGGTGCTATGCGGAGCACCTGGAAGGCCTTGGTCTTTCAGACAGGAAGACCAGCTTATTGATCAGTACGGCCAGGCACGTCGCGGTCTGGCTGGCGCTCAACGGGGCGGGTCTCGACAAGCTCGACGTCCACCTTCTTGATCGTTTCATGCGCCATGAATGCCACTGTCCGGGACGGCATCGGAACGGCAGGAAGCCCGGGCAGCACTGCAGGCGATTTGCGCTCAGGTTCCTCCGGTACCTGCTCGAGACCGGGCGGGCAGAGGTGCCCCCGGAGATCGAGGCCGGCGGACATCTTGCGACACGGTTCCGGGACTCCCTGGAAGAGCAGGGATACGCAAGCTCGACGATCAGATCGAGCGGGACCCTGTGCCGCCACTTCATCGTCTGGCTCTACCTGTCGGACATTCCCCTGGCGGAAGCCGACGAACGCGTTCAGCGTCGCTTTCTTGCCCACGACTGCACCTGTGTTCATCCGGGGTTCCTCGACAGGCCCACAGGGTTTGCCGGTTCCAGAACCTCCGGATCAACGCTCCGGCTCTTTGCCGCGTTCCTGGTGGACAGGAACGTTATCCCGGCGCCGGTGGTCCCGCAACGCCATGCGGAACACGGTGAACATCTCGATGCGTTCCTCCACTGGCTTCGGCAGCATCGCGGCCTCAGGGACACGACCATCGAACAATACGAAAGGCACATGCGCGCGCTGCTTCCGGCTCTCGGCGACGACCCGGGGGCGTATGACGCCGCCCGTGTCCGGAACACGATCCTGGACCGTCTCGAAACCGCGTCTCGCGGGCAGGTCGGCGACCAGGCGAGCGCGCTTCGGATGTACCTGCGCTTTCTCGGGTCGAACGGCCTCTGCCGGCCGGAACTCGTCCACGCGGTTCCGACGGTCCCGAGACTCCGGGGCGAAAGCCTGCCCCGGCATGTCGGGCAGGACGATATCGAACGCATGATCGCGACCTGCGACGTGACGACGCCGATGGGGGTGCGCGACCGGGCAGCCCTCAGGGCAATCGCGTTTGAAAATATTTTCTCTTGGTTTCTGAGTGATTGCATGATTCCCTGTTGAAAAACAACAACCTGAGGCAGGGATGAGGCAGGACAATGCAGGACTTCGCACGAATATTCGACGGGGTGGAAGACCCCCGGACCAGCAACGCGACCCGTCACGATCTCCATGAAATGCTGATGATCGCGCTTCTGTGCGTGATTTGCGGTGGCCAAACATGCACCGACATGGAACTTTTCGGGCGCTCGAAAGAACAATTCCTGCGCCGCTTCATGACGCTCGAACACGGCATCCCGAGCCACGACGCCTTCTCGGCGCTGTTCAGGATTCTCGACCCCGACTGCCTGGGCAGGGCGCTCCTGCGCCTTGCTGCGGACTGGGCCGAGCAACACGGTCCGGACGTGATCGCGATCGACGGCAAGACGCTGCGGCGCTCCTTCGAGGACGCAGCAAAGCGCACGCCGCTGCACGTGGTCAACGCCTTCGCCACCGGTGCGCGCCTGACGCTCGGACAGGTCAAGGTTGACGGCAAGTCCAACGAGATCACGGCGATGCCGGCGCTTCTGGAGCTTCTCGACATCGAAGGCAGCACGGTAACCGTCGACGCCATGCACACGCAGCGGGCGACCGCGGAGACGATCACGGCCAAGGGCGGCGCCTACGTCCTGGCGCTCAAGGGCAACCAGGAGACGCTTCACGACGATGTCCGGCTCCACTTGGCGGACCCGGAGAACGCAGAAAAGATGATTCGTTTCAATGACGTGGACACGGGTCACGGGCGCATCGAGATCCGCGAGGCCACCGTCTGCCATGACGTCGACACGTTGGTGGACCTGCATCACTGGCCCGGCCTGCAGGCCGTCGGGAAGGTCACCTCCACACGGGAGATCAAGGGGGAACGGAGCACCGAGACCCGCTTCTTCCTTCTCAGCGAAAGGCTCGATCCGGAGCGGTTCCTCAAGACGGTGCGGGCGCATTGGGCCGTGGAAAACTCCCTCCACTGGGTCCTGGACGTGACCATGGGAGAGGACAGCCTGCGCAACCGGAAGGATAACGGTCCCGAGAACCTGGCGCTGATGCGGAAGCTGGCGCTGAACCTGGCGCGGATCACGCCAACAGCCAGGAAGCAATCGATGCGCGGCAAGCTGAAGAGGGCCGGCTGGGACAACGATTTCCTTCTGAAACTCGTCAGCTTCGCATCAAGCCTCGCAAAGGACGTCGAACCCGGATAAATCCAAACGCGATAGCCCTGGGCAGCCCTGCTGCTGCTCGCCCGGCTTGCGTTGCGGGCCGGCGACGTCGCCGGGTTGAATCTCGACGATATCGACTGGGACAGGGCCGTCATCCGGGTCAAAGGCAAGTCGCGGCGGGAGACGGAACTGCCGCTGCCGCAGGATGTGGGCGACGCGCTGCGGGATTACATCCTGGAGGCCCGGCCACGCAGCGACGAGAAGAAGGTGTTTCTCCGCTGCATGGCGCCGCACCGGCCCTTGGCGAATAACAGCATCAGCACTTCCATCGTATGCCGTGCGGTCGAGCGGGCCGGTATCCGGGGCGTCGGCCCGACAGCGTCACACCTGTTCAGGCGCTCGGCGGCGACCAATCTCCTGCGCGACGGCGCCCCCCTGGAAGCCATCGGCACCCTGCTCAGGCACAGCTCTCCCGACGTCACTGCGATCTATGCCCGCGTCGATGTCCGGATGCTCCGTGAACTGGTGCAGCCCTGGCCCTTCGAGGGAGACGACCGATGACCATGACGGATCACGTGAAGGATTACGTCGCAAGCAGGAAAGCACTGGGCCTGTCGTTCAGGGAAGAAGAGCGGGTCCTGATGCGTTACGCAGAACATGCCGACGCCGGGGGCGACGAATTCGTGCGTATAAACAGTGTCCTGGACTGGGCCCGTACGGCGATATCGGTCGGCGAGGCACAAAGACGACTGCGCATCGTCCGCGGGTTGGCCGTCTTCCTCCATGTCGGGGATGACCGTCACGAGGTGCCCCACCGGGACGCTCTCGGCAAGCGGAGACGGTACCGCCCACCGCCGTGCATTCCGTCACCGGAGGAGATCCGGTTGATCATGACGGAAGCGCTGTCCCTGCCGCCGGCAGGGTCGCTCACCCCGCGGACCTTCCACACCATCATCGGTCTCATCGCATGCACCGGGCTGAGACGCTCGGAAGCAACCGGCCTGCTGCTGGGCGACCTCGGACCGGACGGGCTCCTGGTCAGGAATACCAAGAACCGCCGTGACCGCCTTGTCCCCCTGCACGAGAGCACCCGCCGCGCCCTCGACGACTACCTCGTGGCGCGGAAACGGCAGGGCGGACCCTGCGAACACCTGTTCGTGCTCGCATCCGGCCGGCCGGTGCGCCCGGATTATCTGACCGAGACCTTCATCCTGCTCGCTCGCAAGGCAGGGGTTCGCGGCAAAGCCGGGGAACCCGGCCCCAGGCTTCACGACCTGAGGCACGGATTCGCCGTTCGCGCACTGGAAGGCTGCATCTCTTCCAGCCGGAAGGATGTCGGCCGACACATGCTCGCGCTCTCGACCACCCTGGGACACGCGCGACCTGTGGACACGTACTGGTACCTGGAGGCGACACCCGTCCTCATGCGCCAGGTGTCGGAGGCGACCGAGAAACTGCACATGACAGGAAAGGAAAAGACATGACCAAACTCGCACCCCCGCTATCCACCTTCCTGCAGGAGTATCTCCCCCGTGACCGGGGAGCCAGCCGGCACACCATCGAGAGCTACACCACGAGCTTCAGGCTGCTCGCGGTCTTCGCCGCGGACAGGCACGGCGTCCGTCCCTGCGCGCTCGAGGTCGGCCATCTCGAGGTCGACACCATTCTCGCCTTCCTCGACCATCTCGAAAACGAGCGTGGAAACGGGGTTCACACCCGCAACACCCGTTTGGCCGCAATCAAGAGTTTTGGCCGTTTCCTCGAGTACCGGTACCCGGACCATCTCGAACTGGCGGCACGGGTGCATGCGATCCCGCAGAAGAAGGGCGACGTTCCCGCGCTCGACTATCTCGACCGGGACGAAGTGGATGCGCTGCTCAAGGCGCCGGACACCGCCACACGGACCGGAACCCGGGACCGGGCGATGCTGTGTCTTGCCTACAACGCCGGGCTCCGGGTCTCCGAACTGGTCGGCCTCGGCCTCGACGATGTCCGGATGCCGCAGCTCGACGAGATCCGGGTCATGGGCAAGGGACGAAGGGCCCGCGTCCTGCCGCTGTGGAAGGAAACGGGATGTGCGCTCGGTGCATGGCTGTCTGTCCGTCCCGAAGTTCCCGACCGCCACCTGTTCCTGAATGCGATGGGACGGGGGATGACCCGGCGCGGCTTCGCCAAGCGGCTCGAGCTGCACGTCACGACGGCGGCGCAGACGCAACCGTCGATCGCACGCCGGAAGGTAACGCCCCATTCCATTCGACATGCCAGCGCCTTGATGATTCTCGAGGCGACCGGCGACATCCGCAAGGTCTCGCTGTGGCTGGGGCACCAGAGCCTCCAGACCACGGAGATTTACCTTCGTACGGATCCTGCCGAAAAGCTGGACATGCTCTCGGAGTGGCATTCCCCGGGCCTTGGCAAGGGACGGTTCACGGGCGTGAAGGACGCGCTGATGGCGATGCTGTCGAACGTCTGAGCCGGATTTTTATGGGAACCGAATCGGTGGAAAACGTGCGTCGTGACAGGCACTTGGGATTCAAGATTCACATAAACATTTGGTTCCCATAAGCGAGGTGATGGGAATGTTCCCATCACCTCGCTTTCCTCCGCAGCCTCCAGCGCCGGTTCGAAACCGCCGTCCTCGTCGTCCACCACGCCCGCAAGAGCGGCGCAGCACGGGCAGGACAGGCGCTGCGCGGCTCCGGCGAACTCTTCGCATGGTGCGACAGCATGGCCTACCTGCGCCGTCGCCGTCAGCAGATCTTCATGAGTGTCGAGCACCGCGCCGCCCCCGCCCGGGACGACATCGAACTCGACCTCGCGACCGAGGGGCACGGCACCTTCCTGCGCCTCAAGGAAACCCCGGCCCGCCAGCAGGCCGAACCCGACGGCGACCCCGGAACCCGGATCGTGAAACTGCTCGACGATGCGGCACGACCGCTCTCCCAGCGCCAGCTTCGCCAACGCGCCAGATTGCGCAACGAAACCGTCAGCACCACCCTCAGGCAGCTGTGCGGTGCCGGAACCGTGATCCGCTCCCGGGACGGCTACAGCCTCGGGCGCACCACACCGGCACTGTTCACCGACGACATGCTGTCCGATGGGCAAAACTGAACACTTCCCCGTCCAGGCACCCGGCAGAATCCGCTGCGCCGGCAACGAATCACAGTCCACACAGAACGGTAAACAGACCGTCCGCGACCACAGCCCGCGATGGCGGTTCCCGGTTCCCGCATACGCAAATCGACGGAACCGGTTCCCGGAACCACCCAACTCAACCCAGGCGCATCAACTCAACAACCGAAAACCACCAAAAACCGGGATCAACCCGCCATCAAAAATCGTGCGCACTCTCAATGGTGGCGGAACACCACCCTGCCGCAGGAGTTCGCCATCGCCGATGACGTCACCGCCGATGACCTCTACGCGGCGATGGACTGGCTCAACGAGCGACAGGAGGGCATCCAGAGACGCCTGGCACGACGCTGGATCGCACAGGACGATCTCGTCCTCTGGGACCTGTCCTCGACCTGGTACGAGGGAAGCCACTGTCCGCTCGCACGCTTCGGCTACAGCCGCGACCGCAAGCGCGGCGTCCCGCAGATCAATTTCGGCCTCCTCTGCGACCGCGACGGGCGCCCGGTCGCGGTCACGGTCTACCCGGGAAACATCGCCGACAAGGAGACCCTCCTGCCCGAGCTCGACCGCCTGCAGCGCCGCTTCAGCCTCTCCCGGGTGGTGATGGTCGGGGACCGCGGCATGATTATCAAGGCCACCATCGCGGCCCTGCGCGCACGCGATGGCGCTGAGTGGATCACCGCCCTCAAGAGCCAGACCATCCGCAAGCTCGCCCGACAGGGCCATCTCGACCGTTTCCAGGACCCCGAACACGAGCAGACCCTGTTCGAGATCCGGGACCATCCCGACTTCCCAAAGGAGCGCCTCGTCGCCTGCCGCAATCCCCGCCTTGCCGGGCACCGCGACCGGGTGCGGCAGGAGCTGCTCAAGGCTACCGAAAAGGCGCTCGCGGAGATCGTCACGCGGGTCGAGGGCGGAACCCTCAAGGGTGAGGCCGACATCGGTCTCGCCGTCGGCGAGGTCATCAACAAGCGGAAGGTCAAGAAGCACTTCCACGTCGACATCACCGGGACCAGCTTCAGCTTCCGCCGCAAGCAGCAGTCCATCGACGCCGAGGCCGCCCTCGACGGAATCTACATCATCCGTACCTCGCTCGGCTCCGAAGACATGGCCGCCGCCGAATGCGTCCGGAACTACAAGCGGTTGACCCGCGTGGAGCGGGCATTCCGCTGTCTCAAACTGAGCGATCTCCAGGTCCGGCCCATATTCCACCGCCTCGAGCACCGGGTCCGCGCCCATTTCTTCATCTGCATGCTCGCCTACCTCGTCGAATGGCACATGCGCAATGCATGGGCCCCCCTGTGCTACACCGATACCGAACCCGACGAGACCGGGGATCCGGTCCTGCCGGCCCGGCGTTCGGAGCCGGCACTGACCAAGGTTCATACCCACACCCTGCCGGACGGAAGCGACGCCCACAGCTTTCGTACCCTTCTCGACAGCCTGTCAACCATTGTTCGATCTTCCCACGCGGTTCCACGCACGGGCGGCGGCAACGGTGACGCCACGATCGAGGTGACGACCCGGCCCGACGCCGGCCAGGAGAGGGCGCTGAAACTGCTGAAAGATATCGAAGCCATGTGACAGAGGATCCGGCCGGAATCGCCGTTTGTAGGCAGACAGAGACAATCCCGATTCACGTATCATGTTGATACGATGCAATTAATCTCTTACCCGCCTCAGAACTTCAGATTAAGTGATTGACTTTATGTGATAAATCACGGTATACTCGCCGCGAAGATCAAGGCTGAAAAGCCGTTTTCAGCCCCTTGAGGCCCAATTCGGGCCGATATGCACACTTCTTCGCGAGGCAATGATGAGACAGGTACGCAATCCGCAGATGACACTCGGCGAAGTTCACATCGAAGACATCGAACTCGACCTCAAGTCCAGGGACGACATCCCGGCCCTGCTGCTGGGACTGCAGCATCTCTACGCCGACGAGCAGTTCCGCGCCCGGCTGTTCGCACTCCTGGACGAGCACATCCTTCCCGGCATCGACAGGAAGGTCGGGCGGCCGGGCATGGAGATGTGGCGGATCCTTGTGATGGGGGTGATCAAGCAGGGTCTCGGTTGCGACTTCGACCGTCTCCACGAGCTTGTGAATGAACACAAGACATTGCGCCGCTTCCTTGGCCATGCGGATGTCTGGGACGACTATCGCTACGGCTACCAGAGGCTGGTGGACAATGTGAGCCTTCTGCGCCCCGAACTGCTTGTGGCGGTCAACGACCTGGTTGTGGAGAGCGGCCATGCGGTCGCGAGAAAAAAGCCTGGCGCGCCCTTGGTCGGGCGCTGTGACACCTTCGTGGTCGAGACCGACGTGCACTATCCGACGGATGTCAGTCTCCTGTGGGACGCGATGCGCTGCCTGATCCGTGCGGTGGGCCGTGCGGCGGCGAAGAGCGGTGTTCGTGGCTGGCGCCAGTGGAAGCACCTGACGCGGCTGGTGCGGCGGTTGTTCCACAGGGTGCGGGCAACGCGGCGGGCGCGTCCGGAGCATGTGGAGGCATATCTCGGGCGCTGCCTTGATCTTGTCGTGCGTGCGGAGGCCAGCCTTTCGGTTCTGGCCGCGCATGGGGTGAAAGCCTGGAAGATCGTGGAGATCGAAGGCTATATCGCCCATGCGAAGCGTCAGATTGACCAGATCGACCGCCGTCTTCTCAAGGGCGAGACCATCCCTCAGGACGAGAAGGTGTTCTCGATCTTCGAGCCGCACACGCGCTGGATCGCGAAGGGCAAGGCGGGATGTCCGGTGGAGCTTGGCGTTCCGGTCTGCATCCTGGAAGACCGGCACGGTTTCGTCCTGCATCACAAGATCATGTGGGAAGGCAGCGACGTGGACTACGCGGTGCCGATGGTCGAGGCTGCCCAGGCGCGGTTTCCCGAACTCCGCGCGGTGAGCTTCGATCGCGGCTTTCACAGCCCCGAAAACCGTGTCCGGCTTGACGAGCTGCTCGATCACAACGTGCTGCCGAAGAAGGGCTACCTCAACACGGCGGATCGCGAACGCGAGCAGGACGAGGAGTTCGCGGCGATGCGTCGCCAGCATCCGGCGGTGGAATCGGCGATCAACAACCTTGAGCACCGCGGTCTCGACCGTGTCCTGGCGTACGGGGCTGACGGTTTTGCCCGCGTTGTGGCGCTCTCAGTGGTTGCCTTCAACATCCACCGCATCGGTCTTCTGCTGCGTCGAAAGGCACGACGACGACGCGCCGCCTGACGGCGCTCCCCGAAACACCGGTTCATTCGTGGCCCGCCCGGAGCGGGAACGGCTCCCTATGGGCTGAAGGCGGCGAAGGCCGCGAAATTCGGTCCGGTGGGCAGAAAACCTGCCGTCCGGGACGCGTCAACATCCCGAAGCATGGCGAAATGCCGCAGCGCGGCATCCGGTTCCGTTGAAAATCGTAGCCCGCCGTCGCCGAAAAGAGGGGGTTTTCTGGCGGACACTAGCTATCGATCCCTACGTTACGTTACTCTGCCAAACGATACGTTATTCGGGGTACCAACACAATTCGTGTAAAGGTGCACGCTAACGCGCTCGTCTCAAAGACAGCCATGCACCTGCGCCATCAACAATACGGTACCGATCGAGTCTTTACTTTTGAAAAACCGCTCCATTCGGTCTTCATGGGTTCCTGGCGCGACCGCTGGCCGAACACCCGCACGAAGGCAATCTGGTACGCCAAGTCCTGCCGATTGCCGTTCCCCGGCCCTGGGAAACCCCTTTCTGATCAGCCTCCTGGAGGCTGGCATCAAGGATCATACGCGGACGGGAAAAATCAAGGTCAGGGGCGGCCACAGTTTTGTCACGAGAAAACGGGTGTTTTGGTCGATCACGTCAACGAAGACTGTTGCCTGTCTGAGTGCCTCAATCACACAACAGGACCTCTCGCAGTCGGTGCTTGGTCAAAGCCAAGGCATCGGGCAAGAAGTTCGGATGACCGAAAGGATCGATTGACGCCTCGCATGTCGATGAAAAAGAAGGAGTAATTCGTGCATTCCTGACGCTCGGCGTCTCCAGGAGCGCAATTGGGAAAATACCGGCATCTTTAAGCAGACCCTGCATGGTTTCTTCCGTACAAGAGGCATCACGCTAAACCCTTACCATGCATTTTTACACGAATTGTGTTGGTACCCTGAATTCGATCCACCCGGGTGCAGCGAATGGCCTGTCGATGAACCGGATGCGTTTCCGGGTGCCGGGCAGCGACCTCGTGCAACCACAGGGGCTATTGTGCAAGAACACGGTCCAGTACATCACTGCAGCGTGCGCACGTTCCCGGATGACGATGGCTGCCGACGTCGGGGAGAATTTTCCAGCATCGTTCGCATTTGAAGCCGGGCGACTTCTGCACGATCACGTCGATGCGCGGTTCGTCATCAAGTCGAAACGTTTCTGCCGACGGGGGAACGTCGGTAACCGTGACTGCCGACGTGATGCAGATTTCGGCAAGATCGACCTCCTGAAGCAAGCCAAGGGTGGCCCGGTCGCGCACATGGACAACAGGGGCGGCCTCCAACGATGACCCGAGCGTCTTCGCCTGGCGTTCGACTTCGATTGCCCCGGTGATGACGCGGCGAACGCTGCGGATTTCCTTCCATCGACGTGCAAGTTCCTTGTCCCGCCAGCTTTGAGGCGTCTCGGGGTAGTCCTGCAAATGAACCGATTGATCGCTCCCGGGATACCTGTGCAGCCAGATCTCCTCCATCGTGAAACACAGCATGGGGGCAAGCCAGCACGTCAAGCGTTGCAGAACCAGATCCAGGACCGTCCGCGTCGCGCGTGCTTCGATGTCATCACGGTGTCCGCAATAGAGAACGTCCTTGCGAATATCGAAGTAGAAACTCGACAAGTCGACGGTGCAGAACTGGAACAGGCCCTGGAGAACCGACTGGAAGTCGTAGTCCCGGTATCCGTTCCGCACCAGGGAGTCGAGTTCGGCGAGCCGGTTCAGCACCCAGCGTTCCAGTTCCGGCATCTCGTCAACGGGCACGGCATCATCGACGGAATAACCGTCCAGGTTGCCGAGAATGAACCGAAAACTGTTGCGCAACCTCCGGTAGCTGTCGGCCGCGTTCCTGAGGATCTCGGGTCCGATTCTGAGATCGACGGTGTAATCGGACTGGGCGACCCAAAGGCGTAGAATGTCCGCACCGTACTGCCGAACGACATTCTCGGGAGCCACGGTATTCCCGAGCGACTTCGACATTTTCATGCCTTTTTCATCGAGCGTGAAGCCGTGGGTGAGAACCCCGCGATACGGAGCACGGCCGGTTGTTCCGCACGCCTGCAGCATCGATGAATGAAACCATCCCCGATGCTGGTCCGTTCCTTCCAGGTACAGGTCGGCAACTCCGTCAGGGCTGCCGTCCTCGCGGTCCCTCAGCGCGAAAGCGTGGGTCGAGCCGGAGTCGAACCAGACGTCAAGAATGTCGAATACCTGCTCCCAATCCTCAGGATCGTGATCCTCGCCGAGGAATCGTTCACGCGCTCCTTCGCGAAACCAGGCGTCGGCGCCTTCGTCCCTGAACGCCCGGGCTATGCGCTCGTTCACGCGCACGTCCTTCAGGATATGGTCTGGGTCCGAAGGTTCTCCTCCTTTCCGGGTGAAGCAGGTCAACGGGACTCCCCAGACACGTTGACGCGACAACACCCAGTCCGGACGGGTTTCGATCATCGAATGGAGGCGGTTCCGTCCGGACAGGGGGGTCCATGTCACGAGCCTGTCGATCGAGTTCAACGCCCGTTCCCTGATGGATTTTCCATAGGTGTTGTCACCGCCGACCGGATGATCGATCGAGACGAACCATTGCGGCGTGTTCCGGAAGATGACCGGAGCTTTCGAGCGCCATGAGTGGGGATAATTGTGCGTCAGGCGCCCCCGGGCAAACATGGCGCCCGCGGCGGCGAGTTGATCGATCACATCGCGGTTTGCCTTACCGTCCTTTCCACGGGAATCGAACACGCGAACACCTGCGAAGACCGGAACATGGGGCAAAAACTCGCTCTCCTCGCCAACGTTGTGGGTCATCCTGTCCACCCATCCACGCCGCGCAAACGCCTCATAGTCATCTGCGCCGTGGGACGGCGCCGTGTGGACGAATCCGGTTCCCGCATCGTCGGAGACGTATCCCTCCTCGATCATCGGAACGTCATGATCCCAGAAGTCATCCAGATCATGGAACGGGTGCCTGCACGAAAGCTCCGCCAGTTCATTCGGGCCGGTAGCGCGAAGGCGATTCCAGTCCGTTACACGTCCCTTCGTGAGCACTTCCTCGGCGAGGGAATCGGCGATGAGCAGTCGTTCGCCCTGCGTTGCCCAGCATTCGCCCTCCGTGGCAGCAACTTCGTAAATCCCGTATGAAACTCGGGAACTGAATGCGACGGCCTTGTTCGAGGGGATCGTCCAAGGCGTTGTCGTCCAGATCAGGACCGACGCGCCGTCAAGGTCTCCAGTCGCGTCCCGCAAGCGAAATCTCACCCAGATTTCGGAGCTGGTCCTGTCCCTGTATTCGATTTCCGCTTCCGCCAGTGCGGTCTTTTCCACAGGGGACCACATGACAGGCTTCGAGCCCCGGTACAGCGATCCGTTCATGACGAAGCTCATGAATTCTTCGGCAATCACGGCTTCCGCCTCGAAATCCATGGTGAGATAGGGATCATCCCATTTGCCCGTCACACCGAGGCGCTGGAACTCGGTGCGTTGGATGTCGATCCACTTCTCGGCGAACTTCCGGCACTCCTCCCTGAGTTCGATGATCGGGACATCGCTCCGCTGACGGCCGCTTGAGCGGTACTGTTCCTCGATCTTCCATTCGATCGGCAATCCGTGACAGTCCCAACCGGGAACATACCGGCTGTCCTTTCCCATCATCTGTTGGGAACGGACGATCATGTCCTTGAGAATCTTGTTGAGCGCGTGCCCGATGTGCAGATGTCCGTTCGCATAGGGCGGGCCATCATGCAGGATGAAGGGTTTGCGTTCCTCGCCGGTTCCGGTGGCGGCATGGGCCTTTTTTCGAAGCTGCTCATAAATCCCGAGCCGTTCCCATCGTTCAAGCAACACCGGTTCCCGTTTGGGCAGGCCCGCCCGCATTGCAAACTCCGTTTTCGGCAGAACCAGCGTATGACGATAGTCGGGCATCGCCGAGTCGACTGAATCCGCGTGTTTGTCGGCGTGATCGGATGAATTGGTCATGGCAACGTTTTTCGGGTTTCGGTTTCGATATTGCGGGAGGGCAACTGCCAGGTGATTCCAGACCCGAATTCTCCGGGCCTGAACACGCGTGATTCATGGACTTTCCGGCCAAGTTCTGCCACCGCCGGGCGGTCGGCGGCTTATACATGTGCCGAGAATTAGCGTAAACCCTTGGCAATTCGAACTTCAGTGCCGCGAGGCCGTGAGCCCCGACGGCCTGGCAGCATTTCTGGAGCGGCAGGCGGCCGCACGGCGAGTCCCCTGAACCCGAGGTGCATTCCCGGCAGGGACATCGAGCCAGGGCCGGATGATTCCGTCGAGGCGAGCCGGGAAAACCAGGCCATCCCGCATTCACCATGCCGCCTACCGCAACCGGCTGTCTCCTGCCCCGTCATGTCCACCGACGGAGCCCGAATGGCGGGAAAATCGGGTCGACCTCGTCACGGCCGCCACCGACGCGCCGGGAAATTCGACACCGCCGGTCTTGGCAAGGTCCGAATTCGCGATTAACGCACATGGAAATGCCACGATTTGCCCTCAAGGTCGAGTATCTCGGCACGCCATTCTCCGGGTGGCAAAACCAACGCGGCCAATTGACCGTCCAGCAGGTTGTCGAAGACGCCGTCCGGGAACTTGATCCCGCATGCATCGGCGTTCAAGGGGCCGGCAGAACGGATTCCGGAGTGCATGCGCTTTGCCAGGTCGCGCACTGCGACCTCGAACGTGACTGGGACGCGTTTCGGCTCTCGGAGGCGTTGAATTACCACCTGAAACCGCATCCGGTTGCGATTCTCGGCGCCGCCAGGGTGCCGGCTTCATTTCATGCGCGGTTTTCCGCGATCGAACGGCGTTATGTCTACCGGATCGTTTCACGGAGGTCCCCGCTCACGATTCGGCGAAACCGCGCCTGGCACATACGCCACGAACTTGACCTGGAGGCCATGCGGCAAGGCGCCGGCCAATTGCTCGGACTCCATGACTTCACGACGTTTCGCTCGGCAGCCTGCCAGGCGCGATCGGCGGTCCGTACCCTCGACGCACTCGATGTACGCCTC
This sequence comes from Paracoccaceae bacterium, assembly GCA_965242975.1. Classification (GTDB taxonomy): domain Bacteria; phylum Pseudomonadota; class Alphaproteobacteria; order Rhodobacterales; family Rhodobacteraceae; genus JAPPHA01. The sequence goes on along the minus strand of CBDETS010000007.1, from coordinate 5,592,584 downwards.
GAGCAGACCAGGCATCAAAAGGAATATGTCCTTGTCGCAACCGCGCAGAGCTATTTGCACCGCCAGGTACGGAGCATTGTCGGAACGCTGGAACGCGTTGGATCAGGCGCGTGGTCCCCGGACCAGGTCGGCGAAGCTTTGCGGGCACGAACGCGGAACGCGTGCGGGCCCGTTGCCCCGGCGCACGGGCTGTATCTGTCCGACGTCCGTTATGGCCAGGATTATTTCGAAGATGTAAGGTCCGCCGATTGCGTCGAACTACCTGGTGCCGCCGGAGAGACGTGAACTCTCGACCTCTCGGCCACCAAATCAATGGCGCACGTTCGCTGTTCTGTCCGGGATCGAGGTCATTTGAGTCCGCCAGCCAATCCGCGCACAAGATGCTTCTGGAATAATGCCAGCAGCAGCAGGATGGGGAGTGAAGCGATGAGACCAATTCCCATGAGCCTGCCCCAAAACGTTTCGTCTTCCGTGATCAGTGTGGCGATGTAGGTGGGCAGCGTGAAGTTGGACGGCGTCTGAATGAACAGGAGCGCGTATACGAACTCATTCCACGCGAGAATGGCCACCAGAATGAAAGTAGCGGCAAGTCCAGGTGCCATGATCGGCATCACAACCGTGATGAGGCGATAGCCTAGACCAGCCCCGTCCATCACCGCTGCCTCTTCGTAGGTGGGAGACACGTCGCGAACAAAGCCGATCAGCATCCAGATGGCGAACGGAAGTGTATAAACCTGGTAGACGAGTATCAGGCCTGCAAGCGTGTCGAGGAGGTGGATTCCGCGTAGAACCTGGTAGAGCGGGATCGCCAGAACGAGGGGTGGCGCCAGCTTTACAAGAAGTACGAAGACCAGAAACGCTGCATCCATGCGTTTTGGGAGTTGCAAACGAACCAGGGCATAAGCGGCGGGAAATCCGACCGCGAGTGAGATCGTGGCAGCCCCCAATGTAACGACGAGACTGTTTGCGACCCTTCTGGCGATGCCGTCGTCGAGTAGCTCGCGATAATGCTCGAGTCCGGGACTGATCGGAAGTATCGCAATCGAATTGGAGACGAACTCAATAGGCGGCTTGAATGAGGTCGTCACCATCCAGAGGATCGGCCAGAGCATGATGGCCGTCACGACGTAGACCGCTATGGTCGTCGCTCTAGGCATTTCTGGCACCGCTTAGAATCCTGGCGGCATACACAGCGGCAAGGATACCGGCAACGATGACCATGATCATGGCTACGGCCGATGCCATTCCAACTTCGAAAAACTTGAACCCGAGACGGTAGAGATACATCGAGAGTGTTTCAGTGGCCTGGCCCGGACCCCCGCCCGTCAGCGCATACACCTTGTCGAATATCTTGAAGCTGTCGATCGACCTTAGTAGCGCGGCCAGAAGCAGGTGCGGGACAAGAAGCGGCAGTGTGATGGTAAACAGCACCCAACCGGAGCCCGCACCATCCATCCTGGCCGCCTCGTAAATCTCCTCGTCAATGCCTTGAAGCCCGGCGAGGAGGATCAGGAAGACCATCGGTGCCGTCTGCCATAAGTCGACCAGTACGATCGAATAGAGCGCAAGATCGGGATCGAAGAGCCATGGGGCACCGTCCAGTCCGACGACCCGGAGGACGTTGTTGAGATAGCCGACGTCAAAGTGCATCCATGCACTCCAGATGGCGGTGACCACCATCGTGGAGAGCACAAACGGGGCTACCAGGAGCGGAATTACCACGCTTCGGCCGTGAAACTTTCGGTTGACCATCAACGCCAGTGCCAGGCCAAGGGCAAGTTCGCTGAACGTCGCGAGCAGCGTGAACCAGATCGTGTTGGTTGTGGCTCGCCGAAAAAAACGATCGCCGAAAAGGTCGGCGTAGTTCGCCGCTCCCACATATCGGGCGCCTTCAAATCCGTATTCCGTGGCGACAAACGAAAGCGCCGCACTCCGTGCGAGCGGATAGAGAGTCAGGCCTGCCAGCAGCAGGAGGGCAGGCAGGATGAACAGGATTCCGGTGCTGTATCTGTTCCTCAATGCTCAAAGGGCCGCGTGTTGCCACGCGGCCTCCAGAATCGGTTTCAGGTCAGTCTATCGCGACAGCGCTCGTGCGATCCGTTCGTTGGCTTCAGTCAGCGCATCATTCGGAGACAACTCTCCGATCAAGGCCAATTGCAGATAGTCGCCCATGATAGCTTCGATCTTGGACCAGGCCGCGGTACGTGGTCGGGGCTGCGCCTCTTGCAAGGCGGCAACCTGGGCCGGGTACCAGCGGTAAGCCGAAATCACCTCCTGATCCGCGTAGACCGAGGCACGGGTCGGTGGAGTACCGACCTCGAGCGCCAGACGTTTCTGCATGGCAGGCGAAGTCAGAAAGTCAATGAAGTCGCGTGCCGTATCCGCACGCTCGGACGATGCCGGGATGGCAACCAGCCATGTACCTAACATCGGTTTTGGACCTTCGACTTGACCAGGCGCGGCCATGATCTCGATCTGACCGACCACCTTTGACGCAGCTGGATCGTCCATGGACGGCACCCACGACGGCCATACCTCGATCGCAATCGCGGTCGCGCCAGTCTGAATGGCGTCGCGAACTTCCGAGGAGTTGTAAGTTTCAACACCCTTGGGTGCATACTTCGCCAGTTCGAGATAGAGATTCAACGCGTCGAGAGCCGCCTGGCTGTCCAATCCGGCACCCCCTTCAGCATTGACGATACGAGCTCCATGCGCCCAGAGAATTGGCAGGAAACCGGTGACAATGGGGTTGGCCTTCTTGCCGCGAAAGACAGCACCCGCGACCCCGTCTTCAGCTTCGGAAATGGTCTTCGCTGCGGCGAGAACATCGGTCCAGCTCCCGGGCCGGGACAGGCCGTGTTTGTCGAACATTGTCTTGTTGTAGGCGAAAAGCTCAACGTTTCCGACAAACGGCACAGCATAGTAGGGACCCGACCCGACGGGGTACCGCGACACGTCACGCGCAGGCTTCACGAAGTCCTCATCAACGCCTCCACCGAGTTGATTGAGATCTGCTAACCAGCCCTTGGCCATGAAATCGGGGGCCCATGGGTCGTCGAGCATAATCACGTCGTAAGCAGATGACCCTTCACGCATCGCTATCGTGACCTTGTCCAACAGACCTCCGCCAGTCAACTCCAGCCGTTCGACTTCGACAGAGGGGTTCTGCGCCTTGTAGGCATCCACGGCGATTTCGAGCGCCTTGGCATAGCCTCCATCCCGACCCGCGATCACGAGTTTCTCAGCCCAGCCAGCACTGGCACCAAACACAAGTGCCGCTGCCACAATGCAACCGAACAAGGTTCCAGACAGATTCTTCATTTTTCTGTACCTCCTGTGTGGGAAACGCGCGTGATTGCAAACGTTTTCAAATTACATCCTATGCAAGATGCCACCTGTAGTCAATACATCCGAAAAGAAGACAACAATTCGTAAAATCATGGGTTCATTTCCGTCCAAAACCATCACCAAACGTGTCGTGCAAAATTGCAAACGATTGCAAATCATACTGTCAGAAACTATAAGGTCCTCATGAACCCTGCGACCATCAAGGATGTAGCCCACCGCGCGGGCGTCTCGGTTTCCGCCGTCTCCCGGGCGCTTTCCGGCGGCAGTGTAAGCGCATCGAAAAAGACGAACATATTGCGTGTTGCCAAGGAACTCGGGTACCGACCCTCGACCGCGGCACAGAGCCTCGTGCGCCGTCAGTCCCATGCCGTTACTCTGGTTACCGGCCGGATGCACGACACCTTCGATTCACATTTTCTTGACTGCCTGGCGGAAGCACTTGCAGACACTGGACGTCGCCTCATCGTTGCGCCGGCAAGCAAGCAGGACGCAACCTCGGGGGGGGTGTACCAGGCGATCGATGACCGTTCGGATGCCGTGATAATCTCTGCCGGTACCACCCCGCTGGAGGCTTCTCGGGTGTGCGTTCGAGCGGGGCTGCGTGTTATCCTGGTGGGGCGGGACCTGGAAGAACAGGGAGTCGATTCCGTCGTCGCAGCAAATGCTGACGGTGGCCGACAGGCTGCTGACCTTTTCGAACGCACCGGATGCCGGAAACCCGCCTACTTCGGGCTGGGAAGCGAGAGTTTTTCTGATCGTGAGCGATTTGAAGGCTTTCGGGATTTCATGACAGCGCGCGGCATGCAAACGCGCGCGTTTCGCGTCCAAAGGCAAGACGATGAGGCCATCTACGAAACGGCCTCACGGCTGTTGGCCAGCCCCGACCGGCCCGACGCGGTTTTCTGCGGAACCGATCGGCTCGCCTTCGGTGTGATCGAGGCGGCCCGCGCATTGCGCCTGCGGATCCCTCGGGACGTGTCCGTCATCGGTTTCAACAATGTACGCGCCGCCGCACTCCGAACCTTTCAGTTGACGACTCTTGATTATCCTGTGGATCAGATCATCAGAGAAATCATGGCGACTCTTGAGACCCGTGTCGCCGAGCCCGAATCCCCACCAATTCGGAAGCGCATCCCGGTGACCCTGATCGTTCGAGGGACAACACGTTAAAGGATTGACAGAGTGTCATTTCGCGATGCCACGGGTTTACATGACGACGGAAGGAATTGGCGATTGTTGGTGCGGCCGCATACAGGACGGTACTCGACAAAATTGGAGATCCGTATCGATTGTCGATCAACCTGGATCGCGTTTCTGGATCTGTGTCATCCGCAAGAATCATGGTGACCTCCACCAGTCATTTCGGGGAGCAACATGGCATTTGTTGAACTACGCGGAGTCAGCAAACGATTCGGCCAGGTCGAGGTCGTCCATGAAATACATGTGGAGTTTGAAGAAGGCGAGTTTGTCGTCGTACTCGGGCCGTCGGGATGCGGGAAATCGACCTTGCTTCGCATGATCGCAGGCCTGGAACAGGTAACAGCGGGAGAAATTTACATTGCGGGACGACGGGTCGACACCATGCTCCCAAAAGACAGGGGTTGCGCGATGGTCTTTCAGAACTATGCGCTCTATCCCCATCTCACCGTGTCCGGGAACATATCCTACGGCTTACGGGTGGCGGGCATGCCAAAAAGGGAGCGACAGTCCAGGGTCTATGAGGTGTCGAAGATGCTCCAGATAGACCAACTGCTGGACCGCAAACCCGGCCTCCTGTCGGGAGGACAGAGGCAACGCGTCGCAATCGCGCGGGCAATCGCGCGTGAACCAAGGGTATTCTTGTTCGATGAGCCGCTATCCAACCTTGATGCGAAGCTCCGAACGGCGATGCGGAGCGAGCTTCGCAGACTTCACGACCGGATCGGCGCGACGAGTATTTTCGTAACCCATGACCAAGTGGAGGCGATGACACTCGCGGACAAGATCGTCGTCGTCAATCAGGGAAGAATCGCCCAAGTCGGATCACCCCACGACATCTACCACACGCCACGGTCAAGGTTTGTCGCCGACTTCATCGGCATGCCGGCGATAAACATCTTCAATGCAACGGTCCAAACTGACGGTGCCACGGCGATCACAGGTTTTGGCCTGAAACTGCCTGTACGCGGACTCGTTCCAGGCAACTTTGGTGGCAAGCAGATTGACGTGGCAATCAGACCAGAAAACCTGGTTGTCGCCGAGAACGGACTTCCTGTCACGCTTGAACACATCGAGGACATGGGAAACCAAAAGGTACTGTTTTGCAAAATCATGGAAAACGAGATTCGGGTGCTCGGCTCTGGCAACAGGCCGTACTCCGCGGGCAGCATCCTGTACCTGCAGGTTCGCAACAATCAGGTCATCGTGTTTGACGCAGAGTCCGGGGGCGATATCAGCCCAGCTTCACACTGAGGGGCAGCAAGAACACTGGTCACGCAACACCGGTCCATGCCCTGCTGCATCACCCAAGTTATTGACGTGATTCGCAGTTCTCGGCGGGTGCAACAGTTCCTCCAGGTCCGCCGACTTCCCATTCCCTTACCAACTCCGCCTGGAATTCGTGCCAGAAGCCGCGATTTCTCGTCGCGCGGAGCCGTACTCCTTCCAGGACCTGTCCGCGGTGGAATGCCAACTTCTGATGGCCGTGGAAGGCGTGCTGCACATTTGCATTGCCTGTTTCCTGCACGTCCTGCCTGATCTCCTGTGCCTGTGCCCTCTTCATGCAGGACTGTTCCCCGCAGGCACTGCGGACAACCGGGGGCTTGTCACCTGCCTACCCGACTTGTCCGTTTGACGCGTCCGCGAAACTCGCCAACCGGTGCCCATATCGACGCACTTGCCGCGCTGCCTCACCGGCGTCTTGCGGTCCCTCGAACCCGAAACCGGACCATCGTGATTCCTACCGCCGTCCCCTCGCCTCTGACAATCCGGCAGTACGTACCACCATGGTCTCAAGATCGGCTGGCCGGAGCCCGAAACGTATGGCATTGCCTTCGTGCAGCCCGTGAATTTGCCGCCCTACGTATCTCACTACCTGCGCGCAATCCTCCTCGGGAATACCGGCCTCGGCGGTCATTGCCGTGACAAGCGCAGGATCGAATGCTCTCCGGTCCAGGACGCAGCGTCGAACCGCCTGGCGCGCAAAGTCACGGTAGACGAGGGCAGCCTTTTCGGGCATTTCCAACTCGGCCCGCAGCACGCGATAGTTTTCTGCCGAGGCTGTGTAGGCATCCATGAATGCATCTCGCAGCAGGGCAACGTTGTTCAGTTCGTATATCCCGATCAGACCATCTATGTAGTCGCCGTCATCCATGGTCAGGAACGACATCGGGGCAAGTTGGGCCTTGAGGAGCGGGATGTTGGACGCGACCCTGGAAGTTCTCTTGTTGACGTCATCGAAGGACTGCAGGTAGGGGATGTGAGCAAGCAGGAAAAAGGACTGCTCGAACGGGTCGGTTATGGCAGCCGCCTTTTCGATGAGGATGCTGAACTCTTCTTCGATTTCGAACTGGTCGCCGAGCGGCCTGTAGCTTGAGTGGGTGATGCCGACGGGCATGCGGCGCAGCCGGCCGGTCATGGCGGGGTCGGCGAGAAGGCCGTCCGCAAGCAACGCATGAATGTTGGAAAGGTCGGTTCGGCTGATCGTGATGGCCTCAAGGTTGTCCACGACGTATTGGATGGCCTCCTTGTGGTTGAGGATCATGATCGCTTCCTTGCGATCCTTTCCGGAGGCCTCTTCGCCGAACTGGATGAGTCGCTCGGTCTCGAGGATTGAATAGGTGTTGCCTTCCATGCGCGATGATGCCCAGGACAGATCGACAAGAAGTCGCTCAAGGACGCGCAGGGCATACGTGCCCGCCGGCAGGGATGGCATGACGGGCGTGCCGGCATTGCGAAGGTGCTGCCTGTCGCCGGTACCGAGGTAGAAGCTCCTGTTCGGTACGTAGCGATCGATGAAGGCCTTGTTGTAGCTTGCCGGCTTACGTCGGTTATAGGGTGTGGCGAGATGTGCGCGGACGACGGCAGCGCCAGCCAAGCTGTAGCCGGTAGCTCGGCCCTTGCCGGCGACCTCCAGCTTGTTCTCGCCAACCAGCCGTTTGAGAGTACGCCATATCGTCGGGTTGCTGGCATCCGGCGCGGTATGCCGCCTTATTTCTTCGCGGCGCGCGCCCGGATGGGCGGCGATGTAGTCGAGAATGTCGTTTTCGGACAGCGCCATGAAACGATTGTATCCAAGTGTGAAATGATTATCTTATTGTAATATAAAATATTTATCTACGTGTCAAGATTGCGTTTCACACAGTTTGAAACGATAACCGAATTGACTTCCAGGAAAAAGCGAAAGCCCGATACGTTAAAAGGGAAAGGTATGAAAAATGTTGAGCTCGACAATTTGCAATTTGAACCGGCGTTGACAAAGGCGCCGAAGTCGTTATTTCGAATTGAAGAGGATATCGATAAATGCCTACGGCTTTATCATGAGTATTTCCGATAGCGTGGAACCATTCACGCATGGGCTACTTGCCTCATTCCAAGAGAACGGGTTCATCGCAATCGACCGGCTCGTTCCGGCGGAAGACCTGGAACCCATCGAAATTGAATATGCTGAATTGCTGGAACGAATCGCCCAGTTGCTGCATCGGAATCGCAAAATCCACGATACCTGTGACTCCTTGCCCTTCGGACAATGTTATTCTCAAATTGTTTCCGAGTTCCCCGATTCGCATCGATCTTTTGACATTTCGCTTCCACAGCTGAACGAAGACATTGACGCTATCTGCATGCACGCGAGCCCGGCTGTTTTTGACCTGATGCGTCACCCAAAAATACTGGACGTTGTGGAGGCGATCACCGGTGGGAAAATCTATTCAAGCCCAGTGCAACAGATGAGGATGAAGCCGCCAGCTCGTACGCTTGGTGGCCAACTCGCTGATCACTCAAATGTAGGCGCCATTACGTGGCTTCAGGACATATTGGCACTGTTTACGGAAGCAGACGACACCGAACAGATAACCGTCTGGCTTGCGATTACGGAAGCAACAGTTGAAATCGGCTGCTTGACTTCCATTCCGGGATCACATCGCAAGGGACCGAAAGTGCACTGTTCCAAGCCAGCCATTGCATCCGAACCACAAGTTCCCGACAGCATCGTTCAAGACCGGTGTTCAAAACCGCTCCCGGTAAAGAAAGGTGGTGCTGTTTTTTTCCACGAGATGAATGTCCATCGGGCTTTACCAAGTCTGCCGGATGGGCTCAGATGGAGCATTGATCTTAGGTATCACCCAATTGGTCAGCCAACCGGGCGGCCAGCATTCCCGGGCTTTGCAACTCGAAGCAGGGCGAATCCGCAAACAGGGCAAACGGACCACTGCGCATGGGCGGAATCCTGGGACGAGGCTCGCAACAGAATCGTATCGGGACACTTTAACGGGCGCTTGTTCGAAGACACGTGGTGGAACAACGCAGCCGTATGCTGACAGGACTTTTCCGTTCGTTTACTCTCGCAAGAGTCGGCGAAGAAACCAGAAGGGACTCAACGCGGTAACATCTTTCTCATCAAACGGAAAAAAATGCAGTTCCGGATTGACATTGACAGGTCTGGGAAGACGGGCCTCAGAGATCAGATCGTGGCAGGGATTTCACGGCTCATCTTTGACGGCGTGCTCCAGACAGATACCAGATTGCCATCGTGCCGCTCGTTTTCGCAAACACTGGAAGTATCAATAAACACAGTTCTCGCGGCATATGCGATATTGGAGGAACAAAACTTCATATACTCGAAGGCCAGATCAGGATTCTTCGTCAGCGGATGTAACGGCCAGGCTGAAAAAACGGCTGCTGCCGGCAAAGTGCCCCGCTATCAAAAATCACTTGGGTGGGACCGGCTGAACTGGCGACGGAGATCTGAAGACCTCAGCACAATTGTGAGACCGGACAATTGGTACGATTTCAAGTACCCTTTCGTGTGCAATCAAATTGATGAAGACCAGTTTCCGGTAGCGCAGTGGAGAGAATGTTCACGTCTTGCCATGAACCGAAGAGACTTAAAGGTCTGGTCGGCTGATGATCACTATTCAGACAGCCTCGAGTTGATTGAACAAATTTGCAGGCGCATCTTGCCGCGGAGAGGAGTATTCGAAACCAAGAACTCTGTCTTGGTTACACTTGGGAGCCAAAACGGTCTGTACATCACAAGCCAATTGCTTGGCGGACGCAATCGTGCAGCCACAATTGAGGACCCCGGCTACCCTGATGCACGGAAGATCTTGCACGCAAGCTTTGGAGAGGTTCGATTTCAGCCTGTAGATGACGAAGGGATGATCGTCGACGAGCGACTTCGCGGATCCACTCTTGTTTTCGCAACACCAAATCGACAGTTCCCGACAACCGTTACAATGTCCGAACAGCGTAGAAGGCAGCTAGCTGAAGCCGCCGAGGAATATGATTTCTTCATCGTGGAAGATGACTATGAATGTGACGTTGACTATCGTCACTTCACCCCGTTTCCACTTCGAAGCTCCGATGCAAAGGGACGTGTCATATATCTGGGCAGCCTTTCAAAGGGCTTATCACCAGGCCTCAGACTCGGCTACCTGGCAGCCGAAACCGAATTCATCGAAGCTGCACGTGACTTGCGAGGCACGATTCTCCGTCATCCGCCAATTGTTCCCCAACTTGCCGCGTCAGCTTTCCTGAGGTTCGGATACTATGACAGCCAGTTGCGCCGCCTTCATCGAGACTATGTGGAGAGGTGGACGTTGGCGAATGCAACCATAAGAAAAAACCTGCCTGAATTCGAGATTACCAGTGAATTTGGAGGAACAAATTTCGTTCTGAGAGACCGCTGCCAAGAACTCACTGCATCGAAAATTGCCTGTGAAGCGCAAAGTCACGGTGTCATCGTGGAAGAGATCGCCCCATGCTATTCTGACTATGAAGTTGGAAAATTCTACTTTCGCTTGGGTATGTCATCAATAGCCAGTGCATCAATCCAACCTGGCGTCGAGGCATTGGCGAATTCCGTAAACATACTGCGAAAAGATCTTTAGCGTAAAACAAGACATCTTGAACGATCTCCAATTCGCTAATCTTGCGCTCGTTTTCGGGATGCCATTTTCCGGCGGGGTATGATTCAGCCGCTAACACGCTCGCTGCGAAAGCCGCGCAGTATTTGAAAAGGAGCGGAACCGGAAAGGCAAGGAGCAGAACTGTTACGTGTAATATTTCTAAAGGCTTTTCCGGATCGTGCGTAGCACGTTCGAAAAAGGCGCTGCGCTGAGCCGCAGCCCTTGACGGTGAAATTTTTTAGGGCTCCTGCTCGCCGTTGCGAGCTCTGTCGCGCCGGTCTGAAGCGCGTCGCTCCTGGCATCGACGCCGCCACGACGGTCATGGCTTGGTCCAGATGGGGAACTTCATCGATATCGTGTGTCAGTACCGGTTGAAATCTCTCAAAAGGTGCCGAAGTGGAAATCCCCAGTTTGTCGGCTGACGTGTTTGTGCCGGGGCATGCCCCCTGAAACAAATTTCGGCCACTATCCCACCCGATGCGCAGTCCCGGGAAGAATCGATCGGGTGATGGAACTGAGGAGGACCGCGGTGATCCATGGCTTGAGACGACAGGGCCTGTCGGCTAGGAAATCGCCCGCCGGACGGGTCTGGACCGCAAAACAGTCCGAAAATACCTGAACCGGGGCCGCGTGAGCCGCGGCCGCGGCTACCGGCGCCCTATGAGGGGTATCTCTGGCGGAGAAGACCCGCGCCTGTCCGTGATTCTCCGACCGTCGGCTGTTCCGTGACATCCGTGCGCCTGGATACGTGGGCGGCCATACGGCGGTGACGGATTACAGCGAGCACCAGACCGTCAGCGACGCCCGCGTGTTCCGGCGGAGCAAGACGCCGAATTTCTCGTGGAGGCGTGGGAAAAGGGCCCAGAAAGCTCCAGGAATCAGCATCGTGAAAAAGAACCAGACCACTGGATCCGATTAAACGTCCTTTCCGCCAGTAAAATTGAATTCCGCTCCAGCACGGATGCCCGAAGGCCACCGCGACGTCATGGTCTTCAACCGAGTGTAGAACCGGACCCCTTCCATCCCATGAATGTGATGATCGCCAAACAGGGACCTCTTCCATCCGCCGAAAGAGTGATACGCGACAGGAACCGGTATCGGCACATTTACACCAACCATACCAATACGCACACGCGCCCAAAAATCTCGTGCAGCATCGCCGTCGCGGGTAAAGATAGCTGTTCCGTTTCCGTATTCATGGTCGTTTATCATCTGGATGGCCTCTTCGTATCCACCGGCGCGCACGACTGACAAGACCGGCCCAAAGATCTCTTCCTTGTAAATCGACATGTCGGTTGAGACATTGTCGAACAAGCATCCGCCAATGAAATATCCCTTCTCATACCCCTGAAGCGAGATGTCGCGCCCATCGACAACCAATTTTGCGCCCTGCTCCAGTCCCTGGCTGATAAGCCTATGAATCTTGTCAAAGCTCTGACTTGAAATCACCGGACCGAGTTCCGACGCAGGATCGGTATAAGGTGCCACCTTGAGGGCTCGGACACGTGGTTCCAACGCTTCAACCAGGCGGTCAGCCGTAATCTCACCGACCGGAACTGCTACCGACACAGCCATGCAACGTTCGCCAGCCGACCCGTATGCCGACCCGACCAGCGCATCTGTCACTTGATCCATGTCCGCATCGGGCATAACGACGAGATGGTTCTTTGCCCCGCACAGGGCTTGAACACGCTTTCCGTTCGAAGTGCCCCGCGAATAGATGTACTGGCCAATTGGCGTCGAACCTACGAAGCTCACTGCCTCAACCTTGGGATTGTCCAGCAAAGCATCCACTGCTTCTTTATCGCCATTTACGACGTTGAACACGCCTTCGGGGAGGCCCGCTTCAGCGAGCAACTCGGCTATACGCAACACCACCGTTGGGTCTTTTTCGGAGGGCTTCAGCACGAAAGTGTTACCACAGGAAATGGCAACAGGGTACATCCACAGTGGTACCATTGCCGGAAAATTGAATGGAGTGATTCCCGCGACAACGCCAACCGGTTGACGTACTGAAAAGCTGTCAACGTCGGCAGCCACAGACTCGGAGTACTCTCCCTTGAGCAGTTGAGGGATACCGCAGGCGAACTCGACGACCTCGATGCCCCTGGCGATTTCTCCTTTTGCGTCGGGAATTGTCTTTCCATGCTCGGCCGACAGGAGTTCCGCTAACTCGTCTGTGTGGCTTTTCAAGAGATCGCGAAACTCAAACATAACCGCGGCACGTTTGGCTGCTGGCGTTGCCGCCCAACTTGGCAAGGCCTCGGCGGCAATGCCCACGACAGCATCCACATCTGCTTTCGATGCCAGTTTGACCTTTGCGATTATTGCTCCCGTAGCCGGATTATATACATCACCGATCCTCTCGGACCCACCTGACCACGATTTGTTGGACAGAAAATGACCGACATTGGACATCGTGACCTCCAAGTTGTTGTGCTTTCCGGTATGAGACTCTGTCTCGGCCTGATTGGACCGCAGCGCCAACCGCATCGACTATGATGCTAGTGAAATTTCGCAAAGTGCAGAGTCACAGAATTTGACAATGATGGGTACAGCGGGCCGGAAAACCGGTTTCCGTGCCTCAAGTTGAATCCGGCCCCCTCACCGATCGCCAGAAAATTCACTGGAACATCTGTATCCACAATTATCGGCAATTGTACCTGTCACATCCGTCCTCGCTACCGTTTCATATGCGACAAGGAGCGTGCTCAACGAACTTGGCGCCTTCCTTGAAAAACGAGGTTTTGCCCAAAGGGGGCCAGAATGAGGTTGCGGCCTTATCAGCTGTCGATAGCTACTTCCGGGCTGGCATCTCAGCGTTTCCCGTCAATAGCGCTTGGAAAGTCGAAGAGGTTTCCGAAATGCTGACGCGTGCTCTCGATGTCGTCACGTCAGCGGTTTCCGAGTTCATGGGACGCGTAGGCTGGATCCTGATCCTGTATTGCATGGCCTTTGGCGTTTCAGACGTCTTCCTGCGCTATGCGATGAACCAACCTTCGCAGTGGATCGGCACCACTTTGCAGGCCGCGATGGTCCTGCTGGCTTGCGCCGGGGGTGTATATTCGCTCCAACACGAAAGTTTCGTAAAACTCGATCTCTTCTACGCAAGTGCCCGCGATCGAACCAAGGCGATTCTCGATATTCTGACGGCTCCGATTTCAATTCTCTTTCTGATCATCTTGATCTGGAAGGGCTACGAAGCAGCTGCGCTTTCCGCAATGCTCAACCAGTTTACGCCCACGGCAGTTCCTATTCCGATCTACCCCATCAAGTCGGCGATTCCGCTATGCGGATGCCTCATTCTTTTGATCGTGCTCAAGAAATTCCTTCGCGACGTACGCATCGCGCTTGGGCACGAACCGTCGTCGTAGCGGTCAAGACGAGCTACGGCACCAGGTGGCCCCATAACCATGAACAAGGAGGACAAAACATGAATGCAAACAGGATATTCCGCACAACGCTGTGTGCAGGCGCTGTCGCAGTTGCGACCACCTTCGCTTCGGCTCAGGATGGCCCGCCGGACAAAGTGACCAAATGGATCTTCCAGCCAGCGTTTGATCAAACTGATGCTGGTTGGGACAACGGAGTGATACCTTGGGTCAATGCCGTAGAAGAGGCGACTCAGGGCACTGTAACAATCCGCGTTGAACCCGCTGGTGCCTTGGTAAGTGGCGCCGAAGCATTTGCCGCTGCAGCCGCAGGGCAAACCGACGGTTATGCTGGATGGGGAACGGTTTACGGGGGCGATATGCCCGAAGGCATGCTGGCCTTTGGCATGGCCATGGGTGCCAACAACACCGAAGAAGCTTGGGAAGTCATGTGGGGCAACCCTGACTATCGCGTCGGCGATATCGTTCAAGAGGCCGCAAATGCACGTAACCTCCATTGGGTCGGATGGTCCAATCAGGGTCCGAATGCGATGTTCACCAAGTTCCGGGTTGACAAAATGGAAGACCTGGAAGGCCAAAAGATGCGTGCCGGCGGACCTCAGGCAATCTTCCATTCCACGATGGGCGGTGCACCGGTATCGATGAACGCCGGCGAGATCTACACTGCGATCAAGCTGGGCACCATCGACGGTACATACTGGGATACTGGCGGCATTGACGACATGTCGTTCCAGGAGGTGATCGAATATGCGATCATGCCCGGCTGGAACCCGGCACAGCACCAGGAGATATACGTCAACCTTCAAAGCTGGAATGCTCTCACCGATTGGCAGCGCAAGCAGATCGAAGGGATTTTCGAAGAGACCTATTTCGAGACCAGCCGCATGCACGCCGACGGCGTGGAAGAGGCACTGCAGATCCTGCGGGATGCCGGTGGAGAGGTGATCACCCTCAGCGATGAGGAAGTCGCCCGGATGCGCGAGAAATCCATCGCGGAAGTTTGGCCGCAGGTTGCGGCTGCGTCAGATGGAAACGCCAAGGGCGTCGCGATCTACAGACGGTTCCTTGAAGACAAAGCCAACTCCCAGTGAGACCCGAATGACACGCAGCGTCAGGAAAAGTCTCAAAAAAATCCGCTGGCCCGACTTGGGCCAGCGGACAGGTCCGGCAACAAATCGCGTCGTTCGGATCAACGCCTAATTCCCTGTCTGCATTGGCTGCCGAGAACCGCCCAATAGCAAGGAACGACAAACCATGGGCCTCGAACTCGTAACAGCGCTTTACTTCATCGTATTGTTTGCAATCCTGTTTCTGGGTCTTCCAGTGGCATTCGGGCTCGGTGGAACCGCCGTGCTGTTTGCTTTGGTTTTCGAGCCACGCGCACTCATGTCAGTGCCAAGCGCATTCTACTCGACGCCGTGGAATTCCGTCTTGGTCACGGTACCCCTCTTTCTATTCATGGGATCACTGATAAGGTTCTCTGGGATCGCCGAAGCGGCCTATGACGCAGTTTACAAGTTGATAGGCCATATTCATGGCGGCCTGGCAATGGGCACGGTTCAGGTCTGTACGGTTTTCGCTGCCGTTACAGGGATTACGCCGCCTGCCACCACCACGATGGGGCAGATCGCATATCCTTCGATGGTACGGTACAAGTATGATCGGTCCATCGCTATTGGCTCCATCGCGGCGGGAGGAGCTCTGGGCGCACTCATTCCGCCCAGCGTTCCGTTCATCTTTTACGGGCTACTAGCCAAAGTCTCGATCGGCGACCTCTTCATGGCAGGCGTCGTGCCGGGACTTATGCTCGCAGCCTTTTACACGATCTATATTGGTATTCGCTGCCGTATTCAGCCTCATCTCGGTCCAGCACTGCCTGCGGAAGAGAAATTCACCCGCAAGGAAAAGCTGAACGCAGTGCTGAGTATTTGGCCCTTTGCAGTACTCATCGCCATCGTTCTCGGAGTGATCTGGGGTGGGATTGCGACACCAGCCGAGGCTGCCGCATTTGGGGCCGCGGGAGCTTTCCTTATCAACTTGGCCTACGGAAAATTGACTTGGGCCGTTTTGAAGGACTCGTTGGAGTCCACTTTGAAATTGACGGGTATGGGGCTCTGGATCCTGATTGGCGCCACAGTTTATCTGAATGTTTTCAACTCATTGGGTAGCCAAGATCTGCTGACCGAGCTCGTGCTGTCTATGCCGGGGGGACCCAATGGCATCCTGCTGATGATGATGCTCATCATTCTGATCCTTGGAATGGTCATGGATGACTGGGCAATTATCATGCTCTGCACGCCACTGTTCATCCCGATCATTGACTCACTTGGCATCGACAAACTTTGGTTCGGCGCCCTCTTTATCGTCAATATCCAGATTGCCTATCTCACGCCACCATTCGGATTCGTCTTGTTCTGGATCAAGGGAGTCCTTCCGAAAGATGTAAGCATGGGCGACGTCTACAAGTCGGTTGGACCGTTCGTTTTGATACAGTTCTTCGCACTGGCGCTTATTTTCGTCTTTCCAGCGATCCCGACCTGGCTGCCCCATATGATGAAGTAATCCATCTGCTGATTGTGCCGCATAGGCACCGATTTCAAGTCAAAGCTGGAGGTCCAAATGTACGATCACATTGTTGTTCCGGTCGCGCCGGACCACATAGGCGAATATTTCACTTCACTGGATGTGGCTCGACGTCTTTTGTCAGAGGCGGGAAGGCTGTCCGTGCTGTCTGTTTTGGAAGAACTTCCCTCCTACGTGGGATCATATTTTCCGTCGGATCAAATCAAAAAGAACCTTGTCGAACTAAAGGATGCCATCGAGACGGAACTCGGAGGCAAAGAAATTGACGTCCACGTGCGTTCCGGACATCCCACCAACACCATCTTGAAATGGGCTGAGAACAACAACGCAGACTGCATAGTTGTATCATCCCATCGGCCTGGTCTCCCAGATCTTTTGCTCGGCTCAACAGCCGCAAGGGTCGTTCGACACGCACGATGTGCTGTTGTCGTTCTTCGCTGAACTTCACTGCCACACCCTTTACCCGTGAGTTTTCAAGACCTTTTGCCGAGGTCTTCTCCGCACGCTCCTGGTCACCGACATGGCGTCCATGTTCTTCAGCGTCATGTGCCTCGTGATCGATTGTACTTTTCAAAAAGGCGTTTCGGGCTCCAAGCTGACCGGCCGTCACATGGTGGCCAGAATGAACCATGCCCAAAGTCGGTGACGATCGTGACCAGGCGGCGATTTGAACTTGCCTGATGCCGTCGAGGCGCGCGATCCGGGTGAAGGGCCGGGAGGACATCAACCGCAGGGTGGTACGGCTTGCTGTCTTCGGGTCGGACCCACTCTACCCGCGAGCAGGTTGCATCGGAAACGGACCTATTCCCGAAAGTTGGTTTTATCGGTTTGCCAGGTCTGATATTTCAGCGAGTTTCCGTCTGTTTACCGCGTTCGGAAAACATCGTATGGGCTCGTACGTCACGCTCGGGTTATCAGACGGTTCTCGCATGCTCATTGGCGTTCCCAAAGAAACGAAGATTCACGAATACCGGGTCGGGTTGATTCCCGACAATGTCCGCGAACTCGTCGCGCACGGCCACCGGGTCGTCGTCGAAAGCGGAGCCGGTGCGGCGATCGGCATGACCGATGTACACTACGAAGGGGCCGGGGCATCCATCGCGGGTTCGGCCGCCGAAGTGTTCGCCGAGGCCGAAATGATCGTCAAGGTAAAGGAGCCACTGGTGCAGGAGCGCGCGATGCTTCGCGAGGAGCAGATCCTGTTCACCTATCTGCATCTTGCGCCCGATCCGGATCAGGCCGACGATCTACTCGACAGCGGCGCAACCTGCATCGCCTACGAGACCGTCACCTCGCCCTCCGGCGGCCTGCCCCTGCTGGCACCGATGTCGGAAATAGCTGGCCGCATGTCAGTCCAGGCAGGTGCCTATTTCCTGGAGAAGACCCATTACGGTCTGGGCATCCTGCTGGGTGGCGTGCCTGGCGTAGATCCCGGCAAAGTTGTCGTCATCGGCGGTGGTGTCGTTGGAACCCACGCCATCCACATCGCGCTCGGCATGGGCGCAGATGTATGGGTGCTGGACCGCAGCGTCGACCAGTTGCGCCGCCTGTGGCGACAGTTCGGCCGGCCACTGAACACCGTGTTCTCGAACAGGGACGCCATTGAGCGCCACTGTATCGCGGCGGATTTGGTGATCGGCGGCGTTTTGGTTCCCGGCGCGGCGGCGCCGAAACTGGTGTCCGCCGAACTCGTGAGCCGGATGAAGCCCGGTTCGGTCGTCGTCGATGTTGCGATCGACCAAGGTGGCTGCTTCGAGACATCCCGCCCCACGACCCACGATGATCCGGTCTATATGGTGGACGAAGTCGTGCATTATTGCGTCGCCAACATGCCGGGTGGCGTGCCACGCACGTCGGCTCAGGCGTTGAACAACGCCACGCTGCCCTATACGCTGGCGATCGCCGACAAGGGTTGGCGAAAGGCACTGGAAGACGATCCGCACCTGATGGACGGACTGAACGTCCACGCCGGCCGGATTACCCATGCTGCGGTTGCAGAAAGTCTTGGCCGCGAATGTTTCGATCCGAGGGAGGCAATCGCGCGCTGACCGGACGGCATCCCGCCTCGCCAACTTGCGGAGAAAGCTCACAGGAGCTGCATATTTGGCGACGAAACCGAACATGAGATGGGAAAACAGGTGTTTGACGTATCCGTATTCGGGATGAAGGGAGTTTTCCGCTGCATAGGAGGATGCAACGGAAAGTTCTACACCGTTTGTTGCCGCGACCAACAGTTTGCCATTTGATGATCTGCTGTTCGTTAGCAACCTTCCCGCCGCGTCTCGACTGCAGGTTGCCATGCAGTTTGGGTCGATTCCGTGGAAGGAATGACACTCTGTTGGGTTAGGCCCGGGAACGTTGCAAAGCTGTTGACGGACCGCCAGGTCGCCGAACGATGACGCAGTCGCCCCAGCCGACGGCGCTGATGAACTTCAGCTTGTCCGTCCGTCGTCCCAAGACGGATGTAGAACCGGGCTGCGGGAACCGTGGTGCCACGGGAAAACGTGCTTGGCCGGCCGGATTCGTTTACTTGCCCGATCACGGACCCATCGGCCGGCGCCGCGTCCCCTGGGCGCCTCTCATGCCGACCTCATAGGTGGAGTGCCGGGGCATTCCGCGCTCAGCTTGAACGTGCTGCTGTTCCATTCTGTGGATGTTTCGGATTTGGCGATATCGCGCCACGAAACACGGCGTGTCCTGTCAAAAACATGCAAATTTGGGCCTTTTGTAATCCTGACGTGATGAGGTTATTCCGCAGCGGACATGATGATGGCCGCCTCGCCGTCATAATCGGCGTAGGCCCGCTGGGTCGCGATCTGATCTGCGATGTATTTCGCATCGTGCCAGACTCCCCAAAGGAAGGTCGATGCACGCCGCGACTGCCAGGGCAGGCCAAGAAAATAGATGTCCGGTTCGATCGAGACACCACGTTGGTGGATCGGCGCGCCTTTGTCGTCGAATGCATCGGCCTTGATCCAGCCAAAATCCTGACGGAAACCGGTGGCCCAGATGATCGTGCCGATGCCTTCCTCGACTAAATCGATCGAGCTGATCGGGTTGGTCAGGCAGTCGGGATCGGCAAACGGTTCGCGTGCTTCAGGCTCTTCCGGCAAGTCGAGACCGGTACGCTCAACATAGGCATCCGCAAGATCCAGCATTCCCATGTGGTTGGCGTCACCGGCGGTAATGTTGCGCCGAAGGTCGTCGGCAAAACTCAAAACGCCGTTTTCGAAGCTCCGGGTCAGGCCAACAAGGGTGACGCCTTCGTTGGCAAGACGGCGAAAATCCATGGTGTGCCCGCCATACGCGCCGCTCACCGAGATGGTCACGTGTTCGGTTCCAGGTTCAGCCGCTGCCAGGTCCCACAGGCCCATTACCCCCAGCCACCAGACAAAGTCGCGTCCACGATAACGGCGAGGCGGCCGGTCATGCGGGCCAACCGAGAGGAAGACCTTGCGGCCGGCGCGGTTCAACTCGTCGGCGATCTGTGCGCCGGAAGATCCGGCGCCAACAACCATGACCGCTCCTTCGGCCAATTGGTGCGGGTTCTTGTAGTGGAAGGAGTGAAGCTGCTCGACACCTGCGGATTCGGGCACAATCGGTGGAATCGACGGGTGTTGGAACGCGCCAGTCGCGGCGACGATACGCCTGGCTTCAAAGACGCCTTGAGACGTCTCAACGCGGAAACACCCTTCGCCGGGCATCCGCTCAGCCTTGAGAACTTCGACGCCTTCGCGGACCGGGGCGTTCACCATCTCGGCATATTCGACCAGATACTCTGCAACCCGGTCTTTCGACACAAACGCATCCGGGTTGTCGCCTGTAAACTCCAGACCCGGAAAACGATCATGCCATGCGGGACCGTTGGCCACCAGTGCGTCCCAACGGCCGGTGCGCCAGGCTTCCGCCGTCCGGTGCTTTTCCAGGATCAGGTGCGGAACATTGTTCTTCCCAAGATGTTCGCTCAGCGCGATACCGGCTTGTCCCCCACCAACAACCAGGGTGTCCGTTTTCTCCAAAGACATTTTCACATCCCTCGCAGTGTTAAGACCCAACCTCGTTGGCCGAGGCCGCCAAATGCCGCGCCACCCTGAATCCGGCAGTTCCTCAAAAGGTGGAATCTCCGTTTACTTGAATGCAAGCGCAAATCTCTTGACCGGATAGAAACGAATGCTTTTCTCACTCCCAATGTGGTCAGATCGAGTTGTGGATCGAGTGAACCGATCACCAAGCCGATGTATTCTGTACTCAATGTGAGCGTTGCCGAGAAAGAGACATTCATGATTCATCAATTTGAGTCGTACGTTTCTTGCAGTTCACCCGGGCCGCCACGAAGGGTGGGCTCACGATGGCAAAGTAATCGTCATGCGCTCCGATCTTTACCGGTACTCCGGGGTGGATTTCACATCTTGGGCATTGGTAGTGCGTAAACAGCGCACGTATCATGCAAGGATTCTGGCTTTGCCTGCACAGGAAAACCGGAAGGGAATCCTCGATCAATGACAGCAATCAAGGCCATCACACCTTTGCCCTGTCGTCCATCTGCAGTTTCTCGCTAGACGTCGCCCGGACAGTTTCTAGATTCTTCATTGCTTCCGGGATGAGCCGCCAAGCGCCTCGCTTTAGGGCCCGCGGCCCTAAATGCCCAGTCGCATTTTTTTTGCGATGTCCGTGGAGTGTCGGCCCAGAAATGTTGCGCGCGACATTTCTGGAGCCATGTTCGCCGCAAATTCATCGAGGCCGCCGCCGGCAATGACGCGCTGGAGAAGTGGGAAGACCGGTGGCTGGAGCGGATCGGGCGGCTCTTCCACCTGAACAGGGTCCGGCTGAAGCACTACGACCCGGAACTGGGGATGGAGGAGCAGTCGCGAAAGTTCGGGAGTGCACATCGTCGGCTGAAGCGTGCCGTCGACCGGCTGTTCGCCCTCGCGGAGAAGGAACGTGCGGGGCCGGCCGGCTCGGACCGGCGTGCGAAGGCGCTCAACTCGCTGCTGAGGCATCGCGACGGGCTCTGCGTCTTCGTCGACAGGCCGGACGTCCCCATGGATAACAACCTGTCCGAGCGGATGCATCGTGGTCCGGTAATCGGGCGGAAGCTGTCGTTCGGCTCCGACAGCCAGGAAGGCGCCTTGTTCTCCGCCATGATGTACGGGATCATCGAGACCCTGCGGATGAACGGGATCGATGTCCGCACGTGGCTCGACGACTGGCTCTCGGCCTGCGCGGGCAACGGTGGCCAGCCGCCGGAGGACCTGTCACCCTGGCTGCCATGGTCGATGGACGAAGACAGGCGCCGTGCGCTCAAGGCCACGGGATGACCGCGGACAACACCGCGATCGAGTGCCGTCATCACGGGCGTGACTTCACCACCGGCGAGATGGCGCTGATGCGGGAGATGATCGCGTCCTCTCCGCAGCAGACCCGTGCCGGGCCGGCGCGCGCGTTCTGCCGCGCCATCGGCTGGGTCAAACCCGACGGGGCTCAGGGACATGGCGGCCCGGGTCGCCATGCTGAGGATGCACCGGGACGGGATCATCACGCTGCCGCCGCCGCGGCACGGCCTGCGGCCGCGGCGGGTCCCGGAGTTCGGCCCGGAGACAGACCCGCCGGCGACGCCGATGCCAGAAACGCTGGACGCGGTGCGCCCGATCCGCCTGGTCAAGGTCACCGGTGCCGGCCGAGCGGCCAGTGTCGCCTGGAACGGCTTCATCGCCCGCTGGCACTACCTCGGCTACAAGACCCTGATCGGTGCACAGATGCGCTATGCAGTCGAGGACCGGGAAGGCCGGCCCCTGGCCATGCTCGGCTTCTCGGCCGCCGCCTGGAAGACCGCACCCCGCGATGACTTCATCGGATGGTCCCCGGAAGTCCGGGAACGGAACCTCCAGCGCGTGATCGACAATTCCCGATATCTCATCATGCCGTGAATGTACGCATGATCACCACCTCGATTCAGCGTTGATTAATAACGATATTTTTTCTCCGGCCCGAGTCAGCGGGGAACCCACCGAAGATCGATCGGTGTTCGGGGGATCGCCCGGGCCGGCCGGACGCCCCCGTGATCCATGATCCCGAGGGGGTGACAGCATCACCGTAACCGTGTGTTCCGATCCGTACATGGTGAAGTCCCCGTCCTGTCAAGTCCAATTCAATACTGACCCAGGATTCGCGTTCACAATTGACCCACCTTTTCCCTCCTTCCTTTCCTGGCAGCCTGTTGTCGTCGGACATCGGCAGGAGGGCGCGTGATGACGGGAAGAGGACAACGGGAGCTTCGGGACCTGGCGGACGCAGTTTGCCTGCGACCGCTGGAAGAGGTGGCGCCGTTTCCGGGTCATGTCCGGGATCCGACTGACCGCTCGCGGTGGCGCCGGTGCCGTGCGGCAATCAGGATGGCAGTCCGGTGTGAGGGGGTTGGTCCGGTGGCCGGAAGGACATCTTTTTGCGCCCTCCCACACCTCCTGGCATGGTGCGGGCGATGATACCCCGCCATCTGATGATGCGTTCCTTGCCGGATCCTGTTCCACGGCCGCCCGGTCACGCCGCCTGGCGCGCCGTGGCGCATGACCCGCGCCACCCGTTTCCCGACCGGCGTTCTGCGGTGCGTCGACACGCGGGATTCCACTGTGCATGGTAACGTTACCGTGCGACCGGAAGCATGCCGGGCCGTCAGTCACGGCCGTAGCCGAGCGGTGGATCGTTGGCCTCGAGTTCCGACAGGTCGATCGAGAGAAAGGCGTCGGCCGCCTGGGCATAGGGGCTGTCGTCAAGGCTTGGCGGCACCCTTTCGCGGCGATCCCGGACCTGCTCCTGGATCTCGACCAGGGCCGCGACATGCCTGCGCCACCGCTTCCGCATACTGCGCTCCTCCTTCGGCCTGCGGTAATGGACGACGACCTGCCTGCCTTCGGCCTGAAGCCTCTCCTTCACCCGTTCCCGGTAGCGCCGCTGCTTTTGTGCCGGTGTCAACGCCATGACGATGTCTCCCCGCTTGAGTGTTTCAGCCTGAATGCACTGGTCGCCTGGCGGCACCTTCAGTTGCCGCCCTCGTGGCCTGTGTCATTTCCCTGTTTGTGTTGACGGACGAAACGTGAACATTCTCACTGTTTTCCTTTCCCGGTAGACATTGTCTCCGTGTCGGTGTTGGCCTCCAGCTTCCGCTCGAGCTCCGGGATGAAGTCACCGAGCTTCGGATGAGGCTGGTCCGGACGCCGATACTTCGGTGCCGATTCCCCGGAGCGCAACACCTTGCGAACCGCGTTGCGCGCCACGCCCATCGACTGCGCAATCGACCGTATGGACTTCCCTTGAACGTGCCACGCACGCCGAATCTTGCCGATCGTCTCCACTGACACCATCTCTTCTGCCTCGCTGAATTGTTGCGAGGCAGTCGTTTCCATCGGATCAGGGGTGGGTCAATCTCGAACGCGATTCCACACCCGTCCTTCATCCGTCAGAACGCGAACTGTGCCTGACGCGGGTTTGAACCCCGGATCCGGCGTCCGGCCAGTGCCGCGGCAATCCGGGGACTGTCGAGGTCCCCGGCGTCGATGATCCACGGTGCGCCCTTGCACGCCTGCCGCGCGGGAAGAAGTCCGACCGCGATCAGGCGACGCACGACCGAAGGATCGACATCCAGCCGTGCAGCAACCTCCGAAAGGACCAGTTCATTCCGTTCCCGGCGTTCGCCGTCACGGTAAGCGGCAATGCGGCGACGGGAACGGAAGGCGCGAACCCGATCCTTGTTCCAGCTGTTCCCCTTGGATGTCTTCTTGCCCAGCCGGTTGAGAAGTCCGGCAATCAACTGTAAGCGGGTAAACGGCGACGTCCGATAAATCGGTTGCCTGTGCGGGGGGAGCATCGGGATAATTCCGGTCATTCAACAATGATCGGAGGTTTTGTCATGTCCAGTGATTTGAACGGTTCGGCTGGTTCCCGTCCTGCACGTGTGGTGCGCAGCGCGACGGAGTGGACCGCCATCATGGAGGACTTCGAGCGTTCGGGGCTGTCGCGTCGGGAGTTTTGCGAGTCCCGGGGTCTGTCGGTGAAGACCTTCGGGAACTGGCGGCACCGTCTCGGCGCCACGGGCGGGAAGGGTTCCTTCGTCGAGCTGGCGCCGCCGGTCATGTCCGGCTGGGACGTCGAGCTTGAACTGGGCGACGGGGTCGTCCTGCGTGTTCGGCGTTCGTGATGCTTGGCGGCTGGCCGCGTGGCGGCATCTGGCTGTCGACGGACCCGGCGGACATGCGGCGCAGTTTCGATGGGCTGTGCGCCCTGGTGGCGGGTCATCTCGGATGCAATCCGGCCGACGGGCGTTGGTACGTGTTCGTCAATCGGCGCCGGACGATCGTCAAGATCCTCGGCTTCGAGCAGGGCGGCTTCTTCATCTGGTCCAAGCGCCTGGAACAGGGCCTGTTCGCCCCGCCGCCGGCTTCCGGGCGGGCGGCGCTTGCATTGTCCTCGACCGAACTGATGGCGCTGATCGACGGCATCGACGTCACCGTCCGGCGCCGGCGCAAGCGTTACGGCGGTCCCCGGCTGGCGTCCGGGTGAGCCCGGACGACGGTCAAATCGATGCTGCCGGTCATCGGGGTGTCGGCGAAGAGTTCCTTCCACAGGCGCGGCGTCAGTTCGTGGATCCGGTCGGCCGGGTGGGTGTCGATGCGCTGGAGAACGTCGGTCAGATACACGCGGGGGCTGATTCCGAGCATGAAACAGGTGGCGACGAGGCTGTTGATGATCCCGACGTTGTGCCCACCCGCCTCTGTCCAACTGAAAAGCCAGTTCTTCTGTCCCAGCTTGACGCGACGCAGTGCGCGCTCGACACCATTCGAGTCGATCGGCACCAGCGGGTCGTCGAGGAACACTTCGAGGGACTGCTGGCGTTCGACGGCGTAGTTGACCGCCCGGCGGATCGGGTGCTTCGGCGTCAGCGCCGGATCCCCGAGCGTGCGCGCGCACCATTGCCAGAAGGCGTCGACCAGCGGGCGGGTGTGTGTGCGCCGCGCCTCCAGGAGCTCGGGCGGCGGCCGGGATCGGAATTTCTTCTCGATCCCGTACATGCCCCCGATCAGCACCAGCGCCTTCCCCGCCAACACCGGATGGTTGTCCAGCTGCTCCTCGAAATTGCGGCGCGTATGCGACCAGCAATTTTGTTGTTTCACCGCCGCCCCCCGCGCTTCGGCGTACGCCGCATAGGCACCGTAGCCGTCGCTGACCAGCGTGCCCTCGAAATCGCCGAGGAACCGCTCCACATGGTGGTGAGCACGGGAGGGCGCGAAGTGGAATACCACCTCGTCCCGGTCGCCGAGCACCGGCCAGTAGTAGCATTGTTTCATCTTGCCCGGCTTGCCGGGATCGCGCCCGACCCGCACGGGCGTCTCGTCCATGACGATGACGGAGCTTTCCAGAACCGAGCGGCACTGCGCCGCGAACACCGGCTCCAGCAGCGCGATCGCCCGGTTGACCCAGCCACTCAACGACTTGCGGTTGACGGTGATCCCGCTCTCGCCCAGCATCTGGTGCTGGCGGTAGAGGGGGAGATGCCAGGCGAACTTGTCGACCAGCATTCCGGCGATGAACGAGACATCCACGCAGGAATTCTTGAACACGCCCTCGACGGCCGGGGCGCAGACCAGGGCGCCGGAGGACATGATCTTCGCCTTCTTGTAATGGTAACGCAGCACCACGTGGCGGATCGGCACCGATGCCAGCTTGCAGCACACCCGCTCGGAGATGATCTCGAACTCATCCGCCGCCAGCCCTTCGATCTCCGGCGGCATCACATCGATGTCAATCACCGTCGCTCCGGGACCGAAGCGCAGCCCGGCGTCGTTGACGGCATCGCCGCGATCCTTCTTGCGCCCCGTCACGCCACCCCGCGGTTTCCCCTTGGCTTTCTGTTCGGCGTCGGGTTCATCCTTCCCGGCATCCGGCGATGCGGCCCCATCGGAGGCGCCGTCATCGGATCCGCCCGTGATGTCGGGATGCTTTTCCGAGCGCCGGCCGTACTGTTGACGCTCGTAGCGGGCGATCTGGTCGCGCAGCGCACTGTTCTTCGCCACTTCCTCGGTCAGCCTGTCCTGCAGCGACCCGACGAGCGCCGACAGCGTTCCGGCAAGCCCGAACAATTCCCTGAACAGGGCCGCGGCACCCCGCAGAAGACCACCGCCCGAGCCCAGCCCCGCGAACTCCGAATGGAGCCCGTCAAGCCGCCGGCGGACCGCATCCGGGTCGGACGGATCGATCCCGCTCATTCCTCCGCCTCCACCGCCATGATCGCCGCCAGGACCGCCAGCCGCTCGGACCGGGGCATCGCCGCGTAGCGCCGCCCCCAGCTCGCCGCCTTCCGCTTGACGACCTGGCGGTGGGTGAAGTTCCGCCCGGCGAAGGCCGCCCAGTGCACCCGGTCGGGCGCGAAGTTGAACCACAGCTTCTCGGTGACGATGCAGGACTGGTTGTTGACCTGGATCTCCAGCGAACGCCAGTCGGCCAGGTGCTCGTCATAGAGCCGGCTCGGATAGCCGGAGACCATCACCGAACAGGGCAGCGACTTCAGGATGCCGAGAAGCGCGACATGGTCGGCGTCCGTGTAGTCGAAGCGATAGCGGCGCTGCGACTTGCGCGCCGACTGCACGTAGGGCGGGTCGCTGTAGACCAGCTCGCGGCCGTCGAAGTCGAAATCGGACAGGAACGCGTGGGCGCAACCGTGGTGGAGCTCGACCGGATAGGCGCAGCGGAAGGTGTCGATGGCCCGGCGGTTGAGGTCGATGCCGATGTTGCGCAGCGCCGGCGGCTTGCGCTTCATGATGGCACCCCCACCCAAGTGCGTTTCCAAAAATACGTCATGCGGCGGACACATCGCGATGAGGGGCTGGCAGAGCCCTGTCGTCCCCTTGGATCCATACCATGATGCCATTGCCGCCACCGAAGTGATTCGCTTTACCGCGCCGGAAATAGCTCCGGCGCCCTATAGTGTCAAACGAAAAGAACGGCGCGGCGGAAAAAAAATCGGGGAATGTGCACGTCGCAGGATCCGGCACAACTGCAGCACAGAACACGAAACCAGGAAAATTCAACGGACGTCGCCGTTTACCCGCTTACAATCAACTCATCTCCCAGGTTCCGCGCCAGATCGGTGATCAGGTCATCGGTCTGTCGGTCGGTCTTGTACCGATGCTCGCCGGTACGGTTGCGCCTGACCGTGATTTCGGTGTGGTCGCCACCCTGCCAATGCAGCAGAAGATGCACGTGCCGCTCCCGCAGGCTCGCCGTGATCTCGACCAGCGCAGCGCGTACGATGTTCTTGCGCAGTTGCGGGGTCGCCTCCTCATGCGACCAGGCGCGCTCCAGATCGGCCCCCAGTGCCAGCCAGGCATCACGCTCGGCAACCGTCGGCGGCTGCAATTCCGCCGACTCCAGGTCCTGTAACCGCTCCTCGCAACTCCGGACCTCCTCAAGGCAGGCTTCCCAGCGCGCCGCCAGGTTGTGGAAGACGTTGTGGTTGTCGGGATCAACACTGTCGAACTGGGCCTGTGCACGTGCAGCCCGGTAGCGGGCCTGCTCCAGGGCCGAACCGGCAAGCCTGATCTCGGCCATCGCATCCGCGTCGCGATGCTCGAAAGCCTCCAGTGCCGCAGCAACGCCCAGGGGCTGCACCGCTCGGAGCACCGCATCGCGCACCGCCTCATCAACCCGCACCGCGCCGAACGTGATGCAGGCCTGCCCGCCCGTGCCGCTCGTGCCGGGACAGGAATAACCGACCGCCTTGCCATTGTCCCTCACCTGCATCCGGCGCTGGCAATGGCCGCAGCGCACAAGACCCGCCAGGAGCGCCCGGCCACCACCCGGAGCGCCCCGGTTCCCAACGGTGTTGGCCTCGATCATGGCCCGGTTCCTCTCATATTCCTCCCAGTCGATATAGCCCTCATGACGATCACGCAAAAGCACCGTCCATTCATCTTCGGCCTTCATGATCCCCTTGCGCAGCTGCTTGCGCCCGTTCGCGATCGTCACTTCCTGACGCCGCCGCCCGTACACGTAGGCGCCGGCATAGATCGGATTGCCAAGCATCGAGCCCAGGAGCGTAAGGCCCGGAACCTGCCACACGATGTCCCGCCCGGGACTGCGGACCGGGATCTCGAGACCGCGGTCGCGAAACCACAGGTAAACCTGCCGAATGCTGTGCAGTTCACGAAACTTCCGGAAGACAAGATCGATCGCATCGCGCTCATGCTGATCGGGCGTCTTGGCAATGTGGTGGGTGTCCGTCTTCTCGTAACCGGCCGGAAGATTGAGGAACAGTTCGCCGCGCGCCGCCAGTGCCTCGCGGCTCTCCAGGGAACGCTGGCGAAAAAGCGCCTGCTCCATGTCGCTGAACTGGCCCTTGATCCCTTATGTCGTGCAGGTTTTTATGTCGGGCAGCGACCGCAACCATCTGGCAGCACGGAATTTTTCTCGAAACTGCCCGACATAATAATTGGCCTTCAGATCGCCTTCAACTGTTCAAGCAAGCCGCCTTTCGCCTTCCATCGCGGTTGTTCTCCGGGATCACCGGGGCAGGTGGATTTCATCGCCTCTTCCTTCGCCTTGAGATCGATTTCAACGTAGATGTTGGTGGTTTCAAGCGACACGTGACCGAGCCAGGCCCGAATGGTGTTGATATCGACGCCGGAGCGAAGCATGTGGCAGGCGCAACCATGCCGCATGACATGGGGCGTGATCCTTTGCCCTTCGAGTTCCGGTACTCGGGCTGCGGCACGTTCCACGAGTTCGATGATTCCATGCCGGGTGTAGGCTTTGCGATGCCGGCTCCAGAAGACGCTCCCGCAGCCGGGCGGGCGATCCGCGGCGAGAGCCGCGAGGGCCTTGGCGGTACTCGTCCAGATCGGCGTAATGCGGATCTTTCCTCCCTTGCCATGGATCGTTACGCGCGCGTTTTCGCCCGAGCGTTCCGGGAGATGGAGATCCTCCACCTGCAGTCCCGTCACCTCGGAGGCTCTTGCCCCCGTGTTGTAGAGAAACAGCAGGCAGGCATGCTCGACCCGCCCGGCCACGGTTCGCCTGTCCGGCCCCGCGATCATGGCGTTCATAGCCTCCGCCGACGGCCAGGTGATCCGGGGCCGCACCGTTTTCTTGAGCGGAATGGCGCGGATGCTGCCGGCCCATTCGACGAGGGCGGCATCGCGGTGCGCGATGTAACGGGCGAAGGACCGGATTGCCGCAAGGCGCTGGTTGCGGGTCTGTACCGAGCAGCCCCGTTCCTGTTCCAGGTGGGCGAGAAAGGCCGTCACGCGGTCGACGGACAGGTCTTCGACCTTGAGACGTTCCACCGATTTACCGCAAAGCCTGGCCACGAAGGGCAGCAATAGCGTCAGGCAGTCGCGATAACTCTTCCGGGTATTGACGGCCAGATTGCGCTCGGTCGGAAGATACTCCATGAGAAAGCGCTTGATCCATGCGCCAAGTGCAGGATTGTGTTCAGGCATAATTTGTCCCTCCTTTCGGATGCTGCCCGGCTTCGGGGCTTCGGTTGTGCTCGCTGTAACGCTCGAACCGGCGGCCGGCCTCGTCGAGCAATTCGGGGGTCATGGAGATATAGACCTGCGTCGCCGCGACGCTGCTGTGGCCCAGATAGGTCGAAAGCGCCGGCAGTAACTTCTGGACGTCGGCTCCTTCGCGATACCAGGAGGCCAGGCGGTTGGAGGCAAAGCCGTGGCGCAACGAATGCAGGCAAGGCGCCCGGCATCCGGGTTTGTTCGTGTCGATTCCGGCTACCCGAAGCGTCGCACGAAAGGCGTTCTGTACGATGGACTTGTTCAGCGGCGACCCGTCGCGGCAGGCGAGGAAGGTGGATGCCATCCCCTCGCGGAGGGGGCGTTGTGCCCGGATGGCGGCGTATCGGCGAAGCTCGTCGGCGAGGTCGGCACCGACCGGGACGATACGGCTTTTGTAGAATTTCGAATCGTTCACCGCGAGCACTGCGGAGCCCGGATCCACGTCCGCCATGGTCAGCCGTCGCGCTTCCCCGGATCTCAACCCGGCACCGTAGAGGATGAGCAGGAATGTTCGGAAAGTCTCGGCATCGAGCTTGGGGCAACGCCTGCGACCACCGCCTGCGGCCTTGAAAAGACTGCGCAATTCCTCATGGGTGAAGATGAATGACGGCGCGACCCCTGGTGGCCGCGGCTCCGCTTCCCGTGGCGGCATGGGAATGCGGCTCACGTGCCCCCGGCTCAGTGCGAACCTGTAGAAACCGGCAAGCGTTCCGTACTTGACGGCACGGGTTCTCGTGAGCACCCCCTTGCCGGCAAGGAAGCGGCGGACGTCATCCTCATCCACCGTGTCGCAGTCCCTGTCTTCCCCGACCTGGCGGCAAAACGTCTCGAGGGTTTGCGCGCTTGAGTGGAACTTCGCGCCATGGTTGCGCTGCCACGCAACATAGCGCTCGACGGATTCACGCAGTGTCATCGAGCAACTCCTTCAGGCAGATGTCGGCGACCGGGCGCAGTGCGGCGAGATCGATTTTCGCATATGTGGCTGTCGCGCTCGGGCTGGAGTGGCCGAGGAAATCGCCGACGGTCTTCAGTCCGCATCCCTCGTCGACCAGCCGCTGGGCTGCCGCATGACGAAGTGCATGGGCGCCCAGGCGCTTGCCCGAGATGCCAAGGCAGCGCGCGCGGCTGCGGACGATCGTCCCGATCGTGCAGCTCGTCAGTGGCCTGAACGGTGTCGGCAGGGTCAGGAACAATGCCCGCTCCCGTCTCACGTCCGGACGCACATTGAGAAGATAGTCCATCACCGCGTTTCCGACGGAAGGGGTCAGCGGGAAAAGATCGGTCCGGCCGGTCTTGGGACGGAACACGCGCAACATGTCCCGCTCCCAATCGATATCATCGACGCGGAGAGCGCCGACCTCGCCGGCCCTGAGCCCGCAGGTTGCAAGGAGCATCAGCACCGCGCGGTCGCGACGGTCTACCGGGGCCGTACCTTCGGTCGTCGCGAGCAGCTTCTCGACTTCGTCCCGATCAAACCCCTTGGGAACCGGTCGGTCGGGATAGGACAGTGGCGGCATGATGCACGCGGCGATGCCCGGCCGGCACCAGTTCCGCACCTCGGCAAAACGGAAGAAACTCCGCAGGCACCCGGCCACGGCACCCGCGGAAGTTCGGCGAAGGTTTCCACCTGCGATCCGCGCGGCAAGATATTCGTCAACGTCACCGATCGCGATGTCGGCAAGAACCAGGTTCCTGCCCGCCGCCCAGACGAAGAAACGATCGCTCTCGTAACAGCAGTTGCCAACAGTCGCTTCGGACAGCCCCCGGTCGTCGCGCATCCAGGCCGCGAAGGTCTCAACCTGTCGGGCGTGCGGGTGGGCGTCCCGAACCGGCTCTTCCAGCCAGCCGAGGAAACGCAGCCAGCGAAAGGCGTAGCGCCGGAAATTCGCAGCAGAAACCGCGGGAAGGTTCCGGCACCACTCCTGAACCGCCGTCTCAACTGTCGTCAAACGGACCGGAATGTCCGCATCAGGCAGGTCCAGCAGCTCCATGAGAACAAGCTGGGTGCGTGCAACCCGGCGCGCGATTTCACCGACCGCTCCCCAGGCAACCACGGCGCGCAGATACCGTTCGCGTTGCTCCATCAGGGGCGCACATCGATATCTCGCGATGGTCGCAGGGTCCTTGTACAGAATTTCGAACATGATTCATCTCCAGAATACGTGGAGATGACGTCATGTCAGACAATCCGAGGCATGAATATTATGTCGGGCAGTTTCGGGAAAAATTCCGTGCTGCCAGATGGTTGCGGTCGCTGCCCGACATAAAAACCTGCACGACATAAGGGTTACTATGTCGTATACGACATAGCACGCCCAGGTAGGCCCGGTCATCGGCAACAGCCGGGTCGTAGAGACGCTCACGGTCGCCGACCAGGCATCCGACAATGGCGCAGAACTCCAGGAGCATATGCCAGTCACTGCCGCCTCGCGCCAGTCGCGACGCCTCGATGGCCAGGACAAGACCGACGGACTTGTTGCAGACGGCCGTCAACAGACGCTCGTAACCCTCCCGGTGGATACCGTTGCTCGGAACGCCGAGATCGTCGTCGATCACCTCGACGCGCGAAAAACCCAGGCCGCGGGCATGGGAGACAAGTTCATATTGCAGCCGCCGCCGCTCGACATTGTTGCGGACCTGGAAACCGCTCGACTGCCGGATGTAGACAATCGCCGTGCGTGACAGGTGGTCGGGCGTCAGCATCGCCTCACTCTTCCGGGTCATCGCTCACCTCCTCGCGCACCGTCATTATCCGCGCAACCAACGCCGCCAGCGCCGGTTGCACCGCTTCGCGGAACGCCCGGTTCCGCCATATCCGCTGCGGTCCCTCGAAAAGCTCCGCCTGATACATCCGAACTGCAGGTCGCTCGTCCATCATCTTCCTCCGTCCGTTTCAAACCGACGGAAATCTTGAAAGACCCGACAAGCGAATGCAAATCCGCCAGCGCGCACAGGGACAGTCTCGGCGCAGGACGCAGATCCCATTGCCCGGCTTCGGGCAATGTCATCCAGCTGGCAATGCAGTGCCGAACACCGCAGCCATCGACAACGAGCAGAACGCCTTGGCCACGCAGCGACTTTCTCTGCACGATCGAGACACGTTGGCCTGCCAGGGGATGAAAACGATAGTGAACCGTCGTCTCATCACCCACAATGTGGGGTTTGTGCGGGGATCTTCCCATGGATTCACATCCCGAACCTGGCCTCCCACATCCTCTCTCGGGTGCGGCGCCAGCTGCCAGGGGACTGGGAAACCCAGTACAGGGTGGCGCCGGTCCTGTTGGAGACCTTCGTCGAAATCCCGCGCTTCTCCGGGATCACCTACAAGGCCTCAGGCTGGATCCGGGTCGGAACAACCCAGGGACGGGGCAGGTACGACAGAAAGAACGAATACGCCAAACCGAAAAAACAAATCTGGCTCTGCCCGCTCCGGAAGGACTGGAAAAGAACCCTCAATCAATAGACACTACAAGGCATCACGCCTTCACCGAACACTTACAGGCAGACCGTTACAGTCCCTATTCACGTATCCTATTGATACGATTCAATAACTCTCTTACCCGCCTCAGAACTTCAGGTTAAAAACCGCGCTGTCCCAGCTCACCTGAAATAGACTGGAAAATGACTTTACGCGCGGAAGGGGCGAGCAGAAAGATGGCTGGCGATCAGATGAGGACTGGCGTTTTGACCGGGAAAACCTGGAGCGTCACAACTATCGCAGCACCCCTGGCATCTATCGCTGCCGTCCTTATCGTCGTAGCGGGACTCGCCAGCTGAATAGGGTCGAGTGGTAATTTTGGCGCTCTGCCAGGTCGAACGATACTGCTGACCTCCGCCGGTGTGTGGCGATCCTGGCAGCGGCCGCTGTGGCGGGAACTCTCACCTTTTCTTGGGGACAGGAGGTCTGGCATCCCACCCAACAATCGACACGCCGTGGTGCGCGACTGTACCGCTGGTTCCTCCGGCCCAGCTCGCTGCGGCAGAGGACCACTCCCGTTTCCTGCGTGTTATGCCAAGCGAGGGAATCCAGGGCAGGGTCCGCAAGCTGAAATAGACAACATTCTGGCAGAATCGTCCGGTCGGGAACCTCCTCCAACCAGCCTTGCGACACTTGTTGGGCAACCACTGGTTTGACTATTTCACGGACCCGGCGGACGGTGAGTGGCAGTTCAAGTATTTCGATCGGGACGGAGAATTACGGGTTGGCCGGCCGAGCGACCATTCAGGCGGGCGTTTTGTACTCCAACAAGTAATAGGCGCACCGTGCCGGGAAATCGAGCTGACCTGCAAAGGCCTTACCAGCATGATGCCCAAATTACCTAAAGCGCTGCAAGCTGTTGAAGTGCGCTCATTGTACTTTGAAAGCTCTGAGAAGTGTTGCGTTCAATTATCATGTGAGGTGCGATCAATCGAGCGCTGGTCACCTTGCCATATCCTCCGGTTATTCGGTCGAGTTTAGCTGATGGATTGGTTTATTTTGTCGACGTCTCCACGAATTGCTGCCG
Organism: Paracoccaceae bacterium; assembly: GCA_965242975.1. Classification (GTDB taxonomy): domain Bacteria; phylum Pseudomonadota; class Alphaproteobacteria; order Rhodobacterales; family Rhodobacteraceae; genus JAPPHA01. The sequence goes on along the minus strand of CBDETS010000007.1, from coordinate 5,558,094 downwards.
GATTTGCACTCTCAGGCAATACGCCAGCACCGTCCAATGCGGCACGGTCTCCCAGAAACCAGGCCTCCAGCTCTTGGCATACAATTCTGATGCGAGTTTGCGTACCGCGGCCTGCACCACTGACAATCTCTTGTAAGCGCTGTTTACGCCCTACACAGTCACCGGAGTCATTGTCCCTGATTACCAGAAAGCGAGCATGCGGATTCCGCCAACCCCTCAATTTTCGTGGTAAAGACTTTTCCAAGTCGGGAGCGCCTTGGTGGGGAATTATTCTGACCGTTGCACCATGTAAATCCAGTTGCGGTAAAAGATGTTCGATGACTGGTTCGATTGACGGTTCTTCAGTCAAAATGACAATCTCCGTCACGGGTGTGCGCCCCGAAATAGATTCTGGCGCCAAAGTTCGCCAGGTCGGTCGCCTTCTTCGATTAAATCTGAAAGTTGACGATCATGAGAAGCACGGTGAACGGTCGTAAAACCGGCTTTTTTCGTTAGCCAGAAAATCGAGCCCAGCGGGACTGCATTCAGAAAATCCGGTGAGTGCGTGGTAACGACAACCTGTCCGTTTCCAATTCTGCGTCTTGCATAGAGAGAAAACTGCTCTGCCAAAATCTCCAAAAGGGATGGATACAGTTGGTTCTCTGGTTCCTCCACACATAGTAATGGGTGAGGGTCCGGGTCCTTGAGCAAGGCAAGGTATGCAAACATCTTGATTGTGCCATCTGAAACTGCCCGCGCAATGAACCCCCGTTCAAATGCCTCGTCCTCGAACCTCAGCTCCACCCGTCCATCGCCCGTGTCGTCTGTCGTTACCTCGCTAATTCCAGGCACAAAGTCCGCCATTTCCCTCACAAGAGCGTCATAAACCTCTCGATGATCTTCTCTCAGGTATTGGGCATAAAGAGCGATATTATTGCCGCTAGGGCTCAGGTGCTCGGCAATCGCTGCATCGGGTTCGACACGGGCATCCTCGATGCGGAAATCGCTGACTTCCCAATTCTCGATAAGCTCTCTCAGCTGACTGGCCGCGTCAAAACGCTTGAATTGCCCCAGGCCTTTGAGTGCCAGAATATGTGGAGCGTCGAGTTCCTGATTCTCGCGTGTTAGTTTTTCCGAGGGAATATTTCGGTCAAATGCGTCAAATGACTCGGCCAAGGCTTCGCCTCGACCATTTTCAAAACGTATGAAGTGGTAAGGAGCACCATAGGAGGATCTCTTGAAGCGCAACGTTTCTTTCACCACGGAAATTTTCCGACCCTCTTTTTCTTCGATTTTGAGGTGATACGTAACCCGGCGGCTTTTCTGAGCGGCTTCAATGTCCATTTCAAGTTGGAGCGTGATTTCGATGGCATCACGCTCACACCCGCGGGTCACGACTTGCTGAAAGCCACCACGTCTTCGCAATGCGCCTCTGACGTCATCTTTCAGGCTGTCTTTGAGGAATCGGAAAACATCGATCAACGTGGATTTACCTGTTCCGTTCGCTCCCACGAGGACCGTAAACCCGGGAATGTTCTTAATCGTTACATTCTTTAGAGCACGGTAATTCTTAATAGAGATTGAGCGAACGCGCACCTAAATCACCTCTTGTGAAGCAAACGTTTTCCTGGTCCCATCCGCGGCCGCGATTATTTCGGATGCACCGACCTACTGTTGGGTTGTTCAGAAGCGGACCGTGTCCATCACATTGCTTTGTTCTGTTCCACTTTTGCGGCGGACACAACCCCAACGTATTTCTTGGATTGCGCTATTGCCGTGTGCCTGCGAACTGTTGCCGGGTGTGCCAGCTTTGCCGCATTCGGCATAGCTGGCACTCCTGACTGGAAGTGGTGTCCATATAAAGTTTGGCGTTCGCGACTTTGCGCTGAGCAGAGCCTTCTACCTGCGGGCGCTTGAGCCAATTGGAGTGACTGTGGTCACCGATTGGCCGCCAAACGGTGCCGAACTTAGTCAACCAACCGGCACGAGTTCCCTTTGCCTGTACCAAACGGAAGAGGAGCCCGCGCACCTGCACATCGCATTTGCAGCCGAGAGCCGACATCAGGTCGATGCGTTCTATTGCGCCGCTCTTGGCGCTGGCGGGCAGGACAACGGACCGCCTGGACTACGTCCTCAGTATAGTGGGCGGTACTATGCGGCCTTTGTTCTTGATCCCGACGGACACAACATCGAAGTGGTATGCCATGAGACCGAAGCCTGACGCGGGCGTTACGACACGAGGAAGGAATTCGGAAAACCGATAAAGGCCATCTGGCTCTGTCCGCTCAGAAAAGACTGGAAAAGAACACTCAATCAGTGAAAACCGGAAAGGTCATCACGCCGTCGCCGAACGGTTACCTTAGTCCACCTTAAACACTGTAGTGCGCAACTCGTTGATTTCAAAAAGGTAAAAATTTCGACTGGCACTACAACCCGGAGGGGCGGCCAGTCAGGACCGCCGTCACGGATTACCGGCACCGGTTCACCCGATGGTCTTGGCAAATTTCCTAGGCGGTGGCGCCTGGCCCATTGCCCGGTAGATCTCCGCCTGCCGGGGGAGGCGGTTTTGCGCACATGCAGGGACCTGCCGTCACGGCGCCTGAAGCTGTTTGTCGTATGGTGCAATGGCACGAGTGTCCGGCGCAGCGTCGTCCAACTGTCGTGCAGGTTCACCGCATTCGTGGTTTGCGCAGTGTCTGGACTGCCTGGCGGGCGATGACCGAGATGAAAAGGTGCGTATCGGAGCATCCCTGCCTTTGTTGCAAGATCCAACAGAGGCCGAGTTTGGATTTCAACGCAAAGAACACGGCGTCGGCATCGGCGAGGGTGGCGAGGGTCTGCTACGGCCGACTGGAAGACCTTGACGTTCGCACAACAATGCAACGACAGTACAAGGTGATGAAAATTGGTTGGTGGCGACATCGTGGCGCGTCGACCGGGCAACACGCTAGAGAAATGGGAAGTCGCCATCATCAAGGCGATGCTGGCGAAGAAATTAGTGCCGCAAGACATCCAGGCCTTTTTCGGCTTTTCAGCGCCTGGCTAATTTGTCATCGACGACCTCGACGCAAAGCACCATGTCAATATCTACTGTTGCGCGAAATTCGAGATCGACCTCCTCCAAGATCAGGGAACAGGCCACGCCACCAATCAGGGCGTAGCTGTCTTCAAGACCTGCGAAATGCGCCCGAAACCGGTCTATTCCAGCAAATTTTGCCCGCTTGGATTAATTGAATCTGGCGGGCCTTTGCCACTGAAGGGATGACTATGAGGCCAGGATGCATCGTGTTGGAGGGACCGCATAACCTGCGGAAATCCCTGCCGTTTACCGTGACCAGGATGTGATCAAACCTGGTACAATATTCCAACACGTCTTCATCGGAGGAGGCACCGCACATGTTTATGTCGCGCGGGTGACACGTTGCATGACCAGTCGTGTCACGAAAGTGCACTGCGGCGTCAGCCGAGACGCATTCATCAAAAAAGAAGTTCATTCACGATTCGCCGTAGCCTCCCAAGGGCGCCATCCTTTGACCGGTCGGCCGCGCATTGGATGACTTCGAGCATAGATGTTCGCCACCATAAGGGCATCCCGCGGGACTTGGGGAAAATCCTCCGCAAGATCATCAAGTGTTTCACCATCTTCGAGGCGACTTTGGATCGCGTGGACCGGAATCCGCGAGCCCTTGATGATGGGAACGCCGCCAAAGATGCTCGGATTCGTTGTTATGTAACGCATCTTTCCCTCGACATAGAAACGTGCGGCCTCCAGCTTGCTGCCAGCGATCATCGGCAGGTCGAGATACAAACCCGGCTCGAGATCTACAACTTCGAGACCAGGGCCGCGCAATTCGCGGATAGACTTCATCAGGGCCTTCTTACGGGTCACGGGTATTTTCTTTAGGATCGTCATGTGGCCGACAGCGGCAAGGTAACAGACCGCATCGATCCCAAGGTATCGAGCACGCGCTTTCGAAAACACAGCGCGGCGTTTGACCGGCACTAGCACACCAGTCTCGATTGCTTTTTCCACGCTGCGCGCGGGCACATCAGAGAAAAACGCAACTTCATTGACGGTCAGTTCAGACATCAATCCTAATTCCTTTCCTCATGGGGGAAGATATAAACGTGCAATGATCAGAGATCATTGCACGTCGTTTCTTCACTTGGAATATTGTCACAACGGAATCTGGGGGACACCGACTGTACGTTGCGTTGATAGTGGCAGCCTTTAATGCCTTGATGCCATTTCGGCCAGGCATGATCCAAAACCGGCTGTAATTTTCATTGCTAACACTGTCGGTTCAGCATCTGTCTCATCACACGATTATCGGTATCTTACTGCTCTTCATCGTCGAGGGCTTCCATCCAAACGTGAAGAGGCCAAATCGCGATGAAGCGAATACAGCAAATGGTCACAACAATCACCTCTGAGCCTCCTCCGCACCGACGTGTTTGGCGAATGTCAAGGATTAGGGCCCGCGGAGGGTTCGGCGATACTCCCGGCGGGAAAACGGATAGAAAATAATCGCAGCTTTTGCCGCTTGGTTGGTGCCCCGGGCGGACGCCGGCGAATACATGCTGCATCAAGTCGTCAAACCCCGAGGCCCTGTGACTACGAAATCACGGGGCGTGCAGAAACCCTTAACTTCGCGTCCCAAGAGTGGGCCTTTCATTCCCTCGATTTCAGCGAAATTGCATCGTTTCTGTGCAGTTGCACAGAAATAACTCGTTTTCTCAGACCATGAATTTTTGCTAAATCATTGATTTTATTGGTGCTGCCGGAGAGATTTGAACTCTCGACCTCTCCCTTACCAAGGGAGTGCTCTGCCCCTGAGCTACGGCAGCCTACCCTGCGGGTGTTTAGCGTAACCCCGACCGGAGGCAAGCGCAATCTGGACGGGAAACCGACACTTGTTTAGGAACATCGAAATGAACGATCGAGCCAGGAACGGTGAGAAAACGGGCATCGGGCCGACGATGTCGAGACAAGAAAGGCTGCGCCACGCGCTTCGGGAAAACCTGAAGCGACGAAAGGACCAAAAAAGGCGCCGGGAACAGCGGGAACACAACAGAACGAACGAGAACCGGTCGAGCAGCAAGGGAATCTAAAGCATGGACTCCATCAGAATCCGGGGGAACGGTCCGCTCAAGGGGTCGGTTCCGATTGCCGGCGCCAAGAACGCGTGCCTGGCCCTCATGCCGGCCGCTCTGCTCACAGAAGAACCGCTGGTTCTCGACAACGCCCCAAGACTCTCCGACATCGCGACCATGGCCGCGCTGCTCGAGTCTCTCGGTGTCGACGTCACGGTAACAAACGGGGGCCTGACAATTTCGCTGCACGCCGCGAACATCGTATCCCGGAAAGCCCATTATGACATAGTGAGAAAAATGCGGGCGTCGGTACTGGTCCTGGGACCGTTGCTCGCGAGAACCGGGTCCGCGACCGTGTCCTTGCCGGGAGGATGCGCGATCGGCGCGCGGCCCGTGGACCTCCACCTGAAGGGTCTCGAGACGCTCGGTGCAACCCTTGAATTGAAAAACGGGTACATTCACGCGACCGCGACGCGCGGCCTGGCTGGTGCCTCTTTCACCTTTCCGTTCGTCTCCGTCGGCGCAACGGAAAACATGTTGCTGGCTGCGACGATGGCTCGTGGAACGACCGTGTTGCGCAATGCCGCGCTTGAGCCGGAAATCGTTGATTTAGCGACATGTCTTCGCAAGATGGGTGCGAACATATCGGGTGACGGAACCCCGGAGATCGTCATCGAGGGAGTCGAACAGATGCGTGGGACCCGGCACCGGGTCGTTGCTGACCGCATCGAGATGGGAACCTACATGCTCGCCCCCGCGATCACCGGGGGTGACGTGGAACTGCTCGGCGGGCGGCGCGATCTGCTGGAGGCGGTCTGCATGACGTTGGAAAAAGCCGGTGTCGAAGTTGAAGACACCGATCGAGGACTACGGGTTTCACGAACGAATGGCCGAATCCGCGCGGTCAATGTCGTCACCGAGCCCTACCCCGGTTTCCCGACCGACCTCCAGGCTCAGATGATGGCGCTTCTGACGACGGCGGACAGCACGTCGGTCCTGACGGAAACGATTTTCGAAAACCGATTCATGCACGCACAGGAACTTCGCCGAATGGGTGCACGGATTGACGTCCGGGGAGGTACAGCGACGGTCCGGGGAGTCCCGCATCTCAAGGGTGCCCCGGTCATGGCTACCGACCTGCGCGCGTCCGTCTCGCTCATCCTCGCCGGACTCGCGGCAAGGGGGGAAACAATCATATCGCGCGTCTACCACCTCGATCGGGGATATGAACGGGTCGAGGAAAAGCTTTCTGCTTGCGGAGCGATCATCGACCGGATGACCTGATGAGCAAGAATCCAGAGGCGTTGAACAGGCGACGGGGGCATGCGCTCAACCTCGAGATCACGGACGACGAGGATCTCGCGGTCGCAGCAGCCCTGCTTCAGGACGCGGTGGTGTCGGGCCCCGACATGGAATGGCACAAGGAAAGACGGCGATTTGTCGTGCTTGCGAACCGTTTTCGCTGGGAAGCCGGGAATTTTGGAACCGAAGCGACCGGGGAGCCCGAACGTGTACGAAGCCTTCTCGTCATCAACAGCGCTCTCGCGATCTCGTTTCGCGGCATAAGCCAGCCGGAAGCCGGAGACATCCTGTGTGTCCTGTCGCTCACGTTCGAACCAACTGATTCACCTGGAGGGTATCTCCGGATTCATCTGGCTGGCGGCGCGATGATTCGTCTTGAAATCGAATGCCTGGACATGATTCTCAAGGATGTAACACAGCCTTATGCCGCTCCCTCGGGATCTGTTCCTGTCCACGACACGTCCTGATGCCCTCTGTCCTCGATACCCGGGATTCCACGTTTTCCGAAGAATTTGACCGGTTCCTGGATCGCTCCAGGGAAACCGACGATGCGGTCGCGAAGTCGGTGGCTTCGATCATCAGGGCAGTCCGGCACGGGGGTGACGATGCGTTGCTCGACCTGACCGCGCGTTTCGACAATCTGGAACTGACCTCCGGGACCCTGGCGTTCCGGCGAGACGAAATCGAGTCGGCGACGGAACGCGTACCTGGCGAAGAGAAGAATGCGCTCCGACTCGCCTTCAAGCGCATCATGGCGTTCCACCAACGGCAGGTTCCCGAAAACATGCGATGGACTGACGACACCGGAGCTGAGATCGGATGGAAGTGGACTGCTGTCGAACGCGCGGGCGTGTACGTTCCCGGCGGCACCGCGTCCTATCCGTCGTCGGTGTTGATGACCGCCATTCCCGCGCTTGTCGCCGGGGTTGATGACATCGTCATGGCGGCACCGGCTCCCGGTGGCGAATTCAATCCGCTCGTTCTGTACGCCGCAGGCCTCTGTGGAATCACGTCGATCTACAAGATCGGCGGAGCCCAGGCCATCGCTGCGCTCGCCTTTGGCACGGAGACAATTCGACCTGTCGACACGATTGTCGGCCCCGGAAATTCCTACGTTGCACATGCAAAGCGCCGGATATTCGGAACTACCGGGATCGACATGGTCGCCGGACCGACGGAGATCCTGGTCATTGCTGATCCCGACAATGATCCGGACTGGGTTGCAATCGATCTGCTGAGTCAGGCGGAACATGATCGACATGCGCGAGCAATTCTCGTAACTCCGGACCGGGCGTTCGGGGATGCGGTCGTCAAGTCCGTCGAAACGCAGCTCGAAACTCTCGCCAGACGGCGAATCGCCGCGGAAAGCTGGCAGCGAAATGGCGCCGTGATCATCGTGCGTGACCTCGCTGAAGCAGCAGAAATCTCCAATCGGATTGCGCCGGAGCACGTGTCGGTCATGACGTCGAATCCGGAGCGCGTGGCAAAAGACATCCGCAACGCCGGCGCAATGTTCCTTGGTCAGTGGACACCTGAAGCGATCGGAGATTACGTCGCCGGCCCCAATCATGTCCTGCCCACGTCTGGAAACGCCCGTTTCAGTTCCGGCCTGTCTGTCCTCGAATTCATGAAACGGACCACGATCATGCGCATGACGCCCGGCGCGCTCGAAGGTATCGGTCCCGCCGCGATGATACTCGCCAACAGTGAGTCGCTCTTTGCGCATGAACAAAGCGTTCAATCGCGTCTGGTCCGCATCCGATCCGAAAGCGATGGCTGACTCGTTCCGAATTGGCAGTTTGGCGCTGGACGATTCCGGCTTGCCTGCACCGACTCCCGAGGTCAAGCAGGAGCGTGAAGTCGCGATTTTCGATCTCATCGAAAAAAACCGCTTTCAACTGGTCGCGAGGAAAGGACGGTCGCCACCTGCCGGTCCGTATCACCTGGATATTTCTGTCAAGGACGGGCGGCTGATCTTTGACGTCAAGACCGAAGATCGAAACCCGATCACGTCGTTTCATCTGGCCCTGACGCCGTTTCGCCAGATGATCAAGGACTATTTTCGGATATGCCAGGCTTACTTTGACGCGGTAAAGAGACTGCCGCCGGCCCAGATCGAAGCGATCGATCACGGGCGGCGCGCCATGCACGATGAAGGCGCAAGCTTGCTGATAAGCCGCCTTTCCGGAAAGATCGAAACCGATCTCGCGACGGCACGGCGTCTGTTTACGCTCATCTGCGTCCTCCACTTCTACGGTTAGGCGTGGAGCATGCCAGCGCCCCTGCCGTCATCTGTCCTCTTCTGTTGTGATCACAATACCATTCGCTCTCCAATGGCCGAGGGTTTGCTCAAGCTGCAACTCGGTACAAAGATCTTCGTCCAATCTGTCGGCGTTCGAGGTGGTTCGGAGATCGACGGATTTGCAATCGCCGTCTGCAGGGAAGTCGGCGTTGAACTCCATCGTCACAAGACCCGATCATTTGATGATTTCGAGGACTGGGGTGATGATCTGGGAAGCTATGACCTGGTCGTGGCACTGTCTCCCGCGTCCCTCCGCCGCGCGCTCGAGTACACGCGTTACCTGTCATTCGAAGTTGAGTACTGGCCGACCATGGACCCTGTCGGTCTTGGAGAGAGCAGGGAAGCGAAACTGGAATCCTATCGGCAGGTCCGCGATCAGATCAGGGCAAAGATCCTGGAGAGGTTTCCGCCTGACGGGTAGATTCATACGCCGTTTTCCGACATTCCGGGATCGGCGGTTCGGTCACGCCGCCACTAATCATGCCAAGAGTGACGAATTCGTGGACCGCCCGCTTTGGCCGTGGCCCGGAGATCGACTCATGTCAATGCGAGTCGGTTCTTCCTTGTGTCAATCATTGCCGACCCGGGAAAACGATGCAGCGATTGCTCGTCGAACCTGACTCCGGGTGACTTTCGACTTGAATTTCACGGCAAAACGGTACATTCAGCGTCCTTCGATGCAACATTGGCTTCCGTTGGATCCAGGCAGGCAGGAGTTGGTATGGCAAAGGAAGAACTTCTCGAATTCGATGGTGTTGTCAAAGACGTTCTTCCGAATGCGACGTTTCGGGTCAAGCTTGAGAATGATCACGAAATCATCGCTCACACTGCCGGCAAGATGCGCAAGAGCCGCATCCGGGTCCTTGCCGGCGACAGGGTCAAGGTCGAGATGACGACCTACGACTTGACGAAAGGGCGAATCAACTATCGCTACAAATAGCTTCGCCGCCCCTCCCCGCCTCATTCTCGGTTCCGCAAGCCCGCGCCGGTTAGAACTCCTGGCACAAATCGGTGTGGTCCCTGACCGGGTGCAACCGGTCGCAATCGACGAGGCGGCGCACGCGCGCGAACTTCCGCGCCAACTCGTACGGCGCCTCTCTCGGGAAAAGTCAGAAGCGCTCGTCCCCGGAGCCCGAGAATTGATACTGACCGCCGACACCGTCGTCGCGATCGGGCGTCGGATTCTGGGCAAGCCGAACGACGCGGTTCAGGCCAGGGGTTTCCTGAAACTGCTTTCGGGGCGACGACACCGTGTCATTACCGGCGTTGTCGTTCGTTCAGCCACGAGAAGCAGCCAGCGACTGGTCGAGACTGTTGTCGCCATGAAGGTCATCTCTGATGCCGAGCTAAACGCCTACATTCGTTCGGGAGAATGGAAAGACAAGGCGGGAGCGTATGCCATACAAGGCTTCGCGGCGGTCTTCGCCCGCCGGATCAATGGTTCGTACTCGAACATCGTCGGCTTGCCTCTCGCCGAAACTGCCTCCCTGCTCGGCGGCCACGGATACCCCGTCCTGGCCCGGCAGACATCGTCTGAATGAAACCCGGCCGCCTGATCGTCATCGACCGTACGGACACCCGTTCGGCTGCGGCACTTGTCGTCAACAACCGGATCGAGGATCTCCTGGTCGATCATCCGGACCCGACCACTCCGGTACCGGGAACCGTGTTCAGAGCGAGGGTGGAACGGAAATTGACGGGACTTGGCGGGTTCATTCTGAACCTCGGCCAGGGACAGCACGGATTTATGAAGTCGAGTGTGAAGTTGAAACCGGGCCACCACCTCGCCGTTCAGGTCAAGACGATCCCGGCTCATGGAAAGGCAGCCGGCGTTGCGCCTCAGATCCGGATCAGGACAAGGTATGTCGTGCTTGAGCAGGGACATCGCGGCATCGAATTTTCGGAACGTCTTTCCGAAGATCAAAAATGCCGGATCCCTCTTCAAGATGTCGCTGACTCGATTCCTGGTCTCGATCTCACGTCGACATCGGTTTCGTTTAGAGCACCATGCCTGGACGCAGACCTCTCAACTGTCGCAGATGAACTCACGAGGGAAACCTGCGAATTCAACCGGATCTTGGAAAGTGCAGCCCGCGGGAATCCTGGCCTTCGCGCACGCGCTCCCGCGGCGAGCGATTGCGCGATGACGGAGTGGATGTTCCCGACGCCTGACCGGATCATCGATGAGCGCGGAAGCTTCGACACTCTCGGGATCTGGGACATGGTTGCACGAATTCTGGACCCAGCGGTTTCGTTGCCGAAATCGCCCGGAGCACCGGAACGTGTCGGGGCAGGAGCAACCATGGTGATCGAGCCAACGCAGGCGCTGGTCGCCGTCGATGTAAACACGGGTGACATCTTTTCCCGCTCGCCGGGGCTCGACGCCAATCTTTTGGCGATTGAAGATCTTCCCCGCCAACTCCGTCTCAGGGGTCTCGGAGGGCAGGTCGTTATCGACCTCGCGCCGATGGCAAAACGCCACCGCAACCAGATCAAGGAGGCCATCGCGAACGCATTTTCAAGCGACCCGGTCACGACGACACCAGTGGGCTGGACCCCGCTCGGTCATTTCGAATTGCACCGGAAACGCGAGAGATTCTCGCTTGACGCATTGGAAATCGAAGAACTCATGAAGGATACATGCGCCTGAATTCAGGGTTCGGGCCAAGCACTCATGGCCGAGTCCTCTATGCCCGTTTCCCGGTCAACCTGCCAACACTGCTTCGCTTGCGATCATGACGACCGGTTCGTTCACCCGTAACCGTGCTGCATTGCCGGCGGCTGTATGCGCGGCACCTCCGATTCGATATGGACAGCATCGGGAGTGTGACCTAAAAGGCGCGGATTCTGGCCTGATCCTTTCCATGCCCGGGTAGCTCAGGGGTAGAGCAGTGGACTGAAAATCCTCGTGTCGGTGGTTCGATTCCGCCCCCGGGCACCATCGAGTGGATGACGACGATCTCAGGTTTTTCTGGCGAACTGCAAGAATAACCAACACCCGTCGTCTGGTCAAAATCTCCCTCGAAATTTTGTAGGTCCAGCTTTTTTGACGCCGTACAAGCGCCTCGGGAGAATTGTCAAATTATCGCGCGATTCCACGTTAATCCATTGACTTTAAATATTTTTGCCAATGCGTATCAAAAATACCGATCAAATTGGCAAAAATGAATGATATCATACAGATAGATGGAGACAGCATCAGAGATGCTGTGGACGCAAGGGACCGCTTCGAGTTCCTCCGGCAAGCCCAGGCGGAAGTTCGTCACAGCTATGGCGGATCAATGAATTTCGAAGCGCGTGGAGACGTCGAATACCTTATCCGCCGGCCCTATGGGAGTACGACACGAAGATCCTACGGTCGTCGTTGTCCCGAGACCGAACAAACGTTGGGAGATTTCCTCGTCGGAATAGCCCGGGTAGAGGAACAAGTGTCAGGCCTTCGAAGGCAACTCGAGAACAGAGCGCCCATTCTCCGGGCTCGTGGTCTCGGTCGAGTCCCGCTGACTACTGCCCGCGATGTCCGGAAGTTGGACGAATTGGGTTGGCTCGGAAAGTCTCTGATCGTGCTCGAAACGAACGCACTGTTTGCATATGAAGCCCAAGCAGCGGTAAGGATTGAGACAGGGATGTCGGCCACAAATGATGTGGACGTTCTATTCGATGCACGGCGGCGGCTGGTCATGTCCGGTGACGTAAACGAGATGGGTCTCATCGGGGCGCTACGAACGGTTGACCGATCCTTTCAGCGTGCGAAGAATAGAACCTACACTGCAGCCAACCGGGAAGGTTATCTGGTCGATCTGATCGAGCCCCATGACCATGGGAAAGTCATGCGTGAGGGCCAGGCCTGCCTGCCTGATCATCCGGATGATCTTCTCGCCACGACGACGGATAGTAGCCGCTGGCTGCTAAACACTCCAAAATTCGAAGCGACAGCGTTCGACGAACGGGGATTGCAACTCCGGATTGTAACAATCGATCCCCGAGTATTCGCAATGCAGAAACAGTGGATCGCCGAAAACGATCCGACCCGGGATCCGGCCAAGCGGATCAGAGATGAGAAACAAGCTCAGATCGTGGCGACAATTGCGACGCGGCACCTTGGACTATCTTTCGATGATCCAACTTTGTCCGCTCTGCCGAAGTCGTTCCGCAATATGTCAGAGCGTTGGGTCGATACCTCACCAGACACTCTTTCAGAATGGTAGCGTGCAGGGGCTATCTTGATGAACTGGTGTTCCTAGTCAGGTCGTGTTCGGTCCCAGAATTCTCCAGAACCGTCCGGCCTTTCCCAAGAGTATCAATCCAGTGCATGTCATGAGGCCGACGCTGAAGCGGAAAGTCAGCCGGGTAAATGACTCTGCTGACGGCAGAGACAATTCCTCCGCCGGGGTCTTCCGGATATCCTGTCAAGTCCAGTCAAGACTGACCCAGGTTTCGCGTTCAATTCTGACCCGACTGCCGGTCCTTTCTTTTTCCAAATAGGATCTATTCTTCCGGGCATTCCGCTCCGGTTTTCGCGACCGGTCCACGTGTTTTCCGGCGCAGTTTCGAATGCCCCTGAGTTCCGAACCATCGCTGGCCCCGCACAGTTCACATCCGCCTGCAGGGACGCCCCGGGATACGGGGGCGGGAACGCGGGACTTACCGGATAAGGACCAATCCCGTCAAAGACGATTCCAATTCCTTGCCGTTGCGCTTATTGTCACGACGAATGATCCGGATCCACGGCAGGACGGTCGAGGGAGCCCGTCCTGACTCCGGAGGACATGCCATGTCCTCGAGTCATTCGAATTCGTCGCGCAGGTCCTCGGGGAGCACCCTGCCATGACCGGAAAGGTTGCAAACACGTCGGCAAGCCGTTTCTGTTTCGGTTCCAGGTCGCACGCTCAGTTCACCCGTCGCCGTTTCCTGGCGGCAGCGAGTGCTGCAGCGGTCACCCCGCCAACGTCTGTTCAGGCCGCTGCCAACCACATCAGCATGCGCAAGGCCATGCTCGAGGATATCGCGCGATTGACGGCTCACACGGCCGCCAGTACCGGCGTCGCGGCGATCGATCCGAAGGTTTTGGATGCGATCGGTCGCGTGCTCCGGCACGAATTCGTACCTCCGGAGCTCGCCGGATTCGCCTACGAAAACCGTCCACTCCGGATCGGCTACGGGCAGACGATTTCGCAACCCTACATCGTGGCCCTCATGACGCACCTTGTCGCGCCGGCACCCCATCACCGGGTTCTCGAAGTCGGCACCGGATCGGGATACCAGGCTGCCGTCCTGGCAGAGCTCGTGGATCGGGTCCATACCATCGAGATCGTGCCGGGTTTGGCACTCGAGGCGACGGAAAGGCTGTCGCGACTCGAATACGAAAATGTTGAAGTTCGATTGGGCGACGGATATTTCGGGTGGCCTGCCGCCGAACCGTTCAATGCGATCGTCGTGACAGCGGCCGCCTCACACGTCCCGCCACCCCTTGTTGCCCAGCTTGCTCCCTCAGGCGTACTGGTCATCCCTGTCGGTCAACCGTTTTCCGTGCAGATGTTGCTTCTGGTACGAAGACATGCAGACGGCCAGGTGAGCGTGCGTCAGATCCTTCCGGTGCGCTTTGTGCCTCTGACGGGCGGTCACTGAGATTGCCTGGAGAAGGTACCTTCACGCCGGGTTCTTCAGATGCGATGCCCCGATCAGTGGGCAACGATCCGCTCACTCGCATGGGCCGTACCTACCTGTTGCGGGCAGTGTGTTTCGGACATCGACGATTACGGATCGTCTCCGTTTGCGGCAAGGCCGGCCCGTCTGTGCGTTCACGGCGCGTCCGAACCACCGCGTCATGGAAGGGCTCGCAAGGCCCGGGCCGGATTGTCGATGGGTCGCCGCCCTACCAAATTCGGCCGGCGGAAGGTGTCCGGCCGGAGTGCGGGTCGAGGGCAGGGGTCACGTGCGTTCGCCCGCCATGAACGAAGAAAACAAGTCTCCAAGCTTGCTGATGCTCATCGCGGTGGCGATCCTGTCAGCCGCGACTATCGGTTACGAGATCCTTCTCACCCGGCTGTTCGCTATCGTCCAGTGGCATCACTTCGCGTTCATGGTGATCAGCGTCGCCCTCCTCGGGTTCGGGGCGAGCGGCACGTTCCTTCTGGTGCTTGGCAACCGAATCCGGTTGCGCGTGGAACCCTTCCTGGCACTCACCGCGCTCGCATTCGCGCTGGCCGCTCCGTCCTGCTTTGCAATTGCCCAGCGCGTTCCCTTCAATGTCCTCGAATTTCCATGGTCGCTCCGACCGTTCGGCTGGCTGCTTCTTGTTGAACTTCTCGTCGCCGTGCCGTTTTTCCTGGCGGCAACCGGAATCGGGCGCGTGCTCGTCGTTTTTGGCGGGCAAATCTCGCGTGTGTATTCCGCAGACCTCCTCGGTGCCGGAACGGGAGCGATTGCCGCCGTGTACTTGCTCACCTGGCTGCCCGCCGAGCGAACCCTCGACGGTTTGGGAGCAATGGCGTCCCTCGCGTCAGGGCTCGCTGCCATTTCCGCCCGAGGCAGGATCCGCCCAGCGCTCCTGTTGCTTGCGGTCATTTCCTTCGTCGGCCTGGTCTTCGGAGCGGGCCCGGGTGAGCTCCGAATTTCGCCCTTCAAGCCGTTGCCGCAGGCGCTTCGGGTAGCGGGCGCGGTTCCCGCCGAAGTTCGTTTCGGTCCTCTCGGCCAGGTGGTCGCGGTCGAGAACGACGAGGTTCCGCTCCGCTGGGCGCCGGGGCTGAGTCTTCTCGCCCAGGAACGCGTCCCGGAACAGGTAGCACTCTTCGTCAATGCCGACGGGCCCATCGCTGTCCCGCGCCATGAAACCGGCGGTATGCCGCCGCCCTATCTCGACGAACTGACGTCCGCCCTTCCCTACCACTTGCTGGATCGCCCCAGTGCGCTTGTGCTTGGCTCGGGAGGCGGCGCGGCGGTGCTGCAGGCACTCGAAGGCGGTGCGCGCGCGGTGGACGCTGTGGAGATCCAACCGCATGTCGTGGCAATGGTGCGGGACCGGTACCGTGACTTCGCCGGACGGATGTACGAGCATACCGCGGTGAATCTGCATGTGGGCGACCCGCGCGCGTTCGTCGAGGCGTCGCCTCGACAGGCATACGACCTCATCCAGGTTGACGCCCTCGGTGCGAGCCCGTCCGGTCTCCATGCGCTGATGGAAGAGCGGCTTCTCACCAGCGAATCGCTGCGCGCCATGCTGGCGCGACTGTCTCCCCGCGGGCTTGTCGCGGTTACAGGCTGGAGCCAGCTTCCTCCGCGCGGGGGACCGCGTTTGCTTGCCACGTTCCTCGAAGCGTTTGGTTCGAAAGGCACTGTGCCCGCCGAGGAACATTTCGCATGGATCCGAAGCTGGAACACGACCACCCTCGTGGCGGGCCGCTCACCGTTGTCCGACACACAGATCGCCGCGGTCAGGTCGTTTGCCGACGCGCGTGCCTTCGATCTCATCCATGTGCCCGGCATGAAAACCGAAGAAGCCAACAGGTACAACGTGGTGGACGGGTCCTGGTTCCACGCTGCCGCGAGCCGTTTGTTCGGACCGGAACGATCCAGTTTCATTCGCGACTACAAGTTCGACATACGGCCCGCCACCGATGACCGGCCGTATTTCTGGAACTTTTTCAAATGGGCACATGCACCGGAGATCCTGGCCCTGAGCCGCCAGGGTGGGATCGGGCTCGTCGCAATCGGTTACCTTGCCCTTCCAGTCACGCTCGCTCAGGCCATCGTCGTCAGCGTCATTCTCATCCTGCTTCCACTCCTTGCTGTCCGGCGGACCAAAGGGGCCGGGAGCGTGCGCCGCGGAGCAGCACTCGTCGGGTTCACGTGCCTGGGACTTGCATTCCTGCTCATGGAAATCGCGTTCATCAGTCGATTCACGGTGATCCTCAGCCATCCCCTGCACGCGCTTGTCGTGGTGCTCACGGCATTCCTGGCGTTCGCCGGGATCGGGAGCTGGCTGGCTGGCCGGCTCGGTGCCGGCTTTACCGTCGCCCGTCCGGTCGCAGGAATCGTCGTGATCGCCGCTGCTTACATTGCTGCGTTCCCGCATGTCACGGACTGGTTGCTCGGAGCCCCGTCCGCCTTCAAGATTGCGGCGGCCGTCGTATTGGTCGCTCCAATCG
Source organism: Paracoccaceae bacterium (assembly GCA_965242975.1). Lineage (GTDB taxonomy): Bacteria > Pseudomonadota > Alphaproteobacteria > Rhodobacterales > Rhodobacteraceae > JAPPHA01. Next base: position 5,541,270 of record CBDETS010000007.1, on the reverse strand, counting down.
CGACCCTCATGGGGATGCCGTTTCCGCTGACCCTGGCACGGCTCCATCACCTGGACCCGCGTCTCGTTCCCTGGGCCTGGGGAACCAACGGATGCGCTTCCGTCATTGGTGCGGTTCTCGCAACACTCCTCGCAATCCAGTTCGGGCAGTCGCTCGTAATCGGTTGCGCTGCAGTGCTCTATGTCCTGGCATCGCTTGCCATTGCTCGGATGGAGCGGAAATACCGGGGACCGGCTTGAAGCCTGATTCGCCTCGACCTCAGCGCGAGCCCCTGGTGCGGTTCTTGGTCGAAGCACGGGCAGCCGGCAAACCTCCGGATCCTCCTGATGCGGAGATTTCCGCAACAGGTCACGTGCATGGAAGAGACCACTTGACCAGTGCGCAACGGCAATCAGGATGAGAGTCTCGATCACATGGGCTTGGCCTGCGGTCTCGAGCCGTTCACATGCACCCGAACAAACCAGAACCTGTCGGGAAGTAACGAAGTGATCACGATGTCCGTCAATCCTGGCGTGTTCCGTCCCGGAAGCGTGTGGCACCACCCCGATTGCCAACAATCCGGAAACCTGCGATCACGGTGGGGACAGTGCCGCCAGGACGGACTCCCTGGGTCCCGCAACCGGCGATTCATGGATGGTGGGCCGAAGTTGAAGCCCGGTCATCAGAATTAATGCCGGGTCGAAAAGGTTTCACGTACCGCTCCGACTCGACCATGACCTCCAGCCAGCAATTCGATACCCTACCTTCATCTCCGTCGGATCCTCTGCGGATGTCCTCGGCCAGGCTGAGAGCAGATCAGATGACCGACCTCTCATTGCCGCCATACCTTGAGGATTCGCTTAATCTTGTCCGCTGGGGGTTAGCCCGCATGTTTCGCCCGAAGGACGTAAACGGGGTCTGACTTCGTGGTATTGGTGAATGAAAACAACACCAAACGCCACCACATGAACCGGACCCCATGCGGATAAAGTGTACGTCAACAGAAACGGAAGCTGGAGCCCTCGGACGACGCCGGGTTGTCGGGGATTTCGACGGCGGCCTGATTACTTCTGGCGGTGGCGCCCTGCCGCTGTGCGATGCCGTTCGCCAGCTCGACGTCATGGGGCGCCTCGCGGCCCGATTTGTCGATTTCCGAAATACCGTTAACACAAGCATCATCTCGAGACCCTTGCCGCTCAGCGGATGATGGCCTTGGCGCTGGATTATGAGGACCTCGGCGATCACGACCGGGTCCGCGACGGCGGCGCGCAGGACGGTACGTTGGCTTGTTGCTGATCCCGGCGGCGGTGTTCGCGATACGACCAGTTTCGAGACCAGCCTCTCGACGTGACAAGGACTGCGCTCGCCAGCAGCGCACAGGCGGTTCGCGGCATGATGCTCACCGGCGACATCCAACGGTGAGGGTCGGGTTCCCGCCGGACACGGAAGATGATCCGAACGGCAGCGGAGTGCCGCCCTGGATCATGCCGCCGCACGTCTGTAGGTGCGCGTCGCGCGCGTGCGCAGGGCTGGCGGAGTCCGCATCGCCAACGAGTTTCCTGTCGCACTGCCTGGCGCACCGGCTGTGGAAGACATGCCATTTCCGGCCCGAGGGTCCATATCGTCAATGGGGATTGGGGTCCTGATTCGTGCGTCGGTGAGCCAACCGGTCGCTATGCTACCTCCCGCAACCGTTTGCAGGTGCGGACGGAATACGGCCGAAACCCGGGCGCGGCCTTAGTTTGATACAGAAGAAAAAACGACACTATGTCATAGCGTCGTCATCGACGCTGCGTGCATGCGTTTATCCCGTCCCCGGGCACCGTCTATCGACGAACAACGGCCTCGTGCCAAGTCAGGCGAACCGCACGGGAAAAACCAGTTCCCACCGGCTCAAGAACCGGCTCATGGGCTCATTAGCCTGACGGATGCATCGCCGCGGTCACATCTGTTCGCCATCGCCTTCACTCGACAATTTTTCCTTTCCGAACTCCTCTATGCACTCCAATGTTTCTCTCACATCGTCCCAGGTGGTGTTGTGATTGATAATGCACAGGCGGAGTGAGAACTTGTTGTCCACAAGCGTCGATGACATGAGCGCGGCGCCATCCCAAAACAGACGGGAAAGCACGTTCTTGTTGACTTGGTCCAAGGTTGTTTCGTCGATGCCGGTGCGCGCCGGACCGACCCGGAAACACACGATTCCCAGGGACACCGGAGCCAGAAGTTCCAAGGTTTCGCTCTCCCGGACGAATGCGCCGGCTCGCCTTGCCAACTCCATTCCATTTGCCACAGCCTCCCGAATGGAGGCCATCCCGAAAGTGTGAACCGACATCCAGATTTTCAGAGCTCGGAACGAACGGCTCAACTGATAGTTTCGATCAGAAAAGTTCGGGTGATTTGCGCCCCAGACCGTATCCTGAAGCACATCGTGTTTAATCGCGAAGGCGTTTTCCAGGGTGCGTACGTCCCTTACCAGGAGGCCCCCCGTCTCGTACGGCTGGAACAGCCATTTGTGGCCGTCGACTCCGATTGAATCCGCACGCTCGATTCCGCGCAAGAGTTCCTTGCCCGCGTCCGTCAGTATTGCGAAGCCTCCATACGCGGCGTCGACATGGAGCCAGATGCCTTCCCCTGCACAATAGTCGGCCATCGCTTCCAAGGGATCGATGGCCCCGTTGCCCGCCGCTCCCGCATTCGCGCATACAGCGATTGGATTGCATCCCTGGTCACGGTCCTCGGCTACGGCGCGGGCAAGTGCCTTGATGTCGAGCCTGAAGTCTTCGTCAATCGGAATCATGCGGACACATTCAGGACGAACACCTACGATTCTTGCCGCACGGACCTGCGCGCTATGACTCTGGTTGCTCATGTAGACAGTCGGGTGTTGAGGATTTCCCGCCACTTCACGGGCGGCGACGAAAGCATTCAGGGATGCCGAGGAACCTCCGCTCGTCAACAGCCCGCCGGCACCGTCCGGCAAACCAAACCAGCGACGAAACCACTCGATGACAACCAGTTCGAGTTGGCTGGGACCACTCGCTACCAGCCAGGTGCACACATTGAAGTTGTACCCTGCCGAAATGAACTCGGCCAGCACACCGGGCCAAGTTGCGGAGGAGGGGATGAAGGCGAAGCAACGCGGGTGATCCAGGCGCGCCGAGAACGGGAGCACGTCTTGCGCTACCCGTTCCATGACTTCCGAAGCAGGTCTGCCGTTCTCGGGTGGACTTTCCAGCAACCGGTCTTCAAGTTCCCGCTGGAAATCTCCGTCCCAAGCTTTTTCTCCGGGCAGGCTTCCGGCTCTTTCCACCAGAAGTTCTGCGGCTTGCCGTGCGAGATCAAGCATCTCGTCCGGCCTCATCTGAAGTCCCCTTCGGGATTCGTTACCGCGCGATGAGCTCGGGCGGGTTTCCTTCCGATTCAACGCCTGTTCCTCCGTTCTTGCCTTGCATTCCTCAGTTCCGAGAGCACCGCGAGCAGTCACCGTGCGGAGCCTGCCCTGCCGCAGGCAGAGGCCCATCTGATGCACCGATTCGGAGCGCGCGGGAAGGTCCATCGGCCCGACGCCGTCAATGACACCAGATGTAAGCCCAAATGCTGAACCCGTCTACCGGCAGAAACGGCACCCGCGCGAGACATCGTGTGCATGCTTCTCCTGACGGTGTGCACCTTTTCGCCAATCGACACAAAATGGGCGAAGTCCGCCAAAGCCGCTCCTGCGAACGAGACGCCACTTCCGATTGTCGATGGCGGAGGTGGATGGGAAGGGCTCCGGTCCGGTCTTGCAAGCAAGAACTTTCAAACGGAAAGGAATCCATGAAACGTCTGGATTTCGAAAAAACCTCACCGGATGTTGCGGGCAGGAAGGCGACCGCCGACTTCTCGGTCACGGGTGCCACCGAACCCGGCGTGTTCGGCAACAGCGGTCGAACCGACGCATTGGACAAGAGCGTCAAGGGCACGAGACTGCACAATGACATCGACATCAATTTCGCTCTGTCAGGCACAACCGACAACCCGTCCTTCGGTGCATCAACCGATCTGGGGATGAAGCCCCGGGCGCGCACCCCCTGTTTTGCAAGGACATGCGTTCGTTTTCGGCGTCTTCGGTACATTGACTCTCGGCGATAGCAACGGCGCCTTTGACAGACCCTCACCGAGGTCGCAGCAGGTGGAGCGATTGTCGATGAATGCGGGAGACATGCGAGGCACAACGGCAAGCCCGGTCTTGACGGGTTCACCGGCCACGGCGGCAACGTTTTCCAATGGACCGCCCGCTCGGTGGCGGCGGTGTTTCCGCTCCGGGGGAACGGGATTCCCCGGAAGGGCAAAATTCATTAAACGGTGCCGAGATTCGGCCCCGCAACCTAGTGAGTCGTGCCATGTGGCAATTCTGGATCGACAGGGGTGGCACATTCACCGACATCGTCGCACGAAAACCTGACGGCACGCTCGAATCATACAAACTGCTTTCGGATGACCCCGAACGGTACAAGGACGCCGCGGTGCACGGCGTTCGGAAAATCCTTGGTCTCGCGCCAAATGATCCGATTCCCGAAGGCGCAATCGAAGCGATCAAGATGGGCTCGACCGTGGCGACCAACGCGTTGCTTGAACGAAAGGGTGATCGAACCGTCCTTTTCATCACCAGGGGCCTGCGCGATCTGCTCAGAATCGGTTACCAGAACCGGCCAAAGCTCTTCGACCTCAACATCGAGCTGCCCGAACTGCTCCACGAAGATGTTGTCGAGGTCGCCGAGCGCGTCGACTCCCAGGGGCGCGTTGTTGAGCCACTGAATCCCCGACAGGTCCGCGTGGCGCTTTCCAGGGCCCATGACCAGGGCTTCAGGTCGATCGCAGTTGCCCTCATGCATGGATACCGATTCCAGGAACATGAAAAGATGATCGGCAAGATGGCGAGGCAACAGGGATTTACCCAGGTGTCGCTCAGCCACGAGGTAAGCCCGCTGGTCAAACTGGTCTCACGCGGAGACACGACCGTGGTCGATGCGTATCTCTCCCCCATTTTGAAGCGGTACATAATTCAGGTGGGTGACGCTCTCGGAGCAGACTGCGGGAGTCGCACATCCCTTGTGTTCATGCAGTCGAACGGCGGGCTGACGGATGCGATGCGATTCCAGGGCAAGGACGCAATTTTTTCCGGCCCTGCCGGCGGCGTCGTCGGCATGGTCCGAACAGCCCAGGACGCGGGTTTCGAAAAACTGATCGGCTTTGACATGGGAGGCACGTCAACCGACGTCTGCCACCATGCAGGCGAATACGAACGTTCCTTCGAAACCGAGGTGGCCGGCGTGAGAATGCGCGCCCCGATGATGAACATTCACACGGTTGCCGCCGGAGGCGGTTCGATTCTGTCGTTCCGGCAAGGGCGCATGCAGGTCGGCCCCGAAAGCGCAGCCGCCGATCCTGGCCCTGCCAGCTACCGTCGTGGCGGCCCGCTGGCCGTGACGGACTGCAATGTCGTTCTGGGAAAGATCCAACCTGATCACTTTCCGGCCGTATTCGGGCCCGACGGCAACGACCGTCTGGATGCCGAGGCAGCCCGGGCCAAGTTCGAGACCATGGCCAAGGACATTGCCCGCGAAACCGGCGAGGCCAGGATGAGTGTCGAGGCACTGGCCGAGGGCTTCCTGCGCATCGCCGTGGAAAACATGGCCAATGCCATCAAAAAGATCAGTGTCCAGCGTGGGTATGACGTGACGCAGTACACGATGAACTGCTTTGGGGGTGCAGGCGGGCAGCATGCCTGCCAGGTTGCCGATGTTCTTGGCATGGAGAGCATTTACGTACACCCCTTCGCCGGTGTCCTGTCCGCCTTCGGAATGGGACTTGCCGACATCCGCGTCATCCGCGAGCACCAGTTTGCTGCCTCGATTTCCAGGTTGGACGCGGCCAGGCAGGTTCTTCAGCAGATCGGCAGGGCCGCCCGGAATGAGGTTCTTGGCCAAGGTATCGATGAAGACCGGCTTGACGTGATCTACACGGCGCACATCCGGACGCCGGGATCGCACCACGCACTCCCGGTGCCGTTTGGCGACGAAACCACGATGCGATCAGAATTCGAACGAGCTCATCAGCAACGCTTCGGCTTTGTGCCGGAGTCTGGCAAACTGATCATCGACGTGCTGACCGCGGAGGCAATTGGCTCGACCGGGGAAAGCGCGACACCGAAACCGCGCGGCTGTCGGAGGATCGAGGACCGGACGGCACGGATGTTCTCGGAAGCACGGTGGCAGGATGTGCCTCTGGTGGCCCGTGAAAGGATCGACGCAGGCGAAACGGTGACGGGTCCGGCGATCATTGTCGAACCGACCGGAACAAATATCGTCGAACCGGACTGGCAAGCCGAAGGCCGGCCCGGCGGTGACCTGGTCCTGCGCCGCATTGCACCGCGTCAGCGCAAGGAGGCCATCGGCACCCGTGTCGATCCGGTCATGCTCGAGGTCTTCAACAACCTGTTCATGTCCATCGCCGACCAGATGGGTGCAACGTTGGCCAACACCGCCTACTCGGTGAACATAAAGGAGCGCTACGACTTTTCGTGCGCGATCTTCGCCGCCAACGGAGACCTGGTTGCAAATGCACCGCATGTGCCCGTTCACCTGGGATCGATGAGCGAGAGCGTGCGCACCATCCTGAGGGAGAACGAAGGCAGAATTCGTCAGGGCGATGTCTTCATGATGAACGACCCCTTCAACGGTGGCACCCATCTTCCGGACGTGACCGTAATAACGCCGGTTTTCGACAAGGATGGCAAAGCCATCATCTTTCTGACGGCCTCACGTGGCCACCATGCGGACATCGGAGGCAAGACCCCGGGCTCCGCCCCCCCCGACAGCCGCCATATCAACGAGGAAGGCGTCCTAATCGACAATTTCCTTCTGGTTTCCGAAGGTACATTGCGAGAAAGCGAAACCAAGAATCTGCTGGCATCGGGGAGGTACCCGTGCCGCAACATCGACCAGAACATGGCAGACCTGGCAGCCCAGGTCGCCGCAAACGCGACGGGGGCGCAGGAGCTGTCCAGGACCGTTGATCAATTCGGACTGGATGTCGTTCATGCCTACATGGGACATGTTCAGGCCAACGCCGAGGAAAGCGTCCGGCGGGTCCTGGATGTCCTGACGGACTGCCGGTTCACGTACCCGCTCGACAGCGGCGCCCGGATCGAGGTGCGGATCTCGGTGAATCGCAACGAACGTAACGCCGTGATCGATTTTTCGGGCACCTCTCCTCAGGACAGGATCAACTACAACGCGCCGTTTTCAATCTGCCGCGCAGTGGTCCTCTACGTATTCAGAACTCTCGTCGGCACTGATATTCCGATGAACGAGGGCTGCTTGAAGCCGATCGAGATCGTCGTGCCCAAAGGCACCATGATCAATCCTGAGTATCCGGCCGCCGTTATCTCGGGAAACACGGAGGTCAGCCAGGCCATCGCGGACACGCTCTACGGAGCCCTCGGCGTCATCGCCGGGTCGCAAGGCACAATGAACAACTTCGTCTACGGTAACGACAAGTACCAAAACTACGAAACGATTTGTGGCGGCACCGGAGCCGGTGATGGTTTCAACGGCGCAAGCGCCGTACACAGCCACATGACGAACACCCGAATGACTGACCCCGAGGTGCTGGAAAACCGATTTCCGGTCCGTGTGGACGAGTTCTCGATCCGGACCGATTCCGGCGGCGCCGGAAAATTCAGGGGAGGTGACGGCGCTGTGCGAAAACTGCGGTTTCTGGAGCCGATGACCGTCACGGTCCTGTCCTCGCACCGGAAAACCGTCCCGTTTGGCGTACGCGGCGGCCAGGCTGGGCAGCCGGGCGAAAACTCTGTTCTTCGAAACGACGGAACGATCGAAAACCTGGCCGGTAACGACGAAACCCAAATGGAGACCAATGACGTGTTCGTCATGAAAACGCCAGGTGGCGGAGGATACGGCGCAGAAGGGAAGTCGTCGATGTCCCGTGTTCCGGGGGCAGCCAGATGAGCAACATGTTCCTCGCAGATGTGAACGCCATGTTCAGCGATGCGGCCGCATCCATCGCCCTCCCTGCAGGCCTTGAAGAGAAGATCCGGGTATGCAACGCGACGTACGTGGCCAGATTTGGGGTGCGGCTGCGCGGCGAAATGCACACGTTCACGGGGTGGCGAGCCGTGCATTCCACCCAATGCTCCCCGGCCAAGGGCGGTATCCGGTACGCCCCCGATGTCGTACAGGAAGAGGTCGAAGCTCTGGCCGCGCTGATGACCTACAAATGTGCCCTGTTCGAGCTACCGTTCGGGGGTTCGAAGGGTGCTCTTATGATCGACCCCCGGGAATGGGACGAACAAGAGCTGGAAAAGATAACGCGGCGTTTTGCCCAGGAACTGATCCGCCATGGATTCCTGAACTCGGGTATGAACGTTCCTGCGCCTGACATGGGAACCAACGACCTGACAATGATGTGGATCGCAGACGAATATCGTCGTCAAAAGCCCGAAGACATCAACGGATTGGCATGCGTAACCGGGAAACCGCTTGGAGGTGGCGGCATTGACGGCCGTGTCGAGGCAACTGGCCGGGGTGTTGAATACGCAACCCAGGTGTTCTTTGAAACGGTCGAGGATGCCCGGAAAGCAGGCTTTCGAGGGAATGATTTGAACAATCGAACGGTTGTCGTGCAGGGCCTTGGCAACGTCGGTTACCATGTAGCAAAGTTCTTGAGTGAGGAGGACGGATGCCGGGTAATTGCTGTCATTGAACGTGACGGCGTTGTCAGGAACAGCGACGGGCTGGACATTGAGAAACTGAAGGAACACGTAACCGCACGGGGCGGCGTCCGGGGATTCCACGGCGGTTCGTACTCAACGGACGGAGCCGCAGCCCCTGAAGACGAATGCGACATCCTGGTCCCGGCGGCGGTGGAAAGGGTCATCACGTCGACGAACGCGCCGCGAATCAAGGCGAAACTGATCGTTGAGGCGGCCAACGGACCGGTTTCCTTTGAAGCCGACAGGATACTGCGAGAGCGGGGCGTCGTCCTGATCCCTGACCTCTTTGCCAACGCTGGTGGAGTCGTGGTCAGCTACTTTGAGTGGGTGAAGAATTTGACCCACATACCGTTCGGGTTGATGGAACGCCGTTACGATGAAAAGGTCCACCGAACTCTCGCGCGGTCACTGGAAAAAATGACAGGCAAGCCCTTCCCGGAAGAACACGAGCAGGAGTTTTTCCGCGGCCGCAGGGAGATCGACCTGGTGCGATCAGGACTGGAAGACATGATGAGGTCCACATATGCGGAACTCTCGCGGCTGTGGAACAAACCGGCAGGCGGGGCCCGGGACCTCCGAAGTGCCGGATACCGAATCGCGATCAACAGGGTTGCGGAGGCCTACAGGGCCATGGGGCTCTGACCGGCACGCGGGGTTCGCGGTTCTTCTCCAACACGCGAAACTGCGTTCGGCGCCCGCATCCTCCCGTTCATTTGAGACGAAGAGCAATTGAAGCGCCGTGAAGCGATTGGGTATTCTGCTGAAAGCCGTGATGCACTGCATTCGAGAGGAGCAATCCGACTATGGGACGTGCATGACCGGTGATCACGTTGAGCATCTGCCAGGTGCACGCTTGTGATCCTCGAACCCGTCTGGGGCTGTCACGTTGTGGCGCACAGATTCTCTTCAAACTCTGAATATCGATCGGACATGTACGCTTGAAGCTTGACCAACTGGTCACCAACAGGGATTTCCTGCGGAATCGTGACGTCATCCAGAACGCGCACCTGTATGGTGCCAGCTCTCGGAATCATCTTGTACCGAGGCATGAGGTGCATGGTTCCGAGAATGCATACCGGTTGAATTTTTTTCCCCAACGTCTGCGCGATTACAACGGCGCCGGCCTTGAATTTCCCCAAGACCTTTTCGTTGACCCGTGTCCCTTCGGGAAACAGGACCAGCGAAACCCCCGAATCGGTTTTCCGGTACTCTCCGATCAGGCTTTGCAACGCCGACTTCCCGGCCGATCGATCAACGGTCAAGATGCCCGCAGCAGAAAATCCACGGCGGAAAAATGGAACTTTCATCAACTCGACTTTGGCGCCAAAGGTAAGGTGGCGGCTGTCTGGAGTCACGGAAATCAGGGCCAGGCCGTCGAGGTGACTCTTGTGGTTTGCAACGATTATCGAGCCGCTTGCGTTGGCCAGCCGCGCCCGACTTTCCTCATCGATCTCCACCCTGATGCTCAACGCGCTCAGCAGCACCTTGATCAGCCTGCGCGCGACACGCCAGTACCAGCCGCGAAACCCTTTTCTTCGGGCGCAGAAAACTGGCGCCAAGGCTACGAACAGAAAGGCAATCGGACCGTAAAACAGCAGAAGAAATCTCTTCAAGAAGACGCGTGCACGCGAAGGGAGTTCGTGATCGGTCACTGCAGTTCACGTGTTTTGTCTGGATCGCATGATGGCCCCGTCATGAACGGCGATGCTTCGTTATGGTGTCACGTTCCTTCGCCGGAGTGAAGGTCGGACCCGTGCGGGTAGAGATTCCCGTCACATCCGGCGACCGTTCGTTGTGAAGTTCTGTCCGATCGTCGGGGTGTGCAGTTTGCCACCGTTACCCGGCGCCGTAGCGTACCTCGCCAAAATCCCGTTTCGGACGAACCGGCATGCGCCGGCCTGCCCGGTCCGGTGCCCTGCAAATTTGCCGGGACCGGCAATGGCCGGCAGATCATGTTGCGTCATGCGGCAGTGTTGCTCATTCGGTCGGGCCTTCGGCACAAGGTCTGACTGGTGACGGGAAAGCCAGTTTCCCGTCATGCACGCATATCTGCCTGAATTGCCGGAGAATTCACCAAATTACCGGTCACGCGCCGGTAGCGGATTGTGACAATTCGATATAGTCCCCTACGTTCTCAACGCACTGTGTACACAACGCTGATTCGCATGAGACGCTCGGGAGCGAACAGGAGATTCGCGGGATCAATGAAGTTTGGAACACGGGATAACGGTGACGGGGTCACCGCCATCATGCTCGGCGAGGACGGCCTGGCAAGGGACCTGGAGAGAGTTGCAGTCAGCTCCGGACTGGGTGAGATCAATTCGATTCTTGGTTTGATCGAGGCCGAATACCGACGTCCTGGTCTCGTTCGAAAACTGGACCCGAATTCCGTCCCGGGCTTCCCGGTTGACGGCATTGACTGGGCTCCCCCGGTCCCGAATCCGTCCAAGATTCTCGGTGTCGCCTTCAACAATGTCGAATTGATGAGGCGTGCCCACAGGGACCCTGGCGTCCCCAACTATTTCCTGAAACCTCCGTCTGCGTTGCAGGGCCACCAAAAGCCGGTGATCGTCGATCCGGAGTGGGGCGCGGTCATTCCGGAACCTGAGATCTGTGCCGTCATTGGCAGGCGCGCCAGGAATATCAGCGAGGCCGAAGCCCTCGACCACGTCTTCGGTTACACCGTGCACAACGACGTCACGAGTCACGGGCTCAAGTTTGGCAAGGACGCAATCGCGGTGACCTACGACCGCGACATGGCCCGACCCGAATTCTATTCCTGGCGCAGGCTCCACGGGCCCGATGATACCGACGCATACTACGTTTACCATACCCGCTCGAAGGGAACCGACACGTTCGGACCCATGGGTCCGTGGATCACCAAGCGCGAATGCGTCCCGGACCCCAATGACCTGAATGTTGTCGGAACGATCAATGGGGAAGAGTTCACGCGTGACCACACCGGGAACTACCGTTTTTCGGTCGAGGCCTGCATCGCGGAAGCAAGCAGGTACTTTACCCTGTTCCCCGGGGACCTGATTTCGTTCGGAACAACCGGAAAGGGTGTCGGCCGGTTTCCCCGCGGCCACAAGAGCGTCCTCCTCGGTGAAACCCTGGGGACAGTCGCCATAGAAGTTTCACTTCTCGGACGACTCGAAAACCCGATCGAGCATGTTCAGTCATTGTCGGAAAGGCCGGCGCCTGCTCCCCGGAGACGCGACTCGTCCGTTGCGGGCGCGTAGGTCCTGCCAGCCAATTCCTCCAGCTTCGCCCAGTCAGAATCATTCGGGCGAAATCGGCTCATGTGAGGCGGCCGGCATCCGACGCCTCGTTCCAGGCGAACCGTTACCCGGTCCGCCGACGCGACATCCAGGCCATCGCGCCCTTTCCGAAAACCGAGTCCGAAACCGTCAGTGAACGAATAAGCACCCCGCCACTCCACGGAAAGCCCGGTGTGCACCAATCTCGCGGCCGTAGCCGCAAATGGCAAAATCAGTACGGGCCGTTCCACATGCTCCAGGTCAATGCCTCCCGTCACGATCGACGAAGCAAAGTCGGACAGTGCCGTGCCGGCCTGCAAAGGACACAATATACCTGTTGGAGATCTCCAGGTCGTGGTCGAGACCTTGGGTGAACCGGGTTTCCGTGCGCTCGATCCCGTGCCCGACAGCAACGCGACCAAGGCGGCACAACCATCGATTCCGGCGGAGCACAACCATCGGACCGCTCGGCCAGCATCTTCCGAAACTCCCCATGAATGACCGGTGCCACGCGCCGCCTTGAGCGCCATGACCTCGATTTCGGAGAGCGAACGGCTCATGGAGCGCTTGGGGAACCCGGGGCCAGTTCCGGGTAAATCCAGGTATCCGAGTCCCGGTTTGCCAAGTCTTCCGGATACGGTGCCCCGGCGAACATGCAAATCCGAACCCAGCGGTCCGAGCGGGGATCAAAATTCGTCGCTCCAAAAAAAGCCAGTTTCGACCTCAACATGTCGATCGGCAGCAATTCGGCGCTGACAAGATTGTCACGTATCTCGCAGTATCGTCCGGCGCGACACCGCTGGACCCGGCGGATCACATGCCGGTGCCCGGGATGCTCGAGCAGGAACACCGCAATGATCTCGTCATCCGGAAATCCGGAAAGCACATTGTACGTGCGAAGTGCGTCCCGGGCCGTTGCAATCGGCTGTTCGTACATTTCGACAGGTTCTTCGAACCGCTCCCCGAGGCGTGGTTCCTGTTTTTCTTCGGACACATACCAGACGCGCGCGATGGATTCGGAAGAGCGCCAGTCGGTACTGAAGGCCCAGCCGAATTGATCCCTGATCAATTGCCTGACCCGGCCTACTGTCATGGAACCGTCAATATCCCCGGAATCGACACTTCGATCTTCCATCGATTCGGCCAATCGGTCGACCAGACCGGAATAAGGCTCAAGAACCAAGGACGCGACCAGTTCCTGTCCTTCCATGCTCAATTCGGCTTCAGTCCAGAGGATCAATCGGTTCCACGGAAATTCGCCGGCGAGGTCCTGGCTTGCCAGGTGTCTTTCCAGTTCATCAAGGTCCCGAAGCAGGTCCGCGATTCTCACGCGCTGCTTGGGATGATCAGACTTCCAAAGCCGTACTTGGCGTGAACTTCGCTTGACGATCTCGCGAAAGACCCCAGCCTCTTGTTCCGTCGCCGTGCGGACGGATCGGACCGTAGCGATGGCCTGTTCCCTTGCCGTGATCCAGTTGTTGTAGAGCACGGGATGATTGACGATAAACGGAGCCATGCCCAGGCCGGTAGAATTTCCGATCCCGAGTCCCTGGGCAGTCTGGTCGTCCAGCCGCACTCCCCGGGAGTCACCTCTTGATCCGGCGAGATGATTCACCAGGTCCCGGACAAATGTCCGGATCAAGTACACGGTGAGCATCTCGGCCTGAAACGAGGGCCGCAGTTCGGGGCGGCCGCAGACAACGCTCCGGTCAGCCGTTCCGAACTTTCCGGACGCGTAAACCGCGGTCGTCCGCATCAGGTAGCCCACGTCCCGAATTGCGGCGGGATCAGGCTGCCTTCCGGCCGCGAGGGTGTCGATGACGTGCTGCCACAAACGTACGGATCGGTTGGCTCGCGAAAGGACGAGTTCCCTCTCGCTCAACCGGCCCGCCTCCTGATACGGGACATTGTCTTCCAGGCGGTCAAGGTCGTGTTCGCTCGGAATGCCGTCGAAAAGCGCGAACGTGGCATCCCACGCCTCTGCGATGACCCGGTCGGAACGCAACTCGTCCGGCAAGTCATGAGCAAAGGACACAAGGGAATACGTGCGGCCTCCGGTCGCCTTGACCGTATGGACAGCTCTCCCGACGCCGTTTCCGTCGATGTCGAACACCTTTCTCGAAAACTGCCAGTTTTCGCGGGCCATGCGGCGGGTCAGGACGCGCATGAAACTCAGCCGGCACTGGTGAAGCGAACCCAACCGCCGGAGGCGCATGACCCGTCCAGGACACCTCAAGGGGATTCCGGTCGTCTCTGACCCGGACGGCATCATGTCACCGAACTGAAGCTCGTGCGGAAAAAGCGGTACCAGTTGCCGCCCATGATGGCCCCGACCTCGTCGTCGTTCATTCCGACCGACCGGAGACCAGTTTCGACATTGGTGAAGTCGCGATTGCTACGGAACCATTCCGGCATCGGCGGAAACCCTGGTGCCGACGCCGACCCCTCTCCGTAGTCGACATCGCGTGTCCAACGGCCGGTGCGCATCCACGTGACAACACTGTCAGGCTGGTCCTGACACAGGTCGGAGCCGATGCCGAAATGTCCGGTTCCGTACCTCTCCGCCGCACGGGCGATCATTTCACAAAAACTCTCAAGCGTGCAGGACGACCCATTCCTCAGGTGATGGGGGTAAATCGAAAACCCCATGATTCCACCGTTTCCGGTGACAGCCCGGATGACATCGTCGTCCTTGTTGCGAAGCGACGGGGACCATTCGTGAGGATTGGCGTGAGACACCGCAATAGGTCGTTGTGAGACATCAGCCGCCTCGATTGTCGAGCGCGGACCCGAATGACTCATGTCGATCACCAGCCCGACACGGTTCATCTCCTTGATGGCCTGGCGCCCCATACGCGTAATTCCGCAGTCCTCCGCCTCGTAACATCCGGAGGCCAGGAGCGACTGGTTGTTGTAGGTCAGCTGCATGAACCGAAGCCCCAGGGTATGCAGGATTTCGATCAATCCGATGTCACTCTCGATCGGACTCGCGTTTTGTGCCCCGAAAAAGATGGCCGTCCGTCCGGTTTCGCGGGCGCGATCGATGTCCGACGCCCACTTTCCCTTGCAGATGAGACCGGGAAACTGGTCAAATCGCCGGTTCCAGTCCTCCAGGTTCGTGACCGTCTCGCGAAACCCTTCATGATACGCAACGGTCACGTGAACCGCAGACAGCCCCCCGGAGCGCATTTGCCGGAAAACTTTCTCCGACCACTTGGCATACTGCAATCCGTCGATACGCATCATCTGAAATCTGCTTTCTGTTTCAGCCGCCTGCCCACCCGAGGACCCGGGAACCGGGCATGCGCGTCCGATTGTCATGTGCCGGTCGTGCCGGGAGCAATGGGTTCTTCGTCCGGCATTGAATTCGAGTCAATCACGTTCTTCCCGTTCTCCGGTCGCGGGAAGTACATGCGACGCCGTGACAAAAGAAGGCAACGTGTGTACTTCCCGAGCACGGATCAACTCCGGTCGACCCGCGCTCCCAAACCCGGATGTGCCGATGGCAACAGGACAACGCAACAAACGCTCCGCCCGGTCCGGCGGACGCGCCGCCAGGCGGGCCCTGAGATCGGCCATCGACTCGACGATGTTGCCGGGATTCGAAAATCGGCTTCCGTACTGTGACGTTCTGGGCACGGACGATATCGAGCGAATTGACGGTGCGTCGATGGAAATCCTCGAAAACGTGGGCGTCGTGTTCAGAGACCGGATCGCGTTGTCGGACTGGAAAGAGGCCGGGGCGAAAGTCGTCGGCGAACGCGTCTATCTTGACCGCGGCCTTGTGCGTGACCTCGTCAGTACGATCCCGTCCGAATTCACCTATCATGCCCGCAATCCGGTCAACAACGTTCGGCTGGGCGGCCGTCACACGGTATTCGTTCCGATGACCGGTGCGCCCTTTCTTCGCGACCTCGATGACCGACGCCGCAACCCAACCCTCGACGACCTGGCCATGTTTCACAAGCTGAGCCACATGCTCCCCGCGATGCACAGCTCCGCACACCATATTGTCGAGCCGACCGATCATCCCGTGAGCCACCGCCATCTTCGCATCACGTATTCCTCG
Source organism: Paracoccaceae bacterium (assembly GCA_965242975.1). GTDB lineage: Bacteria > Pseudomonadota > Alphaproteobacteria > Rhodobacterales > Rhodobacteraceae > JAPPHA01. Next base: position 5,525,183 of record CBDETS010000007.1, on the reverse strand, counting down.
ATGAAATTCTCGGACAAGACGTTCATGGGAATGACGACATCGCCGAAGAACGCAGAGGACGTCATGGACATGTGCACCATTCTTTTTGGTGAGGAATTCATGGACGATCATCCCGTTACGACGGGGAACTGCAACGGCAACTCGCCGCTGGTATGGGATGAGACCATGCTGGGCGCCATGCGTGCGTTCAGCCGCCGTAACCAACCGGTCCTCTGTTCGCCATTCGTACTCGGTGGCGCCAACACGCCTTCGAGCGTTCCGGCCTCGGTTGCACAGCTCAATGCCGAGGCGCTGTCCGCGTTGGCGTACACCCAGGTTGTCCGCCCGGGCGCGCCGGCCGTCTACGGGCACTACCTGTCCACCGTCAGCATGAAGTCGGGCGCGCCGATGGCCGGAACCCCGGAAATCTCCCTGATGAACTTCATGATCGGCCAGATGGCGAGACATTATGGAATTCCGTGGCGGACCTCGAACACACTTGGCGGCTCCAAGGTCCTCGATGCACAAGCCGGATACGAAAGCGCGACGACTCTTTCGGCGGTCATGCACTCCGGGGCAAATTATATCTGGCACTCCGCCGGCTGGAACGAGGCCGGGATGCATTGTTCCGTCGCCAAGTTCATCGTCGATGCCGAACAGTGCGCGATGGCTTACCGTATGGCACAAGGGCCTGACTGGAGCGGCTTCGACCGCGCCGTTTCGTCAGTGAGCGATGTCGGCCCCGGGGGGCATTTCCTGGATCATCCTCACACGCGGGAGACATTCCAGACCTCGTTTTTCCTCCCCGAAATGTTCGACAACAACTCGATCGAACAATGGATCGCGGAAGGTCGTGTAGAAACGACCGGGCGCGCCCTGTCCCACGCAAGAAAGCTGCTCGATGCTTACGAGGAGCCCGTACTCGAAGCGGAAAAAGACGAGGCATTGCGTGACTATATCGCGCGTCGTGAACGCGAAATCCCTGCAGCGGATGCATTGAACCAGGCCTATTGAACCTCGGCCGCGAGTCCGGACCTCGTGATTCCGTTCCAGGGGTCATGTAGCCTTGGCCCGTTTGCCGTCGAGGATGCCACGGGCCCGCAACCTGGCTCCCTGGTCCCCGGTTTCAAGCCCGGCACGGGGCCTCCGGCAGCGCGCAGAGTGCATTGACCAGACGCATCTGTTCCACGGTTGAACAATTCGTGTGCAGTAGCCGTGGCGATGCGAACACAAGGCTCAGTCCCTTTCCCCGGCTTATGGCCACGTTGAGGCGTTCGCGCGACAGCAGAAAGTCCAGCCCGCGGGCTGTCTCCTCAGCCGACGACGCCGTCATCGACACGAGAGCAACCGGCGCTTCCTGTCCCTGGAACTTGTCGACGGTACCGACGCGGATGCCGGGCATGGCGTCGGATAATGCGTTGACCTGCGCATTGTACGGCGCGACCACGATGACGTCATCCTTGCAAAGCGCGCGGCTCGAACCGTGCCGGTCGGTCCAGGTACCCGCCAGCAACCTGCCAATGGTTCTCCGGATTTCTCTTACCTCTTCGGGACATACCTGGGCACGGCCCTCGTGGGTGACCGGAACACGCCAGGCGCCGGAAGCGGGCAGGTCCGAAACACCAACGGACTGGCGCGCGGTCGACGGGTGGCTTCCCAGCCGACCTTCATAGTGCTGCGCGGAAATGTAGGCACAGAGATCCGGGTGCATTCTCCAGGATTCAGGGAGGAAGATCCCGCGTTCCCGATCGACGTTTTGGTCATCGCCTTGGATCCAGTCCAGGCAGGACAGGTTTGCGGGGTGTGGATGCGCACCCTGTATGACCTGCGGCAATTGCCGGGGATCGCCGATCAGCACAAGGTTTTCCGCCGCGTTTGACATCGCGACAAGATTGGCCAGCGGGACCTGGCCCGCTTCGTCGACAAAGAGGTAACCGAAGGCGCCCTCGACCTCGTCCCGCGAAAACAGCCAGGCCGTTCCGCCGACCACGTGGGCGCTGAAGATCGCGGGATGGTTGTTGTCCGTCACGCAGGAAATCGCGTCCTCGACCTCCGCCGGGAGCTCCACCCCGGACGCAACCTTGTGGGCAATATGCACATCGCCTGGGCCGAGGCCGGAATACCCCTCACGAAGCGCGTTGTCGCATTCCATCAGGACGTTCCGGATCGCATCGTGGCTGTTGGAGGAGACGGCGATGCGTTTCCCCTCCAGCACGAGCGCGAGAATCGCCCGCGCCGCCACGTAGGTCTTCCCGGTCCCGGGCGGTCCCTGAACCGGAAGAACTGTCCGGTCCATGGCCCGAACCGCAGCGACCAACCCTTCGAGCGTACCCGCTTCCCGTTTCAGCGGAAGCGGCGCACGGCCCCGGAAACGCGGGGGATTGCGGGAAAGCAGGTCCTCGGCGGCGCGGTTGGACCGCACCCCGCATTGATCCACGATGACTTTCCGGACAGCGCCCGGGATTGGTTCTGGATTCAACGCGAAATCAGGGAGAAGATCCAGCCTGTCCGGAAGATCCCTGCCCTGGCTCGGTCCCATCTTCAGCGAAATGCACCGGGATGTCCGGTCGATCCCGGTAATTCCGACCGAGGCGATGCCGTCCTCTCTTGCGAACCGTGCACGCCGCCCCTCCCGCAATTTCGTCTCCTGGGGCGGATAGCGGTAATCGCGTCCCACCGACTGCTTTACAGCGTACCGGCCACCATTCGCACGGAGCCCCGCGAGGCAGTCCAGGTCGTCCGAGAGCTCCTCGAAGTCCTTACCCGCGGCATCGAAAACGGACCAGGCCTGCGGCTTTGCCTCGCGCCAGTGAAACACGCCCAGATCGAAGAGCAGGCGCTGACGTTCCTCCGGCAGTCCCGAAGCTCCGAGGAATTCCTCGAGACCGGCGTTGTCGGCCTGCTGCTGTTCGGATTTTATCGTTTCACCCTCGCCGATATCGAGCCATTTCCCTTCCGGCCGGATCCCGAGAAGCCAGTCGCGCAGCCTTTCCGTGGAGATGCAGTCGATGCGATTGTACTCCTCGATTTCCGTCAGGATCCGGGCATCGCCGGTCTCGCGCCATTTCTCGTAGGCAACGATGGACCCACCTGCGGTTGTCACCTCGCCCGCGCGGGTCAAGTCGAAAAAGGCTTCCAAATCCTTCAGCGAGTAGGAAGGCTCGGAGGCGAAAATACCGCCCCGCACGACCGCGAAGAGGTCCACAAAACGGCGTTCCCGCAGCCAACGGTCCAGCCGGGCCTCACCGACTCCGTGCCGCGTGGCCAGGTTGCGAAGCGCCGCAATCTCGTAGTGCGCATAGTGGTAGACATGCGCGGCCGGACAACTTCGGAAACGCTCTTCGAACCGATCGAAGAGCGCTGCCAGCGCATTCCTTTCCGCATCCAGATCGTGAGCCCAAAGCGCGGTGAACTCCGTCCCGTCCCAGACGCCATGCAGATACTCGAGGCCCTCCGTGCCATTCTCCGTGTAGAAGGGATCGCCTTCGATGTCGTAGAAAAGATCGCCCGGGGCTGGACGCGGCATCAGGTCGAATCCCTTTCCGATGACATGGGCACGCAGTTCAACGGACGGTCCACCGGTCTTCCGGGCATGCTGAAGGCGCGCCTGGGTCACAAGTTTCGCGGCTGTTTCTTCGGCGAGCCTGGGAACGCGCGCATCGAGACGGGCAAGGGCCTCCATGGTGTGGATTCCGGCTGCTTCGAGTTTCGCGACCTGGCTCTTCGCGATACCCGCGACCATGTAGAGGCTGTCCGCGGCCTTCCATTCGCCGGAACAGTGGTCCCGCCAGCGGCAGAGTTCGCAAAGCGGACACGGGACCGGGCGGGTTGGCGGCGGTGCATGCACGAACTCCTCAAGGCGGGTGCGTGCGGTACGCACGTAGGCGGCATATTCCTGAAGGCGAAAACTGAACCGGTCACCTGTGCCAAGGATGACATGGGCTCGGTCTGGCTCACGGCCCTGAACCCCGGCGAGCAGATCGGAATAGATGACCAGCTGAATCACGTGGGCGGGCGCGGGCTTCCGCTTGAGCTTCGTATCCACGACCTCGTAGGAGTAGGGTCCGAGATCGGACGGTACGGGCACGCGTTCGAGGAAATCTGCGAAGCCTCCCCATTTCCCATCCTCCAAAGCTGCCTGGAAGACAGTGTCCGGACCGTGAACAAGGGCCTCGCGCGTGGCCTCTGCAGCTCCTTCGGTGGTGACGCCGGCGGATTCGATGCGCAGCGCGCTTTTCCCTTCGGCTTCCAACTGATCCAGATGCGCCGCTTCATGCCGGTTTCCGCGCCGCTGCAGAAGGACAGAATCTTCACTATCCTGGGCCGGCACGAGGTTTTCACCTTGGAGAAACGCAAGGTCGAGACGCGATGCGTGCGAACACGCCGTGAATCGCATGAGGTCGGAAGCCGACAGCCGGACTCGGTTGCTGTCATCCAACTTCATTGCGTACCCCTTTCAGGAACGGACGTGTGTGTCGGTGCCGGGTAGCTCGCGACTTGTCCCTGTCCGGCCACTGGAGACGTGCTTGCAGAAACCCCATCGAACGACCACCAATTCAATTCCCGGCCTGGCCGGTCGCCTCGTCGACCCGGGAACATCCGCCTCGCCTCACAGCCTCGACAGCTTAGCGGCGAAGCCGAAAAAGACTACCCCCGTGTCCGTCGCATCAAACCTGGTGTTACGTCTGACCGAGAGCTTCCGGGTGCTCGCGCTCATGCCTTCGGCGCCATCTACTCCGCAACAGCGACTTCGGTGATTCCCGCCACGATCGACAACAACCCGATGTGCGCCGCTCATCAGCGGTGAAACTCTCGTCGCACGTCGATGCGCGGATCGAGTCCGACTCGGTCGCGCTGGGAAACTCTATTCGAAAAAAGGGAACTCCGCGACTGATTGTCGCTCACCCCGGACATGACATTGGCACGACAGCATCGAGGCCCGTCCGAAGGACAGGTTGCAGTTTTGCATGCGCGTGATCGGGATTCCATCGACGCCAACTGGTTCTTTGAATGATCCCTGCAGCACATCGACCTGAATTGCACCGTGGCATTCAGGGAGTTGGTGACCCCTCGAGGACTCGAACCCCGAACCTGCTGATTCGAAGTCAGCTACTCTATCCAGTTGAGCTAAGGGGCCACCGGCAGACCGATGTCCGATTAGTGCGTTGCCGATGCAACTGCAAGTCGGAACACGTTCGGGAGAGATCTGTTGCGACTGCGGACCTGAATTCGCCACTTTTCGAATTTCCTATTCGTGACGCGCCTTAATTTCCTTCCAGCGCAGAGCGATATTGGCCGCAATCGTCGAAATCGGCCGCGGCGGCAATCTTTCCGGTTCGGGCTCACCCTGGAAAAACTCTGCGATCTCGGAGTTGACTCCTGTCGCAAGCTCGGCCGCGGCAATTCCGGTCAAGGTGCCGCGCGTCGTGCCTAACCCGTTCTGACAACAGGCCGCCCACATGCCCTGTTCAAGTTCCCGCAAGACGGTTACGCCGTTTCGACTGAGGCACAGATGACCCGACCAGGCGAATTCCATCCGGGTTCCGGCCAATTCGGGAAATCTCCGGTCGAACTTGCGCTGCATCGACCGCCGTGCGCGCCGGAGGTCTCCTTGCGTCGCCTGCATGCCCGGTCGAAAGCTGGCGCAGCTGCGGACGACGATCCGGTCTCCGCCCTCGCCGCCGGATATCCGGCGAACGGTCGACCCCATCGGGGCGGACGGCGTTATTCCCCACCGACAGGATCCCCCAAGCCGCCTGGCCAACTCCTCTCCGAGGTCAGGCGTCATGACCGCAAACAGGAAAACGTGCATGAGGCGGTTTCGGAAGAAGCCGAAGCTCTCGAGGTGCCCGTTGTTGGCAAGAATGACCTTGGGCGCCATCACGCTTGCGGCCGGTGTCCTGATCATCCAGTTCTCCCGGTCCCGCCGGATCGAGACAACCGGCGAATTTTCGAAGACCTGAACCGAGGTCCGAAGCCCTTCTCCCAATCCACGGATGTACCCTGCCGGTTGAAGCACAACCGTTCCAGGCGTATGCAAGCCCCCGGCATAGTACCGGGAGCCGGTCACCTCCTGCATTGCCCGGGAATCCAGTGGCTCCGACGCTTCGTCCAGGTGGGCCAGCTTTCGTGCGTATCCGGCGTTGAGCTCGAGCGCAGCCTCCCCGACAGCACCGTTGATCTTCCCGACCGGGCGAAAATACACGGGATTGATGGCGTACCGCTCGACCGCTGCCTTGGCAAAGGCGATCGCTTTCCGGTTGAGGGCGATCAGGCTGCGTTGCCGGTCGAGTTCCCCTCCGGCGTAGTCTTCGGAGGCGAGATCATGTGGCAGATCAATCATGAATCCGGAATTGCGCCCCGAGGCCCCCTCGGCAAGCCGGCCCGCCTCGAGAACGATGATCCTGGCCCCGGCGTTCAACTGGCGGAGGCGTTCGGCCGCCGAAAGACCCGCGAATCCGCCGCCAACGACAGCGAAGTCGGCGGCTTGGTCAGATTCGATTTGGACCGGAGGGATCTGGGAGGGAAGTATCGCGTTCCACGCGGCGGGTCCCCGATGAACCGGTATCCGCCTTGCCCTGAATTCCGTCAATCAATGGCCTCGTCGACGTCATCCGCAAGGTCAATCCAGATCGTCTTGAGTTGCGTGTACTGGTCATGGGCATGGATGGAATTGTCTCGTCCGCCGAATCCCGACTGCTTGTACCCGCCGAATGGCGTCGTGATGTCTCCCTCGCCGTAGCTGTTGACGGTTACGGTCCCGGCTCGAATTGCCCGGGCGCCACGAATCGCGCGCTTGGCATTGGAGGTGAAAATCGACGCACACAACCCGTACTCGGTGTCGTTTGCGACGGAAATGGCTTCATCGAACGAAGAAACCTCGATCACGCTCAGAACCGGGCCGAATATCTCCTCCCGCGCGAGAACCGCATCATTGTCCGCCACCTCGATGACCGTCGCTTCCACGAACCCGGCTTCTGCCTTGCCTCCGAAAACGACCGTGTCGGCCTTGTCCAGATATCCACAGACCTTCTGGAAGTGTTCCCCGGAAACGAGCGCGCCCATGCGGGTGTCCGGATCAAGCGGGTCGCCCACGATCCAGTGCCGGGCATGTGCGGCGATCCTGTCCAGAAGCCTGCTCTTGATGTCCCTGTGAACGATGAGGCGCGAACTCGCCGAGCAGTTCTCGCCCATGTTCCAGAACGCTCCGTTGACGATATGGCCCGCGACGCGGTCGAGGTTCTCCGCGTCGTCCATGACGATTGCCGGGTTCTTGCCTCCCATTTCGAGAACAACTTCCTTCGCATTGCTCTCGGCGGAATACGACAGAAATCGCTTGCCGGTTTCGGTTGAACCCGTGAACGACACGACATCGACATCCGGATGGCGCCCGATCGGCTCGCCTGCCTCCGGCCCTTTGCCGGGAACGACATTGAGCGCACCGGGAGGCAGCCCGGCCTCCATGGCCAGTTCCGCCAGCCTGAGTGCCGTCAGTGACGTTTCTTCAGCCGGCTTGACGACCACCGAACATCCGGCTGCGAGGGCCGGCCCGATCTTCCAGGCCATCATCAACAGCGGAAAGTTCCAGGGCAGGACCAGCCCGACCACGCCAATGGGCTCCCGGACCACTATGGCGATGTGATCGTCCGACGCCGGTGAGACCTGGTCATAGATCTTGTCGATGGCTTCCGCGTGCCACTTGAGACAACCAATTGTCTCAGGCAGATCGACCGTTACGCAGTCGTTGATCGGTTTTCCGGAATCCAGGCTTTCCATGACCGCAAGCTCGGGTGCGTTGCGCGTGACAAGCTTGCACAGCCGGATGAGCACCTCCTTGCGTTCCGCCGGATGCGCTTTCGACCACCGGCCGTCCTCAAACGCTTCGCGAGCCTTCTCGACAGCAAAATCCACGTCCTCGGCACCGCAAGCCGCAACGTCGGCGAGTTTCTCCCCGGTCGCCGGATTGACGGTCTGGAAAGTCTTTCCCGAAATCGCCGGCCGGAAACCGCCGTCGATGAAAGCGCCTCCCGGGAAACTCATCGATCCCGCGATGGCCCGATACTCGTCTCGTGTCAGCATTTGCATCGGTCAATCCCCTGATTCAATGGCGGCAACCGTTGTTTTCAGCACCCGGACAACAAGCTCCAGCTCCCGTTTCTCATCCTTGTTCAGCGGCTTGAGCGGAGGTCGGACCGCGCCCGCGTTCAATCCGGCGATCGTGGCACCGTGCTTGATCGTCTGGATGAATTTGCCACCCTGTTCCAGTACGCGCATCAAGGGCAACATCGCGGCCATGATCCGCCGGCCTTTCGCGAAATCTCCTTCAACTGCGCAAGCCTGATGGAGTGCGAGATGTTCCCGTGGCGAAAAGTTCGACCCGCCACACACCCAGAAACGGGCACCCCAGGCATAGAATTCAAGAGCCTGGTCATCCATGCCGCAGCCGAGCTGGATGTGAGGATAGTCGCGGGCCAGGAAATGAACCCGGTTGATGTCGCCGGAACTTTCCTTGATTCCGCAAAAGTTCCTTGAGCGGCCCACCCGGTCGAGAAACTCCTCGCCCATCATCGTTCCGGTTCGCCCGGGATAATTGTACAGCATGACCGGCAGGTTGGCAGCCCGGTCAATCGCGAGGGCGTTGAGGGCATTCTCCCTGTCTGTCGGAACGGCATAAGGTGGACTTGCCAGCAAAATGCCGTCGGCGCCCAGCTCCCGCGCCCCCGATGCCAACGCAACCGACTCCCCCGTCAGCATTGCACCCGTTCCAACGATCAGGGGAACGCGGCCGCGAATGCGTTCGTGGACAAACCGAGCGACTTCCAGGCGTTCGTCGACGGTTTGCGCATAGTTCTCGCCTGTCGACCCCCCTGAGATCAGCCCATGCACGCCCGAAGAGATCAGGAACTCGACAATGTCTTCGAGAGCCTGCCAATTGATCTCAAAGTCATCCGTGAAGGATGTTACGACCGGCGTGTAGATTCCTTCAAACCGGAATGCGGGATCCGTGTGAACTCTCATTTCGAGGTCTCCAGCGGCTGATGCGTGGGGCGATCCTGTAGCACTGAACCTCTATCCGATTCAATGTCCCACCGGACGGCATGCAACCTGCAGCCGGCACGCATTTCGAACGTTGGGAACCGCCCTCGGTTGCCGTGACTCCTGCCCTGCCACGGGCGACGGGGAAGACGTTTTCGGGTTCCTGGCCGAACAGCCTGCACGGGGCTTTCGTAACTTCTCCGGGGCAGACAAAACAGATCCGGGTGTTTCGGTGGCGAGGAATTCAGTTCGTGATCGCATGCCGGCCGGATGACTCGACACCTGGCCAGGTTCCGCTCGGCACGCAGAAAGAAGGGCTGGCGACGTGAGTTTCCCGGTTCTTCGGCCGTGTCCGAATCACGGTTTATCCGACGGCCCCGGATTCCTGGATCTCCTGAACCTCTTCGACCGTGTAGCCAAGGACGTCCGTCAGGACCTCGGTCGTATGTTCTCCGAGCAAGGGCGAGCGAACAACCTCCGCCGGGCTGTCCGAAAGCTTGATCGGGCAACCGACGGACAGGTACCTTCCCCGGGTCGGATGGTCGACTTCGACAACCGTGCCGGTTTCCCGCAAGCTCGGTTCTTCAGCCAGCTCTTTCATCGACAGGATCGGTCCGCATGGAATGCCCAGCGGGTTACAGATGTCCATGACTTCGAACTTCGTCTTGGTCTTGGTCCATGCCTCGATCGTGTCAAAGATGTGCGTCAGCTTGTCGAGACGGGCCGGCGGGGTTGCATAGGCCGGGTCTTCCTTCCACTCCGGCTTGCCGATGACGTCGCAGACCCGGGTCCAAACCGCGGCCTGGGTAATGAAGTAGATATAGGCATTGGGATCCGTCTCCCAACCCTTGCACTTGAGAATCCACCCCGGTTGGCCGCCGCCGGAGTCGTTCCCCGCTCGGGGCGTCGCGTCGGAAAACGGAATTCCCCGCCCGTGCTGGCTGTACTCGGCCAAGGGTCCGTGCTCGAGGCGTTGCTGGTCGCGCAATTTCACCCGGCACAGGTTGAGCACCCCGTCCTGCATTGCCGCCAGGACGCGTTGGCCGCGCCCGGTCGTCTCCCGCTGGTAGAGCGCGGTAACGATTCCCAACGCCAGGTGCAGCCCGGTTCCGCTGTCCCCGATCTGAGCCCCGGTCACGGTCGGCGGACCATCCCTGAATCCCGTGGTCGACGCGGAACCGCCGGTACATTGGGCGACATTCTCGTAAACCTTGCAGTCTTCGTACGGTCCTGGACCAAAGCCCTTGACCGACGCCATGATCATGCGCGGATTGAGTTCCTGGATCCGCTCCCATCCGAAGCCCATACGGTCGAGCGCGCCGGGCGCAAAGTTCTCCACGAGAACGTCGCACTCCTTGACCAGCCGCTCAAGTACCGACTTTCCGGTCTCGTTTTTCGTATTGAGCGTGATCGACCGTTTGTTGTGGTTCAGCATCGTGAAATACAGGGAATCCACATCCGGTATGTCGCGTAACTGGCCACGTGTCGCGTCGCCGATGCCAGGACGTTCGACCTTGATGCAGTCGGCCCCGAACCAGGCAAGGAGCTGGGTACATGTCGGGCCGGACTGCACGTGGGTGAAATCGAGAATTCTGATGCCATTCAATGCTTTCATTGGGAACTCCTGACTCCGCGACAGGGTGTCGGGCCCGTGGGGCCGCTACGTCTTGGAAACTGCGCTCTGCGGGTTGAGATTGCCGATGCGGCCGCTTTCCGTGCCTGCTTTTTCGTCGATCACAGCGTTGACCAGTGTCGGTTTGCCCGAATCCATGGCCTCGTTGACCGCGCGGGCGAGTTCGTCTGGCGTCGTGGCGTAAACGCCGACACCGCCGAAAGCCTCCATCATCCGGTCATAACGCGCATCCTTGACGAATACCGTCGTCGCGACATCGTCGCCACCGAACGGATTGACGTCGGTTCCGCGGTAGATGCCGTTGTTGTTGAAAACCACGACGCAAACGGGCAGGTCGTAGCGGCAGATCGTCTCGACCTCCATGCCGGAAAACCCGAAGGCGCTGTCGCCCTCGACCGCGAGCACCGGATTGCCTGTCTCGACCGCCGCCGCGACCGCAAACCCCATCCCGATTCCCATGACACCCCAGGTGCCGACATCAAGGCGTTTCCGGGGTCGATACATGTCAATGATACTGCGGGCAAAATCGAGTGTATTGGCGCCTTCGTTGACGAGTATCGCTTCCGGCCGGTTCTTGACAATCGTCCGCAGGACACCAAGTGCGCCGTGGAAGTCCATGGGCACATTGTTGTTCTGCAACCTTGGCGCCATGCGGGCGAGATTGGATTCCTTTTTGGATTTGACCGTACCGGTCCAGTCCGTGGACGGCTGGCGCCAGTCTGAACCCAAGGCGGCGCGCAGTGCCCGCACGCACGAACCGATATCCCCGACCACGGGCGCCGCGATCTCCACATTGGAGTCCATTTCCTTCGGCTCGATATCGATCTGGACAAACTGTTTCGGTGTGTTCCCCCACGCTTTTCCTTTCCCATGAGAAAGAAGCCAGTTGAGCCGGGCTCCGATCATCAGGATGACATCGGACTCCTTGAGGACAAGAGAACGCGCCGCACCGGCGGACTGCGGGTGCGTATCAGGCAAGATCCCCTTGGCCATGCTCATCGGCAGATAGGGGAAGCCGGTGGCCTCCACCAGGGCGCGGATGTCTTCGTCTGCCTGGGCGTAGGCGGCTCCCTTGCCGAGAATGATCAGAGGCCGTGTGGCGCCCTTGAGTACATCGACCGCGCGATCAATGGCATCTGCGGCCGGGATCTGGCTCGGCGCCGGATCGATGACCTTGACCAGCGAACGGGCACCCTCCGCAGCTTCCATCGTCTGGGCAAGCAGCTTCGCCGGCAGGTCGAGGTACACGCCGCCCGGACGCCCGGAACAGGCCGCCCTTATGGACCGGGCGATACCGACGCCGATGTCTTCTGCGTGCAGCACGCGAAATGCCGCCTTGCACAGTGGCTTGGCTATCGCCAGCTGATCCATCTCTTCGTAGTCACCCTGTTGCAGATCCACGATTTCCCGTTCCGACGACCCGCTGATCAGGATCATCGGGAAGCAGTTCGTGGTCGCATTCGCCAATGCCGTCAGGCCGTTGAGAAACCCGGGCGCGGACACGGTGAGGCAGATGCCGGGCCTCTGCGTGAGGTAACCCGTGATCGCCGCGGCATGGCCGGCATGCTGCTCGTGCCGAAAGGAGATCACGCGCATGCCTTCTGCCTGCGCCAGCCGGCCCAGGTCCGTTATCGGGATCCCCGGGACGCAATAGACCGTCTTGATACCGTTGAGCTTGAGCGCATCGATGACGAGGTGAAAGCCGTCCGTGATCTCCTGGCCGACCCCGGATTCGACAGAACCTTCATGCAAGCCCTGCTCTGGTGCTGACATTTCGCTAACTCCTTGGGAAGATGGGAAATTGCGTGATCTACATGGGTTCTTTCGAACCGAGCCCGGCGAACCCGGCCACAGGAAAAATGCTCATCCCGAATGCGTCGGTCGAATGAAACGGGCCGTGGTTTGCCGGATTACCCATTTTTCTGGTTCGCAATCCTGTCTTTCTCCATCTGGCCGCCGCACCTGACTGGAAATTCCAGTTGGCTCACTTGCCGGAATTCGGTGCACCGCCCGCCGAAGCGGCCCTGCGCTTCCGCCACGAGACAAACACCGGGTAGAGCATCAACGCAGCCGCAATAACGATGCAGGTCGCCGATATCGGCCGTTCCAGGAAGATAAGAACGTCGCCCTGAGACGACAGCAGGGATTGCCTTAGCGATCTTTCCGCCAGAGGTCCCAGAACAATTGCCAGGACAGCGGGAGCGACAGGGTAATTGAGCTTGCGCATCAGGTAGCCCATGACACCAAACAGCAGCATGAGCCACACATCGTGCATGGTCTGGGTCGGCGCATATCCACCAACGATGCACAGAACGAAGATGATGGGTGCAAGGATCGTGAACGGCAGGGTCAGCACGCGGACAAAGATCGGGATGAAGGCGAGATTGATCAACACCGTGAACAGGTTGGCGACGTAAAGCGAACCGATCAGTCCCCAGACGAAGTCCGGCCTTTCCGTGAACAGCAGCGGCCCCGGCCGCAGCCCCCATATGATCATCCCGCCCAGAAGAATCGCCGTGGTTGGCGACCCGGGAATTCCCAGGGTAATCATCGGCAACATTGATCCGGTTGAAGCGGCATTGTTGGCCGCCTCAGGTGCCGCAACGCCGGAGACATTACCCTTTCCGAAGGAATCCGGGTCTCTCGAAAAGGTCTTCGCCAGTCCGTACGCCATCAGCGACGCCGGTGTTGCGCCCGCCGCGGGCAAGGTGCCCACGAAATATCCCAGGATCGAGCCGAGAGTCGTCGTCTTGATGTACTGGTTCACGGCCCGGACATTGGTCATGAACCCTTTCCAGGTCATGTTGACCTTGTGGACGATTACCTTTCCACCGGTGGACTCGAGGGTCCACAGCATTTCACCAATTCCGTAGATCCCGATCGCCAGCACCAGGAAGTTGATTCCGTGCAGGAATCCGGACGCATCAAAGAAGATCAGGCGTGGCTTCCCGGAGATGATGTCGAGGCCGACCGTGGCGAGCACGAGCCCAATCAGGATCGAGAAAACCGTCTTGGGAATATCGTCGCCACCCAACCCGATGAAGGTCGCAAAGGCCAGGACCATGAGTGCGAATTCTTCCGGCGGTCCGAACTTGAGCGCAAATTCTGCGAGCGGTGGTGCAAACAGCGTGAAAAGCACCACCGAAATCGTTCCGCCGATGAATGACGCGATTGCGGCGGCGGTCAACGCCTGGTCAGCCCTGCCGGACATGGCCAGGGGCCTGCCGTCAAAGACCGTCGCAACCGCGGTCGAAGCGCCCGGTATACCCAACGTGATCGAACTGATGGCGCCGCCGTACATGGCACCGTAATAGACCGCGGCAAGAAAAATGATCGCTGCGGTAGGCGGAACCAGGAATGTAATCGGCAAAAGGATTGCGACCCCGTTCACCGACCCCAGGCCCGGCATGGCACCGACAAAGAGCCCGACCGTGCAACCGATCACGATCATCAACAGGTTGAGAGGCTCGAAAGCCTGCACCAGCCCGCCCGCCAGGGATATCAGTATGGTATCCATTGAGACCTACCCGTTACCTGATCGGGTGAACAGGTGAGTCGCATACGAGACTGCCGCAAGGCACGCGAATGTCCCGACGACATACAGCCAGAAGTGATCTGTTTCGTACATGATGTCGAAGATCGGATAGAACCATTCTTCGGTCATCGCCTTGGGCAGGGGAATCTGCAGTCCCCACTCGAACAGGGCAAAGATGAAAACCGGAATCCCGCCGATCAACATGATCGCGATCGGCCACTCGTGACGACCGACGACCTTGAAATAGAACGCGAGAAAAATGAACAGCGCGAAGTAGGTTCCGATGAAGTGGATTCCGACCAGCAACGCAACCAACGCGGCAACCGACGTCCCGACGACGGCGACCGAAGCCCGGGACATGTAAATGTCCGTAGAGCGGGACTCCGCCGTTGAGCGCATGAACCACCGGGCCAGCGTCGCAATCGCGCACAGCAACATTCCGACTGACAGCCAGAATGGCCAAAACCCGGACCCCGGTCCCTTGTCGGTCACCCAGCCGATCGCGAGGCCGTCGGTCGATGACCACATCAGCCCCAATGACATCAGGATCGTCGCAATGGCCATCAGAAAGTCTGCCTGGCGCACGGTCATGGATTCGGTCTCACGTCACTTTCGCCGGAAGGGCCGTGGCATTGCCTCGGCCGGGCAACTGCCGGTCAAATCAGACACGGCCAACCGATGATCGGTATGCAGTCATCGGTTGGCCGTGACAAGGTTCCGCCAACCGGGAATCCGGCCCGCGGACGTCTGACGGGAAGAGGAATTATTCTCCCGTGATGGCTGCAGCGCCGACCGATTCGATCAGCTCCCTGTGGCGCATGCCTTGCTCTTTGTGGAATGCCGCGAGGTCATCGCCGGCGACCCACTCGTCGCAGGTCAGGCCGTCTTCCGTACAGAAGGTCTGCCATTCCTCGGATTCAAACAGCGTCTTGAACAGGTTGATATAGAATTCCTGTGCCTCGGCAGACATGCCCGGCGGTCCATTGATCGAACGCTGCATGAAGTACACGATGTCATGACCAAGTTCCTGGGCGGTCGGAATATCGGGATATGCCGCCATGCGTTCCGGCGTGAACTGCACGAGCGGTTTCGACTGTCCGGCCCGATAGAACTCGTTCTGTTCCGCCGGGTTGTTGACCGTTGAATCGATGTGTTTCCCGATCAGGTTCTTGGCAACGGTCCCGCCACCCGGAAACGGGATGTACGTGACCGAATAGCCGAACTCGGCTTCCATCATGGCCGTGAGAATCGAGTCTTCCTGGCCTGAACCGGTACCGCCGACTTTCCATTCAGCGCCGGCATCCTTGACCGCCATCACGTAGCTGTCCAGGTCGGTGATGTCTTCCCTGTCCGTGTGTACCCAGAGCAGGAACGTATCGAGTGCCATACGCCCGATCGGTGTGAAGGTCGAAATGTCTACACCAAGATCTTCCTGAATGATCGGCGTTGTATAGAATGAGTTCAGCGTCACGAGGACCGTATGGTCATCGCCAGCCTTGTCCTTGAGATACAGGAGAGCCTCGGCGCCCGACCCACCCGGCTTGTTGATCGGAATGAACGGTCTCGAAGACAGACCCTTTTGTTCAATTAGCCCTTGCAACAGCCTTGCGATCTGGTCGGCACCTCCTCCGGTACCTGCCATGATTATGAACTCGACCGGTTTCCGCGGCTGCCAATCAGCCTGTGCCTGCGACACGAGCCCCCCCAGAAGGACGGCAAACGTCACGACCGAACCGGTCAAGAGTTTCTTGAGTGTATGCATTGTCTTGCTCCCTCTCTGTCGGGAAGTGTCGCCACAGCGCGTGACTCGATCACAGCTTTAATCTCGAGCACGAAAAAGCAAAGGAATTTGCCCGGCAACTCCCCCGTTTCACCTCGTACCTGGTTGGCAAGATCCAGCTCGGCAACCAGTACCAGTTGGTATATGGTATACCACGCTTGCCGGGCAAACAAGCGATTCGTTCGGTTGACCCAGTTTCTCGGCGAGCGTTCGGTATGGGGGTGACGGCCTCTCTTTCGGCGTTCGATTGCCTTTTTTCCGGGTTTCATTTTCTGCCTGCAACTTGACCAATCCCGACCAGAGCCTGAGCCGGACTTCACCCGCAAGGACTTCCGTCACCGATTGATCCGCCCGTTCCCGTGAAATCCGGGCCTTCGGGCCCAATTCGCCATTTTTCCGGCCAACTGGCTCCGGACGTGTCGACCACCTTGCCGGCGACCGGCGAAAACGAGGCATATTGATGACCGTGAACGGAGTCATGCCGTTCGTTTGCTCCGGCGAGGGACGATCAACCGTGAATCCGAAATCGCGCGGAAACATGATGCCGGCGGGAACTGCCATCGCCACGCTCTGTCCCACCCACTCTGTCCCACCCAGCGGACATCCGTCAATCGCCGCGCTCCATTCTTGCACTCCAGCTGGCTTTCATGGCGCCACGGTGATCCGTCCGTCGCTCCACCGCCAGGCTCGATTGAAACGCCATTTCCTTGCGTACTCTCGGCGACAAGTGAAAGACGACCCGTTCCGCGAGGAGCTCAAGCTCCCGGACCCATTCACGTCCGTGACGCAGTCCTTCGGCATACCGGCGGAAGTGATGAAGTTCACCTGTGACGAATGCCTCCGCCTGCCGGAAGGCTCCGTCACGGTTCAGCCGCGCTGCCGTGGCGACGACGTGCGCACTCCACGTTCGGGCGACGACCTCCGCGACCTCGGTGTCTCGCGCCTGGGCACTGTTCGATTTGCCGTCAACTGAAACGAGTTTCGCCCGCATCGCCTCGGCCGTAACCGTCGACCGGTCTTCCACAGTTCGCCCGCTCGCTGCAATCTCGAAATCGACCTCGTCGTTCTTCCTGCGTCTCGGGCACGTCACCTTCACGACCGCGGTCCGTTCGACGTCGGCCTGGAGCGGTCCGAAATTAACGACAAGCCGGTCATCGCGGCGCTCCGTATTCCCCATGCCCAGGACTTCCGCACGCACGCCGGATGGCAAGGTCAACGTGACGTGTGCGTTTTCGACAACGGTACTGAAAATGTCGTCAAGCTCGCCCAGAAGGACGGAGGAGATCTCGCCAGTCAATTCAGCATCGTGAAGACGACCGCCACCACTCTCCGCGACCCCCCGCAGCAGTTGTTCGTCATAGCCATCTCCAATCCCGAGGGCCGAGGTCAGGACTCCACGTATCCTGAGTTCGTGTGCGTGCTCGCGAAGTTCGTGAGGATCGTCGATCCCCGCGTTTGCGTGGCCATCGCTGAGGATGATGACGCGCGGTGTCATCTGTGGGTTGCCATCCAGAGCCCGTTCCGCACACGCGACTCCGGTGAACCATCCGGCGGCCAGATCAGTGCAACCCCGGGTGCCGATCCGAGATATCTCGGAGCGAATTCGAACCGCGTTGTCACTGTTTACAGGCACTGCATCGAGATGGACCTGAACATTCGAAGCAAACGAGACCAAGGTCAGACGGTCCCGCTCGGTCAGACGGTCCGCAAGACCCAGTGCCGCCGCCTTGGCTGCCACCAGCTTGTCGCCGGCCATCGAACCGCTGGCATCGAGCGCGAGGGCTATGTTGAGCGGCGTTCGCTCGACGGGCCGTCCACGGCCGTCACGGCCGGCCTGTAACCGAACGACGAGGTATCGAACTGAACCTCCCCGCTTCCAGAAAAACTTGCGATCGAACGCTGCGGTCGACGTGAAATTAATGTCAGTCATGTTTCGTCCCTCCTGTCAGTATGGCGCGGAGCTGGTCCGCAAGTTGTTCGAAAAGGATCTGGTCACGAGCCTCGAGATCGCCCCGGATGGAAATCTCGAAGTCCGGCGTCACGGAAATCCGTGTCCAAAGGGTCCCACGAGAACGCTTTGGCGCACGAGCCTTCAACGCTTTTCCCAAGTAGAAGATCAGTTGCTCGATGCGCGCGTGATCTGCCCGGCGACCGGAACGTAGCGGTGGCACGCCGCGCAATTTCTGGCGGGACGCCTCTTCCCTCGAATGGGAATCCGGGGCTTTGCCTGCGTGATCGGCCGAGGCCGGACCCGCGTCAGCCGCGGGTCTGTCCATCCTGATTCGGCTCAGGTATTCGCGCGCCGACCCACGTGGAGCCACGGTTGGCCCTGCCTCGATTGCCCAGGCCCGAATCTGCTCCTCGGTCGCCATCAGGAAATGGCGTCCGATTTCCGACAGCGACAAGCCGTGAACATCCTTCAGGACCCGTACCGCAAGTGCACGGTACGCATTGCGTGCCGGATAGCGCGCACCTCGGCCCACCTTGAGCGGCGGAGAGAGTAATCCCTCGCTCACCCAGGACCTTAACGTACGTGGCTCAATGCCGGAGCGTTCGCTCAACTCTTCAAGAGTCAACTGTTCTTCTCTCATGACCGTCCTTCTTTCTAAATGCGACATAGGAACATCAATGCGACATGTCAATATGTCTCATTAAAATTTCAGATGTCATCCCGCGATACGAGGTTCCAGCCTCACGTCCACGGAATCCCGGAACGAGAATTCACGCGTGGCTGACCGCGCAGATCGTATCCCGCCCGGCGACAGCAGGACCGGTTAGGATCGCCCGAGGGAATTCGTTCATGTCCGACAACCCGAACTTCCTTGCGATCATGTGCGATCAGATGAAGGTGGACTGGCCTCGTTGTTCCGGACACGCGCAGGTCCGGACGCCAAGTGTCGATCGCCTGGCCGCCAGAGGCCTGTATTTCCCGACCTGTTCGGTCGCCGGCCCGTCTGCATGCCGAACAGGGTGAGCATCAGGAGCAGCCGAATACCCACCGTTTACGGACTGAGGAACAACGGCCGCATGTTGCCAACCCGTTCGAACACGTTCTTCGATACTCTCGGAGCGACGGGTTTTCGAACCGCCATGATCGCCGTGAGTCACCTCGAACCGTTCATCGGCGTTCAGCAGACGTTTGGCGTGGATGAAAGCACAAGTTCATGGTCATTGCGCACGGCTTGACAACCATTTTCTCTGTCCGATGCCGGTACCGGAAAAAAGGCTGGCGTCCCTCTGGTGAATCCAGCAGGTCAAGCCATTGTTGCCATGTTGACTGCGGAACCGAGCTTGTCAGTCAATTCGTCGATCTGGCCATCCGTTATGACAAAGGGCGGTGCCAGGAGTACATGGTCGCCCATCTTGCCATCGATCGTGCCCCCCATCGGGTAACAGACGAGCCCGTTCTCAAGGGCGAAGCGCTCCAACTGCTTATGGACCCTGCGCACGGGATCGAAGGGCGCCTTCGTCTCCCGGTCGGCAACCAGTTCGACACCGACAAACAGCCCGCGCCCACGGATGTCGCCCACGTGCGGATGCTGTCCAAGCCTTCCGATCAACGCATCTTTCAGCCGTGCACCCATCTCCCGGCTTCGCTCCACCAGCCCTTCACCGAGCAACTTCGAGACGACAGCGCGTCCCGCCGCCGCAGCCGCCGGGTGGCCCAGATAGGTATGGCCGTGTTGAAAGAAACCGCTCCCTTCGGTCAGTACATCATAGATTTCGCCAGAGCACAGCATCGCGCCGATCGGCTGGTATCCCCCGCCGAGGCCCTTGGCGATGGTCACGATATCCGGGCGTACGTCATCATGCTCGCAGGCGAAGAGCGCACCCGTACGTCCCATCCCGCACATCACCTCATCGAGAATGAGCAGCACGCCGTATCGATCACAAATCTCCCGGACCCGTTGAAAATAGCGCGGCACGGCCGGGACCGCACCGAGAGTCGCGCCTACGACCGGTTCGGCAATGAACGTCATTACGGTTTCGGGACCGAGACACCGGATTTCGGCCTCGAGTTCGTCCGCAACACGCTGTCCGTAGGCCTCTTCCGTCTCATCTTCCCGGCACCCACGGTAGGCGTAGCACGGCGCGACGTGAGAGACATCGACAAGGAGCGGCGAAAACTGGTTCCGTCGCCACGGGTTTCCGCCGGCGGCCAGCGCACCCAGCGTATTGCCATGATAGCTTTGCCTGCGTGCGATGATGCGGGACCGTGCAGGCTGACCGATTTCCAGAAAATACTGCCGCGCAAGCTTCAAGGCAGCCTCGACAGCCTCGGACCCGCCCGAGACGAAATAGACCCGTTCGATCCCTTCAGGCGAATGGGCGATCAGCAGGTCGGCCAGGTCTTCCGCCGGTTTCGATGAAAAGAACCGGGTGTGTGCAAAGGCCAGAACGTCCATCTGATCCTTAACCGCCGCGATAACGTCGCGGTCGCCATGGCCAAGGCACGACACCGCCGCGCCGCTCGATCCGTCGAGATAGGCCTTGCCCTCGGCGTCGTAGAGATACACCCCCTCGCCCCGCACTGCGAGGGGAGGCGGGCTGCGGTTGGAACGGGGAAAAACATGTGACATCAGGCGATTTCCGGAATTTCGCGAACGCCATCCGCACAAGCGAATTCCGCGGGCGGGCGGGCGGTGCGGATAGCAGGCAGACGCCACTCCGGCTGCGCCGATGACGCGCCGATCAGCTCCGCCATGTCCTTGGCGATATTGACGGGCTCACGACCAGCTCCCGTGTCAAACCGGCCCGCCTCGTTGATTCGCGAACAGTCGGTCCGGCGATGCCATGGCGCACGGACAGGCAGGCAACTTGCATGATCGTTGCCCAGGAAAGGCCGCTTCCTGCACGCGTCGTATCAGGAGCAGCGAGACAATCCGGATCTCGGCACACGGTCTTCGAATTGGATGCGGCAGCCGAGCCGCGTTTTCGCCGGCGCGGCAGCCGCCGAGACCGCGGCACCGGCCCAACGACCATCGGACTGTCCCGCGGAACAATGCACAGAAACCGCTCCCGCGCCTCAAAGGCCATCAGGCGGTCTCCAACCGTCCCATCCGGCGGCGTTGCATCAGGTACACGAAGCCAAGGAGCAGCAACGCCGGAACGTAAAACACCTCCTTCGGCAACCGCTCGGCCTCGGCCCGAATGTTGCTCACCACGACCGGGTCATCGCCGTAATAGTCGAAGAGCGTGCCGATCTTTTCGAAGAACGGCGTCTGTGGAAACGGCTCCTCAACCTTTGCGAACCCGTCTTCCACGATGATCGTGAGCCCCGCCTCTTCCAACCGCTGGATGGCCTCCGCCCTTCGCCCCATTGGCACGAGGATCGTGGTGGACGTGGCCTCCCCGGTGTCAAAATCCGGCCCGGAAATCACGAATGTCAAAACCCCGTTGTCCGGCACATCACCCACCACGTCGTAAACCAGGCTCGGGTTGCTGTCGTTATAGGGAGGCTGCACCTGATCCAGCCAGTAACCTGGCCGGAAGAGCGTGAAGGCGACAAGCAGCAGGATTGCACTTTCCCAGATTCTGTTTCGAACCAGCCAGAAACCCTGAGTCGCCGAAGCAAACAGGAGCATGGCTATCACCGCAACAGTGAACACGAATACCGCCTTCGCCAGCGTCACATCGATCAGCAACAGCTCGGTGTTGAAGATGAAGAGGAACGGCAGGAGGGCCGTGCGAATGTCATAGGCAAAGCCTTGAATCCCGGTCTTGATCGGATCGCCCTTGGAGATCGCCGCGGCAGCAAAGGCGGCGAGGCCGACGGGTGGCGTGTCATCCGCCAGAATGCCGAAATAGAACACGAAAAGATGGACCGCGATCAGAGGCACGATCAGCCCGGATTTCGCGGCCAGCGCCAGGATCACCGGTGCCATCAGCGATGACACGACGATGTAGTTTGCCGTCGTCGGGAGGCCCATCCCCAGGATCAGGCTCATGACCGCGATCAGGACCAGCATGATCATCAGGTTGCCGCCTGAAAGGAACTCGACCAGCTCGCCCACGACCTGATGCGCCCCGGTAAGAGAGATCGTACCGACGATGATTCCCGCGGCCCCGGTGGCAACCGAGATCCCGATCATGTTGCGCGAACCGGAGATCATGCCATCGAGCCATTCCCGCCAGCCCCGCCACCAGGCAGAGACCAGGTTGCCCTCGCGCCGCATCACTGCCTTGATCGGATGCTGGGTGAGCGCGACCGCAATCATTGCAAGCGTGGCCCAGTAGGCCGAGAAGGCGGGAGAGAGGCGCTCGATCGTGATGCACCAGATCAGGATCACGATGGGCAGGACATAATAAAGCCCGGTGATGGCCGTCGTCCCGGCAGGCGGCAGTTCGGTGATCGGTGCGTCAGGAGCGTCGACCACCAGGTCCGGTTGCCGCGACGCAAACCAGAGGAGGATCAGGTACGCCACCGAACAGAGAATGATCACGAGGGGAAAGGCCGAATCGGGCGCGGCAAGCTTGATCCATCCGAGTCCGTAGTAAACCGCGATGCCAAGCACTGCGATGCCGATGAAGCCACCGAGAAAGCCGATCAGCTTGGTCGCCAATGTCAGCGAAGACGGCGGCTTTTTCAGGCCCTTCAGACCCAGCTTCATAGCTTCGAGATGCACGATGTAGACCAGCGCGATGTAGCTCACCAGCGCGGGCACCAACGCATGCTTGATGATCTCGGTATAGCTCACGCCCGTGAATTCCGAGATCAGGAAGGCCGCAGCACCCATCACGGGGGGCGTCAGCTGACCGTTCGTCGAAGAGGCAACCTCGACCGCACCGGCCTTCTCGGGCGAGAATCCGGTGCGTTTCATCAGGGGAATGGTGAACGTTCCTGTCGTTACCGTATTCGCTATGGACGATCCGGAATACAGGCCGCTCATCGCGCTCGCCACGACGGCGGCCTTCGCCGGACCACCACGCAAATGGCCCAGCAGCGCGAAACTGATCTTGATGAAATAGTTCCCGGCCCCGGCCTTTTCCAGTATCGCACCAAAAAGCACGAACAGGAAAATGAGCGTTGCCGAAACCCCCAGCGCGACCCCGAACACGCCTTCGTTCTGCATCCAGAAATGCCACATGGCCTTGCCGTAAGAGGCGCCTTTCCACTGCATCGCCTCGGGCAGCCAGCGGCTGTCCCCGAAAAAGACATAGAGCACGAAAAACCCGGCCACGATCGCCAGCGGAAGGCCCAGTACGCGGTAGACTGTCAGAAAGAGAATGATCATCCCGATGGTCGAAATGATCAGGTCGCCGCTGGTTGGGAGCCCGGCGCGCAGCGCGATCTCGTTGCGCAGGACGACGATGTAGAGACATGAGAGAATCCCGAGCGCGGCCAGGGCCCAGTCATACCAGGGAATCGTATCCTTCGGACTGCCCTTGAAGAGCGGAAAGGCAAAGGAGGCGAGCAGGAGGCCGAAAGCCAGGTGAATCAACCGTGCGTTCGAATTCGTGACGACGCCGAATCCGAGATATTCCTGTAACGTAAAGGGGAGGTTCGACGCGATGTAGAGCTGGAATACTGCCCAGATCAGCGCGATCCACCAGATCAGGCTGCCCTGCCATCCAACGGCATTGCGCCCTCCGGTGTCCGTAGCCGTGAAATCCTCTAGTTTATCCGCCCCCGCTGACACCGGTCCGTACCCCTTCTCTGATCATGTCAAAGCACCCGGGGGCGGTTCGAAACCGCCCCCGGACCTGTCAGCAAAGTGCTTGGATTACATCCAGCCGGCCTCTTTGTAGTATTTGGCGGCACCGTCATGGAGCGGGGCCGAGAGGCTGTCCTTGATCATTTCTTCGGGCTTCAAGTTGGCGAAAGCCGGATGAAGCTTCCGGAACTGGTCGAAGTTCTCGAAGACGGCCTTGACCACGACGTAAACAACGTCCTCGGGCACGTCCGCGCTGGTCACGAAGGTCGCGCCAACACCGAAGGTGCGGATGTCCTCCTCATTGTCGTACATGCCCGCCGGGATCGACGCGTAACGGTAGAACGAGTTGTCGGCGACGAGCTTGTCGATGGCCTCGCCTTCCACATGCACCAGGTGCGCGTCGCAGGATGCCAGCGACTCCTGGGTCAAGGCGGACGGGTGGCCCACCAACCAGAAATACGCGTCGATCTTGCCATCGCATACGGCCTGGCCGGTCTCCGCGGATTTCATCTCGGCGGCGAGCTTGAGATCCGAGCGTTCCCAGCCCAGTGCCTCTTCAATGACTTCCCAGGTGCCCCGCGTTCCGGAGCCCGGGTTCCCGATGTTGAGGCGCATGCCCTTCGCATCGGTCAAGGTGTTGATGCCGGATGCATCCGACGCGATCACCGTCACGGGCTCGGGGTGAACCGAAAAAACCGCGCGCAGGTTTTCGAACGCGCCCTGGTCCTCGAATTTCGAGGTCCCGTTATAGGCGTGATACTGCCAATCGGATTGAGCAACACCGAACTCCAGCTCGCCTTGCCGGATCGTGTTGATGTTGTAGATCGATCCGCCGGTGGATTCTGCCGAACAGCGGATACCATGCTCTTTCCGGTCCTTGTTGACCATCCTGCAGATCGCGCCGCCGGTGGGATAATACACGCCCGTCACGCCTCCGGTGCCGATCGAGATGAACTGCTGCTGTGCGGCTGTTCCTGTCGCGATCGACATGCCAAGCGCCGCCAGCGCCGTGAAACAAATGCTCCGAATTTTCATGTTTCCTCCTTGTTGTGCGTCATGTGTTGTGAGCGGCTCGAGTCTCCTGAATTGCAACGATCTGGAGACGTGCCCTATCTGAAATGTCTATATGGGTTATTCCGGGATGGTCAAGGAGAGTGCTGCCGGCGTCAGGCCTCGCGGACCAATGGTCCGGTTCGGCCCACCCGTGCCGTCGCCCGGTTCACAGGACTCGTCCTGACCGCAGGGCCCTTCGACCTGGCCGCCTTCCGATTCACCCGAACCGGCAACCCGGCGGCTATCTGCTCGCATCCGCCTGCATCCTCCTCTCAAGCCAACGGACGCAAGCAGAGACTACGAGAATGAGGACAAGGTACTCAAGAACAAGGATCGTGTAGATTTCCAGGGGCCGGTACTCGGTAACGACCAGCTCATTGGCCTTTCGCGTGAGTTCCTGCATTCCGATCACCGAGACCAGGGACGACATCTTCAGCATGTACACGAGCTGGTTGCCCAGGGCCGGAAGTATTCGCCGAATTGCCTGGGGCAAAATGACAAACCTCATCGTATCGACGTAGTTAAGGGAAATCGAATGTGCCGCTTCGTACTGGCCCTTGTCGATCGACTGGATTCCGGCGCGGAAGATCTCGGCCTCGAACGCGCTGTCGGACAACGCCAGCGCAATGGCGCCGGCCCAGAACACGCTGATCGAGATCCCGATCATCTGCGGCATGCCGTAATAGACCCAGAGGATGAGCACCAGGATCGGCACGGCCCTGACCAATTCGACGTAGGTACGGTTGAGACCGCGAAGGATCCGGTTCTCGCCGAGGCCGGGCAATGCGATCAGCAAGCCCGCGGCAATTGAAATCACGATCGCGGTCAGGCTCAGGAGTACCGTGTAGTACAATCCTCCGAGCAGGAACCTGAGATTTGAAGATCCGGATTTCGTCGTCGGGTCGACAACGTACCATCCCCAGTTTTCGGAGCATCCCGACAGCAAGACCATGCACGACAGGAGCACTGCGAAGACACGCAGCCGTTTCCCGGGAGTTTCAGCCATGCCGTGTCGGCCTCCGAAAGTCTTGACGAACCGCTCCGCGGTTTTCACACCGGAACGGGAATCCCCGGAAGGCTCGAACAGCGACATGCGGTTCCGCCAGAATGGAAGTACACGCGCCATCAATGCTGCAGGATCTTTTTCAGGAAATCCTGGCAACGCGTGCTCTTCGGCGCCTCGAAAAACTCCGCGGGCGACGATGCCTCGACGATTTCCCCGTGATCCATGAACACCATCGTGTCGGCCACCCGGCGCGCGAAACCCATCTCGTGCGTTACGCACATCATCGTCATGCCGCTTTGGGCGAGCTCAACCATCACGTCCAGAACCTCGTTGATCATTTCCGGGTCCAGGGCCGACGTCGGCTCGTCAAACAGCATGATCATCGGCTCCATGCACAACGCACGGGCGATCGCAACCCGCTGCTGCTGCCCGCCGGACAGATGACGGGGAAACTTGTCGGCCTGCTCGGGAATGCGAACGCGCTCGAGATACGCCATCGCCCGATCCCGGGCATCGGCGAGAGACAGCCCGCGCGACCTCATCGGACCGAGGGTCAGATTGTCGAGGACCGTCAAATGGGGAAACAGGTTGAACTGCTGAAACACCATGCCAACCTTAGGACGAACACGTTCAATGCTGGCCCGGTCACCCGATACCGTGGTCCCGTCTACGCGGATGGTGCCCGACTGGTGACGCTCCAACCCGTTGATACAACGAATCAGGGTCGACTTTCCCGATCCTGACGGTCCGCAGACGACGACACGTTCCCCCTTTACAACATTGAGCGTGACATTCTTCAGGGCCTGGAAATCCTCGAAGAATTTCGACACGTCCTTGATTTCGATCATGATCCGAACATCCGGAAACCTGAATCGCTTCCCGCGACCTCTACTCGTGACCCGGTACCACGCGGATGCGGGCTATGCCAACCTTGGTGGTGCCAGTCGCCTTGGTGTTCATTCCTTTGGCACGGCCGGGGACGCACACTTTTGGCTGGTGCGACTCGAGCGGTTCCGGATTCCTTGTGCAGGACCCGGTGAAAATCTTCGGTCCTACGATCCGTGATGGCGGGATCATTGCCCCTGTATACCCCGTCCGACACCGGCACCTCTGTGTTGGTGCGGGATTGCGCCTTCGAACTCGATTGCGATAGCGAACCGAATTTGACTCCCCCATTGATCCGGCGACGTCATTTGGCGTTAGCAGCGAACTCGGGCGTTAGCAGCGAACTCGGGCGTCAACTGCGCCATTTTCGAAAGACCTGCATGGACGGGAAAGGCCCGGGGAGAGTCAGCCGGTACCGCTTGTATCCCAGAGTTGGCGGTAGGACATGGCAAAGAACCTGTCGCCGACGCGTTGGACACGCTCGCCGTCATGCACGACAATTCCGCAGGCAAAGGCGTTTCCCGCCGCCGCCTTGAGGCGCTTCAGCCCATGGAAGTCTCTGGGCCGTACCGTGACCGCAGACTTGACCTCCACGCCAACTGTCTTGCCCGCCTTCTCCAGAACGAAATCCACCTTTACCTTGTCCTTGTCCCGGTAGTGGCTGACCAGGACGTCATCGGGAGACAACTCCGACTGCTTTGCAAGCTCAGAGAAGACGAAGCCTTCGAGCAGGCTTCCGAGCCGCGTGCGATCCGTGCGAACCTGGCTGGCATCGAGGCGCCTGAGCGCTGCAAGCAGGCCCGTGTCGAAAAAGTGGAGTTTCGGTGTCTTGACGAGGCGCTTGAGGTCATTGCGATGCCATGCCCGAACACGACGCAGGACAAACATCTGTTCGAGCAATGCCAGCCACCGGTCGATCGTCTTGGCGTCTACCCCCAGCGGCTGCGCGAGCGCCGAGTGGTTCAACAGCTGGCCTGATGCGACAGCCGCATGGTTCAACAACCGCGAAAGCTCGTCCGTCTTGGAGATCGGTGTAATTCCGGCGGCATCGCGCGTTGCAAGGGCCTGCGCATACGCTCGGAACCAGGCATAGCGACGCGAGGGATCTGTCCGTGCCCGCGCTTCCGGATACCCCCCCGCCAGGACCCGGGCGATCATGTCCGAATCCGGTCCGGTCATTGCGAGTGCGGGAAAGTCGGCGTTGAATGCCCTGCTCAGAAAACCCGGTGGTTCGCGCCCTTCGATTTCGGCCTGACTGAACGGAAGCAGTTCAATGGTCTCGACGCGGCCTGCGAGCGAGTCCGGCGAAATCGTCCCCTTGAACAGTTCGACCGAACCCGTAATGAGGAACCGACCCGGGCGTGAATCCTCGTCGACGATCTTCTTGAGCGCGAGGATGATATCCGGCGCGCGCTGGATCTCGTCGACGACGGCTCGGCCGAGGCCGCGTACGAAACCGCCCGGATCATCGTTCGCGAACCGGCGAAACTGGTCATCATCCAGGGTGACGTAATTCATGCCCTGTTCAGAGGCGATCTTGCGGGCGAGAGTCGTCTTGCCCGACTGGCGCGGCCCGACAAGTGCGACGATGCGGGTATCTGTCAGGGCACGCAGAACACGTCCCTCGGCGTGGCGTGCGACCATGTTTTCAGGTTTCGGCTGACCGGGCATGACGATCCGTCCAATCCGGAATGAAAGCCCGTGCAAATCGGAATGTACAGTTTGGAGCCCAGATGACCTTCCACGGGAACTCGGCAGTGAAATCCAATTGCCGAACGGCAGATCAGTCACTGGGGCATGATGGGGGCGAGGTCTGACGGAGTGGGGGCCCGACAAATCGTCCTCGCTGGCCGCGTCGTGTTTCTCCGTTTTTCTCGTTCGAAGATGAGAAAAACGTCCCGGTTCATGTCGTTCACATCGACCTGGACCGTTCACAGGCCAGGACCCCGACAATTTTCGGATTCGTGCGATTCCCCGAGTGGCGACGGCCAAGGCTGGGACCGAAGCGGTCACGGCCGTACCGGAACGTTCCCCCGATGACGTCCGCACCTTCGAAGTCCATGGAGCAGTTTTCATTCCGGGATACCTGCGTGCCCGTACGAACGGCACGGCGCGGTACATCTCGTTGCAATCCCGCATGGTTTCGGGATAGGAGACCCGATCAATTCACCAGTGGAGACTGAAATGAGAACATTGAAAACCGTCGCTTCCGCATTGCTTTTTCTTGCGGTCCTGCAGGTGCCTGCCGGTGCCCAGTCAGCGTTGCATGAAATCCTGAGTTCAGGTGTGCTCAAGGTTGGCACGACCGGTGACTGGAACCCGATGACGATGAGGGATCCGGCCACGAATGCATACGAAGGTTACGACATCGACGTCATGACCGAACTGGCCAAGGATCTCGGAGTCGAGGTCGAATTTGTGCCAACGGACTGGAAAACCCTGGTCAGCGGCGTCACGTCGGGCAAGTATCACATGACCGGATCCGCGTCGATTTCGCCGGCACGAGCCAAGGCGGCCGGGTATTCGACCAGCTATTTTGCGCTGGCGACGGTTCCTCTCATTCTTGCCGAGAACCTGGACCGATTCCAGGACTGGGACGATCTCGACAATCCGGACGTGGTGGTCGCCGCAACCCTTGGAACAACCCAGGAAAAGCAGGTCAAACAGTTCTTCCCCAACGCCGAGCACAAGATCGTTGAAGCTCCTGCCCGCGATTTCCAGGAAGTTCTCGCTGGACGGGCAGATGCACACATCACGTCCAACGTCGAAGCCAACAAGCTGATCATCAAGTATCCGCAGATGGCGATCGTACCGGTTGAGGCTCCCAAGGCGCCAACGCCAATCGCGATGTTGTTGCCTCAGGCCGATCAGGTCTGGATCAACTACGTGAACACATGGATCGCGTTGAAGACGGAACGCGGATTTTTCGACGAACTCGGAATGAAGTGGAACCTGCTCAACTGACCGGATCGGTCAACGGTTGAAGTCTTCTTCACATGGTGCGCGCCAGGAGTCCCGGAAGACTGTAGCCTGGCGCCACCCCCCCATCTTCGGGGACCGCTCCGGACGACCCGGACTATCATGATCCGACCGGGCCCGTTCCCGGCATCGGTGCAACGGCGGTTCCGATGAATGCGGCGGAGGACCCGGGCGCAGATTCCGGAACCCGGATCGGAAGGCAGGACCGAATGCGGCTCCAGAACAAGACATGGCGCGAAGTCGAGGAATACCTGAGCACGTCGCAGGCCATCATCATACCAGCGGGTTCGACCGAACAGCACGGGCCGATCGGGATCATCGGGACGGACGCCATTTGTGCCAGGTCGATCGCAGAAGAGGTGGGAGACCTTGTCGGTGCCCTTGTCGCACCAACGATTTCCTACAGCCCGGCGCCGTTCAACCTGTCGTTTCCGGGTACGATTTCGATCCCGGAAGATATCTTCGCGACCCTGGTTCAGGAAATCATCGGAAGTTTGCATTCCCAGGGATTCCGTTCTTTCTACTTTGTGAACGGTCATGGTGCAAATCTTCGTCCGCTCCAGGGAATCGACATCTCGGGTTTCGAAAGAGTCCGGATGCGCGTCAGGAGCTGGTGGGAGTTGTCCAGGACCGAATCCCTCCGGCAGGAACTGTACGGCGACTGGGAAGGCATGCATGCAACGCCTTCCGAAATCTCCGTCACGCAGGCCGTCGGACGCGTCATCGCCGCGGATGACGTACCCGGGTCAAAGGATCCACCCGAGCGTCTGAGCCGGGAATACATCAGATCGTGCGCCGGCGACCGCCACGGGCCGCCTGACGAGCACAAGGCGCGTTTCCCCGATGGCAGGGTCGGGTCCCACTCCGCGCTGGCACGGCCCGGACACGGCCTCAGGTTGATGAAAACCGCCGTCACGGAAATCGCCGACGACTTCCTGGAATTCGTCAATCCGACCCTCGACAGCGTAGTGCGGGACGCGACGGCCTGAACCATGGTGCACTTGCCACGTCAATCAACGACCCCGCCTCCGGTCGATCCGAACTTCCGGACCGCATTGCTGGCCGCGCTCAGGGAAAAGTCAGACCCGGTTCGAGCGGAACAACAGCAGCGATACATGAAATCCGATCTCCCGTTCTTCGGCGTGACCGTGCCCGAGGTTCGCCGGATTGCCCGTGAAACTTCGCGCGCCTTCCGTTTTGCCGACCCCGAGGCCTGGCAGGCAGCAGTACTGTCGATCTGGAGGTCTGCCGAACGAAGAGAGGAGTTGTACGCTGCCATCGATCTCCTGAATGACCCGGCGTACAGGGCATGGTTGTCACCCGACCGGATCAACCTGATCCGGGAACTGGTCGTAACGGGGGCGTGGTGGGACCTGGTCGACGGAATCGCGTCAAACGCGACCGGCCGAATTCTTGCTTCCCACCGGGCAGAGACCACCGCGATCCTGCGACGCTGGTCTGTCGACGACGACATCTGGCTAAGGAGAACGGCAATACTCGCCCAGTTGCGATTCAAGGCGGATACGGACCGGGCGCTGTTGACCGACGTTATCGAGCCTTCGATCGAACGGCCGGAGTTCTTTCTCCGCAAGGCCATCGGGTGGGCACTTCGTGAGTATTCGAAAGTCGAACCGGAATTCGTCCTCGACTACATCACCGGTAATGCCGACCGACTGTCTCCCCTGACCCGACGCGAAGGACTGAAAGTCCTGGCCAGGCGGGGACGGGTCCGCAACCCGTAGAACCGGATCGAACAGAGGCCGGGCTGGTGCCGAGGGGCCTCATGCTGCCGGATGTCTACTCCGAGAACGTCAACTCGACACTTCCCAGGGACCCGAAATCCGCCCGGATGCACTCCCCGGCGCTGGCCGGGTAGATGTCCGTGCTCACGCCGGTGATGACCCGGTCTCCCGCACGAAGCCGGTGGCCGTGTTTCGGAAGGGTGTTGGCCAGCCAGGCAATGACATTCATCGGATGTCCGAGAACGTTCTTGCCACTTCCGGTTCGCCGGACAACGCCATCGACCCAAAGCCTGACCTGACAGCCTGCAAGATCGATCTCGCGCCATCCCGAACTCAACGGACCGTGAACCCAGCCCAAGTGGACGGCGTTGTCGGCCACGAGTGACGGAGCATCGTAGACATCCCAGTTCTCGAAACCGTGACCAACCAATTCGATCGCGGGCATCATGTCGCCGACAAATGGGACAATCGTGTCGCGTGACCACGCCGTTCGGCTACGTCCGGTATCCGGCACGTCTTGCGCGATGACGAAGGCAAACTCCGGCTCCAGGACAAGCATGGGAAAGGAATCGGCCGCCAGAGTTTGCCCGGACCTCCAGCACGAACTCGAAAGAAGGCGCCCGAACACCGGAAAATCGACGGACAGCAGCTCTTGCGCATGCGCGTTCGTGCAGGCAACCTTGTACCCGGTCAATGATCCACCGTCGCAAGCAAGGATACTCTCGACAAGTTCGGATTGGGCCGCGTAACCGTTCGCAAGACCGTCCGGGCGTACCTCTTCGGGAATGTCGCGAGACCTGGTCTGTCCGCGGCGAATCGAATGAAAGAACTTTGATGACGTCTGTTTCACATGTATGTCCGCAGAATGAACAGCAACTCGCCCCGAGAACCGGTTTTCGGACCTGATGTCAAGCTGCGCGCGACGGCGGCCGTCGCCGCCGCGTGCACAAATCGACTGGAAGCGGGGGTCGCGCCACCTGCGCCGCCGCCGCAGTCTCGAGATCACGGTCGCCGGCCGACCGGAGGAAATTTCGGGGTTGACCCGAAGTTGGGTGACGCAACAGAATGTAGCCGTGGCGTCATCGTACGGACAGGCCCTGACCAGTCACCCTGCTTCTGCCTGCGCCAGAAACCCTGGCGGCTGCTCTATTGAAGTTCCGGCAGAATGAATGACAATTGATGTACTTGCCGAATCCGGAAATTCAATCCAGCGGCTCGTACCTTGCCGCGATACCTGAGAGAGAGGCATACGGCATGCGAAAGACGCAGGTATCGGTCGCAGCAACCGAACCGACGACAATCGCTTTGCCGCCAACCGAACCCGCGAGGTTACAGGAGGTGAAATCATGACCCCGGAAGCAACGGCACAGGATAGTACCATTCGCTACGAGGCCGATGAACAGCCCCCGTTACCCTTGTCCGCCGGACTCGGCCTCCAGCTTGTTGTCCTGACAATTGCGGGCATTGTCTTTACCCCCGCGATTGTCGTCAGCGCCGCGGGAGGATCTGAAGAATACGCATCCTGGGCAGTCTTTTCGGCTGTCGCCATATGTGGCCTGACAACGTTCCTGCAAGCGCGCCGGGTCGGTCGGGTCGGGTCGGGATATGTGCTGCTCATGGGAACATCCGGCGCATTCATCGCCGTTTGTGTTGCTGCCATCGCCAAGGCCGGCCCGGCGACACTGGCCACTCTTGTGATCGTGTCGTCGCTGTTTCAGTTCGCCCTGGCGCGTCGGCTGGATCTGTTCAGGCGCGTCCTGACACCGACCGTCGCCGGAACGGTGATCATGTTGATCCCGGTCACCGTGATGCCAATCGTGTTTGAAAACCTGACGAAGGTTCCCGAAACAGCATCGGTCGTGGCCGCACCGCTGACCGCACTTGTCACCATTGCCGTCATCACGGTTCTCGCCTTGAAGGCGACCGGGACGCTGCGACTTTGGGCACCCGTAATCGGCATTGTCACAGGTTCGGTTTTCGCATCCTTTTTTGGCCTTTACGAAGTCGAAAGCATAACCAACGCGCCATGGTTCGGCTTGCCGGAAAACGCATGGCCTGGAATTGACCTGCGATTCGGAGCTGCATTCTGGGCGCTGTTGCCCGCCTTCGTTCTCGTGACCCTCATCGGTGCGATCGAAACGGTTGGCGATGCGGTCGCAATTCAGCGCGTTTCCTGGCGAAAACCAAGGGCTGTGAATTATCGTGCCGTTCAGGGCGCTCTTTCGGCTGACGGTGTCGGCAATCTGTTGTCGGGCCTCGCCGGAACCGTTCCGAATACGACCTACTCGACCAGCGTTGCCGCAACTGAACTGACCGGCGTGGCTGCACGCACGGTCGGAATCGCAGCCGGTGTCATCTTCCTGGTTTTTGCGTTCTTGCCCAAGGCGCTGGCTGCGGTACTGGCCGTTCCTCTCCCCGTCGTTGCGGCATACCTGGTGGTGCTTCTGTCCCTGTTATTCGTTGTCGGGATAACCGTGGTAATCCGCGACGGCGTCGACTACCGCAAAGGAGTTATTGTCGGCGTTTCGTTCTGGATGGGGGTCGGATTTCAGGCCAAGGCGATTTTTCCGGACCTCGTGGCGGGTTTTGCCGGCGGGCTTCTCGAGAACGGAATGACCTCCGGCGGGCTCGTCGCAATCGTTCTGACACTGTTTGTGGAACTGACATCGCCGCGCCGAAGCAAGATGAAGTCCAAGCTGGATCCGTCCGCGCTGTCAAAGATCCGGGAGTTCCTTCGTTCGTTTTCCGCCCAATGCGGATTCGATTCCTTGATGGCGGACCGGATCGAGGCGGCAGCCGAGGAAACCCTCCTGATCCTGCATGAATCCGAGAGAGGTACTGACGAACCCGGTCGCCGCAATCTCTCGGTAACTGCTTATCGGGACGGCGAATCTGCGGTGCTCGAACTCGTTGCGACGGGTGCAGAAGGGAACATCCAGGACCAGATCGCGTTGCTCGGCAAGCAGGTCGCGGGCGTCGAAACCATTGAGGACGACGTCGCGCTTCGTCTACTCAGGCATTTGTCATCGTCGGTCCGTCACCAACAATTCCACGATACCGACGTGATTACGGTTAACGTGACTCGGTCTCCTGGCCCGGTTTCACAGCAGACCTGATCCCCGGCAGTCACCCCAAAAGTGCCGCGGGGACACTTTCTGACGGCCGCCGTGATCAACCCGAAACGGTTGCCCCCTATACAGGCGAACGTGTGGACCAATGCCGGGAACGTCAGCGCGAGACACAGGACGGAAGCCAATGGCGGACAGACCTGCCGTCCGGAAATCGCCTGGGGCAGTCAGGCCGCCCTGGTTTCCCGCTCCTGCCAACCGGGTTCCGGCCACGATCCTTTCCGCGACTTCACTCCCTCGGCATCCCGATCACGCTTCGGAACAATCGCTCCCGCGAGGGAGTTCGGTTCAGATTTCAGTATTCGCGTCGGGACGATCTGTCCGAGCAGGACGTCGTCGGCCTGGACATGCACTGAATTCATATATGGCGAACGGCCGACCAACTGGCCGTCGAGTCGGCCGTGCCTTTCGAGGAGAACCTGGAGAATCCGATCGACCTGGGAACGCTGAAATTCCCGCTGCTGGTTGCTCAACACTTCCTGAAGCCGCGCCAGGCGGTCGGACTTTTCAGTCTCATCCACCTGGACCCGTTCCGCCGCAGGTGTACCTGGCCGTGCGGAGTACTTGAACGAATACGCCTGGGCGTAGACAACCTCCTCGCAAAGACGCAACGTCTGCCGGAAGTCCGATTCCGTTTCACCGGGGAAGCCGACAATGAAATCGCCGGAAATCGCGATGTCAGGGCGTGCCTTGCGAGTCCGTTCGATCACGCTGCGGTAGAACGCGGTCGTATGCCTGCGGTTCATTGCCCGGAGCACCCGGTCAGACCCGGACTGGACCGGAAGATGAAGATACGGCATCAACTTGTCGGTATCGCCGAACGCGGCGATCAGATCATCGCTCATGTCCTTCGGATGCGACGTCGTGAATCGAATGCGCTCGATTCCATCCACCGTCGCCAGTTCGCGAATCAATCGGGCCAATGACCATTCGGACCCGTCGGGCCCTGTTCCATGATAGGCGTTCACGTTCTGCCCAAGCAGGGTGATCTCGACGACGCCGTCGCCGGCGAGGTCCCTGG
Organism: Paracoccaceae bacterium; assembly: GCA_965242975.1. GTDB lineage: Bacteria > Pseudomonadota > Alphaproteobacteria > Rhodobacterales > Rhodobacteraceae > JAPPHA01. The sequence goes on along the minus strand of CBDETS010000007.1, from coordinate 5,489,751 downwards.
CGTCGGCCAACACGCTGGCGGCCGGACGAGAAGCCTCGGCACCACGCGTATACGGGACGACGCAAAATGAGCAAAACTTGTCGCAACCCTCCTGAACAGTCAGGAACGACGAAAAGGTACGGCGTGCGCGACCGGACAGGCCGGGCAGGTGATCGAACTTGTCCTCTTCAGGAAACTCGGTGTCGAGTTGTTTCTCGCCACCGGCGGCCTTTTCCACCATTCCCGGAAGCCGGTGATAGGATTGCGGCCCGATGACAATGTCAACGAGCGGTTGGCGGCGAAAGATCTCGGCGCCTTCCGCCTGTGCGACACAACCGGCCACTCCGATCAACAGGTCCGGATTTGCACTCTTGAGCGGCTTGTACCGCCCCAGTTCCGAATAGACCTTTTCCGCCGCCTTTTCGCGGATGTGGCATGTATTAATCAGGATAAAGTCGGCCTCTTCCCGGTTTGACACCGGTTCAAATCCGGACTGGCCAAGCACGTCGACCATGCGTTCGGAGTCATGGACGTTCATCTGACATCCATGCGTACTGACGTAGAGTTTCCTGTTTCGGGAAGGCTTCACGCTCATGTCACCGTACTGTTGCCGATTTAGACCGATCCGGGCGGGTTCAGTACTTGTCCCGGTCGGCGTTCAGTCGATTTCCTGGAAATTCTGGACGACTGCCCCGACCTTGACAGTCCGCGGTCTCACTGCACTTCACGCAAACGAACGACGACATCAACACGGGCGATTTCGGTGCCCGCGGGCGGAGGAGTCAGCACATTGACATCAACCGAGTTCGCGGGTGCATCCACCAGCTGCCCCGTTCTCTCGTTGAAAAAGTGCGCGTGGTCGTCGGTACATGTATCAAAATAGGACTTGTGGCCATCGACCGTGATTTCGTTCATCAGGCCCGCCCTGCAAAACAGTCGGAGCGTATTGTACACGGTCGCCAGAGAAACCATCGAACCATTCGCCGTCGCGAGCGCGTGCAATCCCTCGGCAGTAACATGTCGGTTCAATCCGTCACCAACAAGCAGTTCGGCCAGAGCCAGCCTTTGCCGCGTCGGCCTGACGCCGGATTTTTTGAGCCAGTCCGAGGCCCGTCCTTGAACAATGTCCTTCATCTCCCCTGCAGCCTCATCCAATTCTGCCATCCTGGCAGTCCGTCACGTCAATATGCCGAATTCCGGACCGAAATTCAAATGCCGTATTTCACTTGGAATCAACAAGAAATTTTTCGAACCCAGTGCGCAGGCTCTATTCCTGGCTGAACGTATCCACCGGGCCGCACCTGCCAGGTCGAACCGACCGGCCAACCGTTTATGCAGCAGGTCGGTCTCAAAGATCGACTCGGGCACGTGAATGGTCGAGGCCTGCACCAGCCGGTTCCGCAAGCGGGGAGTGCTCGAGGGCCGGAATTCGCCGGGCTGTTACTTCCAGATCAGTATCGGTTGCAACGATTTCGGCCTTATGGCCCCGCCCCCCGCCGGTCGCCGCGAAAATTCCCCGAACCGGTCACCCACGTCCCGTGGCTCGATGTCCCCGGACTGCTTCCGGTCAGCCCTGCCAGAGTCGCGTTTGAAACCGACCGCGATCCAGGCCTTGTCCGGAATATCCGTTAACCAATCGCTTCGGCAAGGGCGTCACTTTTTTTGCTCGGGTCCTACCTTCGCATGACCTCAACAATTCACCCTGGCCTTCGGCCAAGATACGGAAAGCACGAGCGTATCCGTTTCGAACGCCTCAATCCCTTGCCTGGTTGTCGCCACCCGGTGGACGCCAGGCGCCAGCAATTGTCCGGGCCGCCATGGCCGGCCGGCCGTCGTCCGTCTTTCTGGCTGCCCACAGCGATGCGGGCCGGCCGCGGACTGGCCACCTGTCTCTCACCACGGGTGCCGAAAGCGCGAAACCGAACTGAGGATCCGTATCATGGCCTGGCGTGCCTGCACTCAGTTCCGGCGGTGGGGCCGCCGAACGGCGTTGCTCGAAAGCTCCGCTCTCGCGCACGAATCGCTGGAAATTGCCCGGATCCAGCGGGATTCCCCAGACCGTTTCGTAAACCTGCCGCAGTTGCCGGATGGTAAACTCCAGAGGGCAGAACCGAGCCGCGAGCGCAGTGTGTTTCATCCCCGACCGGATCTGTTCGAGCGCATCCCTGACGATCTGTGCATGATCGAAGGCGAGGGATAGCGCCCCGCTTTCGATGGGCTCCACCGGCTGGAAGCGGGCGTTTGCTGCATCCCCGCCTGCCTTTGGAGACGCCGGCAACTCGGCGCAGATCGCCCAAAAGGCGACAGTGACGACCCGCATGCGCGGATCCCGGTCAGGCGCACCGAAAGCGGCAAGTTGCTCCATGTACCAAGCCCCTTCCGCGAGTCCGGTCTCCTCTGCAAGTTCCCGGGCGGCAGCTTCCTGCAAATCCTCTTCCGGGAGCACAAAACCGCCGGGCAAAGCCCAGGCATGGACATAGGGCTCGTCTCCCCGCTTGACCAGCAACACGTTGAGCGCGTCGTCACGGATCATGAACAGCGCCACGTCAGCGGTTACCGCGAATGGCGGAAAGGCCGAAGCGTCATATTCAGAAATCATGGAAAAAATATAAATTGTCTCATTGACAATATCAAGGAGCAACATATATATTGTTTGTTCTACAATAAAAGGAGGCAGCCATGACACTTCCAACACTCGAAACCGTAACTGTCGGTGCACCTATCGAGCGCTGCGGCATTTCCCTGTTCCCACTCTACCTGCCGGAAAACGAATTGCCGACGATCGCAACCGGCGAAGCCTCGGGGCTTGTCATCGACGAGCTTGCCAAGGCGTCGGTGCAGGCTCTTCGCGCGACCAATCCCACGGACAAGCCGGTTCTGCTCGTCGAAGGAGAGCACTTTCTCGGGGGCAAACAGAACCGCGCTGTCAATGCCTCGGTGCTGGTGGACTCCATGTCCAGTCTGGAAATTCCCGTGAGTTGCCTTGAACAGGGCCGCTGGGGAAGTCGCCAGGCATGGCGGCGGGCCGAAGCGTTCGCGCCAGCCCGCGTCCGGGCCACCAAGCGTGCAGGCGTGTCCCGGTCCATGCGGGAGAGCGGCTCCCGCCTCGGAAACCAAGACGGCGTCTGGGAAGAAGTGGGTGCAACGCTGAGGTCTGAAGGCGTCGCGTCCCATACGGCAGCGGCGGCGGATCTGGATGCGACCGATCGGTGGCAATCCTCTCGTTGCGAGGCCGTCGCAAAACTCGTGGAAAATGGCCCGCTTCAGGGTCAGTGCGGCATTGCCGTAGCCGTCGGAGGCCGGATCGCGTCGATGGATCTTTTCGGCGCGCCGCACTTGTTGGCGCCGCACTGGGGCAAACTGTTGCGTTCGCATTTCGCCGAACAAGGCCCGGACCTGCCGGGCCGTCAGCCGTCCAGGGACCAGGTTAAGGCGCTCGTCCAGCGTTTCGGATGCGCGCCCGGACAAAACACGCCCGGCGTGGGACTCGGCATCGAGCACCGGATCTCGGAAATCGAACTGACCGGACAGGCACTGACATTGAACGGCGCGGTGGTCCATGCTGCCTTCTCGTACGACGGCGAACCGGTAAGGCCGAAGACTTGGGGAACCGTCAAGGTTGATGCGAATCGCGCGCAAGGCCTGATGGCCGGGATCGCTACCGGGAACTTGCTGGGAATTGCCATGGAAGGGTGGCCGCGGTCGGAAATCGCCCGGGAATTTCCGGGTGGCGTACGGGAAGTCATGGCCGCATCCGGATTTCCCGACGACGACGACCTGGCGCAGGCTCTCGAAATCGCAGACGCGGCCGGAAGCGGACTGGACGTCGACGATCTGGGGCAAAGGTTCTGGCGGTGGGCCGAAACGAACGGGGCGGGGATCGGAGGCCTGACCCGAAACGTATTGGAGCTTTTCGGCGGGGCCTTCCCGCAACGGCTTGCCCGCAATCGGAGCCAAGGGACCGCACGGACGCCGGTGGGTATTCCAATCGTCGAGGCGTCGCGGACGGCATGGCGCGGTCGCAGGGCCGGCAACGGAGCGCTGATGCGGTGCGCACCGCTCGCGATCCGGTGGAACAGCGACCCGGATCGGTTGGTCCGGGAAAGCGTGATATCGGCAGTACCGACGCATTGGGACAGGCGTTGCGGCTGGTCCTGTGCGTTGGTGAATCTGGCCGCCGCCGCCTTGCATGGCGAGACTCTTGCTCCGGAGGCCCTGCTGCAGGCCGCGCAGTCGGGCATGGCGGCGTCCCTGACGGAACTGCGTCAGTACGGCTATCGCGCCGAAATACCCGGGGCGGTATCGGAGGCTGTCCTGCAGGCATCGCGATCGACGCTTGCGGAAATTCGGTTCGACGGTACCGACATGGGCTTTACACTGTTGGCCCTCAAGGCGGCGTTGATTTCATACTGGCGGGCGGAGAACTTCGAATCCGGTCTCAGCGAGATCGTCGAAGCGGGTGGAGACACGGACACCAACGGCGCCATCGCCGGAGCGATGCTCGGGGCGCGATTTGGCCGGACGGGCATCCCCTCTCGGTGGTTGCGCCGGGTGGACGAGATCAGGACGGGGCGGGTGTCGATGGAATCCCATGCCGACCGCCTTACGATGCTTGCAGGTGGAGGTGAATGCCCGGGAGCCTAGTGCAACGGGCAACGGGACATGGAGCCGGAAACGGCGAAGGGCTCCCGCCCACGGTTCCGCATTGATGCACTGACGGCGGGTCCTTGGCGAATAATGATACAATCAACTTGGAGAGCGCGATGCCAACTGGGTGAGCAAACCTAGAGGACATCGCCAAGGCTGCGGGTGTTGGCACCGCGACTGTCGACCGAGTATTGAATAACCGCGGAAATATCAGAGGCACAATCATCGAACGTGTGCGTCGCACCGCCGATCAGCTCGGGTCTCCAGCGGGTCTTTGTCGAGACGATTACCTGTTTCGCGTACTGCTCCAAGCCATCGGTGAGTTGATGACACTCGCCTTCATCAGCCGTGCAGACAACGCCGTGCTCGTTGGCGGAAAAGGCACCGGCAAGACAATGATCGCCGCCAACATCGCCTATCAGGCGCTCCAGCGCGGACAGGGCTCGATCCTTTTTGACCTGCACGCTGCGAAAATCGAGCAGCACAGTTTCTGCTTCTCGGCTGCGACGCGGTCGGTCATTCCACGAATCCCATCTGGTCGAGTATCGAGACGTCGACTGTCCGTCCCCTGTACATGTCCGGCGGCGCGTCACGGTCCTGGAGATAGCGATGGCCGCGCAGGAACCTGACAGGTGTGGCCGCGACTTCTGTCGCACCCGGGCCTCTGACGATTGCGGTGTGATCCGCAAAGCGTTGTTCGACGTACAGCCAGAATTCAGTCACGGGCTCGACCCTGAGGAACGGCATGCAAATACGGATTTGACTATCCCAAGCAAAGTAGACCGCGCGACCCTTCAGTTCGTCGGCAGTTCGGTGCGCATGCCTCGTCCAGGAACCGACCACAGTTCTGGCGCGTTCCCACCGCCGGGGCAGCGTCCCAATTTGACGGTTCTCCCGTTGCCGGGTGTAACGGCGGTCGCTGCCGCCCGAGCGCCCGCATTCAGCTCGGCTCGGCGGTTTTGCGCCTTGGCGCGCCGCATCTTGGTGATCGCCGCGCAGGGCCTCATTGCTGTCCTTGCTGTCCTTAGCTTTCCTTGCACAACGGCAGAGTATAGACACTCTTGATGGACTTGCCCTTGTCACCGCAGGTCGCGCCGATGCGTTGCCAGTTGGCCGCACGACAGAAGGTTGCCCTGAGGCGATCCTCCTTGAAAATGGTCTCGCACAGGACCGGCATGTAGCCATGCAGTTCCTGCCAGTCGTCGCCCATGCGCCGCATCGCCAGTGACAGACCACAGGAGGCAAGTTTCTTCGAGTTCACGCGGGGAAACACAAGGTAGAGCGAATTGGTCACCACGAGGTACCGGTTGCGGTCCCTGGTCCGGTCGTTCCATCCGATCCAGCGTTCCCGGCACGGCAGCGACGTGGCCGACGCATCGAACAGACGACAGCCCGGCCTGCGGCGCCGGCGATCCGTCAGGAAATAGCGGATGTGCACCTCGAAGGGGTGGCGGTACCCGAGATATTGGTGACGGTCCACGAACGCGTTCCACGACTGACGCCCCTCGGCATCCGTGACCACCTCGGGGCCCAGGAGCTGCAATTCCATGAGAGGCGCCGAAATCCGAGGCCCGGGGTCTGATGCCGAACTCCAGACCAGCTTGCCGCTGTCCGCCCGAACCATGTTCTGCCGTTTCTCCTGCAGACGTAGGATGCCATGTTGCTCAAGATGCTCAAGCATCCCCATGCAGGCTCCCACCGTGTCGTCGTCCTTCGCCGTCAACCAGTCGAGATGCCCGCAGATAATTTTGAGCAATTCGTTGGGGATCTCGTTCGCCAACTGCTCGACCGTCTCCTGGACTTCGGCAATCTGGCGCCGGGTCAGCCGGCGGACGGAGAAGGTGGTCGATTGCAGGGCGATGATTCGCGGATCCATCGCATGTGCTCCAGAGTGACGAGCATGGCATGCACATTCGCGATCGCATGGTACCCTCCATTGAACAAAGTTCCGCCAGGGGATTCGGGGTCGTCAAATCAATACGTTACCGGCCGGTAAAACGAATCGACAGAGATCCAGGTCAATCCGAATGCCATTGCCCCGCGTTCGTCAAAGCCGAAACGAAACACCATCGGAAGCAAGACAGCAATTGAATCACCGCGTAAGCCTCAGATCAAAACCGTAAAAAATCAACGAACGCACCACCAGTCCGGCCGCCGGATTGTCCCTACTGGCGGTTCGCCGTATATAGCAGATCCGTCCGGGCGCTCGCTCCTGGACCTCTAGGACACGGCAAGGCCGATCCCGCATAGACCAAGGGGGAGAGTGCGGACACATGACCCAAGCTGATCGGCACATGCATAAGGGATTACCCCGGAAGCAAGGGCTCTATGACCCACGCAACGAGCACGACGCGTGCGGGATCGGTTTTGTGGTGAACATACGGAACCGCAAAAGCCACCGAATCATCGATCAGGGTTTGCAGATCCTAGAGAATCTCACCCATCGCGGCGCGGTGGGCGCGGATCCGCTGGCCGGTGACGGGGCGGGTATCCTCATTCAGATGCCTGATGCCCATCTGCGCACCGTCTGCAATGACATCGGACTCGATATTCCGCCGCCTGGCGACTATGCCGTCGGCATGGTGTTCCTGCCGAGGGCCGAGGAGCCGCGGTCGGATTGCATTCGAAACGTCGAGCAGCTGGTCAAGGCGGAAGGACAACATGTGCTCGGCTGGCGCGACGTGCCGGTCGACAATGCGGGACTGGGCGAAAGCGTCGTTCCTACCGAACCCTTCGTTCGCCAGGTCTTCGTCGGCCGCGGCGACAATTGCGCCGACCAAGATGCGTTTGAACGCAAGCTGTTCGTGATTCGCAAACAGGCGGAACACCGGGTCGACGCACTGGGCGAGGCTTGCGACGACTTCTACATGCCATCCCTCTCGTCGCGCACGATTGTCTACAAGGGGATGCTGTTGGCGCATCAGGTCGGCGAGTACTATCTCGACCTCCAGGACGAGAGGATGGTCTCCGCGCTCGCCCTGGTTCACCAACGATTTTCCACCAACACGTTTCCGTCATGGCGGCTGGCCCACCCCTACCGGATGATCTGCCACAATGGCGAGATCAACACGCTGCGCGGAAACATCAACTGGATGGCGGCACGCCGGCATCTCATGAAGTCGGAACTTCTGGGTGACGATCTCGACAAACTGTGGCCGCTGATCACCGAGGGCCAATCTGACTCGGCGAGCTTCGACAACGCGCTGGAGTTGCTGGTGAGGTCTGGCTATTCGCTGTCCCACGCAATGATGATGCTGATACCGGAGGCGTGGACCGGGAATCCGTTGATGGACGAACGCCGCCGCGCGTTTTACGAACACCATGCTGCGCTGATGGAGCCGTGGGACGGGCCGGCCGCCGTGGCGTTTACCGACGGCCGCCAGATCGGCGCGACCCTGGACCGCAACGGGTTGCGACCCGCGCGCTATATCGTTACCGACGACGACTTGGTGGTGATGAGTTCAGAAGTCGGCGTCCTGCCGGTCGACGAGCGCCGCATCGTCAAGAAATGGCGCCTGCAACCGGGCAAGATGTTGCTGATCGACCTCGAACAAGGCCGCGTCGTCGACGATGACGACGTCAAGGCGCAGCTGTCCTCGGCCCAGCCCTATCAGGAATGGCTCGACCGCACCCAGATCGTGCTGGAAGACCTTCCGGCGACCAACAATCCGATCGCGCCGCCCGACCGGCTGACGCTTCTCGATCGCCAGCAGGCCTTTGGCTACACTCAGGAAGACCTCAAATTTCTGATGTCTCCGATGGCGCTCACCGGCGAGGAAGCCGTCGGCTCGATGGGCACCGACACCCCGATATCAGCGCTGTCGTCGCGACCCAAGCTGCTCTATTCCTATTTCAAGCAGGTTTTCGCACAGGTCACCAACCCGCCGATCGATCCGATCCGCGAGGAGCTGGTGATGTCGCTCCTGTCTTTCATCGGCCCGCGGCCCAACCTGCTGGGCATCGACGACACGACGCCGCAAAGGCGTCTCGAGGTCCGCCAGCCGGTGCTGACGAACCAGGACCTGGAAAAGATCCGTTCGATTGGTGAGATCGCGGACAACGCATTCAGGACCCTTACCCTCGATCTGACCTATCCCGCGTCGGACGGTGTCGAGGGCATGCGTGCCGCGCTCGATGCCATTTGCGCCCAAGCGGAGAGGGCATGCCGGGAAGGATTCAACATCCTGGTGCTCAGTGATCGCGCGATCGAACGCGATCGCATCGCCATCCCGGCGCTGCTGGGCACCTCGGCGGTCCACCACCACCTGGTGAGGACGGGGCTTCGGAACCTCCTCGGACTGGTCGTCGAAACCGGAGAGGCGCGCGAGGTCCATCACTTCTGCGCCTTGGCCGGCTACGGCGCCGAGGCAATCAACCCTTATCTCGCCTTCGAGACCCTCACGGTGCTGCGGGACGAACTGCCGGATGAGCCAAGCGACCGAGACCTCTACGGGCGCTACATCAAGGCGATCGGCAAGGGCATCCTGAAGGTGATGTCCAAGATGGGCATTTCGACCTACCAGTCCTATTGCGGCGCGCAGATCTTCGACGCGGTTGGCCTCGACGAACGCTTCGTTGAGCAGTACTTCACCGGCACGGCGAGCACCGTTGGCGGGGTCGGGCTGGCGGAGGTCGCGCGGGAGACCGTCCAACGCCACCGGCTCGCCTACGGCGACGCGCCGGTCTATCGCAACGCGCTCGATCCGGGCGGCGAATACGCCTACCGCCTGCGTGGCGAGGAACACTCCTGGACGCCCGACACGATCACGCACCTGCAACACGCCGTGCGCGGCGAACTGCCGGACAAGTATCGTGCATTCGCCGAGCAGGTGAACGATCAGGACCACCGGATGATGACCATTCGGGGTTTATTCGAATTGATCCCGGCGGAGTCGCCGGTACCCCTCGACGAGGTCGAACCAGCAGGTGAAATCGTCAAGAGGTTCTCGACCGGCGCGATGTCATTCGGTTCGATCTCGCGCGAGGCGCATGCGACCCTGGCCGTCGCCATGAACAGGATTGGCGGCAGGTCGAACACCGGCGAGGGCGGTGAAGAGCCGGACCGCTACCAGCCCATGCCCAATGGCGATTCCATGCGGTCGTCCATCAAGCAGGTGGCCTCGGGCCGCTTCGGCGTGACCACCGAGTATCTTGTTAATTCCGACATGATGCAGATCAAGATGGCCCAGGGCGCCAAGCCCGGCGAGGGTGGCCAACTGCCGGGGCACAAGGTGGACGCGGTCATCGCCAAGGTGCGGCATTCGACTCCCGGTGTCGGCCTGATCTCACCACCGCCGCATCACGACATCTACTCTATCGAGGATCTCGCCCAGTTGATTTACGACCTGAAAAACACCAATCCGGACGCCGACGTCTCGGTGAAGCTTGTCTCTGAGGTTGGAGTTGGGACAGTGGCGGCGGGAGTCTCGAAGGCGCGTTCCGATCACGTGACCATTTCGGGGTTCGAAGGCGGCACCGGAGCCAGCCCGCTGACATCGATCACCCATGCAGGCTCGCCGTGGGAGATCGGGCTCGCCGAGACCCACCAAACGCTGGTGCTCAACCGGCTGCGCGGCCGCATCGCGGTCCAGGTCGACGGCGGTCTCCGGACGGGGCGTGACGTTGTCGTGGGCGCACTGCTCGGCGCGGACGAGTTCGGCTTTGCGACCGCGCCACTGATTGCCGCAGGCTGCATCATGATGCGTAAATGTCATCTCAATACATGTCCGGTCGGCGTTGCGACCCAGGATTCAGAACTGCGCAAGCGTTTCACCGGCACGCCGGAACACGTGATCAACTATTTCTTCTTCGTCGCCGAGGAAGTGCGCGAGCTGATGGCTTGTCTCGGATTCCGCCGCTTCGCGGACATGATCGGCGAGTCCCAACATCTCAACCAGCGCCCCGCAATCGAGCACTACAAGGCGAAGGGCATCGACCTGTCGCGGCTTCTCGCCAAGCCCGATGCCCCGCCAGGCGTGGCCACCCACAACAGCGAACGCCAGAATCACAATCTGGACAAGATTCTCGACCGCCGATTGATCGAATTGGCGCAGCCGGCGTTGACACAACGCCGGCCGGTCCGCTTTGAGACGCCGATCCGCAATGTCAACCGCACGACCGGCGCGATGCTGTCGGGCGAGGTTGCGAAGCGTTTCGGCCATGCCGGCCTGGCCGAAGATACGATCAGCGTGACGTTTCGAGGCGCGGCCGGCCAGAGCTTCGGCGCATTCCTTGCCAGGGGCATTTCCTTCGAACTGATCGGAGAAGCCAACGACTATACGGGCAAGGGCCTGTCGGGAGGTCGCCTGGCGATCTACCCGCCGCCTGAGAGCGCGATCGTCCCGGAAGACAACATCGTCGTCGGGAACACCGTTCTCTACGGCGCGATCTCGGGCGAATGCTATTTCCGCGGAGTCGCGGGCGAGCGCTTCGCCGTGCGCAATTCCGGAGCCATCGCAGTGGTCGAAGGCGTCGGAGACCATGGCTGCGAATACATGACGGGCGGCATCGTGGTGTGTCTCGGCCAAACGGGGCGAAACTTTGCTGCCGGCATGAGCGGCGGCATCGCCTATGTTCTCGACGAAGCGGGCGATTTCGAGCGCCGCTGCAACCTCGCCATGGTCGAGCTCGAACCCGTCAAGGCGGAGGATGAGTCGCTTGAACGCCTGGCGCATCCGGGCGGGGATCTCGAAACCCACGGACGGGCCGACGTGATGCGCGACATGACCCGCTTCGACGCCGAACGCCTGAAGAGCCTCATCAAAAGGCACGTCCATTACACCGGATCGGCACGCGGACAGCGGGTTCTGGGGGACTGGGACTCATACATGCCACAGTTCGTCAAGGTGATGCCCGTCGACTACTACCGCGCGCTGCGGGAGATGAAGCTCGCTCAACCGGCCGATCCCGCGGCACTGTTGGTGGAAAGCCGCTGAACCATGGGCAAGGTTACGGGATTTCTCGAATTCGACAGGTACGAGCAGCACTACGCACCGGTGGCCGACCGCGTCCGCCACTTCAACGAGTTCCTGATACCGCTGGACGAAAGCACGCTGCAGCAGCAAGGCGCACGCTGCATGGACTGCGGAATCCCGTTCTGCCACACGGGATGCCCGGTCAACAATATCATCCCCGACTGGAACGACCTCGTTTACCGCGACCAGTGGCGGGAAGCGATCGAGGTGCTGCATTCGACCAACAACTTCCCCGAATTCACCGGCCGCCTCTGCCCGGCGCCGTGCGAGGAAGCCTGCACGCTGAACATCGACGACGCGCCGGTGACGATCAAGTCGATCGAGTCCGCCATCGCCGATCGCGCCTGGCAGGAAGGGTGGGTGGTTCCCGACATCCCCGTCGCCAGGACTGGCAAACGCGTGGCCATTGTCGGTTCGGGTCCTGCGGGGATGGCCTGTGCGCAACAGCTGGCGCGCACCGGGCACGACGTCACTTTGTTCGAGAAGAGTGCCAAGCCTGGCGGGTTGCTCCGGTACGGCATTCCGGACTTCAAGATGGCGAAGCACCTGATCGACCGGCGCGTCAGCCAGATGGAGGCGGAAGGCGTGTCCTTCCGCACCGGCACGAATGTCGGGGTCGACCTGGAGACGGGCGAACTCGCCCGGGACTACGATGCCGTGGTTTTGACGGGCGGATCGGAGAAGGCGCGCGACCTGCCGGTCGAAGGAAGGGACTTGCGCGGCGTCGAATTCGCGATGGATTTCCTGTCCCAGCAAAACCGGCGCTTCAGTGGCGAGGCGCTCGGCGAGGCGGAGGAAATTTCCGCCGGCGGCAAACATGTCGTCGTGATCGGCGGCGGCGATACCGGTTCGGATTGCATCGGGACGGCGTTTCGCCAGGGTGCGGTCTCGGTGACGCAGCTCGAGATCCTGCCCATGCCGCCGGAGAAGCCGGACAAGGCCACCTCTTGGCCGCTGTGGCCGCTGCGGCTGCGCACGTCCTCATCGCAGGCGGAGGGTGCAGGCCGCGAGTGGAGCGTCGCGACCAATCGCCTTTCGGGCACCGATGGCGCAGTCTCTATCCTCCACGCCGTCCGGCTCGACGAACGAATGCAGGAAATCCCCGGAACCGGATTCGAACTGAAAGCGGAGCTCGTGTTGCTGGCAATGGGATTCGTCCATCCGGTCCATGAAGGCATGGTGGACGAGTTTGGAGTGGAGCTCGACGCACGAGGAAACGTCCTCGCCGATACCGACAACTACGCCACCACGCAACCAAAGGTGTTCGCCGCGGGCGACATGCGCCGGGGCCAGTCGCTCGTGGTCTGGGCCATCCGCGAGGGCCGGCAATGCGCCCGCGCCGTAGACGAGTTCCTGACGGGTTCGTCGTCATTGCCACGATGAAGACGGCATGGCATCACCCTCGGGTCGATGCGGCGCCCGACAGGATGTGGATGCTCCACCGCAGCCTTTCCCGCCATCGGAAACGCCAGCGCGACCCATCTGACGCATCGTGACAGGCCTGTCACCGTGCGGCCTGCCTGGTCCGCCGGGGCGCGGCTTTATCCGGGAGGCGGAACAACCGCAATTCAAGAGGCTCGGACGATCCACCGCCTGGCATCGCCGAACCGAAGAAGTACCCCCTGGATTCAGGCCCGAACCCCGAATGTGCAGTTTCACGTGTCCGAACGCCACGATTCATGATCCGAATGCCCATTTGGACCGTCCCTTCCGGCAGACTCCTCGATCGTCTTGAGCCGACGCAAACTGAACTTCAGCCATGCTGTTTTCGAGCGATGGATCAAGGATGGCGGGCGCCGGATGAACGGCACGAATTCCCTCGATCGGCCCGGTCCCCGGGCTATCAATCTATCACACTTAACTCCGGGTTCTCGTCTCCTTTTCAGTTTTTCCGGTCCCATTCTTCCTTGGCCTGGATGGCGATGACGGCATGAGACAGGAACTTCACCCCCTCCCAGAGCTTCTGCGTGCCGGGTAACGGCTGGCGCTTCGAGGGATGAAAGCCCGCCAGGCCGCCCGTCAGCACGACGAAGCCCGCGATGGTCATCTCCGGCGGTCCCCGGGGGACCTTGAAACCATGGTGGGAGGCGAGAGCGCAGAGCGCCCGGATGTCGTCCTCGGTGACGTGGCGATTAGCCGGGTCTTCCGGCCTCTCGCGGGCGAGAAGTGAAAGATCCCAAACCCTGAATGCGGTGATTGCATCGAAGGCGAGACACTTCTTCAGGTCGTCGGCCTCGTCGAGGCGGCGATCTTCGATGCGGGTGCCGACCTTCAGCGCATGGAAGAACCGTTCGATCCGCCAGCGCAGTTCGTACCAGTGCAGCACCGTGCAGGCGGTGTCGAGATCGCCCTCGCCCTCGGTGGTCAGCAGCATCCAGTGCAGCGGTTGGTTCTTCTTCTTCTTCCCTGTCTTCGATGCCGGCAGCGACGGGCGGCGGGGAGGATCCTCCTCACGGGCCGAGACCGCGATCATGCGGATCGGCGGTTCGTCCCCACGGTCCTTCGGGGCAAGCAGTTCCACCGGCGTGCAGCGCAATGTCAGCTTCGCCGTGCGGGCCTTCCTGCGGTTCGGTCCCCCGCAGGCCGGAACCTCGATCCTGCGCCCGCCCACCGGTTCCGTTCCCAGCACATGATCCCACAGGTTCGCGTCCCCGCCCGAAGCCAGGGCCACCCGCCGTTGCGTCCCCCGGCTGGCCCGGACCAGCAATGGCGCCCCGGTCTGCTCCGCCCGCGCGATCAGCTCCCAGAAGTCGCCCTCGCGGTCGCAGACCGTCACCACCCGGCTGTCCGGGCAGGCGCGCGCGAGTTCCTGCGCGCGGTCAAGGCCGTCCACCCAGCGGACGCTGTCCTTCGCCGCGTCCTGACGGAAGTCCGTGTCCACCGTGTACATCCCCAGGGGCCGGCCCACCGCGTTCACTGCAACACCGAAATGGGCCAGGATGCCCGAGGTGCCCGTGCCGCCCCTATCAATCTATCACACTTAACTCCGGGTTCTCGTCTCCTTTTCAGTTTTTCCGGTCCCATTCTTCCTTGGCCTGGATGGCGATGACGGCATGAGACAGGAACTTCACCCCCTCCCAGAGCTTCTGCGTGCCGGGTAACGGCTGGCGCTTCGAGGGATGAAAGCCCGCCAGGCCGCCCGTCAGCACGACGAAGCCCGCGATGGTCATCTCCGGCGGTCCCCGGGGGACCTTGAAACCATGGTGGGAGGCGAGAGCGCAGAGCGCCCGGATGTCGTCCTCGGTGACGTGGCGATTAGCCGGGTCTTCCGGCCTCTCGCGGGCGAGAAGTGAAAGATCCCAAACCCTGAATGCGGTGATTGCATCGAAGGCGAGACACTTCTTCAGGTCGTCGGCCTCGTCGAGGCGGCGATCTTCGATGCGGGTGCCGACCTTCAGCGCATGGAAGAACCGTTCGATCCGCCAGCGCAGTTCGTACCAGTGCAGCACCGTGCAGGCGGTGTCGAGATCGCCCTCGCCCTCGGTGGTCAGCAGCATCCAGTGCAGCGGTTGGTTCTTCTTCTTCTTCCCTGTCTTCGATGCCGGCAGCGACGGGCGGCGGGGAGGATCCTCCTCACGGGCCGAGACCGCGATCATGCGGATCGGCGGTTCGTCCCCACGGTCCTTCGGGGCAAGCAGTTCCACCGGCGTGCAGCGCAATGTCAGCTTCGCCGTGCGGGCCTTCCTGCGGTTCGGTCCCCCGCAGGCCGGAACCTCGATCCTGCGCCCGCCCACCGGTTCCGTTCCCAGCACATGATCCCACAGGTTCGCGTCCCCGCCCGAAGCCAGGGCCACCCGCCGTTGCGTCCCCCGGCTGGCCCGGACCAGCAATGGCGCCCCGGTCTGCTCCGCCCGCGCGATCAGCTCCCAGAAGTCGCCCTCGCGGTCGCAGACCGTCACCACCCGGCTGTCCGGGCAGGCGCGCGCGAGTTCCTGCGCGCGGTCAAGGCCGTCCACCCAGCGGACGCTGTCCTTCGCCGCGTCCTGACGGAAGTCCGTGTCCACCGTGTACATCCCCAGGGGCCGGCCCACCGCGTTCACTGCAACACCGAAATGGGCCAGGATGCCCGAGGTGCCCGTGCCGCCCCCGCCAAGATCGTCGAGCCCCGAAGTCTGTGACAGGTCGTCATAATTCAGTGTCGTCGTGTCCTGTACCGCAAGCACAAGCCGCTCCGCGCCGCAGCGCTCAACCGTCTGCTCGAAATGCGAATCCAGAATGTGCTCCATCGTCACCGCGTCATTGGACAGCAACCGGTAGGCCGCCGTCTGCTCCGCACGCCCCGGGAAGATCGACGGCAGATGTTCCCCAAGGCGATTGATCCAGGCCGCACCCATCAGCGCAATCCGGCGCCGGACCCGGCCGTCGGGATGGGTGCTGCGACCGTATTCCCGGGCAGCCCATCCCCCCGCACAATAGAGCGATCCGGACCAGCCGAGAACCCGTTCCGGACCCGCGCACAGAACCTGGTGCCAACCCGCCACCAGCGGCCGGAGCCAGACCGCGCGCCGCACACCCGAACGCCGCCCCGACGTCAGTTCCGGGCAGCACTTCCACCCCGCCGCCCGGTAGCTCAGGCCGGACTGTCCCGGCCCGGTGAAACTCTGCACAAGCACCGGACGCTCGCCGTAGGCCGCCGCCCAGTCATCGGCAATCCGGCCCGCAGCCAGGCGCAGGACCCGGGAGGCAAGACCCTTCACACGGACACCGGGAAGCAGCAGGAAGCGATGGTTGCACACGACCTTGGCGATGTTGGCCACGCGGGCATCAGCCGACCAGCCGATGACGCCGTCGCGCGGACCAAGCTGGATCCCGGCCGCGGTGAAGCCGATGCCCCCCAGCACCCCGTCGTGCTCCGAACGGACCCAGTACCGGACCTGCCCGCCCGGCGGGCGGCGCCATCCCTCCGGATGCCAGCTCTCGATCATCGCCTCCCAGCGGCGGCGGTCCTCCGGTGCCGTCACCAACTCAAGCGACAGGGCACCGAGGTCCCGAAGCGGGCACGAGACAGAACGGTCGGGGAAGTCCGACGGGGGACGGGCATGGGGATCGAATTCCAGCGCTTCCGCTTCCGGAAGACGCACACCCAGATTCTCCGCAAGCGCCGGCAGAAGCTTGCGCGCCGACGCAAGGCACAGCTTGCCAACACGGTTGTACCAGTTCTCCCGCTCGCAGAACTCGTGGGCCAGCGCCGTTCGTGACAACCCACCGCCGTTGCAGGCCGTCCCGAACCACTCTATCGTCTCCGACGAAACCTGTCGCATGCCAATCTGCATGCCGGGGCGAATCGCACGAAATCAACCCGGAGTCAAGTGTGTGTGCTTGATAGGTGCCGCCCCCGCCAAGATCGTCGAGCCCCGAAGTCTGTGACAGGTCGTCATAATTCAGTGTCGTCGTGTCCTGTACCGCAAGCACAAGCCGCTCCGCGCCGCAGCGCTCAACCGTCTGCTCGAAATGCGAATCCAGAATGTGCTCCATCGTCACCGCGTCATTGGACAGCAACCGGTAGGCCGCCGTCTGCTCCGCACGCCCCGGGAAGATCGACGGCAGATGTTCCCCAAGGCGATTGATCCAGGCCGCACCCATCAGCGCAATCCGGCGCCGGACCCGGCCGTCGGGATGGGTGCTGCGACCGTATTCCCGGGCAGCCCATCCCCCCGCACAATAGAGCGATCCGGACCAGCCGAGAACCCGTTCCGGACCCGCGCACAGAACCTGGTGCCAACCCGCCACCAGCGGCCGGAGCCAGACCGCGCGCCGCACACCCGAACGCCGCCCCGACGTCAGTTCCGGGCAGCACTTCCACCCCGCCGCCCGGTAGCTCAGGCCGGACTGTCCCGGCCCGGTGAAACTCTGCACAAGCACCGGACGCTCGCCGTAGGCCGCCGCCCAGTCATCGGCAATCCGGCCCGCAGCCAGGCGCAGGACCCGGGAGGCAAGACCCTTCACACGGACACCGGGAAGCAGCAGGAAGCGATGGTTGCACACGACCTTGGCGATGTTGGCCACGCGGGCATCAGCCGACCAGCCGATGACGCCGTCGCGCGGACCAAGCTGGATCCCGGCCGCGGTGAAGCCGATGCCCCCCAGCACCCCGTCGTGCTCCGAACGGACCCAGTACCGGACCTGCCCGCCCGGCGGGCGGCGCCATCCCTCCGGATGCCAGCTCTCGATCATCGCCTCCCAGCGGCGGCGGTCCTCCGGTGCCGTCACCAACTCAAGCGACAGGGCACCGAGGTCCCGAAGCGGGCACGAGACAGAACGGTCGGGGAAGTCCGACGGGGGACGGGCATGGGGATCGAATTCCAGCGCTTCCGCTTCCGGAAGACGCACACCCAGATTCTCCGCAAGCGCCGGCAGAAGCTTGCGCGCCGACGCAAGGCACAGCTTGCCAACACGGTTGTACCAGTTCTCCCGCTCGCAGAACTCGTGGGCCAGCGCCGTTCGTGACAACCCACCGCCGTTGCAGGCCGTCCCGAACCACTCTATCGTCTCCGACGAAACCTGTCGCATGCCAATCTGCATGCCGGGGCGAATCGCACGAAATCAACCCGGAGTCAAGTGTGTGTGCTTGATAGGTCCCCGGGTGGGCATGAAAGCCATGAGGTGCATTTGTGACAACCCGCCTGCAACGAATTCCGGCGATCTTTCGGCTATTGCCTCCAATCCATCCGTAAGATAACCGAACCGAAATTCCCTGACCGGGGGACACGCCAGGCATGTCAAGGTTTCCGAATTCGATTGACTACGACGGGCTGATAAAATGCTCGCGTGGTGAGTTGTTTGGACCCGGCAATGCCCAGCTGCCGGCACCGCCGATGTTGATGTTTGATCGTGTAACGGAAATCACCGCCGACAAGGGAAAGTCCGGGGTCGGAAACGTCGTAGCCGAACAGGACATCAGCCCGGATCTCTGGTTCTTCAAGTGTCACTTCCCCGGCGACCCGGTCATGCCGGGTTGTCTTGGCCTCGATGCGCTATGGCAATTGACCGGATTCAATCTCGGGTGGCGTGAAATGACAGGACAAGGCCGTGCCCTGGGAGTCGGCGCAGTCAGGTTCACGGGAATGGTGACGCCTGACGTTCGCCTCGTCACATATCTGGTCGATTTCAAGCGCGTGATCGACCGACGGCTCAAGCTCGGGATCGCGGACGGACGCGTCCTCGCCGATGGAGAGGAAATTTTTGTTGCCAACGACATGAGGGTCGGTCTGTTTACGGCTGGGTGAGCCGGCCATAAGCCGCTGTTAGACGACGGAAAAGGGGCAGCACCATGGAACGACGACGCGTCGTGATCACCGGGATCGGAATCGTTTCGTCGATCGGCAGACATGCCGATGAAGTCACCAACTCCCTCCGCGAAGGGCGATCCGGCATCAGTTCTTCGGAAGACTACAGGGAACACGGGTTTCGCAGCCAGGTTCACGGCAAACCGGACATCGATCTCTCGGAGCATATCGACAAACGCCAGCTCCGCTTCATGGGTGATGGCGCTGCATTCAATTACATTTCCATGAAGCAGGCCATCGAGGACAGCGGGCTCGAAGAACAGGAAATCTCCAACGAAAGAACCGGGCTGATCATGGGCTCCGGGGGGCCGTCGACACTGAACATGTTTCGCGCCCACCAGACCGTCTTGTCCCGCGGGGCGCCAAAGCGCATGGGGCCGTTCATGGTCACGCGCTGCATGTCTTCCACGAATTCGGCCTGCCTCGCAACTCCCTTTCGGATCAAGGGAATAAACTACTCCATCACATCCGCCTGTTCTACCTCTGCACACTGCATCGGAAACGGAGTCGAACAGATTCAGATGAACAAGCAGGACATCGTTTTCGCCGGGGGCGGAGAAGAACTGGACTGGACGCTTTCATGCCTTTTTGACGCAATGGGCGCGATGTCGTCCAAGTACAACGACGCACCGGAATCGGCGTCCCGGGCGTTTGATGCCAACCGCGACGGGTTTGTCATCGCCGGGGGTGGTGGCGTGGTCGTACTGGAGGAATTGCGGCATGCCCGCGCGCGGGGTGCCCGGATCTATGCTGAAGTCACCGGCTATGGCGCGACATCCGATGGTCACGACATGGTTGCTCCATCGGGCGAAGGCGGGGAAAGATCAATGAGGCTGGCGTTGTCCACGATTGGAGAACGCAGGGTTGACTATATCAACGCACACGGAACCTCGACGCCGGCAGGAGACGTCGTCGAGGTCGAGGCCGTTCGCAGGATCTTCGGCAATGGGACGACACCGGCCATGTCGTCGACCAAGTCGCTGACAGGTCACAGCCTGGGAGGCGCCGGAGTGCAGGAGGCGATCTACTCGCTGTTGATGATGCAGCACGGGTTCATTGCGGCCTCGGCCAATGTCCACGAACTCGACCCCGGAATCAACAAAGGCGAGATCACAACCGAACTTGTTGAAAACGTCGACATCGATACGGTGCTATCGAACAGTTTCGGATTTGGCGGAACCAATGCGACGCTCGCGATGAGCCGTTTCGAAGGTTGATTGCGATGAGCGGGGCAAAGGTGCCGGGCGATCGGCGATCCGGCTTGCTCGACGGACGCAGGGGCCTTGTCCTCGGCGTCGCCAATAACAAGTCCATTGCCTGGGGGATCGCCAGGACGCTCCATGCGCACGGTGCCGGGCTGGCCTTTACCTATCAGGGCGAGGCTTTGGGAAAGCGGGTCCGAGTCCTTGCGGACAAGGTCGGTTCGACCATGGTCATGCCTGCCGATGTTCGTGACGTCTCCGAACTCGACGGGGTCTTTTCCAGAATCGCGAACGAGTGGGGGGAACTGGACTTCCTGGTGCACGGGATTGCCTTCGCCGACAGATCCGACCTGGTCGGCGGGCTCACGTCCACCTCACGTGAAAACTTTCTCACGTGTCTCGAGATCTCGTGTTTCAGCCTGATAGACCTTGCCCGGCGTGCGGTCCCGTTAATGCCAGCCGGCGGCAGCATCCTGACGTTGACCTTCCAGGGGTCGAGAAACGTGATGCCGAACTACAACGTGATGGGAATTGCGAAGGCGGCACTGGAAAGCACGGTTCGATATCTCGCCAATGACCTCGGCCCGAAATCCATACGGATCAATGCAATCAGCCCCGGACCGATGCGAACGCTGTCGGGCGCTGCGATTGGAGGCGCCCGGAAGACGTTTCGGACCACGGAAGCCAATGCCCCGTTGCGCGCGAACGCATCCCTCGATGCGATCGGAGGTACCGCCGTATTCCTGATTTCGGAATTCGGAGCCAGCACGACCGGTGAGATCGTCCACGTGGACGGTGGGTACCATGTTCTCGGAATGCCCCAACCGGAGAACCTGTAGTCCTTTCGCGGACGGGCTTTATTGAGCGGGGGAAGACCGGACGCGATCCGAATCTCTCGCTTAGACCCGACGACCACGACTCTTCTGCGCCCGAAAGCACCAGTTCGACGAGACGGTACTGTCCGCGGACACCATGCCCGTTTTGGAACTCGTTCCCCTACGTCGAGACGGGAAGGGCGCCCGCCGGGCGCCTTTCCCGATGCGCTTGTCAGTTGACCGAATTCAGCCGCCCTTCGACTTCAGGTGCAACGTCCCCCCTGGACGAAATGTAGTTGAACACCTGGACGGTCATCAACACGGCAGCGTTTTCATCCACGATTCTGTTCTTGTCCTTGAACACGGCATAACCGTCGCCGCCGCCCGCGACGTAGTCGTTTACCGCCAGCGTGAACATCTGCGCCGGATCGATCGGACTGCCGTCACGCAAGACCTCGATCACGCGACCTCCGGGAGCCATTCCCGGATCGTACGTAACACTCAATCCCGACACATGCGGGAATCGACCAGCCCCGTTTTCGATCTCGCTGAAGCCGTTCTCCAGAGCATCGATCACATCCTGGCCCGTGACTTCGAGCAGAACCGTCTTGTTCCCGAATGGCAGTTCGCTCTGAATGTCACGGCGGGTCAGAACCGTGCCCGGATCATAGGTCCGGTTGGCGCGGATTCCGCCGCCATTCATCAACCCGATGTCAGCGCCGGTCGCCTCCCGAATCGCATCAGCGAACAGATTGGCAATAGCGGCCTCCCGTGATCGAATGACTTCGCGACGACTGTCCAGTTCCGTCATGGTGGTACCGAGTTCGACGTTGAGCTCTTCGCTCAGTTGTGCCTCGTATCCTTCGACGGCCGCCGCAAGGTCCGGGTCCGGAGTCACGTTTGCCGTGTCGATAACGCGATACCCGGCGCTCCAGACAAATTCTTTCGAGTCGTCCTTTTCGATTTCGTCGAGGGTCAGGTCGATCAAGGTCACCCATTCGGCCTGTTCGCCGGATTCCGCGAACAGGATTTTTCCCGTGTATTCGGTTCGGAGCAGATGGTCGTCCCCACTCAGGAGAAGATCGACGTCCCGACGCGCCAGGATCTCAGCATCTTCCCCGACGTCGGTGTGCGTGAGCGCAATCACAAGGTCAGCACCCGCCTCGCGCAACCCGGCAGCCACTTCGCCGGCCGTATCGGCCGCGTTCCGGAACGTGAACTCACCCGGACTTGACTTGACCATCGTTCCCACCGTGGTCAGCCCGAGAATGCCGATGCTGAATTCGCCGACATCAACCGTTATTGACGGTTGCGCTCCCGCGATGATGTTGCCGTCAGGATCCTGGTTATTGGCTCCGAGGACCGGGAACTCCGCCTCCGAAATCCGTTGTTTGGCAACTTCGGGACCGAAGTCGAATTCATGGTTTCCCAGCACCATGGCGGTCAGTCCGACCTTGTTGAGCAACTGAATCATGTGCGCGCCTTCATCAAGGCCGGACATCAGTGACGGAGAAATCGTGTCGCCCCCGAAGGTAACGAGAACGTTCCCGCCTTTTGCCCGTTCAGCCTCGACCACTGCGGCCAGCCGCGCGACTCCGCCGCGTCCTCTCTTTTCCCCCATTCGATCGAGGTCGTTGACGTGAATGATCGTCACCGCTTCTGGTGCTGAAATGGCCATGCCCGCGGCAAGTGACATGGCCGCCACGGTTGTGCCCGAAAGCACGTGTTTGAGCCCGCGAATCATCGTTCCCTCCCTTCATTTGGACATTTGGATCTGGTTCGATTCAGGCTCGTGCCTAAAGAACCGTCCGTCCGTTAGCAAGGCGTGACCTGGCTCGAGTTCGGTCGCCAGGAGGAGGTCAGGTCATCGTCATTTGAACGGACTTCGTGACGGACTTGACGCCATGACGGCGCGCACTCAAATCACCCGGTAAACCATTCTGTCGGTCGCATCCCGCACCAGGTCGACGGATTCCCCGTTCCAATGATAATCCAAATGCCGTCGCTGCACGGGTGTCCGGGCCAAATCGGGAAAAAACAGCCCCACACAATCGCCGCATCCCCGGACGCTCGGATAGACAATTCCCTGCCCGTTCCTGACACGAACGGCCGCGCCAAAGGCCTGTGCCGGACCGTAGTCGTCGGGGTCGAGCAGCGTGGCCGCCTTGATCTCACGCAGATCTTTCAGATCACCTTTGACCTCCATTACCAATTCACGAAACTGCGATGTCCAGCCCGGGTCCTGTTTCGTCGCTGCCATGAAGCGCCCGTGATGATGGATCGTCTCGTGCACGGCGGTCTCGAAATCGCTCGCAAAATAGAGCACGCCAAGACGCCCGTCCGAAAACCGGCTGGGCCGGTCCGAGCTGGTGTGGGTGAAGGGCGCCATCAGGTAGCTTGCGCCCGGACCGCCGACCCGTCGCCCGGGCGGAATCAGGTCGAGATTGCCGATTGAATCCATCAGCCGCGGGTTGGTCTTCTGCTCCGCCGAGATCAGAAGCGGCCAGTCTTCCGGGTCTGCTATGTCTTCGAAGAGATCGATCGGAGGATAGGCACTGCGCACGATCCGGACCGCACCGGTCCATAGGACCAGCGAAGTGGGCACATCCTCGGCTCGGATCACCAGGCACCGCGCTCCGCGTCGAGATAGCGGCGCACGCGCATCAGGTCCGTCAGCTCCCCGCCCAACATGACGCCAAGGGCGCTTTTTCCACCAAAGGCCGCATTCTCCACCCTGATCCAGTCATAACCGCGCGCCGGATCCATGAAGAGGATGCGCAACGCCTTGTGGATGCCGAGAAGATTCGATAGCCGCGCCTTGGTGTCCCGGTCGAGCCGCCCAGGTCGACCCGCCTTCCACCGCCGATAAGTCCGCACGGGCAAATCCAGTAGCGTAGCGGCTTCTTCATCCGTGATCGCCCATTTTTTGAACAGGTACAATACGGCGCGCAACATTGCGGCCCCTTCCTCATCCGTGATCGGATCGGAAGTGAAGCCATGAGCATTGGTTTCCAGAGCCTGCAGGGTCACATGTGTCTCCTTTTGGCATCAATTTGACAATGTACTGCCATTTGTCAAGAGCCGATACATTCAAACCACTCCCCCGCTGAGTCAGGAGTTTGGCGCCCCAGTTGCCGTCCAGACATCTCCACCCTGTCGGGATGCGATCCTTCGCATTTGACAAAATTAACGTGTGGCGCAGCTACCGAAATAAACGTTCGGCGTTTCAGGGAAATGAATTCCGGCGGTTTCTCAGGCGGAAACAGATCATATGTCGTGGCCGTCGATACCGGGACCGGGACATTGCCTCTCCGCTGATTCGGGGAAGCATCGATTTCCGGCGAACTCCCCAGGAGTCACATCTCGGCTCTAGGTACAAGGGCCTGGCACCCGGTCGGAACATCCTTGCCAGAACCTGGGACCCAGGCCTTCATGGCGCACAACGCGTGTCCCCTACAGTTTTCGGTGCCGTGCGCTTCGTTCCGCGTCTTCGAGAGTCAGCCTCGGCTTCGCCGAAGCACTTCCGATCCGACTGCGCGAACGCGCTTTCTGAAATGCAAATCCATGTTCGGGAAAACTGGCGCTCGATGACAGGTTTCTTCCGCTCAGCTTCCGGTCCTTTGCATCAAGGGCATGAGTTTTGCCATTTCCGGTCCGCGCGGACTTCCCGTTAATGCCTTTCGCAAGGGAAGAAAAAGTGATCGACCCCTTCGCCCTGTCTTTTCCTTGACCAGCTGTGTCCAGGTCGCCCAGACATTTCCGTTCCACGGACTCGGGGGCAACAATGCCATTGCCGCCTCCACGAATTCGGCATCTTCGGGATCGATCAAGGGTTCGGCACCGCACATGCAAACGTCCCACCACTTGGAAATGTCCGCCCGTGACGTAATGTTCTCGCGTATCGCTTCCCAAAACTCGGTCGACGCCTCCTTCGGCACGCCGATCGACAGCAGGTCATCCAGCACCAATTCGGATGGCATCATGGCAAGGTACCGCGCGGTCAGGGCCGAGGATTCTTGTTCATCGAAGCGTGCCGGCGCGGCTCCGAAGTCGGACAGATCAAATTCGGAAGCGAGATCGTCCAGCGATTCCCTGATTTCGATGGCACGTGACGTGCCGAGGCGGGCAAGCTGGCTGAGCAAGGCCATGGGTTCAATTCCGGCATCACGCAAATCCCTGACCGACAGGGACCCCGTTCGTTTCGCCAGGGCTTCACCCTGACTGCCTGTCAGGAGGGAGTGATGTGCAAATTCCGGAACCCGTCCTCCGAGCGCCGGGAACAGCTGGATCTGCGTCGCCGTGTTGGTGACATGATCAGCGCCCCTGACGACATTCGTGACGCCAAAGTCGATGTCGTCACACACCGATGCCAATGTATACAGGAACTGGCCATCGCCGCGGATCAGAACGGGATCGGAAACGCTCGCCGCGTCAATCGACAGTTCGCCAAGGATTCCGTCATTCCAGCTTGTCCGTTCCCGGTCCAGGAGGAATCGCCAGTAGGACGGCCGCGACTTTCTCATGGCGGATCGTTCGGATTCGCTCAGCCGAAGGGCCGAACGATCGTAAACAGGAGGTTGACCCGCACGGCGTTGCTTCTTGCGCTTCAGGTCGAGTTCCGAGCGCGATTCGAAACATTCATAGAGACGTCCAGCCGATCTGAGTTGTTCCTTCGCCTCCTCGTAACGGTCCAAACGGTCGGACTGCCGTTCGAGCCGGTCCCACTGGAGGCCAAGCCACTCGAGATCCTGCCTGATCGCGTCAACATATTCTTCCCGGGACCGCTCCCGGTCGGTGTCGTCGATCCGGAGAATGAACTCCCCACCGGACCTTCGGGCGACAAGACAGTTCAAGAGGGCCGTTCTGAGGTTCCCGACATGAAGGAACCCGGTAGGAGACGGCGCAAAGCGGCAAATGGTCATGTGGTTCTTGCTCCAGAGTGAACCAAGGGAACGCGAGCCCGAACCGTGGCGAAGTTGCCACGCAACGAGAGACGGGGACGAACGGCAAGCCACCTTGACGTGACCCGGTCGCCCACGGATTCGAAACGGACTGCCGGTGTCCCGAACCGGCACGCGCGTACCGCACAAAGACGTCCTGTGTCGACCCTCGGGTTGCGCCTGCGGGCCGGATCATCCCGGCCCTGGTTGGCTGCAGGCCCCGAACTCACGCAAATGTGGCGATCGGGCAATTTCCGTCCTCGGTGCGGCGTGCCGGTGCATTACCTCTGCACACCCTGGTTGTGAAGCCGTGAATTCGAGCCACGTCATCAACTGTCGGCACCCGGTCTTCCGACCGTGTCGACATTGCCGTCGGATGCGCCGGTCCTGAGAGGCGGTTCGTCACGACTTCACGACCGGTCGCGCCACCGGTTTTGAATCGGGTACCTCCGGTCAAGCCAGAACGCCCGTTTCGACAGGCGGGCGCCGGGGGCGGACTGATGCCGTTTGTATTCCGACGCGTAAACCAGCGCCTCGACCATCCGCACGGTTTCCCGGTCGTGACCGGCCTCAACGCATTCGGCGACCGAAGCGTCGCCTTCGACCAGTCGTTCCAGAATGTCGTCAAGCACGTCGTAGGGAGGCAGGCTGTCCTGGTCCGTCTGGTCGGGCCGGAGTTCGGCTGACGGCGGTTTTTCCATGATGCGGTCGGGGATGACCGGACCAGCCGGGCCGGACATCCATGCCCGATGGTTGCAGTTTCGCCATTCGCATGTCTCGAAGACGCCGGTCTTGTAGAGGTCCTTGATCGGATTGTAGCCACCGGCCATGTCGCCATAGATGGTTGCGTAACCGACCGCGACTTCCGACTTGTTGCCTGTCGAGAGGAGCATTTCACCGAACTTGTTCGACATGGCCATCAGGAGCAAGCCCCGCAAGCGGGACTGGATGTTCTCCTCGGTGATGTCGGGCTGGCATTCGGCAAAGAGTTCCGAAAGCGTTTCGTCGATGACCTCGACACCATCGGCAATGGGAACGACATCAATCCGGCACCCCAGCCGTTCGGCCACCGCCAATGCGTCGTCGCGCGACGCGTTGGACGTAAATTTTGAGGGAAGCAGGACGCACCGAACATTTCCCGGACCAAGCGCATCGGTCGCGATCGATGCGACCAGTGCCGAATCGACCCCGCCCGAGAGACCGAGAAGAACCTTTCTGAATCCGCTCTTGCGGACGTAGTCCCTGAGCGCGACGACCATGATCCGATAGTCGAGTTCCCTGCCCTCAACCAGGTCGGCGCGTTCGCCTGCTGCGGTGCGCCACCCCGCTTCCGTTCTCCGAAACTCCACCGACACGGTGGCTTCCTCCAACTGTGGCAGCTGGACGCAGAGATTCCCTCCCGGGTTGAGTACGAAAGATCCTCCGTCAAAAACCTGGTCGTCCTGTCCGCCAACCATATTGAGATAGGCAAGCGGAAGCCCGGTTTCCACAACCCGGGCGACCATGTGACCCAACCGTTCGTCGTGTTTGCCCTTGCGGTAGGGCGAACCGTTCGGAACCAGAAGGATCTCGGCTCCGGTTTCGACCAGCGTCTCGCACACATCCGGGTGCCAGGCATCTTCGCAGATCGGCGTTCCCAGCCGGACTCCCGCGACTTCGTAGGGGCCGCAGATCGGTCCCGGCGTGTAATGCCGCTGTTCATCGAAGACGTCCGTGTTGGGAAGATGGTGCTTGAGCAGGCTGCAGTGAATCTTGCCGCCGATCAGGACGTGGAAACCATTGTAGAGGTTTCCATCCCTGAGAAGAGGCGCCCCGACTCCAACCGCAGGCCCGTCGTACGTCCGGGCGGCCATCGACTCGACCAAATGCATCGCGTCACGTACGAAGGCGGGTTTGAGAACGAGGTCCTGGACCTGGTACCCGGTCATGAACATCTCCGGCAGCAACAGGTAATCTGATTCCTCCTCCCGTGCCGCCTGCCATGCGGACATCGCGAGATCCCGGTTGTAATCCAGGTCCCCGACCCTTGGATTCAACTGGGCCAACGTCACCTTAAATCCGTCCGTCATACGGGAGTGCTCCTTCGGCTCGCGACCGACCGGTACCAGCGCCGGACAGAGAACCAGCCGGGATCTTCCAAGACTCTGCATGCCCCCGGATTGAATGTCGAGGTCTGTCTTTCGCACCGAACTTCTTTGTCGGTGTCCACCACGATCATCCGGATCGGATCGAGTTCAGTTCCCTGATGGCCGTGAGTATTGCCGGGCTGGGCGGACACGACCGCGAATGGAACCAGCACGGGATCATGACAGATCATTGAACAATATCGCATTCAGTGCCACATAGGCGGAGTTTGGTCGTGTGCACGTATGCGTGCACGTTTCCGAACGGCCACAACAAGGTGAAACCCATGCGCGAAAAATGCCTCGGGATTTCAGGCCGGTTCGCTGCCGCCCTGCTGATTGTCTGTCCATGTGCCGTTCTTGCGCAATCAGAATCCGAAACGGGGATCAGGCAATACGAAGACGGCGGAGTCTACGAGGGTGAATTTCGTAACGGCAAACAGCACGGTTTCGGAACCTACACGTCTCCCAACGGATATCGGTACTCGGGGAATTGGTTCGACGGCCAGGTCCACGGGCACGGCACGGCTGAATTCGTCGATGGAGCCGTCTACGAAGGGGATTTCGTTTCCGGGACACCGGAGGGTCGCGGGCGAATCCGGTTCCCGGATGGAAGCGTTTACGAGGGCGATTGGCTCGACGGCAAAATCACCGGCCAAGGTGTTTTCACCTATCCTGATGGCAAGGTTTATGACGGCGAATTCAGCGATGGACAGAGGCATGGATCCGGTGTTCTGACGATTCCGGGCGGGTATCGGTACGAGGGTTCGTTCTCGTTCGGCCGGCAGGAAGGCACTGCGGACGTCGTGTACTCCGACGGTTCGAGATACGTGGGAACTTATGCCGATGGCCTCAGGCACGGCACCGGACGGATGACGTTTTCGGAAGGTCACAGCTACGAAGGTGAGTGGGTTGAAGACCGGATTACGGGCAATGGCGCGATGACGTATGCGGATGGGTCCGCATACACGGGCGCGTTTCTCGACGGAAAGAACCACGGACAGGGAAAGATGACCTATGCAGACGGCAGTTCCTACGACGGGAACTGGGCCGACGGCACAATCACGGGATTTGGAATTGCCCGGTACCTCGATGGCTCGGTCTACGAAGGCCAGTTCGTCGACGGACAAAATCATGGTCAGGGAAAGATCACCTTTCCGGACGGATATACCTTTGTCGGTGACTGGGAAGACGGGGTCCGGCACGGCCGGGGCGAGGCAACCTATGGTGACGGCAGCGCCTACACCGGCGACTTTTCCCATGGTCGGCGTGACGGTTTCGGGGTCCTCACGGTTCCGGGTGGCTATTCGTACGAGGGTGAATGGAAAGCCGGGGTGTTTTCCGGGTGCGGCAAGGAGACGCTTGCCAACCGGTACACGTATGTCGGGCAATTCGAAAACGGCGCCAGACACGGCAGCGGACAGATCATCTTCTCGGACGGCAAGGACATCGAGGGAATCTGGAGAGAGGGCAAGATCATCCTGGGCAGCGACGTGACCGGGTCGTGCCGCTGACGGTCGAGCCGGACTCAATGTCCCGACGGCAGGTCCGGGCTCCGCGGTCAACTCCGCGTCGTGAAAACGGATTCACTCCGGGTCGCGCGGCGCTTCCCGAGCCCGCCGCGTAGCGGCCGCATCGAAAGGGAGCCGGGTTTCATTCTGCCGGAACCGATCCGAATTCAGCCGATGGAATGCGCGTGAACCACCCGGTCGTCGCGCATCGGCCAGAATCGGCTTGATAGTATCGCGGTTTTTTCCTAACAATTGGTCCAGTGTGCAATTGCACCTGCGTGTCTTTTTTCTGGAATATGGGCTTTGACTGGTTGATCGTGATGCCACTCAACTTATCCTTGCCTTGGAACTGTTTTCCGATCCTCGCTCTACTTGGCAGCCCCTGAGCGGCTGCCATCCAGGCGTCCAGGCTCAGGGGAAACTCCGCGACGCCTGAGAATTCCAGTTTTTCCGACGACAGAACAAAGACGTATCATCATGTCAGGCAAATCACACCAACAGGACCGGGTCCTGATCTTCGACACGACCCTGCGCGACGGGGAACAATCTCCGGGCGCGACCATGACGCTGGATGAAAAGATCGAGATCGCGGCCCTTCTTGACGACATGGGCGTCGATATCATCGAGGCTGGATTCCCGGTTGCATCCGAAGGCGACTTCGACGCGGTAACGCGGATTGCCAGGAATACGCGGAACGCGGTCATCTGCGGGCTCGCGCGCGCCGACGAGAACGATATCAGGAGATGCTGGGACGCGGTCAAGCATGCGCGCCATCCGCGCATCCACACGTTCATCGGAACGTCGCCCCTGCACAGGAGATACCAGGTCAAGCTCGACAGGAACGCGATGGCGGAGCGAATCCACGCAACCGTCAGCCTCGCGCGAAGCCTGTGCGACAACGTCCAGTGGTCGCCGATGGACGCGACGCGAACGGAGGACGACTATCTCTGCCGGGTTTGTGAAATTGCCATCAATGCGGGCGCAACGACGATCAATATTCCGGACACCGTCGGATACACGGTTCCACGGGAAAGCGCCGACATCATCGCGATGCTGGTCGACCGCGTTCCCGGGATCGACAACATAACGCTGGCAACGCATTGCCATAATGACCTCGGGATGGCGACAGCCAATGCCCTGCTCGCGGTCGAAGCCGGTGCGCGGCAAATTGAGTGCACGGTCAACGGCCTCGGCGAACGGGCAGGAAACACTGCGCTCGAGGAGGTCGTGATGGCCCTTCGCGTCCGCAATGACGTCATGCCGTTTTCAACCGGGATTGACACGACCCGCATCATGCAGGTCTCCCGCAGGGTTGCGGCGGTTTCCGGATTCCCCGTGCAGTACAACAAGGCGATCGTCGGAAAGAATGCCTTCGCGCACGAGAGCGGAATCCATCAGGACGGGATGCTGAAGCACTCGGAGACATTTGAAATCATGCGCCCCGAAGACGTCGGCCTGTTCGAATCGAATCTGGTCATGGGAAAACACTCCGGACGCGCCGCCCTGCGCAAGAAACTCTCCGATCTCGGCTACGACCTCGGAGACAACCAGCTGATCGACGCGTTCGTCCGTTTCAAGAAACTCGCCGACAGGAAAAAGCAGGTCTATGATGATGATCTGATCGCGCTGATGCAGGATTCGTCGGCCGCAGGAGAAGACCATCTCAGGATTGATGACCTCCGCGTCGTATGCGGGACAGCTGGCCAGTCTTCGGCGGATCTGGCGCTCTCCATTGACGGCATCGTCAAGTCCGTAACGGCCCGGGGTGATGGGCCCGTGGATGCCACGTTCAATGCCGTCCGCGCGCTTTACAACCATGACGCGAAGCTTCAGCTCTATCAGGTTCACGCCGTTACCGAGGGATCGGACGCACAGGCGACCGTGAGCGTTCGAATGGAGGACAACGGCTTCATCGCGACAGGCCAGTCATCCGATACCGACACGGTCGTTGCCTCGGCGAAAGCGTACGTCCATGCGTTGAATCGCCTCAGGGTGCGTGCTGCCCACGGGGCACGCATTCCGGTTTCAGGGCGGGCAACGGGGCTTGGCGCGCGAACGGTTTGAGGTCAGTGCGTTCGAATTGACGTGCCGGCGAACAACCGGTTGAACCCGCGTGTCCCCGACCGGCAACCAGTCAGGTTTCCGGAACGTCTTCACGAAGGGAGGCTGAGCTCGACCGGTCAACCCTTTACGGACCGGTATCATGGTCCTAATTGATGGTAATTCGGGATCCGAATCTGGCGGCCGCAGTATCGATCGAAAAAGGGCACACTTACGATGTTTGGGGTTCTCGGAGGGATCTTCACGTCCGATATCGCGATCGACCTTGGGACCGCCAATACGCTCGTTTACGTAAAGGGCAAGGGCATCGTCCTCAGCGAACCATCGGTGGTCGCCTATCACGTCGTGGATGGCAAGAAACAGATCCTCGCCGTCGGCGCTGACGCCAAACTCATGCTCGGGCGCACGCCCGGGTCCATCCAGGCAATTCAACCCATGCGGGACGGCGTCATCGCCGACTTCGACGTGGCGGAAGAAATGATCAAGCATTTCATCCGCAAGGTATACCGACGTTCGAGCATCATCAGGCCCCGAATAATCGTCTGTGTCCCGCACGGCGCGACCTCGGTCGAACGGCGCGCGATCCGCCAGTCCGTCCTGGCCGCGGGCTGCCGCAAGGCGGGATTGATCGCCGAGCCGATCGCGGCAGCGCTTGGCGTCGGCTTGCCGATCGCGACGCCGTCGGGTTCCATGGTGGTGGACATCGGAGGCGGAACGACCGAGGTCGCCGTTCTTTCGCTTTGCGACATCGTCTACGCCCAGTCGGTAAGAACGGGCGGAAACCAGATGGATGAATTCCTGATTTCCTATCTTCGTCGACAGTTCAATCTTCTTGTCGGCGAGCCGACCGCGGAGAGAATCAAGAAGGAAATCGGAACCGCGCGAATGCCCCTCGACGGGCACGGAAAGAAGATGGTCATCCGGGGACGCGACATCCTGAACGGCATCCCGAAGGAAATCGAGATCAACCAGGCCAATGTGGCGGAAGCCCTGGCGGAAGTTGTCGGCAACATCTGCAACGCCGTCCTTCGTGCGCTGGAGTCGACCCCGCCGGACCTGGCGGCCGATATCGTCTCACGGGGCGTCGTGCTGACCGGGGGAGGCGCGATGCTTGGAGAACTTGACCTCGCGCTCAGGGAGCAGACCGGACTTGCTTTCGCCGTGGCCGAGGACTGCCTCAATTGCGTCGCTCTCGGAATAGGCATGTCTCTGGAGCGCGAAAAAGAACTCGTCCATGTCATCGACTACGGGAACTGACCGTTCGTAGTCCGGGAATCCGAAAGGCACGGGCATGGCCATTCCAGAACACTCGGCACCTGAATTCGGTCGCCCCGTACGACGGCTGCTGTTGGTCCTGGTCCTGACCTTTCTCGCCGCTCTGGTCGTTTTCTGGAGAATCGACAACCCGCGGGCCGAGCACTTCAGGCTGCTCATCATCGACATGATCGTACCGCGAATCGAGTGGGTCCTGGTTCCGGTATCCCGCGTGTCGCGGATTGCCGAGGACTTCCAGTCATACGTCGAACTATACGAGCAGAACCAGGAACTGCGGAAGGAACTGCGGCAGATGAAGGCGTGGCAGGAGACGGCCATACGGCTTGACCAGGAAAACGCCCGCCTCAAGGACTTGAACAATGTCCAGCTTGACCGCGACGTCAGTTACATCACGTCCCTTGTCCTGGTCGATTCCGGGGGCCCGTTTCAGCAGTCGGTCCTGATCAATATCGGCAGCGACGACGGCGTTCAGGACGGATGGGCAGCCCTGGACGGCCTCGGCCTGGTCGGACGGGTTTCCGGAGTCGGAAAGGAAACGTCCCGGGTCATCCTCCTGACTGACAGCAACAGCTGGATTCCGGTCAAGGTCGTCCCGTCAAACAGCCGCGTGTTCCTGGCCGGAGACAACAGCAGGTTGCCGCCACTTATGTTTGCCGACGGCCAGCACGACATCCGTACCGGTGATCGGGTCATCACGACCGGAGATGGCAATGTGTTTCCCCCGGGCCTCCCGGTCGGAAGCGTTTTTTCCGACGCACAAAAACAGTTTCGGGTCAAACCCTCCGCCGATCTGGACCGCCTGGAATTTCTCCGGATCGTCCGGTTCAGCCCGTCCCAGCCGATTCCGGATTCGGGCGACCTGGTGGTTGAGATCCCCGGGCAACTGGAACCGGCACCGCAGCGGGGTGACAGATGAACGAGGAGAACGGCCGCGTCCTTGCCGGCATCTGGTTTCGACGTGCGGTATGGGTGGTACTTGGCGTGTTCACGATCATGTTGTATCTCATGCCGTTCGGACTGTTTCGCCAGGCGCTCAGCCTTCCCGACCTGGTTTACTGCAGCGTGATCTGCGTCGTCGTCCGGGAGCCGCGGGTTGCCCCCTTCTGGATCATTGTTCCGGTTCTGTTGATCGGCGATGTTTTTCACATGCGCCCGCTGGGTCTCTGGACATTGATCATCGTCTGCGTTTCCGAGGCCTTCAGGATTGCGCATGTCTTTTTCCACTACCACGGCTTTGTCATCGAGTGGGTTGCGGCGGTCATCGGATACGTGGTCGCGCTTGGCATGCAGCAAATCGCGCTGGTCCTCTTGTTCGTCCCTGCCCCGTCCCTGGGACAGCTGCTCGCGATGTCGCTGTTGACCGGAGCGGCATATCCACTGCTCTCCCTGATCTGGTCCGGCTTGCTCGGACGTGGGAAGCAGCATCCGTCCGGGACCGATCTCAACCGGGTGCGCCGATGAGAGACGACCTGACCCAGGGCCACGAGGGCACGTCCCGGAGTTTCACGCGCCGGGCAACGCTCATACTCGGACTCCAGGCCGCAACTGTCGGGATCCTGGGATGGCGCCTGCACGATCTCGGAGTCCGCAAGTCCACGGTGTACGCAGCGCTTGCCGAGGAAAACCGGATCAGCATCCGGTTGATTCCACCGACCCGGGGGCTGATCCGCGACCGTCGGGGGACGGTGCTTGCGCGCAACGAAACCCTGTACAAGATCGACATCGTCCGCGAGCGCACTGTCGACTTCGAAGCCGTACTCGAGCGGCTTTCAGCACTCATTCCGATCGACCCGGCTGACCTGGAGAGAACCCGGAAGGAAGTTGCCAAGCACAGGGCATTCATTCCGGTCACGGTCGCGACACGCCTGACGTGGGACGAAATATCGAGAGTCGCCGCCAACGCCCCCGCCTTGCCGGGCGTCATTCCGGGAGTCGGATCGGAGCGAAGGTATCCGCTGGGAGAGTCGACGGCCCACGTCGTCGGATATGTCGGGCCGGTCAGTGACTATGACCTGGAGCGGATCGATGACAAGGACCCGCTGCTCCTCATTCCCAGGTACCAGATCGGCAAGACCGGTGTCGAAAACAAGCTCGAGAGGAGACTGCGCGGGAGCGCAGGGGTCCAGCGAATCGAAGTCAATTCAGTCGGTCGGATCGTGAGGGAGCTGGATCGGACCGGGAGCCGGGCGGGCGTCGACCAGCAGCTTACACTGGACGGCCGGTTGCAGGCGATTTGCCACGACCTTCTTGACGGCCTCAGCGCCTCGACGGTCGTCATGGACACGCGGACGGGCGATGTACTGGCGATGGTCTCTTCTCCATCCTTCGATCCAGAGAAGTTCGTTTCCGGAATCTCGGTCGCGGACTGGAAAGCCCTCAACGAGAATGACCTCCGCCCCATGTTGAACAAGCCGGTATCGGGAACCTATCCGCCCGGGTCGACATTCAAGATGATCGTGGCACTGGCCGCTCTTGAAGCCGGAGTGATTGCACCCGATGACCGGGTCCGGTGCAGCGGTTTCACGGAAGTCTCAAACCGGCGGTTTTTCTGTTGGCAGGAAAACGGTCACGGATCGGTCACGATGCGGGCGGCCATACAGAGATCGTGCGATGTCTACTTTTACGAAGTCGCCAAGCGTACAGGTATCGCCAGGATCAACGCGATGGCCAGGCAATTCGGCCTGGGAACACGGCCCGATCTGCCCTTGCGGGCGGTTCAGGCGGGCCTGGTACCCACCCAGGACTGGAAACGCGAAAACCGGGCACGCGCCTGGGTCGTCGGAGACACGTTGAATGTTGGAATCGGTCAGGGATTCCTGCTTGCGTCGCCGCTTCAGCTCGCGGTGATGGCGGCACGGATGGCCTCGGGGAAAGAGGTTCAGCCCAACCTCGTCATCACGCAGGCCGACAGATTCCGGCGAACCGTCGAGTTTCCCGCGCTTGACATAAACCCGTCGCACTTCGAACTTGTCCGGAACGGGATGTACGACGCCGTCAATCGGCCGCGGGGTACGGCGTACGGGTCACGAGTCTCCAGGAAGTCCAGGCATTATGCCGGGAAAACCGGGACCAGCCAGGTTCGGGCAATCACCAGCGAGGAGAGGGAAACCGGAGTCATCAGTAACGAGGACCTACCGCGGCATCACCGGGACCATGCATTGTTCGTCGCCTACGCGCCGTTCTCGTCTCCGGCAGTAGCCGTCTCCGTAGTCGCCGAGCACGCCGGCAGCGGCTCACGGGTCGCGGCGCCGATCGCCCGGGACATTCTCCTTGCTGCCTTCGACCTCGGCCTGACCGACGAAGGTCCACGTGACCTTCACCGTTCGCCCCCGACCCGAGACCTGTCCGGTCTCGGGTAACCGAGGTCTCGGGGGATTCGGACATGTTCACCTTGCCAAAGCTCAGAATCCGGGCGACAGCCGGGGGCGTGCACCGTGACCGCCGGTCCCGGTGCACGGATGAGCGTTCTCCCGGTTTCCGGTTCCACCCGACCGCGGCATGACGTTCGTTTCGCACCAGCAACGGTCCGTGCCGACCGGACTCTCGAAGGCCCTGCATTTCCATTGGGCCCTGGCCTTTCTGCTTGCGGCCATCGGCGGAGTCGGCGTGCTGATGCTGGTATCGGTTGCGGGCGGGCAAACGGATCAATGGGCCCTGCCACACCTGATCCGCCTCATTGCCGGGCTGTGCCTGATGTCGATCATCGCCTTCGTGCCGATACGCGTGTTCCGGCGGCTTTCGGTAGCCGCCTACCTGACTGCACTCGCCCTGCTCGTGGCGGTTGCCTTTGTCGGCGAAACCGGGATGGGCGCCCGACGCTGGATCGAGATCGGACCGTTTCGGGCACAGCCTTCCGAGCTAATGAAGGTCACGCTCGTCATGATCCTGGCCTGGTACTACGATTCCCTGCCTCCCGAACGGACGTCCCGCCCGCTCTGGATCCTGCCCCCCGTCGTCCTTACCGTCATTCCGGCGATCCTGGTCTTTCGCCAACCGGACCTGGGGACCGCGACATTGATTCTCATGGGCGGCGCCGTCATGATGTTCATCGCGGGTGTCGCCTGGCAGTATTTCGTCGCCGGTGCGGGGCTCTTCGTCGGCAGCATTGCCACGGTGTTCCTGTCCCGCGGCACGGATTTCCAGTTCCTCGAAGACTATCAATACCTGCGTATCGAGACCTTTCTGAACCCGTCATCGGATCCGCTGGGCGCCGGTTATCACATCACGCAATCGATGATTGCTCTCGGATCGGGAGGGGTTTCGGGACGAGGCTTCATGCAGGGCACGCAAAGCCGTCTCAATTTCCTGCCCGAGAAACACACCGATTTCATCTTCACGACGCTTGTCGAGGAAATGGGCATCACGGGCGGAATTGTTCTCGCCGTCGGGTACTGCCTGATCGTCCTGTTCTGCATCCTGTCGGCTCTCACCAACCGGAATCGTTACGGATCGCTCCTGACCCTGGGCATCGGCTGCACATTCTTTCTTTACTTTGCCGTAAACATGTCAATGGTCATGGGCCTTGCCCCCGTCGTTGGGGTTCCGCTGCCCCTGGTGTCCTATGGAGGCTCCGCCATGATCGTCATTCTGGTCGCGTTCGGTCTCGTTCAAAGCGCCCATGTCCACAAGTTGCGATAAGCCCCGCGGCCGATGCCGGAATTGACCGGGACCATGTCGTGACGGTCAGGGTGCACTATGCAGGCAACCCGGCGGACTGGCCACGCTACCGGCCGGTTCTCGAAGCCGGTCTGCGGGAACATGGAATTCGTGCGTCCTTCGGAACCGGTGACGCGGACCGTCCGGAAGACGCCGAATACCTGGTCTACGCGCCAAGCGGGCCGGTGAACGACCTGTCCCCCTTTTGTAATCTCGTCCTTGTCCAGTCCCTTTGGGCCGGTGTGGACCGGATCGTCAAGGACCCCGCCCTGAATTGCCCGCTTGCCCGCATGGTGGATCCGGGCATGGTCCAGGGAATGACCGAGTACATAGCCGGCAACGTCCTTCGCCACCACCTGGGAACCGATCGGTTTGCAAAAGCCAGGCCGGGCGAATGGCTTTCCGGTCTCCTGCCCCCGCTCGCCTCGAAGCGGCGTGTTGGAATTCTCGGAGCCGGAGTCCTCGGTACGGCTGCGGCGGATGCATTGGTCACGCTTGGCTTTGACGTCACGACATGGAGCAGGACGCCGAAGTCATTACCTCGTGTGCAGTGCCTGCACGGGAAGGCCGGGTTGCCGGAAATCCTTCGGACAAGTGATATCCTCGTGGTCATGCTGCCGCAAACGCCCGAGACCGACAACCTGATCGATTTCCAGGCCTTGTCATTGCTGCCGGAAGGTGCCGCCATCGTCAATCCGAGCCGGGGCTGGGTGATTGATGACGACGCCCTGCTGGAGGCGCTCAATTCGGGACACCTGTCAGGGGCGACACTCGATGTCTTCCGGGTTGAACCCCTGCCCGCCACCCATCCTTTCTGGTCACACCCGGACATCCTGATCACACCGCATGTCGCATCAGAGACCCATCCCGAATCGGCCGGAAAAGTCGTCGTGGAGAACATTCGCCGCGGCGTCTCGGGCGAACCGTTCCTCCACCTTGTTGACCCTGGACGTGGCTATTGACCGCCCGGACCAAGAGCAACGGCCTGAATCCATGGCCCGAAAACCGGGGCTGGCTTCAGCCAGATTCCAGGATTGACCTCACTCTCGTCCGAAGCGCCGGCAGGACCTCGTCTTCGAACCAGGGGTTCCTCCGGAGCCACGCGTTGTTTCGCCAGCTTGGATGGGGCAGCGGTACAATCCGGGGATAACACTCTTGCCAGTTCCGGACCGTTTCGGTTACCCCACCCTTGCGCTTGCCAAGGTGCCAGGCTTGCGCGGAACCGCCGACCAGAACCGTCAGTTCAAAGTCGGGCATCGCGTCCAGAACGCGGTTCCTCCAGGTTCGAGCACACACTCGGGGAGGCGGCAAGTCCGCGCCAGAGTCGGTGTATCCCGGAAAACAGAATGCCATCGGAAGGATCGCGAAACGGCGCCGATCATAGAAATCCCGCTCCGTCACTCCGAGCCAAACCCTCAGCCGGTCCCCGGACGGGTCCGCGAACGGCCGGCCCAGCCGATGGACCCGGGCACCCGGCGCTTGCCCGGCAATGAGAATAGGCGCCGTGGCTGACAGCCACGGAACCGGACGGGGACTGTGCGCGGTCGCAGTCAGCCGGAACGCCGGCCCGCACAACCTGCATGCGCGGATTTCGTTTTCAAGTCTGCCGACCGTTTGATCCATAGGTTGAGTACTCATGAATCGAAGCGTTGTTCCACCTTGTCGTCAGGGTGCCCGGGTCTTTCCCTGGCACGCCCTGGCCACGGTGGCCACCCGTACGCGAACAACACGGCCGCGGGCCTGTTCGAATCACCGCGCCAGTTTTCCTCCTTGCACAATCCACGGGCAAGCGCATCACATGACAGACACCCGAACCCCCAGGAGGCCGGCCGGCCGATTGTCCGTCTCGCCAACACCGGGCACCGCACGACATGCACGTCGAAGTTATGGACAAATCGAGTTGCCGCGTTAACTGTGGAACAATGAACGGACACAACGGTATTTCAAAAAATGACAGGCAGATCCGGCGGGACTTGTGGCCGGCGGATACGGCACTCCCGGTTCCCGGCGCTGGGTGGAAGCAACGTACCGCCTTTTGTGGTCACACGAACCCGGGAAGCGACCGAGACCGCAATTCCATCGGACCTGTTGCCCGTGTCGATCTCTCTCACGTATTTGGGGCGGGTGTTGGGAGTTTTTTCCGACGGTCACCATTTCAGCGCTTCCGGAGAGGCGATGGAGGTCGAACCCGAATCGTCCCGACCGCGCGGGAGGCCCACCGCCTTGCTGCTGCGAAACTCCTCGAGACAGACCCGCGCCGTCTGCGAGCTTCAGCGCGGCACCTCGGGAGTTCGCCGGTCGTCCTCCTTTGTGAAGCGGTGTTGGACGGGGCGGGCCACGCAACCTTTCAGACTCGCTGTCCGGATTTCCGGATGCGGAATCTGTTCATCAAGGCCGGTGATCTGCTTGATGGGCGGGACGGTACGTGCTCCGGATCACGCAGTCGTTGCCTGGATGACCACTCCGGCCGGAAGCACCGGGGAAAGATCAACCACCGGACCGTCTCGTCCGGGTTGAACGCTACCCTGGTGCGCGTCGGAGATCACCTCACCATACCACGCCGAACCTTGTCGAGGCTGATCGGTGACTTCGCGTAAGGAAACCAGGGAACCGAAATCGGCCCCCGCGGCGGACCCGGAACAGGCGTTTTCCGACGATTTGCCGTTCCCGCCGGTCTCCACACCGGCCATTGCCGCATCCGGAGACCCATCAACGTCAACCGATTGCGAGGAATTGAGTTTCGACGAGATTTTCGGAGTCTTCCTGGATCTTGAACTGGATGATGTGTTCCGGCCCAAGCGGTTCTCGTTGCGTGAGGCCTGCCCTGACGTCCTGGAATTCATGAAGAGCCAAGTGCGTTTTCCCGTATCCCAGCGCAAGCTGATGGCAGAAGTCTTCGAAGAAGTCATCGAACGGCCCGTGCGCGTTCGGGACAATGAGGAATTCTACGAGGCCCTTCTGGATGTCGTCGAAGACGACCCCGGCCAAATTGCTACGTTCCTGATGGCAGCCGCCCCGGCATTCCGGAAAAAGACACCTCCGAGAGGAAAGTTCTTTCCCGCCTTGAGTCAGGAATTTGCGCCGGTGAAACTGTCGGTCAAGACTTATCACAACACGGACGCGATCCTTGAATCCTTCGATCGTGATGGCGTTGCAGGACTTTCGACATCGGATCTGACCGGGATTTTCTTCACATATGGCTTGTTGTGCGGACTGGAACGGTTCGAAGCCATCGACGCGTACCTGGACGAGATTGAGTGGGAACAGACCGGTGAGGCGAACGGCGCAACGGCTGACTCGACCGATCCGGAAGACGAAATCCAGGCCGGCCGGCCGGACGTGTCCGAACCTGTACGCGCGCCTGAAAATGCCCAGTTCGGGATCGAGAGGGAAAGGATTGCCCTGGCGGAAGAACTCTCGCGGATTGCGGACGGCATACGAGGTTCTTCCGACACGTATCTGATCGATGAGGCGAGATCGACCGTCGAGAGACTTCAGGACTGGCAGGAAAGGTACAAGACCGGGGTCATTGCCCGCGAAATCTGTGCCCGACTCAAGGCCGTTCTCGGAATCGACGTCGTCATCCCCGACACGGCGTCGAAACGGCTCAAGGAGATCGAGGAACTTGTTGGAGAGGCTGAAAGCCTTGTTGCACGTCGCGAAGCTGCCCTGAAACAAACGGCCGAGATCAAGGTTCGTGTCAATGCAGCCCTCGAGGCTGACGACTGGGCGGCGGTCGAGAACGGTACGACGGAAGTTCTTGGCCTGAATGACCAGATCGGCAAGTCAGACGGCGCAATAGCCGCCGTCAAGGAGAAAATCAGGAAATGGCTTGAGGCTGCGGCATGTTCTCTCACCGACGAGAACGCCGGCCCCAAGGGTCAACCGCCGGGAGAAGAGGTGCCTGAGGATGACGGCGCACCTGCCCGGGCAGGCATCGACGTGGCAGGGAACCGCGCGGACGAACCGACCGAAGCAGAGACGGAGACGGATTGCGATAAACACGAAGAGGAGCTTGAGCCGGAAGATCCAGCGCAAACCGACGGTGAGCAGATAGCACAAGTGGATGTCAGCCGGGGCAAGAAACGAGGTATTCGGCCATCGTCTGCTCCCGATGACACTCTTGACCCGGCCATGAAAGAGGTGTTTGCGGGCCTGTTGCATGGCAATCATCTTGCC
Source organism: Paracoccaceae bacterium (assembly GCA_965242975.1). Classification (GTDB taxonomy): domain Bacteria; phylum Pseudomonadota; class Alphaproteobacteria; order Rhodobacterales; family Rhodobacteraceae; genus JAPPHA01. The sequence continues at coordinate 5,448,103 of CBDETS010000007.1, read as the reverse complement.
GTCGCCGCCCGCCTTGCCCGGGCCCTGGACCGCACCGACCAGGTCCCTGCATTGCCGACGAGAAGCGTCGAACTGGCAGCCGGCAGCCGGATTCCTTTCGAAAGCTACGATCCATCGACACTGGCGTTCCAGGCTGAAATAATTCCCGCCGAGCAGGATGCCGCGGACGATCCAAACGCCAATGCAATTCTGTTCGGCGCCCTGTTGAGGCCGGCGATTCTCCAGCCCTCGACGATCGCACGTGAAACGTTGGGCCGGTTGAGTCTTGGACCGTTCGGCGCAAGCGTGGGCGATCTGGCCCAGGCCATTGCGACGCTGGATTTTTCCTTTCATCCGTCCGTGGACGACCTGGCACGGCTCGCCGGCCGATCGGGCACGGCTCGCCGGCCGCGCGTGGAAGGTGCGTTGATCGAATGGGCGGACACGACGATCATGCGGCAGGGGCCCTGCCAACCATCCACCGCCCTGATCCACAAGCTGGCAAAGCCGAATGGCGAATTTGGCACGGTCGTCAACGCAATCCGGGCCGGTCAAACGAAACGGGCCGAACGCTCGGCCCGAGACGTGATTTCTCGCTTCGAAACACCTGAACTGATCAATGCCCGTATCGCGGAAATCAATCCCAGGATCGGGACACAATCCAAGGGTCGCTTCCGGACCAATACGATGACCTACATCTATCGGAGGATCAATGAGGGCCGAAATCTGTTGATCCGGTGGGTGGATTCGGTTGACGAAGAACGTCGCAAGGTTACCGATGATGCCTCGACCCAGAAACGCATTGTTCGGCAACTCGATTCGCGTGCCCGGAAAACGGTTACGAACCTGAAATCCCTGGCCCGAACAGGTGATATTCTGCAATCGGCCACTTGCGCCTGGGTACTGGGCCAGGTTGAGGAATTCCGATCTCTCCTTAAAGGACAGTTGCCCGAAACCTGGGTTGACATGGAGGCCGCCCGCTCGGACGAACTCGATCTGTTGCCCCTCCGATCGGCTCATGTGGCGGAACACAACGAATCCATTGCCGGCGATGCCGCCGTGATCGATTACCTTCTTCACCAGTCCGTCCCGACGGTCGAAAAAGCGATCGCGAGACATGGCGAGAACGGAGCGTTTCGCGTGGCCGCCCGCCTGTTGTCACGGGTCGGGGAAACGGATGCGAAGGAGGCGCTCGTCAAGCAGATCACCAGGAGCCGAACCGAACAGGTCGACCACACCCTTGATCGCATTACGGAGCAGGTCAGGGCCCTCCGCGACGTCGGGAAATTTGACCTGCGCCGTCCGGAACAGATCCAGCGTGAAGTCAGCCGCCTGGAAATCATCAGGGAAAACCTGCAGGCCGAACGGAACATCGGGCTGGACGCCCTGGCGACATCCGTCACGTCGGACCTGCCGGCCGATATCGATGAAATCGTCTGCCTGCTCGAGACCACGGATGCCCTCGTTGATGACGTCCGTGCGGACATCCGGTCTGACCAGCACCAACGCCTGAAAGCGGCCCGTGAAGCGAAACCCCATCTTTCCGGGGAAATTGACGAACTCATCGTCGGTTTGCAGGACATTCCGCTCGACTATGTCGAGGACCAGATCGCACATATCCGCGATGATCGGGCGATAGGGCAGATCGTGAACACGTCGACCGGCCCGTTCGAAGCGTTCTTTCCTGCGTTCGTCAAGGCTGCGGAAGAGGCTGACTGGCCCGACGATATCGAAGCCTACGCCTCAGCCCTCGAGAAAGACGTCCGCATGGCCGTGCCACCGGACCGGCTTGATGCTGCACGGGACCTCTTGCGAGACTGGTACGCACTTGAAACGGCCGCCACTAAGGGACGGTCGACGACCGGGCCCCTGAAAGCGCTTCTGCAGAGCCTTGCCTTCCAGGCTGTCGCACCGCGAAAAGGCAACCAGCTTCAAGGGAAGAAAGCGCGGGTCCACGTGGTCAGCATGAAGGTTCCGCCGACCACGACGTGGTTCCTGCCACCTGAGTTCGGAACAAAGTCGAATGATCACTTCGAGGTTGTCATCATGCATCATTCGGTCTTGATGGAACAGGTCCTGCCGTCCCTGAAGACCGATGTGCCAACATTCATTATCGTCACCGGCCGCCTGTCGGTCGATCGCCGCAGGGACACGGCCCACCGGCTGCGCCGCCAGGGCGTGATGGCGCTCTTGATCGACGAGACTCTCCTGGCCTTCATCGCATCGCAAAAGGAAGACCGCCTTGAAGTCCTGTTCGATTGCGGACTGCCGTTCGGCCGTATCGAACCTTACATCACCGATGCCGGACAACTGCCTCCGGAAATGTTCTTCGGGCGCAAGCAGGAAATCGCAAAGATCATCGGACGGGATTCAGAAGGCATTCTCGTCTACGGCGGGCGTCAACTCGGCAAGTCGGCATTGTTGGCGCAAGTCCAGCAACTCCACAACGAGCCGGGCGAAGGACGCGTGATAATTCGTGAGGACGTGAAGTCCCTGGGCACGTCCGCCCGTGAAGCGGACGAAATCTGGAAAATCATGTCTGAAAATCTCCGGCCGCACGGAGTGGTCGGGCCAAAGTCAGCCAGCCGCGACGCAGTCGTTGCCGATATCAAGCGCTGGATCATGGATCGACCTAACCGCCAGGTTCTGTGCCTCCTCGATGAGACCGACAATTTCCTTGCCTTCGAAGCGAAGAACGATTTCCCCAATCTCATGCACATCAAGGGTCTGATGGAAAATACCAGCCGCGCCTTCAAGGTAGTCTTCGCGGGCCTCCACCACGTTCAGCGGATGTACAAGTCTTCGAATTCGCCCCTGGCGCATTTCGGTTCGGCAATTTGTGTTGGCCCCTTGAACCGCACCCATGACGACCGCGAAGCGGCCTATCGTCTCGTGGTGGAGCCGATGCGGGCAGCGGGATTCAGATTCGAAGACGATAGTGTTCCGGATGAGATACTGTCCTTCGTCAACCACTACCCTTCCCTGGTCCAGGTCTATTCCAAGGAGTTGCTCGCCCATCTGGCCACCCGCAAGTCGGCAGACGAGAACGGACCCCTCTGGGTGGTCCCGCGCAGCACCTTGTTCGAGGGCAAGGGGTTCGAGAATATCGAGACGGGGATTCGCAGGAAGTTCGGCTACACGCTTGATCTCGACCCGCGTTACAAGCTGATTGCCTATGTTCTCGGCTTCTTGAAATGGCAGGGCAAGGATGCGGACGTCCTGCACGACGGCCTTGGGACTCGCACGATCCTGACGGCGACTGAAGAATACTGGCCCGAGCAATTCGAGCCGATTCCGTTGTCGGACATGCAGATCATTCTCGACGAGATGTTCGAACTCGGCATCCTTGGCAAGATCGAGCACGATCATTCCCCGCCGACCTACTGCCTGCGGACTCGGCAGGTTGCAAACATGCTCGGAACCGAGGATGAGATAACCGAAGAGCTGATTGCCCTGCAGGACGTTGAGCCGCCGCTCGATTACGATCCATCGACAAACCGCCGCGTCATGCGCCAGACAGGCGGTCTGAGCAAGGCGAAGGACGCGCGGCACTTCTCGCCTTTAACGGACGGTCAGCTGCGGCACCTGTTGCATGATGAGGATGTCCCCGGGGTACGACTCGTAACCGGGACCCGTATCCTGGGACTCAGAAACGTTGGACCGGCGATCCAGAATTATGCCCGGACCCTTGCCCCAAAACCGGGTGGGCGCGAAGTCATCGTCGAAGTCGCCAAGAACGTGAATGAATTTGCCGCGTCCCTTCGTAAGGAACCGAAACGCCGGATCCAGATCAAGGTCGTCGTCTACGCGCCGCTCAGCAACCACAACAACGGCATCCGTCAGTTGCTGAACTTCACGGAGGGCCTGGCGTCCGTGAAGGCCGGGTCAGTCCGACCGATTCTCGTGCTGAATGCCGAACAACCGAACCTGCGCGAGGTCGCGATCGGCCGAGAGGCACTGGCCCTGCGCCCATGGGGCGGAGAAATGCTGCGCACCTATCTGAACCTGATCGAAGAACAGCCCCTGGACAGGCGAGACCTGCGCGATGCGATCCTCGACAGGACCGGAGGAATTCCCGACGAGGTTGTTCGTGTGTTGTCAAACATCCGGGGGAAGGAAAACCCATCGGCCGCGATCAAAGTACTGGATGCAGTGAGCCTCAAAAAGATCGGCATCCGGGATAAGGGACTGAGAGAAGCGACCGTAATCCTTGCGGATATCGTGGCACTGACCAAGAGTGACGAAGAAGTCGATCACGTTCAAATTTACGACCTGGCGAATGATGAGATCGCCCGCAAGGTCGGTTGCGACCTGGAAACGATCGGCTCCGATCTCCTGGCCCTTGGAATTCTTGATCAGTTCGAACCCCGAGAGCGGAAATTCCGGATCTCCCGCCTGGGACGGCTACTGGCAAAGCGTTTGAGCGAGGTACAGGAAGAGGTTTCAGCTTCGAACTGATTTTCCAGGACGGTGCGCTCCGGGTGTATTCGGAAGGTCAATTTCACATCATGGGGTAACCTTTTTTGGCTTGGCCCGGTGACCGTGGGTCATCATCGAAGTCGGCAAATGCGCCTCGAAGCGAACCAGGAACAACAACGGGTCGAGCCAAGGCTCCGGGTCGGGCTTGCCGAAGGAACTTCTGGTACCGCACGTCTGGTCGATTATTCGCCGTGATACAGGGCCTGACCCTCACCATTGAACAGGTGCGCGCGGGTTGGCAGCAACGCGACCCGCAGACGCCCCGTGGCGGTCGGAATTTGGTTGCGGTTCTCGATGACCATGGCGCCCGCGGGATGATCCGGACAGTGGAGGATGGTCGCACTACCGAGATTCTTGAACTTCATCTCCGTGTCGATTTCAAAAAACCGCCGACAGAAACGCGAACACGGCCAGGTTGGTCTCCTCCCGCATTGACGATTACACAACCGGTCCACCGAAATTGATAATTCCAGACAGGGAGTTTACTGAACATGCCGAGTCTGGGAACCCTGATCGGACAAGACCATCGCTATCGTCATTCGAATGGGGAGCAGTGTACAGGAAGCGACGTGCCGGCCGACATCGAATTAGATCGACCGGGACGGCGGTTCAGGAGTAATCTGCAGGACTTTCAGGACGTGTACCCTGCCGGTCATGACATCGAGGCGTCGTGCCAGTAGCTGTCCGGTGGTGGTCCAAAATCGTTGAGCATGCAGGAATAGACAGCCGTGGGATCGAACGGATAACGGGATTCCATGTCCGGCGTGAGACAGATTCCCAGGCCTTCCGCATCCGGGAGAACTTTCCGGCCGGCCTCGATCCTGCCCTGGTCGCCCATCATTTCCGCCCCGAGCGGAAAGGCCAGCATCGGGTACTCGACAAGGTTTCCCCCGGCGGCAAAGGCGGCATGGTAACTGGCCATGATCGCTACCGCGCCACCCCAGGCATGAACCACGACATCCACGCCCTCCTGTCGCGCCGCTTTGAAAACCTGCATGACCGGACCAATGCCGCCGATTACCGATGCGTCGGGCTGGACAAAGTCGTAGCTTCCGGCCTGCAATCGATGGATCAATTCCCGGGGTGTGGTAATGGTTTCACCACCGCACACCGGAGTATCGGTACGCGACCGGAGTTCCCGGAAGCCTTCCGGGTACTCCGTCCCGATGGCTTCCTCGATGAAGCTGATGCGCTGGTGCGCGTGTGCATGGACCGCGTCGATGAATGCAACCACGTCATCAACGGGCTGCGGAGGGTCGGCGAGGTTCTGGCACATGTCGACACCGACCTCTATGCCTCGGCGACCGGCTTCGTTCAGAATCCATGCCGTCCTGAGGACGTCACTCTTGACGGAACGTACCTTGTAGATGTCGATGCCCAGTGACCCCAGCAAGTCGAACTCGCGGTAAAACTGCTCCTTCGAGTCACAGCATCCGCCGCTTCCGTAGACCCGGATGGAATCGGAGGTCGCTCCACCCAGCAACTCGTGGACGGGAATCCCGAGGCTCTTTGCCTTGGCATCATGCAGTGCGATCTCGAAACTGCTGATGACATGACGGGCGGCGCCCTGCATGGACCAGTAGTCACATACGCTTCGCAGGTCCCGGACCCGGCGGTCGATGTCATGGCCATCGCGTCCCGTGACGTAAGGCTTGCAGAGGTCGACGATTTCCTTGAAAACCAGGGGCGCGAATACTGCCAGGTACCCTTCGCCGAGACCGGTCACACCGTTGGCGAGGGTGACTTCGACCATGCCGACGGTCCGCTTGGGACCATTCGGAAAACACTCCCTGATTTCCGGGTCATCGGCATCGGCGTAGGGTGAACTCAGCAGTACGCAGCGGACATCCACAATCTCGACCATCAGTACCCTTTCGAAAAGTCCACCACGCCGTCGAGCGTCAGGCCGGACCGGTAACGCCCGAGATTCGAAGCGAACGCCCCGATCTTCCGATCGATTTCGTCGGTCGACCCGCCGCCACTGTGCTGCGTCAGGACAAGGTTCGGGCAACGCCACAACCGGTCCTCGGGAGACAGGGGTTCCTCGTTGGTAACGTCGATGACCGCCCCGCCCAATCTGTTGTTACAGAGCGCTTCCACCAATGCATCCTCGTCGACCAGCGACCCGCGACCGAAGTTCGCGAACACCGCGTGCGATGGCATGTTGCCGATCCTGTGGCGGTTGAAAACGTTCCTGGTTCGCGGCGTTTCGGGTGCCGCACAGGCAACCACATCCGCATCCTCCAACGCCTCGTCGAGAGTCTTTCCGGTCCAGTCGCGTCCAATCCTGGTGATATTGCACCTGAATGGAGCGAGGAGTTCGGCGAGGCGACTGTTGATAGATCCGAAACCGAACAGGACCACGTTAGTGTCCGCCAGGATTCTAAGCTCCGCCCGGATAGGTTCTCCAATCCATCCGCGCTTCTCTTGCAACCTGACAAGTCGGTCGATTCCGCGCAGTAACGCGAGAATCCCCGCCAGGCAGGACTCGGCAACCGGTTCAGCAAAGAACCCGGCAAGATTTGTCACCGTCATGCGTTTCGCGAGCAAGGACCAGTCGAGTTCAAGATATTCGTTGATACCGGTGGACGACAACTGCAACCACTTCAGGGCATCAGCTTCCGGGAGCCACTCCGGGGGCGGATTACCGAACACGACCTCGCTGCGCAGGAAGTCCGGGCCTGGCGTTCCACTCGGACTTCCGCCGTTTTGAAAGCGGAGCCGGGCGTCACCGACCGCTCCCTGCAACCGCGCCTTCAGTTCACCGTCGAGGTCAAAACAAACGAATATCTCCATCGACGTCCCTCATTCCATTTGGTCGAGTTCCTGCGCCCCGAAACGCCATCGCCACTTCGATTCCTGCTTGTCAGCACCGGCGAGCCCGGCTCCTAAGCGGTGCTGTCGGCTTGAACCAGCCGTGGTGCACCTATCCTCTCGAGCATGTCCCGGGCTTCATCCCGATAGATCGTCCTGACATCGCGGGTGGGAGGCCGGCACCGGCTTGACGGCAGTCCGACCAGTTCCATGCAAAGCTTGTCCAGGTAACCGTCTCCGCTGGTATAGTTCTTTTCGATCTCGACCCAAAGCTTGTAGAACGGCATGGCCTCAATAACCAGCATGCGGGCGATTTCGGAATAATTGCCCGCGCGGACCTCGTCCATGAGCTTGATTCCCCATTCCGGCCAGAAGTTGCAATTGTGGACCTCGAAGGCGCGTGCCCCGAGTGCCGGCATCGCCGAGGTGGCAAACAGGAGGTTGTTGTCGATAATCGTGAACCGGTCGGAAAAATGGGTAATCACGTCTTCAAATTCCATTGCGTCAGTTCGCGGAGCAGACCATTTCAAGCCGACCACGTTGGGGATCCTGGACAGGCGATCCACCATTGCGAACGACATGTCAGAACTTGTCCAGAACGTGTTGTAGATGATCAGCCCGATGTCGGGCTCGGTTTCGGCCGCAACGCGTACGAACTCTTCGAAATCACCTTCGGTATGGACGAAATAGAAGGGGCATGACACCTGGATGTAGCTTGCCCCGACTTCCCTTGCCGCCGTCGCAAGACGCTGAAGTTCAAGGGTGCTGGTCGTTTGCGCCCCCATGGCGACCGGCACATCTCCAGACGCCTCATCCACGACGATCCCGGCGACCCGCACCCGTTCGTCGAAAGTCATCGTGGAAAAGTCTCCTGCCGCACCACCGGCCAGCAGCGTTGCGTAGTCGGCGTTCAGGCCGGCATCCACGAGGAATCGGACATACGCACGCAGCGCACGTTCATTGATCGGGAATCCCGGTTCGTCATGAAAAGGGGTGGGAACCGTGACGTAACACCCCGACAATCCGGACTTGAGACTTTCTGCGTTCACGGTGCACCTCGTTGTTTTTCCGCCATCTGTCAGTGTGTCAGCGCGGCGTGGTGGTCGGCGTGGTGCCTCATCACACGGGGACAAATCAGTTTCAGTCTTGCGCCCGAAGTGATCAAACATTTGATGTTCACTGCCGAGCAATATACCATGCCAGCCAAATTCAGTGGTGCAGGCGAGACATGTCCGCAACTGGCAGGAGATTGACGGACAGCATCCGGTTCAACCTGATCATGCAATCGGAGTTTCCACTGAACGCGCTGGTTCTCGCAAGCGAGGCACTGCGCATAGCGAACCAGAACACTGGCCGCGACTTCTTCGCCTGGACATTCGTAACGGAAAACGGGCAACCGGTAAGGGCCAGCAACGGCATGTGGCTGAGTCCCGATACCGGAATAGAGAACATGCCGAAGGCAGATGTGTACCTCCTATTCGAGGGCAACCTGCCGACGCAACTCAATTCGCCGAAACTCATGGGACCCATCCGTGCGGCAGCACGCCATGGCGCCGTGGTCGGAGGTGTCGACACCGGGGTCTTCGGGCTTGCCGACGCCGGGATAATCGGGAATCCGGACGATCTTGACGTGGTCCTGCACTGGGAAGCAGCGGCAAGTTTCCTCGAGCGCTATCCGGAAGCGGTGCTCAGGGATCAGATCTACATGGTGACCGGGCGCGAGGCGCATTGTGCCGGCGGGGTGGCGACGCTTGACATGGTACTGGAACTGATTGCTCGGTACCGCGGACAGGCACTGGCGAACGAGGTTGCAAATGCACTCGTCCACACGCGCAGGAGGGCAACGGTTCCGCAACGCGGCGGCGGTTTGCCCGAAGTTGACGGCCGCCAAATGTCCCGGCGACTGGTTCACCTGATGGAGGAAAACCTCGAGTATCCATTGACCAACGCGGAACTTGCCGATCAGCTGGGCGTCTCTCCCCGAACATTGTCGCGGGCCTGCAACCGGGCATTCGGCCAGCCGCCGATGCGGTTGTACATGAGTGTCCGGCTCCAGGCGGCAAGGAACTTCCTGTTTTACGATGACTTTTCGATCAGCGATGTCGCCTTGGCTTGCGGGTTTTCATACACGGCGGTGTTTTCCAGGGTCTTCAAGCGGCAATTTGGCCAGACGCCGCGCGAATTTCGAGGCCGTTTGCGTGAACGCCAGAACCTCGCGTTTCGTCCGGAATTGCGGCGCATCCTCGTTTCTCCAACAAACTGAGGGGGTTTCGGCGACCGCGAACGCCGCGATCGTCGCCCGTTCGGGTGCCGGTGCCGGAGAGCATCTGGATCAAAGCCTGCCGTCGGGTGCGACCCAGCAACAGAAGCATGTACGAAATCACGTGGATTTGACGGTTGCTGCCGCTGGCCTACCTGCTCGAAGCCATCATGATCTGGTACGTTCCCACCGAGTTCGTCGTGGGCTTGCTCGGTGGCGACGGTCTCTGACCAATTCTGGCCGGAGCCGTGATTGGTGGTCCCGCCTACCTCAACGGTTATGCCGCGATGCCCCTGGTCACAGGAATGCTGGAACAAGGCATGTCACCGGGAGCATCGATGGCATTCGTTCTTGCGGGAAGCCTCACCTGCACTCCGTCGGCTGTCGCGGTCTGGGCCTCGTCAAAACGGATGTCTTTACGCTCTACATCGGTTACGCGATCGTGGGTTCGGTTATTGCCGGAATCCTCCGGGGTCTGGTGGCCTGAGAGGCGGCCGCGAACACCCCCCCGCCCCGGCGGAACCGCGACCGCCATCGTGCGACCGTCCGGCGCGACGGCACGGGGGTCAACTCCCTGCCAGGTAGGCAACAACAAGCACCCAGACGAGAACGCCCACGACGAACAGGGCCATTGACCCTGTCGGCCATGATCTTCCGAGAATGTTCTCCGGGCCTCGCGAGTGATAAAGGCCGCTTACGACCGACAGCCCGAGATCTTTCATGCCGCGTGTGAAACCGTTCATTGCGGTGCCCGAAACGTTTGCAATCCGCCCGAGAACCCTCGGCAGAAACATCCGGTAGGTCCAGTCAAAGTCGAGGTTGACGGCACGAACTTCGGGCGGGTGAATCCCTGTCCGCATGAGCAGGCAGAACGCAAACAACGCGAACACGAGCAACTCCAGCTGCCCGACGACATGCCCGACCGTGTAGGGTTCGTAATGAACCTCGTAGGGAAGAAGTGCGTACAGGAGTTGCGGCTGGACCCCGATCAGGATGCACAGGAGCGCGGTCACCCCCATGGCAAGAAGCATATGGGCGGGAGCTTCCGCCGGACGCTTGCCACTGTCGTGGGCGAAAAAGGCAAAATAGGGAATCTTGATTCCGGAGTGCGACAGCACCCCGGCCGACGCGAAAACCAGACCCAGCCAAATCAGGGTCATGTGCGCCTTTTCGGCTTCGTACAGGATCAGGGACTTGGTGACGAACCCGGAGAACAGCGGAAACGCCGAGATCGACGCCGCACCGATGACGCAGAACAGTGCCGTCAGTGGCATGGTACGGTAAAGGCCTCCAAGTTCGGATGCCTTGGACGTCCCCGTACGGAACAGCACCGCGCCCACCGACATGAACAGCAGCGCCTTGTACAAGATGTGGGCGAACGCATGCGAAACGGTCCCGTTCAGCGCCATCTCCGTACCGATTCCTACGCCGACGACCATGAATCCCAGCTGGTTGTTCAGTGAATAGGAAAGAACCCTCCGCAGGTCGTTTTCGATTTCCGCGAAGAAAATCGGGAAAATCGTCATGATTGTCCCGATGTAGATCAGGATCTCGGTACCCGGAAATCCGCGCGCAAGGGAGTAGACGGCCAGTTTCGTGGTAAAGGCGGAAAGGATGACCGTCCCGGTCACCGTCGCCGCCGGGTAGCTGTCCTGCAGCCAGTTGTGCAGCAGGGGGAAGGCGCACTTGATTCCGAAGGCAAGGAAAATCAGCCACGTGGCCAGCGACCCCAGGGTCATCGCCTCGAATTCGAGCGCGTGGCCGTCCCGGAACAACAGGACGACGCCAGCGAGCAGCAATACGCCCGAGCCGACCTGGATGACCAGGTACCGCATGCCGACGTGATAGGCGCCCGGGGTCCGCCGGGCCCAGATCAGGAACACGGATGCGAGCGCGGTGCCTTCCCAGTAGATGAACAATGTCACCAGGTCGCCGGCGAATACCGCCCCGATCGCCGCACCGGCATAGAGCAGCGCGGCAATCTGCTGGACATGGTCACGGACATGCCAGGCATAGAGATTGCCCAGAAACGCCGCGATGCAGAAAATCAAGGCGAAGGTCCGGGACAGTCGATCGACTCTCATCAACTCGAGGTTCAACCCGAAGAGTTCGAACTCCTGGTGCACTCCCGACGGAACGGCCATGACCTGCCATGCGGCAACGGCAGGCACAGCGAGGAGAAGCGCTGCCCGTAACCCGCCGCCGCGCAGTACCGGCAGAATGCAGGCTGCGGCGATGAACAGAAATGATGTCGGGAACTCCATGTCAGCCGTCCCGATCCATGACGCTCAGCTGGTTAACCGGATAGTCTTCGTCATCGATGGCCCGGCCGGAATAGTAATCTTCCCCACGTCCGATGATGCCTCTCAGCAGCCGCGCCGCGATGATGATCGTGCTGAACATCACGAATCCTGCGACCGCGTAGAATCCGGGGACAGACTCCATTCCACCCGACTTGTGTTCGACCAACAGAACATCGAGCATGACCAGAACGATACAGGCTGCCGCCAGCCCCCAAACGATCTTCAGTGGATTCCCCGGCCGGTCCACCCAGAGGAAAGCTCGCCCCAGGTACGGGTATTGCCGTTCATTGCCAGGCGCACCAGGGGCAGAGCCTTCAGCCGGGCCGTTCCGGGTTTTCGTCTCCATTTCCGATCCTCCAGTCTTGCTTGCGGAACCGGTCGTCATTGACCCGCGGCGATCGGCAACAGGAAGTCGCGAACCGTGTCGGCCCAGAAAAACAGGGCGATGCAGCCCGCGGCGGTCACGGCGGGAGGCAACCAGCACAACAACGGAGCCTCACGGATTTGCCGAAGCCAGGACAGCCGGCCGTCATCCGCCAGTGTATCGGCTTCTCCTTCTCCTTCACGCTCCGCCGGTGCCGGGAGAAAAAAACCGCGCGCGACGACCGGGAGCAGGTATGCGACATTCAGGACCGAACTGATCATCAGGACGGCAATGATGGCAATTTGGCCGACATCGGCGGCGCCAATGACCAGGAGCCATTTCGACCATGTGCCCCCGAGCGGCGGAAGCCCGATGATCGAGAGGGCACCGACCAGGAAGGCGCCAAAGGTCATCGGCATCATCCTTCCCAATCCGGACATTTCGCTGATTTCGGTCTTGTGGGTCGCCACGTAGATCGATCCCGCACACATGAACAACGTAATCTTTCCGAGAGCATGCGTGGCAATATGCAACCCGCCCCCGATGACTCCCAAGGACGTCGCCAGCGCCATCCCGAGCGTGATGTAGGACAACTGGCTGACGGTTGAATAGGCCAGCCTTCGCTTGAGGTTGTCCTGGAACATGGCCACGACCGATGCTGCAAGAATCGAGTAAGCCGCCAGCCACATCAACCATTCGGACGCTCCGGTACGGGAAAGCAGGTCAACCCCGAAAATGTAGACCCCGATCTTCAGCATTGTGAAGACGCCGGCCTTCACGACGGCAACCGCGTGGAGCAAGGCGGAGACCGGCGTCGGCGCGACCATCGCGGCCGGAAGCCAGCGGTGGAAGGGCATCAACGCGGCCTTGCCGATGCCAAAGGCGTACAGTCCGAGCAGGAACGGAACTTCCCAACCCGTGACGTGGCCGTCAAGAATTCCGCCGGGGCGGAATTCCAGGGTTCCCGAAGCAGTCCACGTCCAGATGATCGCCGGCAACTGGATGCAGATCGAGGTGAGCAACAGCACTCCAAGATAAGTCCGCGCACCCTTGACCGCCTCGGGCGTCCCCTTGTGCACCACGAGCGGGTAGGTCGAAATCGTCAGAATCTCGTAGAACAGGAACAGGGTGAACATGTTTGCGGCAAACGCGACTCCCATCGTGCTCATGATGGCAACCGAGAAAAAGGCAAAGAACTGCGCGTGGTTCTTCTCGTCGTTTCCACGCATGTAGCCAACGCCGTAGGCGTGGGTAACGACCCAGAGGCCGGACGCAATCAACGCAAACAGAAGGCCCAGGGGTTCAACGTGGAAAGCGATCGAGAGACCTGGAAAGACATCGATCAGGCTGATCGATTCGACGGTTGAAGCACCTGACCCGCTGACGACGGCCACAACCGAACCGAATGTCAGGACCGCCGCGACAAAGGTCGTGCCGTCACGCACGTCGGGTTGATTCCTCAGCACGACATTGCCAAGCGCCGCCGTCGCCGGAATCAGCAGCGACAAATAAATGAAGATTTCGACGGAGAGGTTTGATTCCATCACGGCCGCAACCTCAGTGCACCATTCCGAGGCTGCCTGACAGCAGGCTCTCGGCAGCCGTCCGAGCGGAGTTCAGGGTCAGGTCGGTATCGATCCCGAACCAGATGCAGGCAATCGCAAGCACCCAGGCCGGGACGACGATGGACAGCCGTGCATCGCGTTGTGCCGCCCCCTTACCCTCGGGCGGCGCCTTGACGTACAGCACCTCGAATACACGCCAGACGTTTGCAACCGTCAAGAGGGTCGACAGAACGACGAAAGCCACTGCAAACCACCAACCACGTTCGAATGACGCGGAAACCAGCAACCACTTGCTGATGAATCCGGCGGTTCCCGGAACTCCGATCAGGCTGAGGCCGCCAATGACCATCGCTGCCGACATGGCCGGCATCGACCGACCGAGGCCGGCGATGTCGTCGTAGAACGTCGAGCCGACCCGAAGTACCAGCGCTCCGGCTCCCATGAACAGAAGCGCCTTGGATATGCCATGGTTGAACAGATGTATCACTGTTGCACTCAGGCCCTCGACGTTCATCAGCGCGATTCCGAGCAGCAGGTACCCGACATGGGCAAGGCTCGAATAGGCAAGCATGCGTTTGAGTTCGTTCTGGAAGAGAGCCACGATGGACATGCCGAACATCGCGAACGCCGCCAGCGGCAAAAAGACGAATTCGGGCGCCATCGTCCCCGTGACGAAGCCAGGCTGAAAGACCGAGAAAAGGAATCGCAGCAGCACGTAGACAGCGGCCTTGGTCGCCGTCGCCGAAAGGAAAACCGTTACCGCCGAGGGCGCGTAGTTGTAGGCGTAGGGCAGCCACATGTGCAGTGGGAAGATCGCCACCTTGAGGCTGATGCCGACCACGATGAATGCGAACGCAGCAAGAGTGGTTCGATTGGGTCCCTGCGCAGCGATCCGGTCCGCAAGATCCGCCATGTTGAGCGTCCCGGTCATCATGTAGAGCATCCCGAGACCGATCACGAAGAACACTGCCCCGATCGTTCCCATGATCAGGTAATCGTACGCCGCCGTCAGCGCCCGCTTGTCCCGATGGGAACCCTGGGAGACGAGAATGTAGGTCGAGAGCGACGAAATCTCGAGAAACACGAAGACATTGAACCCGTCTCCGGTTGCGACAATTCCGAGCAAGCCGGACAGGCACAGCAGGAAACAGCAGTAGACCAGGCAGTGATTCCGCCTGGGGATTTCGTGGTCAATGCTGGTAAATGCATAGGGCAGGACAACCGTGCCGACTGCGGAAATCAGGAACAGGACGAACGCATTGGCCGCATCAATCCGGTATTCGATGCCGATCGGAGGCGCCCATCCACCAATATGGTAAGACAGGAACCCGCCGTCGATGACCTCCACAAGCAAAAGCAGGGAAACGACAAGGCTCGCCAGTGTCGCCAACCCGGCGATGACCTTTGCACCTGTCCGGTTGCCGATCAGGACTGCCAGGGGTGCGGCAAGGAACGGCACCAGCACGACCAGAATCGGCAGATGGTCCGAGACCGTCCGGGCGACGTGTTCGGTCGTGTCAACCGCCATCAGGCTCGACCACCCATCGCTTTGCCGTGAAGGGCATTCTCTTCCCGGACCATCTCCTGTTCGATCGCGAGGATTTCATCCTCTTCGATGGTCCCGTATTCCTCGCGAATCCTGACGATGAGCGCGAGCGCAAGGGATGTGGTCGCGACGCCGACAACGATTGCTGTCAGGATCAGGACATGCGGAAGCGGATTCGAATAAACCACGTCCGGGTCGACCTGGAGATCAATCGGAAGTATCGGCGGTGTGCCTCCGGTGACCTTTCCGATGGAAATGTAGAGCATGAAGACGGAAACCTGGAAGATGTTCAGTCCGACGACTTTCTTGACCAGGTTGCCGCGCGAAACGACAATATAGAAACCGGTCATCATCAGCAGGATGAACAGCCAGTAGTTGGCGTGATCAGCGATAAACCCCCAGTCCGGCATTCGTCCAATCCGCCTGCTTACCAGTCGTCGTCGTCGATGGACGGAGGTCGACCGGCGAAGGCGTAGTAGACCGAAATCATGACACCTGCGACGGTGATCCCGACCCCGAGTTCGACCACGAGAATTCCATAATGCTGTCCGTGCGACGGGTGACCGGGCGTGAAGGCGCCGTAATCGAGGTAATCATAGCCGAGCAGCATGCTCAGCACCCCGGTTCCGGCGTAAACCAGAACGCCAAGCGCCGCACATTTGTGGACAAGCCAGGGCGGAAACACCTTCCGAACCGCTGCAAGCCCGAAAACGATCCCATGCAGGATGAATGCGACCGCGAAGATCACGCCGGCCTGGAATCCTCCTCCCGGCGAGTAGTCACCATGGAACTGAACATACAGTGCAAAGAGCAGGATCGTTCCGATGAGCAGTTTTGAAACGGTCCGCAGGATGAGATGGTGGCGCATCACCCGTCCTCGTCTTCATCCCGGCGCCGACGAACGCCGAGCCCGCTGATGATCAGGAGCACACCGACGCCGGCCGTAAAGATGACGGCGGTTTCGCCCAGCGTGTCGTATCCCCGGTAACTCGCCAGGACTGCGGTGACGACATTGGGAATCCCGATTTCTGACGCGGTCTGACCGAGGTAATGCGGAGCGACGTGACGCTGTGCCGGTGTGTCGGCACCGCCGAAGCCCGGCATGTCCAGGGTGCCGTAGACAAGTACGGCGGCCGTGACGAAAACGAGAGGGAGCGCCCAGACCTGTCGCGTCCTGGCCGTGTGACGCTCCTTCCGGGTGGTCAGCGCGACGGTTCCGAGCATGAGAACGGTCGAAATCCCTGCTCCGACGGCCGCTTCGGTGAAGGCGACATCGACGGCATCGAGCGTCACGAACAGGAGCGCAGACAACAGGCTGAAAACGCCAAAAAGCATGATGACGGCGAACAGGTGCCTGACACCGACGATTGCCAGCGCTGTTGCCGCCAGCATGGTGAACAGAAAGATATTGATCCAGGTGTCCGGCATATCCTGTTCGATGCCCGGCCTTAACGATTGACGCCTGGCTTGCCGGCAGCCGAGTCATCCGTTCCGGGTTTCCGACCCCCGGTCCCTGTCAGCGGGCGCAACCCCGACACAAAAGCGGCATTGGCCAGCGCATGGGTCGCCGTCGGTCCGGTGATGAGCAGGAACAACCCGATGATCACCAGCTTGACGGTTACCAGCGACCAGCCACCCTGGATGCACATGCCTGCGAGCAGAAGCAGGACACCTGCGGAATCCAGGACCGAGAGCGCGTGCAGCCGGGACCAGAAGTCGGGAAACCGGATCAGTCCGATGGCCCCGGTCACGAGAAAAACCGAACCTGCCAGGATCAGGATCCATCCCAGGGCGTCAACCAGGAGCAAGGAATTCAAGACCTTATCCCTTCATCACGACCGCTGCCTGGGCTGCCGGCCGCGATCGGATCACCGATCGCCCGATAGCGAAAGAACTTCAGTATGGCGATCGTTCCGACAAAATTGATCAATGCGTACAGCAGGGCGATGTCGAGGAAGTCGGGCCGTCCGGTCAGGAACCCGATCACGCCAATCAGGAGTACTGTTTCGGTTCCGAACGCGTTGACCGCGGCAACCCGATCATAGAGCGTCGGACCCGTACACAATCGAATTAAGGTCAGGACCATCGCGACAGCGATCGCGCAGGCTGCGACAACGAACATCACCCGTGTTTCCTTGTCTCAACCGCCGTGACCCTTCGGTCCATGTCCGCCAGTGCGGCGGGATCGCCGTCTTCGTAGGCGACGGCATGTACCTGGATCACGTTGTTGTCTTCGACGGTTTCCACCGAGATCGTGCCCGGAGTCAGCGTAATCGAGTTGGCGAACAGGGTTCGGCCAATGTCCGTTGACTGGCTGCTCGGCACATCGAAGATCACTTGTCGCAACGGCATCTTCCGCGAAAGGATCAGCCTCGTGACGGTCCAGTTCGCCCGCGCGATTTCGACCAGCAACCAAACGAGATACCGGAACATTTCGACTGGGCGAATGGCAAAGACGAGACGATCCCGATCGATACTGTCCATCCGGCGCGTGACAAAAACCACGGTCGCAACGGACAGGAGTCCGAACCCGACGACCAATGGCTTGTAAATCCCCGACATCAGCAGCCAAAGAGCGGCAAGAAAGGCAGCCGAGCCAACCAGCCTCATTGTCACGTTTCCCTGCGAGTTTCCCGCTGCATCCGAGCCTGTTGCAACATTGCTCCGCCGTGCGCAAGTTGGAAGTCCCCGGGCGCTCCCCGGTATTGCATTCCCGATCCGCCGGAAAGCCCTGGGCCTTCGCATGCCGCAGACGTCGAACATCCGCCAATGCCGCTGACTTGTCTGCATGGCGGATTGGGTCAGGACGTCCTGGATGAGCACGTCACCCTGGGTTCGGCACGGACGACAAGGGCACCGTGTCGTCTTGACGTCCTTTCGACCGGGCATCTGGCGTGAGCAGGAAAATTCTCGATTGATGAGATCTCCACCTTTGATACCGCATGTTCGCCATCAAATCAGCGACCGTTACCTTAATCACTGGACCTTACAGAGTTACGGAAAGACCTTGTGGCCAAAGCGAAGTCCGGCGGCGGCTTCGTGAGGAGCGCGGCGCGGGCAGGACTACGGCGGTTGTCGGAACGACATCGGCCCCGGATGCCCAGGCTGCCGCCGACCACGTGCGGGCCGCAGCCAGGGATCTGCCCGAATCCTGGGTCGTGGCCGGGAACGGGGTCCCGCTGAAGTCCGCCGGCAGCGACTTGCGCGGGGCGTACATGGAAGCGCAAGGGGGCAAGCCCGCCCTCATCGTCACCGACAGGGGCGAGGGAACCGAACTGTACGAATACATCCACCACCTCCAGCGAGCGATGCCGGGCGCCGACGCGCTGTTCCATAAGCTGCACCGCCGCCGCACCAGGGGTGAGCAGCGGGTTCCGGTCGGTTCCGAGGGAGAAATCGGGAGGATCGACCAGTACCTGGACCACTACGTGGGGCGCGAGTACGATTCCGGCGAGGTTCCGAAGGAGGTGTGGACCATGACGATGCAGATGCTGTTCCACCACATCGAAGGAACCGACTACACGAAAAGGCTCATCCAGAAGGATCCCGAACTGCTGGATTGGTTCTTGGCGTCCTGTTCCGCTATGATCCGTGAATGGCCGTTCACACCATCATGCTTCCGGATCCCATGCGCGGGCGCGAACTGCGCTCCATCGTCTGGGACGACGAGGCCGGGACCGTCTCCGGCGATCATTACAGGGTGGTTGACGGGAGCATCCAGAGCAAGCTGGATCGGCCGAAGCCGATGGAAGTGGGTGGCCCCTGGGGTTACTGGAAGCTCCAGGACCCCGCGCACGACCCGGCCGAGTTCCTGGTCGTTCTTTACCAGTTCTGCGACAGGATCACCGACGAACCGCTCCGCTCGACGCTTCCGCCCGTCTTCGACGGTATCGAGCTCCGGCCTTGGGACATCGGTCCGTCGCTGCTCTACGACGGACAGGGCAACCTGATAACCTGATCCCGGGCGTCGGAATCCTCCGTCTTTTCCATTACGACTTTTCCGGGCCTTAAACGCCCTTTGAACCCCTAACAAAATCGCCGTTTCCGAGCGGTTTTCCGCCGAACCCCCCTCACATTTGTCAAAACTTTTTGTCGGAGCCGGCGCCGTTTTCCGGCCTCTTCCGCCGCGCGTCGCATCCCCGCGACGCCCTTATCGTCTTTGCATCGCGACGATCCGGTTTCACCATATTCCGGGTCATTTCAGGTAGATTCAGAATTCACCATTATTTTTGTCTCCCTACACTGGGCCCGTTCGTGGCTGGAGTCGATTCTGACGCGTGACTTGAGAGACATCGCGGAGGTTGAGAGGCTGACCGAGTTGCCGAGATTTGTCCGCCTCCTGGCGGAGCATTCCGGGCAGTTGGTCAATTTCACCCGTTTCGGTTCCAGTATCGGCGTCGGTCACAAAACGGGGCAACGCTATGTCAGACTGCTGGAGCAGATCTTTCTCGTTGCAATGTTGCAACCCTGGAATACGAATGCATTGAAGCGGATAACGAAGACACCCAAACTGCATGTCCTCGACTGCGGCCTGCTTGCCGCCGCGCGTGGATTGACTTTCGCCGGGATCAAGGCGGACCGCAGGGAGTTCGGCGCCCTCCTCGATAGCTGCGTGTTCTCGGAGATCCTTAAACTGATGACGGCATCGGATATGCAGCTGACGCCCCACCATTTCCGTGACCAGCAAATGCACGAGGTTGACGTCGTTCTGGAACGCGACGACGGAACGATCGCGGGGATTGACGTCAAGGCAGCCGCGACCGTGAGGTCCAGTGATTTCGCGGGGTTGCGAATCCTGGCAGAGGCATACGGTGAGCGTTTCGCCTACGGTGTCGTCCTCTATGACAGCGCCGACTTTGTTCCATTCGGCAAGAAATTGGCCGCAATGCCAATTTCCAGTCTTTGGGCGTGAAGAACCGGTCACGTCCATCGTGGGCGAGACACTCATCTCCTGTGCTTTCGCCCTCCCGGACATATCGCCACGAGAAGTCCGCCCCCTGCCAATGGGCATCCGAAAGCCTTCGACCGTCGCGCAGACCGGCACAAAGGCAATTGTCTTTCGAGCACCACTTCCAGTCCGTCCGAAGCGCAAGTTCGGCGTTTACCGTCTCAGAGCGGCGGCCTCGGGCCGCCACTACCTGCGGGCACCCTGAACGATGCGATCAAGGATCATGGCACAGAAGAGAATTGAGAACCCGGCCAGGATTCCCTGCCCGACATTGGCGTATTGCAACGCTTCGAGGACATCTTCGCCCAAGCCCTTCGCACCGATCAGGGACGCGACGACAACCATTGCCAGGGACAGCATGATCGTCTGGTTGATCCCGGCGCGGATCGACGGGCTGGCCAATGGCAGGTCGACCCGCGAAAACAGGTACCACTTGCTGGCGCCGAACGAGATTGCTGCCTCACGGACGCTCTCGGGCACACCGCGCAGTCCGAGGACGGTAAGGCGCACAACGGGCGTGCCTCCGAAAATCATCGTGGTGACCACGGCAGCCGCCTTGCCGGTTCCGAAGAACGCAATCACCGGGATCATGAACACGAACGCGGGCATGGTTTGCATGAAATCCATGATCGGTTGGATGAAGGCGTAGAACCGGGGCCGGCGTGCACAGAACATGCCGAGCGGAATGCCGATCGCAATGGACAGGCATGCGGCGGTTCCGAGGAGTGACAACGTGGTCATGGCCTTGTCCCAGAAACCCAGCAGCCCCATGTAAGCAAGGAACGCACCGGACCACACCGCCGTTCGATTGCCAGCGGTGAGCCATGTCAACAGCACGATGAAGCTCGCGATCACGATCCACGGCGTGTTGACGAAAACGAGTTCCAGCGTGTCGAGGATCAGGCGTATGCCATAGGTGATGAAGTCGAACAGGGCCTCGCCACGTGTCACGCAGAAGGTAAAGAACGCCTCGACCCAGGCGATGCTGACGAGGCGGATGTCGGGATCGGTCGGAAACCGGGTCAGCGGGTCGAACCGTCCGGGGAAGCAATAGTGCAACATGGCCGCGCCGACGATAAGGACCATGAAGACCGCGCTGAAAGCCAGGTGTCGGGGTGGAAGGCCGGACCGGATGCTCGGATCAGAGAGCCAGTCCGAAAACCGCGCCTCCAGTGTCGAGTTGGCCATCACGGATTGTGCCGCTTTCACCGCGACCAGGATGACCAGCCCGGCCAGTGCGATCCAGATGCCCTGGTCCGCAATTTCCTGCGCCTCCAGCCTGATGCCACCAATTGACTCCTCCAGCGATTTGACCGTGCGTTCGTAGACCTCGACCTTTTCGGACTTTGCCTCGGTCGCAGCAGCCAACTGCTGGCGACGCAATTCCAGCGTGCCCTCGATCGACGCAATGCGAGCCCGGGCGTCCGCTGCGAGGTCGCCAAACAGCCCTCGCGCAATCTGGACAAAGCCAATCGTTTCGATGATCAGGAAGGGCAACGCCCACATCCACAGCCCCCGGGCACCAAACCAGATGGGTCCAAGCAGCCCTGCGGCTGCATTGAATGTCGGCGTAAACCGGGCACTGGCGCCGATCTTGTCAAACTGGGCAATGTAATAGTCCGCATTGGTGGCGACAAACGTACGGATGTGTTCCCTGCGCTGGTCGGAGTATTCCTCGGCGGCTTCGATGTTGGCGACCTCCAGCCGGTCCTGGACAATCTCGGTCATGACACATCGGCTCCCTCTATCACGGTGCGCAAAATCCCTGCCCTGGTGATGACACCGACTTCCTCGTTCTCTTTCTCGACAAGGATTGCTGAATCATTGTCGATGGCCAACTGAATGAGCGTGCTCAGCGTTTCGTTCTCGTCGACCCGCGGCGCGTCAGCAGGCAATGGGCCGTTCGTCGCCACGTGATGGTCCAGCGGGCGCATCACCGCGTGGGCGCGGACCACCTTCAGCCGGGAGATACCGGCCACGAAGTCTGCCACATAGTCGTCCGCCGGGTTCATCACGATGTCCTCGGCGGTGCCAATCTGGACCACACGCCCGTCGCGCATGATCGCGATGCGATCACCAATGCGCACGGCTTCGTCCAGGTCATGGGTGATGAACACGGTTGTCTTTTTCAGCATGTTTGACAGGCGGATGAACTCGTCCTGCAACTGCCGCCGGATAAGGGGGTCGAGCGCGCTGAAGGGTTCGTCCATCAAAAGGACATCCGGATTGGCAGCCAGCGCCCGGGCAAGTCCGACACGTTGCTGCATGCCGCCAGAGAGTTCGTGGGCGAACTTGCTGCCCCAGGCGCCCAATTCGACCACGTCGAGGATTGCCGCCGCCTGACGCATGCGTTCATTCTTGCTGACCCTGCGGATTTCCAGGGGCATCGCAACATTGTCCAGAACCGACCTGTGCGGCATCAGCGCGAAATTCTGGAACACCATTCCGATGTTGCGATTGCGAAATCTCTGCAGGTCCCCCGACTCGAGAGCCATCACATCGGTTCCGTCAATCACGATCCGACCTGCCGTGGGTTCCAGCAGCCGATTGAAGTGGCGAACGAGGGTTGACTTGCCGCTGCCGGACAAGCCCATGACGCAGAAAATCTCGCCCCGGTTGACGCTGAGACTGACATCGGCGACACCGACAACGGCGTTGAATTGCGAGAGCACCTCGGCCTTGGTCAGCCCCTTCTCCCGGACTGCCTCCATGGCTTCAACAGCATTGTTTCCAAAAATTTTCCAGACGTTCGAAATCTCGATGACGACGTCTTCGTTCCCATCTGGCGAACTATCTGTCACGATGTTCCCTTCAAGAGTTCGTATGGCCCCTTATCTCTGTTTTCCTATAGTGACGGCGGCACCACGCCAAGCCGTGGTGCCGCCTGGTGATCATTCCCGTATGTTGCGTCTTCCTAGAGTCCCAGCCACGCGTCGACGCGGTCAGGGTTGTTGTCTACCCATTCCCTGGCAACCTCGGCCGCCTCGCGACCCTTGCCCGAGATTTCGAACGCGAAGCCGCTGACGTCGTCGGCGGTCAACGCGAACCGCTCAAGGAATTCCAGGATCGCCGGTGATCGGTCGGCAAGCGAGTTCGACCAGGCGATCTGCACGTTCTTCAGGGCGTCCTTGGTCGCGACCATCGATTCTTGATACCAGTCTGCCGAATCGGATGGTTGCACCATGATGTACTTCTCCGGGTCGTACGTCGGCTCGGACAGCATCTTGACATCGAACATGAACCAGATCGCGTGCGGCTTGTAGCAGTAGAAGGCATAACCCTCACCCTTGGCGATCGAATCCTTGACCCGAGCGGTCTTTACACTTTCCTCGGCCCGGATCGGCTCGATGAAATCCAGGAGACCATAGTCGCGAACCTTGACCTCGTTCACATTGGCCGAAGCCCACCCCGGCGCACCGATCCACATCTCGCCCCGCCCGTTGCCATCGCTGTCCATCAGCATTGCAACGTCGGGGCGGCCGAGATCCGCTATGTCCGTGATACTGTTTGCTTCCCCGAAATCCGTGGAAACGCAGAAGCCCTGGTTGCCCTCGTAGGGGTTGCCGGACAAGGTGACCGTACCGGCACCGTCCACGTATTTCTTGGTAAAGCTCTCCTGGTTCGGAAGCCATACGTCCGGGTGCACGTCAATGTCACCCTTGCCCTGGTCCATTGCCTGGAAGATTGTCGCGTTGTTGCCCGGAACCAGTTCCGCCTCGCCGCCGATGCGCATCTCGACAACCGCTGCCAGAAGATTGGCGATCGCCTGTGCGCCTGTCCATGACGGCACGCCGATGCTCACTTTTTCGCTGGCAAGGGCCGGGACGGCGCACAAGCTGACCGCAGCAGCCAAGGTCATTGATCGAAAATTCGCTTTCATTGTTTTCTCCCTCGTCTGGGTTGTTGCCGGACATCTCCGGCGTTTCGTGGCTTCAAGGCAAAGCCCCGACTATCTGCCGTACATAGGCGAAAAGGGCCGATGACCCACCGGTGTGCAGGAACAGGACATTGTCGGATGGCTTGAAGAAATTCTGGCGCACCAATCCGATCAGCCCGGCCATACCCTTCCCGGAATAGACCGGGTCCAGAAGTATGCCCTCCATTCTGGCGGTCAGGCGGATGGCCTCGAGCGTTGATTCGGCCGGAATGCCGTATCCTTCGCCGACATAGCCATCGTCAACCAGGATCCTGCCAGCCGGAATTGCCGGACCGCCAAGCCTTTTCTGCGTTTCGCAGGTCAGTCCGTGGACTGCCGAGACCTGAAGGTCTCGGGGTTGACGAACGCTGATCCCCATGACCCGAACATCCGAACCAAGGGTCACAAGTCCGGCAACAAGTCCGGCCTGGGTGCCGGCACTACCCGTGCCTGTCACAATCCACTGAAATGCGCGGCCCGTCCCCCGGCTCTGTTCAACGAATTCCTGGGCACACATGGCATATCCCAGCGCACCGGTCGCGTTCGACCCCCCTCCGGGAATGAAGTACGGCTTTTGGCCCTCGATCCGGAGACGACGTGCCACGGCCTCGGTTTCAGCATTCATGTCCAACCCGCCGGGGCGGTATTCAAACGTCGCGCCAAACAGCCTGTCCAGAAAGACATTCCCGTTTTCTTCATAGGCTTTGTCACGTTTCGGTACACGCCGTTCCAGGACGGCGTGGCACTTCAGGCCGAAGCGGCAGGCCGCCGCCGCGGTCTGGCGCACATGGTTGGACTGAACGGCACCATGGGTGACAAGCATGTTCGCGTTTTCGGCCAGTGCCTCGCCCATCAGGAACTCGAGCTTTCGCGCCTTGTTCCCGCCGGAGGCCAACCCGGTGCAATCATCCCGCTTGATGAACAGGTTTGGACCGCCCAGGTGTTCGCTCAGCCTGGTCATGGGTTCGATGGGGGTTGGCCGGTGGCACAAAGTGACCCTTTTGAACCGGGCAAGGTCAATCCCGGGAACCCGATTACCGTTTGCTTCCGACAAGGCCATATGCAGTCCGTTCCGGCTTTCACCACGACTGCAACCGTTGCGTGTACCGGCATTGGTGTCTAATGATATGTTCAAGTAGTATTATACGGAATTTGCATAAATGGTTCTGTCATGAACTACATCTGGTTCAAGGATCTCGGCCGCCTTGCCAAGACGGGCAACTTCTCCCAGGCCGCCCAGTTGAGTCATGTCAGCCAACCGACGCTGAGCCGTCGTGTGCAGGCACTCGAGGAATGGATGGGCGTGGCGTTGGTAGACCGGTCCAGGCATCCGGTGCGCCTGACGTCGGCAGGTGTTCAAATTCTCGAAGCCAGCCAGCAGGCGCTGTCGCGCCTGGAAACGGAACGCAGCCAGATCCGTGAAGCCCAGTCATTGCCCGACAAGTACGTTGTGACGTTCGGTGCCCAGCACTCCATCGGGTGGCGATTCTATCCGTCGTGGCTGCAGGCATTCGAAAATGCCTTCGGTCCCATTATCTCACGTCTTCGGGCGGACGACCTGCCGAATTGCATGCGGGATTTGAAGAATGGTGATGTCGATTTCGTCATTGCCTACCACAGCGCCGGACACGACGACGACACGGGCAAAACCGGGACCAGGGGCACCGACACGGTCAAGAACACCCTGAAGATCGGGCAAGATCGCCTCATTCCCGTGTGCAAACGCCGGTCGGACGGCAAGCCCCTGTTCGGATTCGACACCAACGTGCTTGAAGTTCCATTCCTGCGGTTCGGCGACGGGGCGCCCATCAGCCGACATCTGGAACCCGTCCTCAACGCCAACAATCTCTATTCCCGGTTGCAGACAGTCTATGAGAACTCGATGGCAGGAGCTTTGCGCATCCGCGCCCGGGACGGCGCGGGCGTCGCCTGGCTGCCCCACAGTCTGGTCGCGCCTGACCTGGAGTACGGACTCCTCATGAGGACCGGCGATCCCGCCTGGGTCGTGGATTTGGAGATCCGGCTTCACCGGAACAAGATGCACTCGAACCACCTTACGCGCTCGATCTGGTCGTTTCTGTCCGTTCGGGAAACCGTTCCGTTAACAGACAGCGTGTGATGAGGTCCGTATCGCGGGTTGCTTCCGGCTGCACGACCTCAGGAAGGAGTCAGGAACCACTTTTCGAACCCGCCCCGGCCGCCGCCACGTCCCGAAACGCACCCCGACAGTTCTGCGCGTTCACCCCGCGAAATCGGCCCGGTTCCGACATTCACCGGGATCGGGCCGCTTCGTATCGATACGCAAGCCCGATTTACCTCATTGCCGCACCATTCGGGTCACCCAATTCGGCCTCGGCAACGCCAGTCGCGGAACCGGCATTCCAGGGGAGGCCGATCACGTCAAATCACGCGTCCAACCGGAATCGTCTGGTAGCGAGATGACCGCGCAGGAAACGCTGGATCATTCCGGGCAGACCTGTTTTCTGCATGCATTCCCCCGCACCGGCCTGAAAGCGGGTCTGCGTATCCGGCGGGTCTGAATCGAAATCACGGACCTGCACCACGGGTGTGGGTCGGGGCAGATCAAGGGGTCTCCCCTCGCCCATTCATTGAATGGAACCTGGATTGGATGCGATCCTGGCCATCACTGCACGGTGGAAAGGCGGGCAATGTGACACTGACGAAAGGCGATCTCGCGGCCCGTTCCAACAGGATTGTCGCTTTGATGTATCTCCTCGAAGCCCTGGCGGGGCTTGGCCGGGGCTCGTACCTGGTTTGCTTCGGCTGGACGACACTTGTCACAACAGGAGAGGTCGCCAAGGTCGGCCAGGTATTCGTCGTCTCCATGCTGACGATCCTGTTCGGATCGCATGTGATCGGCGTGATCGTTGACCGGGCGAACAGACGCCATACCGTTTGGGTGTCGCACTCGGTCATCGCTGCGGTCATGGCCATCGTGGGCTGGGCACTGGAAGACACGGCGTCATTCAACACAGTTTTCTTTTTTGCGGGCGTCATCGTCATCACGGCGGCGCGAATCGCGTACGAAAGCGCGTTCGACGCAACCCTGAAACAGCTTGTAACCCCGGAGAACCTCACGACGGTTCTTGCCCGCGCACGCGCCCTGCACCTGTTAAGCACCGCGGTTGTTACTGTCTTCACGGGGTGGTGCCTGGGCGTGTTCGGCGCAAGCATTGCCTTCTATTGCTCGGCGGCCTTTTCAGTTGCGCTGGTCGCGCTTTCCGGGGTTTTGCCAAACATGACCGGCGGTCGGCCGGGCGAAACGGCCCCTGGCTTCGGAGCAGATTTCATTGAAGGCCTGGCACTCCTGCGAAACGTACCCGGTTTGGCACCGGTGGTGCTTCTGGCGGGAATCGCATTGCCGATCGGGCAGCTCTCAAACGCTGTCCTGTCTTCCCTTGTTCATGACGATCTCGGGTTAGGAAGTCGTGAGTTCGGCCTGATCGATGGCGCCTGGCCAATTGGAGGTTTGGCCGCATCTATCCTGATCAGCGTTCTTGCCGCAAAATGGGCAGGGAAAATTCATCTCGGAACAACTGCTGTCCTGGTGGCTCTGAGCACGATCGCAATGGCCTTTACCCAGAGTGTCGTTCTGCTCGCAATTTTCCATGGATGCATGGGCTACTTCACGTGGTTGAGTCGAATTCTTGTCGATGCACAGGTTCTTCACGTCGTCAGGAACGAGCATGTCGGGCGAGCAAAGTCGAATGTGACTTTCGCCTTTGGCTTCGTTGCAATCGTCATGTGCCTGTCCCCAACACTGGTTCCGACCGTCGTCACGGGACACTATTTCCTTGCCTGGGGCGGTGCGATCCTGGTGGCCGGGACTTTGTACGGGATCTTTGGCCCTCGCGCACGGCCAGACCCGGGGAGGGAGCAAGCGGACGAAACAGCAAATCGATTTCCGGACTGAAGAGCACTCCGGAACTGTCGCGAACCAGCAAGGCAGCCGAGAGTTCCACGGGCCCTGAACCGTAAGGCGGCCATTGCGACGTCAGCTGATCTCACGGCGAGGACCACCAGCAAACACGACCTCGTATCCGCGGAGCAAATGGCAAACGCGGATGTGCGCGACATCAATATCATACTGAACACGCGCCATTTCCGTTCAGGTGGAGCGTGTGAGACCGGAAAGTTCGAATGGTTTTACAAGGGTCTGCAATTCAAATGCGGACCGAAGCCCGCCCCGGAACAGACGGTTAGACCATCCCGTTACTGATCAAGGGATTGCAGTCGAATCACGGGATTTCAAGGGGAACCCCGGATCGGACAGGGCTATCGCGTTTGGATTTATCCGGGTTCGACGTCCTTTGCGAGGCTTGATGCGAAGCTGACGAGTTTCAGAAGGAAATCGTTGTCCCAGCCGGCCCTCTTCAGCTTGCCGCGCATCGATTGCTTCCTGGCTGTTGGCGTGATCCGCGCCAGGTTCAGCGCCAGCTTCCGCATCAGCGCCAGGTTCTCGGGACCGTTATCCTTCCGGTTGCGCAGGCTGTCCTCTCCCATGGTCACGTCCAGGACCCAGTGGAGGGAGTTTTCCACGGCCCAATGCGCCCGCACCGTCTTGAGGAACCGCTCCGGATCGAGCCTTTCGCTGAGAAGGAAGAAGCGGGTCTCGGTGCTCCGTTCCCCCTTGATCTCCCGTGTGGAGGTGACCTTCCCGACGGCCTGCAGGCCGGGCCAGTGATGCAGGTCCACCAACGTGTCGACGTCATGGCAGACGGTGGCCTCGCGGATCTCGATGCGCCCGTGACCCGTGTCCACGTCATTGAAACGAGTCATCTTTTCTGCGTTCTCCGGGTCCGCCAAGTGGAGCCGGACATCGTCGTGAAGCGTCTCCTGGTTGCCCTTGAGCGCCAGGACGTAGGCGCCGCCCTTGGCCGTGATCGTCTCCGCGGTCG
This sequence comes from Paracoccaceae bacterium, assembly GCA_965242975.1. GTDB lineage: Bacteria > Pseudomonadota > Alphaproteobacteria > Rhodobacterales > Rhodobacteraceae > JAPPHA01. The sequence goes on along the minus strand of CBDETS010000007.1, from coordinate 5,419,010 downwards.
CCCGCTGCGTGTGCATGGCGTCGACGGTTACCGTGCTGCCTTCGATGTCGAGAAGCTCCAGAAGCGCCGGCATCGCCGTGATCTCGTTGGACTTGCCGTCAACCTTGACCTGTCCGAGCGTCAGGCGCGCACCGGTGGCGAAGGCGTTGACCACGTGCAGCGGCGTGCGCTTTGCTGCGTCCTCGAAGGAGCGCCGCAGCGTCTTGCCGTCGATCGCGATCACGTCCGGACCGTGTTGCTCGGCCCAGTCCGCAGCAAGGCGCAGGAGCGCCCTGCCCAGGCAGTCGGGGTCGAGAATCCTGAACAGCGCCGAGAAGGCGTCGTGGCTCGGGATGCCGTGTTCGAGCGTCATGAAGCGGCGCAGGAATTGTTCTTTCGAGCGCCCGAAAAGTTCCATGTCGGTGCATGTTTGGCCACCGCAAATCACGCACAGAAGCGCGATCATCAGCATTTCATGGAGATCGTGACGGGTCGCGTTGCTGGTCCGGGGGTCTTCCACCCCGTCGAATATTCGTGCGAAGTCCTGCATTGTCCTGCCTCATCCCTGCCTCAGGTTGTTGTTTTTCAACAGGGAATCATGCAATCACTCAGAAGCCAAGAGAAAATATTTTCAAACGCGATTGCCCTGCGGATCGGAAAATACCCCCGCAGGGGAGGCAGTAATCCATCCGACCGGTTCAAGTTCAACGCGCGATTGGTCATCGCGCCAGCCATGGTCACCATGGGTCGCTCTGGCGGCACCTTGAAAGCGGAGTTGGTCTGCCCTTCCCCACCCCAGTTGCCCGGCGATCGTCACCTTGAATGTCGCGAAATCTGGCGCTCGAGACGTCAGATCAGAAGAGGTTCACACGGCAACGGGAAGCCGGGCTGGCAACCACGTCAATCGCCTCGATCCAGGGATTCGAGAACGGCAAGCAAACCCTGCTGCATGTGTTCTGCGATGTGCGACAGCATGTGGTCGAGTTCCTCTCCCTTTGCCAGGTGCAGGTACTCGGTTGTCATGTGTCGAAACTGCCCGTGCGACCCGTGGGCACGAAAGTGAAGAACCATGTAGATCTGGACCAGCGGTGTCAGCCGGTGCCAGTGCGAAAGAAGCAAGGAGTGCCCGGATTGCTCGTAAACCCAGGAATGAAAAGACAACTCCCTGCTGATGGTAAGTGCCTGGTCCCCGGTCGGCTGCGCCGCGATCAACCGATCATAACGCCCATCGAGATCCGCGAGCGCGTCCTCGCTGCGATTGTTCCAGGCAAGGCGAAACGCGAATTGCTCCAGCTCCGTCCGTAGTGAATACAGTTCCTTCAGATCGGTGCCGCTGACGGGTCGAACGCGCAATCCCTTGTACGGCTGGCTGACGAGAACTCCACGATCGACGAGTTCCCTCAACGCTTCCCTGAGCGGGGCGCGGCTGACCTGGAGCTGTTCGGCCAATGCGTTTTCGGTCAGTTTTTCACCCGGGAAGTAGTTCCCGGAAGTGACCATGTCGAGGATCTGCCTCGTTATCTGGGCACGTAATGTCCTGTCCTTGACAGGTTTCAGGATGTTGTCAGACACGTCCATCGGTGCGCGCCTGCGATTGAATGAGTTCCGTATAGAGCTTTCGGATCCGCATGAAGATCGGTCCCGCTGCCCCGCGGCCGATCGGCCTGCCGTCGATTTCGGAGACGGGCGTCTGCGCACCAAACGTACCGGTGAGAAAGGCCTCGTCGGCACCGTAGGTGTCAACAAGTGAGAAGTTGCGCTCAAAGACGGGAATCCGGTTCTCTCGGCACAGGTCGATCACTTTTCGCCGGGTGATGCCGTTCATGCAGTAGTCACCCGTCGAGGTCCAGACTTCTCCCCGTCGCACGATGAAGAAGTTGCAGGCATTGGTCGTGTTCACGAATCCGAACGGGTCAAGCATCAGCGCTTCGTCGGCCCCCGCCTGTGCCGCCTGGTTGAGCGCGATGATGCAGTTGAGCTTGGAATGCGAATTCAGCTTGGCATCCTGCGTCAACGGCAATCCACGGTGATGAGGTACGGTGAAGAGCCGGATGCCCTGCCCGGTCGTACGCTCGTCAACCCTCGAGTGTTCAGCGATGATCACGATCGTCGCTCCGTGGACGCTGAGATGGGGGTGCTGGAACGGCCTGAGTTTACGGCCGCGTGTAATCATCAGGCGAACATGAGCGTCGGTCTGCATGTCATTGACCTCGAGGGTGGCCCTGACTGCGGCCGAAACCTCTTCGCGCGTCATTCCGACATCGAGGCCAATGTACGTCGCTGCCTCGAACAACCTGTCCAGATGCTCACCCAGAAACAATATGCAGCCTTGGTGAATGCGCAGCCCTTCCCAAACTCCGTCACCGAGAAGGAATCCGCTGTCGAACACCGAAACCCTGGCTTCGTCACGGTGGAAGAATTTGCCGTCAACGTAAATCTTGACGTCCGCGTTGCGCGGATCGTCGAGTGCGTCATGAGTTGACACGTGAGTCCGGGAGTCCATGGCTTGCCTGTTCAGTCGGTCGGTGGCGGCGAACGCCGTGCCCGCCGCCACACTCTGGTTCAATTCGCGAACAACAGTTCACGCTGAATGACCGGCGATGCCTTCGGATCGAGACCGAAGTCCGCCAGGAACTCTTCATACCATCGCTGGGTTCGCCCGGTCTCATAGTAGTAGAAAATCGTGTGACTGACCCAGTCCCGGAACGTCTTGTCCGCCTCGCGACGCACTGCGATCGAAGATGGCGAACTGAAGGCCGGCGTCGGAATCACGATCTTACCTGCGCCAAATTTCTTCCGGGCCGCCAGGAGCGGCGGGTGAAACAGCGAAACGGCATCGACACGACCGGACTGGAACGCCGCCAGCGAAGCACCATTGTCCGGAAACCTCTGGATGTCCGCACTCGGTACCGTCCGGGTCAGGAACGCATCCATGGACGAGGCCTGGGGCACCGCGATACTGACTTCAGGATTGTTGAGATCTTCCCACCTGTCCGCGTCAAGGTCATCCCTGGCGAGAACCGCCAACGAGATGTAGAGGAGCGGCTGGAACGGGTAGTCGACAACGATCGCCCGTTTCGGCGTCGCGTCCAGAAACATCATGTCGATCTTGTCAGCCTGCAATGCCGCGATCGCCGTCGCCCAGGTTACCTCGACCACTTCAAGCTCGACTTCAAGTTCTTCGGCCATCGATTGCCCGACTGAAACGATCAACCCGCTGTCCCACTCACCGGTTTCAGGGTTCTTCGAATACCATGGAGGGGCCTGGGTTACGCCCATGCGCAACGTCCCGGTCTCGTGGATCTTCTCCCAGGTCGATTGTGCCTGGACGGCGGAGGTCGCCATCAGCACCGCTGCCACTGCAGCGATGCCACCGAAAATCTTTCTGACAATGGATTTCATGGAGTGTTCCTTTCCAATTTGAGTAATCCTGCCCGCTATGCCGGGCAGTCCGTGTTAACTGCCCGTGCATGCGCGCGCGCAGCCAACTCTCGAGGTGTCACCCGGCAGCCGGGGCCGGAGACGCGTTCGTGACAATGATGCGGCCGCACCGGCATCGCCGACTCTCCCTGGTTTGCCGCCAACACGGTTTCAATCCGGTAGCTTGAACAGCGAGTGTCCATCCAGAAACTCGCGCATGCGCCGGGTTGCCGGCGACTTCAGGATGGCCTGTGGTTCCCCCTGTTCGTGAACCCGTCCCTCGTTCAGGAACAGAACCCGGTTCGCGACATGGTAGGCGAAACCGAGCTCATGGGTGACGACCAGCATGGTCATGCCATCTTCTGCCAGCTGACGTATGGTTTTCAGGACTTCGCCAACAAGCTCGGGGTCGAGCGCCGACGTGACCTCGTCGAACAACATCACGTCAGGGTCCATTGCCAGCGCGCGCGCGATGGCAACCCGTTGTTTCTGACCTCCCGAAAGCCTGGCCGGGTATTCCGTTGCCTTGTCCGCCAAGCCTACGCGCTCGAGCTGCGCCATGGCTTTCGCCTCCGCTTCAGCCCGGTCCCTCTTCAGGACGGTGACCTGGCCTTCCTTCACGTTCTGAAGAACCGTCATGTGCGGGAACAGGTTGAAGTGCTGGAAAACCATTCCGATCCGGGCGCGCAGCCTGCACAATTCGGACTCGCGGTACTGCATGCGTCCGTCCTGCTCTCGTCCCACCAACCTGCCGTGCAAATAGATTTTCCCCAGGGTCGGGGTTTCCATGAAGTTCACGCACCTGAGCAGCGTGCTCTTTCCAGACCCACTGGAGCCGAGCACCACGACGGTTTCTCCGGCGGTGACGGTCAGGTCGATTCCCTGAAGGACATCGAGGCTGTCAAACGTCTTGTGGAGTCCTTCGATACGGAGGATTTCGGTCACGGTGGTCATTCGCTTTTCCTCAGGACCCGTTCCAACACGTAGGTTCCCTGGACCACCGGGTAGAGAACGATGAAGAAGATCAGCGCCACGGCCGTGTAGGACTCGATCGGATTGAAGTTGAGGTCGGCAATGAGCTTGGCCTGGTTGAGCGTTTCAACATAGGCCACGACCGAGGCCAGCGTCGACATCTTGAAGACCTCGATCCCGCGGTTCGTCAATGCCGGCAGTACGCGTTTGACCGCGACCGGCAACACGATCCGGCGCATGGTCTGGATGTAGGTCATGCCGATGGCCTTGCCTGCCTCCCATTGTCCAGGCTCGATGGACTGAATCCCCGCCCGATAGATCTCGGCCGAAAATGCCATCGTGTTGAGAGAGATGCCGAGAACGGCGGCGAGGAACGGATCAACGTCGATCCCCGTGAGAATCGGAAAGGCGTAAAAGAACCAGATGATCTGGACCAGTACGGGGGTGTTCCGGAACACTTCGACGAATACCCGCGCGGGCCAACCGATGACGGGCGTCCTTGCATATCGGGCAATTCCGACAATCAGCCCGCCTGCAAGGCCAAGGACGACCGTGACCACGAAAATGACAACCGTACCCTTTACCCCGACCCACAGAACGTGCCGGTGTTCGAAGATGGTGACGAAATCCCAGTTATGCTCCATCGAGACGCACCGAACTTTCGCCCGACTCCGCCAACCTGCGCTCGACCCAGATGGAGATCTGGCTGAACACGAAAATCAGCACGAAATACATCACGGCAACGACCGTGTAGACCTCCAGCGGGCGAAAGGTCTTCTGGGCCAGGTCGTTGGCCTGAAACATGAGATCGGCATAGGCAACGGTCGACACCAGCGTCGTGGTCTTCAGCAGTTCAATTGACCGCTCCATGAACGCCGGGATCATCCTTTTGACGGCCTGTGGCAAGATGACCCGACGGAGTGTCTGCCGATAGGTCATGCCAATGGCGCTCGCGCCTTCCCACTGTCCCTTGTCGATCGAGAGAATGCCCGCGCGAAAGATCTCCGCGAAAAAAGCCGACGACTGGATCGAAAAGGTGACAATCGACGCGATGTACGGCGTCATCCGAACGTCGATCAGGATCGGGAGCGCAAAGAAAAACCAGAAGAGTTGGACAAGGGGCGGCGTCGCACGAAAAAACTCGACGATGAACGCAGCGACGGCCGACAGGGGACGAAAGGTCGACAACCTGAACAGCGCCAGAGTCAGGCCGAGAGGCACTCCGAAAAGAAGTGCCATTCCGGTTACCTTCAACGTGTTCAGCAGCCCAACGAGCAACAGATCGAAATCTGCGAGGACCGCCAGAAAGTTCCACTCGACCATCGGTCTCCGGTTTCGGCAGCGGAATCAGCATGGAATTCCTGTGCGGGGGTTGTTAATGTCCAATCATCTGATTGTCGACAACATTATCAACCAATCCAGCGAAGAGCGTGCCGCGATGAAATCGCCCAATATCCTGTTCATCCAGGTTGACCAGTTGAACTCCTCGTCTCTCGCGGCTTACGGCAACACGTTCGTCAAGACACCCAATCTCGACCGGTTGGCCGAAAACGGCGTCGTTTTCGAAACCGCCTACTGCAATTTTCCTCTGTGCGCTCCGTCCCGGTTTTCAATGGCGGCGGGACAGCTCTGTTCAGACATCGGCGTGTACGACAACGCTTCGGAAATGAATGCCGAAATCCCGACCTATGCGCATTACCTGCGTCAATTCGGCTACCAGACGGCACTGTCGGGAAAGATGCATTTCATCGGCCCGGACCAGTACCACGGGTTCGAGAAGCGGCTGACAGCCGACCTCTATCCTGCCGACTTCAGCTGGGTGCCAGCCTGGTCCGACGAGGGCAAGCGCGACACCAACGACGCGCGGTCGGTCCTGGTCGCCGGTGTCTGCGCGCGTTCGGTCCAGATCGACTTCGACGAAGAGGTGACCTTCAGGGCGCGGCAGCACCTGTACGACATTGCGCGATCAAGCGATGATCGCCCGTTCTTCCTCCAGGTTTCCTACACGCATCCGCACGAACCGTACCTCTGCCGGCGCGAATACTGGGATCTCTACGATGACCACGAGATTCCTCTTCCGAGGATTCCCGCCATGCGAGTGGACCAGCACGACCCCCATTCAGTGAGACTGTTGCGGGACTTTGGAATGCTGGACTGCTCGTTCAAGGACGAAGACATCCTGCGGGCGCGGCGGGCTCACTACGGCGCGATCACCTATATCGACGAGATGATCGGTGATGTCCTCGAAACGCTTCGATCCACCGGCGCCGACCGGAACACGGTCGTCGTGTTCACGGCTGATCACGGAGAGTTCCTCGGCGAACGCGGAATGTGGTTCAAGAAGCACTTTTTCGAACCCGCCCTGAGGATCCCCCTGATCGCCGCCGCACCCTGGATTGGACCTCAACGGATTGGCGAATTCGCTTCGCTCGTCGACCTGTTGCCGACATTCAACGGACTGGCGACCGGTTCGGTCTGGGAGCCTGAGCTGGAGCAGCTCGCGGGACGCGACCTGACCGCCTGTCTTGATCGGTCACCGGAGCCGTCCGATCAGATGATCCTGGCCGAATACCTGGCGGAATCCACCTTGGCGCCGATATTCATGGTACGCCGCGGTCAGTACAAGTACATCGCGTCGTCCCGGGACCCTGCGCTCCTCTTCGATCTCGAAGCCGATCCCTTCGAACTCGAAAACCTCGCGGCAAGGACCGATCGCGCGGATGTTCGAACGGAATTCGAGAACATCGTTGCGAAGAGGTGGGACGAGGAAACTCTCACCCAACGCATTCTCCTCAGCCAGCGCCGCAGACGCCTGATTCTCGAAGCCCAGAAAACCGGGTATTCGCCGAGATGGAACCACGGCGAAGACGCCAGGGACGAGGTCGCCTGGTATCGCGGAGAGCAAGGCTACAATGAATGGGCGTTCGATTATCTCCCAGACAGTGCAGAACCGGAACGACTGAGGTGATGATGTCCTTTCGATCTGAAACACAGCACCTGTGACAGTGGCCGGGCGGCGAGCCAAAACAATTCCAGGCCGCTTCCCCGTTCTTCCACTGAGGATCAACTACATCTTGCCGCGACACTGAGGACGAAGTCTGGCGAATAGCACCCGTGGATTTGCAATCGAAAGTTTGGATAACAGACTCATAGGAGTCCGACCGAATTTGCAAGCAAACTTGGATGCATGAAACCGCCCGCCAAGTCGTCTCGGAGGTGCGCCGCCAAGAAAGACATAAAGACGAAATTAGCCTTCATCCAAAACTGTTCGTCTTGCGCTGACTCAGTTCTTTCGTTGCTTTGTGGGAGATTTCGCTCTTGATGGCACACCCATGCCCCAAGGAACCACGAACCGGACTTCACACCGTTCTTCCGAATCTTCCTGTATTTCAAAAATACGGACTCTCGCCGGAAGCTGGAGTAAGTTCTCCTCACTGCTCGGACGATATGCGAGAATGACAAATGCCACGTTGCTGCAGAGTGAAATGCTGTAACGTCGCGCCTGCCAGGAAAAGCGGTAACCTGTTTCGAAAGGGTCGCGGATCGGGTTTGACACTACCTTGTTTTCGACGACAAGTTGTCGTGACAGGATGAGATCGGTTTCACCGCCACCGATTTCAGAGCCCTCGACAACATCAATCTGGCACGACATGAAATGTTGCTTGATCTCGCCCTGCATTCTCCTTTCGGCCAGCTTTTCCTCCGAAACGAACTTTCCTGTCTTTTCGAACATATCGATCAGAACAGCGACATCACCAATCGCGGTTGAAACGGCCTTGTGAGATGCAGCAACAAGACCCGACGGTAGGCACAAGTTCAGGTCGCGCACAAGACGCTGTCGAAGATCGGGATCCAGATTCGACCATTCGCGAGGTAAAGCAATGTCGTCCGGATGAAACTTGACAAGCGACGGCGAGGAATTACCGTTCAATGCTCTCTCGCAATCTTCGCTGCAAAGACCGTGTTTCTGTGCTGTAGCTACCCACGCACTCTTGACGACTTTTGTAACCTTCGCAGCGCGTTCGGCCTGGATATCCATGACCACCTCAAATAATTCGTAGAACACGATACGTGAGGCTAATGCCACGAGTGGAACCCGGCTTCGCGGGGTAAACACAAACCCGCATTGCTTCTGATGTTCGTAGGCCTGAGACCATCTTTCAGGGTCAAAAAAGAGATTAGGCGTTCCGATATGTCCACCGTCGGTACGCGTGAGGATATCGCCGCCACGTACCACGACCCTGTTTGAAGGGACATCGACCAGGATTTCCTCTGGATTTAGCCCGCTCGCGCGATCGGCTAGGTCAGGGATTGCTGCCGCAAGCGCCTTTGCCTTGTCGAATATCTTGGTCTCGATTTTCTTGCGGTCGTCCTCCGTCAGCAGTTCTCTTAGGAGTTTGCGCCATTTTTCGGCACGTGTGTCTCGTTGATCGACGTCAGACAAGCCCCCAAGCCCGCCAATAAAACGTGCTGCGAACGCGTGTGCGCGATAATAGATACGGCGATCCTGAATCTTTTTGGCGACAGCTTGAGACCGTACGCCGCCGCATTTCAGAGCGGGATTCTGGAGCGAGCCGCCAATGACACCGACAAAGATGTCATCAGGGAATCTTGTGTAGAATTCCTCGATCGTGAAGAGGTTACCGCGCTCTTCTTCAGCGAGGCAGATCAAACGACGGAGCATTGCCTCCGCGGTGCGAACTTTCTGATGGTAATAGAGTCGGTCATATAGCAATACGCGGGCGATTATCAGCTGTTCATACGAGCCGAGGCCAGTCAGTGAAATCCCGATATCGTAGAAACGCCTTCCAGGAATATTCTGTGCCCGAACGCGCAAATCCCTGTTTGGCGCGTTTTCCGGTGTAACGACAACGACCTCCAGTTTACTGATGAGTCTTGTCAGATCGATCCCGAGGGGAAGGCCCGAGTGGTGGCAGTCGCGGGCAATGTAATCGAGTTTGTCGGCATCGACTGGACCGCTGATGATGCCGGAAAGATATCCTGCGCGCAGGCAGCTTCGAGAACCGAGAATGCGTGCCGCAACGGCTTCAGGCAATTCGGTCGGGTTATCGACGCCCGTACCAAGTCTTGCGTGGGTGAGGACCTCACGCATAGAATCGCTCAATACGATCAACACTGCGACAGACTCTGCGGGTGCGATTGACGTCACACCCTCGAAGTGTTTCCGTAAGACATGCTCTACGGCATTGAATTCGGCATCGTAACGCGTCCTGATCAATTGTTCCGTTGCGTGGCTGAACGGGCCATGCCCCGTGTCATGTAGCAAAGCCGCAAGCCGAGTAGCACAGCGGTCCATTGGACCCACATGTGGAACGGCATCATCGCGGTCAGACCCGAACCTGCGTCTGAATGCTGCATTCCTCTCAAGAGCACGGATCATGCGCTCGGCGGCTTCAACAACGCCCCTCGTGTGTTCAAGGCGATCATGCCCTGCACCGGGATAAACCAGATGCGCCATTCCAAGTTGCCGAACACCCCGTAGTCGCTGAAGCAACGGAGAATCCAGAAGAATGGTCTCCCATGGCATGAGTTCAACAACGCCCCAAATGGGGTCGTTGAAAGATTTGGGATAAGCGGCGTGCGATCTCCCATCGTTTAGGCGTCGAAGAGCTGGTTCAAGCCACTTGTCAGCGAGGCCGCCAAATGCCCTCCAAAGCGTAGGTGCGGCAAATTCAAGATCTGCCCGGAGATTCGCGGAATCTAACAGCGTTGATTCTCCACGCAGTCAAATTATCGGCGTTACACCAGCGGAAAATGTAAAACTCATCGTCCGAAAACGCGTCAGTATTCTTCAATAGCTGTGGAAGAATTAGTGTTCATCGATTTTCCCATGTCTTCAACGAGCGCACAGAGATGATCGCCCCAGAGTCTGGCATTGCCCTCAGTGACACCTAGGTTGTTAACCAAGTCCCGGGCAGCACCTTCGCTGATCTGAATTTGAGCAGAATGGTAAGAGGGATTTGGCGCACTAGTCAGATGTGCCCGCTGAGCCCAATCCAAGAGGGACGGCAATTCGACACACTGCAGACCAATACGTGAATCGACAAAGTGCAGGTTATCGCTGACCCACGGAGGACAGGATTCATGTTCGACGGCTTCTTTCAGCGCCCGGTCAAGAATACCGTGGGAAGTAGGAATTCTTTCCCCTCCTCCTGACAGAGCCCAACTGGCAACCAATAGTTCTGAAATGTCAAGCAGGTGCTTCATGGCTAGTTCCCCATAGTCCAGACCCGACCGATCACAACGCGTCTCGAACTCGTCGTGTGACCTGCACCATCAGGAAGTTCATGATTTGGAATCATCCGACACCGTGCAGGAACACCAAGGAATCATAACCTGCCCACGATAGGCAAGGAGAAAGTGACATTTGAGTTAAGTTCAGGTTGTTTACTCACTTCGTACCATTACCCAATAAACTCCGAGGCGAAACACCATCGTTCCCTGGGTCGAAAAAACGGCTAGGCTGTTGTCAGTTGTAAGCGCAAAACAACTGGGCCGAAACCCGTCCCCGACGGCGGTTACAAGCGAAAAAGCAGATGCCATGCAACGGCTTCAGAACCGAAGGTGCGTCGGTCGGGGTGTCTTCGTCGCTGCGGTCAGGTCAAGGAAATGCGCCAAGGGTGAAAACGTGCTGCCGGCATCGCCTTCCGGGCGACAAGGACAACCGTCGTGCCTGCCTCACTCGGCACGGCCATACCGGATCATGTCGGCCGCCTTTTCCGCGATCATCACGACCGGAGACGCGGTATTGCCCGAGGTGATCCGCGGCATGACGGATGCGTCCACGACCCGCAACCGGTTCAAACCATGCACGCGGAGATCCGCCCCCACGACCGAATTGGGGCCGCAGCCCATGGCGCAGGTGCCCACCGGGTGAAATATCGTGGTCGCGATGTCACCGACCTTCCGGAGCAGTTCCGCATCGGACTGGACGCCGGGCCCGGGAAGGAATTCCTCCGGAGCATATCGCTGCAGGGCATTGGCGGTCATGATCCTGCGGGCCTGGCGAACGGACTTGACGGCAACGATCCGGTCCCTCGCAGCCGCAAGGTAATTCGGCCGGATTTCGGGATGCAATCGATGGTCGCGGGCCGTCATGTGGCAGGTTCCCACGCTCTCGGGGCGAAGATTGCAAACCGAAACGGTGATCGCGGAAAACTCGTGCAGTGGATCGCCCAGCCGGTCCGTCGATAGCGGCTGGACATGGTATTCCAGGTCCGGCGTCGAAAGGGCCGGGTCGGATTTCGTGAACATGCCGAACTGGCTCGGTGCCATCGACAACGGCCCGGATCGTCTCAGGGCGTACTCGAGGACGATGCGGAGTTTTCCCCACGTGCCGTTTGCAAGCGTATTGAGCGTTCGCGCATTGCCGACCTTGAACACGGTCCGGATTTGCAGGTGATCCTGCAGGTTCTCACCGACGCCTGGACTATCGTGGACGACGTTGATGCCGAGGCGTGCGAGCCGGTCGGGCTGGCCGACGCCCGAGAGTTCCAGGATCTTTGGCGAGTTGATGGACCCGGCTGCCAGCAGGACCTCGGCCTGTGCGTGAACCCGGCGCCCGACTCCCTTTTTTCGGTACTTGAGGCCGGTGACGTCTCGACCTTCGAAGATCAGTCGCTCGACTTCGGCTTCAAGTTCGATCCTGAGGTTTGGCCGGTTCATTGCGGGACGCAGGAATCCCTTGGCTGTTGTCCACCGAACGCCGCGGTGCTGGTTCACCTCGAAGAACCCCGATCCCTCGTTGTTGCCATCGTTGAAATCCTTGCGCGGCAGGATGCCGAACTCCTTCGCGCCTTCCTGAACAGCTTCGAGGACCTCCCAGCGCAACCTCTGTGTCGCGACCTTCCAGCCCCCGCCGGCCCCGTGCACCGAACTCCTGCCAGCGTGGTGATCCTCGGATTTCAGGAAAAAGGGCAAGACGTCATCCCATCCCCAACCGATGTTTCCCATCTGTCGCCAGTGATCGTAGTCCGCGGCCTGACCGCGCATGTAGATCATGCCGTTCACGGACGTACATCCGCCCAGCACCTTGCCACGGGGATAGGCGAGACTCCGGCCGTTTAGCCCAGGTTCGGGCGTCGTCTCCATCATCCAGTCCGTGCGCGGGTTGCCCATGCAATAGAGGTACCCCACGGGAATGTGGACCCAGTGGTATTTGTCATCGCGTCCAGCCTCGAGCAGGAGCACGCGCGTACGTGGATCCTCCGTCAGGCGGTTCGCAAGCACGCAACCGGACGTGCCGGCACCCACGATGATGTAGTCGTAGCGGCCTTCGAACATCCCGTTGTCCGGCATGATTACCCCCTGCAGGTACCGGTGACGTGTCGACCGTTCGTGATCAGGCAAAACGTGTCAAGAACAATCGGGAAACGGCCGAGTCCCCCCATTGAGGCGTTTGAACAGGCAGACGGGTCTCAGGGGCTCCGATGCACCCCTCCGGTGAAGTCGGGCGAAAGCGCTGCCGCTCAGCCGACGCAGCCCTTGCCTGCCGGCTCACGGGTCCCTCTACCGGAATCCGTCCCGTTACCGCATTCCGGCCCGGGCTCATGTCGCCGGGAACAGCCAGGCGCTCCGGATGGTCGGTTTTCGGGCGACAATCGCGTGGCGCGCCGGGGTTCGCGTGGGTTCGCCCGAGCGGGGTTGCGGTTCGCAGCGGCAAGGTGCAAGTCAGCGTTGTCGTTACGTTGCGTCCGGACACCGGTACGCCGGTACGGGTCGGACCCTGATGACGCCTGTCCGGCGGCACCGGAAGAGATCAAGCGCGGGAAAGGAATGGACATGCCCACGATCAACTACTTGACCGCAGTGGAGTTCGACTTCGGTGCACTGGGGAAACTTCCCGAGATCATGGAACTGGCCGGAATCGAACGCCCGATGATCGTGACCGATCGGGTCCTTTTCCATCATGGCATGGTCGACAGGATCAAGTCCGCCGCACCGCTGTTGCAGGAAATTGAGGTCTTCGCTGACACGCCTGCCAACCCGACCGAGGCTGCGGCGAACTCCGCATTCGACAGGTACCGCGCCGCGGGCTGCGACGGGCTCATTGCAATCGGTGGCGGTTCGCCCGTCGATCTGGCAAAGGCGGTCGCCATTCTCGACACGCATGGAGGCCCGCTTGCACAGTTCGCGGCAATCGAGGGAGGCATCGACCGACTCGGACCGGTCGTGCCCCTCGTGGCGGTACCGACCACGGCCGGTACGGGCAGCGAAGTCGGACGCGGTACATTGATCACGCTTGCAGACGGGCGAAAACTCGCCCTGATCTCTCCGCACCTGATTCCGCGCGCTGCAATCTGTGATCCGGAACTCACACTGAGCTTGCCCCCGGGTTTGACGGCGGCAACCGGCCTGGATGCGATTTCCCATTGCATCGAGACCTACCTCAGCCCGCTGGTCAACCCGGTGGCCGATGCCATCGCTCTCGACGGTCTCGCACGGGCCGTTGCCTCGATCGAGACCGCCATGAATGACGGGCAGGACCGTGCTGCGCGTTGGAACATGATGATGGCGGCTCTCCAGGGCGGGCTGACCTTCCAGAAAGGACTCGGGGCCGTTCATGCACTTTCACACCCCCTCGGCGCCATCCGGCATGTTTCATTGCACCACGGGACGCTGAACGCGATCCTCCTTCCACATGTGCTGGAATGGAATGAAACCGCATGCGGACCCAAGTACGCAAGAATCCGGTGGCAGCTGGGGCTCGCCGCCGACACGCATCTGCCGTCTTTTTTTCGCGCATTGAATGCCCGCTTGAACTTGCCATCCACTCTGGCGGCCTTGGGTGTACGCGACGACGACCTTACCCGTGTTGCGGAAGCGGCGGTGCTCGATCACACGGCGTCGACGAATCCGCGTCCATTGTCGGTTGATGATTACCGTGCGGTCCTTACTGCTGCCATGGGTGGCGGATGACACCGGCAAGACCTTTTGTGCCCCCGCATCTGCAATACGTGATACCGTACCGGAGTCGTCATGCATAACCGGGGCTGACCAGCGGCATTCCCTGACCGGGCAGCACGGGCAATCCCGCCAAGATCCGGTGGACGCATGCAAGGCGTTGAGCATTTCGGCCCGGTTCCGGTGACGCTACCACCATCCTGTCCGAGTCCAGGTTGATCGCAAGTGTATCGCAATTGGTCCCTGACTGGTGCCGAGCTGCAGGTGTTGCGGCGGTCGGCCCGGCGGGAACAGTCAGGTGCGCCTGTGGCTTGCAGCCCGAACCGCGGTCCGCAATTCCATTGCCCCAAAAGGTCGGCTCCCGTGGCGCCCGTTTCGAGGCCTGCCCGGCGTTCACTCGAGTCCCGGCTGGCAGATCGCTAGGCTGCTCTGCGCAACCCCTTGTCACCGGGGTGTATCAGCCCGTGTCATTGCCTCCGGTGTGATGTTGAGCAAATGGCAATGTTGAGTTGCATGGCTCCGGCCCTGCATTGACATTCGGCAGAACCGGAATCGCTTAACATTGAGCTAAATCGCGGCAAACAAGGTGCAACAGATTTTCCGGGGATTCACGAACACTATTTTCGTTGGTGCATTTGATCGGCGCGACCAGGACAGACTCCGAAAAATTCAGAATGCGACGCGTTCGACGTGCCTTTTTCAAATTGTGTCGATACCGTATCCATCGCGCGATTCCGGTTTTTGAGACCCACAGACCTTTGGCCAAGTGAATGGTGGAAGTCTGGCGACAAACCCTTGGCAGAAGACGATGTCGAACACGAGTGCCACCACCGGCACGTGCCGTCGGAACTATGGCCGAACCACCCCCATCCCGGTGAAATACACGGTCGGCAGTTACTTGGCTGTCACGGCGGCTCGGAGCCCCGGGGGATCAAACCTCCAAGCAAAGTGTCTGTGATGCAGTGCGCTGCCGCATCGAAATCGGCAGCCTCAAGATCGCGGTTGCCCAGAGCATCGCGGACAACCGGCTGGAAGTCTGCATAAAACTGCGTTGCAGCCCACAGCATGATCAACAGGTGCCTGGCATCAACCCGCGCGATTTTTCCTGCCGCGATCCAGGCTTCAATGACAGCGACCCGGTGATTGGTGACATCCCGTATATGGTCCCGTTCCTGTTCGGTCAAAAACTCGGCGCCGCGAAGGATTTCAGTGGCAAACAGTCTGGATTCGGTCGGATGTTGACGCGAAAACCGCAGTTTGGCCGTCACGTATCTTGAAAAGGCTTCCGCAGGATCCTTCTCCAGGGCGATTTCCTCCAACGCCTCGTCCCAGCCATGAATGAGCCGCGCAATTGCCGCCCGGTAGATGTCATCCTTTGAACCGAAGTAGTAGTACACGTTCGCCTTGGGCAGACCACTCGCCTCGGCGATTTCGGTTATGCGCGTTCCATCGAAGCCCTTGCGGGCAAACACCTCGGTCGCAGCGTCGAGAATGCGGCGAATGTTGCGCGTGCGAATACGTTCTTCCTGCAGTTTTTCCATTGCGAATCCGTAACGCCTCCAACTGAAGGGCGCAATACGCCGGGCCATTCTGGCTCCGCAGTCTCATACAATCTAAGCCGGAAAACCGGCTACGAAACCGTGTAACAATTCAGAAATCGACGACGTCACAGGAAAAAGTTGACGTTTCGTTCAGAAAATTATTGACGAAAATGTCAAGAAATTGTCAAATAAACTGACGAAACGATCAGTTTCCGGCGCCCTGTCACCGTCGGAACGGGTAGCGCGGATGCCGGTTCAGTTCAGATCAGCAATGCAGGAATTCCTCGATGGCTGGAAGTCTGATCTGCCGGATCTCTGGCGCGATGAATTTGACGGTGTGAACCTCGGATTTGATTCCGTTGATCCGGACCTGACCCTGGAGCCTTGGGAACCGATCTTCCCGGTTCGGCGTGGCCAGGTTTTCCCGGGGATGCCGAAGGGCACCCACCTGTTCAGGGCCTTTGACGGCCTCGGTCCAAATCATGTTCGTTGCGTGATCATTGGGCAGGACCCTTATCCGGATCCGGGATTTGCGACGGGGCGGGCATTCGAGGCCGGCAACCTTTCCAGTTGGCGCGAACTGGACAAAATGTTCTCTCGGAGTCTGCGTGCCTATCTCCAGATGCTCTTGGCCGCCCGCAGCGAAGACATGGCATTCGCACGGTCGTTCGCTGACTGGCCCAGTGCACTGAATGCAATCGAGCAGGGAAATCCGGTGTTCGAATCCCCGGATCGGTTGGCCGGTTACCTTGAATCACAGGGTGTGTTGTTGCTCAACGCCTCACTGACACTCACTCGTTTCACCGTCGAGCCCGGGCCACATCAGACACAAGGGCATCTGCCACTTTGGCGGCCGCTCGCCGAAGCCGTACTCAATTGCCTGATGGCCCGCGGAACACCCCTCGTGATCATCGGATTCGGCAATGCCGCGGCTGATGTGATCGACACGTTGGGCGTTTCCGAAGGCCACGCAGGCAACATCGCGTCAATCCGTCGACCTCACCCGGCCGATGCGGACGCGGTGCTCTCCCAGCCAAACCCCTTCCTCTGTTGCAACACTGAATTAAAGGCGATGGGCGTTTCGCCGGTTGACTGGTAACCATGGCGGCAACGGACACACATGACTACATTATCGTCGGTGCCGGATCGGCCGGCTGTGTGCTTGCGAACCGTCTGTCCGAAGACTCCGGTCGGCGCGTGCTTCTGGTCGAAGCCGGGGGACAGGACCGGAACATTCTGTTCCGATTACCCATGCTCATGGGCAAGCTGTTCCAATCCGGCATCTACAATTGGCACTACCACACGGAGCCGGAAACCAAACTGAATGGTCGTTCCTTGTTCTGGCCGCGTGGAAAGGTCCTTGGTGGATCATCGACGATCAACGGGATGATCTATGTGCGCGGCAACCGGCGTGACTACGACGATTGGGCGCAAAGGGGGTTGCCGGGCTGGAGCTATGACGATGTCCTTCCGGCATTCTTGCGCTCCGAAGGGCATACGCAACGTTCGAGCGCCTATCACAACTCGGATGGTGAACTGACCGTCTGCCGGGCACGCGGACGGAATGTTCTGCTCGACGTTTTCTGTCAGGCAGGGGAAGAGGCTGGTCATCCGGTGAATGACGACTTCAACGACGCCGAGCAGGACGGCGTCGGGCGCTACGACTTTACGATCCGACGTGGCTTGCGATGGTCCGCATCATCGGCCTTTCTTCGGCCAGTCCTGAAGCGGCCTAACCTTACGGTCCTGACCCATGCCCTCGCCGAACGCATTGTCGTCAACGACGGAAGAGCAGTCGGAATCGATGTATCCCTTGATGGATCGTCGGCCAGATTCCTCGCCAAGCATGAAGTTATTCTTTCGGCAGGGACGGTGAATTCACCACACCTTCTGCTACTCTCCGGAATAGGCCCCGAAAGCGAAATCAGACCGCATGGCATCGCTCCGGTTCACCACCTGCCAGGTGTAGGAAAGAACCTGCAGGATCATGTGGACTGCGTCATGTCCTGGGAATGCACCAAACCCGTAACGCTTCATGCTGACTTGCGCGCAGACAAACTGGCCTTGTCGATAATTCAGGGACTGATTTGGGGCACGGGCATCGTAACGACCTTTCCGTACGAAGCCGGGGCTTTTCTTCGGTCCCGTGAAGGGTTGGAGGCTCCGGACATTCAATTGCATTTCATGCCGGCACTGGAACGGACGGCCAATTTGAATTTCCCAAATCCGTTCAGACGGCAACCCGCCGAAACCAACCACGGGTTCACGTTGCGCGTCGGACCCGTCAAGCCCGAAAGCCGCGGAGAAGTCATCCTGCGTTCAGCCGATCCGTCGGAACCACCACGGGTCTTCGGGAATTACCTTCTCAACGACGTCGATCTGCAGACAATGATCCGAGGTATCCGCTTGACCCGCACCATCATCAACCAAAATGCATTTTCTCCGTTCCGGGGCCGGGAACTCGCGCCCGGGCGGGACGTAATCAGCGATGGCGCGATCGAAGACTGGCTCCGGGAGTCAGCGATGACGACATTTCATCCGGTCGGGACCTGCAAGATGGGCGTGGATGAACTCGCCGTGGTCGATGCCCGACTCAAGGTTCACGGACTCGCGGGGCTTCGTGTTGCGGATGCCTCGATCATGCCCGTCATCACCAGTGGAAACACCAATGCCCCGGCCATCATGATCGGCGAAAAATGTGCCGAGTTCATTCTGCAGCAAAGTACTGGAGGAGGGACATGATCCTGGAACACCGAACCTACACGTTTCGGCCGGGTACGGTTGAACAGTGGATGAAAAAATACAGGACGACGGGACTGCCCATTCAGAAGCGTCACCTGAACCGTTTCGTCGGACTCTATGTTTCGGAAATCGGCAGACTGCACACCATTGTTCTGATGTGGGCCTACATGAACCTTGCCGACCGCGAGACGCGTCGGGGCGCAATGTATGCCGATCCCGACTGGCAGGCGTTCATTTCGGAGATCTGGTCCATGGATGCCATCCTGAAGCAGGACGTGATGATCATGAAACCTGCTCCATATTCGCCCGTGATCGAGTTGTCCGCCGATTGCTGAGGCAACGCCCGGAACGTCAAGCGGAAAAACGAGAAGATCGGGGAACATATCGATCAGCAACTCAATCAGGAGGAACAGATGATGAAAACCAGAACAGCTCGCGTGACGAGGCCGGTCCCATTGACCACCAATCGCCGCCGTTTCCTGCAAGGTGGGGCGGGCGTAGCCATGCTGGCATCCGGCCTGATACCGGCTGCAGCCCGGGCTGCCTCTGGCCTGGTTGCGTTGGTACATACACAGGCTGCCGGAGATGCAGGTCCCGTGGATTCGATGATCTCCAAGTTGAAGCTATTGTCCGACGAACAGGGGTTCGGGTACCGGACCATCTATGCCCAGGACCCGGCAACGTACGAGACCATTTTCAGGACCCTCGGGGATGCCGGTGCACGCGTTGTCGTGTCGACGTTCAATGAGGTTACGGAACCCTTCCAGGCCGTCGCACCGCGTTATCCGGATACGAAATGGGTTCAACTTTTCGGTGATCCGATGGATCCACCGATTCCCAATGTTGTCACGGTCTCGTACGACTACTACCTCGGATGCTACTTGTCCGGCATATTCGGGGCCATGGTCAGCGAGACCGGGAAAATCGGCTTCATCGGGGGAATCTCCATTCCGCCGATCAACGCCGACTTCAACGCACTCAAGGCCGGGGCACAATCGGTCAATCCGGATGCCATGGTCACCGCGGCATTTGCCGGTTCGTTCCAGGACCCGGCGAAAGGCCAGGAGATTGCGACACAGATGTTCAGCGACGGCATCGACTATATCCAGACCGACGCGGCCGCGACGGATTTCGGGATTATCGCCGCGGCCAACGAAGTTGAAGGGCGGATGGTCAGCGCATTGGACCCGGCACAATACCCCCATGGACCAACGTCGATCATTAGCATCGTCGGTCTCGACTTCGGGGTTTCCCTCTACAACGAAGTCTCCGAGGCCCTTGGCGGCGCCTGGGCCGGCGGCATCCATGTCAACACCGGACTCGGCACTGGCGTCATCGAGTTCATTCGCTCGCCGCTCTATGCAGACCAGGGGCCGGCACGCATCAATGCCAAGTCTGACGCGGCCTGGCCCGATGTACAGGCGGCACGGGCAGCCATTCTCGACGGCTCGCTCAAGGTGCCCTTTGATACCGAGCTTTGAAAACACCGGAACCGGGCCATGCGGGTGGCCCGGTTCTCCCCGATTACTCATCGTGGTTGAGAAGTGACACGTCAATCGCTCGTGCCTGCATTAAGCTGCAGCGGCGTTTCCGTACGATATGGTCATGTTACGGCCGTTTCAGACCTTTCGATCGAATTTGCGCCTGATTTGGTCCATGCGGTCGTTGGCCAGAACGGTGCCGGAAAGACCACGTTTGCACACGTGGCCGCCGGTCTCTTGAGACCCGATCGCGGGCAAGTCTTTGTGAAAGGCAACCTCCTGCCGACGGGCAGCGTTCCCAAGGCGCGGGCCGCGGGCGTTGAACTCGTACACCAGAGTTTCGCTCTGCCGCCCTCCTTCACCATAGCGGAAGCTATGGAGTTCGGCTCGGCGCGGAAAGGCGGGATTTTTTCCCGTCGGAGTCTGGCTCGGCGTTGGGAGTCGCATCTTCGGGATCTCGAAATTACCGTGAGCCCGAACAGCCGAATCCGCGACCTTCCAATCGAGATCCAGCAGGGTGTCGAGATTGCCCGTGCACTCGTAACCGAGTCGAAACTTCTGATTCTCGATGAACCAACGGCCGTACTGTCGCCCTCCGGGATAGAGATTCTGTTTGACCGGATTCACAGGTTGAAATCAATGGGCGTAACGGTCGTTTTGATTCTCCACAAGATTCGCGAAGTCCTCGCCGTCGCTGATACCGTGACGGTGCTACGCGGTGGGAAGCATGTCGCTGGCCCGCTGCCATGCACGGAACTCGAGAGCGCAAGCCTTGCGCGCATGATCATCGGCGATGGTGCAACTGTGCGGGAAGACGACGAAATCAAGGCGCTGACAGGCGCCAGTGCGCAGGAGTCTATCCACCGTTCGGACGTGGCTGAAACGCAAGCCCCTTCCGCACAGCCGCTTCTGAGGCTCCAGGATGTTTCGACGGCAGCCGATTCCGAAGGTCCGCCGCTTGCCCGTGTCGAATTCACGCTGCGGTCGGGCGAAATCGTCGGAATTGCCGGTATCGAAGGCAACGGACAGCGCACCCTTGTGCGGGCAATTGCCGGCCATGCGGACCTGGTCTCGGGCAGCGTACTGTTTTCCGGAGCCGACATCACACGCGAAAACCTGACCGAGCGTCGCCACCGGGGGTTGAGAATAATCCCATTTGAACGCAATACCGAAGGTCTGAGCCTGACCAGTTCGCTGTGGGAAAACTGGGGTTCAAGTTCGCTGCTTCAAGGTTCGCTGCTGCGGTACGTCCGGCCGGCGCGGATGCGGGATTTGTGCGATACCGTACTTTCGCGCTGGGGCGTCCTCTACCACGATTGCAATCAGCCGGCCGGGTCCCTTTCGGGCGGCAATGCCCAAAAGCTGATCCTGGCGCGCGAAATCGACGATGATGCCCGGCTCATTGTTGCGGCGCAACCGGGCCGTGGCCTCGATATCGGCGCAACAGCCTTTGTCTGGGATGCGCTTCGTTCCGCAAGGGACCGCGGATGTGGCGTGCTGTTGATCTCTTCCGACCTCGATGAACTGTTTGACATCAGCGATCGTGTCCTCGTGATGCTGTCGGGCCGGTCTGCCGGCGAGTATTCCCCGCCGTACGATCTTCAGGCCATCGGTGCGGCCATGACCGGCGCGAGCCAATGAGCGGGCAATTGACGTCGGTCTTGCGCAGCCTGGTTTTCGTGCTTTTCGCCTTGCTGCTCTGCTCAATGATCTTTCAGGCCTCCGGTTATTCGGCAGCGCAGGTCCTGACCAGCATTGCCGAGGGCGCGTTCCTGAATCCCAATGCGGCGGCGCAGAGCCTGCGATGGGCTCTACCCCTGTTCATCACGGCCGTGGGCGTCGCCATCAGTTTTCGTGCCGGCTACTTCAACATCGGGGCACAGGGGCAGTTCTATATCGGCTCGATTGCCGCGGCGTTTTGCGCAGAAGCGCTGAATGGAGCACCACCGGTCATCGTCATTCCACTGTGTTTCACCGCCGGCATGGCCGGTGGCGCATTCTGGGCTCTGTGGCCCGGTCTCCTCCGCATCAGGTCGGGAACGGACGAAGTAATCACCACATTGATGGGCAATTTCCTGGCAAGCCTCTTGTTGATCTACGTCACGTCGGGACCGCTCAAGGATCCGTCGGGTTCCGGACAGCAAGCATCCAGCCGGCCGCTCGATTCTTCCTACCGCATCTCGGATTCGCTCGGGATCTCCCCCGTCATCGTCATCACCGCCCTTGTCACGGGCGTGGCCATGTGGCTGTTGGTCAATCGCTCTGCCTTCGGCATCCTTGCGAGTCTCGCAGGCCGCAATGGTCAGATGATACGCTGGCTCGGCGCGAAACAGTGGCAACTCGGCCTTTCGAGTTTTCTGATCAGCGGCGCATTGGCTGGCCTGGCGGGGACCCTGGAATTCATGGGACCTAACGGACGAATCTCCAGTGGATTCCTTCCCGCCCACGGGTTTACTGCCATTCTGATTGCCCTGGTCGCGAATACATCGGTGATTGGAACAGCCGTTGCCTCGGTCTTTTTCGGCGGACTGGCCTCGGCTGCACTCTATCTGCCGATAATGGTCGGACTGCCGGCTTCGGCCATCGACATCATCAACGCGGCCATAGCGCTGTTTATCACGGCGAAATCAGCCTTCATGGACCGGCTTCTCCGAATCGGGCAGCGCACCAATGGATGAAATGATTATTGCCATCCTGCGGTCAGGCACACCTCTGATCTATGTCGCAATGGCAGGTGTTCTGGCTCAACGGACTGGAATCTGGAATCTTGGTCTTGAAGGGCTGATGATTATTGGTGCCTGCGCCACGGTTCTTGGAATTGCGATCACGGGCTCATTCCTGCAGGGATTCCTGCTGGCAGTCGGTCTCTGTATGGCGGCATCGGTTCTGCTTTGGTTCGTCATCGAACGTCTCAAGGCCAACCAGATCATTGCGGGCCTCGGATTGACGGGGCTGGGGCTCGGAGGGACTGCCTTTGCAGTCGAAGCCTACATGGGCAGTCAAGTCGCGATTACGGTCTCGATTGGTGCGCCCAAGGCTGGTCCGGCTTTTGGCGCATTCGGCGCATTGTCGGTTTTCGTATTGCTGATGCCGATTGTCGTGTTCGGTCTCTGGGTTCTGTTGAGGTGCACCCGTTTCGGATTACGGCTGACCGCCTGCGGCGAACATCCGTTTGCGGCCCGAAGTGTTGGCGCCGACCCGTCCCGCGTACGGCTGGTTGCGCTGGCCGCCGGGGGAGTGTTGTGCGCCGCCGGGGGCGCCGAACTGGCCACTGGCAGCCTGCAGATCTTTGCCCAGAACATGACGGCGGGCAGGGGTTTCATGGCGTTCGCTGCCGTGATCTTTGGTGCGGGACACCCTGTCTGGTGTACATTTGCGGCACTTTTCTTCGCCATTGCCGGCGTGCTTGGCGTTCGCGCCCAGTTGACATTCGGTGACAACATACCCCATGGCCTGCTCCAGACATTACCTTATCTCGCGACCATTCTCGGTGTTTGGGTCAGCGGAAAATTGCGTGGCGGTGCCAGGGCAGCGACCCTCACCGGAGAGGAGAGCCGTGTCTGAGTCGAACTCCATCCCCCAAGCCACTCTCATCAGGGGCGCAACAATTCTGGCGATGGGGGGCCGTGAGTTCGACAACCCCTTTGTCGGCGACATTCTGATCGAGGGCGACAGGATTTCGGCGATCGATGCGAACCTCGAAGCGCCGCCAGGGACCGCCGTCATTGATGGTGCCGGCAAACTGGCCATGCCGGGACTGGTGAACGCGCATACCCACTCGAGTGAGACTTTCTTTCGGGGACGTTACGAGCGTCTACCACTCGAACTCTGGCTGCTTTACGCCTATCCGTTGCTGATGGGGCCATTGTTGCCGCCGCGGCTTGTCTATCTCCGGTCCCTGCTGCTCGCGATGGAATCGATGAAGAACGGCGTGACGTTGATGTGCGACGACTTCTTCGATCCACCGCATCACGATCACGACCGTTTGTCGATGGTCTTCCGTGCCTATGAGGATATCGGCATCCGGGCCAATGTCGCGAGCGCAGTGATGAATGTCCACCCGTTGGACGCCTTGCCATATGCGCGTGAAATCCTGCCGACCGACCTGCAGGCACGGCTGGATTTCGGGCCGATGATCACCGCGGAGGCTTATGTCGATTATTGCAAGGAAGCGTTTTCCCGCTTCCATGATGACGATGGACGATTGCGCTTCATGATCGCTCCGTCTGCACCACAACGCTGTACGCCGGATCTTCTGTGCGCCTGCAGCGAACTTGCGTCCGAACGGAAAGTACCATTTCATACGCACGTTCTGGAAACCAAGACCCAGGCCGTGACCGGACCCGAATTCCATGGCACGAGCCTGATCCGCTACATGCATGACCTCGGCATCCTGACCCGAAACGTCACGATTGCCCATTCTGTCTGGGTTAACGATTCGGATATCGATCTCATTGGAGAGTCGGGATGTTCTGTCGCCCACAACGCCATCTCCAATCTGAAACTTGGCGCAGGTGTTGCGCCGGTCCGGCGTTTGATGGACGCGGGAGCCATTCTCGCCTTGGGCACAGATGGAGTTTGCTCGAATGACTCCGCCAGAATCTTTGATGTCATGCGCGTGGCAGCTCTGGTTCAGAGTGCCACGGGGCCAGATTTCAGCCGGTGGCTGACGGCGTCCGAAGTCCTGGCGGCCGCAACCATCGGCGGTGCGCGTTCGGCCGGTCTCGGCGACGTGACCGGTTCCCTCGAACCGGGCAAATGCGCCGATCTGATCTTGCTGCGAATGGATGAACTGGCGTTCACGCCGTTGAACGACCTGTGCAAGCATTTGGTCTACTGCGAGAATGGAAGCTCGATCGACCGCGTGATCGTTGATGGCGTCACAGTCGTTGAACATGGCCGTTTGACGCAGATCGACGAGCGGGCGGTTTTGGCCGAAATACGCGCGGCGATACCGGAGTATCTCGAAGCCCATTCCGTGGTCGAAGAGCGAAACAGCGTCTTTTTCCCGTACATCAAGGAGGTGCATGAGCGGGCATCCAGACAAGATGTCGATATGCACCGTTATTGTGGCGGAGGTGTTCAGGCATCCTGACCTCGGGAAAGATTCCTGTCGGCTTTGCGGGCTGAATTGTCATTCCCGTCCGCGGCTACTGTCGCTGGCCCGTGGAGGCGGAGGATGACGCCTGCACAGGACCGCGCGACGTCGCGGCCGATCCAGAAACCGGCGATGACGACGTTCTCGTTGACATCCTTCGCCTGGACGGGTTGCAGTGAACTGATTTCACCACTTCACATATCGAGACCATCCGGTTTCGACTGCTCAATCTTTCCAAGCGCATCTGGCTGCCGGTGCGCAGGATCCAGCTGACATTCACATCGACATCTCTGTTGTATGCTGGTCCTTCCGAACGGCCGGGTCGGCGCCACGACCGTGCTCTCGGGACAAGCGACGCGAGACCGGGCGACGGCGCCGACTGAAGCCGTACGATAGGGAAAGGAAACGATCCTGTCGGTGGCTACGGAAAAGCGCGGAATTCTGGCGATTCGCCGCGCTTTGGCGGGATTGAACTCTTTCCCTATTGTCGGAATCCTATTGCCGCTTTGATCGGTCTTTGCATTACCTGTCCTGTTGCCGCGGCCCCGTGCAGATCCCTTTGTCCGTGTCCGGGTGACGTTTCCCTTGCGCTTCGCCGGTCGGAGGCGATGTCCTGGATGCGGCGTTCCCGGGAGCTTGCGGTGGGCTTGAGCACGGCATCTGACGCCTGAGGTACCGCCGCGGCGGCCACGCGGTGGCCGGGGGCCGGAACAGGTGCTAGATCGGCGTCGAAAGACAGAGCGGCGCGGTGCCGGCTCAAAGACAGAACGAGCCCCGGCACCGCACCTGGACGAGTTGGTCACGGGGACCGAACTCCTGTGTACTATCAGGCAATTTCCCGTCCGGGTCTACCCCGCTCTTGAGAGCGGCGGGTGTGTGAGACGGGACGCCTGTTCACCTGCAACCGGTGCCATCGACAGGTTGTGATCTGCGCGTCGTGCGACCGGGGGCACCAGTACTGTTCCCGGGCCTGCAGCGAACAGTCCCGCATCGAGAACCGCCGCGAGGCGCGGCGGCGTTACAGGCGTACCGGGAGGGGGCGCGAGACGGGCCGGGACCGCCAGCGGCGCTACCGGGTACGCCAGGCGGACCGGGCGCGTGCTGCGGGTCGGGCCGCGCCGGAGACGGCCGGCATCGCCCCTGTCGCTGTCGTGTCTTCTGCGCCGCGCGGCACCGATGATGAAAAAACCGTTACGGACCATACTTCCGGGCTGCCCCTCCGCCGCCTAAGGGCGGTGTTTCCGGCGCAATTCCGGCGCGAATCGCCGCTGCGCTGTGTCGGATGCGGCCGGATCTGCACCCATGTGGTGGTGCACGACCCCTGAGCGCGGCGTTCGGGGTGATGACGGAGGTGATCTCATGGCGATCGACGAGGACATGCGCGCCACGATCGTGCGGCTGTCGCGGGCCGAGGGCTGGCCGGTCGGAACCATAGCCAGGCATCTCGGCATCCATCACAGCACGGTGACACGGGCCGTGCGCGCGCAGGGACAGGAGCGCCGGGCGCGGCCAAAACTGATCGATCCCTTCATCCCGTTCATCAAGGAGCAACTCAAGGAAGCTCCGGACCTGCCGGCCAGCACGCTGTACGGGCAGGTCGAGGCACGGGGCTACCGCGGCGGGGAAGACCATTTCCGCCACACCCTGCGCGCCCTCGGTCTCAGGCCGGTCAAGAGGCCCGAGCCGTCGATGCGGCTCCGCTTCCTCGCCGCCGAGCAGGCCCAGGTCGACTGGGCCGAGTTCGGGCGTGTCCGGATCGGTCGGGCGGAGCGCAAGCTGATGGGGCTCCTCGTCACTCTGAGCTACTCGCGCCAGACTTTCCTGAGCCTCTTCTACAACGCGCGGATGAGCAGCTTCCTCCATGGCCATGTCGAGGCCTTCGAAGCGTTCGGCGGCGTCCCCCGCAGGCTCATCTACGACAATCTGAAAAGCGCCGTGGTCACGCGGCGCGGCAACGCCATCACCTTCCATCCCACAGTGCTCGCCCTGGCGGGCCATTACGCCTTCAAGCCCACCGCCGCCTGGCCCCGGAGTCCGGAAGAAAAGGGACGCGTGGAACGCCGGGTCGCCTTTGCCCGCACGAGCTTCTTCGCCGGGCGCGACATCTCCGTCCCGCTCGACGAACTCAACGCCGCGGCCCGGGAGTGGTGCTTCGGCCGGGCCGCCCGGCGTCCCTGGCCGGACGACGACAGCCTGCTGGTCCGGGATGCCTTTGCCCGCGAAAGGGAGAAACTGATCCCCTTGCCGGACGCGCCATTCCCGACCGACGAGGTCCGCGCGGTGCAGATCGACAAGACCTGTTACGCCCGCTTCGACACCAACGATTACAGCGTTCCGCCCGATTACGCCACGGCAAGCCTGACCCTCGTCGCCTCCCGTTACGGGGTCCGCATCCTCGACAGTGTGCGCGAGGTCGCGGCCCATGCCCGCGCCTATGGCAGGCAGCAGCAGATCAGCGATCCCGAGCACGTCAAGGCGCTCGTCGCCCGCAAGCGCTACGGCAGGTCCATGAGTGTCCGCGACATGCTGCTGCGCGCCGTGCCGCGGGCAGAGGAGATGCTCACGCTTGCCGGATGCCGGAAGCTGAACGTCGCCACATGCGCCCGGACGCTGAACCGCCTGCTCGACAGCCACGGCGCCGATGAACTCGACCGCGCCATTGCCGCCGCGCTGGAGCGGGGCTCGTGCCACCCGAACACGGTGCGGAGCATCATCGAGACGCGGCGCCGCGCCCGGGGCCTGCCGAACGTCAGCATCACCGACAGCAGCCGCACCACGACCCCGCGGGGAACCGATCCCGCCGCCTATGACAGAGCCGCGGCCGCGAAAAAGGAGGACGACACGACATGACCGGACTCAGGGACCGTGCCCGGGCGCTCGGCCTCCATGGCCTGATCGATCGCTGGGACGACGTCGCCAATGCCGACTGGCTCGAGGAGCTCATCGTCAGCGAAGAACAGGTGCGCAGGACCCGCAGCTACGAACGCCGCCGTGCCGAGGCGCGGCTGCCGGCCTTCAAGCCGCTGGCGGACTTCGACTGGACATGGCCGCGCGCGATCAGCCGCGCCAATGTCGAGGCGCTGATGAGCCTCGCCTTCATCGAACACGCAGACAACGCCGTGCTCGTTGGCGGACAAGGCACCGGTAAGACAATGATCGCCGCCAATGCCGCCCACCAGGCCCTCCTCAACGGCCATACCGTCCGCTTCGAGAAGGCGACGGAGTTGCTCGAAACCCTCGCCGAGATCGCCTCGAGGAGCGAACTGCGCCGCCGCCTGGGAATCCTCGCCCGGCCCCGCCTGTTGGTCCTCGATGAAATCGGATACGTCACGCTCGAAAGCCGCCATGCCGACATCCTCTACGCCATCGTCTCGCGGCGCTACCGGCACCGCTCGACACTGGTCACCACCTCCCTCGGCTTCGCCCAGTGGGACCGCGTCTTCCCGAGCGCGTCGGGTATCGCAGGAACCGTCGACCGCCTGGTCCACAACGCCACACTCATCACCATCGACAGCGACTCCTGGCGCATCAGGCGTGAAACGGAATAGGCCATACCGCGTCGACTTCGACGCCATCAAGCGCATGCCGTTCGCGACCATCGCCGCAGCATGGGGATATGTCCGCGACCCCGAAGCCTCGAGCAGCGCAAACCCCGTGCTGCGCGCGCCCGGCCTGCCCAAGCTCGTCACCAGGCGCCGCGACAATGGCCACTGGGTCTACTTCAACACACGCGACAGCGACGACAACGGAACCGCAATCGACTTCATGCTCCGGCGCGGCCTCTCCTTCGCCGACATCCGTGACAGGTTCGGAGGTCCCGCACACGCCGCGACCGACTTCCGCGCCCTCTGGCACCAGGCAACGCCGCACCCCGCACCGAAATGGCTCATCGGACGCGGGATCACCCGGGAAACACTCGACACCTATCGCCCGCTGATCCGATGCGACCGCAAGGGCCGGGTCCTGTTCGCCCACCGCGATCAACACCGCACGCTGACCGGCTTCGAAATCGGCCCGCCGGACGGGGTGCGGCGCTTCGCAACCGGCGGAACGCGCAGCCTGTTTGCCCTCTGCGCCGACGCCGAAAACCTCAACGCCCTCGTCATCACCGAAGGCGCCGTCAACGCCCTCAGCCTCGCACAGATCAACCAGTGTCCGACCCGTCAGGCCTTCCTCTCCACCGCCGGCGCGCCGTCGTCACGACAGTGCAGACAGATCACCCGCGCCGCACATCGCCTCCCTAACCTCAAGACCGTCATCCTGGCGCAGGATCACGACGAGGCCGGAGAACGCCAGGCCGAGACCCTGCGCGAAAAGGTGCACCTCCCGACCCACGTCGCCTTCCACAGACACCGCCCGCCCGAAAACACCGACTGGAACGACATCGTCAACACCGACCGGGCAGTCCAGGAGTGCGCACGGTAGTTGATAGCCGGTCAATCCCGGTCCTGGTGGTACCCGCTTGTCGAGTTGGCAGTGCCGAGGTGCGTTGAGCGGTTCCGGGAACCGGTTCCGTCGATGCGCGCATGTGGGAACCGGGAACCGCCATCGCGGGGTCTTGTCGCGGACGGGCTGGTTGCCGTCCCGTTTGCTCTGGGAATCGATCCCGTTGCGGCGGATCTTGCCGGATGCCCGGAAATGCAAACACGCGGTTCTGCACCCCGAACAACAGGCAAAATGCTCCCGATGAACCACCACAATGGGAAGAAAATGCGCTCGCGCGCCACCTAAATTTCCAGCAAATACCGCAAACCAGCGAAACGCACAGACCACAAGCACGCACTCAAAAAGGCCTCAATCAACCTCAAAAGCGCGGTTTACCGCCAAAATCACGCGCTTTGAAAAAACCGCCGACAACGATCCCGGAAAAAGCGCGGCGAATTGCCAGAATTCCGCACTTTTCCATAGCCAATGACAGGGCCGCACTCTCCGCATCGCGTGCATCCGCCTGACTCATCAGATCTGCATCGACGATGAGCTTCCAGATACGCTGCCCATTGTACTGTGTGCGGATGGAGTACCGTATCCGGCGGACCCAGGGCAGGACCGGGCCCCCCAAACCTCTCAAAGCCGCATCGCGAACATTCCGTGTTGTCTGTGCCGACCTGAAAGCCTTGACCCTCATGTCACTTTGAGGTGACCTTTCTGGAATCGATTTTTCCTAAATCCAGTTGCAGACGCGGAAACAACCGGGCCGAAACCCGTCCACGACGGCAGTTGCACGAAAAAAAGCAGACGCTATATAACGGCTCCAGCGCCAACGGTGCGAGCTGGGGTGTAGCCAAGTGGTAAGGCAACGGTTTTTGGTATCGTGTACCGTAGGTTCGAATCCTACCACCCCAGCCAACCGTTTTCCCCGAATGCGCGAAAACCAGGCCAACCGGAATCTGCGTGACCTCTGCCGAATCCTGATTCAGACAAGCCCCTGACCCGGAATCCAGTCGGTTCCGGCCAACGGGACCTGCGCCATGGCCGCCGCTTCTACCGAAGTGGCGCATAGATCTTCGGGTTCGAAGTTGCGGAGGTGGCTGTGACCGCAGGCCCGGGCAATGGTCTGGACTTCAAGCGTCATGACCTTCAGAAAATTGCGGACTCTCCGGCCTCCCTCGACCGGGTCGAGACGGGCGGCAAGTTCCGGGTCCTGGGTCGTGATTCCGGCCGGATCCCGTCCTTCGTGCCAGTCGTCATAGTGGCCGACTGTCGCACCGAGTTCGCGATACTCATCAGCCCATTTCGGGTGGTTGTCTCCTAGGGCGACGAGCGCAGCCGTTCCAATCGATACCGCGTCCGCCCCAAGGGCAAGGACCTTCGCGACATCGGCACCGCTCCTGATCCCGCCCGAGACGACCAGCTGCACCTCCCGGTAGACGCCGAGATCGTGAAGCGCCCTGACAGCAGGGCGAATACAGGCAAGTGTCGGGATTCCGACATGCTCGATGAAGACCTCCTGGGTGGCTGCGGTTCCCCCTTCCATCCCGTCGATCACCACGACGTCCGCTCCCGCCTTGACCGCCAGCGCGACGTCAAAATATGGCCGGGTCGCTCCGATCTTGACAAAGATCGGCTTCCGCCAACCGGTGATTTCACGTAATTCCAGGATCTTGATTTCAAGGTCGTCCGGCCCGGTCCAATCAGGATGGCGGCAGGCGGAGCGCTGGTCGATACCCTTGGGTAACGTCCTCATTTCGGCCACGCGGTCGGAAATCTTCTGGCCGAGGAGCATTCCGCCGCCGCCAGGTTTCGCGCCCTGCCCGACAACGACTTCGATCGCGTCGGCCTTCCGGAGATCGTCAGGATTCATCCCGTATCGCGACGGCAGATACTGGTATACGAGCCTGTCCGAGTGGATTCTCTCCTCCTCGGTCATTCCGCCATCACCGGTCGTTGTCGATGTCCCGGCGGCGGAGGCGCCCCGTCCAAGAGCCTCCTTCGCCGGGCCGGACAGCGCTCCGAAGCTCATGCCCGCAATCGTGATCGGAATGTCGAGCTCGATCGGGTTTTCGGCAAATCGGGTTCCCAGTGTCACGTTGGTCGCACAGGTCTCCCGGTAACCCTCGAGCGGGTACCGGGAGACCGATGCACCGAGAAAAAGCAGATCGTCGAACGGCGATCGCCGCCCCGCGCCGCCGCCCCTGATCTTGTAAATGCCCGTTTCCGCGGCTCGCCTGATTTCCCGTTGCCAGGGCGGAATTCCGACCCCGTCGTGATCCGAAACAGCATCCATGTTCGAGCCTCCCTGCTCTCCGGCAGACCGGACAGTCCCGTCAATACGCCTGGGCATTGTCCACGTCGAAATTGTACAGCCTGCGCGCTGAACCGTACCTGCGGAACTCTTCCGGCCCGGCCGAGCAACCCGCGGCAACAAGAAGCCGTGCGAGTTCTTCGCGATGTTCGGGTTGCATGGCCTTTTCAATGCAATCCGCCCCGAGGCTGCGCACCGAACCCCTCACGAAAACCCGCGCCTCGTAAATCGAATCGCCAAGCGCCTCCCCGGCATCTCCGCACACCACGAGAGTTCCGGCCTGCGCCATGAAACCCGACATGTGGCCAACGTTACCGTGCACCACGATGCTGATCCCCTTCATCGAGATCCCGCACCGCGATGATGCATTTCCCTTGATCACGAGCAGCCCGCCGTGCCCGGTCGCGCCGGCCGACTGGCTCGCGTCTCCTTCGACGATAACGGTTCCTGACATCATGTTTTCGGCCACCCCCGGCCCGACGGAACCCATGACCCTGATCGTTGACCGCTTGTTCATGCCGGCACAGTAATACCCGGTCGAGCCTCGAATCGTGACGTCGATCGGAGCATCGAGTCCAACGGCCACGGCATGGCTTCCCCTGGGATTGATCACGTCCCATCGCGTCGCGTTGGAATTGATGTCGAGTGCCTGCAGCGTGTGGTTGAGACCACGAAGTCCCGAAGCTGCCAGATCGTAGGTCTGCATATCAGTGCGTCCAGAAATAGACCTGCGCCGGCTCGGGTTCCCAGACGGCGGCATCATGAATGCCCGGCAAGTCGACCAGGGCCCGGTACTCCGAACCGAAGGCGACGAAGCTGTCGGTCTCGGCCAGGACCGCGGGCTTGCACGCGATCGGGTCACGCAAAACGCCGAATCCGTCCCGGGTGCCGACGACAAAGGTGTAGAAGCCGTCGAGGTCGCGGATACTGTCTTCAAGAGCCTTGCCGAGAGACGCGCCCTGGTCCATCTTCCATGTCAGGTATGCCGCGCCCACTTCAGTGTCGTTGTCGCTCTCGATCCTCATCCCTTCCCGGTGCAAGCGCCGTCTGAGGGCGTTATGGTTTGACAGGGAACCATTATGAACCAGGCACTGGTCGGAGCCGGTCGAGTATGGGTGCGCGCCCTCGGTGGTCACGGCGGATTCGGTCGCCATGCGCGTGTGCCCTATCCCGTGACTCCCGCTCATTTCAGGAATCCCGAAGCGATCGGCAACGTCGCCCGGCAAACCCACCTCCTTGTAAATCTCGATGGCGCTGCCGTCACTCATCACGCGGATCCCCGGGCGCAGTTCCGGAAGCGCCTCCCGCGCCCTCCCGATACCTTCGGCGGGAATGGTCACAACTGCGTGCGTGTCGTTTCGCTCGAGCGCGACGCCTCGACCGACGACCGGTCCCAGGTCTTCGGCCAACCCGGCGAAGTCGGCGTCCGGTGAGCCCGATTGTACGGTCAGTTTTCCTGTTCCGTCGTTGCACGCGCGGTAAACCGCAACACCCGCGCTGTCCGGCCCCCGGTCACTCATCGTGACGAGCATGCCCGTCAGAAATTCGCCCAATCGGGACTCGAGTGCGCGATCCTTGAGGAAAAGACCCACGATTCCACACATTCCGTACGCTCCCTGTGGTCTTGCCCGCCCCGTTTATCGGTCCCGCTCCCGAAAACTCAACCCGTGAAACAGTCTTTCGCCGTTGGCGTCTCGACGAACGCGGTCCCCGCGCCCGCCCGGTTCAGTCTCCAACAGCACCCTTGAACAACGCCCGCCGTCAATCCGGCCACATTCCACGACCGATCAGGACCCGTTTCAGCACCTCGACTTCGTCGGTCATGATTCCATCGACCCCGATGTCGAGGAAACGGTGCATTTCCGCCTCGTCGTTGATCGTCCACACGTGTACGGGCATGGCGCGGGAACGGGCCGCACGCGTAAAACGCCTGTCCACGATCGCAAGACCATACTCTCTCGGAGGAACCTGAACACAGTTCGCCGCAAAAGCCCCGACCGGGAGCCCCATGCTGGCCAAGCGCAAACGCGCAACGTCCAGGGGACCCATCGACGTGCACAGCCGGTCTCCGGCGGACGCACGCATTCCGGCAAGGCGTGAACCTGAAAAAGACCCGACGCAGACTCGGTCCCAGGCGTCGAGACGCGCCAGGATTTCCAGCAGCGGCTCGACCGCACCATCCGACTTGGGATCGATGTTGACGCGAACGGAATCCCAGGTCGTCAGCACCTCTTCAAGCAGGGGGATCCTCTCTTCCCCCCCGACGCGGGCCTCCCGAACTTCCGACCAGTCGAGGTCCGAAATGGCCCCTGCCCGGTCCGTAACCCGGTCAAGCCTGTCGTCATGAAATGCGACGAGCATTCCGTCGGCCGTGGCGTGAACATCCGTTTCGACATACTGGCAGCCGATGTCAATCGCGGCAGAGAATGCAGCCATCGTGTTTTCCGGATGCCGCGCCGAAAACCCGCGGTGGGCAATGGCGATCGGTTGAGAACACTCGGTAACCAGGTAGGGATGCATGGCCGGGCTCAGGCTGTAGCGCGCCAACGGCCCCGAACCGGCGGCCTGTCTTCGGGCGGTAGCCAGCGCCGGGATTTCACCGGCGCCGATGCGACGTCCGGTCCGGACACGGTCAAGGGGTGCACCTCGATTTCACCGTTATCTCCTCTGCCACCGTTTCTTCCGACCTCCGCAAGCCCCTGCATCCGGCCCACGCGGGCAACGCGCGGCACCGGTTCCGATCCGCGGCAAGCCACCGTCAGGGCTTTCGAAACGGCGACAGCCCGTCAAGAAACTCCATTTCCGCGTCCACCGACCTGCTCTCGTGGTCCAGGAAATCCGACACGGCGCGCCGCAGCCCTTCGTGTACGATCCAGTGCGCGCTGTACGTCCGTGTCGGCAGGTATCCCCGCTGAATCTTGTGCGGGCCCTGCGCGCCTGCTTCAACCCGGTCCAGGCCGCATTCGATCGCGTGTTCGATCGCCTGGTAATAGCAGGTTTCGAAATGGAGGAACGGGATTCGGGCGATGCAGCCCCAATTGCGCCCGTAAAGCACCGTTTGGCCAGCCAGGTTGAGCGCACCTGCCACCCATCGGCCGTTCAGTTCGGCCATGACCAGGACAACCTGCCCTGCCAGGCGGTCGTGCAGCATCTCGAAAAAAGGCTCCTTCAGATAATCCCAACCCCATTTGCGATCGGTCGTGTCGCGATAGAACCGGTAGAATTCCCGCATGTGGTCGGCTGTCAGCGCGTCTCCCGCGAGTCGATGCATGATGATGCCTGCCTCCGCGACCGACCTCCGCTCCTTTCGGATGTTCTTCCGCTTTCGGGACGAAAGAGAGCCGAGGAAATGATCGAAGGACTCGAACCCGTCGTTCTTCCAGTGAAACTGGTGGCCAATTCGTTGAAGGAATCCGAACGATCCCAGTTCCCGCCATTCATCCTCGTTCGGAAAGTTGACATGGATCGACGAAACTCCGAATCGTTCCGCCGCCCTGAGCGTGCCCGCGATCAACATGGCGCGAACCCGCTCCGCATCCTGCCCGGGCCGCACCAGGAGCCGATGGCTCGTCACCGGCGCAAAGGGAACCGCGGAGACGAGTTTCGGATAATAACGGCCTCCGGCCCTCTCGAACGCCTCCGCCCATCCATGGTCGAAAACATATTCGCCCTGGCTGTGGCCCTTGAGATAGAGCGGAGCACACCCGATGACCCCCGAGATTTCCTCCGAAACCGCCACATGACAAGGCGCCCAACCCTCTTCCGCGGCGACCGATCCGGATTCCTCCAGCGCCGAGAGGAATGCGTGGCGGATCAGGGGGCAATCGTCGCCGGCACAGGCGTCCCAGTCTTCGGCCCGGATCGCCCTGATCGAATCGACAATCCGTATGCTGAACGTGGAGTCGCCATCAGGCATGAAATTCAGAATCCGGCTTCTATCGTTCGCAGGAACAGGTGCCGAACCGCCGTGTTGTCAACGCCGCAACAGACCGACACGGAAGGCCTCTCGGTCGAAGCGGACCAGACCGTCGCCCCGGCTTCCTCGCCGGACTCGATGACGTCGACCGCAGAATTCCTGGTCGTGAACAACTCCCCGCGAATGACGGCGATCACCGCTGTCGGGTCGTGCATGTGGCAACCGGAGATGCCGCTCCGTTCCCTGGTGGCTGCGAAATAGTACTGTACCGCACGGTTGAGGAACCCGCCGAGCGCCGGTGCCTTGACCGCAAGCATCGAAAAATCCTCCGGCGAGCAGACGACTTGCTTGGTAACGTCCAGGCCAACGACCGTCACGTCCCACGGCGCCGAAAGGGAGCGATTCCCCTATGGCGCGGTTTTCCGGGGATCAAGGTTGAAAAAGCGAATCATGCGGCCAACGCCAGTTCCAGGTTGTCGTTGGCGACTGTTGGCGGCCTCCATTGCTGCCAATTCCGGGCAAGTACAGCCCATGCCCGGTCGAAGCGACCCGACTTGAGCAGTGACCGGAACGTCAGCACGCCCTGGCCGCCGTCACGTCCCCAGCGCTGCCCCGAGCGTTTCATGCGGGAGTTGACCAGAAACCGGTTCGCGGCCTCCACGGCACCCGATCCGATCGGGTATCCTGCATCGGCGACTTCGCTGTAGTTCATCCGTTTTCGGTTATTGCGAAAATAGCCCAGCTCCCGCGCAATGTCGGCGCTGCCCTTTCCCTTGTGCAACAGGTAGCGGAGCGCGTCGATCACCTTGCCCACCCCCTTGGGGTCGTGGCGAAGGACGTGACGCCATTTCTCGAACCAGGCCTTGCCTTCCGCGCTGTCCGGACCGAAGGCGGCATCGGCGGCGACCTTAAGATGTTGTATTGAATGGAAAATATCTAAAAGCACCACATCGGGGCTGAACGTGTCCAAAAATGCCCAATTGTCCTTTGCTCCGTCCGCGATCGCCACCACCTTCAGGTCCCTGCGCTCCAGCCAATGGAACACCTCATGGCTCACCTGTGCCTTCAGGCTCGTCTTGCCCTGTTCCGGAAGACGCCCGAAGTAGCGGCTCTGCACCATGTTTCCCTCGGCGTCGAGCAAGGAGACAACGCCACTCGATGCCTCGCGCCAGCCCGCCTCGACCGCGGTCCCGTCCACCGTCTCGGCATTCATGCGAAGCATGACCCCGTCGAGAGAGACAAGCAACGCAGTCGCGTCCTCGTGAACCTCCTCTTCCGACCGCAGGTCCGCCAAGAGGTCACCGGAGCAGTCCTCGAAGCGGCGCCCCGCCTCGGCGGTCAACTGTATCAGGGAACTCGCCGACGGACCCATGCCGCACAGCCGGACCCAGGCATCTTCGCTCTCGCGCGCACTCAGGTTGGCCATGAGATAAAGCGACAGGCCCGCCGCCGCAGGCGTCAGGCTGCTCTCGGTCAGGCCGAGGACACGCTCGGTCGGAAACACCGACGCGCCCCCGCCCGACGGACGGTAGCGCGCGCGGTCGTAGTCGACCGATCCGAACATCGTCATCGCATGGCCCCGTGTGGCATCGACCTTCCTGTAGGTCCTGCCGTCGACGTCCAGGGAGCCCCCATGATCGTCAATCCGCTCGAAGGCATCGCCGAGGACCGAGCGGGCGAAGTCATGGACCACGTCGCGAAACGCGTGCTCGGCTTTCAGCGGGTCCTGCATGAACATCACCGCAACATCATCTGCCATCCCACGGGCGGCGTCGGACCGGATCACGTCATTCATGGCCTGCCTCAGGCGGTTACCCGCCGCCTCCATGACGTCTTCGGTATCGGTGAGGGTGGTGTTGGCAAAGGGAGGTTCAGCCTGTAGTTTCTGCATCGGAGTGCTCCTTTTTGCCCCGATTTCGGAGCTTTTTTCTTGCTTTGGAGCACTCTACCACACCTGTTGCCCGGGGCCAGGAATTCAGCGGAAATCATCGGGATATGGGAAAACCGCGGCTCATCCGGCGTTTTTTCGCGAAAACCGGTGAAATCGGAGATCAGTGCCGAACAGGCAGAGAAATAATGGCGCATTTACAACGCACTAAAAAATGTGCAGTTCGCCATAGAGAATACACTCCCCGCCGAAAACACCGCATTTGCGGCGTGCGGGTCTTGCCAGATGTTTGCCTCTGCGGCTTTCGAGGCATTCCCTCCTGCATCGAGGCTGCCGCCCATGACGACGACCGATCTCGCGACTCGCGAAATCGACGGATCGATTCGGAGCGCCAGTGCAAGATTGGTCAATGGGCCGACAGCACAGATGTCAACCTCGCCCGGATTCTCATGAACCTTCCGGCAGATGAATTCGGCGGCAGTTTCATCGACAAGGCTCTCTTGCGCAGGGGGCTGAAGCTGGACATCGCCGAACCCCTCGCGACCATGGATCTCCCAAGCGAACGGGCGCGGTACCTGGACAAGCGGTGTGTCACTGCCCTTGGCAACCGGAATGTCCTGGCCCACGAGTTCAACCAGGGCGCATGCATTGCGGGTCGCCGTTTCCGTGGAAACATTTCCAAAGATCGTCGTCAGCCCGATGACATCGATTTCATCGTGCAGGCATGCGAAAACGATGGCCATTGCATCGTCGATTCCGGGATCGGTATCGATAACGAGTTTCCGCTTCACCATTTCAATTCACCCTTCACCCTTGCCTGGCCAGGCGGCAGCACATTCTGGAGACCTCCGGCCGGTCCGTGCAAGTCAAGTTCCTGCCAGATGCCTTTCTCCGGACATGCTGTTTCCGGGCATCGATCCCAACAGCCGTCCCGACCGCCACCGGTAATCATCCTTTCCCCTATCCCGTCAGACATGCTGGGCACCGTTGACCTCGATCTCGGCCCCTGAAACGTACGAACTCTGGTCGGAACACAGGTAGAAAATGGCGTCGGCCACTTCCTCCGGCTCTCCGAGCCGTCGCAGCGGCAGTCCCGGGATCATCGCCTCCGTGCCCGGGCTCAACATGCTCGACACGACTTCGCCCGGCGCAATCGCATTGACCCGAACGCCCATCGGCCCGAAATCGTGCGCCATCTCCCGCGTCAAGGCGGCCAGCGCGGCTTTCGAGGTCGCATATGCGGCACCCGCGAACGGATGGACACGCGAGCCGGCAATTGACGTCACATTGACGACCGCGCCGCGGGCATTCGCCAACTCGTTCTTGAGGCAGCGAGCCAGGATAACAGAAGAGAAGAAATTCACATGGAATACATGCCACCACGACTCAATGTCGGTTTCAAGGGAATTCAGGCGGCGGCCTCCATTCCCTTTTGGCGAAATCCCGGCATTGTTCACCAGTGCGTGCAGTTTTTCATTTGGCAATCGTCTCCTGATCCTTTCGGCAACCTCTGCCGTCCCCGACGGATCGGACAGGTCGATCACGATGTGATTGTCTTCACCGCCAGGCCAGGGACATCGGTCCGAGAACGGCTGCCGCGAACAGGTGAAGACCCGCCACCCGGCCGCCGAAAACCGCTTGACAGTCGCGTGGCCGATTCCCCGGCTCGCACCTGTCAGCAGAAGCGTTTTCTGTCCTGCGTCGGCCATCACCAGATCCTTTTGCAAAATCCCGGTCCACGGAAACACCCGCCACGCGGCTCATGGCTCATGGGCTCGAACCTTTCCAGAATGAACGCATTCTGGCAAGGTCCTCGATTCCTGCGCAGACGGAATTTCGTCCGCGCAAGGCCTCGGGAAAGACTTCGATGGACTGCGGGACTTTCCTGGCACCGACAGCGCCGCCATGCCCCGCCTGCCAGGGTATTGAACAGGCGGGAACACGGGCATTCCCGGAATTCATCGTTCGGGATTCGCGGGGACCTGGCAAAGGCCCGGGTCCGCGCCCGAAAGATGCATAACGACTGAGTTTTCCCGGAACTCTCCGCGCAATCCGACTTTTCCGAATCGGACTCCGCTTGGCGCGGTTTTCCAGCGTGGACCCTTACCGACCGCCGGTGACGTTCACCATGCCCGGACTATGGTCTCATTCAGCCGCAGTGATAACTCCACAGGCGATACGGCCACCCGCGCCGCCGATCGGTTGCGTCATGTGATCGTCTGGCGCCT
This sequence comes from Paracoccaceae bacterium, assembly GCA_965242975.1. Taxonomy (GTDB): domain Bacteria; phylum Pseudomonadota; class Alphaproteobacteria; order Rhodobacterales; family Rhodobacteraceae; genus JAPPHA01. Next base: position 5,379,079 of record CBDETS010000007.1, on the reverse strand, counting down.
CGTGGATGACGAGGGCCGAGCCGTCGTCATCAAACAGAAACGCCGCACCTTCGTTCATGCCGTCATCGGAAAGCGCCACCCGGGTTGTGAACAACTCGGCCTCTGCGACGCCGTCCGGCGTCGCATAGATGTTCGGCAGGTCAGCATCATCCGGTCCCTCAGGGTTGAGCAGGCCGTGCTTCCGATTGTGTATGTTGATGTGTCCGGCCGACGCCTTGAAATCCGGCGTACACGTGCCGATCGAATGGATATGGATGGCGTGGCCACCGGGTGCGATGCCACTGACCCTGAGATGAATCAGGACACCCGTCGGGCCCTGGACAAGGCTGGCGGTTCCAATTGAATTGCCTTCGGTATCAACGAATTCAGCCGTCGCCTTGGCGGATTCCGCGGCAAACGCCGAGCCACCCAACATCGTCACCGTGAACATTGTGACACCTAGTGCGATCGAAAAAACAAGAACTCCCGAAACCCTGGTCATTTGCGTCACTCCCCTCAATGCAATCCACTCCAAGTCACGCTTCAAATCGTAAAGAAAGATGGGGGTTCCGGTCAAGATGCCGGGCGGCAGCGAGACGAACGCAGGTGTTCGAACGGCAGGACGGAAAGGTATCGATGACAGGGAACAGTGACGGCCGGTCGCCTGGCACCGACGCGGAATTTCGTTACTCGGGACAGCCGCGTTCCGGAAGGTGCCCTTGAAGATTCTGTAATTTCCCGTTGTCATGGATCGTGGCGCATGTATCTGTCCGAATTTGCGATTGAATAACGCTGAACGCGTTCAGAGAGCCAGTTACGGGTTTCCCATGATCCTGATCACCGAATTCATGGACGCTGGTTCTGTCAGGATGATGGAATCCAGCCACCCCACATTCTACGACCCGGAATTGGCAGATCGTCCGGGTGCCATCCAGGATCGATTGCCCGGTGTCGTGGCCTTGATCGTCCGCAATCGTACACGGGTCACCGCGGAACTCCTGGCCAAGGCGCCTGATCTCAGGATCGTCGGCCGACTGGGTGTCGGCCTCGACAATATCGACCTGGAGGCGTGCACCGCACGCAACGTCGAGGTTATCCCGGCAACGGGTGCGAATGCACGCTCCGTCGCCGAATATGTCGTCGCATGTGTCCTCATGCTCTTGCGAAACGCATTCTTGGCGCGCTCCGAAACCCTCGCCGGCCACTGGCCGAGGGAAAGGTGCAGTCTAGGACACGAGACCGGCGGTCGCCGGCTCGGACTCGTCGGGTTCGGGCAAACCGCGCGCACGACGGCGCGCCTTGCACGCGGACTGGACATGGAAGTCCTTGCCTTCGACCCTTTTCTCTCCGACGCCTCGCCCTTGTGGGACGGCGCCACACCCATGCCGCTGGGTGAACTCCTGGGCCAGTCCGACGTGGTCAGCCTGCACGTCCCGCTGAATGAAGACACCTACCACCTGATCAACGCACGAAGATTGGACCTGATGAGACCAGGGTCGGTTCTGATCAACGCTTCGCGGGGAGGCGTTGTCGACGAGACTGCCCTTGCCAACGCCATGCACTCAGGCCATATCGCCGGAGCCGCACTCGACGTTTTCGAAGCCGAGCCCCTTTCGGCGGAAGCGGCCGGGCGATTCCGGGGACTCGACAATCTTGTTCTGACACCGCACATCGCCGGGGTCACCCGGGACAGCAATGCCCGGGTCAGCGCATTGATTGCCAAACTCGTCCTTGAACGGATCTGACAGGGAAAGACGATGACAGCCGAAATCAGCAGAAAGATCGTGGAGGACCTTTTCTCCAACGACATTTCGTTCGTGACCACCGTGCCCTGCAAGCAGTTGGCCGGAGTCATTGACAAGGTCGAGGAACACCCGGGTATCCTGCACGTTCCATCAAACAAGGAAGATGAAGGAATGGGCCTGTGCGCAGGGGCTTTTCTGGGGGGCAAGCGCGCCGCCATCATCATGCAGAACACGGCAATCGGAGTCACGATCAATTCCTTGACAACCCTGATCCAGTATTACCGGATACCACTGCCCATGCTGATTTCATTTCGTGGCGGTGTGGGGGAACCGGTCGCGTGCCAGGTTGAAATGGCCGTGCACACCAAGGCGCTCCTGGCACAACTGAACATTCCGACGTTCCATTTCGGAAGGCAGGCCGACGTCGGCGATCTCGACGGTATCCTGAAGTTCACCTTCATGTGCAACAAACCGGTGGCAGTCCTGACGGATTCATCGTTCTGGGGAGGGTATTGACATGATCCGTGCCGACGTACTTCGGAACATTTCCCCGATTCTTCGCGATCATCTCGTCGTCTGCAACATCGGAATCCCGAGCCAGGAGTTGTACGCCATCGATGACCGGCCGACCAATTTCTACATGCTGGGCACGATGGGCCTCGCATCATCCATCGGGCTGGGACTTGCGCTCGCACAACCCAAGCCCGTCATCGCGATAGACGGCGACGGCTCGGTACTGACCAACCTCGCGACACTGGCAACCATTGCCAACAATGTTGCGGACAATTTCATCCTCCTGATCATCGACAATGGTTCCTACGGGTCCACCGGAGACCAGCCAACCTACGCAGGTGCGCGGACATCCCTTGCACGTGTCGCAGATGCCTGCGGGTGCGAGAATGTCGTCGAATGCCGGGCGGAGGATACCGGGAAAGCGCTGAAGGATGCGCTGGAGGCGGGCAGCATGACGATTATTGTCTGCAAATGTGAAAGTGGCAATCTGAAGATGCCCGTGATTACGATGGACCCGGTCGAAATCCGGTCGAGATTCATGGCGTCGGTCTCGAAATGACTTCGGGCCCGGGCCTCGCGAAGCCATGACGGGTATCGCGCTCGTGTCGCTCCGCCAGGGAGTCGGCTCGATCAACCGTGCCAATGGGCAGCGTCTCCAGCCGGCACTTGACCGGCGACCCGATCTGCTTTTGATGTGACCCGGCAGGACCCGTTGACTGCACGACCATCACGCACGCGGTTGTCGGCGATGAATTGAAGCGGACTCGAGGGACTGTAGCTGATTTCGGGAAGACGACATGTCCGGGACGCGCCAAAAGAACTCAAGGATAACCGCCGGGCTGCTGAGCGAAGCCCTGCCCCATATCCGCCGCTACGACGGGGCGACGATCGTCATCAAGATCGGTGGTTTTGCCGCCCGGGGCGATGACAGTCTCCGGAGCCTCGCCAGAGATATCGTTCTCATGCGGCAGTGCAACCTGAGCCCCGTCATCGTTCACGGCGGCGGACCGATGATCAACGCCACGCTGGACCGCCTCGGAATCGAGTCGAGATTTCTCGAAGGAAAGCGGATTTCCGACAAGGAGACCGTTGAGGTCGTGGAAATGGTCCTCTCCGGCAGCGTGAACAAGACCATCGTCCAGTCCATCAACGCCCAGGGCGGCCGAGCGGTCGGAATCTCGGGCAAGGACGCGGACCTGATCGTGTGCAAACAGGCAGACCCGGATCTTGGCCTCGTCGGCCAACCGATCGGAATCAACCCTGAACTGGTGCAAAACCTGGTCGACGGAGGATATATTCCGGTCATCGCGCCCCTTGGAACAGGCATGGAAGGCGAAACCTTCAACGTCAACGGAGATACCGCGGCCGGGGCTGTGGCCGCTGGACTGCAAGCCGACCGATTGCTGCTGCTGACCGATGTTGCCGGGGTCAAGAACCGGAATGACGAGGTCATCCCCTACCTGACTCCGCAGAAAGCGAAACGCCTGATCGAGGACGGCACCATCAGCGGTGGCATGATACCCAAGACGAGCACCGCTCTTGATGCCGTCAGCGAAGGTGTTCGTGCGGTCGTCATCATGGATGGCCGGTTGCCGAATGCCTGCCTCCTCGAACTGTTCACCAATGAAGGGGTCGGTACGATGATCGGGAGAAGGAGCGTCGTCAGATGGAAGATGAAGTCGCTGTCCGATTCGTCGTTTTCTTGACAGTGTTCCTTGCGCTCGTGGCAGCCGAGTGGGCCTTGCCGCGGCGCAAGCGGTCATTGCCCCGTTCCGGACGCTGGACGACGAACATCGGTATCGTGATTCTGGACACCATCACGCTCCAGCTGATCGCTATCGTCATGCCACTGCTGGCCGTCGGCGCGGCGATTGACGCCGCCGCCCGGGGCTGGGGGATTTTCAACCACCTGGCCTGGCCCGCGTGGCTGGAAATCCTTGTCGTCGTGGTGTTTCTGGATTTCGTCATCTGGGGACAGCACGCGATCATGCACAAGATTCCCGTGCTGTGGCGCCTGCACCGCGTGCATCACGCGGACCGTGACGTCGACGTCACGACGGCGGTGCGGTTTCATCCAATCGAAATCGCCCTTTCGATGATCATCAAGATCGGATTTGTCTACGTCCTGGGCGCGGCTGTCCTCGCCGTTGTCGTGTTCGAGATCATGCTGAACGGCATGGCAATGTTCAATCATGCCAATCTCAAATTGCCGGCACGGACCGATGCGATACTCAGGTTGATCGTGGTAACCCCCGACATGCACCGCGTGCACCACTCGACCATGCGCACGGAGCACGACACGAATTTCGGCTTTTCGCTCTCGGTGTGGGATCACCTGTTCGGCACCTACACTCCACAGCCTTCCAGAGGCCACGAAACGATGTCGCTCGGATTGCAGTGGCAGGACGACTCGCCGGCCCGGCTGGGGTGGAGCCTCATGCTCCCGTTCAAACGTGACAACAGTCGCTGAAATCGCAGCCGAAGTTCAAAGGCCCGGGCTCGCGGTCTACGGGGTGGTGCAAAATGCCTTCGATGCGAACAGGCGAAACGACCCGTACCGGTCGATCGTGCTCCTGGGCCCCGCAACCGGGTTCTGGGGGATTTTCACGCGTTCGCCGGAATACGGCGACGGCAATCCCGACCCGCTCGATCGATGGTCCCGAAGAATCATTTCCGGAATCGCGCAATCCTTTGGGGCCGAGCCGCTCTTTCCGTTCGGGGGACCACCGTACCAACCGTTCCCGGACTGGGCCTTGAAGAGCGGACGATGCTGGACATCTCCGGTTCGGTTGCTCGTCCATGATCGTACGGGCCTGATGGTTTCATTTCGGGGGGGCCTCGGTTTTGAATTCTCCATCGACGACGACCGGCCGTCTGCGGAGGGTGCCGATGACTCGGGTCGACCGTGCAACGGTTGTGAGGGGCGCCCCTGCGTTACGGCTTGCCCCGTCGGCGCCTTGTCCGAGCACGGATACGATGTAGACCGTTGCAAGGCTTATCTTCGAACGGACTCGGGTCAAGACTGCATGGAAAGGGGATGCGCGGCACGGCGGTCGTGTCCGTTCAGCGCCGGCGCCGGGCGATCTCACTCACAATCAGCTTTTCATATGAAAGTTTTTCTTTAGGATGGTGTCATGGTTCGGCATCGTCTCATCTTGATGCGGCACGCCAAGTCGAGCTGGGACAACCCGGGCTTGCGTGATCATGACCGTCCCCTGAGCAAACGCGGGTATCGCTCCTGCCGACTGATCGGGAGACAGTTGCGCGAGGCAGCCATTCTTCCGGAAGAAGCGGTCATTTCACCCGCGTTACGCTGCCTTGAGACGTGGGACGGGCTGAAGTCCTCCGCCCGGCTTTCGATCACGCATCGGGTGGAGCCGGATCTCTACCACGCCGGAGCCGCCGTAATGCTCAAGATCCTTCGTTCCTCGAGGGAATCAACAGTCCTCATGCTGGGACACAATCCCGGGACCGCCGTGTTTGCGTCCATGATTCTGAAGGAATCGAATCTCATGGCAACCCATACCCAATTTGGGCGATTCCCGACGGCAGCGACCGCGGTCGTCGACTTCGACATCGTTTCGTGGAGCGAGCTCATGCCTGAGACGGGAAAGTTGATTGACTTCTGGATTCCGCGGGAGCTCGAGCGCTGACTTCAACTGGTCACGTCTGTGGTAATGTCGAATTTGTCGCAAAGGCAGGCACAACATGCTGCTTGACTGCTAGTGTTAAATTGGAGTTTGTGCTGTTCGGAGCAAGACGGAAAGAAAAAGGCTATTTGGTGGAAATTTGCCGCATTATTCCCGCTAACTGAGTGACCCATCTCGGTCGTGCGTTGTTCCTCCGATGCCGAACTTGGAATTGAGCTACAGAGTTTGGACTGGTCACATACGAAAATCGGCATCACGGCCATACACAATTCTCCTAATGGGACTTGTGACACCGACCAGTGCGGCGATTGCTACCTGATACTTCGATTCTTGCGCTAGAGAAGGATTAACCAACATCATGGTTCGCCCAAACGTAGGGAATTCCTTAAGGATGTAAATTCCATTTTTTTCGCTTGGGCGAGCAGGAAGAAATCATGGGGGGAGGTCGAAGTAACGGCCTCGTTGTCGATCGAATGAGAACGAGGTTCAAGCAGACTTGCTTTGATGATTTAGCATTCCGCCGCGAGTTGCTCATCAATGGAGTAGAATAATCGTGATCCCTCGCGCTGTCTTGACCCGGATCGACCGTGTTGCCGCACAGGGTCGGACAAAGCCCATTCTGGCAGCCTGTAAAACGATGGATGAACATGAGGTCGACGTTTTCGTCAAACTATCGGCTGGTTGCGAGCAGAATGTGTAAATCTGGCGCGTGAAGCAATTGCCGCCTGCCTCGCAGCCGACCTCGCCCTTCCGGTGCCGGAACCCTACCTAGTCGAAGTGCCCCAAGAGATCATACCATTCGTCGAGGACACAGAGGTTGAAGACTTACTCCAAGCCAGCAATCCTATAGCATTTGGGTCGACAACCAAACAGGGTTTTTCTGTGTGGACATCCGGCCATCACGTGACGAACGCACTTAAGTTGGTAGCAAGCGGGATCCTGTTGTTCGACGCAATCATCCAGAATCGGGACAGGCATACGGGAAACCCGAATTGCCTTGTTCGCGGCGATGATCTCGCAATCATTGACCATGAGCTTGCCTTCACCCATGGGATGACCGTGAACTGGCAAGCACCCTGGGTTCAGGACGGGATGAGCGATTTAGTACTGCCGAATACGCATATTTTCGTACAAGAATTGAAAGGCGGCGAGACTATCGACTTCGAACCGATCAGAAACAGATGGAACAACTTGCCGAATATACGCCTCCAGGAGTATGGAAGGTCGATTCCGCAAGAGTGGGCCACCGCACACGAAGACGTAAGTGCAGCGTTGGACTTAATTGGTGACGCCAAGAACAACATCGACGGCTGCATAAGGGAACTGGAAAGGATACTTGCATGACCGTGAAAGGACCATACAGTTATGTTGTTCTCCGTTACATCCACGATGTTCTGACGGGAGAGTTCGTGAATGTAGGCTTGATCGTATCTGTGCCTGATCGCCCGCTAGTTCTGGCAAGAGTTCGGAAAACCCTCGGGCGTGTTAAGAATGTCTTCCCGAATCTAGATAGTGAAGCTTACAAGCGTACCATTTGCGCAGTGGAAAGGGGCATGCAGAACGTCGAACACGAACTGACAGACGAGGGAGTGTTCGAGGGCAAGAAAACCGCTCGCGATTATGCGCGCAAAGCGCTTCCTCACGATGATAGTTCACTACAATGGTCTCGGACCGGCACCGGGTTGACCACGGACCTACATAAGACTTTCGATCAACTCTACAAGCGTCTTGTGACCCGGTACGACCACCCAACAAAAAGGCCTCGCACGGATAACGATGTGTGGCGTTCGTTGACGACAATGCTCAAACGGCGGAAAATCTCAATTGAATTTCAGCCGAAGCGAATTGAGGGTAATACTGACTCCGTCGAATTTCCTCACGCATGGAAAAATGGACGTTGGCACGTCTATAAGCCTCTGTCATTCGATCTTGCTGAAGCCAACAACATTAAGAAAAAAGCACGTCTCTGGTTGGGTCATCTTGCCGCTGTCCGGGACGGGGTAACTGATGACGTGCAGATGCACTTCATTTTATGTCAACCCCGGAACGCAAAACTGGTACCTGCATATAAAAACGCCGTTGAGATTCTTCGGCAGGTTCCATTCGACAAGAAAATCATTGAAGAAGAACACGTCGACAAGGTCGTGCATCAGATCGAGGAGGAAGTTCGACGACTTGAAAAACATATGCGGTAGCTCCGCAAATCCATAGCTTGACTGGGATTGTCTTTGGCGAAATTTAACTATCTGTTCAGAGTTGTTTCGCAGAATGTCCGGGCGTCATTCGAGCCTCAATCCGTTTAGTATCAGTACGAGATCTTCAGGTACTTCGATATAAGGTCGGCATGTCAGGAACAGCGTTCCGTTCCGAGCGCAAACTCTCGGCGAAGACCGTTTGGAACTAGCACCAGCGTTCCAGCAGTGACATGATGCAGTTCAGTTCCGAACGCATGCTGGATGTAGTGGACCCGACCGACATCGGAGTGATTCTCGCGGTGGGTCGATTGACATTTTCCCGAAGCGGCGAAGCGGCAGGGAGGGACGTAAATGCTATGATCATCCGGGACAGGTTTCAGAATCGCGCCATCAATGTCCGAGAATCTGGCTGAGGAACAACTTGGTCCGGTCCGACTGCGGATTGCTGAAGAACTCTTCCGGCTCGTTCTGCTCGACAATCTGGCCTTCCGCCATGAATATCACCCGGTTGGAGACCTGCCGGGCAAAACCCATCTCATGCGTCACGCACAGCATCGTCATCCCCTCTTCGGCCAACTCGATCATCGTATCGAGAACTTCCTTGATCATTTCCGGGTCGAGGGCCGAGGTCGGTTCGTCGAACAGCATGATCCGGGGGCGCATGCAGAGCGAACGGGCTATGGCGACGCGCTGCTGCTGGCCGCCGGACAACTGCCCGGGATACTTGAGCGCCTGATCGGGAATTTTCACTTTTTCCAGAAAATGCATCGCAGTTTCCTGGGCTTCCTTTAACGGGACCTTCCGGACCCAGATTGGCGCCAGAGTGCAGTTCTCGAGTATGGTCAGATGTGGAAACAGGTTGAAGTGCTGGAAGCACATGCCCACTTCGGATCGGATCTTGTCGATGTTCTTGAGATCCGAAGACAGTACGGTCCCTTCAACGACAATACTGCCTTGTTGATGTTCCTCGAGCGCATTGATGCACCGAATGAGCATCGATTTGCCGGCGCCCGAGGGGCCGCAGATCACGATCCTTTCGCCCCGATTGACGGTCAGGTTGATATCCCGGAGAACATGGAACGCGCCGAACCATTTGTTCATCCCCGAGATTTCAATGACAACCTCGTCGGACACCTCCATCTGGGAGCGGTCAATTTCGCGTTCCGTCATCAGTTCCGACATTCCAGCTTACTCCCTCCCGCTCCCTCGAGAACCCGTCAACACTGACCTGATTCCGGCTACCGGTCTCATGCGTGCGGAACTTCCGAGGTCGGATTTCATCAGCGATGTTCCGTGTTCAACTTGCGTTCCAGGTACATCGAGTACCGGCTCATCAGGAAGCAAAACACGAAGAACATGAACGCGATGAAACCGTAAAGTTCCCAGACGATCCCGTTCCAGTCGACATCCGCCCGGATGTTGTTGGTCAGGCCAATGGGATCCAGCAGGCCAATGATCGACACGAGCGTCGTGTCCTTGAACAGGCCGATGAAGTTTCCGACGATCGCGGGGATCGAGATCTTCAACGCCTGCGGCATGATGACCAGTCGCTGGGACTTCCAGTAGTCGAGGCCAAGCGAATCGGCTGCCTCGTATTGCCCCCTTGGCAACGCCGCGAGTCCGCCCCGTATGATCTCCGCCATGTAGGCCGAGGAAAACAGGGTCACCATGATGACGACCCGAAGAATAATGTCGAAATTCGTTCCCGGGGGCATGAAGATATTGAGCAGAGTCGATGCAACGAACAGGAGCGTGATCAACGGAACTCCGCGAATGAACTCGATGAAACCCACACAGAGCGACTTGAGGATCAGGAGATTGGACTGGCGGCCGAGCGCCAGCAGGATTCCGATTGGCAGGGACAGCGCAATTCCGGTTATGCCGATCGTGACAGACAGCATGAATCCGCCGAATCGTGCCGATTCCACGGGCTCAAGCCCAATCCCGAGAGCGCCTTCAAGAATCCCGGAGAACGGAGCGGCAAGCCAGATCCACCAGATTACGGGAATCAGGAGGGCCGCGATCACGCCGGCAAGCTGCCCGGCGAACGCGCCAACCGCCAAAAACGCACCGTATCCAATGACAAATCCCAATGCTGCCGCGACTGGAAGCCAGATCGTTCCGCCCCAGAGGAGCCAGAAACACACGAACGGAAATGCGGCGGAAAACCAGAGGACTTGCCGCGGAACTGCCGGAAACAGGATCGGCGCCATACCCACCAGGAGCAGGACAAAGGCGAGATTGGCGCGCCAATAATGCTCGGCAGGATAGAAACCGTACAGCAATTGCAGGTACCGTTCCCTGATCACGGCCCAGCAGGCGCCATCGACATGATCGCCCCACCTCAGGTCGATGGCGGCACGGCACTCCTTGAGGGACGTCGCCGTCCAGGATGATTGAATCATCCAGGGAACGACCTCGTACAGGACCAGGAAAACCAGTGCCAGGGACACAATGGTCAGGACACTGTTTACCCATGTTCCGAACAGATTAGACCTCAGCCAGCCGAGAACACCCGTCGACGCGACGGGCGGCGCGGACTGGCCGATCAGTTCGTCGCGTACAAAGGACTCGCTCGCCATCTCAGCGTTCCTTGAGCCTGACGCGGTCGTTGTACCAGTTCAGCACGGCAGAAATGCCAAGAGACAGTGCGAGGTAGCAGAGCATCAACAAGAGGATGCACTCGAGTTCTCTCCCCGTCTGGTTCATGGTTATGCCGCCCAGCGTCCCGGTAACGTCCATGTAACCGACCGCTATTGCCAGGGACGAGTTCTTGGTGAGATTCAGGTACTGGGAAATCAGCGGCGGAATGATCACGCGAAGCGCCTGCGGAAGTATGACCAGCCCCATGATTCGGGGAGGCCTGAGTCCCAGTGACGCCGCGGCCTCGGTCTGGCCCTTCGAAATCGCCAGGATTCCACCTCTGACGATCTCCGCCACAAACGCTGCCGTGTAGAGGGACAGGGCCAACCACAAGGCGATCAGGGAATTCCGCATGTGGATGCCACCCTTGAAGTTGAACCCCTTGAGTTCGGGCAAGCCAAGGTGGAAACCGAGCAGATACAACAGCACGACGCTCGGAACGACGACGAGGCACGTCCTTTGCCACCAGACGACCGGGCGGACTCCCGTATCGTTCTGGATGCGGTCGGCCCGCCGTCTGACCCGATTGGAGACCCAGACCCCTGCGCCGAGGACGACCAGGAATGCTACGAGGTCGAGACTGATCTCGAACGCCCCCAGTATGTCGATGTCGCCGAGACCACGGCTGAACAACGGTTCGGGAATGTAGACTCCGCGATTCGTAATCGCGACTGAATCAAAAAGCTGCAAGGACGCGGCCGGATCTTCGCCGCGAAAGTCCCGCGGCGCAGGCATGCTCTCGATCATGATCGCCATCACGAGGATGATCCAGAGCAGGACGGGTACGTTACGGAATCCTTCGACGTAAACCGTCATGATCCGGGAGACCAGCCAGTTCCTGGAGAGCCTCAAAATACCGACCAGCCCGCCAACGACCGTTGCGGTAATGCACCCGAGGATCGCGACGAGAATCGTGTTCATCAGCCCGAGAACCGACGCCCTCAAGTGCGTGTTTCGGGACGTGTACTCAAGCAGCCGCTGGTTGATGTCGTAGCTCGCCGGTTCCCGGAGAAATCCGAAGTCGATCGGTTTTCCGAGGGCGGCGAGGTTCTGCATGGTATTGCTGATAAGCCACGCTGCCAGCAGCATGAACCCGAACAGCGCGACAACCTGTATGGTCTGTGACCGATACCGGGTGTCGTATATGAGCATGCTCAGGCGAAATTGAGTATCCGTCTGAACAGCTGCTATCGCCATGATGGTGTTCCCGTGTTCCGTATCCGGTTGCGATCAGTTGCCACAGTCAAGTCTCCAGCGTTCCCAATTCGCGCCAGATCCGGATGGAGGGAGAAAAGGAAGGGTGCGCCAGCGCACCCTTCCCCATGGTCGTCAACGGAATGGAGGTGAGTAGATCAGACCGCCATCTGTCCACTGGGCATTGAGCCCTCTGGCCAGCCCGATCGGTGTGTTTTCCCCAATATGGCGTTCGAAGACTTCACCGTAGTTGCCGCCGGCGGCGATCGCCCGCTGCGCCCACTCCTTGTCGAGGCCAATCATGCCGCCAAGGTCACCTTCGGTTCCCATAAGACGGTTGACTTCGGGATTGTTGGTCGGGCCCGAGCCGATTTCACCGACGTTTGCCGACGTGATGCCAAGCTCTTCGGCGGTAATCAGGGCGTTCAGGGTCCAGCGAACGATGTCGGCCCACTGATCGTCACCGTGGCGTACGAGCGGTCCGAGCGGCTCTTTCGAAATGATCTCTGGAAGGATCACATGGTCGTCTGCATTTTCGAATGTCGCTCGAGTGGCAGCGAGACCTGATCTGTCCGTCGTGTAGACATCGCAGGCACCGGCCAGGTACTGTTGCTGGGCTTCGGCATTGGTCTCGATCGGAACCGGCTCATAGCCGATGTTGTTCGAACGGAAGAAATCCGCCAGGTTGAGTTCCGTCGTCGTACCTGTCTGGATGCAGACCGTCGCGCCATCAAGTTCCTTTGCGGACGAGACACCGAGGCCGGCCGGCACCATGAATCCTTGCCCGTCGTAGTAGTTGACGCCTACGAAGGTCAGTTTGAGATCGGCATCCCGGCTGAACGTCCAGGTCGTGTTCCTTGCCAGCATGTCAACCTCGCCGGAACTGAGTGCCGTGAAACGGGTCTTTCCGGTGGTCGGCGTGAATTTCACGGCCTGCGCGTCGCCCAGTACGGCAGCTGCAACGGCCCGGCAAACCGCGACGTCAAAACCATCCCAGTTCCCGTTGGCATCAGCGGCCGCGAAGCCGACGAGTCCAGTGGATACACCGCACTGGAGATGGCCTTTCGCCTGTACATCTTCGAGTGTACCGGCGGCGGCCATTCCGGCGGCCATCACTGTTGCCGTCAATGCGCCAATGAATTGCTTGCTTTTCATTTGTTCCCTCTTCCTTGGTTTCAACCCTTCCGGGCAATGCCCCGGAACTGCGCCCTGAAATCGGCCGCCGCCGAAGCGTGCCCTCGGCAAAAGCATATTCACACTCCCGCCGACTTTAGTCAAGACTTCGTACCGTGAGCAGGACATCGACGCAACTGACGAGTCGTGTGAATTTTCTGGGATGGCGCCTCGGAAAGTGCCGCTGCATCCTGACCGTCCCGGCAGCGCAAGTGCATCGCCAGCGGTGTGGCGGAACAGCGCGACGTCCCCGGCCGACACCCTTCCCGTCCAGGGGGTCAACGTCACGTGCGAAACACGTAGATGGGGCTGGTCCACGCCCGCGTGCCATCTTCCTGCGTCAGACGAATATAGACCGGGTTGTCCCTGGTGGGATTCAACGGGATTCTCCGACTGAATTCCAACGATGTGTGCGGATTTACGTTCGGAAGTCGAAACACCTTGACGAATCGCGGCAATCGGCCCTGCACACCATGGACGATATCCTCGCTTCCAACGGTTGCGATCGACTGTTCGAAACTGATCAACGGCGTGTCAAACCGGAGCCTTCCCGATTCCCTGTCGCTCAACAGGACATCAAGGCCGCTGAAATTGCCCGTGGTCATTGAACGCCATTCGATCATGTTTCCCGTGCGCTCAAGTGTCCTCTCCGGGTTCAGGAAATTGACGGCAGAGACATCCACGACGGAGTTGCCGGTGACCTCGGCCTGTCCATCCCAAACCACCTGCCGAGACCGGCCGCGATACTCGGCGCCTTCCCAGAGAATTCGGATCCGGTTCCCGAGGTCGCACCGTTCGAACGGAGTGACGGTCTCGACCAGGTCCAGACCGTTGAAAATGTCGACACGTTCGATCGGGGCCGACGTCACAAGGGAGACCTCGAGATCCATCTCTCCCGAAGGCAGGCAGACGATGTCCCCCATCAACGCCGACGACGACACCGTAAAGTCCGTGTCGACAGCCAGGGCCGGGTCATCGTGATATACTCTGCCGGGTTCGGAAAACCGGCCGGCGAGTTCAATGGCCATTCGACCCGCCGGACCACCCGTAGTGCCGTAGTGGCGGCGCTTTCGCATGCAATCCAGCAAGCTCGGACGATCCAGGCGTTCCATCAGGAAACACGTCAGACCGCCGATCGCCCCAAACATTCCGGCGCCGGGGTAGCTCGCCCCGGGACGGCCCTTGTGGCCGTCAGAATTGGCCACGACACCGACACGGTAGTTGAGCCTGAATGCGTCGTGAAGGAGCCACTCGAAACTTCCCCACGACGAATGAATCTCGACGGACTTTTCGAATCTGCCGTCGTGCGCAACGGCGATGTCCGCGTATCGGCCGCCACAATGGGCGTACATGACGACATCCCATTCCTCGTTCTCCGCAAGGGCGTCGAACAGTGCGGCGCAGGTCGGGACATGGGTACCCGCAACATCACCGCCGTCGATCAACGCGTATGATGAGCGGCGAATGATCCGGTCATCAGTCGGGAAATAGACGTTCCTGTCGCCGCCGAGAGACGTGTTTCCCGACCATTCATACCCGGGCAGTGCAACAAATCTGCCTGGCTGATCGCAACGTGCCGTCAGTGAATTCAATCGGTCCCAGAATGCATCGGTGATCTGGAAGTCGTTCCCCTGGTGCGCGCAGGCGTCGAGGAACGCCCGGTCACGGGCAAAGGCAAAATACTGCTCGGCCGTGCCGGTGCCGATGGTCTCTTCGGACTGGCCATGCAGGTCGCCCCAGAACTGGACATGTTCCGAACCCCGGACGGCCATTCGGTTGGATTCGGCAACAAGATTGCCCTCGGTATCCACCAGCCGAATTGAAACAGCCCCGGGTTCGGTTGCCTTGAGGCCCTCGACCCCGGCCGCAAAGTCTCCCGGCGAAAGCCGGATCGTGTCAGGCAGGCCGCTGACCGCAGTGTGGGGCTCGACGTCGAACGTGGCATCGCACTGGTTCGACGGATTGCCCCACTTGTCCTCTCCCTTGAGCCTGAGCGGGAAAGCCTCGCCAGGCCGTCGGAGTGTCGGGATCACGGCCACGTACCGTTCGGGCGGGCCCGGCACGATCGAGATCACGGGTTGCCGTGGCAACGGCTGGAAATTGAACGTGGCAATCGGGTCAACAAGAACCCTGAACTCGAATGTGTCTTCAGAGAATGTCTGCAACCGCATCCCGGGCCCGCCGTGATCGGTCACGCCGAAACGAACGGTGACGGTGTCCCCCTCCCTGAGGTATCCCCGGACGACCTTGATCCATAATGCCTTGTCCCAGGGGCGGACGTTTCCCTTGGGCTCCCAGCGGAACCGCAGTTCCGCGCCGTTTGACGCAGCGACCGTACAATAGTTCGGCCCGGCCGGATTGTCGAACTGGGGGCTGACCTGATCGCAGGCGACCCGGAAACAGATCCGCAGGCCTCCGGAATCGTCGATCCCGAATTTCCCGGCCGTGTAGGTCAAGGTGAATGACGCCAGCGAACCGGCTTCGAAGCGGCCGCAAGGCGATAGTGACGCAGACCCGAGATGTTCGGCCGGAATCGCGTGCCTGATCACCCCGCTGTCGATTTCGAGCCAGGGAGCATTGGTGTCGGTAGACTGCATGTTCGGAACCTCGTTCGGACAGGTGCGAGCCATCGGGAACCGGGGTCGAACCTTACCGCGTCACCCCGTTGGTCGACAGGTGGAAATCGACTGTTGCCGAAAGGGCATTGCCGCGAGCAGCCACATCGCGGGTCACGCTTCCGATCGTGCCCGACCCCGTGGGCGCGCCGGGCGCCCGGCCTTCAGGCGGCTCTGAATTTCTGCCTGAAGGCCGAGACGATGACCAGAATACCCGCGAACTCGATCAGCGCCGACAACAGGAACGGCGCACCGGGCAAGTACACGGCTGCATCGTCATGGGTGAATTGCCTGAATGTCAGGGTCATCAGGAGCGGGCTGACGATGGTCGCGACCGCAGTGATGGCCGCCAGCACGCCCTGCAGCTCTCCCTGCGCGTCATCGCTCGTTGCCCTCGAGAGCAGGCCCTGCATCACCGGATTGGAAAGCATCCCCAGCGACGACAGCGGAATCAGGACGAACACCGTCCACCCCTCGGAAACGAACCCGTAGGAAAGGAACACGACGCACGTGATGCACATTCCGCCAACAACGGTCCTCCACTCGCCCAGCCGAGGCAGGATGACCCTGATGAGTCCGCCCTGTACGACCACGATCGCCATGCCGACCGCGGCGAGCGAGATGCCGACCATGAAAGGATCCCAGCCGAACCGTTCCTGCGTGTAGTAGGACCACACGGCCGGATAGACGAAGAATGCGATGGAATGCAGGAAAAACCCGACGAGCAGTGGAGCGGCTCCGCGTACGTTCCCAACGTGACGGAGTGCTCCAAACGGGTTGGCCCGCGCCAGCGACAGGGCGCGGCGCGTCCTGTCGGTAACGGTTTCCGGCAGGACGAAATACCCGAACACGGCATTGCCGAACGCCAGCACGCAGGCAGCGTAGAACGGGGCGCGCGCGCCGAACTCGCTCAGGACTCCTCCAAAGAGCGGCCCAAGAATGAACCCGATTCCAAATGCTGCCCCGATGAGTCCGAAGTTCTGGGACTTTCGGTCCTGCTCCGAGACATCGGCGACGTACGCAAGCGCCGTGGCGTGCGTGGACGCGGTAATTCCTCCGACGATGCGACCGAGCAGCAGGATCCAGATTGATCCGGTAACCGCCATGATCAGGTAGTCGGCGCTCATGACCAGAAGCGAAATGAGCAGCACTGGCCGCCGGCCGTAACAATCGGAGAGATTCCCGAGGAAAGGCCCGAACAGGAACTGCATCACCGCAAACGCGGCCGCCAGCAACCCTCCCCACAGCGCGGCTTCGCTCAGCCCGGTACCACGAAGCTCGCGAATCAGGTCCGGCATGACCGGCATGATCAGGCCTATACCCATTGAGTCGATCACGACCGTGATCAGGATGAAGGAAATCGCGAATCTGTTCTGCACTCTCGTCGCAACCCCCGACGTTCGCCGCGAGGGCGAACTCCTCCATGGCATCCGAAATCCTTGACCTGCCCGGCGGACACGCCCGGCAGCGAAAACGAACTTCCTGGCCGCTGCCTGCTCATCCTGAGCTCACGTGCGATCATCGGCCCGCTATGCGTTCGATTGATGCCGGAGTCGAGAGCCTATCTCATCCCGGGAATTCGGGAGTGTTCGTTCGACCGGTGATCGGGTATTGACGGATGCCAGACGTCGAAGCGGCGCCGTAGCGGATTGCGGCGTACCGGCACGGCAACCAGCAGGATCAAGGGGGAATGGCAGACTCGATCGGTTGGTACGACGCGAACGCCGAGACGATCGCGGCGCGGTATGAATCGGTAACATCGGAAGCTGTCCACGACTGGTTGCGGGACCTGTTGCCCCGGAAATCGGCTTCCGTGCTCGACATAGGCGCGGGCAGCGGTCGCGATGCCGCATGGCTGGCGGCCAATGGTCACGACGTGGTCGCCGTTGAACCGTCCGCGTCCATGCGGACTGCTGCCGCGGCTCTGTATGGCAGTTCCGCCATCAACTGGTTCGATGACCGTCTGCCGGCACTGGACAAGGTTTCGCGATCCGGCCTGTCGTTCGATCTGATTCTTCTGAGTGCCGTCTGGATGCACGTGCCGGAGAACGACCGGCCGCGTGCCTTTCGCAAGATGATCAACATGCTCCGACCGGGCGGCTTGGTGGCGATCACGCTCCGTCGTGGCCCACCAGACACCGCACGGGGTTTTCACCCTGTTTCCCCGGAAGAGGTTGAAGCGCTGGCCCGCGATCACGGTGCGTTCGTCGAGAGACACACGGAGGCGATGGATCTTCTGGGCCGTGATGACGTCCGCTGGACCCAGATGGCGGTCAGGCTGCCCGATGACGGGACCGGAGCGCTGCCGCTGCTTCGGCACGTTATCCTGAACGATGACAAGAGCTCGACCTACAAGCTGGCCCTTCTGCGCACGCTGTCCCGTGTCGCCGACGGGGCCGCCGGATTTGCCCGGCACCACGATGACGATTATGTTGCCGTACCGCTCGGGTTGATTGCGCTGACCTGGATCCGGTTGTTCAAGCCGCTGTTGTCGGCGGGCTTTCCGCAAAGCCCCTCAAACGTCGGCCTGCGGCGCCTGGGCTTTGTCAAGGAGGCTTACCGCAAGCTTGCCGACGTTTCACATCTCGAACTGCGCGTCGGTACGAGATTTTCGGGTGAGCTGTCCGGTGTCCTCCACCAGGCGTTGAAGGATGCCGCCCATACCATCGAGAAGATGCCTGCCACTTTCGTCACCTACCAGGGCGGAGGACAGGTATTCCCGGTGACGAGGTCCGGCAGGCTGCCACGACCGTCCTCGATACATCTCGATCAGGCATACCTGTACAGCTTTGGTCAAATGCTGATTCCCAGGCACCTCTGGCAGTCCCTGCAACGCTTCGGCGTGTGGATCGAGCCGGCCATCGTCGCCGAGTGGAACCGCCTCATCCGGTCCTACGCGTCGCGTCGGGGCGCTCGGGTTGACGATAACGTGCTGGCTGAGGCGATGATATGGGATGAGCCGGACCGGGATGTACGGCTGGCGCGAGAGCGGGCGCTGGAAATGTCAGCCCGCGGGAACCTGTTTTGCGTTTGGAGCGGCAGGCGTCTGGACCAAAAGAGCCTGGATGTTGATCATTGTCTTCCGTGGATAGCATGGCCCTGCGGCGATCTCTGGAACCTGATGCCGACGCACCGGGCTGTAAACCAGCACGAAAAGAGAGCCCGCCTGCCGGGCGACCGCCTTCTTCGATCGGCACAGGACAGAGTCCTGAACTGGTGGGGGTCAGCTTATGTGGGCGGCATGACGACAATCTCCGATCGATTCTGGCTGGAGGCGAACTCGAGCCTTCCTGCCATCCGCTCCGACAAAGGAACCCTGGGTGACATCTTTGACGCCGTTTGCCTTCAGAGGATACGTCTGAAGCATGACCAGCAAGTTCCCGAATGGATGGGAGAGAAATACCTTTGAACTCCGTGGACGGCCCTGCACGGCCAGGCTTTCGTCGGGAACCAGCGGCCGGGATGCAAGGCCATTACGGTCCCCCCTGTGAACGCAATGGTGCCCGGGGCTGCGGATTGGTGCCCGGGGCTGCGGATTCGCACGTCCTCCGGCCGGACGTGTGCGGATGCGGTGCCTTTAGGCGGCGAAGGCCAATGCCCCTTTTTGGACCGATGTGGCATCCCTTTCCCGCTGACGTCATTCCGTTCGGATCGCGAGACCGCGATGGGCCCGGAATTTCAATCGCCCCGGAATCGCACGCCTGAGGATGTTGTGCCTCGCGCCAGGCACGGTGGCCGTGTCGCACGTGACGCCGCCGCCGGCAGCCCCCGGGTTCGGGAACCGGAAGGCGTCGGAATTCGTGCCCGCCCGGTCGATGACCGCAGGGCATTTGCTTGAGCCTGGACGGGCACGACGGTTGCTCACGAGGTTACGGTTGCGAGCGCATCACCGATCGCTGAAACCACTTTCTGGATGTCGTCGGATGAAATGATCAGGGGCGGAGACAACAAGACAATGTGGCCCGAGATCCTGATCATGACGCCGTTTTCGTAGGCGCGACGCTGCACGGCTGCAGCGAGTGAACCGTCCACCGGCTTCTTGCTCTGCCTGTCGGCGACAAGCTCGATCGCAGCCATGAGACCATGCCCCCCCCGCACATCGCCAACAATTTCGTGTTTGTCGGCGAGTGCGGTTATTCCCTCGAATAGTTCCGTTCCGCGGGCGGCCGCATTGATCACGACGTCTTGGCGTCGCGTTTCCTCGAGACAGGCAACCGCGGCGGCGGCACCGACGGGATGGGCAGAATAGGTGTACCCGTGTCCGATGTTCGCCCGGCCCGACGTATCGCTCTCGAAGACATCGGCGACCTTCCCGGACACGAGCGCCGCGCCAAACGGGAAGTAGCCGGAGGTAATTGCCTTTGCGATCGACATGAGATCGGGACGAACCCCCCAATGCCGGGCTCCGCTCCAGTCGCCGGTTCGTCCGAAACCGGTAATCACTTCGTCTGAAATCAGCAGGATTCCGTGACGCGCGCAGATTTCCCGGACGCGCGGCATGAACGAGGCGTGCGGAACGATAACTCCGCCGGCACCGAGAATCGGCTCCATGATGAAGGCCGCGATCGTTTCCGCTCCCTGAAACGCGATTTCATCTTCAAGGGCATGCGCACAGTTCTCTGCCAGCCGTTCGGGATCGGTCTCGTTGAACGGATTCCGGTACGTATAGGGCGAGGCAATGTGAAAGCACCCGGCGAGCAACGGTTCATATGCGGTACGGAACCGGTTGTTCCCGTTGACGGACGCACCGCCGAAGTGCGTTCCATGATACCCTTTCTTGAGCGAGAGAAACTTGGTTCGCCCGGGTTCTCCCCGGGTGAAGTGGTACTGCCTGGCCAGCCGAAGGCAGGTTTCAACCGAATCCGAGCCACCGGAGGTGAAAAAAGCCCGGGCCATTCCCTCGGGCTTGAACCATTCCTGAAGTTCATAGGAGAGCTCCACCGCAGCGTCATTCGTGGTGCCTGCGAAGCCGGAGTAGTACGGAAGCCTGGAGAGTTGATTCGCGATTGCGGCCTTGATCGGTTCGCATGAGAACCCGAGATTGACGTTCCAGAGACCACCGACCGCGTCGATCGTTTCATGCCCGTCGATGTCGCAGATTCTGACCCCGGAAGCCGACGTGATGATTGCCGGGGCGTTTTCTCGTGAATCCCTCGGGTGGCCCATCGGATGCCAGAGATACCTGGCATTGTTTTCCTTCAGAAAATTCGAATCCTTCACACCTGCCTCCTTGCCAAGAAATGGACGAGCACGTGCCGGAAGTCTTGGTCGCCACTCACCAAGTGTTCCGTTCTTCACCAGCGCATGAATGTCAAGGTCCGGCGCCCGGAACTACTCCGAAACCCCTCCTCCTGCCGCAAATTCCGCTGCGAAGCCCATGTTGCGGCCAACTGCATGTTGCGGGGATTCCGGGAAGCCCGCTTGAGACGCCGCATCGTACGAAACTCCACGAATGATGTTCGGGTCGCCACCCGCATTCGATGATCATGGCGCCTGCGATGAAACACATTGCCGGCTTTGGGCACCTGCCCGTTCTCCTGTCGGTTCGGCTCCCGCGCCCCCGTGGCCGCGTTCTTGCCAAGATGATCGCGGTGACGTGGCGAACCGGAATTGCATCGCGATCATTGCCTCTCAGGATATGCCGCACGCGCATGAGCCCCTGTCGCGGACTGCGTGTGGGAACCGGACTTCCGGCGAAAGAGGGGTCGCGACGATTCGCAACTTGACGGCGCAACTTTCATGATGCGCCCCTTCTCGCCACGTTGCGCGAAATCTCTCCAGAGGTCGTGCGAAACGACATGACGTCATTCGACACTGCTCCGGGACACCTTTCATTCAGCTCACGACGCTCCGGCCACGCAGCCCGGTCACATCGCGGGGGGCATCCCTGTCACCTTCCGGCGTCCCCACATGTCACGTCGAAAGCCCAAGCAATTCCGCGGTTTGGCCGATGACGTGAAAACGCACCCATTAAGGTCTGCCAGGCCAGGGACAAGTTTCTGAACAGCCCGTGCCTGTTCCGGACAATCCTCACACCAAAACCGAAATGTCCGTAACTCGTGCCGTGATTCCGGGCTTCCGGGTTCGGGAATGATGTTGTCGAAGCCTCGGCGGTGGTTGAAGGCAATCGTGCAGCATACGTGGCGATTTCGAAACAGGATGCGCAGCTCCGTCCCTGTTGCAAACCAAGCGGGAGTGCCGGCGCAGCCGCAGCCGGCAGAATTCGACGAAGCATGTCCCCGAACTTAATCAACGCGTACGCCGGTTTCTGCTTCAAAAACGTGGGCGAGGGGCAAATTCAGGCGCAGCATGAGCCGTACCCCGGGGGCTGTATCGAATCTGCCTCGAACCAGGATCGTGATCTCTCCGTACTCCGCGGACGCCACGATGAGAGTGTCGAGACCGGTAACCTCAACGAGAACCACATCTGCCGGAATCCCTCCGTCTAGATCGCCGCGATCAAAATCCGGGTTGGTTTCCGCCATGGAGACATGTTCAGGTCGCATCCCGAGATAGTACTTGCGGCCCGGAACGATTCCTCCCGCGACCGGCAGCGTACCTTCCGGAATGGGGATCGGACTACCGCCCTGCGGGACAAAGCAAAGATCATGGCTTGCCCGTTCGAACGTACCCAACGCCAGGTTCATGGCTGGTGAACCGATGAAGCCCGCCACGAAGATATTCGCCGGTCTGTCGTAGAGTTCGAGCGGTGTGCCTGTTTGCTCGACCCTGCCCTCGCGCAGAATGATGACCTGATCGGCCATCGTCATCGCCTCGACCTGATCGTGCGTAACGAAGATCATGGTCGTGCCCAGACGTTGATGCAGCCGCTTTATCTCCGCCCGCATCTGAACACGGAGTTTGGCGTCCAGGTTTGACAGGGGTTCGTCAAAAAGAAACACCTTCGGGTCGCGGACAATCGCCCGGCCCATCGCAACTCTCTGCCGCTGACCACCCGACAGGTGTCGCGGGTAACGGTCCAGCAGATCTTCGATGGCGAGAATTCGTGCAGCTTCCCACATTCGATCGTTGCTTTCCGCACGGGTGCTGCGCGCCATCCTCAATGAAAAAAGCATGTTTTCGGCAACCGTCATGTGCGGGTACAGTGCGTAGTTCTGGAACACCATCGCCACGTTTCGATCCTTGGGAGCAAGGTCATTCATTGCCTTGCCGTCAATGTAGATCTCCCCGTAGTCGATGTGCTCCAACCCGGCGATCATGCGCAGCAACGTGGACTTGCCACAACCGGAAGGCCCAATCAGCGCGACAAATCCCCCACTGGGAACTTCGAAATCGACGTCGCGAAGCACAGCTTCACTCCCGAAATCCTTGCCGACCGATTCGAACACAACATTTGCCATCAGTGCCTCGTGCGTTTAACCGGCATCCGGGGTTGACGTTGCGTCCGTGGCCGCAGGACGTGCCTGACCGGTTTTCCACGCCCCATCAGGTCCTCCACATGGCCAGAACGAATTGTCAAACGCGCACGCGAGTGACGTGCCGGGCGGAATGATTCCAAGCTTCCGATATGCGCGCAGATTTCTGGCCCAACGTTCCGGATCTATGCATCCGATGCCATCTGCTGCGCCTCCACCCGTGACAAGTTGATGTACGAGGCGGAGGGACATGATTTCTTGATCCGGATCCTCAATTGGTGCACCAACGCGGCGAATCGACGCAGCCGCCTGATCAAGATCCTCCAGGCATGCACGCCATCCCGCAAACGACGCATGGAGGAACCGTTCGTAGTGTTGGCGTTGTTCAGCAAGCATTGCTTCGGGCGCGAAGATCACTTGCGCGTAGGGATGCAGTTCCCGATGCCGCAGCGTGAAGGTTGAGACGGTCAGGCCACGGGCAGCCAGTTCAAGTGGTTCGGCAACCGCATAGCCCTGCACGGCATCGAACCGCCGCGAAGGCAGAAAATCGAGATCATGTGTTACCTCGGAAAGGTCAAGTTCGCTGCGGCAGATGCCGTGAAGATCCAGCAACCCTTCCAGTATGCGGATTCCGTCACAATGCATGGCGACACGTTTGCCGCGCAGATCGGAGATTGACCGAATTCCCGATTCCGGGCGACTCATGACGACCAATGGCGTTTGCCGGAACATCGCTGCCATGGCACTGACCTGTGAACGTCCACTGGCCCTTGCGGCAACAACGAGGTTGTCCTCTGCCGAACCGGCGCACAGACCGCCCGCAACCACTTTTTCCACGACGCTGCGCCCGTCTTCAACCCATGGGACCAGCTTGACGTCAAGGCCGACACCACGGTACAGCCCACGGTCAAGCGCCCAGCAAATTCCGGCAAACTGGGCGTTCGGAAGCCAGTCCAGATAGAAGGCAAAGTCCTGGCGCACCTAGGTCACCGCCGCCGGGGCCGGCCAAACATGCGTTGCGTATGCAGCCGTTTCATTCATATGAAATTGTCCGGATCAACGGTATCGAAATACTCGACCCGCATGTCCGGGAGGCGTGACTTCAACCATTCGCAGCAGGCCTGCATGCCAGGTGTTTCCGTGGCGCAATGACCGCCGGTAATCATCGCTATTCCGCTGTCGCGTGCGAACTCCAGATCCCGCCATTCCACGACTTCGCCGGTCAGAGCTGCGTCGCACCCGTGTCTTGCCGCGCGTGTCACGATGTCGATGGCTCCCGGGCTTCCCCAATCAAGCGAAATCTTGCGAACATCGAGTTCGGGGTCGCCACAGTAGCGGATGCCGGACTTTCCGAGCCGAGCCGCGATGTGAGCCGCAATGTCCTTGAGTGACGACGCCGGGGGCGCATAGATGTAGTCAGGCGACACCTGAACATCACTCCAGCCGAGGGTGCGGGCAAGCGCATAACCCATCCCGAACTCCGGAAACTGGTCCCACCCGTCGTGAAAGCGGTGGACGACGAGGTTGTTTTCGTCGATCAGGCGTTGTTTTCGCCGCCCCGGAGGGGTCGCCATCTTTTCGGGCAGGTCCTTCGCAGGGGTGTGCCGCTCGTCTCCGTAAGGATAGAAATAGGGATGGTGGTAGAAGACCGGTTCGTGAGCGAGCACGAAATTCAGCCCGCGGTCCGCGGCACGCTCCAGAACATCGATGTTTGGCAACCATGTCACTGCAATGCCGGAGATCTCGGCATCCGGGTCACCGGCCATGATACCGTCCACTTCGTCCTCGGGAGTATGCGGCGGAGCCTCGCGGGCCAGCCACTGGTCAAGTTCCGATGCGCGCATTTGCGTACTCCTTTCATTCAACCTCGGGATTTCATTCGAAGCCCCCGGCCGCGAAACCGCGTACCAGGTGTCTTTGCAAAAACAGGAAGATCAGAAGGATCGGGACCGTTGCCACGGTGCTGGCTGCCATGAGCAGGCCAAACTTGATGTTCTGGCCACCTCCCGTAAGTGCATCGAGCGTGATGGTAATTGTCCTCAGCCTGTCGCCGTTGATCAGTACGGCCGGATAAAGATACTCGCCCCAGCACAGGATAAAGACAAAGATCGAGGTCGACACGACTCCCGGTAGGGCCTGAGGCATGGCAATCAGGAAGAACGCCTCGAAACGGTTTGCCCCGTCGACGACGGCGGCCTCTTCCATGGTTTTCGGAATCGTCTGGAAACAGGCGCGCATCATCCATATGCCCAATGGCAACGTGAAGCTGAGGTAGCTGAGGATGAGACCGGCATGCGTGTTTACCAGCCCTGCCATCCGCAACCCGATGTAGAACGGGATAATCAGGACGATCGACGGGACCATGTACGCATACAGGCTGATGCGCGCGATCCATTCCGCCGCAGGCGTCACAAACCTCGTCAACACGTAGGCGCTCATGGAGGCAAGTATGACGGTGACAACGGTCACGAAACAGGAAATCCACGCGGTGTTGAAGAGATGCCAAAGGATACTGGTCTGGTCGAACAGATCGACATAATTCTTGAGAGTGACTTCTCGCGGGATCAGGGTCCGCTCGATCGAGATCTCCCGGAAGTTCTTTATTGACGCGGTCACCATCCAGTAGAATGGGAACAGGACGAGGAACAGGAGCGAGACAACCCCCCCGTAGATCGCGGTGGACGTGAGCAGAGGTGTCCTGCGCCTGTTGCGGCGTGCGGCGTGCGGCTGAACTGGAGCGGGTACGGGGGTCATGCCGTGTCGTAGGCTTTGCGTAACCGTGCGCCGACGCGGAAGTGAACCGCCGCCAGCAACGTCACAAACACCATAAGGGATACGGCCACTGCCGAGGCATGGCCCATCCGGAACAATCCGAACGCCTCCTTGTAGGCCATGATTGGCAGCACTTCGGTGGCTCCGATCGGGCCGCCCTCCGTCAACAGCCAGATCATGTCGTAGTTTCGGAACGCCCAGATCGCACGGATCAGCACCACGACCATGAGTGCCGGCGCCAGAAGCGGAAGGGTCAGGTAGGCGAAGCGCCTCATCGGCCCTGCCCCATCCAGCGCAGCTGCCTCGTAAATGTTGTCGGGCACGTTCTGGATTGCAGCCAGGAGGGTGATTGCGGCGAAGGGGAACCACGTCCACGCAGAAATCAAGATGACCGCCATCATCGCGAACCGTTGATCGCCGAGCCAGGGCACCGAGATCGTTTGTGCGCCGACGAAGCTGAGGAAATCGTTCAGGATGCCGCGGCCGGAGAAAATGAACTTCCAGATGAAGGCAACGACAATGGACGGAACGATATAGGGAAAGATCACGAGCGCCCGGAGTGGACCGCGTCCCCGGAAGTTGCAGTCAAGCAGGATGGCGATGGCAAGACCGAACACGGTGGCCACCAGGGTCGAGCCGACCGTGAAGACGACACCGTTCCAGAATGCGAACCAGAAGTCGGTGTCGGTCAAAATATCTGCGTAGTTCGCGAGACCGATGAATCGCCAGTTCCGTGTCAGGGTGTTCTGAATGAAGAAGCCGAGGGCAACCGTGTAGATGATCGGCAAGGCAACAACGAGCGCAATCACGATGGAGGTCGGCCCGAGCGCCGCGTAGTAGAAGATACGTTCGTCGCGGAACTTCAGGCGTGGACTGCGCTGGGTTCGGCGTGCCGAATTTTCCGACGGGTAAGCCAATCTGCCAAACCTCAGGCTGACGGTCTCGACATGCCGGATACCGACAATAAAGACATCCCCAGATTCCTGTTTCCTCCGGAGGCCGTCAACCCGCAATTGACCGTCGTCGCGTTCCAAGAGGCCGTGCGAGACCAGCAGACCCGTGGCGACGCTCCCTTTCCCGGTTTTCTTCGGTTCAATCTGGCGCCTGGCAAAGGGCCGCTGCAAGCGGGTCGCGCACGACCGCCGAGCCCGGAAACGCTCTCACACCATGACCGGTAGACCATCCGCTCGACGCGACTGCCTTGGATCCCGACGCGAGATTTGCGCCCGTTTTCGCAGGACCCGGTCATGCCCTTGGAAACGACGACCCAACTCCCTCTCCGTCAACGCAGGACACCACCTCGCGGGGACGGGCACCGTCCAGACCACTCGCGACACACACCCGGACGCACGGAACCGACCGGGAGTGCATCGGGTTGGCCCGGAGACGTCTTGGCAGGGGGGCCGTGTGCGCCCTTCGCATCCTCCCTTCGAGACTCCGGAGACCGGGCCTGCACGACACTACCCCTGCTCCAACCAAAGAACACCGATTCCGATGCGGGTCGCGTAGCTGCCAGCCGAAGGTCGTCGAGAAGCACAATCGAAACGAGGTGAAACGCCCGGGAGGGCAACCTTTTCCGACGGGATCATCGCGTCAAGGACGCGCGGGGGCCGGGCGCCGAGCCCGGTCCCAGCACTGAATCTCAGGAGCCTACTGACTGGCGGCTTTCTGAGCGTCGAAGTCGGCCTGCAGTTCGAGGATCTTTTCCTTGCCCCAGGCAGCGGCTTCTTCGGCAGAAACGTCCTGCAGCAGCACCATCTGGATCATCTGCGGAAGGATGTTCGACGCATTCAAGGCACCGGCGTAGTAGTTCGGCGGGTGATCCGGCGATTCCCAACCCAGCGAGCGCCCGTAAGACACCGCGTCATAAACGATTGCCATGTCCTCGATATGCGACTGGATCAGCGGGTCGTCCATGTAAAGCGGGCTGTCGCGGTACGACACCAGCGGAGGCGTGAGATGGACCGGGACGGTCCGCAGGAATGGCAGCAGGTACTCGGGCTGCATCATGAAATCGAGAAACTCCTTTCCGAGTTCCTTGTTCGGCGCGTTCGACATGATCGCGTGCGATTTCCGGCTCAGCGGTCCGGCGCGCATCTTCCCCATGGGCTGGTGCAGAACCCGCGTGTGCTCCGTGAGCGGTGGATTGTCTCGGGCAGTGTGTACCAGTAGGCGGCCACCGTACATCGAAATCGCGACCAGTTCGGCCGTGAAGGCATCGATGCTGTCCCACCATTCCCATGTTGCGCTTTCGGGTGGCGAGTACTGGTGCAGTTGCTTCAGGAAATTGAGCGCCTCGATGGACTCGGGGCTGTCAACGATCGGTTGCAATTCTGTATCGAACACGAAGCCGCCGTTCTGCCAGAGCAGGACCTCGTAGTGCCAGGCCGTCCATTCGCCCGGACCCGCGGCGATCGCAATGCCGAAGAAGTTGTTGTCGGGATCGTTGAGTTGTTCAGCGGCCGACAAGAAATCTGCCCATGTCTGCGGCGGCGCAATGCCGGCCTCGTCAAGGACGTCCTTTCGGTACCACCACATTTCCGAGGTCAGGGCGTACGGGATGTCCCAGTGCACGCCCTTGTAGGGAATGGACGCCAGGGGCACGACATCCTCACCGTACTTTTCGAACCACCAGGTTGCGGGTTCGAGCAGTTCGAGGTCGGCATAGGTGAGCAGGCGTTCGAGTTGCATGGATGCAATTTCTGGCGGCTCGCCGGCAGCGACTCGCACGGCAAGCGCCTCGTCCATGTTGCCCTGAAAGTCGAGTTCGATCCTGACCCCGGGATTGGCGGCCGTGAAGTCTTCGGCCGCGGCCCGGTAGAAGGCCTGGCTTTCAGGCGCGATTTCGTCCGACATCAAATGAACGACGCGCTCCTGCGCCATGCCGGGTGCCGCGATGAGGACCGCCAGGGCGAGTGAAATGGGACTCGTGAAGCGAGTTCGTTTGTTTAGCATTGGAATTCTCCAGTGATTGAGGGGGGCCAGGCACAGGGCAAACGGGCCCAAAGCGACCCGGTACGTCCAGTGGGTATGCGGGTAGGCATATTGTCCACGCGAAACAGGTATCAGGGATAGCGTGAAAAGTCAATCCGTTTGGTTTGACCGGATGCTACGAATCTGTTATGGTCTGCCTCAAGGTAATCGGGAAATGTTCTCTGGAGAATTGGCCGTCCTCAGGGCGCTGGAACGAAAGGTGCTTTGGATCAGCATCTGGATGATTCACCACGCCAACTTGCTCCGCCGGGACAGCGACGGTTTGAAAGTCGGCGGCCATCAGGCATCCAGCGCTTCGATGGTCTCCCTGATGACCACTCTGTATTTCCGGGCGCTCCGGCCCGAAGACCGAGTTGCCGTGAAACCCCATGCGAGCCCGGTCTTTCATGCAATCCAGTATCTTTTCGGCAACCAGTCACGGGACAACCTGCTGAACTTCAGGGGATTCGGAGGTGCCCAGTCCTACCCCAGCCGCACAAAGGACCGCGATGACGTAGACTTCTCCACCGGCTCCGTGGGTCTTGGTGTCGGCACCACGGCATTTGCATCCATGGTGCAGGATTACGTCCGGGCACGTCCCGACTGGCGCGCCGCAAATCGCCCTGCAGGCCGCATGGTTGCCCTGATGGGCGATGCGGAAGTGGACGAAGGTAACGTGTTCGAGGCCATGCAGGAGGGGTGGAAACACGACCTTCGCAGGTGCTGGTGGATTGTCGACTACAACAGGCAAAGTCTCGACGGGATCGTTGTCGAGGGACTCTCCGCCCGCCTCAAGGACATTTTCGGCGCGTTCGACTGGGACGTCGTGGAAATCAAGTACGGTGCCCTTCAGCGGGCGGCCTTTTCCGAGCACGGTGGCGAGGCACTGCGTCGATGGATCGACCAGTGTCCGAACGCGACCTATTCGGCCCTGCTGTTCCAGGGAGGACAGGCCTGGCGCACGCGGCTTGAATCGGACCTGGGGAAGGAGGTCGCACCGGTTCTTTCGGCCCGGGATGATCGCGCGTTGTCGGAACTCATGGCGAACCTCGGCGGTCATTGCCTGGAGACGCTCTGTGAAACGTTTCAGAGCGTAAGTCATGACCGCCCGACCGCATTTGTCGCCTACACGGTCAAGGGCTGGGGCACGCCGCTTGCAGGGCACAAGGACAACCATTCGGGCCTCATGACCCGGTCCCAGATGGCGGAGTTCCAGCGGCAAATGAACGTGCCTGAAGGCCAGGAGTGGGACCGGTTCGCGGGCCTCGGGATGGACCCGGCCACCATTCAGGCGGCACTTCGCTCGGCGCCATTCAATTCGCGTGGTACGCGCCGGTTTGCCGCAGCAAAGATTCCCGTACCACGGCTTGTGCCGCGCCGGGAACGGAAATCCTCGACCCAAGAGGCTTTCGGGCGGATCCTGCACGACCTTGCCGGGGGGAACAGCGAATTGGCGAACCGGGTGCTCACGACGGCGCCCGACGTGACCGTGTCGACGGGGCTCGGTCCTTGGGTCAACCGGCGTGGCCTGTTCTCGCGACGCGAAATCAGTGACACGTTTCGAGACGAGCATGTTCCGTCGGCCCAGAAATGGCGCTTTTCGCCGACGGGCCAGCACATCGAACTCGGAATCGCCGAGATGAACCTGTTCCTGCTTCTTGGTGCTGCAGGCCTCAGTCATTCTCTGTTCGGTGAGCGGCTTCTGCCGGTGGGAACGCTTTACGACTGCTTCCTTCCACGCGGGCTGGATGCACTGAACCATGCGTGCTACCAGGATGCCCGTTTCATGGTCGTCGGTACGCCGTCAGGCGTGTCGCTGGCACCGGAGGGTGGTGCTCATCAGTCCATCGGGACCCCGCTCATCGGGATGAGCCAGGACGGGCTCGCAGCATTTGAGCCCGCCTTCGCCGATGAACTGTCGGTCGTCATGGAATGGGCCTTCGACTACATACAACGTAACGGCGATGCCGCGGCGAGCGAGCGCACGTGGCTGCGCGACGAGACTGGCGGGTCAGTCTATCTCCGCCTGTCTTCGCGCCGACTCGAACAGCCGAAGCTGCGCGAAAGCGCCGAGTTTTGCCAAGGCGTCATCGATGGTGCATACTGGTGGCGCGAACCTGGACCCGGCTGTGATCTGGTGATTGCCTACCAGGGAACCGTTGCGACGGAGGCGATTTCGGCAGCGGGCATGATTGGCCAGGACCGTCGGGACATCGGCGTTCTGGCGATCACGTCTGCGGACCGACTAAACGCGGGGTGGCAGGCCGCGAAGCGCGCCCACAGCCGGGGACGAAAATTCGCAGAAAGCCACATTGAGCGGTTACTTGCTCCCCTGCCGCACCATACCCGGATCATAACGGTGATCGACGGTCATCCCGCAACGTTGAGTTGGCTTGGCGGCGTTCGCGGCCACGTCGTGGCAAGCCTCGGTGTCGAACACTTCGGGCAGAGTGGAACCGAGACGGATCTCTACCGGCACTATGGCCTCGACATGGGGGCAATCGCCGCGACAGCGCAAGTGGTTTCCCCGGGCCCGCCAGTGCGGCTGGCAACGGTCCGCTGAGTCCATGTCGGCAACTCGGCCCCGAGAGTTGATACCGGACGGCCCGGAAGGACTTCCCCGGGACACCATGCCATGCCATTGCGACGAATTCTCCGGCGACATCGCCGCGTCTCAATTCGCCGACCGGTCCCGCTTCCTGGTCGAACCGGATTTCAATGAGAGGCACAACCCCGCCTTTGCTTCCGGGCTGTCCGAAAAATAGGTGCCTGGACCATGCGCTGCCTTGTCGTGTTCTGCCACCCGAGCGAGACCAGCTTCGGCGCAGCGATACTGGAAACAGCCCGTGACGCGCTTTCCGGGGCGGGCCATGACGTGCGGGTAATCGATCTCTACCGCGAGGGTTTCGACCCCGTCCTCTCTTCGGACGAATGGTCCAGTTACATCTCCGATACCGGGAAGAACATTTCGACGCTGCATGACCACGTGGCGGCCATGCAATGGGCGGAATCGCTTGTCCTGATCTTCCCGACCTGGATGTATGGGCCCCCAGCCATGCTGAAAGGCTGGCTTGAACGTGTCTGGCTTCCGGGGGTTGCGTTCGAGATTCCGCGTGGTCAGCAAAAGCGTGCGATCGGCCTGTTAAGCAACATTCGCCGATTCACGGTCGTGACGACATCCGGTTCTCCCCGGTGGTGGTTGTGGTTGATCCGTGACCCGTGCCGGAACCTCTTTGCAAGGGGATTTCGGGTGCTCTTCCACCGCCGGTGCCGCGTGCGCTGGTTACAGTTGCACGGCATAGACCACAGCAACGACAAACAGCGCAAAGCATTCCTGAACCGCATCAGCAACGAGCTGGCGGCACCGGCCTGACGAAGGTGTCCCGAGATGAAGTCCCGGGAAGCGGAGCGGCGGGTGCCTGCTTCACCTGGGCCATGTCACTCCAGACCAGGCAAGATACCTCCCGCGCACAGCAGAAGAGTTCGCCCGGGAGTATCGGCCGGTTCAGGGCGCACCCGCGATGGCTTCAACCTCCACCAGGAACTCAGGCCGGGTAAAGCCCGACACGACCAAAAGGGTCGAGCAGGGCTTCGGTTCGACCTGCGCAAACGTACGGTCCCGGACCTCCATGTACTCGGCCATGTGCTTCCGTCGCGTGACGTAAGCGTTGATTCTGAGGACGCTTTCGGGACCAAGTCCGGCCTCCGAAAGGATTTCCAGTATGGCGGAGAAGCAGATCTCTGCCTGTTCCGTCACACTCCGCGGCACGGTTCCATCCGCGCGAATTCCGAGTTGGCCCGACGTGACAGCCAACCGGGAAAAATTACCCGAGAGGCCTTGGGAATAGGCGCCGAACGGCGCAGCAACCGTCTTGGGTTCCATCCGTTTCACGTGGCGGCCCCGTCATCTGGCTTGAGGCCGCAGCGCAACAGGAACATGCGCGTGGCCTCCTCGGCAAAGAGGTTGGGATCAAGCGGTTCGCCGTCGGGTACGCCGAGCAGGAAACGGGCCTGCGCGTCGTATTCAGCGTAATGCTGCGTGACGGCCCAGATGTTCATCAGGAACAAGACAGGGTCAACCGGTCGAATGAGTCCACGCGCAACCCATTTGTTGATCAATGCACTGGCACGCTCAACATCCTCTTTCAGAGCACCCCAGTGGTTGCGCAGGATCGGGGCACCGCGCGAAATTTCCCTCGCGAAGAGGCGCGTCATTTCCGGATGCTCGAGCGAATGGCGCACCTTTCGGGCAATGTAGCTCCTGATCACCTGCCCGGGATCGGTGGAATCCGCAGAAATGAAAAAGATGTCTTTCCACTTTGCGATGATGTGCAGGAGCGCCTCCTCGTAGAGCTCCTCCTTGGACGAAATGTAGTAGTGGAGCTGCGCCTTGCTGAGACCGGCAGATTCCGCAAGGACCTGCGTTGTGGTGCCGGCGAGCCCGTTTTTCGCGAACTCCCGGATCGCGGCGGCCAGGATCGCCTTGCGGATCGCCCGCCTACGTTGTTGCGGGACGCCCATCAACTCCTCCCCATCCTGCGAACCGGAAGCATGACTTCACGCGTGCCGGCCCGCCACGGTCACAGCCTTCGGCACGCGACCGGGAAACTGTCGCGGACGAGTTCCGTACTGCGGTTCATTTTGCACATCCAGAGCCAATTGACCCGCCAGCGGCGATGAAACAGGCCGCATCCGGAAAGCAGCTGTGCCTCTTTTCCGTTGCCTGCACGGGATCACGGCCTTCAGGGTAGAGATCATTCACCAGGATCTCGTTTCCCGCACCCTCAGATTCGCTACGGGCAGTCTCCAGGACGGCCACCCCGAAACCCGTTTTGCCCGGATGGCAGATTGCGGTGTGGCATCGCACGTCTGGCTCCTCCTGTTTGGCTACGAGCCTCGTCGTGGCGTCGAGCACGTGGCATGCATTGACGAACTGGCCTGTTGCGACCCGGGACAGGTCCGGCGAACCGACCTCAAGGTTCCCGGTTGAGACGGCCGGATCGCTGAACACCGTGAAACGCAACGGATGCAGCGCACCGCAATGCCCGTGGTCTCGGTTTCAGGTGCGTCAGATATTCCAAGCGTTTACAATTGCTCCATCTCGGCGTCGAATCTTCCGATCGTCACTTCCGGGTCGTGCGCCATGATCGCTTCGTTGGCGAGGGTGTGGTCGCCGTAGAGAAAATTGCGCCAGCCGTCAATCGAGACATTGACGGAACGCTGCACCACCTCAGGCGTTTCCTCGACAAGTTCCCGGCGGGTCTCCTGGTTCGTGGAACCGGTACTCCTGCCATGGCTTGGAAGACAGTACGTGTCGATCCGGGTCCCCACCACCGCGCGTTCACGTGGTTCCGCTGCGCCATACCGCTGCTGCACGATTCCCTGTCGCTCAGGAACCGGGCGAGGATACAGCCGTAGGACCAAGCCTCCCCGTTGCGGAAACCATGTTCGGCAACCACCCGGCGCCAGTAGCCGAATGTCCCGCCCTCCGGGATCACGACCGTCGGCGCCTGCCTCTGCCCCTCAAATCCATCGTTCATTCCATGATTCCCAGAATGCACTGGGGGTCCTTTCGAATTTTGGCCGTCACGAAAAGTGCGGGAACGTCGTTGCCGACTGCCGATATTGCCGGTGGACAGCGGATGATTACCGGTCTTCAGGAATTTATCCAATTACGTTTGTCCCGTCAGTCGGTCTTCGACATGTCAGCGGTCCATCCCCGCGTCTTGCCGGGATTCATCAGGCCGTAGGGATCGGCGCGTTTCTTGAACTCGATTTGCGCGACATCGATCTCTTTCATACCGCCGTCTTCGATGGTTATGGCATGGGGATCGAAAACGGTACAACCATCCCGCCCTTCAAGTTCGGCTATCGTCCTGTACATGGCCTCGCGACCGCGGTAGCGAACAAGCGGCAATGCAAAAATCTGGACTTTGCCGTCCATCCGGGCCATTTCATGGTGCCAGTAAATCTCGTCCCCGTAGCGCTTCATCTGAGACAGAACCAGGTCCGGATCGAAGGGATGCGGGTACGCAACCTGGAGGTAGGTCCAGCTCCTGTCCACTTTCAGCGCCTGGAGCGTGGTGTGGTTCCAACCGCACTCGTAGGCAGGCTGCAGCTTGTTCGCGGAGATGTCCTCACCCGTCATCTCGAAGGACACCCGGCCATTGCGCGCCTCTGCCATGGCCCGGAACTGTGACATATCCTCGGGAGCGACCATGGCGAACACTGCGTCCTGCTCGTCGGGGAACAGCTCGCCGAAGCGCACGTAGAAGGGCGCAAAGCGCCGTTCAACGGGCGTGAGGAGATAGCAGTCGAGCCTCTCCGCCTGGGCGGACATGGCAAATCGCAGCGCCACACCGTAACTGTCGAAGAGCGCCGCGCAATGGATCCAGTCGGTCGACCTGGTCAACGCAACGACAAGTTCGACGACGATGCCGTTGGTTCCGTAGGCATGGTGAACCTTCTGAATCTCCTGCCCGTGCAACTCGATCACTCGCGGTTCGTGTTCAACGGTCACCACCTTCGCGTACGTGACGTTTCCCGGGTCGCGAAGCATTCCGTGCCGAAGGGATCCAACTCCTCCCGAACCACCGGCGAGGAATCCGCCAATGGTCGCCATTTGCCGGGTCGAGGGGTACATGAGAAGTTCCTGTCCGGTCTCGCGAGCAGCATCGTCGAGACGCGAGATCCGCGCTCCCGCCTCGACACGGACTTCTCCAGGTTGAATCCGGATCACCCTGTTCAGGCGGGTCAGGTCCATGACCACGCCTCCTTCAAGCGGCACGCATTGACCGTAGTTTCCAGTGCCGCCGCCACGGAGCGTCAGGGGGATACGGTAGCGGGCCACGGCAGCGGCGATATGAATGACCTCTTCCTGGGTCTCCGGGATGACGACCAGGTCAGCCCTGAGCCCATCCAGTTGATCGGAGAGGATCGGGCTGTACCAGTAATAGTCCCGCGAGCGGGCTTCCAGGAATTTAGGGTCGTCATAGCAGCGGATTCCCCCGAGTTCCGAACGGAACCCGGCCCAGTCGATGATCCGTGAACCCCCACTCATGTCCGTGCCTTGCCAAGGTCAGGATCGGGTGGCACCACGGCCCCGTCGCGCCAGACCTGCCGCCCGCACAGTGGCCGACTGACGGCATCGTCGACGCTTTCCGCATCGAAGAGAATGAAGTCTGCGGCTGCGCCTTTGCAGAAATCCGGGACCTCATCGAAGACAGCGGCGGGAACGTCCGTGATGGCGCCGATCCAGGATGCAGGTTCAAGATGCGCCATCGGTATCGCCGTGCGAAAGACGTCCCACAGATCGTAATCTCCCCACGGATAGAAGGCATCCCGGCAATTGTCGGAAGCGAGAAACACCGGAACTCCGGCGGCATGCGCTTCATGGAGCGGAGCGATGCCGCGATAACGCGGTGTGCGGCCGTGATTCCGGTCCTGCAGACCGGCGTTTGTCGTCGGCAGGACACAAAGCGAGATTTCGGCCGCACCCAGGCGCTCGAGAAGCGGTTGTACGACGTCGACCGGACGGACGGAAAGGGAGCAGCAATGGCCGACCAGCACGCGCCCTCCGAAACGCCTTGCCGCGGCTTCCGCGACGATGGCATCGATTCCCTGCGATTCCGGATCCAGCGCCTCGTCCACGTGAAAGTCGAGCGCAAGATCATGGCGTTCCGCCAGGTCGAAGACCTGCGAAACCTTCGCTCGCAGGTCCGCGTTGCCGTAAACGAAGGCACCGAGCACGCCGCCGTCGGCCGCGACACGTTTGGCAATGGATTCTCCGGCCTCCGGAAACAGGTCCAGATTAACCAGCGCCGCCAACTGGAGCACGACCCGTTCCTGCCATTCCGTGCGCAATTCGTTCAGCACCGACCATGCAACCGGCGTTTCAGGCTCCGTCCAGTCCACGTGGCTGCGCATGCGCCCGGTACCATAGGCATAGGCACGGCGTAACGCCTGCGTCGCGCGGCACCGGATGTCGTCCCCGTCCCACCGCGCCCTGTCCGCGGCCGTGATCTCGATGGCATCGAGGAGTGTCGCGGCGTGCCGAGGAAGGCGGTGCGCCACAAAGGTCTTGTCGAGATGCACATGGGCATCCGAAAAGAGAGGCAGCACCAGACCACCTTGCCGGAATGCAGAACTGGATACGGAAGCGATACGATCTGCACGCAGAACAAGGTCGAACCGGCCCTCGCGTCCCGCAATTGCAACGCCCTGAAGTGTTGTCGAGGTCGCGAACCTGTTCATCCGCGCCAGCCTTCCGATTTCCATTCGGTCTCATGCCGGTGCACGAGCGCCGGCTTCGGCAGCCAGCAGGTGATCAGGCAGGTCACGGTCACGAGAAGCGAGACCAGGAGCAGGACCGCGGTCACGCGGGGAGTCCCGTTGCGAAAACTCGATTCAAGCATCAGCGAGACAAACCCGGTGTCATGTCCCATTGCACCGGCGAAAATTCCAGCAACCGCAGCGCCAATCAATGACAACGCGCCCGAAACTTCGAGTGCCGCCAGGAAATCCGGATGGGCCGACGGCATCGGGAGGCGACGCACTCGCTGCCCTGGTACGTGCCCACTCTGCGCGAAAAGGCCGTGAAGACCGTGGCCGGCGCCTTGCAGACCGGCCACCGTGCCGGAGAGATTCGGAATGAACGCGGTGATGCACGCACGGATCAACAGTGCTGCACGGGCATTGCCGACTTGGATGAAGACCGGGAATGCAATCCTTACGGAAGGTGTTGCTTGCAGGACATCCTCGGAAGGGAAAAGGCTCGTTTGCGCCTTTCGGGAGAGAGCGGAAAAGATGCGGGTCAGGATACGGCCGACGATGACGAGACCCAAAGCGGCCACGGCCGGATTCATGGTGAACCGCACCGATCCCTCGATGGACACGAAGTCTTGCACCAGCGTGGCCGTGGCGAGGCAGGGAGACGGGATCAGTTCGCGAGGAATCACGTGGTACCACACGAGCAGTTCCCGGAGGCACAAGGCGATCAGCGAGGCAAGGACCGGCGGTATGGTGTGCAGGTTACAGCATAACCGGGAAGCCCGAGGCGGCACCAGCGCCTCGATGGCTTCGGTCGCATGGGTCGGGATGATCCGGTCTTTCTTCCCTTGCCTTGCTGACAAAGCGGAACCATTCCGCCTCGTGGCCGGATGTCCGGAACCGCTCGGTGCGGGGGGGTAATCGCCAGGGAGATCGAATCCGTTGACCGTACGGCCAAGGCGGGCGGCCATGGCAACTCGGCTGACGTGCTTGCCGAGCCCCCGCATTCCGACCAGAGAGTTGCCGGGCAAGCTATACCGTGTTCGCGCATCCACTGGCGGGCTACCACCCGGGTTTGGTTCCAAGGTCGTCAAGCGGCATGCGCTCGACATCATCAAGCACCTCGACCAGTCGTTCGACCGCATGGGCCAACGTTGCCTCCCCCTTGTCAGGCGAGGCCGCTGCTGCGTTGCCGCACGCTCCCGAAGGGTGGAGATCCTGGATCTGCCAAGCCGGAACTGCACCTTTGCCGAGAGAGACGTGGCGGTACTCGGATTCCCATTCGCATGTTCGGGGGCGAAAATCCCGTGCCCTGGCCATATCCACATTGTCCGGGTCCAGCGCGAGGATGACCGATGTCTCCATGTCGCCGGCGTGAATGCCGTGCTTCTCTTCATCATTCGGATAGAGCCCTTCCGGCAGTCCAAGCGCCCACCAGTTGACGCGGAACACGAGCATCCCGTGGCGGACGCGTAATTCGCGGGCCACGATATCCATGACGGGCACATTGCCGCCATGCGCGTTCAGGAACACCATCTTGCGCACGCCGGCGCGCGCCACGCAGGCGCCGATTTGACACCAGGTAGAGATCAGGGTCTCCGCATTCAATGTCAGTGTTCCCGGAAAGCACAGGTGTTCGTTGCTCTTGGCAATCGACTGAGTCGGCAGAAAAATCGCGGGGTTGTCCTCGGGTAGTGCTTTCGCCAGCCGATTCGCCAAAGTGTCGGCGACCTGGGCATCGACAGACAACGGAAGATGGGGCCCGTGTTGTTCGACCGCGCCCACCGGAAGTACTGCGATCAGTCGTTCATGGGGCAGGTTGGA
Organism: Paracoccaceae bacterium; assembly: GCA_965242975.1. Taxonomy (GTDB): domain Bacteria; phylum Pseudomonadota; class Alphaproteobacteria; order Rhodobacterales; family Rhodobacteraceae; genus JAPPHA01. The sequence goes on along the minus strand of CBDETS010000007.1, from coordinate 5,340,159 downwards.
AAACGCTTCACTCGTGTATTCAATCCAGAACCGCTTCATCGAACCCTTCTCGATTTGCCATAGCCGAACGGCAAGGCGCCCCCTGACCCGAACAGCCCGTTTCAGTCGCACCCCGCACATGCAGGGCCGCAGGAATTGGCGAACTTCATCGCGTGCCGGCCATGTATGACGGCGGGGATTGGCATGGCACCGACTCGACGACCCTCCACTTTACTTTCGGGAAGCGGTTTCATCGACCATCGGTTATCGCACCAGTCGGATGCAGTGTAAAACAAATCCTAATCGAAAGGTCAAACCAATTGGACAGACCATATCCATGAAATTGCCGGTGTGGCGTTTTCGATGGGGTGGACGCCCGGTCTGGCGGCGTCACGCGCGCCGGGAAGAACCAGCGCTGGATGTGCCCGGTCAACGACTGAGGGATCCGCGGAACAAGTTCCCACCATCGGCATCGACACATCGTCAAGGGGTATTCAGGTTCAAGGGGCGACCGCCGAAAGACCGGCCGGTCACCCGCGAGAAACCGTTGCGCGACAGGTTGCAGGCGTTCCTGTCCGAAGTGCGGCCGCGCCTGAACGCGATGGAGGGCCGTGGCGGCTCGCTCCGGTGCACGTGAAGGTGAAACCGTTTCTCCATTGGCAGAAGAACGACATTGACGATGCGGCAGCGATTGCCGAAACAGCCCATCACCCGACCATGTGTTCGTAGCGGTGAAGCCGGAAGCGGCTCAGGGTGTTGCCAATCTGTGCAGAACCGCAACGGCCGGCCGGCTTCAATGCCGTCATTGCGAGGTGCATCATGGCGATGACGCCGACTGCCCGCCGGGCGGGGCGCAGTCAAGGTCGCCACGGTGGTTGTCAGGACGACTTCCGGGACCGCAAGCAGCACGCTTTGCAGCAGTCGGGAAATCCAGCCGTCATCTGGAAAATGTCATGATACGGTGGATCCGAATCGGGCTCCGGGGCTGCCGCAATCGTCTTACGTTCGCACCAAGCGCACGCATCAGCGGACCGTCGCGATTCCGGGCCGGCCGGTGCCGTCCCGGCTTGTCCGCTTGCACCTGTCCTGCATCTCCCGGATGCGAGCTCGAGCACGGTCGGGCATTCCATCAACGGCCATGATTGCGTAAACACATGTGTCGAATCAGAACTTTGTCTTTCCGGTTCCTATCGGCCTGTTACGGGCTGTTGGGAGCGACACAGGAATTCAGGGCCAAACTCAACGATTCAAATTGGAACGGAACCGATGTTCTTTCCGTTGAAACTGGCTGGGGCCATGGCGAACCCGGCTGATCGGCATGTGACGGGCCCACATTGAAGAAAGGACGACAAGTTGGCCGTAAAGACCTGTGTATTTGATGCCTATGGAACTCTCTTCGATGTCGCCGCGGCCGCACGAAACTGTGCGGCAGAACCTCAGTGGAGCCAATTAAATGGCCTTTGGCAGAAACTCGCGAATGACTGGCGGTCAAAACAGCTCCAGTACACCTGGCTGCGTGCCATCACTGGCGAGCACACGGACTTCTGGAACGTCACGGGCGACGCGCTTGACTGGTCGCTCGAGGCGTCCGGACTCGAGGGCAGCCCGGAATTGAGAGAAAGGTTGCTGGCGCTGTACTGGGAACTCGACGCCTATCCGGAAGTTCCGGAAATGCTCGCTGAACTCAAGGAACATTCCTGCGCAACGGCGATTCTCTCGAACGGTTCGCCTGACATGCTGACAGGAGCGGTCAATTCGGCCGGAATTGCAGGCCTGATCGACAGCATCCTGAGTGTGGAATCCGTCGGGGTCTTCAAACCTTACCGTTCCGTCTATGAATTGGTGGAACGTGAGTTCGCCGTCCAGCCGTCCGACGTCATGTTCGTGTCATCGAATGGCTGGGACGCCGCCGCCGGGGCAGGCTTCGGGTTCCGGTCGGCCTGGGTCAATCGGGCAGGAGACCCCCAGGACCGGCTCCCGTGGGAGCCTGAATTCGTTCTTCGTGACCTGTCCGGCATTCCGGCCCTGGCAACGTCGAACTGATGCCCAGGTTCACCACGTCCGACGGGCTCGGGATCACGTATCTCGACGAGGGCGATCGGTCCGGACTCCCTGTCCTCTGCATTCCCGGATTGACCCGAAACCTGGCAGATTTCGACCCGATCGTGCCGTATCTTGCCGACGTGCGCCTGATCAGAGTGACCTGTCGCGGTCGCGGGGACTCCGACCGTGACCCGAATTTCCGCAACTATTCCGTGCCGGTCGAAGCCCGCGACTGCCTTGAGCTTCTTGACCACCTGGCGATCGATCGTGCGGCCGTGCTCGGAACATCGCGGGGCGGGCTGATTGCCTTGTATCTGGCGTTGATCGCGGGGAATCGTCTCTCCGGTGTCCTGTTGAACGACATTGGGCCGGTTCTGGAATCCGAAGGACTGGAATTGATCTTTGACCATCTCGGCAGGCATCCCGAGCATGAGGATCTCGACGATTACGTCGAAGATCTTTCGACACGGAGCACGGGATTCGTTAACGTCGCGCGGGAACGTTGGGAGGAGCAGGCCAGAAACACGATTGTCCCGACATCCTCCGGCCTCAGGATCAACTACGACCCTCGCCTGCGTGATGCCGTCCTCGAACAGTCCATGGATTCCGTCGATCCCTGGGCATGGTTTCACGTGCTCGACCAATTGCCAACGGCACTCATCCGGGGGGCAAACTCGGACCTGCTTTCGCGCGAGACGGCTTCGAGAATGCGTGAACTGCGGCCCGACATGATATTCACGGAAGTCCCCGGCCGCGGCCACGTGCCTTTCCTCGACGAGCCCGAGAGCGTCGCGGCGATCCGGAAATGGCTGGCGCGGTGCGCACGAGATGAGTGACATCAACCTTGTACACACCGCCCGCGACCGCCTCGCCGGCCATGTGCGCGAAACGCCGATGCTGTCGTCTCCGGTCCTGGACCGGATCGCCGGACGGCGGATACTCGTCAAGGCCGAGTGCCTCCAGTACACGGGTTCCTTCAAGTTCAGGGGAGCGTGGGCCGCAATCACCGCGCTGCCTGAAGATCAGCCGAGACGGGGAGTCATTGCGTTCTCGTCCGGCAATCATGCCCAGGGCGTGGCATACGCAGCGAAACTGAAGGGCCTGCCGGCCTGCATCATCATGCCTTCGGACGCGCCCACCTCCAAGATCCAGGGGACACGGTCACTTGGAGCGGACGTTGTCTTGTATGATCGGGAGGCCGAAGACAGGGAGGCCGTCGTCGAAAGAACCAACAGTTCGCGGAAAATGGCCCTCATTCGTCCGTTCGACGACCCCGCGGTCATTTCAGGCCAGGGAACCTGTGGCCTGGAGATCGCGGAACAATCCCGTCGTGCAGGAATCGACGACGCCGAAGTCCTTGTACCATGCGGCGGCGGTGGTTTGACGTCCGGGATCTCGCTGGCTCTCGAGGAGCACGCTTCCCGCCTGAAGGTCAGACCCTGCGAGCCCGAAGGTTTCGACGATGTTGCCCGTTCATTGAGAAGTGGGGTCATCGAACGGAACGAACGCGAGTCGGGATCGATTTGCGATGCCATATTGACGCCGTCGCCGGGCACTCTGACCTTCCCGATCATCTCGCGTTTGTGCGGTCCCGGAATTGCCGTCAGTGACGAAGAATGCCTGCGCGCGATGGCACTGGCATTCACGCACCTCAAGATCGTGGTCGAACCGGGCGCGGCAACCGGCCTGGCGGCCGCGGTGTTCCGCGGAGACGAGATCGAACGCGACACCGTCATCGTCGTGACGAGCGGAGGGAACGTGGACCGCGACATGTTCGGACGAGCGCTCGCGTCGACGAACACGATTCCCTGAAGGTCGTGACGGATTCCCCGACGCACGGCGCCCGCGGAAACGCTCTGCCATGCGTCGATGAAGTCCCGGCGCCCACGGTTTTCCGTCGGCACCGGGCATCGAGCGGACTTATTTCAGTACGCCGGCCTCCGCGTAGTAACGCGCGGCGCCGGGATGCAGTTCCATCAACCCGCGTTTCGCCGCAGCGTACTCGACGTCAAGCGCTTTCGCCCAGGGCGCGTCGGACGTGATCTGTCCGAGATTGTCCCAGAAGGCCTTCGTCACCTTGTAGACGATTTCTTCGTCCAGGTCGGCGCGTACGGCGACACCAACCGATGTGTTCCAGGCCTTGACCGCTTCAGTATTTGCCTGGCCCTGATACTGGCCCGGTTCGATCATGTCGCGGTAACGGAATTTCCCGAGCCACTTGTCGACCACGTCGCCTGAATCGTCCTCGGGACCGATGAATCTCAGTTCTTCCGTTTCGGTGAACTGGATGAATTGTCCGCAAGGATCGATGCAACCATTCACGTAAACGTCGACCTTTCCGTCGAGAAAAGCCTGGTAACCGGTTTGCCAATTCGCCTTGATTGCTTCGTAGTCTTCGCCGACCACGAGGCCCGTCGATGCTTCGATGTAACCCCGGGCGCCGTTGTATGCACCACCGCCCTGGGGGCCGAGGAAGACGGACGCACCCTCGATGTCATCGAGCGTCTGAATGTCGGAATCCGCACGAACCGCGAAATGGTACTGCCCGTAGGGGAACCACATGAGCAACCTGAGATTCTTGGCCAACTCGGGAGCGTCGGGCTGATTTGCGTACATCGCCTTGCCGCCGGCCATCAGGTTATAGACGACGGGAGACGTCATCGACAGATCGAGGTTCCCGCGGCCGACTTCCATCATGTGCAATGTCGCAGCGCCCCCTCCGGAGACTTCGATCGCAACACCATCGAGATTGTCCGTTACGACATTGGCCATTGTTGCCATGGTTATTGCCTGGCCCAGGCTTGGCGCAATTGTCGCCATCTTGAGCGTAATGTCCTCCGCCGCCGATCCCCCGGCGAGGCATGTTGCCGCAATGGCGGCATAAACCGTTTTTCGCATGTCTTTCTCCCTGGTTTTCCCGTTTCGTTCAGGTTGACCGTGTGTCAACCTTCGATGGCTCACCCCCGATCAGGCGGTGTCCAACCACAAGCGCGACACTCAATACAAGCGCCGGTATCGAAAATTTCGGATCGGGCAGCAGAATCGCCAGTCCTGCAATCATACGCAGCAATCGTTCACTTTTTAGCAATCGGTTCTTTTCGCAGCCGGCCAGCGCCGATGCCAGCAGCCACATGGATACCGAAAAGGCCAGGACGATCCATCCGAGTTCCATCCAGCTGACGGTGGACGCATCGATCATTGCCCGCGACGTCGGCAGTTCTCCTTCAAACCACTCGAACAGGACCTGGAGCTTGTACAGGACTGCCGGATGATAGACGAAAACAAACGGAATGATGAAACCGGCGAGCGACAGCCGCGCCGCTTCCAATCCGGTGCGCATCGGGTTCGCCCCCGCAATGGGTGCGGCCGCGAACGCGGCCAGGGCGACCGGTGGAGTCACCGTCGAAATCACGGCGAAGAACACCACGAACATGTGAAGGGTCAGCGGGGCAATGCCGACAGCATCGATTCCCGACGACAGGGCAATGACAATTATGAAATAGGTCGCGCCAGGCGGAAGCCCCATTCCAAGTATGATCGAACCCAGCGCGACGACGACAAGCGTGGTAAACAGCGGACCGGCAGCCAGCTGGGTCAGCAGCAGGGACAAACGTCCGGAGAAACCTGAAACCTGGATCAGACCCACGATCAGGCCGATCGCGGTGACGATGACGATGATGGACGCCGACATTCGGCCGGCATCGACGCAGGCCCGGTAAATCGTCGGCCAGGACCGGAACTGTCGAAACAGGATCAAGGCGCACACGAACGCGACGACAAAACCGTAGAATCCGGCTTTCGGGACCGAAGGCTGAACAAACAGGAAATACGAGAGCGTTCCGAGCGGCATGATAAACACCAGGGTCTGCCACAGTTCGGATTTTCCGAGCGCGGGCCGGCTGTCGATCGGGAGAGGCCCGATTCCCTGGCGGCGCGCCTCGAAATACACGGTCAGGAACGTACCGAGGTAGTAAAAGACCGCCGGCACGATGGCCGCGATGACGATATACCGATACTCGAGCCCGATCTGCCCGGCGACGAAAAACGCCACGACCCCCATCACCGGAGGCACGATCTGTCCACCGGTCGACGCGGCGGCCTCGACCGCCCCGGCAAATGCCGGTTTGAAGCCGGAACGCTTGATGACCGGGATCGTCATCACCCCGGTCGACACGACGTTCGATATCGCGGCGCCGGACAAGGTTCCGAAAAGCGCCGAACTTGCGACCGCCGCATGAGCCGCACCGCCGGTCAGCCCGCCCGCGATCCGGTTGGCGATCTTCATCAGGAGGTCCCCGGCTCCCGACGCCATCAGCACTCCGCCGAACACGATGAAAATCAAAACGTTTCCTGAAACAACCTGGAGGGGCTGGCCGAACATGCCTCCCGTCTGCGACCAGAAGTTCAGCACCATCGACCGCATGGATTGAGAAAACGTCGATTCGGAGCCAGCCAGAACCCCCATCCAGTCGGGGAACGCGCCGCGAACGAAGAAATACACGATCCAGAACAGGCAAAAACCGACGATAAAGCCCCCGAACAGTCTCCAGGTCAGATAAAGGGTCAGGACGGTGGCAATCGGGAAAAACACGAAATCGACCGGGCGGGCAGCCGGCAGGACACCGGCGTCGACGGAGAAGAGATTGGCGACCCAAAGCATGAACGTGCAAATTGACGCCACGGCCAGGATTCGGTTCACCCACGTGTAGTGCGGCGCCTTGTGGAGCGTCAGAAAGGTGACGAAGAAGGACATGATTATCGGAAGTCCGAGAATCAGCCCGGTCGGCAACAGGAACCCGCGTTCGAAACTCTTGAACGCCGCGCCCAGCCAATGTTGCTTGAGCAACAGGCGCTGTTCCCGCCTGGACATCTCCGAATAACCGTCACTCGTGGTTTCAATGAACCACCTGACGAACTCGCCAAGCGGCCCCGACGCCGCGTAGATCAGGATGATCACGGTAAAGAGGAACGCGGCGGCATCGGCAATTGTCCTGTCGAGGGACTTCGCTGGAGTCACGGCGGAATCTGGATTTCGGGATTCGGTCATTGGGCGTTTCCCGCGCTCCGGTGCAGTGTCCCGGATTCCTTCGGATTCCTGCCGTTGGCGGGCGCGTCGAACTCTGCGCCGACAGACACGACCGGCGAATCTGCCTTCAGCGTTCTCGCCCATGACCCGAGCGCGACCACGTGATCGCGCAACTCGGGGTGCCATCGAGGGACCCGCAGCCTTCGGGCGGGCCACATCGGCGTGTCCAACCCTCCCGCCAGGTCAGCCACATGCGGCGGGCGTTCCGCCGACGAAAGCGTTCCCCGACGAATGGCCGGTCCGGAACATCAACCGGGCCAGGCAGCCACGACCTGGCGCTGCTCTCCCAGGCCCTGGACTCCAACCCGCATGACCTGCCCGGCAGACAGCCAGACCTGCGGATTCCGGCCCATGCCAACGCCGGCCGGCGTGCCGGTCGCGATCACGTCTCCAGGCTGCAGGCTCATGAACCGGCTGATGTAGCTGACAAGGAAGGCAGCGGAAAATATCATGTTGGACGTGCTGCCGTCCTGTCGCCGTTCGCCATCCACGTCCAGCCACAGGTCAAGGTCTTGCGGGTCCGGAACCTCGTCGCGCGTGACAAGCCATGGACCCAACGGACAAAAGGTGTCTGCCGATTTGCCCTTGACCCACTGGCCGCCGCGCTTGGTCTGGAAATCCCGTTCCGAGACGTCATTGACCACGCAGTAGCCCGCAACATGCGCGAGTGAATCGGCCTCTTCCACGTATTTGGCCTCCGACCCGATCACGATTCCAAGTTCGACTTCCCAGTCGGTGCGGATCGAATCGCGCGGAATGACGACCGTGTCGTTAGGACCGCTGATCGCCGATGTCGCCTTGAAAAACAGTATCGGTTCCTTTGGCGTGGGCGAACCGGTTTCGGCGGCATGATCCGAATAATTCAGCCCGACGCAGACGATCTTTCCGACCTGCCCGACACAGGGACCAAGCCGACAGTCCCGATCAACCACCGGCAGGGATTGCGATTCGATACCGCGCAGCCAGTCGAGCGACCGATCATCGAGTACCGAGCCCGTGATGTCGCCCACATGCCCCGAAAGATCTCTTGGTTGACCATCTTCGTCGACCATTCCCGGTTTTTCGGCCCCGGGCGGGCCATATCGGATCAATTTCATTCCAGGTTCCTATACATTGGACCAGCCGCCATCTATCGCGATGGTCTGTCCGGTCACGAATTGGCTCTCGTCGGACGCCAGATACACGGCCAGGGCCGCCACTTCCTCGGGCTGACCGATCCGACCCATCGGCTGCCGGTCAATGAATGCCCTGCGAACCGCGTTGATATCTCCCGTCCTGGCGCCGCCAACGCGAACGCGCTCGTGCCAACTCGGAGTTTCGACCGTTCCCGGACATATGGCGTTGGCGCGAATCCCGCGAGCGACAAAATCGGCCGCGACCGACTTCATCATCGCGGCGACAGCCGCCTTCGTCGCCCCGTAGACAAATCTGTCCGGTGCGGCAACGATGGACGAAACGACCGACGACACCGAGATAATCGTGCCCCGTTCCTTCTCGATCATGCACGGGAGAAAGGCCCGGGTCATCCTGTAGGTTCCCTTGATATTCAGTTCGACCGAATGGTCGAAGTCATCCTCATCGCACTCGAGGATCGAGCCATGATGCACGACGCCTGCACAATTGAACAGGACGTCGACAGCGCCCAGATCCCCTGCCGCTTTCGCCACGGCCTCAGACGACGTCACATCCAGGGGCCGGGTTTCGATGCCGTCGACGTCGGCAATACCCTCAAGTGACCGGGAGTCGATATCCGTGGCAAACACACGTGCGCCCTCGCCCGCAAATGCAACGGCCGTTGCCCGTCCGATTCCTGCACCGGCCGCCGTCACCAGTGCAGTCTTTCCAGCCAGCCGCATCCGATCGCCCCCCATCAATCACATCACTGCGCCGATCTGCCACGGCACGAATTCAGCGCCCCCGAACCCCAGGCACTCGCTACGTGTTCGCTCACCGGACGCGACCCGCAGGAACAGGTCAAAGATCTCCCGTCCCTTTTCCGCGACGTCTGCGCCGCCCGACACGATGTCCCCGCAGTTCACGTCCATGTCGTCGCCCATGCGGTCAAACAGGCTATCGTTGCTGGCGAGCTTGACGCACGGTGTCGGCATGTAGCCGGATACCGAACCTCTTCCGGTCGTGAACGCAACCAGGTTTGCGCCCGACGCGATCTGACCAGTGACCGAACACGGGTCATATCCGGGGCTGTCCATGAAAACCAGACCCCGCGTTTCGACTCGTTCGGCATACTCGTAGACGGCGGACAACGGGGCCGTCCCTCCTTTCGCCACTGCTCCCAGGGACTTCTCCAGGATTGTCGTCAACCCGCCACGCTTGTTTCCCGGAGTCGGATTGTTGTCCATCGCGCATTCGTTGCGGGACGTATATTCTTCCCACCAGCGGATCCTTTCCACCAGGCTTTCGCCGACGCTGGTGTTGACGGCTCGCCGGGTCAGAAGATGTTCGGCGCCATAGATCTCCGGGGTTTCAGACAGGATCGCCGAACCGCCGTGACGGACGAGCAGGTCGGCCGCGGCCCCGAGCGCCGGGTTCGCGGTAATCCCGGAGTAGCCGTCGGACCCTCCGCACTGCAGCCCCAGCACCAGTTGGCTCGCGGGTGCCGGTTTTCGCTCGATCCTGTTGGCACACCGGGCAATTCCCTGCAGCAGTTCAACTCCCCGTTCGATGGTTTTCCGCGTTCCTCCGATTTGCTGGATGTTCAGGAACCCGAACGTCGGATCGTTCACCCCCCGACCCGGGCCGACGAGGTCAGGGACCTGCATCACCTCGCATCCGAGGCCCATGAGCAGAATACCACCGAAATTCGGATTGCGGGCATAGCCCGAAAGAGTTCTGAACAGAGTCGCGTAACCCTCGTTTCGATCAGACATTCCACAACCCGTTCCGTGGACGATCGGTACGACCCCGTCGATGTTGTGCATTCCTTCCAGGGACCCTGCCCTGGCCACGGCCTCGCCAATGAACCGCGCCACGCTCCCTGCGCAGTTCACGGTTGTCAGAATACCGACGTAGTTCCGCGTACCTACGCTTCCGTCGGCCCGGTGATAACCCATGAATTCCGCCTTGTCCTCGACTGGCGGCAACTGGCGGCAGTCCAGGCCAAACGCATAGTCCTGATGATGGTCCCCCATGCCGAGATTGTGCACGTGGACATGATCTCCCGGGGCGATATAGGTCTTCGCGAAGCCGATGACCTGTCCGTATTTCAGAACACCCTCTTCCGCCGCGATCGGCACGACCGCGATCTTGTGGCCGGCCGCGATCCCTGACGAGACCGTGATCCCGTGGCGATCAAGACCTTCACCCGGTTTCAGCGGGTCCAGCGCGACCGCGACCTGATCCTTTTCATGCAGCCGGACGAGCCTGGCATGTGTATGCGTCACCATAGATCTCCCAATTCCAGCCGGGCTCTGGATGCCGATGGGACGACATGCTCACGACGCATGGCGTGTATTGCCACAGGCGAAAACCCTGACCGGTGATCCGCTTCACCTCACCTGACCGGGCCATCTGCCCACATCGGCTGCGTGCACACAAGCAAGGGTCCAACAGCCCGTACGTGGAGAATCACCGACAGGGGAGCCCCGATACAGGTTTCCGGTCCTTCGTGTCATGCTATGATGAATGTCCACCGGTCAACACTTTTTCCGGGGACAGGAACCGGGTGGCAGAAATCCAAGCGCGGCGTCCCCACAATCCCTGGCGGAATCCATGCGGGTCCGCTCGAAAACACGTGAACTGGAACGATCGATGACATCCGACAAGCGCCCGGGATACGCAGCCCGGCTCAACGCCTTCAAACCGGTCATTGCAGGGAACTCGCCTCCGTCCCGTCCGGACTTCATTGCCGCCGCCTCACCAATCGAGGGTATCATATCGGCGGACCTCGATTTCCCTGATCATGTCGAGGGCCTGGGCCCGCGGCGCCTGGTCTCGTTGCCGGCAGACAACGGCATGGCCTCGAACGGGCTGGCCATGCGCTAATTTGGCTTCCGGCGGTTCGCCATCGGCTCGTTTACATACCCCGACCGGAGAGACCGGCGTGCAGCAATCGACCTGACGAAGAGAGGGATTGATACCCTATCCGAAACGAATGGCAAAATGATGAGCATCTGGCTGGGACAGGACGGTGTCGATTGCGCCTTTCAGGGTGCGTATCACCGCATGTGGGACGATACCGTCGCCGCGCTCGAGGAGGTTGCGGACCACAATCCCGACATCGATTTCGCGATCGAATACAAGCCGGCGGAATTGCGGGCCCACGCTCTCCTGCCGGATGCGGCAACGACCTTGCCGGCGATCGAGGATGCCAACCATGGAAACCTTGGCGTCACTCTCGACATGGCGCACACCCTCATGGCCGGCGAAATCCCTGCTTGCTCGGAGCATCTGATCTGTTGACATTCACGCCTGCTGGGCGTTCATCTCAATGATGCACGCGGGACGCGGGATAACGGGCTGATGGTCGGAATGGTTCACCCGGTCCAAACCCTGGAACTGTTCGTCGAACTGGCCAGCAACGGTTACGACGGCATCATCGATTTCGACACGTTCCCGGACCACTCGGGTCTCGATCCCTTCGAGGAAGCACGAACGAATGTCCGGTTGGCTGACCGGTTACGCGGAATTGCACGCGAACTCGTCCATGACACAGAGCTCGCCGACACAATGTCGCGGCAGGACGCAACCCTGAGTCGACGCCTGATCCCCACGGCGCTCTGCGGGGCATGACTGTGGATCCGGAAATCCTCGTCATCGGGGCCTTGCATCTCGACGTTGTCGTCGACGCCCCGTATTTTCCGCAAACCGACGAAACCGTTGTCGGAACGTCGGTTTCGTACCGCCTTGGCGGCAAGGGCGGAAACCAGGCGCTGGCGGCAGCCAGGATGGGCGCATCGACTGCCATGGCGGGGCGCATCGGAACCGATGAATTCGGCGAAAGAATTCGCCGGTCACTCGAGGCCTCCGGGGTCGACGACCGGCAAGTCCTGCAGGTCGATGAACCCACGGGAATGAGTGTCGCGATTGTCGATCCGGGAGGAGACTACGGCGCCGTGATCGTCTCGGGCGCCAACGGCGGAATCGATGCTTCAGAGATCACCATGTTTCCGTCGCTCAAGGGACTGGTCCTTCAGTGCGAGGTCCCGTCGATGGTCAACCGCACCGCCATCGCGCGCGCGCCGAAAGACTGCCGGGTGATTCTCAATGCGGCACCATACAATGACCATGCGCTCGCGGTGCCCGAAGTGGTTGAACGCATCGACGTTTTGGTGGTCAACCGGATCGAAGCCGCGATGCACACAGGCCTCGACGAAACGGCCCTCGATGTGGAACGCGCGGCCGGGGAACTGATCGACCGGGGCCCTGCCGCCGTCATCATAACACTCGGCGGGGAGGGGCTGTTTGCCCGTACGAAGGACGAATGCTTCAGGCTGCCCGGGATCAACGTCGATGTCATCTCGACGCATGGTGCCGGAGATGCATTCACCGGAGCGCTGGCGGCGGAGCTGACCAGGACGCGAAATTTCCGATCGGCGGCTGAATTCGCCCAGGGCTGCGCGGCGTTGACCGTTTCAACCATCCCCGAAGACAGGGCGATGCTGGATCGAATGAAGGTCCTGGATTTCCTGAACGCGTTATAGTTCCAGGCGGTAGAACTCGGTCGCGGTTCCACCGAACACGCGGGACTTCTCCCTCTCTCCCAACTCTGCGGTCAGAAACCGGGAGGCGGCCAGCCAGTCCCCGTACTCGGCACGCAGACGGCAGACCGGCCAGTCGGAACCCCACATCACGCGTTCCGCGCCGAACTCGCACAACACGTGATCAACATAGGGACGCAGATCGTCGAACGTCCAGTCTTCGCGCGCCTCGGTGACCAGACCGGACAGCTTGCAGAAGGCCCCCGTTTCCCTGGCAAGACGGGACATGCCCCGCGCCCAATGATCAAAGGTCTCCGGGGAGTGGTCCACGATCTGCGGCTTCATGCAATGATCGATGACCACCCTCATGTCCGGATGACGGCGCAGGAGCACGAGGAAATTCTCCAGGTGGCGCGGAAACCCGAGAGCATCGAAAGCGAGGCCCTCCGCAACGACCGCCCGGTATGCCCAGTCGATGTCGGCACGCAACATCCACTCGACATCAGCGATGTCCTGGATCATCGGCCGAACTCCGACGAATTTCGGGTGATGCGCAAGACGGGCGAGACTGTCCCGGTCGGACACATCCTCGAAGTCGACCCAGCCCACAACGCCGGCGACGTGGGGCGCTGCATCGGCCAACCCCAGCATGTACTCGGTTTCATTGACTGTTGCCGCCGCCTGGACAAGGACGGTTCGATCGATTCCACAAGACTCCAGGGCGGGCGTCAGATGTGACGGATCATAGGGTCGTGCGAGTACGGGATTGTCCATAGGCATCCACGTGTAGTCGCCGCGTGCCGGCTGCCAGTAGTGGTGATGTGCATCAATTACCTTCATCGCGAATTCCACCGGCCACCTACGCCGTCATTTGGCCGCATGGTCGCTTGCCAGCAAGCCCGCCGCGGCCAGTTCCTCCCAGACCACGGATGGAACCTTCGCCCGGCTTGCCCGCACGTTGTCCTTCATTTCGTCGACGCTCTGACCACCTGGCATGACTGAAAGCACTGCCGGTTCCCTGAGGGGAAACCGGAAAGCCGCATCGATCATGCGAACACCGTTTCCGGTGCAGATGGCATCGATCCGGGCGACACGTTCGAGCGTCTCCGCGGGCGCCGGACTGTAGTCGTAGAACGCGCCCCGGCGCGGACCCGAAGCAAGAATGCCCGAATTGTACGGACCACCGATGGTCAGGCCGATTCCGCGTCTCCGGCAGAGCGGCAGAAAGGTCTTTCCCGCTTCCTGTTCGAGCAACGTGTACCGTCCAGCCAAGAGAAAAATGTCGATATCGCATCGCTCGGCCAGCCACTGCGCCGGCTCCCACTCGTTGATTCCGGCACCGAACGCGCTGATCACGCCTTCATCGCGGAGACGAAGGAGCGCCTTGTATCCCCCGGAGACGAACTCCTGCAGCTTTTCTTCAAGAACCTTGGGGCTCCCATGGTTGAACAGGTCGAGATCATGGGCATAGAGAATGTCGATCCGGTCAAGCCCGAGCCGTTCAAGCGAGAACTCCAGGGACCTCAGGACGCCGTCGTGGCCGTAGTCATAGACTTCTTTCCGGCTAGGCACGTCGAACCATTTCCCGATTCCTTCGCGCTTGTCCGGAGTCGTGGCCTTCAGGAGCCGGCCAACCTTGGTGGACAGGACAAAGCTGTCTCGCGGCCTGTTCCGCAGGAATCGGCCGAGGCGCGTTTCTGCCAGGCCAAGCCCGTACAATGGAGCCGTATCAAAGTAACGCACCCCTGAATCCCATGCGCACTCGAGGATCGAGTCAGCGGTCCGGTCGTCTATCGCCTTGTAGAGATTTCCAAATGGCGCAGTCCCGAACCCGAGATCAGTGAACGTCAAGCCGCCGTTGCCGTGGCGGTCCCAATGCCGCGTGGCGAGTTCCATGCCGTTCTCCTTCTTCGAAAGCATGCGAGGGCATCATGATTTCAACAAAGAAATCCTCGTGGATTCCTGCGGTTTCTGCTTTCTTGGCGGCAGGTCAAATTTCAAAACACCGCGAATCTTCATGTCGTTCACCAAATCCTTGACCTGTGTAAGTCGCATAGGGACAAATTCAAGGACATGAACGGCAATTGCAGAAAAGGTCTGCGTACCTCTATCAGACAGTCTCGCCACAATTTGGGATTCCGCTCGCCGCAGAAATCTCGGGCAACCTATCCCTGAAGCGTTCTGTTGTAACGCGACGATTTCATCGTCTGTGAACAAACCGATCTGTTGCTGGCCTTCGCTTCGCAATTGGTTGCGGGTCTCGATTTCCTGTTTCTCGACTTTCCACTGAACGTCGCGAAATACTTCTAGCCCTTTGGCTACGTGAGTACCGAGCAAGAGCCGCATTTTCACGCGATTTTCCAAGGGTTTCAGGATTGGAAAGTCTGGCACGTAAGAAGCTGCCCCTGTTTTCTTGATTTTTTGTCTGAGCAAATGGAGTACGCGTTGTTCGTTGCTCCAGTTCGAAGGCAACTCGTAAAACTCATCACTCCAATCGGGGTCAGCAAGAAAGCGGCCGAACGACGACGCGACCTGCGAGAATTTCGCGTGCCGGTTAACGTGTTCCGCCATGAAGTTGAGCAAGAATTCTCCTCTTCTATCTTTGAGGAATTCGAGAATTGGTTCGGACCGAATGTCCCAGCCGGTTGGATCAATGAAGCTGAAAGTGAAGCCATCATGGCAGTCAGCGGCTATGTCGTCTAAATTGTCCTCAAAGGACCCTGGAAAGATGCGGATATCTAAACCCCTACGGGATTCCGCGTATTTGGTTAGCTGATCAACGGCTGTTTCCCTGCGTTCGCAAAGACAGAGTCGGATTTTTAGGCCGTCGATGCCTTTCCTAGCCAAATCTGCTCGTACAGCCTCCAATGTTCGCAACGCCTGAGAGAACGACGCGTCAGAATAGTCCGAATTGGAGACGCGCCACGGCCCGGCAAATGCATCAACGAAATTAAAGATCGGCGATCTTCCCAGCAGTATCTTGTAGGCTGCAGCCTGAAGATACTGCGTCAGGAATTGGTGCTTGATGTAGGATTGTTCGCGCCCTCGGTAGGAGTTCGGTATCATATTTTAGCTGTCTGCCTATGCCCGTAACGATTGGAGTATTTCACTTGGTACAATCTGCCACGGAAATCCGTTCCACTCTCGATCTTCGAGAAGACGCCCACCAGATTTTGGTCGCGGACCGCCCCACTGTTTGAAGAAGAACGCCACACCCTTTTCCCTGCACCTGTCCCGCAGTTCAGTTGCCCATTCGGGAGCCATTCTCCTTGCATGTGGGCCGCTCTCACCGCCCACAATGGCCCAAGCGATGTCCGACAGATCAACCTCACCAATTCGTCCAAGCAGCGGTTCAAAGGAAATGAAGCGGGCTTCAGAGTTGATTTGCCGCAAGTGCTGGATGCGTCCCTTGTGTGCTGCATCCTCCACTGAGGTCCCGAGCCAAATGTGTGGAGGAACGGGAGCACCTCCGTATCTCCGCTGTACGTAATTGCGCATCAACGAACTCCGCTTTGTGAGGACTTGGTAGACGTGCCAGTTGGCCTTCTCCATCGCATCGAAAACAAGATCGATATGGTCACGATCGACTTTCTTGTGAAACAGATCGCTCATGGAGTTCACAAAAATCATGCGAGGTTTCTTCCAGGAAGCCGGTTGTCCCAACCGCGACGGCCAGAGACGGAGGTCGAACCCCTGCTCATAGGGATGCCCTTTAATGCCACGCCACCGCTCCGCAAACCGTTCTGCATAGCAATTCGCGCAACCGGGACCAATCTTTGTGCAACCCGTGACCGGATTCCACGTCGAGTCTGTCCATTCAATCTCAGACGCCTGACCCATGCTTGGTCCTTTCGTGAATGCATCGATACCCTAATTTGGACCGAAGAACAAACAGTGAACGGTCGGCGTACACACCTAATCGACCCGTCAAATTCGTGCAGAGCCACGCGATGTCCACAATCGTCGTGCTGGTCGACTTTGATCGGAGACAATGCGAGAGCGATCTGCGCAAATTTTCGACAGCCTCGGGTAAATCCGGAGCGCCTCCCCGTTCGGTTCCAATGCTTCGCGATCCACTAAAGGGCAACGCGAGGCGTGTGTACGACGAGCTATACGACTTTGATGGATTTTGCGAACGTGCGATGGTGTAACTTGTTTGCGGGCAATGATTTGCCATTAGCGAGCTGCGACGTCGTATACTGAGTCATCGAGCACCGTGGAGTGGGCGTAGCGCCGCCCGTTTCGCATTTTTCCGAGACTCGCGCTGCGCCGCGTTGCGTCGCGACCGACGTTCTGCCAAGGCATTGCCGGAACATCTTTGAGCTAGAAATACAATGAAAATCATTTCCTGGAACATGCAACATAAACTGGACTCATGGAGGTACCTGCTCGACCTGAATGTCGATTTGGCCCTCCTTCAGGAAGCCGGGGAACCTCCTACGGATGTGACGAATCGAATCAACGTCGATCCTGCAATTGAGGTCAATCCGGCACCATGGGAGACCATGATCGTGGGCGGAACGAACAGGTGGAGAACGGCAATCGTCAAGTTGTCGAACCGAATCGAAGTCGACTGGATCGAAGCAAAGTCGATCGATGCAGCGGAGTCCAAGGGATTGGTCGCCAGTTGGCCTGGCACACTTTCCGCCGCAGTTGTTACGCCGCCGTCGGGCGAAGCGCTGATCGCTGTTTCGATGTATGCGCCATGGGTAAACACGCATGTCCAAGCGAAAAGAAAAATCTGTTTCTCGGACGGCTCAGCTCACCGAATCGTTTCAGACCTGTCCACGTTCATCGCGGCAAAGCATGGACACCGCATCCTGGCAGCTGGCGATCTGAACATCCTGCGTGGTTATGGCGAAGGTGGCGACAATTATTTTGCGGCCCGCTACAAGACCGTGTTCGACCGAATGGAAATCTTGGGATTGCCGTTCGTCGGACCAGAACATCCCAACGGCAGGCAGGCCGACCCTTGGCCGGCCGAACTTCCGAGAGACAGCAAGAATGTCCCCACATACTATTCCAACAGAAGGAAGCCGGAATCGGCCGAACGCCAACTTGACTACGTATTCGCGTCAACGGAACTTATCAACTTACTGAAAGTGCAGGCCCTGAACAGCCCTGATGACTGGGGACCGAGCGATCATTGCCGAATCGAAATCGAAATCATGCCAGAGGCCTGACACGGCTGCGAATGCAACAGTAGTTGCAATCTCGCCAAGTCGAGGCTGACGGGTGGCACTTTGAATGTCATCCCCGTACTTCATTCGGGTGGGGCCTGCTGAACATGCAAAAGGTGGCGCGTTGTACCGTGCCGTGTCGTTTGGCCGAGCCGCGAGCGGCTCGGAAACCGGGGCCTCCCCTGCCTTGAACCGTGCGCTGCCCGGCGGCGCGCCTCTTCGCCGTCCGCACCTTGTGATTCCATCCAGTTACCCGTTTCGCCGTTTTGCTTTCTTCCGAGCTCGACGCCACTGCACGGTGCGCGGAACCGAAAAAGCCAAACGGTGAAGGGGTGAAGGGTCAACAGGTTGAAGGGGGGCAATCCAAAACCTATGCTAAAGTTTCCACCACCCGCTGCCAAAATTCACGGGTTGAGTGTTGGAAGAAGTCCCGGGATTTGAGGATGAAATCATGACTCGTTTCGAAGGCGTGTTTCGAACCGGCAAGCCGGTCATCGGGATGGTTCATCTCGGAGCGCTCCCCGGGGCGCCACTTCACGACGGCGACGCTGGTATCGATGGCCTGCTCGAAGCTGCCCGGTCTGACCTCGCGGCGCTCTGTTCGGCAGGGTTCGATGCCGTCATGTTCGGCAACGAAAACGACCGCCCGTATGAGCTTGACGTCGACGTCGCCTCGACCGCGACCATGGCGTACGTCATCGGGCACCTTCGCAAGGAAATCACGGTGCCGTTTGGTGTCAACGTCCTCTGGGATCCGATGGCCAGCGTTGCACTCGCCGCAGCGACAGGCGCAGCCTTCGTGCGCGAGATCTTCACGGGTTACTATGCGTCGGACATGGGACAATGGACCCCGAATGCCGGTCAGGCGATGCGGTATCGAGATCGCCTGGAACGGCAGGACCTCCTGATGCTGTACAACGTGTCGGCCGAATTCGCCCACAGCCTGGACGAACGCCCCCTGGCCGAGCGTGCGCGGTCCGCGGTGTTTTCATCGATTCCGGATGCCATTCTCGTCTCCGGACCGATCACCGGCGAGGCCGCGTCCCTCGGGGCCCTGAGTTCGGTCAAGGTTGCGTTGCCCGACATTCCCGTGATGGCGAATACCGGCGTGAAGCACGATACCGTCGCCGATGTCCTCGACATCGCCGACGGTTGCATCGTCGGTTCGGCCCTCAAGTACGACGGCGACACCTGGAACGCGATCGACCCGGAGCGGGCGCGCGACTTCATGGCGCGGGTCAATGAATCCAGGAATCCGTCGTGACAGTCGACGAATACCGGCGGCTGCTTGGGGAACTCATGCTGATCCCCGGTCTTTCCGGACACGAAGACCGCGTGCGCAGGACGATCTCTGCTCATCTTGACGCCGCAGGAATCGCCAGTCGGCACGACAGGCTGGGAAATCTCGTTGCGACGATCGACGGAAACCCGGACGCACCGTGCGTCATGGTCTTCGCCCATATGGATCAATTGGGGTTCGTTGTCAGGAAGGTCGAGGACGATGGATCTGTCCGGGTCACACGCCTGGGCGGTGTTCCGGAACGCGCCCTGGCATCGCAGGCCGTGCTGGTGTGCGTTGGGGAAGGCCGCGATGTTCCCGGTGTCATTGGAAACATGAGCCATCACGCAACACCGCCGGAACATCGTCAGACGATCGTTGCAACTCCGGACCTGCGCATTGACACCGGGCATCAGTCCCGCATGTCTGTCGAGGAAGCGGGGATCGAAATCGGCACGTCGGTGGTCTACAGGCCTGTCGTCATGGACCTGGCCGGATCCAGGATTGCGGGTACAAGCGTGGACGACCGGGCGGGTTGCGCCGTGCTGATCAGCGTGGCTCGGGCACTGGCAGAGTCTGCAGGGCATCCAACGGTTCACGTCGTTTTCTCTGTTCAAGAGGAATTCAACCTGCGGGGCGCCGTCGTGGCGGCACAAAACCTGAAACCCGACATCGCCATCCAGATCGATCTCATGCTCGCGACCGACACGCCGGACCTGGCGGATCGAGGATCGATGCGGCTTGGCGGCGGCCCGGGGATCAGCCTGTATTCGTTTCATGGCCGTGGCACCCTGAACGGGGTGATCCCGCATCCGGCTGCTGTGAGGCTGTTCGAATCGACGGCTGCCGACGAAAACATACCCCTGCAGCGCAGCGCCCAAACGGGAATTCTGACCGATCTTTCGTACGTGCAGTTGTTGGGGGACGGTGTCGTCTCGATCGATGTCGGATTTCCCATGCGTTACTCCCACTCCAGCCTCGAAGTCTGTGATCTTTCGGATCTCGTGTCGCTCGAACGCCTGCTTGTCGCAGCCCTCGAGCGCATCGGGCCGGATTTCGATCTCGGCCGGGAACAGGGCCATCCATGAGTTACACCCTCGGACTGGATATCGGCACCTTCGAAAGCAAGGGGGTGATCGTCAATCACTCGGGCGAAATCATCGGGAGAGCATCCAGGCCCCATGAACTGATCGTTCCTCGAGCCGGTTGGGCGGAACATCGGGCGGACGAGGACTGGTGGGACGATTTCGTCCATGTCACCCGGGCACTCCTGGATAGTTCGGGGATTGATCCTCACGAAATCGGTGCAGTAGCAACCAGTGCGATCGGGCCGTGCATGCTGCCGGTGGACCGGAACGGTTGTCCTCTGATGAACGCGGTTCTCTACGGCGTCGACACAAGGGCGTCGCGCGAGATCGAGTTGCTCAATGACGAAATCGGGGAAGACCGTATCCTCGACGTGTGTGGCAATGCCCTGACGTCGCAGTCCGTTGGTCCAAAGATCCTCTGGTTGCGACGGCAGAGGCCAGAGATATTCCAGCGGACAGCGCGGGTGTTGACGTCAACGTCCTACATCGTTTTTCGGCTGACCGGGAATTACGTAATCGACCACTACACGGCGGCCAACTTCAGCCCGCTCTACGACGTATCCCGCCAGAACTGGACGACCGAGTTGACCGACCGAATCGTTCCTCTCGAATGCCTCCCGGACTTGACCTGGTCGGTTGAAATCGCGGGCCGCATTCATGCACAGGCAGCGCAGGAGACCGGACTGGCCGAAGGCACACCCGTAACTGCGGGTACGATCGATGCAGCTGCAGAAGCGGTGAGCGTGGGAACGCGGAACCCGGGAGACATGATGATGATGTATGGCTCGACCATCTTCATCATTCAGTTGTGCACCGAGCGGGTCAGGGACGCGCGGCTCTGGTATGCACCGTGGCTCTCACCAGAAACCCATGCCACCATGGCGGGTCTCGCAACTTCCGGAACGCTGACCCACTGGTTCCGCGACCAGTTGGCCCGCGACCTGACGCGTGACGAGGCCTTTGCGGTTCTCGCAGAAGAGGCAAAGATGTCCCCGCCCGGAGCCAATGGCCTGATTTTTTTGCCCTATTTCTCGGGGGAACGTACACCGATTCATGACCCTCTGGCAAAGGGCAGCGTGTTCGGGTTGAACCTGACCCATACACGCGGGGACATTTACCGAGCGCTTCTGGAAGGCATCGCGAATGGCACCGCACATGTCATCGATACGTACCGAGACGTCGGCCAATCCCCGCAACGAATCCTGGCAGTGGGCGGAGGCGTCAGGAACAAGACATGGGTCCAGGCGACTTCGGACATCGGGAGAGTACCCCAGATCATCGCGGAAAAAACTGTCGGCGCGTCTTACGGCAACGCGTTTCTCGCGGCCTGCGCGTTGGGAACAGCCCGGCCAGAGGACATCGAAGCCTGGAACCCCGAACGTGAACGAGCCGTTCCGCGCGACCTTGCGGTTTACAAGAAACAATACGAGTTGTTCCGGAAACTCTACGAACAGACCAGGGAAATTGCCGCTGCACTCGACGGCTATTCATGAGAACGACGGCCGTTCAGGTAAAGGCGCGGTTACGAATCCGTTGCATTAGTGCGAATGCCCGGGCGACAAACAGGTGAGGCCGCAAGGACATGAAAGACGGTACATATGGTGAATTGATCCGGCTCGACCCCACCGGAACAGCCCCGGAGGAAACTCTTCGCCGAATTCCTCTCGGAACCCCAGTCTCGGAAGGCGGCATGGATGAAGCAACATTGCAGGACTTGCTGTTCCGGCACCCGCAAACGTTGCCGATCGGCTCTATCGATGCGAGCTACGACGGGGCAGTACCCGTGTGCAAGGAATTGTATACGTCGGCGGGCTATGTCGATGCGACATTTGTGAATGAATTCGGGAAGTTGACGCTTGCCGAATTCAAGCTTTGGCGAAACCCGCAGGCTCGTCGGGAAGTCATCGGCCAAATACTCGACTACGCCAAGGAACTTGCGTCCTGGAACTACGAGGACCTACAGCGGGAGGTTTCCAGGTCGTTGAAGAAAAAGGGCAATGCGCTCCATGAACTTGTAAGTTCCGTTCACCCCGAGGTGAACGAAGCCGCCTTTGTGGACAATGTCAGCCGCAACTTGAAACGTGGAAACTTTCTATTGTTGATCATCGGCGACGGCATTCGTGAAGGCGTCGAAAGCATTGTTGACTTCGTCCAGCAGCATAGTGGTCTTCACTTCAATCTCGCACTCGTCGAGGCGGCACTTTACCGCGACAAACAGGACCAAATCATTGTGCAGCCGCGCATTGTCACACGAACCGAAGTCGTACCGCGCTATACTTTCGAGGTCGGCAGTACCGGCAATGCTACGCCAGACCCGTACCGGGACGGGACGGAACTCACCGAATTACAACAGGAAAACCGCCGCTTCTGGGCCGAGGTCATTGAGGACTTTACGTTTTCGGACGTATCCGTCGATGTACCAAATGTTACGAGAGAGTCATTCATCATTTTCAAGGGCGGAAACCCGGAAGTCGGCCATTGGGCCTTACGGTTCAATGGGTTCCTTCAGAGAAAGTCTCCTCCGTGCATGGGTTGCTACCTGACATGTAACAAGGACAACCCCCGGGCCTTTCGCATCTTTGAGAGCGTCAAGAACAATTTGGACACACTTCGCATCGAGATGGGAGGCGAACTCCAATACTGGACAAACAAGCAAGGGTTGCCGAGGATTGGGTTCCATCGTGAAGAGGAACTGCCTTTCGGTAAGCACGAGAGTTCGATCGAGTTTCGTGGTTCGGTTCGGTGGATGCGGGAAAAGCTGGATTTGCTGGTAAGCACAATACACCCTCGCCTTCAGAGAATGCTCCGCAACAAGGATTGAAGGCTAATTCAGTACGAAGTCACAGGATGATCCTTCCGAATCATCTCTAACTCATCCGGACAGTTTCGCCCGCTCTTGGTACAGGCCATGGCGCGAAGACCTGGATGAGCGCCACGTCTCAGTTTCGGAGAAACCGTCTACCCCCTCTTTTGCGTCGCCATCGCAAAAGTTCGCAGCCAACTCACTTGACCGCACCTGCCGCCATGCCCTTGATGATGAATCGTTCGAGAATGATGCCGATGATGATGAGCGGAAGGATAGCGGCCAATGAAAGCGAGGCCATCGACCACCACGCGATCCCCTGCGACCCCGTCTGGCTCGCGACCATCACCGGCAGGGTCTTTGCGTGCGATGACGTGAGAAGAGCGGCAAAGAAATACTCGTTCCACGTCAGGACAAGGGAAATGATGAACGCCGCAACCATTCCCGGCAACGCAATCGGCAGGATTATGGTCGCGAATGCGCCCCAAATTGACTGACCATCGACCAGAGCAGCTTCTTCGAGTTCAACCGGAATCGAGCCGAACTGGTCACGCATGATCCAGATCACGATCGGCAGAACGGTCAACGCGTAGAGCGCGATCAGTCCGACCCGGGAGTCGAGCAGCGCCAGTTCCTTGTAAAGAACCAGGAAAGGCAGTGCCAGGACGACAGGCGGCAGAATCAACTGGGACAGGAAGAAGAACGAGATGTCCGAGTTCTTCATGAATCCGAAACGGAAACTGAACCGGCTCAGCCCGTAGGCCGCGCAACTCCCGAGAACAACTGCGAAGGACGATGAGCCAACGGCAACGATGGCCGAATTCCAGAACCGTTTCAGGAATTCGTCTCGAACCGTGCTTTCGGCACCGATGGTTTCCGGCGACAGGCCCAACGACCTCAGGCCAAGCCACTTGGGCACGAAGTCCACCCACGGTACCAGGTTGCCCTTCATGACGTCTGGTGCTGCCTTGAACGACGTCGTGACCGTCCAGTAGATCGGAAACAGGCAGATGAAGGCCCAAAGGATCAGGACTCCATAGATCACGATCCTTCGGCTCGCCCACCCGGGGCGGAATGACCGGTCGACCTCGCTGTCGTGAAAGATCTGGGCCGACATGTCAGTATCTCGGCCTCATCCACCGGTCCGCCAGTTTCATCAGGACCGTCAACGCGATCACGATCAGCACCAGGTAGAATATCGCGAGGAGCGTACCGTATCCGACGTTTGAACGGTCGCGGTATTCGCGGAAAATGAAACTTGTCACGCTGTCCGTCGCGCCGCCGGGTCCTCCCGCGGTGACATTGATGATGATGTCCGCCAGCTTGAGCTTGAAAATGATCCGGATCAGGATCGCCGTAATCGAGACCGGCAGCATCAGTGGAAAAGTGATTTCCCAGAATCGTTTCCAGGCCGGCGCACCATCGACCTCGGCCGCCTCGTGCAATTCCCTCGGAATCGCCTGGAGACCGGCAAGGATCATGATCATCATGAACGGAATGAACGTCCATGCGTCCATGACCATGATGGTCAGCCGCGCGACCTCGGGAGATCCAAAAAACGAAGGCGTGTCCCAACCCAGTTGACGTGCGAGGCGCGCGACCGGTCCGAACCTGATTTCGAGCATGGACTTGCCGATCATCCAGCTCACGGCCACCGGCGACAGCATCAGCGGCATCAGAAACGCTATGCGGAAGAATTTCCGGGCGCGGATCTGCGCGTTCAACAGCAAGGCCAGGCCGAACGCGATCGCATATTCGACCGCGATCGCGAGCGTGTACCAGACCATGTTCACGAGGGCGTTCCAATAGAACGCATCGGCCCACATCTGGCGAACATTGTCCAGTCCGTTGAATTGGCGTCCGTCGGGAGATGACAGGTTCCAACTGGAAAACGCGATACCAAGCGCGAAGATCAGCGGAAACACCACCATCGACACGACAAACAGAACCGCCGGCAGAACAAACAGCGTCCGCTTCCCGCGTTCGCCATGCAGAAGGACCTGGCTGATGCACAGGCATGTTGCCCAAAGCAGGTAGGCGTAGAGAGTCGGCCGCCAGTTTTCGAATCCAAGGTCGGCCAAATCGTTGTGGTTGAGTATTTGCGCCAGGATCACGACCGCGAGCACCGCGGCCGCTCCCCATGTGAGGAAACGCCCTGTTCTCCGCCGATGGTCGGAGATATCGTCAGCGGTCACGACATGCAGATAGTCGCCTTCGGCACTGCTCACGTGGGTATGATCCCTCCGTCCTGAACCCGGTGGCCAGCCGGCGGGAAAACAACTGTCCCCGCCGACTGGCAGTCATTACGCGTACTTGAGAATCAGAGACCGAGCGAGGCCTTGTACAGGGCGATCTGGCTTTCACGCCCGATGCTGTCGGTGATCTTTTCCCAGGCGGCGGCAATGGCATCAGCGGTTTCCTGAGCCGATGCATACTGACCTGCAAAGCCTTTTGCCAGTTCATCCTCGGCGATCGAGTAGTACTGGAAGATCCCCGGAATCCGGGGTTCGATCGCCGCGTTCGAATGATTGTAGCTGTCGGCGTTCGAGCCAAGGTAGTCCTCGATAAAGGCCCGGTCGTATCCGGCTGCTTCCCATTCATCGTAAAGGAAATGGGAATTCCGGTAAGGTTGGAAACCGGAAGGATACGCCGACATCCAGAGCGAAATGTCCTTGCCACCGAGGTGAGCGGCAGCGGACCAGGCGGCCTTGCGTTTGAGGGCGTCGCCCGAAACACGCTTGGTCACATAGATGCCCCACCCGATGTACGCCATGTTTGGCGCCTCGTTGTGGGCATCTTCCCAAGCGCCGGTCATCGAGTTGTAGACCCGGTTGGATCCCGGATTGATGCCGAAGCCAACAACGTCACCGACCACGGACGTATCCGATGTCCGCGCGTTCGAACCGACGTCGCCCCACCACATGAGCATTGAACCGGTACCGGCGAGGAATTGCTGGAATGCAGTCGTCCCCGGATCGGCATTGATCTGGTCGGCAGGGTAGGCGCCCGGCGTGTTGATGAGGTCCATGACATCCTGGATGGCCTGGACCCAACCCGGGTTGTTGACCCGCGGTTTCATCGTGTCGGGATCGAAAAGCCACGCCGGATCGTCCGGATGCTTCGCATATGCGGCGGCACGGTTCTCGATGAAGTAGAACCCGAATCCACCCCAGCCTTTCAACGGATCGAGATATCCATGTGCGGCAAGCCCGGTCAGGGGATCTTCCTTTCCAACCAGTTCCTTGGTGATGGCATCGACTTCCTGCCAGGTCGACGGCGGTTCGGCACGTCCCGTAATCGAGCCATCGCCAAAATAGTCGGTCCGGTACGCGAACGTGTGGCAATCGCCATCAATGGTAATGCGATAGGTCTTGCCATCCCAGGTGCCGACCGGAGGCTGCAGGTAGCCAACCAGGTCGTCCGCCTCGATCTGATCCCCGACCCAGTCGGGCATCTCGTCGAGGAGGCCCTTTCCGGCCGTGTCACCTTCGAATGGCGCACCCATCTCGATGATGTCGAAATCGACGGTGCCGGTGGCGATCGCCTGCTGCAGGCGAGGATTGTAGTCGGCTTGGGCGAGGTCGATCCAGTTGATCGTCGCTCCAGTGTAGGCTTCCCAGGACTTGAGGAACCCGCGGAAAAGGAAATTGTGCAGGTTCTGGTTGTTCAGTCCCATGAAGGTCAGCTCGACGCCGGCGAATTCTCCCTCCGCCACGCGGTCCTTTGTCGGCCCGAGGCACAACTCACCAACCTTCTGCCAATCGGCGTCGGTCGGTGAGCCCATGCCAACGCCCGGTATTTTAAGGATTTCGGCCCGGAGGTCGTGGCCGCTGGCAAAAGCTCGCGGAATTCCGCCGACGCCGCTGAGTGCCGTCGCGGCACCCAGGCCAGCGGCGCCTTGCAGCATGCGCCGACGCGTCATCTGGCTCCGAACGATATGATTGTAGAGTTCCACTTTCATGGGCAATGTCTCCTCAGGATAATTCAGTTTTTTTGCACGATTCGTTTATCGGCTCCGACATGCGTTCCACGGGCAATCCGTGCCCAAGGAAACGCGATCAGAAGAAAAACAATCTCAATGAAAGTACGCGCTGTCAAGATTCGTAGTTTCCATTTCGATATGGTACGGGAATGGCCGCCGCAACGCGACGAGAAAACTGTGCAGGTGTAACAACGAGGATCCGGGATTCGTGGCGGAAGTCAGGTTGAGGGAAATTCGAAAGGCTTACGGAACCGTCGAAGTCATTCACGGACTGAGCGTGGACATCGAAGACGGTTCGTTCGTGGTTCTGGTCGGACCGTCAGGTTGCGGCAAGTCCACGCTCCTGAGAATGATCGCCGGTCTTGAGGCGATCGGTTCCGGAACGATTTCGATCGGAGGGCGAGTGGTCAACAGTCTTCCACCCGCCCAGCGGGACATAGCGATGGTTTTCCAGAATTACGCATTGTACCCGCACAAGACCGTTGCCGCCAACATGGCGTTTTCGCTGCGCATGCGCGGAATGGACAAGTCCGAGATCCAGTCCCGCGTCGAACATGCCGCCGAAGTTCTCGGGCTGACCCCTTATCTCGCTCGCTATCCCAGGGCTCTTTCCGGAGGCCAGAGACAAAGGGTCGCGATGGGACGGGCGATCGTCCGGAACCCGCAAGTGTTCCTGTTCGATGAGCCGCTCTCCAATCTCGATGCCAAGTTGCGCGTACAGATGCGCGCCGAGATCCGTGAGTTGCACCAGCGCCTGGGATCGACGACGATCTACGTGACGCACGACCAGATCGAAGCCATGACCATGGCCGACAAGATCGTCGTCATGCAGAACGGTCACATCGAACAGGTCGGAAGTCCTCTCGAGGTTTACGACCGCCCGGACAATACGTTCGTGGCGGGATTTATCGGCTCCCCTGCCATGAACATGATCGATGCGACGGTTCGTACGGGCAAGTCTGGGCTGGAGGCGGATGTCGAAGGAACCAGGCTGTGCCTGCCCCCATCCGTGCGCCTGGCGGAAGGACAGGACGTCATTCTTGGCATACGCCCGGAAAACCTGGCTCCGGTCGACAATGGCATGCCCGGAAAGATCAGCGTGATCGAGCCGACCGGCTCGGAGACCCACGTGGTGGTTCGTTCCAATGGCCGGGAACTCGTGTCAGTGCTGCGTGAGCGCCGTGCGATGCAACCGGGTCAGGACGTGTCGCTCTCGGCGGAACCTGGGGCGATCCTGGTCTTCGATTGTGAAACGAGGATGCGCCTGTGCTGACTGGTCCATGACGGCCCCGGTCCGATCGAAGCCAACCCGCAAGACGAATGTTCGAATAATGGCAATGGAGGGTTACCATGCTGAAGGGAATTGATCCGCGTCTGAATGCAGAGGTCCTCTTCGCCTTGAAGGCGATGGGTCATGGGGACGTGGTTGTCATTGCGGATACGAACTTTCCTTCGGACCAGGTGTCCCGTTCAACGGTCTTGGGCGAGCTCCTCCGAATGGACAATCTGACTGCCGCCGAAGCTGCCGAAGCGATCCTGTCGGTCATGCCGCTCGACAGTTTTGTCGATGACTTCGCCATGCGGATGGAGATCGTCGGCGAGCCCGACACGGTCCCGCCGGTCCAGGCTGAAGTTCAGGACGTCATCAATTCTGCCGAAGGTGAAGCGCGGTCCATGGTCGGCGTCGAACGGTTTGACTTTTACGACCGTGCCCGTGAATCCTATGCCGTCATCCAGACTGGCGAAAGGCGGTTCTACGGGTGCTTCATGTTTCGCAAGGGGGTCATCCCGCCCGACGACATCGGAGGGGCGTGACCGATGTCCGGCGAGATCGTCATCCTTGGCGTGTTCGTTGCCGACACCGCCTACCGAGCCGACCGGCAACCGAGAATGGGCGAAACGATCCTCGGAAACAGCTTTGCACTCGGGCCGGGCGGGAAAGGCTCGAACCAGGCCGTCGCAGCCGCGAAGGCCGGCGGTCGCGTTCACTTCATCAGCCGGCTCGGTGACGACGCCTTCGCCGAGATGGCGCGCGCAACCTGGGCGGATGCCGGCGTCACCCCGGAGATCATCGTCGACCACGAAAGTTTTACGGGTGCGGCGTACATTTTCATCGAGGAAGACTCTGGCGACAACGCGATCATCATCGCACCGGGCGCGGCCCGGAACATTTCCGAAGCCGACGTCGAGCTGCACTCGGACCTCATCGCGTCGGCCGCCATTTTTATCACTCAACTGGAGCAGCCGCTTCCTGCCGCCCGGCGTGCGCTCGAGATCGCGCGCGACGGGGGCGTCGCCCGGACGATTCTCAACCCGGCCCCTGCAGCGGAAATTCCGTCAGAAATTCTCTCCAACTGCGATTTCGTGACACCGAACGAAACCGAAGCCGAAGGAATCACCGGAGTTCCGGTTCGTTCCGTCGACGACGCGAAACGGGCGGCGCGCGTTCTCCTGTCACGCGGTGTCGGAGCGGCAATCATCACCCTCGGCGAAAACGGCGCGCTTTATCAGGATGGGGAGCGTGCCACCCATGTCCCCGCCTATGATGCGGGACCGGTTGTGGAGACCACCGGGGCCGGTGATGCGTTCAACGGCGGATTTGCCGCAGCGCTCGCATCCGGGGCCGAGCCCGTCGAGGCGGTTCACTTTGGCTGCGCGACGGCTGCCATTTCAGTAACCCGTCCCGGTACCGCACCATCGATGCCCCTACACTCGGAAGTCGAGGTCCTTTTGCTGTCCGGGTCGTGACTCCATCCGGCCACACGACATCGGACCATCAGACCCCTGCCCAACCGGTTCCACACCGGATTTCTGAACGAAGAGCGATTCCGGACCCGCTCCGGAGTAAACGCGTGGAGACACTTCGAACTCTGATACGGACGAACCGTCAACTACCTGTTGTCGAAACCGAACCCCATCGTTTGGGCGGCCTTTCGAAACGCATTTTCCGACGAAGTGTTGACGAAAATCGTTCTATCGCCAGCGCGCAAACTGTATCTGGCAATCTTCCTGTCGGAGAGTAGCGTTTCGACCGTTTCCACGCTGTCACATTCGAACAGAACCCCGGATCCCTTCGGGCGAATCGCCCGCGCGCGCGATTCGATCCTTGTCAGGAATCCCTCGACGAGTTCCGGCAGCGGTTGCTCGTCGCGAGCAGACAGGAACTCCCGCACGGTACCAATGTCAAATCCCGTTTCGATCGCCTTGAGGACCTTTTCCGTGCTGAGGCGCCATACGAGACCGGTTTCATCCCCGTCGGCAAAGCGACGCAAGAACGCCCTTTCCTCCCCGTCCAGGCTCCCGTTCTGCACGACGATGCGGCGGTCGGGAAAAACGGACATGGGCGTCGATTTCCGGGGCGTTTCCGGTTCGTACGTGTCTGCCAAACCAAGGCAATAGGCCCCCAGCGCGGTCACCCGGAAAAACTTCAATCCGTCGTATCGACTCAGGAAGGTGCCTTCGAACTGTCCCGTCAACTCCCAGAGTTCCTTCCGCGCCCCGCTCGGGTGGACAAACGCGACATCGATCATTCCCAGCGTTGCTACGTATTCGAAGAGGAAACAGAGCAGGTACCTGTCCTGGAAAATGCTCCAGCTCCTTTCACTTTCGCCGTACTGCCTCCCGTAATGCGCGTCGCCCATGTAGAGTGCCCAGGGAGACCTCGTCACCTCGAAACTGAGGTCCGCGGAAACCATGAACCGGGCGAATTCATCAATCGACACGACGCCTCGTGGAGGACATTGAGCGAGTGCATCCCCGATTGCCCAGCGACGGGGTTCAACCGCTCTGATGCCCCTCTTTCCACGGCCACGAGTCTGCCCCTTGATTGAATCGACCCTGGACAACTCGTCAATGATCTTCGATTTGAGCCAGCGACTCCACAAAAGCTTGAGCGTCTCATGCGGAGGCGACGACAGTGCCTTCCGTCCGGCCGCAGTTAACTCGAGCCGGGGTCCATCCTGTTTCGCGAGCCTTCCGGCCTGGACCAGCAGCGGCCATGCGAAAGCCTGGATCGGCCCGATATCGGCTTCATCACCAGTCAGTTCGTAGAAATCGCCATCATCGAGCGCTGCCACAATTCGTTTGGTAGCCGTCGCGGAAGGCCGTTTCGTAGCCGTACTGACCGAAACCTTGCCCTGGTCGATCAAGCTCAGCACCGTTAACACACCCGCCTTCGCCGCGGCCTCCATGTTACGGCTTACGATCTGAACCGGTGTTTTCGTTACCTTCTCGATGTACTTGCCGGACTTCACATCATACGAATAACGAGGTGATTTCAACTCCACGGTCGCGGGAAATTCGGCCAGGGAAGGCAATGCAGGCGGCGGCGGCTCCGGTACGAAATCGCGCAACAGCTGCTGAAGATCACAGGGGATCCAGGATGGAGGGTCGTTCCGTTCACCCTTGTGGAGAAACAGGTCGAGCCTGGTTGCGGTCCTTGACTGTCCGTACCTCGTATCAAACCTCTTCCTGTTGGGCAGCGTGCCGTACTTGGCGATGAACTTGTCGACATCAAGCCGCCCAAACGTATCGTGAACCGCTTCTTGTATGACCCGTTTTTCATCTTTCCTGAGACCGTTCCATTCGTCCCTGACCCTGCCCAGGAGAATCCGGTTGATTGCCGGAACGAGTTGATCCTTGCGTGCCGGCCGAGATGCCTTGTCGCCTCCAAGAACATCGTAGATCGCTCTCAACTTATCCGCGTAAGCCAATTCGAGCGCTTCAAGTAACGTACGGGGCTGCACTCCGGACTCCCTCCAACATTGTCGCTGCCAACCCCAGTGAACGACAGGGCGGCGAACCGAAAGGCATTTGCATAACACATTTCACGCACAACATCAGCCTGTTTCGAAACGTTCATGCAGGATGGTGTTCAGCACCAAACATGCCGTGCTCCCTTCACGCCCCAATAACGTGAACATCGAATATGCAGTCGCAACTGACAGGTCGAAGTGAGCCTGCACCATCGCGGTACGAGCAGGTGGTGGTAACCAACCCCTGTTTCGGTTTGCCAGGAACAATCGATACTGGTCTTCTATCCACCTGGCATGACGAAGTCGGCGATCCGTCGAGCACAGAAACCATTTCTGCCGCTGACATGAACGTGGCCTGCGGCCGAAGGCCTCACCTCCGTCATTGGCCGGAAGAAGTCGTGTGAACAGGGCTTCAAACGGCGCACGGACCATTGGGCTGGATGCGATTTAGCCGACACCTTGGAACCCGTCACGAAAGAACGTTCGGCGAGGCCGGTCACCGTCATCCCCGCGTACACATCGCATTCCAGTCGCGGCACCTGTTGCCTTGAAGGCAAACGGCAGCGTGACTGCCTCACCGTCGTCGACGGTGGGCTCTTTCGCGCCGATGTGAACGCCTCCCGGATTTGCCGAGCCTGACCAACGAGCCGGAGATCACGCGGTTCATGCCGCTTGACGTAGCCAAGACGGTTCTGCTTCGCGGTTCCGCGGGCGGAGCACGGCCCGCCAAGAAGCCCGGTCCGGATAGCGTCGGGGCACGCCAGCCAGGTGCAGGCCAGATCCTTCAGCCAGAATCGAACAGGTGTTCAGGAACGGGCTCTCGGCGCGCGGGACCCTTGTCTCTTTTGTGCGGGCAACATTTTCGGAGTTCGCTGCACGTCTGCCAGAAGAATCAGGGTCAAGATGCGAGCGGCTTTCATGGCCAGTCAACGAAATCGGCCGGGTTCCCGAACATCTCGCAACCTTGGTCTTTCCAACCGGTTTCGTTGAGTTACCGCAAGATCTACGAGCGAGCAAACTCCAACAGCGGACCGATATCGTGGTCATCTGCAGCCCGAAGAGCGAGGAAATATTTGGTGCGGGATTCGCTGACGTCGGCCAGATTCTCCCGGCCCCATGTAAACGGTTCTTGGCCGAACCGCACCACCACCAAATCCCCCCATCAAGCGCGTTGTTCGACCATTGCCGTTCGGAAACGGGCGAATAGCGACCAACCGGTGACGCAGGCTCTTCGACACCCACCGCAGCGGACGCTCGGGGGCTCCGCGCGCCGCCGGCCCCACGAGCGCATCGAGCGCCTCTTCAAGACCGTCCTGGATCTCGACCGCAGGCTTGCGGCCCCCCGCCGGGACGGCGAACACGGCCCGAGGGCTCCGGTTCCTCCCCGAGTTCAGAAAGACCGCGGTAAATGGTCGAGCGCGCAATCCCCGTCGCTGTCGAGACCAGCGTCACGCCGCCATGGCCAAGGGGCAGGGTCTCGGACGCAACAAACAGGCGGCGGCTCTTTTCATCCAGATTGTCGCGCTATGGTGGGGCGAAGGGCAGGGTCCGCCGCGTAATGATCGTCGCCCTGGCGCGCAAGTCTGTGATTGCCCCTGGAGATTTGTCGAAACGGGCCTCGTGCTGGCGGGTGCAGACTGCGCATGATCGGCATGAAGCCTAGAATCGGGATCGGTCGGGCGCGTCCGGAACTGGAGCCGGGTGGCGTGTGACCGATTGTGTACCGGGGCTTGAAAACGCCGAAACAAAGAAGGGTCCCGCCACGCGGAATGTCGCACCCGCACAAAAAGCGGGATTTGGGTTTGCAAACGGCTTCATGCCGTACGGCGACCGGATGAAAGGTGGTGCACGACAACAGGACCGAATGCTGGGACGTTCTGAACCCGGCAGCCAGAAAAAGCCGGGAGAAAAGACATGATCTGACAAGCGAATTCAACACTTGACAGAACACGCCTCATGAAAGGTTCCTGCTCTTCGGCAATCTCGTCAACTTTTGTCGTGTTTGCCTTCGGGGTCCTATACCATTTGGCGTATCCGAAGTGTCCCAGTATCACGAAGGTGAGGACTGCCGCACCACCTGTCAGTCTTGATAACGTACTCTCGATTTTCGAAGCGCGATCTTCAACCGTTGCCGCCTCGGTCACTCCTCATGAATTGCACGTTCGTCCTGCCTGGAGTGCTTTCCGAAGGACGCACATGTTTGATCAAGCGTCTTGCCTGGCCGAGCGGATTCGGGGGGGATGGCGTGGCAGGTCCTTGGACTCGTCGGATTTGCGAAGGGTGCATGCAGGGCGGAACTCTTGCCTGTTTGTTACACGCAATATGAAAACCTATGCGCCAGAAAAATTGCGCTTATGGTTGTAATTTGCGTCTAAAACGCGTAACTTGCGCCTATAGGGCCAAACACGCAGTCTGGAAGTGACTTGGCAAAGAGAATTCGTGAAGAGAGGCTTCGAGCAATCGAAGAAGTGGTGCGACGACGACCGGAAGGAATGACCGCACCACAGATAGCGGATGCATTGGGTGCCGGCCCGCCACGCCGAACTCTGCAGTATCGTTTGAAGGCGCTGGTCGATGAAGAGCGACTGGTAAGGGACGGGAAAGGCCGTTGGGCTCGGTACCGCTTGCCGGAACCGGTACGGGTGTTGCCTGGAACAGTGTCCCTCGGACCTCTCACCGCCAGTACGCGGTTCTCTTCAAAGATTCCGCTTTCCGAGGCGGGTGAAGAGATCCGGGACTACGTCAGGAAGCCCGTGGAAGCACGCGAGCCTGTCGGCTACGACCGGAGCTTCCTTGATCGCTATCGTCCCAACGAGAGTTTCTATCTCTCCGAATCGGAGCGGGAGGAGCTGCTTGAGTACGGCATGACCGAAGCAGTCAGGCAACCTGCCGGCACCTATGCGAAAAAGGCATTGAACCGGTTATTGATCGACCTGTCGTGGAACTCGAGCCGCCTGGAGGGAAACACCTATTCCCTGCTCGATACCACGCGCTTGATTGAGTTCGGTGAAGAGGCGGAAGGCAAGAACCGGCTGGAAGCCCAGATGATTCTGAACCACAAGGACGCCATCGAGATTCTGGTGGAAGGTGCGGAGTACATTGGCTTCAACCGCCATACCATTCTCAATCTGCATGCCGCGTTGGCCGACAATCTCCTGGCCGACCCCGCGGCACCGGGAAGGCTCCGGCGTATGGCTGTGGGAATCCAGAGCTCGGTCTTTTATCCCCTGGAGGTGCCGCAACTCATCGAAGAATGCTTCGAGCAGATTCTGGCCAAAGCCTCCCTGATCGAGAATCCAATCGAGCAAGCCTTTTTCGCGATGGCGCAACTTCCCTATCTGCAGCCGTTTGACGACGTGAACAAGCGGGTATCCAGGCTTGCGGCGAACATTCCGCTCATCAGGGCAAATCTGTCGCCGCTGTCCTTCGACGAAGTACCGCGCGACCTGTACACGGAAGCGGTCCTGGGCGTATACGAACTCAAGCGCATTGAGTTGCTGCGCGATCTCTTCATGTGGGCCTACAGGCGGTCGGCAGCTCGCTATGCCGCAGTGCGCATGTCGCTCGGCGAGCCCGACCCTTTCAGATTCACGCACCGGCGGGCGATACGCGACCTCGTCGGAGATGTCATTCGCCAGGGCATGGACAAGGGGGCCGCAAACACACACATCGGCGCATGGGCGCTCAAGAATGTCGAAAATGAGGAACGTGAGCGTTTCCGCAATGTCGTCGAGCGGGAACTGCTGAGTCTTCACGAGGGCAACTTCTCCCGCTATCGAATCGAACCATCCGCATTTGCGGTATGGAAAGCGAACTGGGGCGGTTAGGAAATGTTCGGTTAGGCATCGTCACGAAATAACCGAAGCATTATCAGGCCTCGGAAGAAATGTGTAATTCCAGTCACGAGGGAAAGTGTGACGGATAACCAAGGCCTTGATCTCCAATTTGCTGATCTTGATGCCGGTCGGATAGTCGTTCGGGTCCCGGTCACAGAGACCTTCGTCCCCGTTCCGGTTTTCTGGAGCCAGTCAGGTTGATGATGGTCGCGAGGCCGTACAGGGTTCTGCCGCGCAAGTTATGGCCGATCAAGCAATACAGTCGATGTTCAATTCGGACGAATCGTTGTGCGCAACATTTCATCCGAAACCCTTGGGGCCAATTGCCACAAGAACCTCAAAAAACGTCTGCCGAGGCATTTCACGATTGGCCAATGCAGTTCGGAAACAAGGGATGTCCATCAGTGGACCTCGGGAATACATTTGGGTTCCTTCATATGGCTCAAGGAAGACTAAACGCCCTTGAGTATTGCCGTTGCACTCTGAATGAAGTCGTCAATCGCTTCGAGCCAAGCGGTCGTGTGACAAACGGCTTGGATTTCGTATCCCGTGCGTCCACCCTCACGCCAGTCCTTGAGTGGTTTTCCATCCCGGTTTCATAAGCTGTAGCTACTTCGCGAAGTCCCGGATTGTCCGTGTGTGCCCTTTCACAGAAGCATGATCGATCCGGATTCCGGAAAATCATCCGCGCTCGCGCGAAACTTTGAGATTGGCAAACCGGTTTTTCAACTCAACGGAAGTCATGGTCCGAGTTTTTTCTCGCCGCCTTACACCGCTTCCAGCCGGCCCAGCCAGTCGAGGCGTGCACACGACGCGGCGCATGAGTCGAGATCACGCACGGAGGAACGATCGGCGCGGGCGGTCGCGTAACCAAGTTCTGCGCGTGAGATCTCAATTATGTGACGGCGAGGGGTGGGGCGGTTCTGCTCGCCACGGTCTCAGGCATGGTCAGCAAGATGTCGGACATGGCGCGCTGTTTCTATGCCCTTTTCCCGGTCGGCTGCGAGGGCGTGCAATTGAAGACCCCGTGAGCTTTGGCGGACCTCAACTGTGGCGGCGTGCGGCGCCTTTGAGAGACATTTGTAAATCCATACCAACCCGGGCGCACCGAAGCAAAAACAGGTTGTAGAAACCAACTGCGGTTACTGGCCGTTACGGGCGATGGATTGATCATACGCCTTCAATCCCCGGGGCTGACGGTCTCGATTGTCCTTCGAGCGCAGAAATCATTCCCGCCGCTTCCATGAAGGCCCTTCTGGCCCTCGTGGCATTTTCAGCGGCCTCCAGGTCAAGACCCCACCTTTCAGCCTGCCAGTCTTCATCGACCCTTGATGCCAGCCAGGCCGCTTCCGGCGACCTGAAGCGACGTACGACAGCCAACGCCAACAGTACGGAACCGGAAAGCGTAACAAGCTCCTGCATGGCGGACAACGTGAAGGCGTCGTAACCCTCGAGCAGACTTCGGATCGCCTTCAGGCTCGACGCCGGTTGCTCGACCGGAACCACTCCGGATGTCACGGCGAACGAGGCGGCGAGATCGCGTTCGGCCCAGTTCAGGACCGGGTCCCACACCTGCGATTGGCGTTGGCTCAAATCCATGTTTTCGGCGGACCTGTAACACAGGAGATCGCTTTCTCCGTACCGGAGTGCGCGATCGATCACCTCCGTGCGAATGTCGTCAACCCGATCAATGGCGGAATTACACAGGCGTGTAACCGGGAGCGATGCCAGAACGACATCAGTAACCTGATCGCCCCATTCGCGTGCGACGATGCCGGCCAATTCGCGCGTCGGAACGGCAAGCACGTTCTTTCCCGGAGTTAAGAGCGGGGTTTCGTCCAGCGCGACAAAATAGCCGTTCCCACACTCCGTCGGGTGGACCGATGTCCGTGCCCAGGTCCTTTTCGTGCCCGGCCATTTCATTCGACGTTCAGTTCCGAAATCGCAACCTTCCACATTCCTTCCCGCCTCGCGGCAAACCAAGTCGGGCTCGCGCCCTGCTCGTCCGGAACCTCCTCTCTACACCCGCTCCGTGCACCAGGAGCGATGTGACGAACGTGGTGAGTCTCAACCTCCAGATGCCGTAACCGGACCACGGGATCACCGGGCTACTGCCTGTTCATCGGCCGCCAAAGGAAACGGGTCAACAGGTGCCATGGTCTCGGTCCATCCAAGCCACTCCCAGCCTTTCTTCAAGGGCTCAGGCAACCGGGCGACAAGTTGCATCGACTCGCCAGTCCGGGGATGTTCGAAAGAGATCGATCGCGCGTGCAAATGCAGGCCCTTGCCCGGTGTATTGACGGACTTCGAAGACACCGTCGCGTCAACGTGATCATACCCACGTACGCCGTGTCGGCCGTACTTTCGATCTCCCAGAATCGGGTGCCCGATTTCGGCCAGGTGCGCCCTGAGTTGATGCGTTCGCCCCGTAATCGGCCTGAGGGCGAGCCAAGACAACTCCACTCCGATCGAATCCACGACATGGTACTGGCTTGTCGCCCGCCTCGCGCCGGGAGTTGAATCGACATCGTCCGGAAAGACGCATCGCATGTGCCAGGATTCGGTACCTTCGCCTGCCTGCGATTTCATCTTCACCAGTCCGAAACTGATCGTTCCCTGTTCAGGTCGAGGGAAACCGGCCACAATGGCCCAATAGATCTTCCGGACCCGACCGGTCCTGAATTGCTCGGAAAGGCGCGATGCCCCGAGTCTGGTCCTCGAAAGCAGCATCACGCCTGACGTTTCGCTGTCGAGGCGATGGACAAGCCTTGGTCGGTTTTCGCTGCCGGGAACCATTGCAGCACTCAAGCGGTCCAGGTGGCGAGACAGTCCGCTTCCACCCTGGGACGGTAGTCCAGGCGGTTTGTTGACCGCGATGACATGATCGTCGCTGTAGATCACGAGCGACCGGGCAAGGCTTATTTCGGCCTTAGTCAACTTCCGTTCGTTGCGCAGACCGGAAATTCCGGCAGCTTTCGGCGCCCCTTCCCCGACCCTGACGGGTGGGACCCGGACCGTCTGCCCCGTTTCAACCCTTACGGACGGTTTGACCCGACTCCCGTCGACCCGCAACTCCCCCTTGCGGCACATTCGCTCGATCAGTCCCTGGTTCAGGCCAGGGAACAGCCGCCTCAGCCACCGGTCCACGCGCTGACCGGCCTGGTCCTCCGTAACCGTGACGTAACTGACCGCCATTACACGACCCAGCTTCGACCGAGCCAGCTTCCGAATACGTACATCGCTATGGACAGCACGACCGATGCGGTCACGTACGAAAAGGCAGCCACAAGGCGCGCGTCCCGAATCAGGCCAACGGTTTCAAGGGAGAACGCCGAAAATGTCGTGAAACCTCCAAGCAATCCCGTCAGGAGAAAGGCAGCCATCCTCGGGTCGGCGGTTCGTTCCAGCAGCAAGCCGGCCAGGCATCCCATGGCGAGCGATCCCGAAACATTGACGAAAAGCGTCCCGATCGGGTACCCGGCCCCGAACACGACGGCCGCGGCCACGCCGGAAAAGTGCCTCAGAACAGCGCCAATCGCGCCGCCGCATCCGACAAGAAGTCCCGTTTGCAGTGCCTGCACCCAACGTCTCCACTTTGAGGTTGTTCTGCCCTTGCCCGGCCCTCCCGGCGAATGACCGTTCAGGACTGTTGCCCCTTTTTTTGCCGAAGCTTGGCGAAGTAGGCAACACGCTTGGTAAATTCCCTTTCGGTACCGCGTTCAACCGGAACGTAAAACTGGCGGCGTTCAATTCCATCCGGAAAGTAATTCTGACCGGAAAAACCGTCGCGGTCATCGTGGTCGTATCGATACCCACGGCCGTATCCCATCGACTTCATGAGGCCCGTCGGCGCATTCAGGATGTGCTTGGGTGGCGCGAGTGAACCGGTGGCCGCAGCCATCGCACGAGCCTCGCCAAAGGCGCGGTGCGCCGCATTGGATTTCGGAGCAAGAGCCAGGTAAACCACTGCTTGCGCCAACGCCAGTTCACCCTCGGGGCTCCCCAACCGTTCATAGCTTTCCCAGGCGCGCAGACATACTTCCTGTGCGTCAGGATCAGCCAGGCCGACATCCTCGATTGCCATTCTGGTCATCCGGCGGCACAGGTAACGAGGATCTTCGCCCCCTGACAGCATCCGCGCCAACCAGTACAAAGCTGCATCCGGATCGGAACCGCGAACCGATTTATGCAGTGCGGAAATCAGGTTGAAATGCGCATCTCCCGACTTGTCGTACTGAACTGCCCGGGTCACGAGCCGGTGTGAGAGCTCCGCGCTGTCCAGTTTATCTTCGACCGACCACGAAAAACACTGCTCGACAAGATTGAGGAGAGCCCGACCATCGCCATCGGCCATGGCCAGCAGACTGGAGCGGGCTTCATCGGTCAAGGGAAGGTCCCGGGCCGCGTCCTTCTCGGCTCGCCTGGCAATATGGTCGAGCTCTTCGAGGGAGAGCCTTTCCAGCACGAGCACCTGGGCACGGGACATGAGCGCGGCATTCAGTTCGAACGAGGGATTTTCGGTGGTTGCGCCAACGAGCGTTATGGTGCCGTCTTCCATCAAGGGGAGAAAACTGTCCTGTTGCGCCTTGTTGAAACGATGGATTTCGTCAACGAACAACATGGTCCCGGATCCGTTCGAGCGATGTTCCCGTGCCTCCGAAAACACCTTCCGGAGTTCGCCGACCCCGGAAAACACTGCACTGATCTGAACGAACCTGAGGCCCGTTTCCGCAGCGAGAATACGGGCAAGCGTCGTTTTTCCGACACCGGGCGGTCCCCAGAACACCAGTGATGGCAGAAGTCCTGTCTGGACCATGGTCGCGAGCGGGCGGCCGGACCCAAGAAGATGAGTTTGCCCGATGACCTCGGAAAGCCGTTCAGGCCTCAATCGGTCGGCAAGAGGATGCGGAATCCTGTCGTTTCGCTCCGTTTCCTCGGGCCTGACTGCCTTGTCAGTCATGTTCGGTTGAACAGTCATGCAACTGGAATCGCCTGCCACGCTGAATTTCCTTTCCGCGGGTCCCGGGAACGGCCGCCGTTCTGGAGGAATCGCCCAATTTCGCCGTGCCGCGGTCGGTCCGGTGAGTTCAGTATCAGGCCGAACTTTGGAACCGTGAATCGATTTACACTAGCGACTGTTTAGGTCGTGGGCTCACGAGTTCTCAACCATATTCTGATCGAACCCGCCCCGGTCAACACCAGAAAGTCGGTCAGCCAGCAAGAGTTTCGGAGGAAAACGCAACGGTACGTAAGGTCAGTCCGCATCGGACACGGGCATGTATGATGAGGCTGGCACAAGTTTGGCGGTCCGATCAATGGCCGTGGTTTGACTTGGCCTCCCGCAGCCCGGTCCCGGGATTGTTTCGACCTTCAGGACCAGTTCGATAACGAGGGGTGTCGTCATGGAGACAGCATTCCCAACGTATTCAACCTTCCTGCCGTTGTCGGTAGGTGGCGGGGTCCCGAGGCGACGCGCCTTGCCCACGCGCAGATCTCCTCGCCAGTCAGTATATTTGGCAAACGGAACAGATCTCCTCCGCCTGCCGGAGAACGGGGCGCGGCCGGCGCCTGCCCTACCAGCGAATCGTGCCCGTCAGCGCGATGCCATGCCTTGGCGGTTCGTTGCCGTTGGCGGGCTCACTGCGGGTCACATCGAGACTGGCATCGATGTCCAGTTCGGCGTTGGCC
Organism: Paracoccaceae bacterium; assembly: GCA_965242975.1. Lineage (GTDB taxonomy): Bacteria > Pseudomonadota > Alphaproteobacteria > Rhodobacterales > Rhodobacteraceae > JAPPHA01. The sequence continues at coordinate 5,298,784 of CBDETS010000007.1, read as the reverse complement.
TCCGGGGTCAGGTGCCAGCCGACGCGGACATCCCGCCCGCCGCCGTCCGACAGCCCCAACCCGGCGTTCGGCGTGCCGGTGAAGCGATCGCCGAACAGGCCGTAGCCGTAGCCGACGCGCAGGTCGAGGGCCCCCCGCTCCGTTCCAGCACCCGGCCCGCCCGTCGGCATCTCGTCGCGCCACAGCGCGTCGGCCCCGCCCGTGCCGGCGCCCCAGCGCGGCGTGAGCGACAGCGACAGCCCGCGCCCGCGTTCCTTCGGGAGCATCCGCGCCGTCAGGCTCACGCCGCGTTCCTCCGTGCCCCCCTTCGTGTGCGCCGCCAGCCAGCGGCCGCGCAACTCGATGTCGAGGCCGGGCGCGCCATGGCGCAGCCCGCCCGCCACCTCCAGCCCGGTCCCGGTCAGCCCGTCACCGCCGTCCTGCCGCGCGGCCAGTTCCAGGAACGGCGTGAACGAACGGCCGCCCTCCTTCTCGAAGCGCCGCGAGCCCTCCAGGCCGAATCGGCCGCGCCAGCTGTCGGCGCGAAGCCCGTCGATCGTCTGCTCGCCCCGCGCGGTCTCCTTCCGGACAAAGCTCGCATCGCTCCGCGCCGCCAGATCGAAACTGGCCAGAGGCTGAAGCTTCCGCTTGAATCCGAGCGAAACCGTCCACATCGTCAGTCTGCTCTTCTCCGCCGGATCGCCGCCGCCCGGGAAGTGGCGCAGACTGCCAGTCCCCGCACCCAGAATGCCACGCAGCTCCAGCCCGTTTTCGAAGGTCCAGCTCCCGTAGGGCCAGAGCGCGCTGAGCACCGTCTCCAGCCGGCCCCGATCCGCGGGATCGGCCCCGCCCTCGAAGCTGTAGTCCGACTTGCTGGTTCCGTGCGACACCGCGAGACCCGCGACCCAGCTCTTCAGGCGCGTCGGTCCGCGTATCGACCCGCGGGCGTCCACGCCCAGCCAACCGGTCAGCGTCTCGCCCCGGTAGTGCATCCCCGGCTCGGGCCGGCCCGCGAAATGCCCGAGATCGCCGCGGCCCCACACCGACCAGCGCGACGCCTTCGCGTTGAAGCCCGGCTCGCCCTCGGCCGCGCCCAGCGTCAGCGAGAAGGCGCTCGTGGACAGCAGCGCGTCGGCATCGACGCCCCGGCTCCGTGGCCGGCCGCAGCCTTCGGCACCGTTGCCGCCCCGCCCGATACCGTCGGCCCCGAACCCGGTGGCCGGGCAAGCCCCACTGTCCCGCCACCCCGCGGCCGCTCCAGACGCGGCGAACGGCACGGACTCACCGGCCAGGATCAGGTCGGTCTCCGGGACCGCTCCGCCCAGCCGGGCCCCGATCGTGTCGAGCGCAGACGCCACCGTGCGCGTCGCCAGCGCCGCCACGGTGCTCTTCACCGCCCGCCTCTGCATCTCCGGCGCCGCACCGACCTGCACCGTGAAGGTCAGTTGCGCGGCATCGGCGGTCGTGACGTTGTCGTCCCCGTCATGGGCCCAGTAGGTGAAGGTCCAGCGCCCCCTCTCCACATCCGGCGTGCCCGAGAGCGTCCGCGTCGCCGCGTCGAGGGACAGTCCCGCGAGGCCCGCGGGCTCCGAGCTCAGCCCGTAGGTGTAGGGGCCGCCGTTGCCGCCGGTCGCCTCCGGCAGCACGACCGGCGTCATCGCCTCGCCCGGCTCCAGCCGCAGTGCCGGCACGCTGCCTGTGAAGATCGGCGACACGTCGTTCACCGTCACCGTCACGTCGTCGGTGTCCGTGGCCCCGAGGTTGTCGGTGACCGTCAGCCGGAAGACCAGCGGCCCGGCCGTATCGGGCGCGGTGAAGGAGGCCTGCGCCGTGTTGGCGTTCTGCAGCGTCACCGACGTGCCCGAGACCTGGCTCCAGGCGTAGCCCTGGATCGTGCCGTCGGAGTCCGTGCCCGAGCCGCTCAGCGTCACCGTCGCGCCGGGATCGGCCGTGCGGTCGGCGCCCGCCTGCGCCGTCGGGGCGATCGTGGTTACCACGGCGATGTCGAAGCTGTCGCTGACCGAATGGGTGCCGTCGGTCGCGGTCACCTTGACCGACACCGTGCCGACATTCGCCGCCTGCGGCGTACCCGAGAAGGTGCGGGTGTCCGCCGCGAAGCTCAGCCAGTCCGGCAGCGCTGTGCCGTCCCCCTTCGTCGCCGTGTAGGTCAGGGTGTCGCCGTCGGCGTCATTGAAGGCGTTGGCCGCGAACTGGAAGCTGAAGGCCGCGTTCACCGTCGCCGTCTGGTCCGGGATGGCGTTCGCGACCGTCGGTGCGGTCGTTACCGCGATGTCGAAGGTGTCGCTGACCGAAAGCGCGCTGTCGCTGGCGGTCACCTTGACGGACACCGTACCGGCATTCGCTGCGGTCGGCGTGCCCGAGAAGGTGCGGGTGCCCGCGTCGAAGCTCAGCCAGCCCGGCAGCGCTGTGCCGTCCCCCTTCGTCGCCGTGTAGGTCAGGGTGTCGCCGTCGGGGTCATTGAAGGTGTTGGCCGGGAACTGGTAGCTGAAGGCCGTGCCCACCACAGCCGTCGTGTCCGGAATCGGGTTCGCCACCGTCGGCCCGGTTCCGACGGCCCGGTCGGTGAAGGCGACAGCCATCGGGGCACTCGCCGACGAATCCGTCGTCATGGAGTCCTCGTCGGGGGTGTAGCTGACGGTGACCGTCTGGCCGGCGGCCGGGGCCGCGGCGAGGGTCAGGGTGACGGTCCTGCCGCTCACCGCGACCGGGTTGGTGGCCGCCAGGGCCACCGCGGTCCCACCCACCTTGACCTCGAACTCGTCCGCGCCCGGCGTGCCGCCAATCGCGTTGCCGTCCAGGGCGATTGCCAGGGTCGTGCCGCTCACCCCGGCGCTTGAGAACGATGGACAGCCGGAAGCGGGAATTCTCACATTGAACACTCCCGTGACCGAACCCGACGCGCCGTCGGGGTCGGTCGCGGTAAAGGTGAAGGTCACTTCCAGATTGCTGGTCACCGGCGGCGAGAGGTTTGCCAGTGCGCAGGTCGACCTTGCCTTGAAAAAGACACGATCATTAATCCACGTTAAATCGCCGGGTACGTGCACGTCGTCGCGGTTCAAGCTTAACTTGAAGGTCAGCGGGTCGCCGTCCGCGTCACTGAAATCGCCATCGTCCACTACCAGGCTGACACGAGTCAGGACAGGGGCGTTGACGGTGCCCGCCGGATCATCGCCGCCGAAGGTCGGGGCGCTGTTCGTCGGAGCGGTGGAGCCGCCGTTCACCAGGTGGCCCGACTGCGCGCCCAACCCCGCATGCGTCAACTTCGCGTTCAACGAGCCGTCGGCCTCCTTCACGGTCGCGCCGCCGCGCAGCCGCACCACTTCGCCCTGGCTGTTCGCATTCACCGTCACGCCGTCGGTGTCCGTGTCGGCGGCCACCACCGTGTAGGCGAAGCGCAGCGTGCGGGCCGTGCCGCTGGTCGCCCCGCCCGTCACCAGTTCAGCCGGCCTTGTGTTGCTCCCGATCCCCAACTGCACCCGGATGCCCGCGCCCGTCGCCGAGGTGTCCCAGGCAACGTCCTCGCTCCAGGTCACGTCCACCGCGATCTTCTGGCCCGCCCCGTAGGTCTCCTTCGTGCCGTTGTTGTCCGCGTCGATGCGCGGCTTCGAGACGATCGCCACCGACGAGATCGCGGACGGGTTGGCGTAGCCGTGGATGGCGATTTTCCAGGATGTGGAGGACGTGTTGCTCCAGGTTGGACTGCCGGTGCCGCCATAAAACCGGCTCCCGTCGCCGATGCTCCAGCCCGCCGCCGCGCCCGAATCCTCGCTGTCCGAGTTCGTTCGGTCGTAGGTGCTCGAGGCCGCGGTGTCGGTCGATTCCAACACCACGAAATACGTCGTGTCGGCAGCCAGGTCGATGCCCGTGGTCGTACCGGTGGCCGTACTGCCGCTCGAAGTAAGCGTCAACGCGCCCAGGTTGCCTCCCGGCTGGCCGCTCGCATTTGACGACTCGATGCGCATCTGCGTTTTGGCGGTGGTGAGGCCGCCACTAATAGGGAACGTGACGCTGGTCAGGGTGTAGCCGGCGGCGTTGCTACCTGTCGTGAACGACTGCGCGCGATCGACGCCATGGCGGGAGGTGGAGTCTGTACTCTGCCCGGTGTTGCTCACCAGCGTGACCGAGGTCTGCGCCTGCGCCGTCCCGGCTGCGAGCAGCGACAGCGCGACCAAGGCCACCGCCACAGCCGGTTTCATGGCACGTCTCACGAGGTTGAGGCGAGGCGTGCCGGAACGCCTTCCCGGGCCTGTTCAGACGGATCGGCATAACCCGATCCGGTGGCCTTCCGCTGCACGTTACCGGACACACGGGGGGCGCTCGGCGCTCGGCGCTCGGCGCTCGGCGCTCGGCGCTCGGCGCTCGGCGCTCGGCGCTCGGCGCTCGGCGCTCGGCGCTCGGCGCTCGGCGCTCTTAATAACGCGAATCCGCCGCGTCAAGCTGTTTTCGCACTCCCGCTCCAATGTTATGGGTCCCCTCCCAACGGACAACGCACACGTTTCACGCCACTCCCGCGACGCGGTGACGCACGGAGCGGATTCTACCCAAAAGCTTGCCGAATGGAATGTGTTTAGTGTGAAATAATCATGAAATTATTGTCGATTTTAGTATTGATATCGTGAATATTGCCAAGAATGCCGCACCACGACCGTCGAGAGCAGCCAGCCCAACCGCGAATCGGGCGGCCTTTCGGGTGGCATCGCGCGCCAGCCGGTAAGCGGGGAAACGTGCGTGACCGCGTTCGAAAAGACCGACGGGTTTCCGGGTGCCTTCGCCCGGATCATGTGACGTTTGGGGGAGGTTATCCTCGGTTTCCCCGGCCCTGGAGGCACCCCGGGGATTCAGTGCATCGTTACGTACGGCAGGAAAACCGGCCAACACCGACTTCGGTGACGACCACAAAACCCGCCATTTAAGGCGGCTCGAAACCAAACCCCGGCCGGCTCCCGGCAGCCTTTCGTCCGATGGGCTCTCAAGAACGCAAAGCTGGCACCGCATGTGCAACTGACGGCCGGAACTCTCATCAGACCTGGTTCAGGAGGAAGTCGGAATTCCTGTGTACTTCGGTTCGCAAACCGCAGGTGCGTGTCAGGCGGACATTTGTGACTCCTTCGATGAATTCGGGGCGCAGACAGGCTCATGACAGCTTCAACGAGTACCTGACGCAAAAACCCCCTCGCCCCATGTCGGCGACCATCGGAGGAGCGGTCAGATGCAGGTTACCGGATTGCTGCACGGGTCCGGATTGTTGAAACATGTGGGTTTTCCAAGCCCGGAAGTGCTGGGACCCGGTGCAAGCGAAGATGACATTCAGGCACTGATAGAAAGGCACGGTCAGGTATTCGTCAAACCCGTCTTCAAGGGCGGCATTGGAAAAAAGGGCAAGGCAGGTCTTGTCGCCAGGGTGCGCGATCTGAAATCGGCACTGGCCGAAAAGGAGCGGCTATATTTCGCGAAGCATCGGCATGGCAATGCAGTCGCGAAGGCTAACGGCGTTACCTTCGAGGCGGGAGTGCCGGCTGAACACGAGGTCTATTTCTCGATCACGGACGACAGCCGCTTTCGCGCGCCCACGATGACGCTGACTCATCGGGGCGGCGTCGATATCGAGGAACTCGGCAAAGACGAGATCGCGACGGTTCCGTTCGACGCACTGACCGGGCTGAAGTCCTTCGTTGTCGCCAACGCGCTTTCGGACATCGGTGCGCCAAGGGAAATCATCTCGCCACTGGTTCAGCAATTGCCGAAACTCTGGGAGCTGATGCATCATTACGGCATGACCGCGCTCGAGCTGAACCCTATCAGGATGCAGCCCGGCAAGAACGGTCGGCTTACGCCGGTTGCCTGCGACTTCAAGTGCGGGTTCGATCGGGACGATCCGCGCGTGTTGCGCCTGAGACTTCCGGATCAGCTCTTCGCGTCCGACATCTCTGCGTTTGAACAGGAGGTGAACCAGCTCCGCACCCATCAGGGGCAGTCGGATGTGTTCGTGATCAATGAAAACGGCACCATCCTCGCGCCGACCTTCGGCGGCGGCGCAAACAGCCTTGTAACCGAGGTGCTTGGGGATGCCGCGATAATCTCTTCGGATTTCGGTGGCAATCCACCCTGCGAGAAGATGAAGGCCGTGGCCTCGATCTGCTACAAGCACTTCCTGCCACAGACGAATGTACTCTTCATCATCGGCGGCAAGTCGAACAACACCGACATTCTGGAGACATTTCGGGGGATGGGAGACGCCCTGCGCGAGCATTTCGCAACACGTGGACCGGTGCCCCTTTACGTTGTCGTTGGGCGCGGCGGCCCAAACCTGGTGCGCGGCTTCGGCAACCTTGCCGACACGCTGGACAGCCTCGGTCTCCCGTACCGGTTTTTCGGATTCGACAGCGCAATCTCGGAAGTTGTGAACTACGCCAAGCAGGTCGATCAATGGATGCGCGACGGCGGCCGGGATGAGATTGCCCGGCTCATGGGCACTTCGGCTGCGGCCTAGAAGGACGAAAGACTATGCACAAGCAAGGCATTGAAGGATTTCCGTACTATCTGGGCATCCGCTCACTGGGCGAGATAGCGACGCGCAAAGACCGAGTTTGTGTGCTGAACATACTCGGCGGCGAATCTCGGCAGGTCACGCCGACCAGCCACGCGTTTTCCGGCGGCAACGTGGTGTTCGGCACCTCGCCCGGTCGCGCGGGAAGCGCTCTGAAGACATCAGCCGGCGACATTCCCGTATTCAACAACGTGCGCGAAGGGCTGGATGCCGGGCATGTCTTCAACGTCGGCGTGGTCTACTTGCCGCCCTCGGGCGTGCGTGACGGCGTGGCAGAACTTATCCGTGTCAATGAACATCTCTCCAGGATCGTCATCGTCACCGAAAAGATCGCAGTTCACGACGCGCGTGAAATCCGCGCAATGGCGCAGGCGAACGGGATCGACATCGTTGGCGGTAACTGCCTTGGAGTCGCGGACAGCTGGAACCGTGTTCGCATCGGAGGAGCACTTGGCGGGGATCACCCCGACGAGTCGCTTTTGAAAGGTTCAATCTCGATCTATTCGAACTCGGGCGGCTTCACGACCACCATCGCCCAGTATCTCGCCACCGAAGGCTGGGGCACGACGACGCTGATCTCTTCAGGAAAGGATGTCTATATTCACTATTCCGCACGCGACTTCGCCCATGCGTTGAAAGCCGACGACAGGACCAAAGCAGCCGTACTTTACGTGGAGCCCGGTGGTTACTACGAGCACGATGTGGACTTCGGCAAACCTACCGTCGCATGCGTGGTCGGGCGCTGGAAGTCCAAACTGACCCGCGCTGTCGGGCACGCCGGCGCGATGGCCGGCAGCGGTGACAAGGCCGAGGACAAGGAAACCTGGTTTGCCGAGGCGTTTGGCGTCGACGGACTCTATGAACCAGACAATCCGGTTGTCTCAAAAAAGGGCGCCGTCGTGACAAACATCGCCGACATTCCGGCAGCACTCACCGCTGTAGCGAAACTCTCAGGGGTTGAGCCTGATTTTGACTCCACTGGCAGCCTGTCCCTAAAGCCCTGGCTCGCGAATGACAGGGGCCTCGCAATGCCGGCAAATCTGTCTCTGCCGCCTGTTCGCGCCGTGGCACCCTACGATGGACAGATTGCAATGCTCAAGGACCAGGTTGGAGCGGTTGTTGCACGCCAAAAAATGAAGGACAGTTCCGGAGCATCGGTGATGGATCCGAATTCGCAGGTGACCAGCGTGCACGGACATTCCGTGCTCGATCTGGCACTTGAACCGCTCGAGTCAAACTTCGCGCTGCCACTTGTCCACGAGATTGCGACCGAAAACGACCGCGCGTTGTTGGACATTGCGGTCGCCGCCGAGGTCAATCTGGTCGGTGACCCGATCCTGGTCGCATCTGACGCGGCCCGAGAAGCCGGAAATGCTCCGAACGCAGTGATGGCCGCCGCCGCGGCTATCGTGGGGCCAAACAGGGTCGAACGGGCACTGGCCTGCACGAACACTCTGATTGAGTTGTTCTCCCATTCGGGGCTTCTGGACGGCCCCGACGAGACGTTCGACACGAGCGCCATTGTTATCGATGAAGAATCCCGCGCCCTGTTTCTGGCCGGGCCAGAGGACGCCGACGATCCCCGGCCAGAGGCCATGCTTGCTGCAGTAAGGTTCCGCGGCGCAAAGTCGGCGTTCCTTAAATTCCTGGACACGTTGGGCGAACGCCTGAATCGCGATGCGATTCTCGCCGCCATCGCTCTGACGATCTCCTGGGGTCCGTTGATGCGAAAGCGGATCACCAAGCTGACGGCGCAGACCTTGCCGTGGTACCTGCGGCTCTACGGAGTCATGGTCGGCGCAACAATCCCTGGCGAACACCATAAGCACGGCTCCCTCTGTGGCATCCCTCGCGAAGAACGCTTTTCGACATGGACCATGGCAGACCTCTGCTTTTTGGCCGTGACCGGCAAGAAACCGACCGTCGAGGAGGCCCTGCCTCTGCAAGTTCTTGTCGGACTGTTGATCTCGAACGGTCCTGGCTCGATCTCGGCTCAGGGCGCGAAGGGCGCCGTTTCGGCAGATGGGCCTCAGACACCGCAGCGCGTCCAGATCAACAAGGCGATGCTGGGCTTTCTCAGCCATTGCGGCTACAGCCACGGCGGCAATGGGTTTGAAGGGATGGCCTTCCTTCTCGAGCAATTCGAAGGCAAGGGCTTGAAGGACCCAACCGATCCAAACCACGGTCTCGACCTGAAGAAAATGGCTCAAGAATTCGCGATCGGCTACAAACGTGCCAAGACCAACGCGAAAGAAATCGGTGCCGAGGTGCAGGCGCTTCCCGGTGTCCACCACCCCGTTTTCAAGGACCAGCCTGTAAATTTCGACCCACGAGAGCGTTTCATCGCCGAATTCCTGGAGAAGCGCAGAAGTTACAACGTCTTCCATTCTTTCTATCGCGAGTTGGTGCAGGCACTCTACGATACGGGTTCCAGCCGCTACGTGTTTTGCGTCAATGTCGACGCTGTCATCGCGGCGCTTCTGCTTGCGCTGCTCTGGAAGGACTTTCAATCCGGATCGCTCTCAAGGAGCGATCTCGAAAATGCGGCCTTCACCGTGTTTCTTTATGGTCGCATGATCGGTTCGGCGGCAGAGATCGACGATCATCTGAACCGGGGGCGGAACATGGACACCCGCACTCCAGCCTCGGCCTGCGCACATGTCATCTGATGCTGGTCCCCCGGCGGGACAACCTGTTGTCCGCACCGTTGCGGTGCCAACTGAAGAGTTGGGCACGAGGTTTCGCTGCATGTGTCGGTGGAAGCCATCGGGCACGTGTCCATACGGGCCCGTATCGATGCCTGGCAGCATGATCGGCGCGGCGATACCGGCGAACAGGCCGCAGAAGCGACAATCACAGTCGTCGCGCTCGACGCAAAGGGTGAATCAAGATCAATCGGCTGATTCGCGGTCCCTTTCCTTTGTGAAAGCTGCCCGCCAGCGTGCAATGAACTCTCTTTGCTTGTGCTGGTCCAAACCAACCAATAGCGCGAGTGAAAGTGGAATCGGCCGCAGGCTGACTTCCGGGTTTTCGGGCAAACGCATCGCGGCATGCACACCCTCGTTTGTATCAACGATCAGATTGGCCGATCGCAAGGCGGATCGACCGGGCTCTGAAAGCAGGAAGTCAATGAATTCTCCCGCCAACTCCGGCATCGCGGCATGCCGGGGGATCAGTGCTGCGCGGGCCAGGACCAATGTGTAGTCGTCAGGTGCGACGACGACGATGTCCGGGTTCTCATCTGCGCGGGCCAGCGCATATGAGCCCAGTACATTGTATGCAATCAGGTAGTCGCCGCTGGCGACACCGTCGATAATCGCAGCCGAACAGCAGGTTGCGACGGCGCCACTCCGGCCGAAAGCTTCGATCAGACGGCCAAAGGTCGTGGCCTGTTGCGAATCGGCGAAGGCAAACAGGTAGCCCAGTCCCGATGCCTCGATATCATAGGTCGCAACGCGCCCGCGAAACGCGCTGTCTTCGGGTCGGAGCAGGTCAATCAAGTCGAAGCGAGACCTGGGTGCCTGGGCATCGCCGATCGTGTTCTTGTTGTACACGATGGCCGCGGGCTCCCACGTTATTCCGAACACTTCGTCGCGCCAGTTCGAAACTGTTGCCAGCTCCCCTGTTTCATCGGAACGATAGGGAGCGGCGCAGCCGTCGTTTGCGAGTTTGATCTGCTGGTCGATCGACGAACTGATCACGAGGTCCGCAGCCACGGAGTCAGACCGGCAAGCTGCCGCAGTCGCCAAGTAGAGATCGTTCGACGCCCATTGCTCGTAATTGATCCGGACTCCGTCCGAGCGGGCCACAAACACCTGAAGAACCTGTTCGAAAAGAGCGATGTCGGTCGTGCCGCGCACCGTCAACTCTACTTCGGTCTGCGCCGGACCGTAGGACTTGGTCGCTTCGGGCACCGGTTCGCAAACCGCGGCACCTCCCAATAATACCAAAGCCAAATGCACTCCGCCGAAATATCTCATTCTACTTTTCCGGAAGCATCGGCAGCTCCAGGAACACCTCGAATGCCGTTTCAGAAGGCCGCTCAATTCCCAATTTTCCGCCGTGTGCCTCGGAAACGGCGTTCACGATGGCCAGGCCCAGGCCCGCGCTCTTTGGAGAAACCCCTGCATTCTTGGTGAACCGCGATCCAGCATTTTGCCACATCGCGTCTGGAATTCCTGTCCCTCCATCACGAACACCGATGCGCGCGAGTCTGCCTGTCCCCCGAACGAAAACCGTTGTCGGGGACTTGCCATGGTTCAACGCATTGTTGATCAAATTCTTGCAGGCTTCCGCCAGCGACAGCGCGTCGCCGTCGCAAATCACCGGGGCCTCGGGCAATGCAAGGCGGATTTCGCGGTCCACACCGGCCATGGACTGATCCGTCTGGTCGACCGCCTCAGAGGCAACGGTTCGCAGGTCCACCGGCTCGAGGTCGACAGTATCGGCGCGATGAATGATCAGGGCATGGCTGAGCATCTGGTCAGTGAGGCGACTGAGATTCCTGGACCTTTCGTGAATTCTCCCGACAATTCTGAGGGTTCGTTCCCGATCGGTTTCTTCGGCGGCGAGTTCCGCTTGAGCCCTGAGTGCTGCAATCGGCGTTCGGAGCTGGTGAGAGGCGTCGGCGATCAGCGTCCGCGTTGCCTGGAGTTGTCGATCGATCCGGGCGATGAACCGGTTCAACGCATGCACCAGGCTACTGATTTCCTGTGGAACGTTCACGTCAACGGGTGTCAGGTCCTTGCTGGACCGTGCAGCGATTTCGCGTTCGATACGTTGCAGGGGACTGAGAGCGGATTGAACCGCAAGCGCGGCCAACGCAGACATGACAACACCGATCGCCGCAACCGCTATCAGCGCGTTTTGAGTGATCTGTTGCGCAAGTTCGCGCCGGGCCTCGGTGGTTTGACCAATGATCACATCGACCGACCCCAGGAAAGACCGCTCGGCGAACTGCCGGGTGACATGCACGAACCGGGCGGTCTCGCCGGCGAAACTATCAGTGAAAAAATTGCTGTCGCCTTCGGGGCGCGACAAGATATCGTACCCGGTGATCAGCGTACCGTCATCACCGAACACCCCATAGACGACCCGGTCGCGCGGGGCCAGCGACAAGAGCTCGAATGCCGAGACGGGGATGTCGACGACGACTTCTCCATCGCGGAGTCTGAGGGAACCTGCAATCTGGTTGGCCGCACCGACGAGGAGGCGGTCAAATGACTGCTGGGCGGCGTTGCGACCGTATGCGAATGCAGCGAGAGCGACGGCCAGTCCTCCGATCGCGAGAACAAGGAAAATCCCAACGGCTAACCGAAATCGTAGAGACCTGGAGAATCGCGAACGCACCGCCAAATCAGTCATCATTGACCAGTTGATAGCCGAGCCCACGCAATGTCCTGATAGCGACCCGGCTTTCCCGGAGCTTTTTGCGCAAGCGGCCAACGTACAATTCGACAGCGTTCAAATTGACATCCTCGTCGTTGAACGAAAACATGCACTCAAAGATCTTCTCTTTCGGCACCACTCTCTCGCGATTGGCCAAAAGGATTTCCAGCAGATTGAACTCCCGTCGGGCAAGCGAGATGGGTTTGCCGGAGACCTCGACTGTGAGTCCCGCCGGGTCAAACACGATATCGCCGAACTCGATGATTCCCGAACGGTCTTCGTCCTGGCGCCGCAGCATGGCGCGGACCCGCGCGTGAAGTTCGCGCAAATCGAAGGGTTTCACGAGGTAGTCATCGGCACCCTTGTCCAGGGCGGCGACCCGGTCTTCGATTTCAGATCGGGCTGTCAGCATCAGGATCGGTGTTCGGCTGCCTCGGTCGCGCGCTGACCGGAGGATTTCGGTGCCCAGACCGTCCGGCAGACCGATATCCAGAAGCATGACATCGTATTCCTGAACCGCGATCGCGCTCTTTGCCTCGTCGACCGATGTCACCAGGTCAACCGCATCGCCCCGCCGCTCGAAGCTGGCAACAATTGCATCCGCGACGTCTTCGGTATCTTCGACCAATAACAGCCGCATGTTCGCGGTAATCCTTCCAACCACCAATGAGTCTCGTGAAAGACTTGAGACCGCCTTCAGAGTGACCGTAGTCCCTGAAAATACCGGTTCGGTCCCGGAATACAATCCTGCGGGATGTTCGGGTAGAGGCCGAATCCCGCCTTCTGTCACCGAAAATCCGTCAGAAACCGGGCCAACCGGCGCGCATTCCTGAATCTCGGACACGCCTTTCCGGCCCGCCTCGTGCAGGTTGGCCTGAATTCGTCCTGCAATTGGAAGGTGCCACGGCCATGCGGGAGGCACGGCCGACATGCGCGACGATGATCTAACCCGGTACTTCACCGATCTGCGCCTCGTGCATCATTCCCTCGAGCCCGCCCCCGGTCAAGCCCGGCAAAGGCGCGCGAGAACGTTGTGTCGGCAATTCCGTCGTGCCAGGCGGGCTCCCAATTCCTGGTCCTTCGGTCGAAAAGTTTCCGGGCCGAAGGAAGAGCCCGTTCAACCCGGGAAATCCTGCAAGGGACTCTCGTGTCACGAAACCTGTCAAGCGGCCGACACCTGTCTTGTCGGATGACGTCCGATCCTCGACCGACAGTTTCGCGACAGTTTCGCGACAGTTTCGGCAACTATAATACGTCCGCCTGTGGGCGGTGTTCGTCGCGCAGGTGAACGACAACTCGTGGAGGAAAATATGACGACATTGAAACTGGGCCGTCGCGCCGTAATCGCGACTGTCGCCGCCTTTGGTCTTGCCGGACCAGTCGCAGCCGATGGTCATCAGGTTCTGGACAGCGTCCACTTCCTGATCCCTGGCGGTGCCGGTGGTGGCTGGGATGGTACGGCTCGCGGCACTGGCGAAGCGCTGACCAAGGCAGGTTTGGTGGGAACCGCATCCTACGAAAACATGTCCGGTGGGGGCGGAGGCAAGGCCATTGGCTTCCTGATCGAAAATGCCGACAGCAACCACGGTACGCTCATGGTCAACTCGACCCCGATCGTAATTCGCTCGCTGACCGGTGTTTTCCCGCACAATTTCCGCGACCTGACACTGGTGTCGGGCACGATTGGAGACTACGCTGCGCTCGTCGTTGGCAAGGACAGCGCGATCAACTCGATGGCCGACCTGATTGCAGCCTTTGACAGCGATCCCGGTGCGACCGCCATCGGCGGCGGCTCGGTTCCCGGCGGCATGGACCACCTTGTGGCGGCCATGGTGATGGAAGCAGCCGGCAAGGATGCGCTTGCCGTGAAATACATCCCCTACGACGCTGGCGGCAAGGCCATGGCAGCCCTGCTGTCAGGCGAAATCGCTGCCCTTTCGACCGGGTTCTCGGAAGCTGTCGATCTGGCGAATGCCGGCGAAGTGAAGATCATCGGCGTGACGTCGGATGAACGTGTGGATGCATCCCCCGATGCGCAGACCATGATGGAACAGGGCATCGACACCACGTTCGTCAATTGGCGCGGCTTTTTTGCAGCCCCCGGTCTGCCGGCCGACAAGCTGTCCATGTACCAGGACGCCATCGCCAAGATGTACGACACACCCGAGTGGGAAGACGTTCGCGCGCGCAACGGTTGGGTCAACATTCACAACTCAGGCGACGACTTCAAGGCCTTCCTGGAAGATCAGGAAAAAGTCATCGGCGACCTGATGAGGAAGCTCGGCTTCCTTTGACAGACCAAGTGGCAGAGCGATTGCCCGCTCTGCCACACCACGGCATAAGGAGGGGACGACATGGCTTTGGATCGCTGGATCGCACTTGTTCTGCTGGGCATCTGTCTGGCCTATGGATATGCTGCGTGGTTTACCATGGATGCCGGTCTCGCCCCGTTCATGAAGCGCAACCCGATTTGGCCCAGCACGTTCCCGAAAGTGCTGTCGGTCCTGGGGATCATCACAACCTTCGTCATCCTCCTGGGCCTCGAGAAATCCGAACCAAAAGAAGCCGACATCGATTACCGCCGCCTGGGCGAGTACCACATCGGCCAGGCGATCCTGCTTCTCGCGCTGATGACTGCCTATGCGCTCTGCCTGCGCCCCTTGGGCTTCCTGATCTCGACATCCGCTCTTCTGATCCTCGGCTCCTACATCCTGGGCGAACGCAAGTGGCACATCATGGTGCCCGTCGCCCTGGTTGCCTCGGTTTCGGTCTGGTACCTGGTCCAGGAGGTTCTCGGCATCTACATGCGCCCGTTGCCGGGCTTTATCGGAGGCTGACATGCTTGAAGGACTTCTCATAGGCCTGCAAACGGCGCTTTCCGTCCAGAACCTCTTGATGGTCATCGGCGGTTGCCTCATCGGCACGTTCATCGGCATGCTTCCGGGGCTGGGGCCGATGTCGATCATCGCCATCATGATCCCCGTCGCCATCTCGATGGGCGACCCTTCCGCGGCGCTGATTCTTTTGGCGGGAGTCTATTACGGCGCAATCTTCGGCGGTTCCACCTCATCGATCCTCTTGAACGCTCCGGGTGTCGCGGGAACTGTCGCCTCCAGTTTCGACGGTTATCCCATGGCACGCCAAGGGAAAGCGGGAAAGGCACTGACCATCGCCGCAATCGCGAGCTTCGCGGGCGGAACTGTCGGGGCACTGCTGCTCATGATCTTTGCGCCTGCGTTGTCTTCCGTAGCGCTCCTGTTCCATTCGGCCGAATATTTCGCCTTGATGGTTGTCGGTCTCTCTGCCATCGCAGCCTTCGCAGGCACTGGTCAGGTTGCGAAGGCTCTGGTCATGACGATTCTCGGCCTGATCATGGCAACGGTCGGCGAAGGTGCCCTGTTCAACTTGCCACGCTTTACCATGGGGATCATGGACCTGCAGTCGGGCTTCGGTTTCATCACGCTCGCCATGGCCATGTTCGCACTGCCCGAAGCGCTGTTCCTCGTCCTGAAGCCGAAGGACCTGCAGGGCGACGACGGTGAAATCAAGGAACTGCGAATCACCGGCACCGAGGCAAAGGCCATTGTACCCGTTATCGGACGTCAGTCCCTGCAAGGCTTTTTCATTGGCGTCCTGCCCGGTGCGGGCGCCACCATTGCGAGCTTTCTCGGTTATGCCGTGGAGCGCAATATCGCTCCCAAGGATGAGCAGGACAAATTCGGGAAAGGGTCGGTCAAGGGCCTCGCGGCTCCCGAAACGGCGAACAACGCCGCCTGCACGGGGTCGTTCGTACCGCTTTTGACCTTGGGCATTCCTGGCTCGGGCACGACGGCCATTCTCCTTGGTGCTCTCATCGCGTTGAACGTGACGCCCGGACCCCGCCTGATGCTGGACGATCCCCAGATATTCTGGGCCGTCATCATGTCGATGTTCATCGGCAACCTGATCTTGTTGGTCCTCAACCTGCCGCTCATTCCATACATCGCCAAGGTGTTGACCGTTCCGCGCAACTATCTGATCCCGTTCATTTTGTTCTTCACCTTAATGGGTGCGTACATCGGGCAGAACAATGCAACCGAGCTTCTGATCCTGGTCGGCTTCGGAATTTGCGCGACCGCGCTGAAATTCGCGGATTACCCTCTCGCTCCGCTGCTGATCGGTTTCATCCTCGGCGCGATGATGGAAAACAACTTTGCGCGTTCGATGCAACTCTACGACGGTGTCTCGTTCATCTGGGAGCGACCGATGACACTGGGACTCCTGGCAATTGCCGTCATTCTCGTTGTCCTTCCAAGCTATCGCGCTCGTCGCGCGAAAGCGCGCAAGGATGGCATTGCGGACGGGGATTGACAGTCAGGGTTCGCGCGGTCGCGTACCGGTTTGCCGACTCTTGAACTCGAATCGGCGCTCCTGCGCGAAAATAACGTATGATGAACCCTGCCAAGCCCGCTCCGGCAGAGTGTCGGAACGCGACGTCCAGGAAACCGACATCGATTCCGTGACAACGTCGCTTCCGCAGTCGCTTGGCATCAAGCATGCCGCTTGCCGGCAAGATTGACCGGAGGAGAAGCGGCACTGGCAGACCTGCGTTCCGCCGCTCTACGCCCGGGTCGTGCCCCTGCCGCTGAAGTCCGGGCCCGGCATTCGGCCGATCCTCTTCCAGACGCCCGCGTGTTTTCGCAGACGGCGACGGGGATGTTGCATCAGTCTCGGGGGACTTGGATTGAATTCGACCCCGTTCAGAAATTCGCTCATGCGGTTCTGAAATGTGGGGACACAGGTCGCATGGTCGGGTCGGACCACCGCGAGCACACGGGGGCGTGCGGCCGTTAAGCCCCGAGCGGCGCTGCATGGCGGGAGTGGGTTTGCACCGACCAAGAGAGAGAATCGCGCCCCTGCACTGCATGCGTAATTCTCTGACCAACTACGCCTGAGACAGTCGATGATCGCCTGAATGCCGAGCCGTAGACCGGATCATGTACATCAGGACCGACACTGAAACTGGCCTATACATTCGCCTGGATGATGGTGAAACGCGGACGGCGCCATATGCGAACGATCGTCACGAGTTTTTGGCGGCTTGAACCGTCGTGCCTCGACTATATGACGCACAAACCATAAAAATGGAAAATGATTTAAAAATCATATTTACAATTTATGATTTATTCGCCATATTCTCTACTGGAGGCAATCATGAAACAGCTGGCGCGAAGCCCCAAGGATATCGGCCATGCGATCCGGCTGGCACGCAAGGGTCAAGGAATGACGCAAAGAGCGCTCGCATCGAAGAGCGACGTTTGGCAAGAGACCATCTCCAAGATCGAAACCGGATCCAGTGATGCGAAGCTTGAGACGATTTTCAATCTGCTTGCGGCGCTCGACCTTGAAATCACCATCGATATACGCAGCAAAGGCTCAGCAGATGTCTTTGAGGACATCTTCTGATGGGGCGCAATCGCAATTACACGCCGCTGAATGTGTTTCTCAACACGCGTTGCATCGGCCAGCTGATCCGCGAAAGCAGCGGTGCAATTGGCTTTACCTATGACCCGAGCTGGCTGGCATGGGAACACCGCATGCCGCTGTCGCTTTCCCTCCCTCTCCGCCCGGAACGATACATGGGCATGCCTGTCATCGCGGTATTCGACAACCTTCTGCCAGATCACGATCCAAGCCGTCGCCGCGTTGCTGAACATGTCGGCGCGGATGGCATCGACGCGTTCAGCCTGCTGTCAAAGATCGGGCGGGATTGCGTAGGAGCGCTGCAAGTCCTTCCCGAAGGAGAGTCTCCCGGTCCGACAGATGTCTTGACCGGAGAACCCCTGAGCGAAGAGGAAATCGCTTCGACACTGAAAAACCTGAAGATCACGCCGCTTGGGATTCGGAAAGAACGGGATTTCAGGATTTCGATCGCTGGCGCGCAGGAAAAGACCGCCCTGCTTTTCAAAGACGGACGGTGGCAGGAGCCCACCGGCACGACCCCGACAACCCATATTCTCAAGCCGCAAATCGGGATCCTGCCAAATGGCATGGACCTCTCTGACAGTGTCGAGAACGAGTACTTTTGCCTGAAGATCTTGGAAGGCTTTGGGTTACGCGCAGCCCAGACACACGTGGCGCAGTTTGAGGATCAAAAGGCCTTGGTGGTTACACGTTTCGATCGGCTCTGGACTGCGGATGGCCGCCTCGTTCGCTTGCCTCAGGAAGATTGCTGCCAGGCGCTTTCCGTTCCACCCACGCGGAAGTACCAAAACGAAGGTGGCCCTGGGATGGTCGAGATCATGAATCTGCTGCGCAGCAGTGACGATCCGACGCAAGATCGCCTGGACTTTTTCAAAGCCAACGTCTTGTTCTGGCTCATGGGAGCAATGGACGGGCATGCCAAGAACTTCAGTCTGGGCCTGCTCCCCGGTGGACGGTTTCGCATGACGCCGCTTTACGATGTGCTAACCGTGCAACCGGCTTTTGACGCCAGGAAGATCAGTCACCGGGACTTCAGACTCGCCATGCGTGCAGGCAAGTCGAACCACTATAAGGTCTCCGACATCCTCGGACGGCATTTCACGGAAACCGGGAAACAATCAGGCCTGTCTGTCCGCGGGATTTCCGACCTCTATGACAATATTCGCGCCTCAGCCGAACAAGCGCTGAATTCAACAATTGCCGCCCTGCCCGACGATTTCCCCGAGCCGATCGTGGAATCGACTTCCACGGCAATCCAAAAACGACTGCTTTTGATGTGATGAAACCAACGCGACATCTCCTGCCGCCGACGGCACACACTTCAGGTGTACGAGGTGCTCCCGATGTCTCGAGGCCCGCTGCCCCCGTTACGCTGCGCGTATGAACCTGAAACGTTCCGGCGGAACGGGCTCGAAGTGCGTCCGGGATTCACATTGAGTTATGCCTTGGCAGAACCGTCCACCGGCCCCGAATTCAGCCCCTGGAAGGACAGAAAAAGACGGATGGCGTCACTCCGCCATTTCCCGGGGAGTTGCCCTAATCACCTGGGTGTAAATGTGCCATGGCGACATTTCCTTGGCTCATGCCGCAAGGATTTGGTGGATTGGTGCAGCGTTACCATCGCCGCCAGAGCGTTCCGTGCATGGCCGAAACGGTCTGAATACCCGGCCGCGCGCGAGCGATGTGTTGCGGATGGAACATTCCCAATGCCCCCCGATGGTGACAAGACTCCATGCAAATCCGGATTTGTGTCATCTCGAACGGCCAGAACGCGTCGAAAACCCCAATTCAGGGTGATTCGCGGCGGCAAAACCCCTCGAACTTCGCCAAATCATGTCAGCAGGGTGGCGCCCGGCTACATTGTGTCTGTGTAAGATTCTCTCGAGGGTCTTTATTTTTTTGCCAACCAAATGGCCAAGAGCTTGCCATTTGGGTGAAAGAGAGAGCAACACCATGAAGACTTATGCTGAAAACTCTAAAACCGGGAAGGGATTTTCTGGTGAGGCAGCAAAGCTCAATGAAAAAACAATCGGATCCTTCTTCGACAAATTTAATGTGTCAGAAGAGGAAATTGATCGTTGGATTAGAGGATTGGCCATTTCGGCGGATGCCAAGATGATAATGAGCGACATAGCCAAAACGACAATTCGGGCGGGTGACTTCGTTATCCGTATTGGCCGGAAAATTCTTGATGTCATCGAATGGCTGTTGCGTGAATTTCCGAAAGCGACGCTCGGGCTCATATTGGGGGCCGTAATAGGAACACTTGTAATTTCAATTCCCGTTATCGGTGTCGTAATCGGGCCGCTCTTCAAGACCATAGTTATGGTGTTGGGAATTACAATTGGTAGTGTCGAGGACATCAAGGACAAGAACATGGCGCGTAGAATCCAAGAGGCAATGATGCAACTCGAAACACTTAAGGCCCGGTAATCCATGAACCGGGAAACCACTGGAAAATTCACACAACCGCCTCCCGCTGGCGATTGGAAAAAACGTTTCGAGGAACTGCAGATTGAATCCGTGATTGCGGATGAAAGGACGTTCAAAGCACAGTTGGGTACCGGCGAAGATGCCTATCTGGTTTTGCGTGTAAGAAATATCGTGCAAGAAGTCTGGGATGTTGGCGGCGTGGTCATAACAGGCGGTACAGTAGCCGCGTCACCTGTCGTTGCGGCAACCTTTTTCCCTGCTGGCGGACTGCTGGGAATGTTGGGTATTGCGAGTGCCGCTACGCCCGTTGGTTGGGTAATCGGCGCAGGTGCCTTGTCAGGCTTGGCTTGGGTAGGAATTAAGAGGCTATCTCGCGGATACACCGAAGATTGGGTCGAAGTCGTGCCCAAATACATCAAATCCGGTGTCGATATCCTGGGTTTGGCACTTTTCGACCTGATGGCGCCGCTTGCCATAAGAATGGCGTTAGTTGATGGAGAGATTCACGACGCCGAGAGACGCAAGATCAAGGAGTATCTGACAAGGACTTGGGGATACCATCCTGATTTTGTCGAGGAAGGCGTTGCTTGTGTTGAAGAAGACATATCCAGATTTGAAATTGAGGACTTAGCTCGGGATCTGGCGGAATTTTCAAGGAAAAACCGGGATTGCAATTATGATGTCGTTACAAAGAAGATGGCCGGTTTTCTTCAGGAATTAGTCGAGGCCGACGGCAAGTACGATCCGAACGAAGTAATCGCACTTGAAGCGATCAGGGGTGTCTTCAAGAAACGGAGGCCCGTCTGGCCCATTACGTAGATTTTGGGATGGGTACACACGGCGCAATTCGAGCAACTACAGCTTCAAAGATCCCTTTCTCAATGTAAACAATCTTGGACTACCTCGAAATATGTGTCTGTAGCAAAAGGCAGGATGTGCCTTCGAATAGGCATGTGGTTTTGGCCGGGTCTGTTGACGGCAACGGACCGTACCGGGCATTGAAACGGCGGCGAGCGCCTGAATGAGAACAATCATGCGGCCGGCCGGTTTCCGCGACCAGGAATTCTGACCTGGGGACGGATGGCATTTTGGCGACCAGGCGGTTTTCCTGAACGCAGAAGTGACGATTCGTCCCGTAACGACCCTGGCGTGCCTTGTACAACTTGAACCAGTCCGTGATTCACAAAGCAGCGCAAGCCTGCCGCGGCCGGGGTGAGTCCATACTCTTTGGCGCCTCGTCTGGCTACTCGTCTCTTCCCAAGGCTTGTAGCCGGCTTCCCGGATTCTCGGCTGTCATCGCGGCGAGTTCCGCAGGAGTCCGTTCACCAGCATTTTCGTGGTCAACATCCCCGGGCAAACCGTCCACCGATGTATCGTGGAACCGGAAGGGAAGGATATACTCGCCGTTTTCGCGGATCATGCGACTCGGCGCTGATCTCTGTTCGTGGCGTGGCTACGGCTTCTCGATGCAGGATTGAGGAACGAACATGACGACAAGATCAGATTGTTGTTCAAACGCCCTGTGGAACGCTTCCGCCAAGCTTTGTCCCCAAAGGCTGGGCCCTTTCAAACGCGTCACGGAAATGCCCACCATTTCCTGCGGCAAGTTGATGAACTGTTTCCTCAACATATGTTCGCTATTCGCCGGCAAATGACAGAGACGCCTGGCATTCGTTCCCGCAATTCACTTGAGTTCATCGCGTTCCGACTTCCGCCGGCCAGCGCCGATTCTACTTCGCATCTTCCAATTCCGGAAACAACGGGTCGACATTGCGATCCTTGAGTGCAAAGCTCCCGGTGCGAACCAGGCCAACCGCTTATGAACACTACCGTGACGATGACCTGGATCTTTTGATAGAGTCATCAGGAAACAGACATCTCTCGCTCGTAATTCTCG
Source organism: Paracoccaceae bacterium (assembly GCA_965242975.1). GTDB lineage: Bacteria > Pseudomonadota > Alphaproteobacteria > Rhodobacterales > Rhodobacteraceae > JAPPHA01. The sequence continues at coordinate 5,277,056 of CBDETS010000007.1, read as the reverse complement.
ATTTGATGCACAATTACGCTGGTCGACACGTCGAACTCTCGGCCGAGTTCATCGACCTCTTCGTCCGGTGCACTCGAAGCGCTCCACCGATCGTAGAGTACTGCGGCTGGCGCCAGGAATTCGGCGGCAAAAGCCCTTGAGCGTGCCTGCCGGTCATTGTGCAGGGACCCGAGAATCCCCAGACTCGTTTCCTTGCGGCTTACAAACTCACAAAGCGCACGAGCCATGAGGAACCTCTTACTGCTGCTACGCCTTCTGGATAATGTCACGCATGCAGGAGTTTCCGCGGCGACTATCCCTTCGATCCCGCGGCCGGGCGGCGTCTGTTCCTGGTGGAAAACCGCAAGTGGTCCTTCAGATTCAAACTGAAACGGAACTTGGCCAAGTTCGAGCATCTCGCGTACCGATTGCGCCAATTCATAACCCTGCTTCCACGGTTCCCGCGTGCGCGAAGGTGGAACGTGATCCCGGACTTCATTCCAGCGGTTTGCGTTGCCCACTGACGCAAGACCTTCCGCTACATCGACAAGCCAATCGCCCAACTGTGAAAGCGAATGTGCGTCTGCAACCGCCAGCGCGTCTTCCCTGATGGAAGGCTGAATACGCTCCCAGAACGCAGCAATCGCTTCGCCAATGCTATCCTCGACATCGAACGGATCAATTCCGCACATGGCAGCTGCCCGACTGAAATCTCTCTCTTCGGGATCGAGGTCGTTGATGGCGGCCCACGCTTCGGACAATTGAACAGCGTCTTCCTTGTCATCAAGCGATTTCAGTCGCTTGAGCACGAAATCGATGAGCCGCCGGAATTCCCTCTGCAGTTCTTCGACTTCAACATAAGTGTCCACTTCCTCGAAAAACGAGATTGACGCGTGGGCAGGCTCCCGGCGTTCGGCAACCAGGTGAATGCGTTCGGACGACGGCGCGATCGTAAGCTTGGGCAGTAGAAAGCCATTTCCGGCATATGCCAAATTGTGCCGCTCCTCGAACCCCGGCTTCTGCTCATGCGTATCCGCCGGTTCGTGCCAAAGATACCACCAGTTGTCGACAAGCCAGTTGGCCACAACGAAGAGAGGCACGACTATCTGTTTTCTGTACCGTCGACTTTTCCGGTCCTGTACGGCTGTCAGCATCTTGCCGTCGACCTCAATCGAGAATTTGGCCATGGTTTGACGCATGACGGCATCCGGTGAAGGACCGGAATCAACCCAGCTGAATCGCAGATTTACGCTCATGGCAGACCTCTCACCACTTCATCGGGTTAAAGAGGATACCCATGGTACTCACCGGAGCCCGGCGATCCCTGCCGGGCCCCGTAAACCAATCCATCGTGACGATACCAGACGTATTTCGGATAGCCACCTTGCCAAGCGCCGGTATGGCCGTTCTCAATGCTTTTCGAAGCCAGCATTGAGCAAGCGACTGTTGGTTGGCAAATTCCGGGGGGCACAAACTGGCGTCCGGGCGAGGTCTGGGGGCGCGTCCGGCAAAGCTCGGAGTATCCTTGTGGTACACGCTGCCCACGTAGCGAGAAGAACTGGCCACCTGCGGCAAATCCACACCCTGAGGCGGTGTTTGAACCCTTCGATGTTTGGCGTTTGTCCGTTGATGACGCGGTTTCCTCATGTCAACAGTGCCTGAAGTGTGGATTTTGCAAAAGAAAGTTCAGAAGCTGGCTTGGCACGTTTGGAGGCTACACCTACGGAAGGCACTGAATCTTCGCAGGTTCGATCGACATGCAATGCGTGCCGAAGAAAAGCAGCGCTTCTCATGCGGAACGATTTTCTGACCTCTTACTCAATGTGAACCAATCACGCTGTGGGCGTGATGCTTCTCATGTTGGAGCATTTCATCACTCACACTCCCAAGGCCAGGCATACAGTCGAGATCACCGATATATGGAAAGCGGGGCAGCTTGTGAGGAGATTTTCGCGACAATCCGCGCAATCAAGGCAAATCACTGAACAATTCGCGAGAATAATCCATGAATGCAATGGCATTTAAAATTTTTCCGCCATGTGAAAATCACTCCCCTGTTACCCGTTCATCGTGCGTCCTCGACCAGCAGTTCCATGTTCAGGCAGTCATTGCCGTCCGCCTTCGGCCACGAGGCCAAAGCCGCGCGTCATTCGAATTCCTGATCGAACTCGTCCATCCTCTCCTTGTCAACCGCTCCCTTGGCGTCGGTATCGCGGTCGACAAGTTCGATAACGGCAACGGGCGCCATGTCCCCGTAGCGGTACCCACCCCTGACGATTCTGACATAACCACCCGTCCGATCCTGGTAACGCGGCCCGATCTCGTCGAAAAGCTTGGCCACGTGGCGTGGCTGGTTCAGCCTGGAGGCAGCAAGGCGGCGGGAATGAAGATCGCCACGTTTTGCCAAGGTAATCAGCTTCTCGACAATCGGGCGCAATTCCTTCGCCTTGGGAAGAGTTGTCGAAATCTGTTCATGCTCAATGAGTGAACCGGCCATATTCGCGAACATGGCTTTTCTGTGAGCCTCCGTGCGGTTCAGGCGACGATAGCGACGTCCGTGTCTCATCAGCCTTCCTTTCCTGCTTCCAGTCCGCGCGTGTTGATTGTCGCGTCAGAACTGGTCTTCGTATTTCTTGGCGAGTTCCTCGATCGTCTCCGGCGGCCAGTCGGGGACATCCTGGCCAAGATGCATTCCCATGCTGTTCAGGACTTCCTTGATCTCGTTCAACGACTTCCGGCCGAAGTTGGGGGTTCTGAGCATTTCGGCCTCGGTCTTTTGAATCAGATCACCGATGTACACGATATTGTCGTTCTTGAGACAGTTCGCCGACCGAACCGACAGTTCCAGTTCATCGACCTTCTTGAGCAGTAGCGGATTGAATTCCAGCGTGTCGGATTCTTCTTCCAGTTCGATCGCTTCCGGTTCGTCGAAATTCACGAAAATCGACAATTGATCCTGGAGAATTCGCGCGGCAAGGGCGATCGCATCGTCCGGCGAGACCGACCCGTCGGTCTCGATGTTCAATGTCAGCTTGTCGTAATCCAGAACCCTTCCTTCGCGGGTTTTCTGGACATCGTAGGACACCCGCCGCACAGGGGAGAACAGCGCATCGATCGGAATGAGACCGATCGGAGCATCTTCCGGAACATTCTGGTCCGCCGCAACGTAGCCCTTCCCGGTGTTGACCGTCATCTCGAAGTAAACGGACGCGCCTTCGTCCAGGTGGCAAATGACGTGATCCTTGTTCAGGATGCTGATCCCGGCCGTCTCGTTGATGTCTCCCGCCGTGACAAGCCCGGGACCCTTGGCGGAAATCGACACCTTTTTCGGCCCGTCGACCAACATCGATACCGCGACACCCTTGAGGTTCAGCACGATGTCGGTCACGTCCTCGCGAACTCCGGGGACAGACGAAAACTCGTGCAGCACGTTGTCAATCTGGACGGACGTAATCGCCGCTCCCCGCAGTGATGAAAGGAGGATTCTCCTGAGAGCGTTTCCAAGCGTCAGGCCGAAGCTGCGTTCGAGCGGTTCCGCGACGATCGTGGCCAGGCGCGACGGGTCGGCGCCCGGCCTGATGTCCAGTTGCATGGGTCTGATAAGCTGTTGCCAATTGTTCTGGATCATGACTGCCTCCATTCCTGTTCTCCGATTGATCCACAAACCGGAGAACGCCCGAGGTAACTTTAGTCGTGATGGTGCCGGAGATCCCGGCCGGGAAATCTAGACTCGACGTCGCTTCGGCGGTCTGCACCCGTTGTGAGCGATCGGGCTCACGTCCCGAATTGCCGTGATGGTGAATCCAATGGCCGCAAGGGCACGAAGCGCAGACTCGCGACCCGACCCCGGTCCCTGAACATGGACCTCGAGCGTACGGACGCCGTGCTCCTGGGCCTTTTTCCCGACGTCTTCCGCTGCCATCTGGGCCGCGTAAGGGGTCGACTTGCGGGATCCCTTGAATCCCATGGCCCCGGCCGATGACCAGGCAATAGCGTTGCCCTGTGCGTCAGCGATCAGGATCTTGGTGTTGTTGAAGCTGGAATTCACGTGAGCGACGCCAGTCGTGATATTCTTGCGCTCCCGGCGTCTGACGCGAGTCCTGTCTCTTGCCATTCCAGATGTTTCCTACTTTTTCTTCCCGGCAATCGGCCTGGCCGGCCCTTTGCGGGTTCGGGCATTGGTGTGGGTTCGTTGGCCGCGCGTCGGCAGTCCACGCCGGTGTCGCAGTCCCCGGTAACAGCCGAGATCCATCAGCCGTTTCACGTTCATCGCCACCTCGCGTCGAAGGTCGCCTTCGACAACAAGGTTACCGTCGATGTGTTCGCGAATCCTCATGACTTCCGTATCCGAAAGCTCGTTGACACGGCGCGACGGATTGATCCCGGTTGCTTCGCAAACCCTTGTCGCCGTTCCAAGACCGATGCCATGAATATAGGTCAACGCGATCGGGACCCGTTTCTGTGTCGGAATATTCACACCTGCAATACGAGCCATTCATGTCTCCCTGTCGTGCGGACCGCCCTCGTCACAGGCCTCGAACCACTTAGCGAACTCCCGCGTTCCGCAATTCCGGATTTCTTCAATGAGCCGGACGTCTTTCCTTCGAATAGCAGACAGCCGGAAGTCGGACTCAAACGAAGCGCTTCGCAGGCCGATTCCGGCGACAGCGGTCATTAACCTTCATCGCCGCACTAGTCAACGGGGATTCAGCACGGATGGTCACTATCGAGTGCCGTTGTGTGCATTCGAATGCACGTGAACCCCGGGCCGAACCCTGGAATCGCCGGCGTCAACCTGGCGGCCCGGGATCGAAGGACTTCATGCCCGTACCGGACGCAAGAATGAGCATCTTGTCGGCGTGATACGGCCGCATCAGCGGCGTCACGCCTTCGCACGGCGCTGTTAACCACGTCTCGTAAGAATCCGGTTCGAGAATAACCGGCATACGTGCGGGATGTACGGTCGCGACCAGCGGATTCGGGGTCGTCGTGACAATCGTGTGCGTCACGAAAGACACCTGCTCGCCCCGAATGAACCCGCGAAATGTCCTCCAGAGACCTGCAAACGCGAACGGTGTGCTGCCGGGGTCCCCGGCAACCCCGAACCAGTAGTACGTCGCGGGACGGCGCCCCTTCATTTCGCAAAACGAAACGGCTGGAACGAGGCATCGTCGTTCAAGAAAGCTCTCGCGCCAGAACGGCGACGACCGGATCTTGTCGTCACGGGCGTTGGCCACGAATTTCGGTTGAATGGGCTCTCCGGTCTTCTTCGATCTCTGGGGGAGCACGAAACCGAACCTGCTGGGCACCAGTTCGCGGTCACCCCTGCCCGACAGTCGAACGACCGGAGCGGTGCTTCCGGGATAAACTGATGGCGAAGGCTCGGCGTTCCCGAGCATGTCATTCGAACGCGACACCTGAAACAGGTCCCTCATTGCTTCAGGAGGGGTCGTGCTCGAGTACAGGTTGCACATGGCGTCTACTCCTTGAAGGATGCCTCCTTACCAGTTGTGCCCGGAATCGCCAATTTGACCGTCGTCGCACACGTGCAATCGGGCAAATCGGACCGAACCACGGCCACGTGGGCCCAATCAGTGCAACGCATCAAGGACATCGCGCAACGTCAGCGCGCGTTCCGAATTTCCCTCCGTATCGCTACCCGGTTTCGGAGCACGGACCGCTTTCAGTCCGGCAGCAGGGGCCGGGAGAACATCCCGTTCCGGGCAATCGCCAACATGCAGGATCCGAGCCGGCGGAAGTCCTGTTCGGTGCGGCAAGGCTTCGAAGAGACCATCTGTTTTGATCGTTTCTCGCGGTTCGATGGGATCACGTGGTCGACAGCATCATCGACACCGGGCACCCCCAACGCTCGCAGTTGCGCATCATGGGGAGGAGCCTCGCTCGTCACGCAAGCCACGTCAACTTGATGACGGCATGCGCGAACCAGACGTGACGCACAAGGGGTCGGCCGGTTCGATTTGACGAATCTGGTTTCGTAAAGATCCTGCAGAACCTGCATGTCAACCCGGTAAGCGTGGCCAAGAAAGTCCAGCACGTGCAAGAGACACTGTGGCCGGTAGGAGTGACTCTCGAGCCTATCCATGAAGTGATTGTTGCCGGATCGCGTGGCAATGTCGTAGATACCGCGCAGGCAAACTTCTTCAACTCCGGTTCGGACGGACATTTCGGCACGAACGGCCTGACTCGCCGTACGCGCCGGAATCGAGAAATCGTGCAGTGTGTCGTCCAGGTCGAACGAAATCCCGATAATTCCTTCGAACATCGTGCTCTCGACCCTTTCCTTCAACCGGTTCGCCCGCTCCTGACTCGACGTGATCCTGATTCTGGTTGATGCTACGGAAAGCCCCCTTGACCGCTACACGCCCTGCGGTGAGATCACCGGCAAACCCGGGCGAACGCGTCCGGGGATCACGACGCAAACGGCGTCGAAAATGCCCGGGCGCGCGCGGGTCAGTGCCGAAGAATCCGTCCCTCGGTGAGTTCGAAGACAACGTCCTGGGGTTGATCCTGCGCAAAAACCTCGTCAGGCGCCAGTCCCAGGTAGAGGCCGCGAAGGATACGCCCGGCCGTGCCATGACTGACGGCAATCACGTTGCCTTCGAGTTCCTCCAGCCATGCCGCAACCCGTCGTGCCACCGCCGCCTTACTCTCGCCACCGGGCATGACATGGTTCCAGGGATCACTCAGGCGTCTTGACCATGCGTCGCGATCAAGAGCGTCGATCGCCGCCCTGTCCAGACCTTCCCACACGCCGAACCCGATTTCCTGGATTCGTTCCTCGGGTTCGATCAACCCGGCATCGAACCCCAGTTCATGGCAGATCAACCGTGCGGTTTCCATCGTTCGTCCCAAGGGGCTGGCAACAACGCGCCATGAATCGCCGCGGCCGATCAGCGTGGAAAGCGCACGTCCGTTACGCCGAGCCTGGGCTACACCTCTGGGCGTCAACGGAGAGTTGCTTTGCCCCTGGTACCTCCCGATGCGGTTGAATTCGGTTTCGCCATGTCGAACAAGGAACAGGCGGTGAGCCCGGACCATCGTCAAGCGTGGCAGACCGCCTGACCCCGTTCCCGTATCATCCTCTCGCGAATCGGTCTCGAGTTCCCGGCACGCACTATCCGACTTTCCGTGCACGTCGTGACTTCTTTCATCCAGGCTCGCGCCCCGTCGTTTCCGGCCGCTCCCCTTGTCACCTGGCACTCCTGCCGCACCTGCCCTTGCCAGCCTGTCCTTGCCCTGCCGCATCTCTTCTTCCTCGCCTCGCCCGGTCTTCCATGTCTGTCTGTCCGGCTGCACTTTGTCATGTTGCGCGGAGATCCGGGCGGAAGTTCGCGGCGCACCAATGGAGTAACCGGATACGCAGCGGCGCTCGCGCAGATCCGGGATCATCCGGTTTCTGCCTCGGTGGTTGGCGAAAAAGCGTGTTTGGCTAAAGGTTCACGATCCGCAGTCGCGACCAGGAGACCCACTTCGGTTCGTCAACCTCGTCCCATATACCGTGATCTTTCCGCGGTTGCCACCGCGTGCTCGGGCAGTGTGGCCGCGGTCTCCTGGGGCAACATAAACGTCGGAAGAGGTCGGGAAACTGTTCGGCACCGCACCGCAGCTCGGCCATCCGCCTGCGACCTGCCCGGACCATTTTGAAACCAGCCTGTCCGCGGTCCCTTGCCCCACCACCTGCAGTTCAGTATCGGATTTCAGAAATCCCGGGTATGGTCGAGGCACCGGCAACGGGCCGCAGTCGACGACCTGTGTGCTCCGCTTCCATCGGAATGACATTCAGGCCGGAAATCCTGGCCACCGGACACGTTTTCACCGGCTCCGGGATTTCTCGGGTCGAAACATCCTTGTGTGTTCGTTGCCTTGTCGGCGTGCGGCCACCTGACTGCCTTTCCGGGATCAGCCCGTGATCTCATGGCGGCGGATGACGTCAAGGTCGGGCTCCACCCCGAGCCCCGGGCGGTCGGGCACCGACACGTACCCGTCCCCGGACTTGACCTGGTCCCGGATATTCAAGGGTTCGGTCAGCAAGTCATCGCGGAACAGGTTGTGGGTCGTGTCGAACTCCAGCATCGGCTCATGTGGATTGAGCCCGCCCGGCAGCGCGGGCATGGCGGCCAGCAGGTGCAGGTTCGCAGCCACGGCGATGGCCGAACCCCAGACATGATTGATGACCGGCGTAAAATGCGCGTGTGCAAGCGCCAGAACGCGCAGGTATTCGCTGATCCCGCCCACGGCGCAGACCTCCGGCTGGGCAATGTCGAGCCCTCGATTCTCGAGAACCCGCCGCCAGTTCCAGCGGTTGAACTCGGCCTCCCCACCCGCGATGTTGACCGTGAGCCCGGCGCGCAACTCACGGTAACCGTCGAGGTCCTCGGGCGCGACCGGCTCCTCGAACCAGTAGGCGCCGAGTTCCTCCAGTGCACGGCCCACGTAGAACGCGTCCGGCGTGGTGTAGCAATGATTGGCGTCGACCATGAAACGGCCCTTGCCGGCAACACCCGACGCAACCGCAGCACACAGCTTCACATCCGCCCTGGGACCCAGACCAACCTTCATTTTCGTGGCCCGGAAACCCATCTCGAGGATCATGGCGGCCTCGTCGCGAAACCGCGCAATGTGATCCTCAAGGCTCTCACGCTTGAGCATCATGCCGTATCCGTAGGTTGGAACCCGGGTTCGATGCGCACCGCCGATCAGCCTGTGAAGCGGCAGTCCCGCCACCTTGCCCGCAATGTCCCAGAGCGCGATGTCGACCCCGGAGAGTGCCTGGAGCGGCATGCCCTTCTGCCCGTGATCGCGCAGGAAGTTGTAGACCTTGTGCCAGATCACGTCTCGGTCCATCGGGTCGTGGCCGAGAACCATGGGTTGAATGACCTTTTCGACAATCCCCTTGTTTGCGATGGCCACGTTGCCCGGGCCAAAACACTCGCCCCAGCCGGTGACGCCCTCGTCGGTCTCGACCTCAACCAGATGGGCAGTCCGGCACGTGTAGAACTGTTGGGAATAACCCAGTTCCTCGGGCAGGTCGTGGCGCAGAACGTGGCCGGTAATCCGGGTGATCTTCATGAATTCAGCCCTTCAAATTTCACAGGCGAGAACACCGGCTGTCCGTCGCTCGACCGAACCGCCGCACGACAATGCCATGATGACACGGTCGTGCCCTTGCTCTTCACGACCTGAAACTCGGACACCCTGGCGTCCATAGCGGCATCCCGAACAGTGCAGAGGCCCGTTCCCGTGTCAGCATTGATGACCTTCCCCGAGCCTTGAGCCATCTGGGAACGCCTGGGGACATACGGTTTCGTCAGGAAGTCCATGAACTGCCTCAGTCGAAGAGAGTCGCGATATTTTTCTTGATCCGATCGCCAATGTAGAGGGCCAGCGCCTGAATCGTGGAAGTCGGGTTGACTGCGCCCGAGGTCACGAAAATCGAACCATCGACAATGAAGAGGTTCCTTACGTCGTGGGAACGACCCCAGCCATTAACGACAGAGGTCTCGGGATCGTTACCCATCCGGCACGTCCCCATCTGGTGCCATCCCGCGCGCCACCAGACCTTGTCGGGGTCGTTCGGGAGAATTCTCACGGCACCAGCCGCCGCAAGTACGTCCCCGGCGCGCTCGGCGCCATGTTTGAGCATGGCGCGTGTATTGTCGCTCAACCGGTAGCTGATCCTGGGCGCCGGAATTCCGTCGTTGTCGGTCAGTTCCGAATCCAGAGTGACACGGTTGTGCTCTTCAGGCAGATCTTCGGTGACCACGGTCAGCCCGGCGAGATAGGGGTAGACAGTGTCCATGACCTTGCGGTGCTCGGTGCCCCAGGGAACTGGGGCATCGATCCCGAAACCGCCGAGCGCATAGGTCATCGGGGTAGTGGATCGACCCGAATGCAGGCCGTAGCCACGTACGAATCCGCGCGACGGATCGGATTCGTAGAATTCCTGGCTGAAGATCGAGCACGCCATGGGGCCTTCGTGACCCTTCATTTCCTCGTCAAAGATACCCGACACACCAGTCAGCGGGTGGAACATCAGGTTCCTGCCGACCAGCCCTGAACGGTTGGCAAGACCTTCGGGAAAGAGCCTTGACGTCGAATGGAGCAAGAGACGCGGCGTCCCCACACCATTGCAGGCCAGGATCACCAGTTCGGCCTTCTGGACGTGCACCTGCCCGTCGGGCGCGTGATAGAGCACACCCGTCGCAAGACCGGAATCTTCGTCGACGAGAATCTCACGGACCCGCGCGTTCGTACGCAGGCCGACGCCTGCGTTTTCAAGCAGAGGCCAATAAGTGAAATTGGTTCCACCCTTGGCTCCGGAGGCGCAACCCAGGTCGCAGGTGCCGGCATTGACACATCCCTGACGCCCGTCACGATCCTGGCTGAGAATCGCTGCATCCGAAGGCCACCAGTGCCATCCGAGTTCGTTGAATCCCTTGGCAAGTGTCTGTCCCAGCTTGCCAATGGGGATGGGAGGCAACGGCGGCGTGTAGTCCGGATAGGCCGGATTTCCACACAGGCCCGATACGCCCGTAATGGCGTCGTTCGCATCATAGAACGGGGCCAGGGTATGGTAGTCCACGGGCCAGTCCTCGGCGACATCGTCCAGCGACTTCGCGCGGAAGTCCGACGGCATCATCCGTAGCCAATGACCCAAGAAGTTGATCGTGGAACCACCCACACCGTTCCAGTTGACCGGAGTGATACAGCTGTCTTCCGAGTTGATCGGATAGTCCTGTTTCAGTCCACGAACATTCGGATCGCAGGAAAATTCGGCATAGCGGGCCAGTTCATAATCCTCGCGTCGTGACGGGAAATCCCTGTCGTGCAGATGATCGCCCTGTTCCAGGCACAGGATTCTCATGCGTGTCTCAAGCAGCGACCAGGCAATTGCCGCACCGGAGGCACCGGCCCCCACAATCAGCACATCGACCGGATCGCTGTTCGCCATCTCAGTCACCGTCGATTCTGGTTGGGTCGCGGTAGAACGGACCACGCGTCCGGACGGGCTCGGTGAGACCATCCATAAAACCGGCGCTTTCCCGGGCAACCTCGTACCCTGACGGATGCACGGCGTGTGCGCCGACACCGAATTTGGCGCGCAGGTCCGGTCGACTGTAATACCCCTTGTAAGTTTCGGTCAGAAGCAGAGCGAATTCCCTCGGAAGTGTATGTTCCAGCCGACGAATGGAGGCCGCATTCATACCTTCCGCAGGTCCCGGCACTTGGGCCAGAAGCCGCCCCAAAGCGGTATTGAACACGGGGTTCCGTGCAGCGACGCGGGTCAGGTAGTCGACCACCCCCGCCTCGCCGGCACCAGGAATGCCACGTTCGCGATTGCACGGAACCAGGAGATCAAGGATCGAATCCAGAACACGGCGTCTTTCTGTCGATATGACGGTGTCGGCCATTCCCGGTTCCTAATGGGTCGCGCTGCCGTCGCTTCTCGACAGCGCGTCGACGGCCACGGCAAGGATCAGGATTGCCCCGGAGACCATGAGTTTGTCGGCCGCGCTTGCGCCCGTCAGATCGAGGCCGTTGCCCAGCGACCCGATGACAAGAGCGCCGAGTATCGCGTTCCAGACCGACCCGCGTCCGCCGAAAAGCGATGTACCCCCGATGACAGCCGCACCAATGGCCTCCAGCAGGAGCGAACCGCCTGCAAAGGCGGTGTAGGACACCGACCCGAATCGCGACGCGCCAAAGATGCCCCCGATGGCAGCCATCATCCCGACAATTCCGAACGCTGCCACGCGAATGCGGTTGACGTTGAAGCCGGCGCGACGGGCACTCTCGGCGTTGCCGCCCACGGCGAACAGGGCGCGTCCGAACGGAGTCGATGTCGTAATCCAGCCCAGGAGTGCGGTAACCGCGACGAGCAGGACGAGCAGGAGCGGCAAGGAACGGTAGGCGTTCAGAGTCAGGATCACGGCGATCACGATCGTGCCAAAGGCCAGCACCTGCCCCCAAAGGGCAAACGGGGGATCGAGCTCCAGTCCCAAGGAGCGACGCCGCGCCTGTTTGCGAAGGCTCGCATGGGCGAAGAGCACGACGCAGACGATCCCAAGCGCCAATCCCCAGAGATCCGGGATCAGCACACGTGTGAACCCGCGAACGAACGGGTCGCCAACATTCAAGTTCCCGGTTGGTAGGATCTTCTGCATCAGGCCCTGATAGCCGAGGAGCCCGGCCAGGGTGACGACGAAAGACGGAATGCCGATATAGGCAACGAGCAACCCCTGCACCGCCCCCATCACAACGCCAGTGGCTATGACAACCAGGCACGCGAGCCATCCCGGAATGCCGGACAGGACCAGGACGCCCAGAAGCGCGGCACAAACCCCGGCGGTTGCGGCCGCAGACAAGTCTATTTCGCCCAACAGGAGCACGACCGTAATGCCCGCCGCAAGCGTGGCGATCAGCGCCGACTGCATGAAGAGGTTGTAGATATTGCGCGGACTCAGAAAGATTGCACGGAAACTATCGGCTTCACCCGATGCCACGTCCCAGAATGGAAGCACCAGACCGAACCAGGCCCAGATCGCGGCCAGTGCCAGGAGAACCGGCACGAAGGACCCAATGCGGGTTTCCCGCAAGGCCCGGAAACGTTCGAGAAGAAGACTTCTGCCGTCAGTCTGCACCTTCGACCTCGTCGGCAACACCACGCGTCATTGCGACCACGATCTCGTCCGGTGTCGTACCGACTCGTCGACGAGTCATGACATTACCGCCGTGGCGAAGAACGCAAATCCGGTCGGCAACTTCGAATATGTCGCGCATATTGTGTGAAATATAGACAACCGCGTGTTTGGTTTCACGCAAGCGCTTGACCACTTCCAGCACCTGCCGCGTCTGGGCCACACCAAGCGCGGCAGTGGGTTCATCAAGCATCACAACGGTGCTTTCGGCACCCACGGCGCGCGCGATTGCGATGGCCTGCCGCTGCCCGCCGGAAAGACCTCCGACTTTCGCGCGCACAGATTGCAAGGTCCGAACCTCGAGCTTTTCGATAGCTCCCCTGGCCTTGACCTCCATCTCTAGATCGTCCAGCGGGCGCAGGATGCGCGGGAGGAAATTCCAGCCCTTTTTTACCGGTTCCGATCCGAGCGACAGATTGGCAGCCACATCGAGATTCTCGCAAAGTGCGAGATCCTGGTAGACGATCTGTATGCCCAGCGCGGCAGCGTCGTTCGGACTCGCGATGTCGACCTCGACGCCATCCAGAAAAAACCGTCCATCGTCCGCGGTATAGGCCCCCGCGAGCACTTTCATGAGCGTCGACTTTCCGGCTCCATTGTCTCCGACAAGCGCCATCACCTCGCCGCGTGCGACATCAAAGTCGACGCCACGCAAGGCATGGACGCCCCCGAAACGTTTCTGGATACCACGCACACTCAAGTGTGCAGGTGGGGCAGACTGCCCCACCATTTCACCTACGGACGCCAACTTCCGATCCTGTTACTGGCAGAAGTCGGTTGCTGCAGCTTCGCCCTGGCACACCATCTCCCTGGAAATCGACGGATCGTTTTCGATCACGTAGGCAACGCCTTCAGCGCCCACGGCCGAATAGGACCCGACCGGGACGTAGGCCACTTCAGCGCCAACGCCGTTGACAACGGTCTGCGGTGCCAGATCCGAGAAGTCTTCACCGTTCACGAGGCGAACCGTGACCCTCGCCGCGGCATCGGCCATGTCGGCCAGCGGGCGCCACCCGCACTGTGTCTGCTTACCAAGAAGCATCAGCTGCTGTGCCTGAACGGTGCAGTCGAGTCCCGAAACCGGGACGGTACCGGCCATTCCCTGCTCTTCCATCGCGGCAATGGCTGCACCGGCATTACCGTCGTTGGAAGATACCACTCCCTGTACATTGTTGTTCAACTGTGTCAGCGCCTGGTCCATGGAACGGCGCGCGATGGCTGGGTCCCAACCGGGAGTCCAGTTCTCGTACCCCATGACCCGCTTGCCGCTGTCGAAGAGCGCCTGAAGTGCGCGAAGCTGGCCGTTGTGGATCACTGCGGCATTGGGATCGGTAGGAGAGCCCTTGAGCAACACGAGTGTGTCGCCGTCCATGGTGTTCTCGATTACGTGCATCGCCTGGTCGTAGCCCATGCCTTCCAGATCGGCCTGAACCCAGAACGTTGTGTTCGCGGAGTTGATCATGCGGTCATAGGCAATCGTCGGCACGCCTTCTTCGGCAGCAGTGTCCGCGATGATGGCAGAGCTTTCGCCGTCAATCGGAATCACGACGAGCACTTTCGCACCCTGGGTCAAGGCTTGCTCCGCCTGCCGCTGCTGTGCGGCGGTGTCGTTGTTCGCATTGAACACTTCGACCCTGATGCCGGGCGCGATTTCGGCCATGGTTGCAAGGAACGCGGCAGCATCCTGCTGCTCCCAGCGCGGGTTTACATTCTCCGGCAGTAGAAGCGCCACCATGTCCTCTGCCGTAGCGGCTCCCGCCGTGACCAGCGCGGACACCGCAACGGTCCCGGTCAAAAAGCCTTTCGTCAATTTGGAAAACATCATATCCTCCTCGTGGATGTTCCGGCGCCCTTTGCGTCGGATTGTCTGGTGGTATTCTCCCGTTCTCAGGGCGATTTGGCGGCTTGAGTCCGGTTTCAGTGCGTCTCAAGCCGCCGCCACTAGCCTGACCACCAATCAGGCGCGTGTTTGGGTTCCGGGCCCTGAATCCGAGCCCGCTGTTTCTCATGTCCTCCCACGTCGTCTGCGACGGGCAAGGCTCCGGCCAGACGCGCGCGCGTGTCGCCCAGATGTTCGTTCATCGCCGCCGCCGCAGCTTCCGAATCATGGTCTTCGATCGCATTCAAAACTTTTCGGTGGAGCGGTATCGAGCGCTTGTTTTCGCGCGGGTCCGTGTTGGTCAGACGAATCGAGCTGAGAAGCGAGGAGAAGATCACACCCTCCATCGCCATCAGCACTTCATTGTTCGCGGCCCTGAGCACAGCCCTGTGAAAGAGAGCATCTGCGACCACGAAATCCTGGACGGACGGGGCTTCCTGCATTTTTTCCTGGGCGAGGCGAATCGCAGCGATCTGAAACTCCGTGGCAGAGCAGGCCGCCCAGGCCGCCGCGTTTGGTTCGATCACCTGCCGGACATCCATGAGTTGACGCAGAAAGTCCGATCTCGGCTCGACGCCCTGATGCCACGCAAGCACATCGTCGTCGAGCAAGGCCCAGCTTGCCCGACGGCGCACCCTGGTCCCACTGCCGCGCCGCACTTCCAGCATGCCTTTCCCAACCAGCAGCTTCACGGCCTCGCGGATTACCGATTTGCTGACTCCGAAGCGCTCGCAAAGCCTGTTCTCGTCGTCGATCAGTTCACCTTCACGTAAATGACCCGCCACAATGCGCCGTCCGATTTCCCTGCAGACCTGGGTCGCCAGGCTGGGAACGACTCCGGCCGAATCCTTCAGATCATAATAAAGTAATTCGCTCATAACGTGCATTCTAAACATCAGATGTATTGAAAGTCCAGATTTATTCAGTCCGCTCTCGACCAGGGAAATTCGGGCACAAACGGAAGTTCCGGATCATGCGTGACGTGATTCGCCAGGGCAGAATAGAATGGTCACTCCGCTGCTTCGAAGTGCCGTCCCGGCGTACCCGGCATGGACCCCGGTCTTTCACATCCTGACGGGCTTGCCCGCAACCTTTAGAATACGGGAGCGTCACACTCCGGGGCACGGCATCGAAAGCCAACCATGCATGCCGAAGAGTTGTTGCCATGATACTCCGCATCCCGGGCTTAGGGCATTGCGCAGACGTTGCGGAAAGGTGCCAGTCAAATGCGTAGGATACCGTTCGCCATCTTCCCGTGTCAGAGGAAGTCCCGGAAACCCGCTTCGAGGCAGCCACGACCCGCCGTGATCGCACGCCAGTTTTGTCCATCAGAGTTTCCTGCTGTTTCGTTCTGGCTTTCCGGCCAGTTTCAGCTGGCCTCCAAATGGCGGCGGGTTCGGCCATGTCGACGACATTGTGGCGAAAGAATTCCACGAGAACTACGCGGGACTTCATGTCGCTCGACGGGGGCAACCTTTCCGTAGACCGGACGAGAACTTGCCTTTTCAGCGGGTTAACACCGTAGAACCGGGCTCTCGCGATCTCGCGATCCATCCGAGGACAAGAGCTTCTTCCTACATTTGATCATCTCTATCGCGCCTTTTGCCAGCCGCCAACGGAGTCCGAAGATGCGTTCCGGATTCGCATCGGGCGCCGCGCCGTCAGGCCAGAGCGCATCGAGTGGAAAACTGATGGCATCAAACGGCGGCAGCGGAAACGCCGCGTCATCAAAAGATGTCACGCAGCACCCTGCAGCCGACGCGGGGTTTGAATGCCTCAAGCGTCTTTGCCCCTGGGTCGACGAACCAGAGATGGCTGACGCCCTCGCGGGCACAGACAGCGCGTTTCCCGCTGGCGTCGAACGCACGTCTCGGGTCAGAGCACCTCGCAGACCCAGTCGGGCGTGATGGTGAAATTTCCGCGACAGGAAATTCGAGTGTCGTCTCCCGCCGCCAGCCGACGTTGTCCGCACAACGAAATCTTGTTGGTCCTGACCGAAATGCAGTTCCGGCTCGTCGACGATTCCACCGACAGCCGCCGCGACCGCGGCGGAACGGACTACCAACATCGGTGCCGAGAGAAGAACTTGCCCGGACCTGTCTCGCCGATGGCCTCGGGTGCACACGCAGCGCGCCATCGACCACTTCGGCTACCATGTCCTGCGGCGCCTCGGCGGACCTGCACAATGGCACGTTCATCAGAGCACCCTTCTTCCGGCACTCCACAGCACGGGCCGCCATTGCGGCAAAATCATAGCCGTTTCAATTTCCAGACCGTCCCGCAGTTCATCACTACAGCTGCGTCTGCATCAACGCGTCCTCATCTCGTATCGCATCCTCCGGTTTCCCAAATGCATCGTACGCTTGCCGAACGTCGCGAACGTAAAGCGGCAATCTCATGCCGACATGGATTACCGGACAGCGGTTTCCATTGCCGTGATCTGCGCATCATCCAACTCGGAGAAGGCGCCGCGTTCGACTGCCGAAAGCCTTCTTTCGTTCTGCATGCACAGCCGCACGAACAACATTGCATTCCGGTCCGGCATGTCCACGATCGCGCGAACCGCCAGGAACGCCCTGTCGAAGACCGCGACGAAGCCGAGTTCGTCCTTGAGATCCTGGCGAACGGTTTCGGCGTCCCAGTCGTATCGTGCCAGTGGATGGCCTCGAAAAACGGACGCGAGAGATTCTCCAGAACGGAATCGTAACTGCGCCTGTCGCCGAGAATGGCGGCCGAGATGGGAAAAACGGTACCGGGCGGCATGAAACCCAGCCGCGCGAGTAAGGTGTGCATGAGGGAACGGTGGATGCGGCCGTTTCCGTCCTCGTACGGGTGGATGAAGACAAAAGCGAAAGCGGAGACCACCGCTTCCGCTCTCGCTTCCGGACACCACTTCATCACGTCTCGCGAATGGTTTGCCAAAGGCCGGGGAGCGATGCCAAATACCGGCCACTGACAGGAACGGTTTACTTCCCGAAAGACTGGTGCATCCCTCGCAATTCTCGAATCCGCTGGATGTCCTCCATCGTCGTCTCATCCAACTTCGGTTCATCCCATCTCATGGCCAGCCTCTCTGCCCAACCAAGTACGTCGTTCAAGTCGGGATCATCGATATACAGGTGAGCGGTGTACAGCCGGTTGACAACCTGTCGCATCAGGTCTCGCATCTCGTCGTCGTCAATGCGCGACACACTTGTCCAGGGAATCCGCCGTCCGGTCGCATCAATCACTACGACATCGGAATAATCCCCGGAATGCGTAACCGGACAAATCCCTGCGTGGATGTCCTCCAGACTGGTATTGCGAACGCACATGACGGCAAGCGCTTTCGCCAGAAACTTCGCGATCCGCTCAGTGAGTTCCTCAACCATCCCGTTTCCCCGTTCCAGTGCGATCATTTCCTTCTGGCCCGAAATAACGCGCCCACGCACGTTCCGGCAACGGACAGGAATCGCCCGAGGCGGTCCTAACCCAAAGACCCGCCCCGGGTTTCCACTGTGCCCGCGACAGTTCGGTAGAGGAAAAAGCGACAGCGGAGACTGCCGCCGCCGCGACAGGGTCCATGCCTCCATCGATGACGCGCCGGATCAGGACAGCCTCGTCCCGGAACACGTCCACGATCAACTCTTCACGAATCACTCGGGCTAGTCATCCTTGCCCAGGAGTCCCTTGAGTCCCCCGAGAAGATCGTCGACAAGCTCTTCTGCATCTTCGGTCAATCCCTCGACGACGGCCTCCTGGATTCGCGAAAGCGGGTCCTCGGTTTGCGAGGCCGAAACGGTGTCCCGGTTGGAAGCCGCGATCTCTACGCACTCGTTGTCACCCGTGCCAAGTTCTCCAAGCCCGGCCAAAGCAGCGGGCGGGAAGATGGAAAGCCCGAGCAGTCCCCCCAGTTTCTTCAATGTCGCCCCGGGATCGGGCCGAAAAGTCGGATGTGCCAGCGTCCCCTGGACGTGAACCGGCACCGCGACATTCAAGGTCGCTGACTTCGGCTTCGGTTCGAAAACCAGGTCGAGGGTCTCAGTGGAAAGATCGACCTTTCCAACGGCCGCAACGGTCGCGTACTCCGTGTCAATCAGCGTGCCTTGGCTGGTGGCGGTCCCGTCTTCGATCGTGATCGAACTCGCGGCGCAGTTGACGACTGTCCACTGCTCCTTGCCGGGGAAAAGCGTCCCGAGCACGGCGCCGGCGCCTCCGACCCATGCATCGAGGGCCTGGGTCTTGAGGCGACCATCTTCCGCAAGCAACCTGATGTCGCCATTAAGGCCTGACAGCAACGCCGCGACGGACGTGCCGGTTCCGCTGAGTTCGGCGTGGACGTCCGCCTCTCCCTCGAACAGGTCGGACACTTCGGCTTCTTCCATGAGGCGACCGAGATCAAGTCTCGGAGCTTCGATCGAAACCTCCAGAGATGGCACGTCCAAACCGGCATCGAGCCGAAGCCGACCGTTGACCCTGCTCCGTGCCACCATTGCCGTCAGCGGTTGTACTGCCATGGTTCCGTGATTGAGCAGAATTCGGGATTTCACCTCCTCGAGAGGAACCAGGGTGGTGGCAAGCCGGCCGACGGAGAGCTCCAGATCAAGGTCGACAGCCGCGAGCGCTGCCAGGGGCAGCGGACCATCAGGAAAAATCCGGCCTTGCCTGGCAGCCTCCGTTTCCTGAACTTCGCCCGATTCAGCGCCATGACCGTCTTCAAGCCCCGAAAGCAGTTCTGTCAGATCCAGATTCGTCGACGTCAACGTTCCCTTGAACCGCGGGCGATCCCCTGTCCGAAACAACGTCATTGCCCCGGCAACATCACTGGATGCCAGCGTCATCCTGAAGTTGTCGATATCGAGCTCGTCAACGCTGCCCCTGATGCCGGTCTCGAGATTGACAGGCCCAAACTTCGGAAGTCCGGGTCCTGCCAAGGGCGTCAGGGAAGCGAGGTTGGCGCCCACGGCCTCGATCTCCAAATCCAGGCCATCGAACCTGTGAGGGTCGGAAACCTCGCCGCGGAACCCGACATTGAATCCGAACGAATCGAATTCCCCGGCAAGCAAAAGGGGCTGCCCCGACGTGATGCTGGCCAAAGGTCCGACCGATCCTAACGCCGAGAACGGTGCCTGATTCCATGTGCCCGTGACTTCGACAATTACCGGAGCAGTCCTCGACACCGTGTTCACCGCGACTTCCGCGAGGTCGAGGCGCGTCACCCCGCCAGTCCTGCCGTTCCTGAATGTCAGTCTTCCGTCCCGGACTTCGACATGATTGAATACTGGCATCTCGGCTGCCGTGACCGGACCCGTGTCCTCGCTTCCGGCCGGCTGTTCGTCGCTGGCCCGGTACGCACTCTTCGCGCCATCACCATTCGAGGATTTTCCGAATAATCTCCAGTTGGGTTCGCCGTTGCCGTCGATTTCAAGAAAAATGTCGGGTTCCACGAGCACGAGGCTGTTCAACCGAATGTCGCCCATGATCAGTGGAATCAGTTCGACCTCGACCTCGGCTCGCCTGATCGTCACCATTTCCGGGCGGGAACCCCAACCGGCGTTGGCGACAGTGACGTCTTCGACCACCATGGCCGGGTTGAAGGACCAGGACAGGTCGATCTCGCCTCCGATCGAAAGGTCCCGGCCAGTGTAGTTCTTGAAACCCGCCGTGATGTCTTCGCGATAGTCGTTGACGTCAACCGTCAGGAGTATCGCGACGGCGGCCACGATCACACCGGCGATCAGGACTCCTGTCCATTTGATTACTCTGAAAACCCACATGGCGGTTTCCGAACTGCGCACCGGCACCGTCCTGCCGCTATTGGATGCGGTGACGACGGTCAAGTCCGAAACCGCTGAGCAACTCGGCGACGGGGGTGGCAGTTTTCGTCACCGTGTGACCGTCCGGATTCCGAGCGAAGCGTTGGAAAAAATCCTCAGCCACAAGTGCTCTCCGACAATTCACCGCGCGCGACAATCAGTACCGCGCGCCACGAAATCGCGAGAACGAACAGGGCCCAGGCAATCCAGTCAGGTGTTGTTCAGGCAGGGCAAGGTGGCCGGATCACGGTTTCAATGAATGCAGCCGGATGCGTGTACATCCTTCTGCGTCTCGGTGAATTCGGGCGAAAGGATCACCGCCGAACCGCGGCGGAAAAACGGGCAACGAAATGGCCGATCACAGCAACAATTGGGAAAGAGCCCGTGTACAGTCCCGCAGAAGCGCGGCGCATATCCGGAATTCCGCCCTGACTCACGGCCAAAAGCAACGAGGATATCCGTGCCGGACGCGGCTCCTTTCCCGCAAGTGAGTACGCCGGTTTGATGACGCCGCCGAGGCCGGCGCGGGATTGGCTCATTCCGGCCGAACCCGGTCTACGACCGGCCGAGAATCGACGTGATCTCCTCCTGGATTTCCTCCACCGGCGCAAGTCCGTCGACCGAAACGAGCTTTCCGTGCGCGTGGTAGTAACCGATCAGGGGCGCCGTGTCCCGATAGTAGGCCAGTAACCGTGTCCGGAACGAAACCTCGTTGTCGTCCGCCCGGCGGGAAAACTCGACACCCCCGCAGACATCGCAGACACCCGCGACAGTCGGCCTCCTGGTCTCGTCGTGATAGACTTCACCACACGTGGCACAAGTAAATCGTCCCGTGACCCGGCGCACGATCGTCTCGTCGTCGACCTTGATCTCGATGACCTTGTCAAGCCGTTGACCGATCCGGTCAAGCAACGCTCCAAGCGCGTCCGCCTGGGCGAGCGTTCGCGGAAAACCGTCAAATATCGCACCGCCCTTCATGTCCTCGCTCAATCGTTCCTCGATCAAGCTGATGACGATGTCGTCCGTGACCAGGTCCCCACGGTCCATGACCGCGGCAACAAGCTGCCCGATTCCGGTCGTCGCCTTGCGCGCCGACCGCAACATGTCACCGGTCGACAGTTGCGTCATGTCGAATTCTCGAACCAGGCGCATGGCCTGGGTTCCCTTTCCACTCCCCGGCGGTCCCAGAAGGATGATGTTCATGCGTTCATTGCCCCCGCGGTTTGCGCGTCGCTCCGGAAACCCGTGACTTGGATTCGTTGCCCGGAACGCTCCGGTCAACCGGACGACCGGTGCACGGGACGAACCGGCCGGGACCGGAGTCCGCGGAGTCCACGACTACCGCCGGACTGGACTCCGCGATCTGGAACGACTGCGCCCTCTCAGTTTGGACCGCTCGATCAGGCTCTCGTACTGGTGGGCAAGAAGGTGGGATTGAACTTGCGTGATCGTGTCCATCGTTACCGAAACCACGATCAACAGCGACGTTCCACCGAAGTAGAACGGAATCGCCAACTCCGCCCGCAGGATCTCCGGCAACAGGCATACGGCCGAGAGATAAGCCGAACCCAGGACCAGCAGTCGTGTGACGACGTAGTCCAGGTATTCAGCTGTCCGTTGTCCGGGCCGAATCCCCGGAACGAACCCGCTCTGCCGCTTGAGATTGTCGGCGATGTCTTCGGTCTTGAAGGCGACGTTCGCTGTATAGAAATAGGCGAAGAAGACGATCATCGCGACAAAGAACGTCAGGTAGAGCGGCTGTCCCGGTCCGAAATATGCCAGCACCGTATTCATGAACGGCGACGTCTGGGTGCCAGAAAAAGTGCTCACCGTCGTCGGGAGCAACAGGAGTGCCGAGGCAAAAATCGGCGGAATGACGCCCGACGGATTGAGCTTGATCGGCAAGTGCGAACTCTGCCCGCCGTACATCCGGTTGTTCGCCACCTGGCGCTTCGGGTACTGTATGTGCACCTGTCTCAATGCGCGCTCCATGAAGACCACGAAGGCTATGACAACGCCCACCATGACGATAACGCCGATAATGACGGCGGGAGACAGCACACCGGATCGGCCCTGACTGAAGAACTGCGCGAGCGCCGCGGGTAACTCGGCAATGATGCCGACAAAGATGATCAGCGAGATTCCGTTGCCGATTCCGCGAGCGGTGATCTGCTCGCCGAGCCACATCAGGAACATGGTGCCTCCGACCAGCGTAATGACGCACGGGAGCTGAAAACTCATGAATCCCGGATTGGTCACGAGCTCGCTGGCTTCAAGACCCTTGGACAAACCGAACGCCTGGAACGTCGCAAGGAACACCGTCCCGTACCGGGTGTACTGGTTGATCTTCTTGCGGCCCTGTTCACCCTCTTTTTTCAATTGCTCCAGCTGGGGCACCATCGCCGCCAGGAGCTGCACGATAATCGATGACGAGATGTAGGGCATGATCCCCAGGGCAAAAATCGCCATCCGTCCGATGGCCCCCCCGGAAAACATGTTGAGGATGCCGCCAATACCTCCCTGGGCCTGTTCGACAAACTGCTGCAACGCAACCGAATCGATCCCCGGGACCGGAATGAACGTACCGATCCGGTAGACGATCAGAAGTGCCAAAGCGAACAGAATTCGCTGCTGGAGTTCCTTCGCCTTGGCGAAAGTTCCCCAGGAAATGTTGGCGGCCATCTGTTCGGCAGCAGATGCCATACCCTATCCTTTCGACATATCCTTTCGCGCGCGGCCCGGTCGTTCGTTGAATCGGACTAATCGCGCGCCTGTTCACTCATATCGGAATTTTCCGCCGATACCAAAGTCACCGATCCCTTGGCTGCCTCGACCATCTCGGCCGCCCGCCGGGAGGCACCGCTGACCACGAGATCAATCCGACTCGTCAATTCGCCCTTGCCCAACACACGGACGCCATCACGAAGCCGCCTGACCAGCCCGCTTTCGAGAAGCGCCTGCTCGGTGATGGGCTCGTTCGCATCGATCTTTCCGGCGTCGATGAATCCCTGGAGGACACCCAGATTCACCACCGCGTGCCGTTTCTTGCCGATATTCCGGAACCCCCGCTTCGGCAGCCGCTGGTAGAGCGGCATCTGCCCGCCTTCAAAGCCTGCAAGCGATGTCCCCGAACGCGATTTCTGGCCCTTCATGCCACGACCGGCCGTCTTGCCGGTTCCGGACCCCGGACCCCGGCCAACCCGTTTCCGGGCCGCGGTTGCTCCCGGATTGTCACGGAGTTCATTGAGTTTCACGACCGACTCCCCTGTTCACTGGTCCTGGTAGCGGTTTTTGGCCCGCGCTCCGGGCCGGCAGTGTCAACGAGAATCCTTGCCCGGATCATCGCGAACTTCAACAATTTCCACCAGATGCGGAATTTTTCCGATCATCCCCCGAATCGACGGCGTGTCCTCGAGTTCCCGAACGCGGTACATCCGGTTCAACCCCAGGCCAATCAAAGTTTGCCGCTGCTTGGCAGGTCGCCGTATGGGAGACCCGATCTGCCTGACCACAATCGTTCCTGCCATCGTCCTCACGCCTCCACCGTCACGCTCGCCTGAGCCTGGATCTCGGCGACTTTCTTGCCCCTGCGTGCCGCCACCATACGTGGGCTGCATTGGCGCTGCAGGCCGTCGAATGTCGCCCGGATCATGTTGTACGGGTTCGGAGACCCAAGCGACTTGGCGACAACGTCCTGCACGCCAAGCATCTCGAACACCGCGCGCATGGGACCGCCGGCGATGATTCCGGTACCCTGGGGAGCGGTCCTGATCACGACCTTCCCGGCCCCGTGGCGCCCCTCGATGTCATGATGCACGGTACGCGCTTCGCGCAAGGGAACCCGGATCATACGGTGCCTGGCCTGTTCGGTCGCCTTGCGAATGGCCTCGGAAACCTCCCTGGCCTTACCCTTGCCAAACCCGACCCGTCCTTTCTGGTCACCAACGACGACCAGTGCGGCAAAGCCGAACCGCTTGCCTCCCTTGACCGTCTTGGACACCCTGTTGATCGCAACCAGCCGGTCCGCGAACTCCGGTGCGTCATCCCGATCGCGTGGCCGTTTGATATCCCGTGCCATCATCTGCCCCCCAGACCTAGAATTTCAGTCCGCCTTCGCGGGCTGCATCCGCGAGAGCCTTGATCTTGCCATGAAAAAGAAATCCACCGCGGTCAAAGTAACACTCATCGACTCCGGCAGCCCTTGCCCGTTCCGCAATCACGGAACCGATCCGTGCCGCGGCATCGCGGTTGTTCTTTCCGACGTGCCCGAGTTCCCGTTCAAGACTCGACGCCGCAGCGAGCGTGACCCCCCGGGCATCATCGATGACCTGTGCGGAAATGTTCTTCGATGACCTGTGCACACTCAACCGCAGCCGGCCTCGGGCAGTTTTCCGCAGCTTGTTGCGAACGCGGATACGCCGCTTGATGAACTGTTCTCGCCTGGTTCTGGCCATGGTTCCGGCTCCCCAGTTGTCAATTTGTCCCGATGGCCGTCAAGCCCGGGTCACTTTTTCTTGCCTTCCTTCCGGAAGATCCGTTCTCCGGCATAGCTGATCCCCTTCCCCTTGTAGGGTTCGGGTTTCCGCCAGGCGCGGATTTCAGCGGCAACCTGTCCCACCACCTGTTGGTCAATCCCCTCGATGACGATCGACGTCTGCCTCGGAACCGAAATCGTCACTCCTTGCGGTGCCTGGACACGGATGTCGCTCGAGTATCCGAGCGACAGTACCAGTTCCTCGTCTTGCAGCCGTGCACGAAAGCCAACCCCCGATATGCTGAGTTCCTTGCGGAAGCCCGCGGTCACCCCCGTCACCAGGTTGGCGACCTGGGATCGTGTCATTCCCCATTGCTGCCGCGCGCGCTTCGACGACCCGCGCGGTGTAACCCTCACCGCATTCCCGTCCACCGCCATCACGACATCGTCAGCCGCCGTAAACGACCGGACACCCTTCGGCCCCTGGACCTCTATGGTCTGTCCGCTGACCGCGGCGGTCACGCCATCCGGAAGTTCAACCGCCCTTTTGCCGATTCGCGACATGCCGCCTCTCCTCAAAACACCGTACAGATGATTTCTCCGCCGACATTTGCCGACCGGGCCTTCATGTCCGACATCACGCCCTTCGACGTCGAGACGATGGCGATTCCGAGCCCCTGCCGCACCAACGGCAGATCGCGCGCTCCGGAATACACCCTGCGACCTGGCTTGGATACCCGCCGCAACTCTCGTATCACCGGAGTGCCGTCGTGATATTTTAGCGCAATCTCAAGTTGTTGACGACCATCGTCACCCGTCACATGTGCGTAGTCCCGGATGAATCCCTCGTCCTTGAGAACATCCAGTACCCAGCCCCGGAGTTTCGACGCCGGGCTGTGGACCGAGGATCGTCCCCGCAACTGCGCATTTCGAATTCGGGTGAGCATGTCACCAACGGGATCGTTCACCGGCATGCCTGATCACTCCCTACCAGCTTGACTTGACCATGCCCGGAATCTGCCCCTCGCCGGCGAGATCCCGAAGCGCGATCCTGGAAATCTTCAACTTGCGGTAATAGGACTTGGGCCGGCCCGTTACCTGGCAACGGTTGTGGAGCCGCGACTTGGCGGAATTACGGGGAAGCTTGGCCAGCTTCAACCGTGCCTTGAATCGTTCCTCCATCGGCAGGCTGCGGTCGTTGGCCACCTGTTTCAGGGCCTCGCGGCGGGCACGATAGCGCTCGTGGAGTCGTCGTCGTTTCAGTTCCCGCTGTACCATTGCGGCCTTAGCCATACAGTCTCTCCTCGTTCTCTTCAGCCGTTCGTCACGAGACGAACGGCATGTTGAATCGCCTGAGCAAGCTCAAGGCCTCGGCATCGGTCTTGGCCGTCGTGCACACCGCGATGTCCATGCCCCGAATGTCCTCGACCTTGTCGTAGTCGACCTCAGGGAAGACGATATGTTCCTTCAGTCCCATGTTGAAGTTCCCCCGGCCGTCAAAACTCGAGGACGAAAGTCCACGGAAGTCCCGGACCCGCGGCAGGGCGATCGTGACCAGACGGTCAAGGAACTCGTACATCCTGTTCCCGCGAAGGGTGACCTTGACACCCACGGTCATACCTTCGCGAACCCGAAAGCTCGCGACGGACTTCCGGGCCCTCATGACCACGGGCTGCTGCCCGGCAATGACCGCCATTTCCTCCACGGCCGACTTGATCTTCCGCGATTCCTTGACCGCCTCTCCAACGCCCATGTTAAGCACGACCTTCTCGAGCCTCGGAATCTGCATGTCGTTCCGGAAACCGAATTCTTCCTTCATGTCCCGGCAAACGGTCTCGCGGTAGTGAGTCTTCAGGCGGGGTTCGTAGTCAGACATCAATCGTCTCCCCGGATTTCTTGGCAAAACGAACCTTCTTGCCGTCTTCAAAACGAAATCCGACCCGCGTCGCCCCGCCCGACGCCGGGTCTACGTAGGCCAGATTGCTCAACTGGATCGGCGCCGTTACGGCCACCCGCCCCCCCGGATTGCCCTGGTCAGGCTTTCGGTGCCGGACCCGGACATTGACACCTTCAACGATCGCCCGACCGGTCTTCCGGTCGATCGAATTGATCACGCCCTGCCGACCCTTGTCGTTGCCTGAAAGGACAACGACCTGGTCGCCTTTCTTCAGTTTCACCGCCATGTCAGAGAACCTCCGGCGCAAGCGAGATGATTTTCATGAATCGCTTCGACCTCAATTCGCGAACCACGGGCCCGAAAATTCGCGTCCCGACCGGTTCGTTGTCCTTTCCGAGGATAACCGCGGCGTTTCGGTCAAATCGGATCGCGCTGCCGTCGTCGCGGCGCACCTCCTTTGCCGTTCGAACGACGACCGCCCGGTGGATGTCTCCCTTGCGAACGCGGCCACGTGGGATTGCTTCCTTGACCGAAACCACGATGATGTCGCCGACGGAGGCGTATTTCCGCCTTGACCCGCCGAGCACCTTGATGCAGCGGACCCGGCGGGCACCGGAATTGTCAGCAACATCCAGATCTGTCTGCATCTGGATCATTCGGTTTCTCCCGACCTTTGGGCTCGAGCCCCATGGTTTCGCCGAAACCGGAAGGTGTGACCCGGTCTAGGCCGGATCCGCCACGACCTCCCAGCACTTTGTTTTCGAAATCGGCGCGCACTCGCGGATCCGGACGATATCGCCGACCCGGCACTGGTCACCCGCGTCATGGGCGCGGTATTTCTTCGTCTTGCGAACCGTCTTTTTCAGTACCGGATGGGTAAATCTCCGTTCGACCGATACCGTCACCGTCAGGTGAGACCGATCGCTGACAACCCTGCCCTGAAGTACGCGCCTCGGCATTCGAATTCTCCTAGTTCGCCGTCCTGGACATTTCGTTCAGGATGGTCTTGACCCGCGCCACATCCCGTCGGACGGTGCGCATGCGTGCCGGGCTTTCCAGCTGCCCGGTCGCCCGCTGAAACCGCAGGTTGAACGCCTCTTTCTTCAACTGGACCAACTGTTCGCGCAGCTGATCCGGCGTCATCTTTCTGAGTTCGGACGAATCCATCACCGTCATTCCCGCCTTCTTCGCCGCCGCCCGCCGTTACCAGTCTTCGCGTTGCACGACGCGCGACTTGACCGGAAGCTTCATGGCGGCGAGCCGAAGCGCCTCCCTTGCCACCGGTTCGGACACTCCGTCAATCTCGAACATGATACGACCCGGTTTGACCCGTGCCGCCCAGTATTCCACCGCACCCTTGCCTTTTCCCATCCTGACTTCGGTCGGCTTTTTCGAAACGGGAACATCTGGAAAGATCCGAACCCAGACGCGACCCTGGCGTTTCATCTGCCGCGTCATCGCGCGCCGCGCTGCCTCGATCTGCCGGGCCGTGATCCGCTCCGGTTGCACGGCCTTCAACCCCCATGATCCGAAGTTGAGCGCCGTTCCTCCCTTGGCATTGCCATGGATTCGGCCCTTGTGCTGCTTTCTGAACTTCGTGCGCTTCGGTGCCAGCATCGTAACTCTCCCGACTCGCGGTCAACCGCGATGTGGCGGCCGCATCGGCCCCCTGTCCTGGTACTCCTGGATTCGCCGGTCATGTGCCTGCGGATCATGTTCCATGATTTCGCCCTTGAAAATCCAGACCTTGACGCCGATGACACCGTAGGCCGTCATCGCTTCTGCCCGGGCATAGTCGATGTCCGCACGCAGAGTGTGCAGCGGAACGCGACCCTCCCGATACCACTCCGTCCGGGCGATCTCAACGCCACCCAGGCGGCCGGCACAATTGATCCTGATGCCAAGCGCCCCGATTCTCATCGATGACTGGACAGCCCGCTTCATCGCCCGGCGGAACGAAACGCGCCTCTCGAGCTGTTGGGCCACCGATTCGGCGACGAGTTGCGCATCCATTTCCGGCTTCCGGACCTCGACGATATTCACATGCAGTTCGGAATCGGTGAGTTCGGTCAGCTTCCGGCGCAGTTTCTCGATATCGCTGCCCTTCTTGCCAATGATCATGCCCGGCCGCGCCGTGTGAATCGTGACCCTGCACTTCTTGTGGGGTCGCTCGATGATCACGCTGGAAATTCCCGCCGGAGCGCACTGCTTCTTGACGAAAGCGCGAATCCGCAGGTCTTCGAGAAGCAGGTCGCCATACTCGCGGCTGCTTGCGTACCAGCGGCTGTCCCAGGTCCGGTTGACCTGCAACCGGAGGCCGACGGCATTGATCTTCTGTCCCATCAGGCCATTTCCCTCTCGTCTTCATCTTCCGCCGGCGGGTCGAAATCGACTTCACGCACCTTGATCGTCAGCTGTGAGAATGGCTTCCTGATCGGGCCGTAGCGGCCCCGCGCCCGGGGCCGGCCCCGTTTCATTGTCAGGTTCTTGCCAACCCAAGCCTCGGATACGACCAGTTGATCGACATCAAGGGCATGGTTGTTCTCCGCGTTCGCCACCGCCGACATCAGTGTTTTCCACACTTCGCGTGCAACCCGCCTCTTCGAAAATAGCAACTCGTTGACCGCATCGTTCACGGGCTTGTTTCGAATCTGGCGCGCCACCAGATTCAGCTTTTGCGGGCTCGTCCGGAGCATGCGGGTCACCGCGACAGCCTCGTTTTCCGAGCTGTACCGGGATGTCTTGCCATTGCTCATTGCTTACCGCCGCCTCGCCTTCTTGTCGGCCGCATGGCCGTAATAGGTCCGCGTCGGGGAAAATTCCCCGAACTTCTGACCGATCATGTCCTCGGTCACCAGAACCGGAATGTGCTTTCGCCCATTGTACACGCCGAAAGTCAGCCCGACGAACTGGGGCAGGATGGTCGAACGTCGCGACCAGATCCTGATGACTTCCTTTCGCCCCGACTCCCGTGAGCGTTCCGCCTTGCGCAAAACGTGTGAATCGACAAACGGGCCTTTCCAGACTGAACGTGGCATGACTAGCGCCCTTTCTTCCGCGCATGGCGCGAACGGATGATGTACTTGTCGGTCGTCCTGTTCGACCGGGTGCGCGCGCCTTTTGTCGGCTTGCCCCAGGGCGTCACGGGATGCCGGCCACCGGACGATCTCCCTTCACCGCCGCCGTGCGGGTGGTCAACCGGGTTCATCACGACGCCGCGAACCGACGGGCGAACCCCGCGGTGACGGTTTCGCCCCGCCTTGCCGAGATTCTGATTGCCGTTGTCCGGATTGGATACCGCCCCGATCGTGGCCATGCATTCCTGCCGAACCAGCCGCAACTCCCCGGACGACAGGCGGATTTGCGCGTAACCGCCGTCACGACCGATGAATTGCCCGTAACTGCCGGCGGCACGGGCGAGTTGACCGCCCTTGCCCGCCTTGAGTTCGATGTTGTGAACGATCGTTCCGATCGGCAGTCCCGTGAACGGCATCGCATTGCCGGGCCTGATGTCGGCCTTGGCTGAGGCCACGACCTTGTCTCCGGCGGCAAGACGCTGGGGCGCCAGAATGTAGGACAGTTCCCCGTCCTCGTACCGGATGAGGGCAATGAACGCGGTCCGGTTCGGATCATACTCGATGCGCACCACCTCAGCCGGGACGTCTCTCCTGGAACGCTTGAAGTCCACGACCCTATAGCGGCGCTTGGCCCCGCCTCCCCTGCGGCGCATGGTTATGCGGCCGGTGTTGTTGCGCCCGCCGCGAGACGGCAGCCCTGTGGTCAACGTCTTGACCGGCCGCCCCTTCCACAGGCTGGAGCGATCGACCAGGATGAGTCCGCGTCGGCCAGGCGTTGTCGGATTGTATGTTTTCAGTGCCATGTCAGCAGTCTTCCTGAACCCTTTCCCATCCGCCGGCCGGATCGTACCCGACGGCAGTCACGGGACCCGTCACAGGCCCGTGTTCACATCGATCTCGTCACCCGCCTGGAGCGTCACGTAAGCCTTCTTGACATCCCGCCTCCGGCCTGCGCGTCCGCGATGCCGCGTCGTCTTGCCTCTCGTGATGACCGTGTTCACCGCGGTGACCTTGACCTTGAACACCGATTCGACCGCCTGCCGGATCAGCGTCTTGTCCGCGCTCATCTCCACCTCGAACACATACGCATTGTCTCCAATGGCGCGGTTCGACTTTTCGGTGATGACCGGCTTGCGAATGACGTCGAAATATCGTGTGGTGTCGGTCATGCGAGCCTCTCCACCAGTGCGTCGAGTCCGGCGCGCGTAATCACGAGAGTCTTGCTGCGAAGGATGTCATAGACGTTCGCGCCAGCGCCCGGCAGAACATCAATTCCTTCGAGATTTCGGGCGGCAAGCGCAAAGTTCGGATCGACATGTGCGCCATCGACGACGAGTGCACGCCGCCAGCCCAATCTGCTGACTGCCCTGGCCAGGTCGCGTGTTTTTGGAGAGTCCAGCCGCGCATGATCCAGGATGACCGTCTCCCCGGCCCGGACCTTGGCGGACAGCGCGTGCCGGAGGCCAAGCTTGCGGAACTTCCGGTTGAGCTTGTGGGCATGGCTTCTCGGAGTCGGTCCCTTGTAGACGCCGCCCTTGCGGAAAATCGGCGCATTCCGGTCACCGTGCCGTGCCCGTCCGGTACCCTTCTGCCGGTAGACCTTTTGCCTGGAGTAATTCGTCATCGACCGTGTCTTGGTACTGTGCGTACCCTGCTGCCGCCTGGCCAGTTGATACCGCACCACCCGATGAAGAATGTCGGTGCGGGGCTCGAGTCCGAAAATCGACTCGGGAAGATCAACCGAGCCGTCGCCCTCGGCCGCCAATGTAATCACATCGACTTTCACCGTTCCTCTCCTCCGTCCGTATCGGAGCCGCCGGCCGCCGCCTCCAGTCCAGGTTCGGGATCCACGTCCGGCGTCCGGTCAGGTTCAGGCTGGCGCCGCACCGCCGCCGGCAAGGGCAACCCGTCGGGCAGCCTCGTCTTCGCGGCATCCTGCACGGTCACCCATCCGCCTCGCGCGCCCGGGACGGCGCCCTTGACCATGATCAGGCCCAGTTCGGAGTCGGTACGGACAACTTCGAGGTTCTGGGTTGTCACCCGCACGGCTCCCATGTGCCCGGCCATCTTCTTTCCCTTGAAGACCTTGCCGGGCTCCTGGCATTGCCCGGTCGAACCGTGGGATCGGTGCGACACGGAAACGCCGTGCGAAGCCCGGAGACCGGAAAAGTTGTGGCGCTTCATCGCTCCGGCGAAACCCTTCCCGATCGACGTGCCGGCGACATCGACCTTCTGGCCTTCCAGGAAGTGATCAGCCGTGATTTCCTCCCCGACGTCGATGAGGTTTTCTTCCGATACGCGAAACTCGGCGAGCTTGCGCTTGGGCGCAACGTTGGCGACGGCAAAGTGCCCGCGCATACTCTTCGACACCCGGCGTGTCCGGGCGATTCCGGCCCCGAGCTGGACTGCCGTATAGCCGTCCTTGTCATTCGTTCGCTGGGCCACGACCTGGACATTGTCCAGATGCAAGACCGTCACGGGTATCTGTTTCCCGTCCCCCATGAACAGCCTGGTCATCCCCAGCTTGCGTGCAATGATCCCGGAACGCATCTTCCCGCTCCCCCCTAGAGCTTGATCTCGACGTCGACCCCGGCCGCCAGGTCGAGCTTCATCAGCGCGTCCACCGTCTGAGGCGTCGGATCGACGATGTCGAGAAGACGCTTGTGGGTTCTGATCTCGAACTGTTCGCGGGATTTCTTGTCGACATGCGGCCCCCGCAAGACAGTGAATTTCTCGATCTTGTTTGGCAGCGGAATCGGCCCCCGCACTCGGGCGCCGGTCCGCTTGGCCGTATTGACGATTTCCCGGGTCGACACGTCGAGAACCCGATAATCAAAAGCCCTCAACCTGATACGGATGTTCTGGCTCTGCATTGACCTGCCTCGTCCTGTCCCTGGTCCCCCGGAATACCGGTCTGGAGGATCCTGTTGCCTACTCGATGATCCTGGAGACGACGCCGGCCCCGACGGTCTTGCCGCCCTCCCGGATGGCGAAGCGGAGCTTCTCCTCCATGGCGATCGGGCTGATCAGTTCCACCAGGAACTTCAGGTTGTCGCCGGGCATCACCATCTCCGTACCCTCGGGAAGCTGAACCGTCCCCGTCACGTCCGTCGTCCGGAAATAGAACTGCGGACGGTAGTTGCCGAAAAACGGCGTGTGACGACCGCCCTCGTCCTTGTTCAGGATGTAGACCTCCGCCTCGAACCGCGTGTGGGGCGTCACCGAACCCGGACGGCACAGGACCTGGCCACGCTCAACACCGTCACGCGGAACCCCGCGCAACAACGCTCCGATGTTGTCACCGGCCTCCCCGCTGTCCAGAAGCTTCCGGAACATCTCGACACCCGTGCACGTCGTCTTCGAGGTCTCGCGAATGCCGACAATCTCAACCTCGTCGCCAACCGTGATCACCCCGCGCTCAACCCGGCCCGTCACAACCGTGCCACGGCCCGAAATCGAAAACACATCCTCAATCGGCATCAGAAACGGCTGGTCACGGGGACGCTCAGGCGTCGGAATGTACGTGTCAACCGCCTCCATCAACTCGGAAACCTTCGATGAACCAATCTCCTCGTCCCGGCCCTCAAGCGCCGCAAGCGCCGAACCCGAAACAATCGGAATGTCATCCCCGGGATACTCATAGTCCGACAGAAGCTCCCGAACCTCCATCTCCACAAGCTCCAGAAGCTCCTCGTCGTCAACCTGGTCAACCTTGTTCAGAAACACAACCATGTGCGGAATGCCAACCTGACGCCCCAGAAGAATGTGCTCACGCGTCTGAGGCATCGGACCATCCGCAGCACTCACAACAAGAACCGCTCCATCCATCTGCGCAGCTCCCGTGATCATGTTCTTGATGTAGTCCGCATGACCCGGACAATCCACGTGCGCGTAATGGCGCGCAGGCGTCTCGTACTCAACATGCGCCGTCGAAATCGTGATCCCGCGCGCCTTCTCCTCAGGCGCACCGTCAATCTCGTCATACGCAACAAAATCACCAAACTGACGCGTAATCGCCGCAGTCAACGTCGTCTTGCCGTGGTCAACATGGCCAATCGTGCCAATGTTCACATGTGGCTTCGTACGCTCAAATCTCTCCTTGGCCATGCCAGAAACCTCCAGTGCCTCGGGCGCACCATGCGCCCCTCCTGTTTCCGTTCAGGCGTATTTCGCCTGAATTTCCTCCGAGATGTTCGTCGGAACCGTCTCGTAATGGTCGAACTGCATCGTGAAATTTGCACGACCCGACGAAATCGAACGCAGGTTGTTGATGTATCCGAACATGTTGGCAAGCGGGACCAGCGCATCGATGGTCGCGGTATTTCCGCGCGGTTCCTGCCCGCGAACCTGCCCCCTGCGCGACGTCAGGTCACCAATGATCCCCCCTGTGTATTCGCTCGGAGTGACGACCTCGACCTTCATGATCGGCTCCAGAAGACGAGCGCCCGCTTTCCTCAGCCCCTCCCGCATGGCCGACCTGGCCGCAATCTCGAACGCCATGACGCTGGAATCGACATCGTGGCTGGCTCCGTCGAGCAGCCTCACCCTGAAATCGATGACCGGGAAGCCGGCGAGTGGCCCGCTGCCCATGATGGATTCGATGCCCTTTTCGACCCCGGGGACGTATTCCTTCGGAACCGACCCCCCGACCACTGCCGACTCGAACGAAAATCCCTCCCCGGCTTCCGCCGGGACAATTTCCAGCTTGACCCGGGCAAACTGGCCCGCACCGCCGGTCTGTTTCTTGTGGGTGTAGTCGATTTCCGCCGCGCGCGAGACCGTTTCCCGGTACGCAACCTGCGGCGCACCGACATTGGCCTCGACCCTGAACTCGCGCTTCAGCCGATCGACCAGGATGTCGAGGTGGAGCTCGCCCATCCCCTTCATGATCGTCTGACCCGACTCCCTGTCGGTCTCGACTCGGAACGACGGGTCCTCCGCCGCCAGCCGTTGCAATCCCTGGGACAGGCGTTCCTGGTCGTTCTTGGTCCGCGGCTCCACGGCAATCTCGATCACCGGCTCCGGAAACGTCATCGTCTCCAGTACGACCGGTTTCCGCTCCGAGCACAGCGTATCGCCCGTCGTCGTTCCCTTGAGTCCCGCAAGCGCGATGATGTCTCCGGCAAAGGCCTCGGTGATGTCTTCCCGGTTGTTCGAGTGCATCATCATCATGCGGCCGACACGTTCCTTCTTGCCCTTTGTGGCGTTCAGCATCACGTCGCCCTTCCTGAGGGTCCCGGAATAGATCCGGACGAAGGTCAGCGATCCCACGAACGGGTCATTCATGATCTTGAACGCGAGGGCCGAGAAAGGCAGCCCGTCGTCGGCACGGCGCGCGATGTTGCGCTCTTCCCGCCTGTCTCCAGGCCTGAAACCCATGTAGTCGGTAACATCGAGCGGACCGGGAAGATAGTCGATCACCGCATTCAACAAGGGTTGAACGCCCCGGTTCTTGAATGCCGAGCCCGCGAGTACGGGCACGAAATCGAGATTGAGCGTCCCTTTTCGAATCAGGGTCCGAAGGGTCGGGATGTCGATTTCCTCGCCCTCGAGGTAACGCTCCATCACCTCGTCGTCCTGTTCCAACGCGACCTCGACCACTTCGGCGCGCATTGATTCCGCCTGCGCGCGAAGTTCCGGCCGGACATTGCCAAGCGTCCACGTCGCCCCCAGGTCATCGCCGGTCCAGACCCATTCCTTCATGGTCAGAAGATCAATGATTCCCGAAAAGTCGCCTTCAACCCCGATCGGAAGTTGCACGGGCAACGGGCGGGCGCCGGTTCGCTCCCGGATCATCCGGACGCAATTGGAAAAGTCTGCTCCGATCTTGTCCATCTTGTTGACGAACACGATTCTCGGAACCTGGTACCGGTCGGCCTGACGCCAGACCGTCTCGGTCTGGGGTTCAACCCCGGCATTGGCGTCGAGCACGCAAACCGCGCCGTCGAGCACCGCCAGGGACCGCTCGACCTCGATGGTGAAATCAACGTGACCGGGCGTGTCAATGATGTTCAGCCGGTACCGGTCGTCCGAAATGTGGCCATCTTCGGTACGGGCCCAGAACGTGGTGGTCGCGGCCGAAGTAATGGTGATGCCGCGTTCCTGTTCCTGCTCCATCCAGTCCATGGTGGCCGCGCCATCGTGGACTTCTCCGATGTTGTGCGATTTGCCCGTATAGTACAGGACCCGCTCGGTGCAGGTGGTCTTGCCCGCATCGATATGCGCCATGATCCCGAAATTCCGGTACCGTTCGAGTTGATAACTGCGGGCCATTGATCGAACTCCCGGAACCTGGGTTCACCAGCGATAATGGCTGAAGGCCCGGTTGGCCTCCGCCATCTTGTGGGTATCTTCCCGCCGTTTGACCGCCGTGCCACGGGAATTGACCGCGTCAACCAGTTCACCGGCGAGGCGTTCTTCCATCGTGTTTTCGTTGCGGCCACGCGACGCCAGAATCAGCCAGCGGATTGCCAGCGCGTCCCGGCGTTCCGGGCGAACTTCGACGGGAACCTGGTAGGTCGCCCCGCCAACCCGCCGAGAACGGACTTCAACCGAAGGCTTGATATTCTCGAGAGCTTCCCTGAACACGTCCAGGGGCGCCCGTTTCGTCCGCTCTTCGACCCGGTCGAGCGCGCCGTAGACGATGCGTTCGGCAACCGACTTCTTACCGTCCTTCATCAGGTTGTTCATGAACTTGGAGAGAACCTGGTCACCATACTTGGCGTCAGGCAGAACCTCCCGCTTTTCTGCGCGGTGCCGGCGGGACATGTCTCTGTCTCCCTGTTCTGATTGGATCGTCGAGAGGGTCGGGATTCAGCCGCGTTACTTCGGCTTCTTCGCGCCGTACTTGGAACGTCGCTGGCGCCGGTCCTTGACGCCCTGGGTATCATGAACACCGCGAAGGATGTGGTAGCGCACACCTGGCAGGTCCTTCACCCGGCCACCCCGGATCAACACGACCGAATGTTCCTGAAGGTTGTGACCTTCACCCGGGATGTACGAAATTACCTCGAATCCCGTTGTTAGCCGAACCTTGGCCACTTTCCGCATCGCCGAGTTCGGCTTTTTCGGGGTCGTGGTGTAGACGCGGGTGCACACGCCGCGGCGCTGCGGGCACGCCTTGAGATGCATCGATTTCTGGCGCTTGACCGGCGCCTGTCGAGGCTTGCGAATGAGCTGCTGGATCGTCGGCATGAGCGGCCCCGTCAGATTTCCTTCGTTACGTACTGCCGGTATCCCGGCTTCAACACCTGGCCCGGTCCCGACAGGCAATGCATTTATCCGGGATCGCGACACGTTCGCCGAACCCGGCTACAACACTTCAGAGGATCAGGGCGGAACCCGGATCGTGCCCACCAGAATTGGACAAAGACCCAAAAAACCGCGCCGCGGTTATCGGGTCGCGGGCCGTATAGTGGCGGACCTAACCCTTGTCAACGTGATTCGCGCGAATAACAAGGCGACCGCGTCAGGTGAGGGTACGATGCAGTGCGGCGGAACATCAAGAATATCATGAATGTCGATTCCGACGGATTACAACACAACGCACGGCACGCTCTCTGCCCCCCGGATGGTGAGACTGGGGGCTGTTTCCAGGTGTTCCTGCAAAGGGCCTTGACGGAACTCGGCGGTCGCGTACGGAACGCCTGGCCGGAGTCCTCGGAAGTGCTTGCCTCAAGTCACCAGCGATTTTGTGGCGTGAACGGCGCGCCTGGTCAATGGAAAAGACGGCTGGCACCCCGTTGCCAACAACGTCTCTTCAGGACACCGTCGAGAGCCTCATTGGACCGTGTCGAAATGTGCCATGGTAGGTAGTTGTCAGGGGCTGGCGCACCGGCATTTCGGGTCCGGTGGCCTGTCCGTCGCCTTCGCTCCGGGCCTCAGTCCGGCTCCCTTGACCGCATTTCGGGTCCCCGCTCATCGGACCGGGCGTACGGATTTCCCGCCCCCGAGTTATGTCCAGAGTTTTCTGCAATTTCGATTGGACACTCCTGTTGAGGTTGGGGCCGGTCCCGGCGGAGCTCCCGCAAGTGGATCATGTTCAGATACCGGTTGGCCTCCAGCCAGTCTTCATGGGTCTCGATCGCCAACGCTCGCACCAGACGCAGGCAGCTCTGCGTGTTCGGAAACACCCGGACGATGTGCGCCCGGCGCTTGATCTCCTGATTGAAGCGCTCCAGCATGTTCGTCGACTTCAGGTGTTTGTGGTGCTGGCGCGGCAGGCTGTAGAACGACAGGGTCTCCTCGATCGTGTTGGAACAGTTGGCATTTTGGGGGAACGGCAGGTGTCGGCGCTGCGGTGATAGGAATTGCGGCAAACCCGCTGGTATGGATTCCAGCGGCAGCGGCCGCGATCGGAGCTGTTGGATTCGAAGGCGGGTGTGCTCTTTTCGCAAGTGAAGACGGTGACTAACCGCATAATATAGCTGGCGCATCCATCGCCGGGACGAAATTCGGGTGGTACGTTGGTGAAATTTGGCACCGCTCTCCGGAATCCACAGAGAGAAAAACCGCTCCGCACGTCTGCTCTTCCCCCTCTCCTTAAAGGAGCGGTTAAGGCCCCCCCCGACAACCCTGTCCATAAACAGGGTTCAACCCATTGCGGACAAGGGGCATGCTGCGGACAGCGTCTGCGGAAAGCGTCTACGGACAGGACATTGTCGGGCATGTAAAAATGACATATTGTGACCACATTGGTTCCGGAGAATGCGCCATGCAAAAAGTTCAGTTGCGTGAAGCCAAAAGCAGGTTATCGGCCCTAGTGGAGGAAGCGGCGCAAGGAGGCAAGGCCATCATCACACGCCACGGTCGCCCAAGTGCTGTCATTCTCGGAATGGATGAGTGGAATCGCCTGCGGACGGTTCCGTCCTTCGGCCGGCTGCTGTGTGCCTCGGGACTGGAAGACGACGATCTGTCACCAAGGGATACGAACCCACCGCGCGAGATTGTGCTTTAGAGTGCGTAGTGTATCTGGTTGACACGAACGTTCTCTCGATCAAGGCGCCTGGTCGAAAACAAAGGCCTGCGGCATTGGTTGAGTGGATGGATGAGCGTTCGGACGCACTGTTCCTGTCTACAGTCACTGTAGCCGAAGTCTGCAACGGGATCTCAAGGCTAGAGCGAAACGGCGCCACCACCAGGGCGGCGCAGTTGACGGATTGGCTTGACACTGTGGTCCATCTCTATGGTGACCGGGTGATCCCATTCGACATTGCCGCGGCGCGCCTTGCAGGGACGCTTATGGATCGGGCGTATGCAATGGGCCAGTCGCCGGGTTTTGCCGACCTTGCAATCGCGGCAACGGCTGGCAGCCGTGACCTGACGGTTCTCACGCGCAATGAACGCCATTTCGCGCCACTTGATGTCCATGCAATCAACCCATTTGAATCACTGCCCCGTTGACCAGATGCAGTAGATCGGGGTCATCGAAGCCAGTCTGGGGGCGCAGACCTAGCAGCTATCCCGGCATCCGCCGCCAGTTCAGACAAACGAAGAATGAAATATGGCCATGACCCGCGAAGAATTCCTGATCGAGCTTTCCAATTTCGATCCAGGGTTGCCGACTCACTTTCACAACCTCGAATGCGGATTGAAGCCTCACAAAGTCGTTTTGGAATACACGGCTAACACCGCAATCCTGAAATGGCCCGTTCCCGGACATGCCAAAAAATCAATGTCGGAAACATTCAGGTTCTCGGAAAGTACCCCCGTGAGATCCGGATCGACAATTCATCGAGCCAGAGGAAAACAGCAGAAGCTTTGGGAATCCTTGAAACGGTTCGCGAATATGAAGATGAAATGGGGGCAAAAATTCGAGGATCACTGCCTGAGCGACGCAAAACGGTACGACATCGAGGCAATGTGCCAAACTGTTGATTGGCTCGAAGCGATCGAAGAGTTCACTCGCAAGGCAGCGATCCAACTGAAAATCTTCACGGGTTGCTCCCCGTAACAACCGGTACAGCATTGTTCGCAGATAAATGGGTTCAGTGCTCGTTCATTCGACGAGTTCGAAGCGCTTTTTGATTGTCTCCACGCAGTCCGAGATGCGATCTATCGGCGGCACTGGCTACGGTGAAATGTCGATGGCTGAGTAAAAGCGCGCAATCCTGGCCGGCCAGGAAGCCGATCCGATGGCCGAGTGCGGCGCTCGAGAGCCGGGTCTGGCCGTGCCACATGATCTGGTTCCCGGGTTCCGGATCGTGCTTGCGGTCCCGGTAGCCGCCGAGATGGGCAACCAGGCGCACGGCGTCGCCGAGCCGCTCCGGCGGCGTCATGTCGTGCTCCCGCGCATAGTCGCGCAGGAAGTCGATTTCGTTGTCGGTGAACATCAGGCTCGGGTCGCAGTCGGGGACCTGCCGGCCGAGAAGGGTCATGACCATGATGCGCCAGGCGATCACCGCGTTGATCGCGATCGCCCGCTGCAGCCGGTCGGCGGTGCGGAACAGCAGGAACTCCGTCCGGCAGCCGGATTTCAGGACACGGAAGTAATCTTCGATCCGCCAGCGCTGGAGGTAGAACCCCACGACCTCCGCCGCCTCCTTCGCCGAGCGAACCCTGAGCGTGCTCAACAGGTACCACTGCACCGGGTCCTCGCCCTCGGGCGGCACGCTCTCCACGACGTGGACCGCCGATACCGTCACCGGTTCGCCATCCTTCACCGCAGCGGTCGGCGGCAGGGTCACACGACGGAAGCGCAATTCGCAGCAGGCCAGCCGCTTGACGCGCGCCGGCCGGGCCGCCTTTCGGCTCGATTTCGCCCGCGCCGTCAACCCCTCGACCTCCACATCGATCCGGCCATCGGGGGCGCCACCGCCCATGACCTCGAACAGTTTCGGTTTCCCGCGGCGCAGAACCCGGTCATGCTTCGCGCGCACCAGCAACTCCACCCGGGGACGCCGGCGCTGCGCATCGAACAACTCGAAGCAGTCTCCCTCCCTGTCGCACACCGAGATCACCCGCGTCTTGCGGCTCACGTCGCGCACGGCCTTCACGATGTCGTTGAAGCCGTCGATCCAGCGCCGGGTCTTCCGGCGCGCCTCGGCGGCCTCGGCCCGGGGCTTCACCGCGTCGAAGCCCAGCCTGAGCACCCCGAGAGGGAGCCCGGTATCGCTCACCGCCAGCGTGGCATGCAGGTGCAGCCCGCGGCTCTTCGCCCCGGTCTGGTTCCGTCCGATCACCTGCAACCCGTCACACCCCGGACGGCGCGCGAAATCGCCGTTTCTGAAGGGGTTTTGCGCCGAAACCCCCTTGCATTTGTTAAAACTTTTTTTCGGAGCCGACGCCGTTTTCAGGTGCCTTCCAGCCAGCGTCGCACCCCCGCGGTGCAAAGGAAACAAGGGCATCGCGGTGATCTGTTCACCGTTATTCAGGGTAGTTCAGGGTAGTTCAGGGTTTTCGCCATTACTTTTGTCTCCCCAAAGCGTGACAATTGATGGACTTTGGAGAATTCGGCCGCGGCGACTCACGGTTTTCGGGCGGGCGCTGATCCGCCTGTAGACTTGGTGTGAGCGGTCGATAACCGTGCCCGACAGGTCATTTCCCCGACATGCCTGTCTTGCAGTTCGGCCCGTTCGACCCCGTCGGATCGCATGCGGCGACGCGTCCAACTGCGGTGTTCCCGCTCGCAGCCCCACGGTCCCGGCGGAAAGGGGCGAAACCGCGTCTCCCTTACGCGCTTTTTGTCCGATTTGACAAGATTTGACCGCTGACGCGGGATGGTCGAAATGTTCCAGCCCGTGCATGGGTTCAAGACAGCAGTCCGAGCCGATGATTATCTCGCTCTCATCGGCGGATCAGTTACTGCCCGACCTTATTCAGACCGTGGACTCCTCTCAAGAACCACGTGTGCCGAAGCCGCATCGGGTCCTGCAATTCTTGAAACGGCACTCGCCCGGACCGATGAACCGTTCAAGCCGCCGAAGACTCGCCCGCACCCGTCGAAAAATCCGGAGGGAGATTCTCGCCGATGACGGCGTCCGACGTGTCCGCGAAGGCCTCTGCATCGTCAAGTTCCGAATCGGGAGCCATCAACTGCATGGCAGCCTCTTCCTCGGACCGGCGCCTTTCCTCGATCACCACCCTGTCGCGTTCGACGGCGACTCGCCTGACTTCCTGCGCCGCACGGCCCGTGCCGGCCGGAATCAGCCGCCCGACGATCACGTTTTCCTTCAGGCCGATCAACTTGTCCCGCTTGCCCCTGACCGACGCCTCGGTCAGAACCCGGGTCGTTTCCTGGAACGACGCGGCCGAAATGAACGACCGCGTCTGCAGTGACGCCTTCGTGATCCCGAGCAGGACAGGTCCGCCGGTCGCCGGCTTCCGCCCGTCAACGATCGCCCGTTCATTGATATCGTCGAACTCCGACTTGTCGACCTGTTCACCCTTGAGCAGGGTCGTTTCGCCCGAGTCGTGGATTTCCCATTTCTGCAGCATCTGGCGCACGATCACTTCGATATGCTTGTCATTGATCTTCACGCCCTGCAGCCGGTAGACGTCCTGAACTTCATTGATCAGGTAATCCGCAAGCGCTTCGACGCCGAGGATCTGCAAGATATCATGCGGAGCCGGATTCCCCTCCATGATGTAGTCGCCCTTCTGGACAAAATCGCCTTCCTGTACCGGAATGTGCTTGCCCTTGGGGACCAGGTAAACCGCCGGATCATCGTTTTCGTCCACAGGGAGAATCCTGATCTGGCGCTTGTTCTTGTAATCCCGGCCAAATGACACATTGCCATCGATTTCAGCGATGATCGCGTGATCCTTCGGGCGCCGGGCCTCGAAAAGTTCCGCAACACGGGGCAGTCCGCCGGTGATGTCCTTCGTCCGGGCGCCTTCCCGCGGGATACGTGCGAGAACATCCCCAGCCATGACCTCCATTTCGTCCTCGATCGAGAGGATCGCCCCGACCGAAACCGCCCGGGTTTCCAGAACTCCGGACTCGGGCACGGCTGAATTGTCAAGCAGTTCACGCTCGAACGCGACATAACCCGACTTTTCGAACCTGAGATCAAGGTCGGCGGTCTCGCTCAGAGTCTTTCGCACGACCTTCCAGGCATCGGGTTCGACGATGACGATTTCAGGTTTCAGGTCCTTGCCTCCGACCCCGGCACGCCAGTCGATCACGATCTTCTGGGTGATGCCGGTGGCGTCGTCGGTCTCGTCCCGAACGGAAACCCCGGTGATGAGATCGACGAATTTCACCACCCCCGACGCTTCCGCGATGATCGGCAGCGTGTACGGGTCCCACTCGAACAGGCGGGTACCTCGGGCAACCTCGAGACCGTCGGCGACGAGCAACCGCGACCCGTAGGTCAGGCGATGCCGCGACCGTACGATCCCGTTGTCGTCGGTTATGGTCAGTTCCATGTTCCTGCCCATCACGATCTGATCGCCATGACGGTCCGTCAACGTTTTCACGTTCGATATGGCGACCATCCCCGCGTGGCCA
This sequence comes from Paracoccaceae bacterium, assembly GCA_965242975.1. GTDB lineage: Bacteria > Pseudomonadota > Alphaproteobacteria > Rhodobacterales > Rhodobacteraceae > JAPPHA01. Next base: position 5,233,786 of record CBDETS010000007.1, on the reverse strand, counting down.
GCTTCGGCAAAGGATTGCTGGGCCGTCTCGGCGATCCCGCCGATATGGAACGTGCGCATGGTCAGCTGCGTGCCGGGTTCGCCGATTGACTGTGCCGCAATGATTCCCACGGCCTCTCCCGGGTTGACCATGATCCCCCGCGCGAGGTCGCGCCCGTAGCACATGGCGCAGATTCCGTCTTCGGCCTCGCAGGTCAGCGGCGACCGGATCTTGACCGACCTTACGGTGGCATTCTCGATGGCGTCCGCCTTGCGCTCATCCACAAGCTCGCCGGACCGGCACACCACCTCGCCCGAAACGGGGTCAACCACGTCCTCCGCCGCGATCCTTCCGAGGATCCGTTCCTGGAGGGGCGATACGATCAGCCCGTCGCTGACAACATCCTCGGCCGTGATCCCCTTGTCGGTCCCGCAATCGTGGATTCGGACAATGCAGTCCTGGGCCACGTCAACGAGGCGGCGGGTCAGGTAGCCTGAATTCGCGGTCTTGAGTGCCGTGTCCGCAAGCCCCTTCCGGGCGCCGTGGGTCGAGTTGAAATACTCGAGCACGGTCAGCCCTTCCTTGAAATTCGAAATGATCGGCGTTTCGATGATCTCGCCGCTCGGCTTGGCCATGAGTCCACGCATTCCGCCAAGCTGCTTCATCTGGGCCGGAGATCCGCGAGCGCCGGAATGCGCCATCATGTAGACCGAGTTGGGCTCGGCTTCGGCACCGTTCTCCTGGGTCCGCATGGCGGAAATCTGGTCCATCATCGCATCGGCGACCGTGTCCGAACATTTCGACCAGGCGTCGACCACCTTGTTGTACTTCTCTCCCTGGGTGATCAGGCCGTCCATGTACTGCTGTTCGAATTCCTTGACCTGGTCACGGGTTTCCGAAACGATCGTCCACTTGGATTGCGGAATGACCATGTCGTCCTTGCCGAAGGAAATCCCGGCGCGGAACGCCTCCCGGAATCCGAGACTCATGATCTGGTCGCAGAAAATCACCGATTCCTTCTGTCCACAGTACCGATGGACGATATCGATCACTTCGCCGACTTCCTTCTTCCGCAAGAGGCGGTTGACGATGTCGAACGGCGTCTTGTGATTGAGGGGCAGGATGGATCCCAGGAGAACCCGGCCCGGCGTGGTCTCGAATCGTGTCCGGACCGTGGAGCCCAGTTCGTCGACCTGTTCGAGACGGCAGGTGATCCGTGCGTGCAGGTGGAGAACGGAGTTCTCGGCGTCCAGGGCGTGACGAACCTCGTCGGGCGACGAGAATATCATGCCCTCGCCCGGCATTCCGTCGCGCTGCATGGAAATATAGTACAGGCCGAGAATCATGTCCTGGGACGGAACGATGATGGGCTTGCCATTGGCCGGCGACAGCACGTTGTTCGTCGACATCATCAGGACACGGGCCTCGAGCTGCGCCTCCAGGCTGAGCGGAACATGAACCGCCATCTGGTCGCCGTCAAAGTCCGCGTTGAACGCGGAACAGACCAGCGGGTGCAGCTGGATCGCCTTGCCTTCGATGAGAATGGGTTCGAACGCCTGGATCCCGAGGCGGTGCAGCGTCGGTGCCCTGTTCAGCAGGACAGGATGTTCCCTGATGACCCGGTCGAGTATATCCCAGACCTCCGACCGCTCGGATTCGACGTATTTCTTTGCCTGCTTGACGGTGGTGGTCTGGCCCATCGCGTCGAGGCGCGCGTAGATGAACGGCTTGAACAGCTCCAGCGCCATCTTCTTCGGCAAACCGCACTGGTGCAACTTGAGCTCGGGCCCGGTCACGATCACGGATCGTCCCGAAAAATCGACACGTTTCCCGAGCAGGTTCTGCCGGAACCGGCCCTGCTTGCCCTTCAGCATGTCGGAAAGCGATTTCAGTGGGCGCTTGTTGGTGCCCGTGATGACCCGCCCGCGCCGTCCATTGTCGAAAAGGGCATCGACCGATTCCTGCAGCATGCGCTTTTCGTTGCGCACGATGATGTCCGGCGCCCGCAATTCGATCAACCGCTTGAGCCGGTTGTTCCGATTGATCACGCGGCGGTACAGGTCGTTCAGGTCAGAGGTTGCGAACCTGCCGCCGTCGAGCGGCACCAGTGGCCGGAGTTCAGGCGGAATGACCGGAAGGACGGTCAGGATCATCCATTCCGGCCTGTTGCCGGACTCGATGAAGCTCTCGACTACCTTCAGGCGCTTGACGATGGTCTTCTGCTTGAGTTCGCTGTTGGTGGCGGCGAGATCGTCCCGAAGTTCCCTTGCTTCCGCTTCCAGGTCGACATTGGCAAGCATTTCGCGGATCGCCTCGGCCCCGATGTTGGCGTTGAAGGCGTCGGCGCCATAGGTATCCTGAGCCTCAAGGTATTCCTGCTCGCTCAGCAATTGCTGGTAGTCCAGGTCGGTCAGCCCGGGATCGATCACCAGGTACTTCTCGAAATAGAGCACACTCTCGAGATCCCGGAGTTTCATCCCCAGCATGAGCCCGATGCGGGACGGAAGGGACTTCAGGAACCAGATGTGCGCGACCGGGGCTGCCAGTTCGATATGCCCCATGCGCTCCCTGCGAACTTTCTGCAGTGTCACTTCCACGCCGCACTTCTCGCAGGTCACGCCACGATACTTCATGCGCTTGTACTTGCCGCACAGGCACTCGAAATCCTTGATCGGCCCGAAGATCCTGGCGCAGAACAGACCGTCGCGTTCCGGCTTGAAGGTCCGGTAGTTGATCGTCTCGGGTTTCTTGATTTCCCCGAAGGACCAACTCAGGATGCACTCCGGCGACGCCAGCGAGATCCGGATTTCGTCAAAGCTCCGTACCGGCTGGCTCGTACGAGACGGATTGTGGAAGATTTCCTGGTTCATGATCTGCTCCCGGATCCTCGACACGTCAGGACCATGCGGTCCCGGGTCAGTGGATTTGCACTCAGTTCTTGCTGGCGGTTCCCGCCTCTACGCAGTCTCGGATTCCATCAACTGCACGTTGAGTCCCAATGAACGAATCTCCTTGACAAGAACATTGAAAGACTCCGGAACTCCGGCCTTGAAGTCGTCCTCGCCCTTGACGATGGACTCGTAGACCTTCGTCCTCCCTGCAACGTCGTCCGACTTGACCGTCAGCATTTCCTGCAAGGTGTACGCCGCGCCGTAGGCCTCCAGCGCCCAGACTTCCATTTCCCCGAATCTCTGGCCACCGAACTGGGCCTTCCCTCCGAGCGGTTGCTGGGTCACCAGGGAATACGGTCCGGTCGAACGCGCGTGAATCTTGTCATCCACCAGGTGGTGCAACTTCATCAGGTACTTCATTCCCACGGTAACCGGCCGCGCAAACGCCTCGCCGGTTCGGCCGTCGAAGAGAACGGATTGCCCCGACGTGTCGAATCCGGCGCGCAACAGGGCGTCATCGACATCGAGTTCCTTTGCGCCGTCGAAGACCGGCGTCGCAATCGGTACGCCCTGGCGCACGGTTCGGGCGGCGTCCACGATGGATTCATCGTCGAGGCCATCGATCGCCTGATCGTAGGTCTGGTCCCCGTAGGCCACGCGCATGGACGACCGGACGGGCTCGATTTCGCCGGTCCGGTCGTAACTCTGGAGCGCTTCGTCGACCGCGCGTCCAAGACCGCGGGCTGCCCAACCCATATGGGTTTCGAGAATCTGCCCGACATTCATCCGGCTCGGCACGCCGAGCGGGTTCAGAACCACATCGACCGAGGTTCCGTCTGCCAGGAACGGCATATCCTCTTCGGGAACCACTTTCGAAATGACCCCCTTGTTGCCATGCCGTCCGGCGACCTTGTCGCCGGGTTGCAGCTTGCGCTTGACCGCGACGAAAACCTTGACCAGCTTCATTACCGCCGGCGACAGGTCGTCACCCTTGCGGACCTTCTCCACCTTGTCGTCAAAGCGTGCAAGCAGGGCGGACTTCTGCGCCTTGTACTGGCGGTTCAGCGCCTCGACCGGCGCGGCATCGGCTTCGTCCCCAAGCGCAAGCTGCCAATACTGGCCCGGACTCAGTGGCTCGAGCAACTGCTCGTCGATGACCGCGCCGCCCTTGACCCCCTTTGGCCCCTTGACCGCCGTCTTGCCCAGGATCATTCCCCGCAACCGCGAGTAGATGTTCCGCTCGAGGATCGCGAGTTCGTCATCCCGGTCCCGGGCAAGGCGTTCGATCTCTTCCTGTTCGATCTGGAGCGCGCGCTCATCCTTGTCGACGCCGTGGCGATTGAAAACCCGAACCTCCACGACCGTGCCGAAGTCGCCCGGCGGCAGTCGCAAAGACGTGTCCCGGACATCGGAAGCCTTCTCGCCGAAGATCGCCCTCAGGAGCTTTTCCTCCGGGGTCATCGGACTCTCGCCCTTCGGCGTGACCTTGCCGACAAGAATGTCGCCCGGGCCAACTTCCGCACCGATGTAGACAATGCCGGCCTCGTCGAGATTGCGCAGGGCCTCCTCGCCCACATTCGGGATGTCCCGGGTGATTTCCTCCGGTCCCTGCTTCGTGTCACGGGCCGAAATCTCGAACTCCTGGATGTGGATCGAGGTGAAAACGTCGTCGCGCACGATGCGTTCCGAAATCAGGATCGAGTCCTCGTAGTTGTACCCGTTCCAGGGCATGAAGGCGACGAGCACATTCTTGCCGAGGGCAAGTTCGCCAAGGTCGGTCGACGGTCCGTCCGCGATGACCTCTCCCTTGACCACGCGGTCTCCGACCTTCACCAGCGGGCGCTGGTTTATGCAGGTATTCTGGTTGGAGCGCTGGAACTTCCGCAGCCGGTAGATGTCGACTCCGGGGTCTCCTGGATCGAGTTCCTCCGTCGCCCGCACGACGATCCTCATGGCGTCCACCTGGTCGATTGTCCCCGAGCGAACCGCCGTTATGGCCGCCCCGGAATCCCGGGCGACGACCTGCTCGATCCCGGTGCCGACGAAGGGAGCCTCCGCTCTCAGCAGGGGCACGGCCTGACGCTGCATGTTGGACCCCATCAACGCCCGGTTGGCATCGTCATTCTCAAGGAACGGAATCAGCGAGGCGGCCACCGACACCAGCTGTTTCGGAGACACATCGATGAAGTCGATGTTTTCCGGTGCGTTGAGCATGAACTCGCCGCCCTTCCGTGTCGATGCCAGGTCGTTGATGAATCGCCCGTCCTCGTCCAGCTGCGCGTTGGCCTGGGCCACGGTGTGCCGCATTTCCTCGGTCGCCGACATATATTGGACATCGTCGGTCACCTGGCTGTCCTTGACCCGCCGGTACGGAGTTTCGATGAATCCGTACTTGTTGACCCGGGCATATGAAGCCAGCGAATTGATCAAGCCGATGTTCGGACCCTCGGGGGTTTCGATCGGGCATATCCTGCCGTAGTGGGTCGGGTGGACATCCCTGACCTCGAAACCGGCCCGTTCCCGGGTCAGCCCGCCCGGGCCCAGTGCCGACAGCCTGCGCTTGTGCGTCACCTCCGACAACGGGTTGGTCTGATCCATGAACTGGGACAACTGGGACGAGCCGAAGAACTCGCGAACGGCTCCTGCGGCCGGCTTGGAGTTGATCAGGTCCTGCGGCATGACCGTGTCGATGTCGACGGAACTCATGCGCTCCTTGATCGCCCGTTCCATTCTCAGCAACCCCACCCGGTAGGCGTTTTCCATCAGTTCGCCGACGGAACGGACGCGCCGGTTGCCAAGGTGATCGATGTCGTCAGGCTCGCCCTTTCCATCCCTCAGTTCGACCAGGGCCCTGACGACGCCAACAATGTCTTCCTTGCGAAGCGTGCGGATCGAATCATTGGCGTCCAGGTCCAGTCGCAGGTTCATCTTTGCGCGACCGACCGCCGACAGGTCATAGCGCTCGGGATCGAAGAACAGGCTCTTGAACAGGCTCGAAGCCGCTTCCGGTGTGGGTGGTTCGCCTGGCCGCAACACCCGGTAGATGTCCTCAAGCGCGGATTCCTCGTTGTGATTCTTGTCGATCGCCATCGTGTTCCGGATGTAGGCCCCGGTATTTACATGGTCGATGTCGAGGGTCGGGATCTCGGTGATCCCGTTTTCCATCAGCTTGTGCAGGGTACCGCCGACGACTTCGCCGTCGTCATTCGTCTCGACGGTTATTTCATCCCCGGCTTCGACCCAGATCTCGCCGGTGTTCTCGTCGATGATGTCCTTTGCCGAATACCGGCCGTTGATGGAGTTGAACGGGTAGAAAATCTCCATGACGGCGCCGGTCGACTGCAGTTCCCTGACCGTGCGGGGAGTCACCTTCTCGCCCTTGGGGGCGACGAGTTCCCCACTCGCCGCGTCGACAATATCGAAAGCCGGTTTGGTTCCCTGGATTCTCCTCGGGAAAAACGGGGCGGCCCAGCAGTTCTTTTCCTCGATGTACCGGTATGCGACCGTGTTGTAGAACTTGTCGCAGATTTCCTCCTGATCCATGCCAAGCGCATAAAGGAGTGTTGTCACGGGGAGTTTCCGCTTTCGGTCGATTCGTGCGTTGACGAGGTCCTTCGCGTCAAACTCCAGATCCAGCCAGGACCCCCGGTAGGGAATGATCCTGGAAACAAAGAGGAGCTTTCCCGACGAGTGCGACTTGCCCTTGTCGTGGTCGAAGAAGACGCCCGGCGACCGGTGCATCTGCGAGACGACAACGCGTTCGGTCCCGTTGTAGACGAAGGTTCCGTTTTTCGTCATCAACGGGATCTCTCCCATGTAGACATCCTGTTCCTTGATGTCCTTGACCGAGCGGGACTCCTTGTCCTCCTCCACATCGAAGACGATCAGCCGCAACGTGACCTTCAGGGGCGCTGAAAAGGTCATGTCGCGCTGCTGGCACTCATCGACATCGTATTTGGGCGGCTGAAGCTCGTAGCTGACGAATTCCAGGATCGCGTTTTCATTGAAATCCCGAATCGGAAACACCGACTGGAACACGCCCTGAATGCCATAGCCATCCATTGGCTCCGGCTCATCACCGGAATTCAGGAACAGGTCGTAACTGCATTTCTGGACCTCGATGAGATTCGGCATGTCCAGAACTTCCCGAATCTTGCCGTAGTACCGGCGGATCCGGTTCTGTCCGGTCAGCGCCTGGACCAACGGTGTCGCTCCGTTGTTGCCCGAAATCTGGCTTGAATTGCTGGATGGGGTCGATGCCATGGTAATTGCTCGCCTTTTTTCAACGCGAATTTCGAGTGGAACCGGCCGGGACGGCCGCTCCAAACTCGATTCGTGATGTTCCGACGTCCTCTTCAGCTGAACTCATCGTGTCCAGCCTGCGGCTCGGCGTCGGTCTGCCCAGGGGTTTACGGAATTCCCGGGCCTCGTATCGGGGCCCGGCCAAATCCGGGCCCCGAGTTTGTCGTTCTGGATGGCCGGACGTCCCCGACCCAAGGCACGCTCAGGTGAGCTCGACCTCGGCGCCCGCAGCCTCGAGCTTGGCCTTGATTTCCTCGGCCTCCGCCTTGGTCGCGCCTTCCTTGACGGTCTTTCCGCCCGCCTCCACCAGCTCCTTGGCTTCCTTCAGGCCAAGGCCGGTAATGGCACGGACTTCCTTGATCACGTTGATCTTCTTTTCGCCAAATGACTTGAGGACGACATCGAACGAGTCCTTTTCTTCCGCCGCCTCATTGCCATCTCCGCCACCGCCGGTGGCAGCGACCATGACGGCGCCTCCGGCCGGCTCAATGCCGTATTCTTCCTTAAGGATCGTCTTGAGTTCCTGCGCTTCGAGAAGCGTCAGTCCGACGATTTCCTCTGCCATTTTCTTCAGATCAGCCATTGTCGTTTTCCGTTCGTTCTGGGTTTCTGTTCCTGGGTTCGGATCCTGTGTCCTGATGTTGCCGTGGTCCGGGTCCGTTCGCCGGTTGCCGAAACTGCCGGCCGGAGCGGATCAGGCGGCTTCCTTCATCTCTTCCACCGCGGACAGGACGCCCGCAATGCCTGATGCCGGTGCACCGACCGCGGCAGCGATGCCTGATGCCGGAGCCAAGATGCAGGACACGATGGATGCAATCAGTTCCTCGCGTGACGGCATCGACGCGACCGCCTTGACGCCGGACGGATCGAGGGTCGTGCCCCCCATGGATCCCCCGAGGACAACAAGCTTGCCGTTATCCCTGGTAAAGGCATCCGTAACCTTGGCCGCGGTGACAGGATCCTCCGAAAAGGCGAAAACCGTCATCCCCGACAGGAGGTCGGAGATCCCCTCGCACGGGGTGCCCTTGAGGGCGATCCTGGCAAGTCGGTTCTTGGCAACCCGGACGACTCCGCCCGAATCACGCATACGCCTGCGGTAATCCTGCATTTCAGCGACGGACAGGCCTTTGTAATGGGCCACCACAACCACACCAGAGTCCGTAAAGATCTGGCCGAGATCCTCGACCACCTTTTCTTTTTGGGCTCTATCCACAGTCTTTCTCCAATTGGCGGGAGGACATCCTCCCGGCCGGGTTCTGCCGGCCGTGCGAGCAGCGCCCGCGGTGCCGGCGTTCTGGCAGTCCTCGGATCCGGGTTCCTTCCGATACCGCCCTGGAGTCGAAACCCCCGGCCAATTCGAACGTTTCCCGTCTCAGGCAGGAAATTAAGCCCTCGCGGGCACCCACCGTCTTGGACAGTTTCGGGCGGGTTCCCTGCCCGCCCCCGCCGGTCAGCCGTGCCGGCCGACCGAACGCCTCACGGACCCGCGGCATCCGAAATGTCTACGGACACCCCGGGTCCCATGGTTGAACTCAGCGAAATCTTCTTCAGATATGTTCCCTTTGCCGCCTGGGGTTTCGCGCGGCTGATTGCCGCGACGAACGCCCGGGCGTTCTCGACCAGCATTTCGTCGTCGAAAGAAGCCTTGCCGATGCCGGCATGGACAACGCCGGCGCGCTCGACGCGGAACTGGACCTGGCCCGCCTTCGCAGCCTTGACCGCGTCCGCGACATCCCGGGTCACGGTGCCGACCTTGGGATTCGGCATCAGGTTGCGCGGGCCCAGAATCCTCCCGAGCCGACCGACCACCGGCATCATGTCGGGCGTCGCGATACATCGGTCGAAGTCAATCGTGCCACCTTGAATCGTCTCCATCAGGTCCTCGGCCCCGACGATGTCGGCCCCGGCTTCCCTTGCTTCGTCGGCCTTCTCGCCGCGGGCGAACACGGCCACGCGCACGTGTTTTCCGGTCCCGTTGGGTAATTCCACCACGCCCCGGACCATCTGGTCGGCGTGCCGCGGATCGACACCCAGATTCATCGCGATTTCAACGGTTTCATCGAACTTCGCGGTTGCATTGCCCCTGATCAGGGCTACGGCCTCGGCAAGGGAGACGGAGCGTTTGTCCTTGACCCCGTCCCGGGCAGTACGAATTCTCTTTCCGGATCTTGCCACTGTTCCTACCCCCTGACCTCGATTCCCATGGAGCGCGCCGAACCAAGGACGATCTGCATGGCCGCCTCGACATCGTACGCATTGAGATCCCGCATCTTCGCCTCGGCGATTTCCTGAACCTGCGCCCGGGTGACGTAACCCGTGGTTTCACGCCCCGGGGTCTGCGCCGCCTTGTCGAGCCCCGCAGCCTTTTTCAGGAAATGCGATGCGGGCGGGGTCCGGACCTCCATGCTGAAAGACTTGTCGGCGTAGTACGTGATGATCGTCGGGCACGGCGCACCGGGCTCCATGTCCTGGGTTCTCGCGTTGAACGCCTTGCAGAACTCCATGATGTTGATGCCGCGCTGGCCGAGCGCCGGGCCGACCGGCGGCGACGGGTTGGCCTGCCCTGCCGGCACCTGGAGCTTGACTCTTCCGACTACCTTCTTGGCCATGCCGGCCTCCCTTCACCCGGGCCTGGCCGTCCACCAGAACCCGGTTTCGATTCCAAAATCAGCCGGTCCCCGACCTCGCGCCGGCACCCCGCCTGTCCACCGGCGGATGTCAGCTCAGTTTCGACACCTGGGTGTATTCCAGGTCAACCGGAGTCGCGCGCCCGAAGATCGATACGCTGACCTTGAGACGCGCATTGTCCTCGTCCACATCCTCGACCATGCCGGAAAACCCCTCGAACGGACCGTCGATGACGCTTACGTTTTCGCCGATATCGAAACTGATCCGCGCACGCGGCCGTTCGCTGCCTTCCCGCGCCCTGTTCAGGATCCGGTCAACATCGGCATCCGGCAACGGCGACGGCTTTCCGGGCTCTCCGAGAAACCCGGTGACCCGGTGAATGTTATTGATCAGGTGATATCCCCGTTCCGACATCTCCATTTTTACGAGAACATAGCCCGGCATGAATCGTCGTTCGGTATTGACCTTCCTGCCCCGCCGGATCTCGATGACCTCTTCGGTCGGAACGCAGACCTCGACGATCGAATCGCCCATTCCCTCATTGCTCACCACGTCCAGGATCGAATCACGCACCCGTTTTTCGAAATTGGACAGCACGCTGACCGAGTACCAACGCTTAGCCATATTGCCTGACGTCCTGCCAACATACGGCGGCATCGCCGCAGGAATTTTTACTTTTCAAGGGGTTGCGGTTCCTGTGCCAACGAAAACACGACAAGCAGCCCGAATCGGCCAGCACCGCCGGGTATCGTTTCGCGTTTCTCTATCAGAACCCTTCCGGATGATCAAGTAGCCAAGTCGAGGATTCCCGTCAGACCCAGTCGAACAACCTGGTCGACGAGAAAGAAAAAAAGCGCCGCGACCGCGGCCATGAGGAAAACCATCACGGTCGTAATTGCCGTCTCTTTCCGGGTCGGCCAGACCACCCGGGACACCTCGGCCCGAACCTGCTGCATGAATACGAACGGATTCATCATCGTGTTGTCTTCTCCCTGCCGCCTACGGTCGAGATCCAAGGCAAACCCTGGCAGGGGCGGAGGGACTCGAACCCCCGGCCCTCGGTTTTGGAGACCGATGCTCTACCGACTGAGCTACACCCCTATCAGAACAGGACCCGAGTACCAGTCACCGGGCTGTCACGCAAGCCATTGCGCGCGATCGGCCGTGATCGGGGCCCGACGGGTCCCATCGACCATGCCCGGCATCTCGACGGACGAGGGCACGGCAGACCGGCGGGCCGGGCACGAACCCGGCCTGCCCTGGACTTGCCGGCTCGAACGATGCCGGGACCCTGTTGCCTACTCGATGATCCTGGAGACGACGCCGGCCCCGACGGTCTTGCCGCCCTCCCGGATGGCGAAGCGGAGCTTCTCCTCCATGGCGATCGGGCTGATCAGTTCCACCAGGAACTTCAGGTTGTCGCCGGGCATCACCATCTCCGTACCCTCGGGAAGCTGAACCGTCCCCGTCACGTCCGTCGTCCGGAAATAGAACTGCGGACGGTAGTTGCCGAAAAACGGCGTGTGACGACCGCCCTCGTCCTTGTTCAGGATGTAGACCTCCGCCTCGAACCGCGTGTGGGGCGTCACCGAACCCGGACGGCACAGGACCTGGCCACGCTCAACACCGTCACGCGGAACCCCGCGCAACAACGCTCCGATGTTGTCACCGGCCTCCCCGCTGTCCAGAAGCTTCCGGAACATCTCGACACCCGTGCACGTCGTCTTCGAGGTCTCGCGAATGCCGACAATCTCAACCTCGTCGCCAACCGTGATCACCCCGCGCTCAACCCGGCCCGTCACAACCGTGCCACGGCCCGAAATCGAAAACACATCCTCAATCGGCATCAGAAACGGCTGGTCACGGGGACGCTCAGGCGTCGGAATGTACGTGTCAACCGCCTCCATCAACTCGGAAACCTTCGATGAACCAATCTCCTCGTCCCGGCCCTCAAGCGCCGCAAGCGCCGAACCCGAAACAATCGGAATGTCATCCCCGGGATACTCATAGTCCGACAGAAGCTCCCGAACCTCCATCTCCACAAGCTCCAGAAGCTCCTCGTCGTCAACCTGGTCAACCTTGTTCAGAAACACAACCATGTGCGGAATGCCAACCTGACGCCCCAGAAGAATGTGCTCACGCGTCTGAGGCATCGGACCATCCGCAGCACTCACAACAAGAACCGCTCCATCCATCTGCGCAGCTCCCGTGATCATGTTCTTGATGTAGTCCGCATGACCCGGACAATCCACGTGCGCGTAATGGCGCGCAGGCGTCTCGTACTCAACATGCGCCGTCGAAATCGTGATCCCGCGCGCCTTCTCCTCAGGCGCACCGTCAATCTCGTCATACGCAACAAAATCACCAAACTGACGCGTAATCGCCGCAGTCAACGTCGTCTTGCCGTGGTCAACATGGCCAATCGTGCCAATGTTCACATGTGGCTTCGTACGCTCAAATCTCTCCTTGGCCATGCCAGAAACCTCCAGTGCCCGCTGTTCGCCGCCTTCTGTTTGCCGCCTGCCGCGTCCCGGCCCGGTACACCGTGTACCGACCGTCAAAACGGAGCCGACCGCCTAATTGCTATCCCCGATGAAATCAACATGGAATTTGCACCGCGGCGCCGGCTTCCATCCTCGTTCTGGCCTGCGTGGCCGCGCTTCGCTATGGTGAAGCACGCGAAGATGCTGACGATGGAAAACCACCTTCACACGGACAATACCCCCTTGCCGGACATACCCCCTGCCGCACCGCTTGTGACCGAGGTATGGGGCCCGTTCAGAACTCTCCTTGCGGCCCGGAGGAACCTGCTCGAGATCATTCCCGAAGCCATCACCAGGCGGCCAATCGTGTCTGGCCGCACCGGTGGCATTCGCTGGCACATGGTTGCCGAGCCGGACGCGCTACGGCGCATCCTCAGGGACAGACTCGACATCTATCCGAAGTCCGATGTCATCAAGAACATTCTCGAACCGGCAATCGGCCAGAGCCTGTTCATCGCCGATGGCGACCACTGGCGATGGCAGAGACGGGCTGCGGCCCCGGTGTTCAGGCGCCGAAGCGTCGACGGTCTTGCCCCGATCATGTCGGCCGCGGCCGATGCCGCGTGCGGCAGGCTCCACGCAGGCAGCGGCCGTGCGGAACTGCACGACGAGATGATTCAGACGACATTTGACGTCATTGGCGGTGTACTGCTCGCGGGTGAGCGGAAATTCGACAAGGAATTCGTCCACGGCGCCATCGAGGCGTTCCTTGCGTCGGCCGCACGGGTGTCCGTGTTCGACATCGCGGGAATGTCGACGTGGGTCCCTCGACCGCGCCGGTTCTTCCGGCCCCGGTCACTCAAGGTCTTGCGGAAAATAGCCGACGATATCATCGCCGATCGACTGAGACAGCGCGACCGGCGGGACCGGGACTTCCTCGACGCGCTTCTGGACGGGGCGGACCCGGAGTCGGGCCGCCGGATGACGCCCGGCGAGCTCAGGGACAACCTGCTGGCATTCATCGTTGCCGGTCACGAGACAACCGCACTCGCACTCGCCTGGTCCTTTTATCTCTGCGCCTTCGACATTCGGGTCCAGGAGCGGCTGAGGGCCGAAGCCACAACCGTTCTCGGGGGCCGTACCGCAGGCGCCGAGGACGTTCCCGATCTTCCGTATACCCGCTCGGTGATCGAGGAAGCGCTCAGGCTCTATCCCCCGGCGGCAATCCTTTCGCGCACCGCCTGTGCAGATGACCGGATCTGCGACCGGGAGATACGCCCGGGCGATACGGTCATTCTTCCGATCTATGCGCTGCACAGGCACCGCGGCCTTTGGGACTCACCCGACCGTTTCGATCCGGAGCGGTTTTCCGGGGGACGCCAGGTCGAGCGGTACGCCTACCTGCCGTTCGGCGACGGGCCACGGGTGTGCATTGGTGCCAGTTTCGCGATGCTCGAGGCCGTGATCGTCCTCGCGACCCTGATGTCGCGATTCCGGTTTCGAAGGATCCCCGGGCTCGATCCGAAGCCGGTCATGGTCCTGACGCTTCGCCCCATGGGCGGGGTGCACCTGGCAGTGGAACGAAATTAGGGCTGGGTAGAAGGGGCATCGCAACGTCCCCGTCTACCCAGCCGAATTCAGCGGTTTCAGGGTTGCGCCAGGCATGGATCGAGGCCGGGCCGAAAGGCAGTATCGCGGCGCCGATTTTCCTGAACCTTGCCTGCTGCTCCGGTTTTCAGGAAAGATCCGTTCCGTTGACCGCGTTCAGCGGAGAGAAACGCTCGTGGCGACGGAAGCCACGCGCAATTTCCGCAGATCATTTCGGGCAGCGCATCGAGTGGGAAGATCGCCGGTATTGGCGGTCACTCCACGCCCGATCCCTTTCCCGAAGCAGTCACGATTCATCGCGTCAGCGTCATCACACCGGGACCAAGAGTTGAAACCTCCGACACAAACCGAGGCCTGAAAAAGATCGGCGACACTACCCACGTTCAGCGATAGCGAGCACGTATGTCCAGCGGATTCACGTTCACAAGATCGTCGGCCGAATGTTCGTCACGGGTTTACGGCATGGTTTGAATCCATCCTCAATGTCCCGGCAACCTGCGGAGACAACACCGAATGATCTTCCGGCTGTTCGTGCCACCCGACGCGACGTCGCAGGTCACGGTTCGTGACGAAACTCCGGAAGTGCCCCGCCACCATGTCCGAACGCCCGCCCGCCAACTGCGCTCCCCACCCGGAGATCGTGCTGGTCGTCGTGCCGGGCGCATGTTTCCCGGGACCGGGTTACCCGGTCGCGGCGCGCTGGTTCCCGCGCTCGGGTGCGAAACCGGCCTTGGCCCCAGGGACGCCCTGCGCTCAGGATATCAGGATACATGTGACGGGAGGCTGAGAGCGGCTTTTTCCAGGCAATGCCGTCCTCGGATGATCGGTCGGCTTGAAGAACCCTGGCATTCCGGTCCAATAGTCCCACTCGGTCGAGGCAAGGGCCAGGCGCGGGAGCTCACGAGCCGTGCCGGCGCCGGCAGACCGCTTGAAAACAGACTGGAGAAGAAAATTGGAAGGCTTCCTGTTTCAGGCCGTCATCTACCTGATCGCCGCCCTGGTGGCCGTCCCGCTGTCCGTACGACTCGGCGTGGGGTCCGTTCTGGGATACCTGATTGCCGGGATTCTTGTCGGACCGGCTCTCGGCCTGGTGGCGGACACTGGAGATCTGCGCCATTTCGCCGAGTTCGGCGTCGTGATGCTGCTGTTCATGATCGGGCTGGAGTTGTCTCCGCGTACACTTTGGGACATGCGTCACCGGCTTCTCGGTCTTGGAGGATTGCAGGTATCGCTGACGACCCTGCTGCTCATGATGATCTGCCTGCTGGGCTTCGAGATGCCATGGACGACTGCGCTTGCGGTCGGCATGGTCCTCGCGCTCTCCTCGACCGCGATCGTCCTGCAGACACTGACCGAAAAGAACCTGATGCAGTCGAACGGGGGGAGGGCGAGTTTTTCGGTACTGCTGATGCAGGACATTGCCGTCATTCCGATGCTGGCAATCCTGCCGCTTCTGGCAGCGCCGGGTATCGCGGGCAGGACCGCTGGCGGTCCAGCCGGAACCGGTCATGCACCGGCGGCCGGTGACGGCGCCGAGCAGGTACAAGGGGTCGAGGCGACCGTCGCCTTCATTCAATCCTTTCCGGGCTGGGTCGTCACGCTCGCCACGGTCGCGGCCGTCGCGATGGTCGTGCTGTTCGGCCTGTATGCGGTTCGGCCGCTTTTCCGGCTGGTGCATGTCGCCCGCCTCCGGGAACTCTACACGGCCCTGGCCTTGCTGATCGTCCTCGGTATCGCGTTCCTGATGACGCTCGTCGGCCTTTCCCCCGCGCTCGGAGCCTTCATGGCAGGTGTCGTGCTCGCCAACAGCGAATTCAGGCATCAACTGGAAAGCGATATCGCGCCCTTCAAGGGCCTTTTGCTCGGGCTCTTCTTCATTACGGTCGGTGCCGGAATCAACTTCGCGGTGCTCTACCGCGATGCATTGCAAATCGTGGCGCTCGCGCTGTTGCTGATGCTCACGAAGGGAGCCGTTCTACTGGCCCTGACCCAGGTCTTTCGCATCCGCGCCAGCGGGAGGTGGTTGTTCACGCTCGGTCTCGCGCAAGCGGGCGAGTTCGGGTTCGTGCTGATCTCGTTCGCGTCCCAGCTCCTCGTTTTCGACTCGCGCCTCACCGAACGGATGTATCTTGTCGTCGCGATGTCGATGCTGCTGACTCCGCTTTTCTTCATTGCATGGGAAAAGCTGCGGCATCGCATGGAAGAGGGCCGCGGTATGCCCGAAGCCGACGAGATCGACGAGCGGCAGGCCGTCATCATTGCCGGCATCGGACGCTTCGGACAGGTTGTGAGCCGACTGCTGATGCTGGCCGGTTTCCGCGCCATCGTGCTCGACAACAGCCTCGAGGCAATCGAAACCATGCGCCGGTTCGGAATGAAGGGCTTCTTCGGCGACCCGACACAACCCAATCTCCTGCACGCGGCGAAACTGGAGGAAGCACGCGTGCTCGTGGTGGCCCTCGACGACAAGGAGGCCACGACCAAGCTCGTGCGGTACGCGCGCAGTCAAAGTCCCGATCTGCACATCGTTGCCAGGGCATATGACAGGTTGCACGCCTACGAACTCTTCGAGGTGGGCGCCAACGACATCGTCAGGGAACTGTTCGACAGCTCACTCAGGGCGGGCCGTTACGTGCTCGAGAACATGGGACTGGCGGACGTCGAGGCGTCCAGGATCGAACATTTCTATTTCCGCAAGGACCGCGAGGCGCTGCGCGAACTTGCGGCGTTGTGGGATCCGGAACTCAAAGTCAGCGAAAACCCTGCCTACATGGAACGCGCGCGCGAATTGGACGCCGCTCTCGAGACCGCCCTGGTTGCCCATCTTGGGCAGGGAATAACGGAGCCCCTCCCCGGTGAGGGCAGCACTGCCGAAACGTCGGCCCCAGATGACGTGAACAGGAGCTATCGGGACGACAGCGGAACAGGCTGAGACCCGGCGCCCTCCGGCATTCGCGCGCTGGCCGAATCTGTACCTGGGCTTGATCGGCCTCTCAGGTGTCGGCGGAAGCGTCGTTTGCGGGCGCATCTTCCGAAGGCGCCGGGGACGATGAACACCCGACGGCAGGAAACGTGAACGATTCAAGGCAGCGCGGCAGATTGCCATGATCCGCACTTCATGATTACCATCGACGGCAGACTTGAGACCTAGCCCTACCGAGTCATGATAAATGGTGGATGACCACAGGTCATCTGCTTTCCCGCAAGGCATGTCTCTTGCCGGCCTCGAAGCCGGTTTCATAACCGGTTTCACTGCCGATTTCGTGGCCGATCACGGCACTGGTCAGCCGGTTGTAGCCGGTCCACATGATCTGGTTCCCGGGGTCCGGGTCATGCTTGCGGTCACGATATCCTCCGAGGTGCGCCACGAGAGCGGTCGCATCGCCAAGCCGACGGGGTTCGGCAAGGTCATGCTTACGGGCATAATCGCGCAGGAAGCCCAGTTCCGCATCGGTGAACATCAGGTCAGGATCACAATCGGGCACCTGGCGTCCGAGCAGGGTCATCAGCATGATGCGCCATGCGATCACCGCATTGATGGCGATGGCCCGCTGCAGGCGGTCTGCGGTGCGGAACAGCAGGTGTTCCACCCGGCAACCGGATTTCAGGACGCGGAAATAATCTTCGATCCGCCACCTCTGGAGGTAGTAGCCCACGACCTCCGCCGCTTCCTTGGCCGAGCCGACCTTGAGCGTGCTCAACAGGTACCACTGCACCGGGGCCTCGTCCTCCGGCGGGTTGGTTTCGATGATGTGTACCCCCGACACCGTGACCGGCTTGCCGCCGGGGATCGTCGCCGGCAGGACCACGCGACGGAACCGCAGTTCACACTGCGCCAGACGCTTCCGGCGCATCGGGCGCGCCGTCTTCCTGCTGGACTTGGGACGTGCCGTCAGTCCCGCAATCTCGACCGCGACGCGGCCGTCGGCCGCGCCCCCGCCCAGCGTCTCGAACAGCTTCGGACGCGCCTCGCCCAGCACACGGTCATGCTTCGCGCGGACCAGCAATCCCACACGCGGGTTCGTGCGCTGGGCATCGAACAGTTCGTAGAAGTCCGCCTCCCGGTCACAGACGCTGAGCACCCGCGTCTTGCCCCCGACCTCCCGCACCGCGGCACCAATGTCGGCGAAGGCGTCAAGCCAGCGCTCGCTCTTCTTCCGCTTCTCGGCCTCCGGCGTGCGCTTCACCGCCGCATCGAACCCCAGGCGCAGCACGCCGAGAGGAAGGCCGGTGTCGCTTACCGCCAGTGTCGCGTGCAGGTGCAGGCCAAGGCTCTTCGCGCTGGTCTGGTTCCGCCCGATCACCTCGAGACCGTCACAGCCCGGCCGGGTGGCGAAGTTCAGGTCGGTGCCGTCCTGGATGGCCAGCACCGTGCGCTGGCCGCGGATGCGGCAGACGGTGCGCTCACGGTGCGGCGCCAGGATGTTCTCCACCGTGACCGCCGATTCCGCCGGCTTCTCGACCAGCCGGTAGAAGGCATTGATCGCCGTGCTGTCGCTGTGCGGACTGGCATTGATCTTGTGGCCCGGATACGCGGCCAGCAGGCCGGCACTCTTCACAAGCCGCGCAGACAGTCGCCGATCACCCAAGGGAGCCCCTCCGAATTCATTCTCCGTCCAGTCCGACGCCGACAGGCCTTCCCCCGGTTCGAGAACCGGCCTGAGCTCCACATGCGGGACCCCGAGTTCCCGCCGCCAGCGCCGGTCGAGCGGGAACATGAACACCGTCTTCACCGTCTTGGCGCGCCGCCTCTCGCGGTCCTGCCGGCCGCGGCCCGCCGTCCGGCCCACGCAGAGGAAATTGGCCGCCCTCAGGCAGGTGCCAGCATAGCCCTCATCGGCGAAACTCTCCACCAGCAGCGGGCGGAAACCGTAGCGGGCCTCGAAGTCCCGGGGTAGGCGCCGCAGGATACGCCCCAGGACGTGGCTGGCCAGGTGCGGACACCGGACCGAGGGCCGGATCAGGAAACGGTTCAGGCACACGACCCGGTCAAGCCGGCCGCTCCGCTGGCTGTGCGTCCATGCGATCCAGCGGTCCCGGGCCGCAACCTTGAGCGCCGCGGCCGAGAACCCCGCCGCCCCCAGCCAGCCATGGGCCGAGCCGACGAGATACCGGAGCTGGCGCCCGGCAAAGGTGGTCATGGCGTGGGGATGTTCATGGGCGATCAGCGTGTTCCACAGCGCCCGGTCAGCGGCGGTGGCAACCGGGACGATCGCGATGTCCTCAACCCGGGACAGGGCCGTGGGAACGTCAACCGGATCCGGCACCGGCGCACCGAGCAGGCGCGGAGTGATGTCGACGCCCCCCGACTTCGGAGCCGGCAGCACGATATCGGGATCGCGCCCGGCAAGGGTCGCAAGCGCATGCAGGCATCCCGACACCTGGGGCCGACCGATCGCGTCGACGAAAGAGAACTCCTCACAGACACGGCGACCCAGTGCCCGCCGGCTGTCGAAATGTTCCTGCGCCAGGATCGCGGCTATGCGTGCACGCGCCGCAGGGTCGCCAAGCGTGCGGCTGATCTGGGACTGGGCCATAATGGCGCCGAACTACACCATCGAAACCGCGCCGTCCAGCACAATCTTTCATAACATGGTAGACCTAGCCCTGCCGAGTCATGATAAGTTTGCATTGCAACGGGTCAATCTTCCTGGCGCAATGCGTGCCTCTGGCCGGCCAGGAAGCCGATCCGATGGCCGAGTGCGGCGCTCGAGAGCCGGGTCTGGCCGTGCCACATGATCTGGTTCCCGGGTTCCGGATCGTGCTTGCGGTCCCGGTAGCCGCCGAGATGGGCAACCAGGCACACGGCGTCGCCGAGCCGCTGCGGTGGCGTCATGTCGTGCTCCCGCGCATAGTCGCGCAGGAAGTCGATTTCGTTGTCGGTGAACATCAGGCTCGGGTCGCAGTCGGGGACCTGCCGGCCGAGAAGGGTCATGACCATGATGCGCCAGGCGATCACCGCATTGATCGCGATCGCCCGCTGCAGCCGGTCGGCGGTGCGGAACAGCAGGAACTCCGTCCGGCAGCCGGATTTCAGGACACGGAAATAATCTTCGATCCGCCAGCGCTGGAGGTAGAACCCCACGACCTCCGCCGCCTCCTTCGCCGTGCGAACCCTGAGCGTGCTCAACAGGTACCACTGCACCGGGTCCTCGCCCTCGGGCGGCGCGCTCTCCACGACGTGGACCGCCGATACCGTCACCGGTTCGCCATCCTTCACCGCAGCGGTCGGCGGCAGGGTCACACGACGGAAGCGCAATTCGCAGCAGGCCAGCCGCTTGACGCGGGCCGGCCGGGCCGCCTTTCGGCTCGATTTCGCCCGCGCCGTCAACCCCTCGACCTCCACATCGATCCGGCCATCGGGGGCGCCACCGCCCATGACCTCGAACAGTTTCGGTTTCCCGCGGCGCAGAACCCGGTCATGCTTCGCGCGCACCAGCAACTCCACCCGGGGACGCCGGCGCTGCGCATCGAACAACTCGAAGCAGTCTCCCTCCCTGTCGCACACCGAGATCACCCGCGTCTTGCGGCTCACGTCGCGCACGGCCTTCACGATGTCGTTGAAGCCGTCGATCCAGCGCCGGGTCTTCCGGCGCGCCTCGGCGGCCTCGGCCCGGGGCTTCACCGCGTCGAAGCCCAGCCTGAGCACCCCGAGAGGGAGCCCGGTATCACTCACCGCCAGCGTGGCATGCAGGTGCAGCCCGCGGCTCTTCGCCCCGGTCTGGTTCCGCCCGATCACCTGCAACCCGTCACACCCCGGACGGCGCGCGAAGTTCAGGTCCGTGCCATCCTGGATCGCAAGCACCGTATGCTGGCTGCGGATCCGCCGGATGCTGCGCTCCCGGTGGGGCGCCAGGATGTTTCGGGCCGTCACCTCCGACTCCACAGGCATCTCGATCATCCGGTAGAAGGCACTGATTGCCGTGCTGTCGGCGGCGCTGTTGGCGTTGATCTTCTGGCCCGGGTAGGCCGCCAGCAGACCCGCGCTCTTCACCAGACGTGCCGAAAGACGCTTGTCTCCCAAGGGGGCTCCTCCGAACTCGTTCGCGGCCCACTCCGCCGCACTCAGCCCCGCGCCCGGCTCAAGTGCCGGCGCATGATCCACCCAGCCAACCCCGAGCTTGCGCCGCCAGGCGCGTTCCATCGCGTACATCAGGACCGTCTTTCGGGTCTTCGCACGCCGCCGGGCCCGGTCCTGCCGCCCGCGGCCCGTGGTCTCTCCGACACACAGGAAGTTGGCCGCGCGCAGGCATGTGCCGTCATAGCCGTCATCGGCGAAGCTCTCCACAAGGAATGGCCGGTACCCGTAGCGTTCCTCGAAGTCCCGCGGCAGCCGGCGAAGGATGCGGGCGAGGACATGGCTTGCCAGGTGCGGGCAGCGCACGGAGGGCCGGACCAGGAACCGGCTCAGGCAGGTCACGCGGTGGAGATGGTCCCGGCGCCCGGCATCGTCCCACCCGATCCAGCGGTCCCGGGCCGAAACACGCAGGGCGGCGGCGGAGAACCCCGCGGCACCCAGCCAGCCATGGGACGAGCCCACGAGGTAGCGGAGCTGGCAGCCGGCGAAGGTCGTCATGCCGTGCGGATGCTCGCGCGCGATCAGCGTGTTCCACAGGGCGCGATCCGGGGTCGTGGCGACCACCTGGACAGTCAGATCGCCAATCCCGGCAGGATGCGACGGGACCCCGGCCGGTTCCGGAACATCGGCGTCAAGCTGGCGCGGCCTGTTGGTCACCGGCGGCGACCGGGGCGGGGGCAAGACGATGCACGGGACCGTGTCCGCCAGTGTCGTCAGCGCCTTCATGCAGCCGGCAACCTGGAGGCGACCGGTCGCGTCGACAAAGGAGAATTCCGTGCAAATGCGTCGGCCAAGGGCGCTGCGGCTGTCGAACGTCTCCTGAGACAGGATCGCGGCTATGCGTGAAATTGCCGCCTCGTCCCGCAGGGTGCGGCTGATCTGGGATTGTGCCATGGTGGGGGCGACATAACGCAGCGAAATCGCATTGTCCAGTCAAAACCGTCATGACATGGTAGACCTAGCCAAAGGCACCAGATCAAAGTCACGCCCTGTCGAAAAGCGCATCAATCAGGATAACAGGCTACATTGTAGCTCACACCGAAAGTTGATGTCAGTGCAACCGGTGCCGGGTGCCAGAACGCTCCCACGCTACATTTTCGGGCCGGAATCGAAGGCTTGGAAGACTCGCCAAGATAACCTGTCCAATCACGTGCACGGCGTGAAGGTATGGTTCCATTCGCCTTGGAAGCCTGTCCGCCGGATCGATAGCGCGTTCATCTGGTCGTCGCTGACCTTGATGCCGGTGGTGTCGTCGTTCTCGTCGATGTCGGAACAGATGGTCAGGCCTGTCCTCGTGGTCGTCGCGGCAATCAGGTTGACGATCACCTCGTAGCTGACAAGCGGCTTCCCCCGCCAGTTCTGGGTGATGTGGCAGAACATCCGGCGCTCGATCCGGTTCCACGTGCTGGTCCCAGGCGGAAAGTGACAGACCGAGATGGCCAGCCCCGGTTCATCGGCGAGGCGCTGGACTTCCAGCTTCCACAACCGGTTGCGGCTGCTGTTGGAGCCGCCGCCGTCGGCGGTGATCAGCAATCTCCGGGCATCCGGGTAGAGCGGAGAACCCATCCGCCTCCACCAGCGCCGTATGGTCTCGACCGCGAATTCCGCCGTGTCGCTGGTGATGCCGACGCTGACCCAGCCGGTGTTGGCGGTCATGTCGCAGACCCCGTAGGGAATGGCCTTGCCAAGCTCGGGATCCGGAAAATCATGCACGTTCACCGCCACCGGATGGCCCTTGGGGCGCCATTCCCGGCCGCCATTGCGGAACCGGCCCACCGGTTCCTTCTTCGTGTCCACCGAAACCACAGGCTGGCCGAGCTTCTGGAACGCCCGGACACGGCGGTTGATCCGCCGGAACCGCCCGTCACGGTCCGGATGCTGCCGCCCCTCGATGGTCTTGCGGTTCGCCTGAAGACTGTAGCCGAATTCGTGCAGACGACGGTTTACCATAGATTGCACCACTTCGGCAGACAGGCAGGGAGCGGAGTGAGCAGGGCGATTGATCGAGACAGCGCACGAGACGACACCTGATCGCACGTGAGGAACGGTCGACGCGCTGTTCAATATTGCGCACATGTCGTTTCCGGCGCGGCCAAGGGCCTGCCGGGAAACGCCATGCGGGCAAATTCCGGGGCCAATGCCTTAGGACATTCGCCCTTACCAACCGGTTCCTGTCGGCAACGAGACGCCAAGGTCATGGCAGGGCCGCGAACTGCTTTTCCGCCCTCGGCCTTACCGCCCTGCCGAGAGGCCGCCCGCACTGAGGGTGCAACCTCGTGGCAATCGTTTCGGAGTGTCCCGTTTTCGCTTCCGCTTACACGCCCGTTTTCCGTCCGTGACGTACGATCTCTTCCCTGCCCTGACGGTCACGCGTTCGAGGTCAGGGACCTTCCGGTTTCCGCGTCAAAAACATGGAGGCGATCGCGGCGTGCACTCAACTGAACTGTTTCCCCGATTGCGGGCGGATGCTGGCCATCGGCCTTGGCGATGACTTCGCCGGATGGCGTGTCGACGTAAATCAGCGTGTCGGGTCCGAGCGGTTCCCGAACGGTCACCGTTCCCTCGAGTAACGGGTCCTCGCCGGACGGATGCAGGTCGTCCGGGCGCACCCCGAGAATGACCGGTCGTCCATGGGCAACCTCGCAGTCCAGCTGGACGTCCGGACCGGACGCGATCCGGACCACGCCGCCGTCCACCCTGCATTGCAGCATGTTCATGGACGGTGCCCCGATGAATCCGGCCACGAAGGTGTTCGCCGGCCTGTGGTAGACATCGGACGGTTTGCCGACCTGCAGGATGTGGCCGTCCTTCATGATGACAATCCTGTCCGCCAGCGTCATGGCTTCGACCTGGTCGTGCGTCACGAAGATAATGGTATTCCCGACACGCTGGTGGAGTTTCTTGATCTCGAGACGCATCTGGGTACGAAGCTGGGCATCGAGGTTCGACAGCGGCTCGTCGAAGAGGAACACGGCCGGGTCGCGTACCATGGCCCGGCCGATCGCGACACGCTGCCGCTGGCCGCCCGAAAGCTGCGCGGGCTTGCGGTCGAGGAGTTCGGTCATTTCGAGAATTGAAGCGATGTCCTCGAGGCGGGCCGTTTTTTCGGCTTTCGTCAGTTTCGACGTCCTGAGCCCGAAGCCGATGTTCTTGCGAACCGTCATGTGCGGATAGATGGCATAGTTCTGGAACACCATGGCGATATTCCGGTCCTTCGGTTCCAGGTGATTCACGATTCGGCCTTCGATCTCGATTTCCCCGACCGTCGTTTCTTCGAGCCCGGCGATGAGGCGGAGCGTCGTCGACTTGCCGCAGCCCGACGGTCCGACGAAAACGACGAACTCCCCATCCTCGACCTCCAGGCTGATCCCGTGCAGGACCGTGGTCTTGTCGAAAGTCTTCACCAGGTTGCGAAGAACGAGACTCGCCATGGGCTATTTCTCCAGGAGGGCGTTGACAGCAGATTCAAGCATGCCGGCCGCGTGGTCACGACGGGCGGCGCGCGCCTCGAGCCGGCCGCGGAGGTCCCGGGCCTTCTCCTCGTACACCGCGAACGCCCGGTCGAGTGCCGTGGCCGCCGGACCGCCCGGCCGGTCACGGCGGAGAACGAAGGTCTCGGGCGTGACGGAAGCGTAAAACATCCGGGGCGTGAGCGTCGGCGCACGGCCGGTTTCGGATTCGAAGGCGGCGGCGAAGGCGTCGAACCCCCGGGCCAGGCCCGTTCCACGCGCGACCACGGCGCGGGCTGTCGCCGACGCGATTCCGTGGGCCCGCCGAAAACTCAGCCCCTCGATGCGGACAAGGGTGTCGGCCAGCTCCGTGATCGTTATGCACGCGGCGTCGCTGTTGGCCTTGACCCGTGACGCGTTGATTGAACAGGAAGGGAGGAACGCCGTGAACAGAGACAAGGCGCGCGCGCCGCGCTCGAACACGGCGTAACCGGCCTGCTGGACGTCCGCCTCGCTGTCGTTCATGTCGGCAAACGGCGTGTTGTGCATCGTGTCGACCATCACGTCGCACAGGCCGGCCGTGACGCTGGACAGGTGCCGCAAGTGTTCGATCGGAACCGGGTTCCGCTTCTGCGGCATGATCGAGGAAACCTGGACCATGCTGTCGGGAACATGCAACTGGCCGACCTCGAAGGCCGACCATTGCGCCATGTCCTGCGCAACACGCCCGAGATGCAGGAACACCAGCTTGATCGCAGAGTAGAGACCGGTCACGTAGTCCACGGAGGCAATGCAACCATAGGAATTCAGCAGCGGTTCTCCGAAGCCGAGCAGGTCGGACACGCGGTGCCGGTCGATGGGGAACCCGGACGTGGTGATGGCCGCCGCCCCCATCGGGCAAAGATCGAGAGAGTCCGAGGCCAGGTCCAGGCGTTCAGCGTCCCGCAAGAGGCATTCGACGACCGCCGAGAGGTAGTGACCGAAGGTCGTCGGTTGCGCGGGCTGTCCGTGCGTGTAGGCGACCACAAGCGTGTCGCGCTCGGCGCGGGCCTTCGCGACCAGCCCGTCCACGAGGTCAAGGACCTGTTCCATCAGACGTCCGGCCTTCTCGCGAAGGGCCATCCTGAACATGGTGTGGTCCATGTCGTTGCGCGAACGCGCCAGGTGAAGCATTCCGCCGGGTTCACCGGCGCGCCGTTCGAGCTCTGCTTCAACCAGGAAGAAATAGTCCTCGTGCTCTTCCGTGTAGGACAACGTGCCGGTGTTCATGTCCTGCTCGATGTCCCGCAGGGCCGCGGCGATCATCCGGGCCTGGTTTCTCGAAATGATCCCGGTTTCGTGAAGCATCACCAGATGTGCCCGGTTGATCGCGTACACGTGACCTGCGAAATGCGTTCTGATGCCGTCGAAATGAGGGGCGAGAACCGTGTCCCTGTAGGCCGGGTGCGGAAAGGCGCAGCTCCCTGTCATCCCTTCAGCCCCGCCATGACGACACCCCGGATGATGAAGCGCTGGAAAATCAGGAAGACGACGAGCGTCGGGATGGTTGAAATTGCCGCACCGGTCATGATGAGTTCCCACTGGACGTCCGCCTCGTCGCCGAAGCTCGAGAGCCCGACCGGCAGCGTGTACATATCAACGGAGTTTGTCACGATCAGTGGCCAGATGAAGGCCGTCCAGTTGCCCAGGAAAACGAAAATCGCCAGTGCCGCCAGCGCGGGCCGGACCAGCGGCATCGCCACCGTCCACCAGATCTCGAGTTCGTTCAGCCCGTCGATCCTCGCGGCTTCGATGAAATCGTCCGGAACGGTCTCGAAGAACTGCTTCATCAGGAACGTGCCGAAGGCGGTCATGAGGCCCGGAAACATGATTCCCCAGTAAGTGTCGAGCCAGCCGAAGGCCTGCGACATGAGGTACCAGGGAATGACGAGCATCTCTGTCGGAATCATCAGCGTCGACAGGATCGCGATGAAGACGATATAGCGTCCCGGGAAACGGAACTTGCACAGCGTGTAGCCGACGAGGCTGTCGAACAGGATGTTTGAAACCGTGGTTACCGTGGCGATCACAAGCGAATTGACGAACCAGCCATAGAACCTGCCGTCCTCCAGCACGTAGGTGTAGTTTTCCAGGTGCGGCTCGTTGGGAACGAGGGCCAGGTTGTAGATTTCATGGGGCCATTTCAACGATGTCGAGACCATGTACGCGATCGGCATCACCATCAGGACACCACCTGTGAAGAGAACCAGCCAGCGGATGATCTGCGCGGCACTGGCCGGCCTCCGGGGCGTCTCGGAGGTCAGGAGAGACCTTGAGCTTGCCCTGATTTCCGCAACGGATGCGTCCACGTCAGTTATCCCTGAGTATGCGCAGTTGCACGAGGCTGACGATCAGGAGGATCAGGAACAGCACGACGGTCTGCGCTGCGGCGTAACCCATGTTGAAGTCGGTAAACGCGCTTTGGTAAATCATCAGGACAAGCGGTTTCGTCGCGTTGAGCGGCCCGCCCGGGTCGTTCGTGGTCATGTTGAAGACGTGATCGAAAATCCTGAGGAACCCGATCGACGAGAAAACCACGATGAACACGACGGTCGGCTTGAGTAGTGGAAGGGTTATTTCCCAGAGAATCGTCCAGTTCGACACGCCGTCGATCCGGGCGGCCTCGTAGTAGCTTCGCGGGATGGCCCGCAGGCCCGCCATGAATATGATGATCTGGAATCCGAGCCCGGCCCAGACGGCCGGCGCCAGGATGGCCGGAAGCGCGAGCGTCGTCGAGCGCAGGAATTCCACCTGGGGAATTCCTGCGGTGGCAAGAACATTGTTGAAAAGCCCGATCGGAACCGGCTGGTAGAACCAGCGCCAGACCCAGGCCATCGCCACGGCGGTCGTCATGAACGGCAGGAAATAAAGCATCCTGAGGAACCCGTGCATGAAGCGCAGCCGGTCGAGGTGGTAGGCGATCACGAAGGAGATCACCAGGCTGACCGGCGTGCCGATCAGCAGGTACACGAAGGTGTTGCGAAAGACCTTCCAGAAAACCGGGTCGTTCCAGAGTTTCGCGTAGTTTGCCCAACCGGCCCAGGTCCGGTCACCGAGCAGGTTCCAGTTCTGGAAGGAGATCGCCATGGCATTTGCCGTGGGATAGAACCGGATCACCACGTAGAACACGATGGGCACGGCGAGGAACGCCCAGGCCCAGACGATCTGCTTTTGCCGGACTGAGAGGTTGCGGTACATGATGGTCGTTGCGCCCGCAGGTACGAGACCCTGCTCAGGGGTTCCGAGCGCGGTTGGCAAGCCCCGGAGGATGTCCGGGGCTTGCCTGCATCTAGTTGTGGTACTCGTTCAGCAGTTTCTGCTCAGCCTCGGCCGCGATGGCAATGCTGTCTGCCGCCGCCTGGCCCTCGATGTCGATGCGCTGAACCATGTCGATCAGGAGCTGCCGCTGCGCGCTTTCGTTGGCGAACTTTGTCGTGTTCGCGTAGGCGAGGCCACGGATGAAGGGCCCGAAGACCTCGTCGTTCGCATTGGCTTCAGTCAGGCCGACCGAGGGTTTCGCGGGCAGTTCGCCGACAACATCGAGCCAGATCTGCATGGCCTCGTTAGACGTCACGTACTGCATGAACTTCACCGCGGCATCATACTTCTCGCCTTCCGCCTTGGTCGTAATGGCGTTCACCCAGTAGGACGAGTAGTTCGAACGCATGCCGTCGGAATTCGCCGGAAGTTCCGTGACGCTCCACTTGAGGCCGCGCGTCTTGTTCAGTGAACCGATGCGGAACGACCCGTCGATGTGCATGCCCGCCCGACCGGCCTTGAACGCCGCCTGGGGCTCGTCCATGAAACCGAAGGCAGCCACTTTGTGCTCGTTCACGAGTCCGGTGTAGAACTCGACCGCCGCGACTCCGGCATCGGAGTTGTAGTTGACCGTCCTGTAGTCATCGAGGTAGGGCTCGCCGCCAAACTGGCGTACCAGCACTTCCCGGAACCAGTGATGGTCCTGTGCGTTCATGCCGGCCGTGATCCCGACCTGCGTGAGGTTGCCCGCGGCATCCGTCTTCGTCAGCATTTTCGCGGTTTCGACCAGTTCATCCAGAGTTTCCGGCGGACCGCTGATCCCTGCTTCGTCGAACAAAGTCGTGTTGTAGAACAACGCGAGTGAGCGGACTGCGGTCGGGAGGGCCCAGTAGCTGTCGCCTTCACGCATCGCGGCGACCATCGGGAAGAATTCCTCCTCGATCATTTCCGGAGGAAAGGCGTCGTTCGGGAGCGGCTGGATCAGTTTGGCGGCCACGTAGTCGTTCAACCACCCGTAGAAGAGTTGCACGACATCGGGACCTTCGCCCGCCGGAATCGCGGCCGCAACTTTCGTTCGGTAATCCGCGTACGGGAAATGGGTCATCGTGACCGTAATGTCCGGATTCGCCGCCTCGAAGTTCTCGATCAGCTGCTCCATTGCGGCAACGCGGGCGTCGAAGAAGTACTGCCAGTACTCGATTTCCACTTCGGCCTGCGCGGACCCGGCCGCAAGCATCGCCGTAGCCGCGCCGCCGATGACCCAAGATTTCGTCATTTTCACAAGCATTTTGATGGACGTCCTCCGTGTTGATGTTGGTGAGCTTAGCCCGGTCCGGCTTCCTTGCCTGCTTCGAGCGTAGCGCGGCCTCATTGAAATCACAAGCTGGTTAAGCTAGCCGGTGCAAACGATGGCAAAACCCGGAACGACGGCGAATTGCACAGGGAAGGGCCACGGCACCGGTGGCGTGCCGGACACGTCCCGTGTTCGTTCATGGAACCCGTATCCTGCCGCGCACCCCGGGCGGATGGTTGTGCGACCGTGGTAAGGGCGATGCCAACGCCGGAACAGATCCGAATCGCGGAGGACCGCGCCCGGCCGCGCGTCATGGAACTCTGGTGGGCACTCAGGCCGCTGACATCGGTGATCCGTTTCATGAACACGGGCGCCCATCCGGACGACGAGACGTCGGCGATGCTCGCGGCTCTCGGCGTCCGGGACGGGTTCAACCTGTCCTTTGCGTGCGCGACCCGCGGCGAGGGTGGACAGAACGACATCGGGAGCGAGCTTTCCGAGGACCTCGGTGCGCTGAGAACGGCCGAAATGGAACGGGCCTGCGAAATCCTCGGCATGAGGATGTACTGGCTGTCGGAAAGCCCGGAAGACCCGATCACGGATTTCGGATTTTCAAAGAGTGGAACCGAGACGCTCGGCCGGTGGGGTTCCGACCGCACGCTCGCGCGGTTCGTCGAGATCGTGAGGACCGAGCGCCCCGATATCGTCTGCCCGACCTTTCTCGACGTTCCCGGCCAGCACGGGCACCACAGGGCGATGACAGACGCGACGCGGCTGGTCATGGCAGCCGCGGCCGACCGGGACTATCCGAGCAACCTGATGCCGTGGCAGGTCGGAAAACTCTACCTCCCGGCATGGTCCGGAGCGGGGCGCTCGTACGATGACGACCTGGGACCGCCGCCCGCCACGGTCGTGGTACCCGGCAGAGGCTTCGATCCGGTCAGCGGCTGGAGCTGGGAACGAATCGGCCAGCAGTCGCGGGCCTTCCACCGGTCCCAGGGCATGGGCCGGTGGATCGCGGCGGGCGAGGAAAGGGACTGGCCGCTTCACCTCGCCGAGAGCCGTGTCACGGGCCCGGACAGAACACCGGCGTCCGGCCTTCCGGTGTCGGTCGGCGAGCTTGCGCGCATTGACGGCGCGGACCCGATCGCCGACCACCTGCGGTCGGCGGGGAGTGCACTCCACGATACCGTGGCCGCGTTCCCCGACTTCGATGCCGTGGCCGAAGCCGCGGCACATGCGCTCGCGTGCATCCGCGCAGCCCGGGAATCCTGTCCCCGGGGCGTGCGGGGCGAAATCCTGCACCGCCTCGTTGCCAAGGAAACACAGCTTGGGCATGTTCGGCGGATCGCGCTCGGCGTGGACGCCCGCGCCCGCCTCGGGGAAACATGGCTGCACCGGGGGAGCACGACCGCGATTTCGCTCGAACTCCGGACGGGAATTGCCGACAGCGCCCGCGCCGTGGTCGAGCCCGCCGAGGGCTGCACGGTCGAAGGAGGTGTCTTTCGAGTCGGCCCGGAAGCGGCTCCCACCGATCCCTACCGGGACCGTTTCGATCCCAGGGATCCGGTCACACCGATGCTGTCACTGGACATCGACGCCCATGATGTCCGATCGAACTGCCGTCTTCCGCTCGACAATCCGCCTGTAATCCTTCCGGGTCACTCGGCCCGGATCGAGCCAACCTCTGCGATCGTGAACCTTGCTGCGAACCCGAGGCGGATCGAGGTGGCGGTCACGGACGTGCATCCGGCATCGGCAGGCGCAGAATTCGACTTGCCTCCGGGCTGGGGGCTTGAACGAACCGACGGGGGATTCGCATTCACGGTCCCGGAAAATGCCGACGAGCGCTTTTATTCGATCCCGCTGTCCCTCGATGCCAAACCCGCCGCCGCGGTCCGGCGGATATCGTATCCCCATGTCGCCGCGACAGCCTGTTTTCGCAGGGCGGAAATACGTGTTCTCCTTCTCACGGCGCGCGTCCCCGACGTCCGGGTCGGCTATGCCGGTTCGGGAAACGACAGGATCGATCACTGGCTCGCCGCGCTCGGAGCGGACGTCTCGCCGATGACCGACGACGACGTGCTGAACAAGGCTACGCTCCGGTCGTACGACACGATCGTTGTCGGGATCTCCGCGATGAAACAGCGCCCGGGCCTCGCCCGGGCCGTGCCGGTCCTGCATCGCTGGATCCGGGACGGGGGCACGCTCGTGACTCTCTACCATCGGCCGTGGGACAACTGGGATCCGGAATTCGTTCCACCGAAGAGGCTGGAAATCGGCCAGCCCTCCCTTCGCTGGCGCGTGACCGACGAGGCGTCGGATGTCGCTCACCTCGAGCCGGATCACCCGGTCCTGACGCTCCCAAACCGGATCGGGCCGAACGACTGGGCAGGCTGGCACAAGGAACGGGGCCTCTATTTCGCGAAATCCTGGGACCGGGCCTATCGTCCCTTGATCGAGATGGCGGACCCGGGTGAACGGCCGCATCGCGGTGCGTTGCTGGCGGCGGACATCGGCCGTGGGCGCCATGTCCACACGTCCCTGATCCTTCATCACCAGATGGAAAGGCTCGTGCCCGGCGCGTTCCGGCTCCTGGCGAACATGATTCGGCGAAGACGGCCTGATTGACCGCAGTCTGTTCGTCCGGTGCGTGGCACCAGGATGCATCATGACCACTGGAGACAGGCGTACCGCGTTTTCTGCTCAGGCAGGCTGCAGGTTATAGACTGAAACCCGAGGAAGACCATCAGCCGACCGGCCGCCTCCATGACCACCCGAGGACTTCGTGATTCTATTGCTGGTCGAGACGGGCGTAGGCGTCACTCCGGTCGTCCCTGAACATCCTGTTCGCACCGCCCGCACAATCTGGATTAACTGCACATCTCCAATCGAGTTCGTGGCACATAAATTGCCGTCGTAAATCTGCTTGGGGGAGACCGTGAATACGGCGGTACCGTGATCACTTCGTCCCAGATGGTTCGACGCCATCCATGCACCGAGAACGCATCAAAATACGTTTTGTTTACAATACACTGCTGAAAGAGGGTGAATCTCTCCATGCGACCTTTTCCGAGTCATGGCAGATCCGATTCACGATAACAGGACCTGTTTGATGGTCGTAAAAAAACGCCGGAATATTTCCATCCTCCCTTCTATTCAGTAGCCGGAGGACTTCGTCCTCGGACAATCTGTACAGTTCGTGGTCAATGATGGTACGGCATCCGGAAAAGCACGATCCTTCGCTCTGCATGTTGGAGAAGTGAGGCGTACTTCGCATTGCCGGTCGACTTTTCGCCTCCGCGGTAGCCGGTTGTTCCTGGACATCGGTTCGTCTCGTCGAATACCTTTGTTTGTCTCTTTTCCGCTGGCGACCGCAACCGCACGTCCTGGATTGATCCGTCATGATCATCCATCAAATCCCAAAAAGTTGATGCAGTCGGGCACGACTTCCAGCCAGGTCGAACTAAACTCCCGCTTGTCTTCCGGCGACCGTTCGCCGAGTTACAATGAGGCAAGTTCCGCGATTCTCGAGGCGGGACTGTCTTTGCAGGCATGACGGCGCTCGCTCAGATTCAACGATTTACGATTCGATCCGAAACCGGTCGTGGTCCCGACGTTTCGTCAGTAGGAGCGGAGCATCTGGCAGTTGAGAGTACCAACTCTACGGCATCGAGGTCGCTCCATGCACGGATCCACGCCCCTGCCGTGCCAGATCACGTCTTCAAGGTGTCCATTTCCCCGGACTGCCCTTGCCGTCACCG
This sequence comes from Paracoccaceae bacterium, assembly GCA_965242975.1. Lineage (GTDB taxonomy): Bacteria > Pseudomonadota > Alphaproteobacteria > Rhodobacterales > Rhodobacteraceae > JAPPHA01. The sequence goes on along the minus strand of CBDETS010000007.1, from coordinate 5,201,013 downwards.
TTTCTTGGGCGAGAATCCATCCAAAGAATGAAGTCAGGAGAAACGGTTGTCCTGCGGGAATCCGCGGGGGGGGGCCTGGCCTTGCTTGTTCCTGCTTCCAATCCACTTTGCCAGGTTCTTCTCGGTTCTCGTCCTCCCGGCCGGATCTCTCCATTGCAGCCCCTTCTCCCGGTCCAACGTGATGACGTCGATCAACTGGCAGGTCCGTCCCCTCACCTTCAGGCTCTGGAGCCGCACGCCTTTTCCGCGTGCCATTTCAGGCAGCTCTGCGAGCGGAAAGATCAGGAGCCTGCGGGCATCGCTGACCGCGGCGACGTCCTTGCCTTCGACCACCCTGCAGGCGATCGTACCTGCACCCTTTCCGAGAACCTGAACCTTCTTGCCAAGCCGGGTCTGGGCCACCACGTCATCCTCTTCGACGACAAAGCCGAATCCGTCAGACGACGCGAGAAGGAGTTTCCGTCCTCCCCGGTACACGTGGATATCCACGGGCTCCGCCTCGTTCTCGAGGTTGATCATCAACCTGATGGGTTCGCCCATACCCCGCCCGCTCGGAAGATCGGAGCAGGCGATGGTATAGAATCGTCCGTTTGATCCGGCCACGACGAGCCTGTCCGTCGTCTGCGCATGCAGGACAAACCGGCCGTCGTCGCCATCCCTGTACTTGAGCTGATGATCCGGGCCGACGTGACCCTTGATCATGCGAATCCATCCCATCGCCGAACAGACGACGGTCACCGGCTCGCGTTCGACCAGGGTTTCCGGCAGCGCGTCGTCGATCTCCGGTGCCTCGTCCAGACCTGTCCGTCGCGCGCCGCCGGGGGCATCCTTGCCGAATTTTTGACGCGTTTCCCTGAGTTCCTCCGAGATCCGGTCCCATTGCTGCCCTTCGTCGCCCATCAGGTCCTCGAGTTCGGCGCGCTCATCCATCAGGGCCTGCTGTTCGGCTCGAAGCTCGACCTCTTCCAGGCGCCGAAGCGACCTCAACCTCATGTTCAATATGGCCTCGGCCTGGATTTCGGTCAGGGCAAATGATTCCATCAGCACGGGTTTCGGCTCGTCTTCGGTCCGGATTATCCTGATCACCTCGTCCAGGTTCGCGAATGCGGTCAGATATCCTTCGAGGACATGCAGCCTGTGGTCGATCTGCTTGTGCCGGAAACGCGAACGCCGCAGCAGGACGTCGCGGCGGTGGTCCAGGAACGCCTTCAGTACCTCTTTCAGCGAACAGACTTTCGGAGTCCGCCCGTCGATCAGAACATTCATGTTCAGGCCAACCCGGACCTCCAGGTCACACTGCCGGAAAAGCACTTCCATCATCAGCGTCGCGTCGACCGACTTCGCGCGCGGTTCCAGGACCAGGCGGATTTCCTCGGCCGACTCGTCACGGATGTCGGCGAGCACGGGAACCTTCCTGTTCTGGACCAGGTCCGCGATCTTCTCGATCAACCGGCTTTTCTGCACCTGGTACGGGATTTCGGTCACGACGACCTGCCATTGCCCGCGCGCCAGTTTCTCCACGTGCCAACGCGCCCTGAGCCGGAAGGATCCCCGCCCGGTTCTGTACGCTGCCGAGATGTTCTCGGGCGGCTCGACCAGAACACCGCCTGTCGGAAAATCCGGGGCCGGGACGAACCGCAGAAGGGTGTCATCGCGCGCGGCCGGCGTCCGGATCAGGTGGAGCGCGGCATCGCAGAGTTCACCAAGGTTGTGCGGAGGAATGCTGGTCGCCATGCCGACCGCGATTCCCGACGAACCGTTTGCCAGAATGTTGGGGAAAGACGCCGGAAGCACGACCGGTTCGACCAGGGATCCGTCATAGTTTTCACGGAAATCGACCGCGTCTTCGGCGAGTCCGTCCATCAGGACCATGGCGGCCTTCGTCAGCCGAGCCTCCGTGTACCGGGCAGCCGCGGGATTGTCGCCGTCAATGTTGCCGAAGTTACCCTGGCCGTCCACCAGCGGATAGCGAATGGTAAAGTCCTGTGCCAGGCGTGCAAGCGCATCGTAGATGGCCTGGTCGCCATGGGGGTGATAGTTGCCCATCACGTCGCCGGAAATCTTCGAGCATTTCCGGAACCGGCCGCCCGGATCGAGCTTGAGTTCGCGCATGGCGTACAGTATGCGCCTGTGAACGGGCTTCAGCCCGTCCCGCGCATCGGGCAGTGCCCGGTTCATGATCGTTGACAGCGCGTACTGAAGGTAGCGGTCGCTGATCGCTACGTGGAGCGGTTCGTCGATGGTGTTTCCAAGGGTTGAGCCGCTGGCAACTGTCGCTTTTGCCGAACTGGTCATGGATACCGTGTAGCCACGTGAACGCACCGGGGTCAAGACGGAGCATCGGGTCCAGGCATACCGGCACGGCCGAAATCACATACCGGATATGGGGTAACACATGGCAACGGACGCAAGATCAATCGTGATTACGGGATGCTCCTCCGGCATTGGCCGGGACGCGGCATTCGCGTTGAAACGCCGGAACTGGAGGGTTTTCGCGACCTGCCGCTCTGCCTCCGATTGCCGGAAGCTGGAAGCCGAGGGTTTCGAGAGCCTCGTCATCGACTACGAGGACGAAGAGTCGATCGGACCGGCGGTAGCGACGATCCTGGAACGCACGGGCGGGACGATCGATGCACTGTTCAACAACGGCGCATATGCAATTCCCGGAGCGGTCGAGGACCTGCCGAGAGACGCCATGCGGGCGATTTTCGAAGCCAACGTCTTCGGTTACCTCGACCTCACCAATCGGCTCTTGCCGGCGATGAGGCGCCAGGGTCACGGCAGGATCGTTAACTGCTCCTCTGTTCTCGGGTTTACCGCCCTGTCGTTTCGCGGCGCTTACGTGGCCACGAAGTTCGCGCTGGAGGGGCTGACCGATTCCCTGCGCCTCGAACTTCGAGGCACGCCGATCAAGGTCGTCCTGATCGAGCCCGGCCCGATCACGACCGAGTTTCGCCGCAATTCACGTCCGCACTTCGAGAAGTGGATCAAGTGGGAAGCCTCCGCTCTCCGCGACCGGTACGAGTCCCGCTTCATCCCGGCCCTCTACAACGATACGCCATCACGCGACCCCGGGGAACGTCCGCCATCCAGCGTCACCGCAAAACTCGTTCATGCCCTGGAATCACGGAACCCCAAACCACGCTACCTTGTCACGAGGCCAACCTATATGTGTGCGGCGATCAAGCGGTTGTTGCCAACCCGGATGACCGACCGGATACTGAGCCGGCGGTGACGGTTCGCCGGGGCCGGCCGCATGATCCGGGGACGTGAACGCACCACACGCTTGGGGAGGACCAGGCAGTGATCGACGCATTGTATTACATTGTCGTCATTTCCGTTCTGGCCGTGGTCGTCATCCTGATGATCGGGCTCGGCGGATTCATGCGCGGGGGCGAGTTCAACCGTCGGTACGCCAACAAGATCATGCGCCTGCGCATAATCGGTCAGGCGGTCGCGGTCGTCCTGATCCTGCTCTATGTCGTTCTGAGACAGATCGAGGGGTGAAACGGTGGTTGTACTGAACAGGATCTACACGCGTACCGGGGATTCCGGCTCGACCGCCCTCGGAGATGGCCAGCGGGTTTCCAAGACCTCGCCGAGGGTTTCTGCCTACGGCACCGTTGACGAGACGAACGCCACCGTCGGCCTGGCCAGGATTCACGCGTCCGGCGAGCTCGACGCCGCCCTGATCCGGATCCAGAATGACCTGTTCGATCTCGGGGCCGATCTTTGCCGACCCACTTCGGCGGGTGAGGCGGAATCCGGACATCCCCCACTCAGGATCTGTCCCGAACAGGTCCGGCGGCTGGAGAGCGAAATTGACGCCATGAACGAACGGCTGACCCCGCTCCGGAGTTTTGTCCTGCCGGGAGGGACGCCCCTCGCTGCCTGCCTGCATCATTGCCGGACCGTTGCACGCCGCGCAGAGAGACTGACGGTTGCCCTGTCGGGGGAGGAGGACATCAGCCCGGACCCGGCGAAGTACCTGAACCGGCTGTCGGACTGGTTCTTCGTCGCGGCGCGCACCGCGAACGGCCACGGGAACGATGACATACTCTGGGTCCCGGGAGCCAACCGGGGATAGCCTGATGCGGTGCCGGGTGACACGGGAGGTGGCGGAAAACACCGGCCAGGGTCCGCGGCCCGGACCTGCAGAATTCCGGCCGGACGTCGAACCCGGACCTTGTTCGCGTTCGATTTGGGCTACCTTATCCTCGGGAATTCGCTTAAATCGCGGCCCGAAATCCGATTCGCTCCGGTCAGGCGGGAAGCGGGGGAATCCAGCGGGAGAAGACACGGAATGAAGATACTTGTACCGGTCAAGCGGGTCATTGACTACAATGTCAAGGTCCGGGTTCGCCGGGATGGTGGCGGTGTCGACCTTGCCAATGTGAAAATGTCGATGAACCCGTTCGACGAAATCGCGGTCGAGGAGGCCATCCGGCTCAAGGAAGCCCAAAAGGCCGACGAAATCATCGCCGTCTCCATCGGCGTCAAGCAGAACCAGGAGACGCTCCGAACGGCGCTCGCCATGGGCGCCGACCGGGCGATTCTCATCGTCGCGGCCGATGACGTTCACACGGACATTGAACCGCTTGCCGTCGCCAAGCTGCTCAAGGCCGCGATCGACAGGGAACAGCCCGGGCTGGTGATCTGCGGCAAGCAGGCGATCGACAATGACATGAATGCGACCGGGCAGATGCTGGCGGCATTGCTGCGCTGGCCGCAAGCGACGTTCGCGTCCGGCCTGGAGGTCGATGCCGACGGCGCATCCGTCACCCGGGAAGTCGATGGCGGGCTCCAGGTCGTTCGCGTCGGTCTTCCCGCCATCGTAACGGTCGACCTGCGGCTCAATGAACCGCGGTACGCGTCGTTGCCCAACATCATGAGAGCCAAGAGAAAACCGATGGACGAACTGACGCCCGACGACCTCGGTGTCGACGTCACGCCGCGGCTGAATATCCTCTCGACGCGGGAGCCGGAGGGCCGCGCTGCCGGGGTCAAGGTCGCAAATGTCGAAGAACTCGTCGAGAAGCTTCGGGATGAAGCAGGAGTAATCTGATGGCCATCCTCCTGATAGCAGAATTCACCGGCAGTGAACTTTCGGTCGATCAGACCGCAAAGGCCCTCGCCGCGGTTTCGGTTCTCCAGGACGACGTCACGGTTCTGTGCGCGTCGTCGGGTTGCGGCGAGGCGGTATCGACGGTTTCCGGGCTCGCAGGTGTGTCCAGAGTCCTGTGTGCCGATGATCCTGTCTTCAAGGACGGCCTGGCCGAACCCATTGCCGACCTGATCGTGTCCCTGGCCGATCGTTTCGACCATATCGTGGCGCCGGCAACGGCCAACGCGAAGAATGTTCTTCCGCGCGTCGCCGGACTGCTCGACGTCATGGTCGTGTCCGACATTACCGAGATCATCGACCCCAGCACGTTCGAGCGACCGATCTATGCCGGGAACGCCATCCAGACCGTCTCGTCGTCGGACTCAGTCAAGGTCGTGTCCATCAGGACCGCCGGGTTTGAAGCCGCGGGTGCCGGTTCCGGCGACGTTGCACCCGTCGAGACGATTTCGGCATCCGGCGATCCAGGTCTTTCCGAATGGGTCGAGGACAAGGTCCAGGATACGGGCCGACCCGAATTGACGTCTGCCAAAATAGTCGTGTCCGGCGGTCGTGGTGTCGGGTCGGAAGACAGCTTCGCGATAATCGAGACACTGGCAGACAAGCTCGGCGCCGCGGTCGGCGCATCGCGGGCCGCCGTTGACTCCGGCTACGCGCCGAACGACTGGCAGGTCGGTCAGACCGGCAAGGTTGTCGCACCGGATCTCTACATCGCCTGCGGAATCTCGGGAGCAATCCAGCACCTCGCCGGCATGAAGGACTCGCGGGTCATCGTCGCAATCAACAAGGACGAAGAGGCGCCGATCTTTCAGGTCGCCGACTACGGTCTCGTCGCGGACCTGTTCGAAGCCGTTCCCGCGTTGACCGACGCGCTCTAGGTGCCGGAACCCGGGCCAGCGCGGAAGTCTGTCCGGGGGCGTGGCCAACGCCCTTCCTTCGGCAGCGCCCGGGACCGGTGCGCGGCCATGTGACGCATATGCGCGCGCGATCGGCTCTCGACGACGTCGGGCTCGGTCCTTCCGGCTCCGGGGCACGTGCCTGCCCGGCCCGGGATTCGGCGATCGCGCGGCCGGTGCCTGTTCCGATCGAGTCCGAACAGTTATAAGTCGCGATTGACGCGAGCCTGATGGGGAAACTGCGGGGATAATCGATGGAGATCAAATCAGTCGGGATCGTCGGTGCCGGCCAGATGGGAAACGGAATCGCCCATGTGTTTGGCCTGGCCGACTACGATGTGAGGATCTACGACATCGCGCCGGACGCAATTACGGTTGCGGTCGGCACGATCGAACGAAACCTGGGGCGCCAGATTGCCCGTGGCGTCATCAAGGCAGCCGACAAGACCCGGACCCTTGGCAACATCACCCCGGTCGGCCGGCTCGCGGACATCGGCGATACCGACCTCGTTATCGAGGCGGCAACCGAACGGGAAACCATCAAGACCGCGATATTCGAGGATCTCCTCCCGCATCTTCGACCGCATACGATTCTGACTTCCAATACGTCGTCGATTTCGATCACCCGACTCGCGTCCCGGACGGACCGGCCCGAGCGCTTCATGGGGTTTCACTTCATGAATCCGGTGCCGATGATGCAGTTGGTCGAGCTGATTCGGGGCATCGCCACCGATCGCGAAACCTACGACATCCTGTATTCGGTCGTCGGCACCATCGGGAAGACCGCGACAACCGCGGAAGACTTCCCGGGGTTCATCGTCAACCGGATCCTGATGCCGATGATCAACGAGGCCGTCTACACGCTGTATGAAGGCGTGGGCTCGGTGCAGAGCATCGACACGTCGCTCAAGCTCGGGACCAACCATCCGATGGGTCCCCTGGAGCTCGCCGACTTCATCGGCCTCGATACGTGTCTCGCGATCATGAACGTCCTCCATGACGGCCTCGCCGACACCAAGTACCGGCCCTGCCCGTTGCTGACCAAATATGTCGAGGCGGGGTGGCTGGGGCGGAAAACCCAGCGGGGATTCTATGACTACCGGGGAGATGTTCCGGTTCCAACCCGGTAGCACTGAGCTTGCTATCGAAGACGAGACCGTCTCCTGCCGCCGATATTTCGCAGAAGATCGGCACACCCGGGCCTCGGATCCCTGCGTTCGAAGGTCGAGTCATGACGACCTCCGGCCCGGGCCCCTGAGCCAGGCGTCGACCTGCCCGAAGGCATCCTTCTGCCACTGATCTGCCGTCCATTCGCCAGGCAGACGGGAGCCTTCAACGAACCTTTTCACGCTTGTCGGCCCGAATTCTTCGACATCGGGAACGTTCCCGAGATCACGCGATAGCCTTGGAGAGCCGAATCGACCTCCATTGGCGGTTTGGTCGCCTCGACGAGAGCGTCGATTCCATGGGGGAAGTTCCTTACAGAGTATGAAATGTCGAAGGCGTACTTGCGTTTCCAACGGTTTTCATTGGCGTAACCCATCGTGGCCAGAAGAGCCGGGATCGATGCCACCGCGATGCTAACGCGGTCGCCGTGGGGCATGTCGCCATCGTTGGCGACCAATGGGTAGAACCTGAGCGCCAGGATCCGCGCCGTCGGCGCGTTGAACGGCAAACTCGCTGATCAGCGGCGGTGCATGTCTTGTGATCTCGGATTCTTGTTAGCGGTTGAACTGATGCGCGGCATAAGGAAATCGACGTCGTCGTCGACATCGGGTCCGTCGTCCCTTGAAGGGACAGTGCGTACGAGCTGGAAGCGCCGCAAATCGTTTCGTTGACGGTCGCCGTGTTGCCGTAGAGTTTTGACAAGCCGAGCATACTCGTCATCGCCCAAGGCGGCCGCGTCGAGATCAAGGTCCATATCTGCGGTACCAACATGCTGCATTTGGGCTCTACCCATCAGCAGCCAGGGAACGGCGCCGCCGATTACGGCAAACCTGCCGTCGAAGCTACCGAGAATTTGACCGCTGCCGTCGTCCGGTCATTGTAATCACCTGCGGCCCGGGGTTCTCTCACAACCATGGAAAGCATTTCGAGGCCATGTGGTCTGCGGCCTCCCGGTGTCGATCATTGCCGTTCCACAGATCAAGGTACGTGACGACCGGATTGGCACAGAAGACACCCGGTGCCGGTTGAATGGCGTCGGCAACGTCGTGCTCACGGCAGATGGAGCGAGATTCCGGGGACAGGTCGGGACTGACCGGCTTTGGAATGAACTGTCCGGTGGCATCATGTTGCCGAGATTGAACTGCGCGCGATGCAACTCTCGAGGTGATAGATCGCGGAACGGGCAAGACACGGCACTCCATTTGACTTGATCTCGATGAGGAGCACGTAGCGGGTCCCATCGTGGTCAAAATCGACTCCGGCATCAAACCGACAGTCGGGCGCGACATGATGTTCGCGGCGAACCGCCGTGACCTGCATGTTCGAGATTCGTTGAAACAGGGCTCGAACCGCGTCCAAGGCCGTTCGCTCCATTTTCTTCTCAATTTCACTCGATTTCGCCGTTCAGTGAAAGCGGCCAATGGACTTTCAGAAATTCCCAGACTTCGGCAAATGCCGAGTAACGCCCAATGGCGAAAACACTCAAGACCGGTCGACCCAAATGTTGCGGCAGGGCAGGGCTGAATCACTTGCCTTCGCCGAACCGCCCGTCAACCAGTTCACGCAACGCGCCTGCCAACTCCGCTGCTTCCGGACCGGTCGTTTCGACCTCGATCTCGCAACCATTGGCAGCTGTCAGCATCAACAGCCCCATGATGGAATCGCCGGGAACACTCATCCCGTCCCTGGTGACCGTCGCGTCTGCATCGAATGCCTCGACCGTTTCCACGAACCTGGCGGAAGCCCGGGCGTGCAACCCCTTTTCGTTGCGAACTGTCAGCACCTGTTTCACGGGAACGATCAGGTCGGGCGAACAGTCATACCCTGCCGGCCTCACAAACATCGATGTATTTTCTGCCGGCGGCCATGCTTGCGGCAACCGCGTCATCGAGTGGCATGTGACGTGACTTGAGCAACTTCAAAAGCATCGGAATATTCGCACCGCACAGGATCGTCCGAGCCGAGCAATTGCACGCGGCCATCGAGAGATTGCAGGGCGAACTGCCGATGAGATCAATCGCAAAGACAACGCCACTCCCGCAATCGACGGAATCGGCCGCGTCACAGATTTCCCTTTGCTTTGCTTCGCGGTCACAATCGGAATTTATCGAAACCGCGCAGACCCCGCGCTGTTCTCCAACAACATGCTCGACCGCCTCAAGATAGGCCTTGGCAAGCTTGCCATGCCCGACGATCACCACGCCGATCATGTCCCGATCGTCTCCGGAACACCGGACTCCGCGAGTTTCGCGGGCCAGCGCCAATAATCGTTCGGCGGATTCGTGACACAGGCCGGCGGTCTGCCGGACCTCGATAGTGAATACCCCGATTCGGGATCGTCTGATTCAGCCAACTTGACCAAACTCCCTTCTGAAACGCATGGGTTCAGGAAGGCGTCGTACGGGTCGTGCGAAACGGGCAGTCAACATTGTTCGAATCTTCCGAACCATCCGAGTGCGAGTTTCGCCACGCATCGTTCGATACAAAACTGCGCACGGAAATGCAAAGCCTTTTCAGAGGCGTTGCGCTCGGGTCAGATTTTTTCGCCGGTCGGCGGTTGCCCTGACTCCTGGACCGCCACGCGCGCGAAGACGGACCCGTTTTCCGACGGGCCGGGCGATATCCCCACCCGTCACTGGTCAGGATCGTCGAATTCGGAATCTTCGCCAGCCACCAACCCCATGTCCGGCGCCGGGCCCATTCGACGGTTGCCGCCGCGTCGTCGCTGCCATTTATCCGTCCCTTGGCACACGGTTTCCCGATACCCGGGGGATCGGCCTGCGCTCCCGAGCGAGCCCGACGATGCCGACCTGTTCCAGGAACGCTCGTCCGGCGTATTCTCTGGCCCACCGTGACGCGCTGCTTGGAGGGGCGTCCACTCCACCGGATCTAGAGGTCCTTCCAAAGGACCTTGCCGGTGCCGGAGCGGGGAAGACGGTCGCGGAACTCGAACCGCTTGGGAACCTTGTAGGCCGCCATGTTCCGGCGGCACCAGTCCGTCAGGCGGTCTGCATTCAGCGGGTTCTTGCCCGGCACGATCACGGCACGAACAGCCTCGCCCGTACGCGGGTCCGGATCGCCGACAATGCAGGCCTCCTTTACATCAGGATGCCCGTGAAGGATGGCCTCGACCTCCGCAGGCCAGACCTTGAAACCGGAGACATTGACCACCCGCTTCAGCCTGTCGATGAAAAAGAAATAGCCGTCGTCATCCATATAGCCGATGTCGCCCGTGCGCAGGAACCGCTTGCCGTCGAGTGTCAGAAACGCAGCCTCGGTTTCTTCCGGGCGCTGCCAGTATCCCTGAAATACCTGCGGCCCGTGGGTGACAATCTCGCCAGGTTCGTTGGGCTCCAGTTCGTCCAGCGTCACCGGATCCACAATTCGGCAATCCACGCCAAAGATCGGGATGCCAAGGCACTGCCGTTTCGGCGCCTGTGGAGGATTGATGTGGGTGGGCGCGATGGTCTCCGACAGGCCATAGGCCTCGATATAGTCGAGGCCGACCAGTTCCGACATCTTCCGCGCGATGTCTGCGGGCATCTGCGCTCCGCCGCCTCCGATTGTCTTGAGTGACGAGACATCGACGCCATCGATCCCCGGCAGCGTCAGAAAATCGATCATCATCGTGGTTATCGAGCGCCAGTGTTCGATCCTCTCCCATTGGATGAGCTTCGCGGCCAGAGTGGCATTCCAGCGAGTCATCAGATAGGTCGTCGATCTCGTCAGGATCGGCAGGTTCATCGAGTTCTGCATGCCCGTCACATGACATAGCGGCAGCGTGGCAAGAATGCGCGACCCCGGCGTGATTCCGATCCATCGAGAATAACCGAAGATCACGGCGTTCACACTGGCATGGGTGTGCAGACAGCCCTTTGGTCGGCCCGTCGTCCCGGAACTGTACGGGATGATGCACCAGTCTTCGGGGCGCCGGTCGTGGACAGGCGCCCCGCATTCCATGGTCAACGCATCGGACCAGGTAGTACCGATAGCGGCGACCGCGACATCAGCGAACTCCTCGGGAAAGCCCCAGCCGTCCAGGGCGTAGTCACGGTACCGCACCTGGACCAGCCCGGGTTTCCCGCAGTCGTCCCGAACCGCCATCACCTCTTCGGCCAACTCGGCTCCATGGATGATCGCCCGTGCCCCGGAATCCCGGACGACATACCGAAGCTCTGCGCGCAGACACATCGGGTTCACCGGAACGATCACCGCGTTCGCGGCGAGGATGGCATAGTAGGCCACCACGAACTGCGGCGCGTTCTGCATGTAGATCGCGACGCGGTCGCCTGCACGGATGCCAAGCCGTTGACGCAGAAAGCCCGCGATGTTTCGGACCTCCGTTATCAGCTCGCCAAAGGTGATGCGGCGGCCGTAATACCAGATGGCCGTCCGATCCGGGGCTGTTCTGACGGCTCGGTTCAAATTGTGCAGAACCGAATGCTCCGACGGCGGCAAGCTGTATGGCAACCCTTCGGGCCAGGCCCCAAAATGGCGGTTCTGCATCTTCGCCGTTCCGTGCCTATTCCTTGGGCAGCCGATTCCCGGCCAAAAGGTTCAGCTTGGGGTTCTGCGCGTACTTTCGGCACAGCCGCTCGCAACCCTCATACGTCGCATCAAACGGACCCGCCTTCCAACCGGTCAACTGCAGCACCACGCCATTGCCGGTCCTCGGACCCACAAGTGCCTCCTGGTAGTCATCGTCGTCCATCTCGGTCTTGTCGAGCTTCACACCTTTTGTCTCAAGCTCGGTCACGTAATCCTCGATGTCGTCGATCTCCAACCCGATGTGCTGGATCCCGTTGCCATGTTTTTCCACGTATTTCGAGATAAAGCTGTCCGGGTCATTGCTTGAGATGAAGCTCATGATGCTGACCCCGAACCGTACGCATGCGCCCTGATACCTGTCCTCGATGGACTCGAACTCCATCATCATCTCGCCTCCAAGCACGTTGATGGCATTGTCCAATGCCGCGGGCAGGTCCTTGACGGCAAAGGCTATGTGATTGATCGCGGTGATCCTGGCCAATTTGGTGGTCCTTTCGTGTTGAACTTGGTGTTCTCGACCGGCCGGGTTCAGGTCCCGGTCGACTTCAGAAGCTCTCGTGCATCTCCGTGCTGGTGTTTGGGCACGAACGGAAGTTCGCTGACCCGCGCCGCACGTGGCCCATCCCAGGTGCCGGCCATGAGTTCCGTTCCGATCGCCGCATGTTCAGCCCCCACCAGTCCGAGCGCGATGTTTGCCCCCAGACGGGGTGAGTACGCCAGGCTTGTCAGCTGACCGGCGAGTTCGCCGTCCCGTGTCATCGGCCAGTGGTCTTCGTTCGGATCCAGTGCCGGTCCCTCGATTCTCATGCCGACAAGCTTTCTTTTCAACGGCTGTTCTTTCAGCCGCGACAAGGCTGCCCGGCCTATGAATTCCCGGGTTCCGTCCAACTCCACCAAACGGCCCAGCCCGACTTCATACGGGTTCTCGCTCGGGGTCACGTCCACGCCCCAGGACATGATGCCCGATTCAATGCGCCGCGCCTGACTGACTGCGCCGGGGGCGACGTTGCAATCACTGCCGGCCTGCATCAGCGCGTCGAACAAGGCGTCGCCCTGGGCATGGTTCCCGAGGTAGATTTCGTAGCCGAACTCACCGCTCCACCCGGTGCTCGAGATGGCGAGCGGGTGGCCCTGAAAACTCGCAGATGCAAGCCAATAGTACTTCAGATCGAGTATCCGGTCCCCAAAGAGATTGGTCATCAAGCGCGGTGACTTTGGTCCCTGAACCTGGATCACGGACACGCCTGCATCCCTGATTTCGACCCGCATCGGTGAGTGTACCGCGACACCCTTCGCCCAAAGCTCCAGATCGCAATCCGAGGTCGAGAGCCAGAACCGGTCCCCTGCCAGCCGAAGGATGATGGGGTCGGAGAGGATTCCGCCTTCCACCGAGGTGATCAGCGCGTATTTGCACTGTCCGACCGCACATCTGCTCATGTCCCGCGGTGTCAGGAACTGCACGAAGTCCGCCGCATCAGGTCCGGAAATTTCAACCTGGCGTTCGCCCATCACGGGCCAGATCGCGACGTCTTCCGTCACCTTCCGGTATTCCTCCAGCGGCGTGGAGAACGTGCTCGAGATGTAGGTGCGGTTGAAGACGGAAAAAGCACGGCACCCGTACCTCCAGGACGCATCGAAGAACGCGCCCTTCCGGATACGGGGCTGGAAAGCCAGGGATGCGCCTGTGTGCGGGGTCATCGAATGAATTCCCTGCCGCATGCGGTTCCCGGAATCACCGCGCCCCAAGACCGCATCAACCCTTCGTGCCCCTTGATCCAAGGAACTGGGTCAGGAGCAACAGCGCAGACGACAGGATGACCATGATTGTCGAGATCGCCGCGATCGTCGGATCGATATAGTCACGCAACGCGGCGAACATGTGCTTGGTCAGGGTCGCATTGGCGCCGCCCGAGACGAAGATCGCAATGATGACCTCGTCGAACGACGTCAAGAACGACAGCAGCGCCGCCGTAATGACCGAAAACCGGATCTGGGGCAGTGTAATGAGGAAGAACGCCATTACCCGGGTCGCACCCAGGCTGCGCGCCACCTGTTCCTGATTGAGGTCGTAGGATCTCAGCCCTGCGGTGACAACGATGATTGCGAGCGGGAGCGCAAGCGCCGTGTGCGCAAGCACCAGCCCCGTAATCGTGTTGTTCATGCCGACCCGGCCATAGGCGTAGAAGGTCCCGATCGCGATCAGGATAACCGGCACGATCATCGGAGTGATCAGCAGCAGGAAGATCGCTCTCGTCGCTGGATGGCGCGAGACGAAAAGCGCGTATGCGGCCATGACCCCGAGCGGTGTCGCGACGAGCATCGTCAGGAATCCGACCTGGAGCGACGTTGCCGTCGCGCGCATCCACTTGGTTGAACCGAGGTACTCCTCGTACCAGCGCAGGGACCAGGTACTGGGCGGAAACTCGAGATACTGGGAATCCGAAAACGACATCGGTACGACGATCAGTGTCGGTATGACCAGCAGCATCATGATGGTCGCCGAAAGGACATAGAGCCACAGGCGGCTTCCGTGCGTGATCTGGGTGTCCGCCGCGGGGCGGTTCCACCAATTCATTCAGTCTCTCCCGAACAGGACCGCGTCGAACTTGAAAAACCGCGCAGCGAGGTAAAGGGTGAAGGTCGTGGCGACCAGCAACACGACCCCGAGCGCGCTGGCCGCTCCCCAGTCGAACTGGTTCTCCAGGATGGCGGTAATCTGGTTCGAGACCATGATGACCCGGCCACCGCCAAGGACAGCAGGGGTCACGTAGAACCCGAGGCAGAGGACAAAGACGATCAGGGAGCCCGCGACCATTCCCGGCAGCGACAGCGGGAAATAGACACGCCAGAACGCATTGATCGGGTTGGCGCCAAGATTGGCGGCAGCGTGCATCATGTCCCTGTCGATTTTCCGCATCGCGTTGTAGAGCGGCAGGATCAGAAACGGCAGCATGATGTGCGCCATCCCGATGAGGGTGCCTGTCATGTTGTGCACGAGCTTGATCGGCGCGTCCCACAGGCCGGCCTGCATGGCGATCTCGTTCAGTATGCCCCGCTTCTGCAACAACACGAGCCAGGCATAGGTCCGTACCAGGAGCGACGTCCAGAACGGAAGCAAGACCGCCAGCATGAAAACGCCCGCCCACCTGGGCGGCAGCTGGGCCAGGAAAAACGCCAGCGGATATCCGAGGGCGATGCAGATCAGCGTGGTCAGGATGCTGACCTGGAACGTCGTGACAAAGATCCGATAGTAGGACTTGTACTGAGTCATCCTGTGATAGTTTTCAAGCGAGAACCCACCGTCATCCCCGAGAAAGGACAGGTAAAACAGCCACGAAAGCGGTATCAGGATAATCAGGACGATCATGATCATGGCCGGCGCCACAAGGCTCAGTATCGACCATTGCTCGCGCGTGTGCTGACGCCTCAGCGCCGCCTCGTGCAAGCGCCTGCCGGATCGCGATACGTCTGCAACGGCGCGCGCCATCACGGCGCATGCCCACCGGGTATGATGATCACGTCATTTCGGTCCAGACCGATGGAAACCCGGGCGCCAATGTTGCTGCCGGAGGGACTTGCCGCACCTCCCGTGCCGAACCTGACGGCCAGTTCCGTGTCGTCGTCAACCGCGACGAGCGCCAACTCGGATTCACCCTGGAAGACGGCTTCCCGCAAGACACCCGTCAACACGATGGTCCGGTCATCGGTCTCGGCCTCGGCGCCTGCGAAGAACAGCCGTTCCGGCCGCACCACAAGCATCCAGTCCGTGCCCGCCTCCGCGCCAACGTCGCCAACCTCCTGATCCCGGAAACGCAGCACGCCCCTGTCGTCTCTCGTCAACGGGAGCATCGTCGACTCCCCGATGAAGTCGGCGACAAACGCGTTTGCCGGGCTATTATAGATCACTTCGGGCGTGTCGAGCTGAACCAGTTCGCCGTCGTTGATCACCGCGATCCGGTCGGACATGGTCAGCGCCTCGCGTTGGTCGTGGGTAACGTAGACCGTTGTCACGCCGAGCTTGGCATGCAGGTGCTTGAGTTCGATCTGCATCCGCTCACGAAGTTTCTTGTCCAGCGCGGAAAGCGGTTCGTCCATCAGCAGAATCCGCGGACCGAACACAAACGCACGTGCCAGCGCGACGCGCTGCTTTTGCCCACCGGACAATTGGTCGATGTTGCGCGCACCAAACCCTGAAAGCTGGACCGTCTCCAGCGCCTCTTCGACGCGCACCGCACGCTCCGCCACGCTGGTGCCGCGCAATTTCAAGGGAAACGCGATGTTGTCCGCGACGGTCATGTGCGGAAACAGGGCATAGCTTTGAAACACCATGCCCACGTCACGTTTGTGCGGAGGCGTCAGAATGACCTCGTCTTCGCCAAATCGGATGCTTCCGGAATCCGGGCGGTTGAACCCGGCAATCGCCATCAACAGCGTGGTCTTGCCAGAACCCGAAGGCCCGAGAAGCGTGAGAAACTCGCCGCTGTGAACATCCAGATCAACCGAATTCAGCGCATGGACAG
Source organism: Paracoccaceae bacterium (assembly GCA_965242975.1). Lineage (GTDB taxonomy): Bacteria > Pseudomonadota > Alphaproteobacteria > Rhodobacterales > Rhodobacteraceae > JAPPHA01. The sequence goes on along the minus strand of CBDETS010000007.1, from coordinate 5,184,760 downwards.
AGCCGTATCGCTTGGTCAGATCTCTGATCTTGATCGGTAACGCGGTCGTGCCCTGTGGAACGTCAGTCACAACGATTCTCGATATGGAACGGGATGTGCCACATGTTCGACCGCCGGGCGCAGCATGCGCCCGGCGATTCATGCTCGCTGAGCTTACTCGCTGAGCATCTCGATATACAATTCCAGCGCCTCGGCGCGGTGTTCCGCGTACCAATCAAGGCTCACCGGAACCATGAACGGCACGTTGTCCGGGTGCGACGGCAGTGCCTGGATCAGTTCCGCGGGCGCCGTCGTCAACTCATAGGCCTTCTTGTTGGTCGGCCCATAGGTGATGTGAAACGGAAGGTTCGCCTGATACTCCGCCTTCGATACCTCGGCCAGGAATGCCATTGCGGTGTCCTTGTTCGGAGCACCCTTCGGCATAGCGAAACAGTCATAATCCAGAAGAGCCTGGTTGAAGGTATAACCCACGGTGGCGCCATCTTTCTTCGCGTTGTCGAAACGACCGTTCCAGCCGGTCGTCATGTCGACTTCGCCGTCTTTCATCAGTTGGGCCTGCATCGCCCCTGATTCCCAAAAGACCGCGATATGTGGCTTCAATTCGCGGATTTTATTGATTGCGCGTTCCTTGCCTTCACGGGTGGCAAGTACCTCGTACACGTCTTCCGGTGCCACGCCGTCAGCCATCAGGGCCGGTTCCAACGCGCCGTCAACATTGTTGGCGCGATAAGCACGGGTACCGGGGAACTTCTCGACGTCGAAAAAGTCGGCCCAACTGTTCGGGGCGCCTTCACTGCCCGGCGCACCGTATTTTTCCGTGTTCCAGGCCATGACGGTGGCAAAAACGTCGGAGCCGACACAATAGTCGGTGTAGGTGTTGGGATAGAAATCAGACACGTCCACGACGCTGTAATCGATCTTTTCCAGGCAACCCTTGGCCGCGGCCGCGGCCGCTCCGCCGGACCCCGTAACCACCAGGTCCCACGTCACCGCACCGGATTCCACCTGAAGGCAGGCTTTCGACATGCTGGCACCGGATTCGCGAATGATCTCGATACCGGAATTCCTGGACGCGTCGTTGAACAACGCATTGTCCTGTGCCTGGCCATAGCTGCCGCCCCACGATACGACCGTGATGGGCTCCGCGGCCGCCGCCGAGGCCAACGCGACGGTCGCGGCAGCAACAGCTGCAAATTTAGTCCGAATTTCCATTGTCAGATTCTCCTTGATAGTGGCGTCCTCGCCATTTGCGCGCGGACCATAGATGATGCCTGCGGCAAATGTCTACTAGTATGACAGATACGAACCCCTCAAGGCGCCATAATTCGGGGTCCGCACGGATTCATCCGAAAGGGGATTCGACGACCGGAACGGTCACGGCATGCCCGAGACTGAACGATCCCTTTGCGCGAAAACGGAAGCGCATCACGACCGATCATGTCGTCACGGCCGCCGGGGTCGAGAGCATTCGCCCGCAGGGCCGGGGCGGCGCCGTCGTCCGGGAGGATCCGCGCGGATTGCCGGTACCGGTTGAACATTCCCCGATCTCCGAAGTTGACATTCACCTCCGCGGACGGTCAGTACAGCCTGCACTTTTTTCATTCGGGCCGTTGACCTCCGCGAACCTGCACGCTCAAGGTATCCGGGCGCAGGCGCGTGGTACCGCGGGTTCCGTCAAAGACGCCGGGCACGGCGGCCGCGGCATCATCGAAGTTTTCGTGAACCCCGGCGCAATGCGCGCGCCTTTCAGGCGCCGTCGGCCGCCCGGATTTCATCCAGGAACCGCTCTCCGTAGCGGGCAAGCTTGGAGGCGCCGACTCCGTAACAGGCGGAAAGTTGTTCGAGACTCCGGGGCTTGTGCTCGGCCATGTCCTGGAGGCTGCGGTCGTGAAACACGACGAAAGCCGGCACGCCCTCCGTGTTTGCAATGTCCAACCTCACCTGCTTGAGCCGTGCAAACAGTGCCGGGTCGGCGTTTCCCGGCGGGCGTTCGGCTGCCTGTTTACGCCCCTTGGGTTGCCCGACGGTCTCACCGTGCAGCGCCACGCTTTCGGAGCCTTTCAGCACGGTACGTCCCCTGCCGCCCAGTTTCAGGGCACCGTAACCGCCGATGTCGATCTTCAACACGTCAGCTGCCACGAGTTGGCGCAGGTACGAGTGCCAAAGCGTCTTGCCGACATCGGCGCCGACCCCAAAGGTCGGCAGTTGATCGTGGCGGTGCTGGCGCACCTTGCCCGTCGCTTCGCCCCGCAGCACGGAGACAAGGTGTCCGGCACCGAAGCGCTGCCCGGTGCGCAGAGCCGCCGACAGCGCCTTCTGTGCAATCACCATGCCGTCGATCGTATCGACAGGCGCGAGGCATCGGTCGCAGTTTCCGCACGGGTCGCAACGTTCTCCAAAGTATCCGAGCAACGCCTGGCGTCTGCAGCCGGCGGTCTCACAGAGGGCGAGAAGCGCGCTCAGCCTCTGGTGCTCGACCCGTTTCACGTCGTCCGACCGGTCCGAATCATCGATCATCAGGCGGCGCAGTCGTATGTCGTCCATGCCGTGAAGCATCAGGGTTTCGGACGGCAGCCCGTCCCGGCCGGCGCGGCCGATCTCCTGGTAATACGCTTCAACGGTCGACGGAATGTTGGCGTGGGCCACGAAGCGGACGTCCGGTTTGTCGATGCCCATGCCGAAGGCGATGGTCGCGACCATGACGACGCCGTCCTCCGTCAGGAAGCGATCCTGGTGCCGGTCACGGTCGGCCTGGTCCATACCGGCGTGGTACGGCAGCGCGGTACGCCCGCCCGCCGCCAGCCGGGCTGCCGTGGCCTCCGCGGCCTTGCGCGACAGGGTGTAGACGATTCCGGATGCGCCGGTGTGGCGGTCGAGGAGGCCATCCAACTGGCGACGGGCCGATGTTCGGGGCGCGATGCCGATCCGCAGGTTCGGCCGGTCGAAACCGGAAACGAAGACCCTTGCCCGGCCTCCGAACAGCCGCTCGACGATGTCCTTCCTCGTGACCGCGTCTGCCGTCGCCGTGAACGCACTGAACCGGGCATCCGGAAAAAACGCGGGCAACTCGGCAAGGCGGAGATAGTCCGGCCGGAAGTCGTGGCCCCATTGCGAGATGCAATGTGCCTCATCGATGGCAAAGCGCGCAGGCATGAGGCGGGCAAGGCCGTTCAGCGTGTCCGGCTGCATCAATCGCTCCGGTGAGACGTAAAGCAGGCGCAGTCGGCCGTCCCGCATGAGCCGGTGGGTTTCGGCGGCGTCCGCCCGAGGCGTCGCGGAATTGAGTGCGCCGGCCGCCACACCGCTGAGCCGCAGGGCTGCGACCTGATCGCGCATCAACGCGATGAGTGGCGACGCCACGACGGTCAGACTCTCGGTCGCCAGGGCCGGAAGCTGGTAACACAGCGACTTGCCCGAACCCGTCGGCATCACCGCCAGTACGTTTTCTCCCGCCAGCAGTGCCGCGACGATTTTCGCCTGCCCGGGCCGAAACCGGTCGTAGCCGAAGGTGCTCTTCAGCAGTGCACGGGCAACGTCGAGAGTCGGCATTTCACTCGTCGGAGGGCATTGGCGCATGTGAAGCACGCACCGTCAAGGACGCGATCTGTCCGCCATTGGCCGGCCGCGAATCAGCAGGAATCGGGGCAAGACACCCTCCCCGGGTTTCAGCGATGAGCCCGGACTTGAACATTTCGCCGTTCCCGTCATCGGCCCAACGCCGGGATATACCGAGGACGCCCGCCTTGGCAATGTGCATACCCTCTTCGAGCGGCAAACACCGCGCGATGCGGCCAACCCGTTGCCCGCCGGCACCGGGAACGATCGGGCGTCCTTCCCCGGTACGCGATGACAGCGGATCAAATGGGGCCAGGAGTGTCGGTCATACGATGTGCCCTGGTTTCCGGGGCATTCCCGAACGTTGCCGGACAGGGCATCATCCTCCGGGGCGCGATCGGCAATCCGACCATCCGGCCTCCGTCCGGTGACGTCGGGATGCGGGCCAACGCGTTCCGGAACCGGTCGGGCGTCCGGAGTCGATCCACCGGATGTTTCACGGGCGCGCCCATTGTGGTTCACACCAGCCGGTTTGCCACCGAACAGGCCGAGTTCGGCGATGGCCGCAGCGATGGCCTGGAATCTGAGCCCAGCGGAGTTCAATTGCCGCGATTGCCTGCGTCCGGACGGCGTGGCCACATGTTTTCAGCAGACCTGGCGGCACGTCCGGGCTCCGATCACCGGACGCCGGGCGGCAGCCCGGAACGCAGGATCAGGGCGACCGCCGGGCCGAGGCCGCAGACACCGCGACCGTGCAAAAGGGGAACGGGCGTCGGCCCCAGCGAGATCGTCCGGGCGGGCGGCAACCGGGACGTCTCCGTCCGATCAAGATCGATCACGACCGCTAGGGCAACCTGTTCACTGACTGGTGCTTCGAGGATTCCGATTTGCCGTGCTTCGATTGCGCCCGGTGCCGGCCCGGATTTTCGCGGCAGCGCCCGCGCGACGACAACGCCGCCATGGTCACTCAGGACCACCTGGTCATCGCCGACGAGGGAAGCGCCAAGTGAAATCAGTTCAATCGCGAGGCTGGACTTTCCGGATCCCGGCTTCCCGATCAGAAGAGCCCCCCGGCCGCACAGTTCCACACAGCTGCCGTGAACGGCCGCCGACAGCGACCGGGATTCGGACTCCTCGACCGTCACGTGTTCATCATCGGGTTGATCCGCCGTCCCGGATGCACGGGATGATCGCGATTGCATTTTGGCGCCTCCCTCGACGAACCCCTTGATACTCCGGTAATCGCGGGGCAGATGTCCACCGGATAACGAACTTCCGGCCATCTCATCAACTTTATCGTTAACGCCCTCCGGAATTGACGCATTTGCCCGTGCCAAGCCGATCCGGGGCTGTTATGACCCCGCCAGACGCGGAATTCTTGCGCAAGCGATCACCGGGAAATCCCAATTTGCATATCGGGTGTCAGGCTGGTCGCCGACCGTGACGGCAACCCACCAGAAATCGAGGAGATTCTGAATGAGGTCCGTGCGCACCTTCCCGGAAATCGGGGAACTCCACTACAATCTCACCGTTCCGTCACTGGTGGAAATGGCCACCCGGATGGGTGAAGCCAGCCTCGGACCCGGAGGATGCCTTTATGTCTCGACCGGAAAGTGTACCGGACGCTCACCATTGGACAAGTTCGTTGTCAAGGAGCCGGGATCTTCCGATGACGTCTGCTGGGAACGGAACTCCTCCATGGACCCGGCCGGTTTCGCAAAGCTGCACGAAGACCTGCTCGATCACGTCAGGCGCCGAACCGGATTTGTACAGGACCTGTTCTGCGGTGCAGATCCCCGGTTTCGTACCGGTGTCAGGGTGATCACGACGCGGGCGTGGCATTCGCTCTTCATCAGGCACCTGTTGAGGATCCCCGATCCGGACGAGCTTCGCGATTTTGATCCGGGCTGCACGGTCATCAACTGCCCTGACTTCACGGCCGACCCCGACCGGCACGGTTGCCGTTCCGGCGTGGTCATCGCGATGTCCCTGGAACACCGGCTGATCCTGATCGCCGGAACCGAATACGGCGGCGAAACCAAGAAGTCGGTCTTTTCATTTCTGAATTACTTCCTGCCCGACCAGAATGTCATGCCCATGCACTGTTCCGCGAATCACGTGACGGGATCCCCCGACGATTCCGCGGTTGTTTTCGGATTGTCCGGCACAGGCAAAACGACACTCTCGGCGGACCCCGGCCGCACGCTCGTCGGTGATGACGAACACGGTTGGACAGAGCACGGGATCTTCAATCTGGAAGGAGGGTGCTACGCCAAGCTGCTCAACCTGGATCCCGCCACGGAACCGGAGATCCATGCGGCGACACGGATGTTTGGTACCGTGATCGAAAACACCGTCTTCGACCCTGCCAGCAGGTTTCCGGATTTTGACGACGACACCATCACCGCGAACACGCGGTCCGCGTATCCCCTCGACGCCATTCCCAACGCCTCCCCGACAGGCCTCGCGGGTCCGCCGAAGCACATCGTGATGTTGACCTGCGACGCCTATGGGGTGCTGCCCCCGATTTCGCGGCTTTCGACCGACCAGGCCGTCTTTCACTTCCTGTCAGGGTTTACTTCCAAGGTTTCCGGCACGGAACGCGGGGTGAACGAGCCGAAACCGACGTTCTCTGCCTGTTTCGGCGCCCCATTCATGCCGCGTCGGCCCGACGACTACGGAAGACTTCTGCTTGACCGTATGAACGGAACCGGTTGCCGTTGCTGGCTGATCAACACGGGCTGGACAGGCGGGGCCTATGGTGCCGGTTCCCGGTTTCCTCTCGCGGTCACCCGGCGTCTGCTTTCCCTTGCGCTCGACGGCCGGCTTGAACGCTGCGCGTTCCGCAGGAATGAGCATTTCGCACTGGAGACACCCGTCTCGGCGCCAGGCGTCGACGCGACCCTGTTCGTTCCGCGCGATACGTGGCCGGACCCGAGGGCATACGACCAGGCGGCCGCCATGCTCCGCACGATGTTTCTCGGGAATTACGAACAACTTGGAACGAACATCGGGCGCACCGCCGTTTCCGAACTCCGGGCAATCGGCTGAATCGGGCGGGTACCGGGACGCGCCCGCCTGGGGCCACGGCCCGAAGGCCGTCCGTTGATTGCATTGCCCTTCCCGTTCCGTCCCGGTATCGCGGGACAATTGCCGGATCCCCCCATGTTGGTCCACTCCTGATGAACCGGACATGATGCAGACACCGACACCGATTCCCGATCTTCCTGCCCTCGGCGCGGAAGCCGCCGCGAGCACAGCCCGAGTCAGGGACGCACTGATTCACCACCTTCGCCGCCAGTGTCTTTCGGGGGGGCGGATCGATGGCCGCGCACTCGAGGCGCGGCAATCCCTGGTGCACGGCCTGTCCTGGTTCGCGACATACGCCGACGTCCTCCAGCGGTTGGCCGACTGGTCGCGAGACCTGGAGGACCGCGGACGTTTCGGAGACCTTGAGCGCCTGATCATGCAGATAGCGTTTGGCGAATACCTCGGCCAACTCGTCGGCGGACTGCCGATGTCGCAAGGGGAATTCGTCAGGGTTCATGACTTCGGGCTCGACGCCGATGCCGCTGCCCCGTTTGAGGACGGGGCGGTGCGCACGCTGATCGTGAATGGCAATACGGATGCGGCGCGAAAGCAACTCGCCGAAATGATCGAAGACCGCATCGGCGTGTCCACGTTCGGCGCCGACGGGCTTGCCGAGGATCTTGAACTCGTTCGTGACCAGTTCCGGCGCTTCGCCGGCAACCGGATCGCACCATGTGCCCACCAATGGCATCTTGACGACTGCCTGATCCCGATGAGCGTCATTCGGGAAATGGCGGAACTTGGCGTCTTCGGCTTGACAATTCCTGAGGACTACGGCGGGGCCGGAATGTCGAAGACCGCCATGTGCGTGGTTTCGGAAGAACTCTCGCGAGCCTATATCGGCGTCGGTTCGCTTGCGACCCGCACGGAAATCGCGTCCGAACTGGTCCTCTGCGGCGGAACAGAAGCTCAGAAGGCCCGTTGGCTTCCCGGCCTGGCATCCGGCGCCGTCATCCCGACCGCCGTGTTTACGGAGCCCGGCACCGGATCGGACCTGGGGTCTTTGTCAACCCGGGCGGAACGGTCCGGCGACCGTTACCTGGTGACCGGGAACAAGACCTGGATCACCCACGGGTCGAGGGCCGGGATGATGACCCTGCTCGCCCGAACCGACCCGTCGACGACCGATCACTCGGGCCTGTCGATGTTCCTGGTGGAAAAGACCCCCGGGGGGCCGGATTCACCCTTTCCGGACAAGGGACTGTCTGGAAGCGAGATTCGCGTAATCGGATATCGTGGCATGAAGGAGTATGAAATCGCGTTTGACGGATTCCCGGTTCCGGTCGGCAGTCTTCTTGGCGGGACGGAGAACCAGGGATTCAGGCAACTGATGCAAACCTTTGAATCTGCGCGGATTCAGACGGCCGCACGTGCCGTGGGAGTCGCGCAGTCGGCGCTTGACGTCGCACTTGACTACGCGGCCACGCGGATCCAGTTTGGGAAACCCATTATCCGGTTTCCACGGGTTTACGCGAAACTCGCGATGATGGCCGTGGAGATCATGGCAGCCCGGCAACTGACCTATCACGCCGCCAGAAAGAAGGATTCCGGGGACCGGTGCGACCTGGAAGCCGGAATGGCGAAACTCCTGGCTGCCCGTGTCGCCTGGTCGGCGGCCGACAACGCGGTCCAGATTCACGGAGGAAACGGATTTGCCGAAGAGTTTCCCGCGAGCCGAATACTGTGCGATGCCAGAATTCTCAGCATATTCGAAGGAGCGGCCGAGATTCAGGCGCACATCATCGCGAGACGGCTGTTGGAGGCGTGACGAAGGGGAACGCCTCCCGGACCCTACCCCGCCGCCACGGTGTTCCGGCCGGGCATGTCGTATGCACGGCGCAGGCGTTCGACGAACCGGTTTCTTGCGCCAGGCGGCGGCCGACTCCCGATCGCCGGGACGAGCCGCGATTCGATGAAGTGGCCGGTCGTTTTCAACCCCTGCAGGATCTCGTCCGGAGACCCGGAGGCCCCGGCACCCGGCGACGGGTTTCCGCCGTGCCGCAACAAGGGCGGGAGCGGCAACAACCGGTGCGCGTACTTCGCACCGGCGTCGCGGCTAACCGCCCGTCCGGTCTTCGGGGAAACATAGACGAGGTCCGAGGTCACTCCGGTCACGGCACATTTTTCGAGATCCAGCCCGTAGCCGAGTTCGTCGAGGAGACGCTTCTCCCAGAGCACGTAGGCGGCATGCCAGTCCCCGCCCGAATCGAGCCGATCCAGGAACGCGACAGTATCGTCGTAGAGACCGGGCAGCGCCATTCTGTCCGGAAACGCAAACCCGACGAGGGCCGCAACCGAACCGAGGGCGCCCAGTCCCACTCGGTCCGTTAGAATCCGACTTCTGGAGCGTTGCAACTCGACACGGTAGGTGCCGAGCTGGTCTTCGAGCCTCGCCCGCCACTCGAGTTCGACCTGCGTCCCGATTTGCAGGACCGGTGACAGCCTCGAGCGCGCTCCGCCGTGAACCAGTCCGGCATGGCGGCCATGCGAACGGGTCAGGGCTTCCACGATCATGGCGGATTCGCCATGCGCCCGCCTGCCCGTGATCACTCCTTCATCACGCCACTCCATGACATCCGCATCCCGGCCAACCCGACACCTTGCCGTCGAGACTATTCTGCCCTGTTCCGATCATCCACCATTCTTCGCGCGGCGAACCCGGACTTCAAGTCGACGAGTTGTCAAAACGGTGCGCTCCATGCCATTGCCAGCGACGGACAGGCGTTCGTGCGCCGTCCGCTTCACTCCGCCGCGTTTCAACGATCGAGGCCCGGCGTGTCTAGGAGGTGCCGCGCGTCCCTGTCCTCGACCTCGATGATCCAAAGGTCGGGATCGATCCGTCTTTGCTGGGTCAGCGAGGCATCGGCTGCCGCGTCCTCACCGTCAAAGAAGACGGACCACGTCCGTTCCCCGTTCCCGGAAACCGTCCTTTGAAAGATCTGCGCCCTCCCGTCCAGCGTGCTCATCTTGACCATGACCGCGCCGGCCGTCCGGTCGCCTTTCGCGTTCACGAAAACCGGGATGCCTTCGCGCTGCAGGCGCCGCAGGTACGCCCCGATCCAGAATTCGGTCGTCAGCCTTTCCACTTCACATCCCCGGCCGAATCAGTTCGCCATTTCGTGACCGGGATCGGGTTCGACCGACGGCCCGCGATCCTGGCCGGGTCGAACCTGGACCCGAAGAAAGAGATGGGCGTCGATTCCGAGCAGTTTCCCGAGTTCCGACCGCGCCGACGATCCGATCATCCTGATCGTCTGGCCCCGGGCGCCCAACAAGATTCCCCGGTGGCCCGCGCGTTTCACGGAGATTCGCTGTTCGATTCGAACCGACCCGTCGTCCAGCACGTCCCAGGAGACCGGATCGACCCTCAGTTGGTAAGGCAATTCCTGGTGGAGGTGCAGAAGAATGTGCTTGCGGGTCAACTCGGCCGCAAACCTGTCGGGCGAAAGATCCGACGACTGGTCTTCGGCAAACAACCAGGGACGGACCGGTGCCGTCGATTCGAGCCAGTCCTGCAATCGTTCAACGCCGGAACCGGACCGGGCGGAAACCATGAAGGTCATGGAGAAGTCGAACATGCCGTTGAGCTCGGCAGAGAGACGCAGGAGTTCGGTCTTTTCGACCAGATCGATCTTGTTGATGACAAGCGCCGCTCCAGGCACGTGAGCGCCCCCCGAATCCCCGCCATCACGCGCCCGAAGCGACTCGATCCGCTCGGCAAGCCCGCCGACGATCATCCGCGCGCCCGCCGTAACGCCCTTCCGGGCATCGACGACAAAAAGGGTGAAATCCGAGTCCCAGACTGCGGTCCAGGCGTCCTGGACCATGGCCCTGTCGGGGCGCCGCCGCGCCCGGAACAGGCCGGGAGTGTCGATGAGTACCAATTGGATTTCGCCACGGTTCCTGATCCCGCGAATGCTGAATCTCGTGGTCTGCGCCTTGCGGGTCACGATCGAAATCCTTGTGCCCACGACCAGGTTCATCAGCGTCGACTTTCCGGCGTTGGGTTCGCCGACCAGCGCGAAGACTCCACACCGTTGCCGGCTCACCCGACCGAATCCCTTTCCACGGACGCGAGAACCGCGGCAGCGGCCGAACGCTCGGCCGAACGGATGGTCGGGCCACGAGCCGATGCGCTCCGTCCGTCGGCCAGCGTTACCCGGACGACGAAATCCGGCGCGTGCGCGGGCCCGCTGCGGCTGACCTCCTCGTACCTCGGCAGTGACAGTCCGCGGGCAAGCGCCCACTCCTGGAGCTGGCTCTTGGTGTTGGCCACCGTTGAGCCGATACCGATTCCGGCGTGGGCTTCCCACAGCCTCAGCACGAGCGCACGCGCGGCATCGAAACCGCCGTCCCGATAGACGGCAGCGACCAGTGCCTCGAGCGCATCTTCCAGGACAGACGGCGGGACCTCGCCGTCGGGCCGCCTGATCGACCCGTTGAACCTGAGCACGGACTCGATTCCGATGCTTCGCGCGATGCGTGTACATGTTTCCCCGCACACGAGAGAGTTCAATCGTTCGGCCAACTGCCCCGGACTCGCGGAACGGTCGCTGCCATACACGGTTTCGGCTATGACCAGCCCGACAATCCGGTCACCGAGAAACTCGAGCCGCTGGAAATTTCGTGCCTCGTCACTTCCAATGGACGGATGTGACAGGGCCCCGGCGAGCAGGTGCTGATTCCTGAATGAGTAACCGATGAGGTCGGTGAAGCGCCGCAGCCTGTCAGCCTCGCTCACTCGAGCCTCTTGAAGTACCGATCGGACCGCCACGACCAGAACGCCAGAATCCACGACCCTGCCGAAGAAAAGATCACCCTGTCGGCACGGCCGATCAGGTTCTCGAACGGCACGAAACCAACGCCGCCCACGTTTTGCGGGAACCGCCCGTCCTGGGAATTGTCCCGGTTGTCACCAATGAAGAGGTAATGATTGTCCGGAACATGATAGACGGGGGTGTTGTCCGAATAGCTGCGGCCGATGTCGAGAACCGCGTGGCGGACCCCGTTGGGAAGGGTTTCCTCGTAGAGGTCCTTTTCGCAGACCGAGTCATCGGCGCCCGATACGTTCTTGCAGCGGGGCTTGTTCCCGACCGGACCCTGCGGCATCAGCAATTCCTCGAAAACCCCGTTCGGCTCCAGGGGAAGTTCGACGTCATTGATGATCAGGCGTCCGTCGGACATCTGGACCCTGTCTCCGGGCATTCCGATCAGCCGCTTGATGAAATCCCTGCCATCGACCGGATGCTTGAAAACGATGATGTCTCCGGGTTCGGGTTCGTCGCCGAGGATTCTCCCGTCCTGGTCCTGGGCGAACCAGCAGAGGTTCAAGCGGCCGATGTTGGGACATGACGCCCAGGAATACCCGTAGGCCATCTTGTTCACGAACAGGAAGTCGCCCACCAGCAAGGTCGGTTTCATGGAACCTGACGGGATCCAGAACGGCTGGAAAAAAATGGTCCGTATCACGCCGGCAATGAGCAATGCATAGACGATCGTCCTGACGGTTTCCCAAAGCCAGCCGGATTCCTGTCCCGAAGTGCGCGAAGTCCTGTTCGCCATTGCCGATCCCCGAATTGACGCCGCCCGCTAGATGGAGTTTTCAGCCGGTTTCGTCAACTGCCGCCCGGCCAGCGGCCGGACCGGATCACCGCGGCAAGAGACGGAGGTGTGCACGATCGGATTTCGTTCATGAATTCAGGGAACGATCCCCGCGAACGAACTCATGCGGCACCTTCTCCAAATGCCTCGGACCGTGCCTCCTGCATCAGGGCCCTCATTCTCCGGACGACACTGTCGAGTCCCGAGAAAATGGCCTCTCCGATCAGGAAGTGACCGATGTTCAGTTCCTGGATTTCCGGCAGGGCGGCAACCGGCTTGACCGTCTCAAACGACAGCCCGTGGCCGGCATGAATTTCGAGGCCAATCGACGCCCCGAACTCCGCCATGGCGGCGATCGCTTCCAGATCGCGATCACGGTCCGCAAGCCGGCCCTCGTTGTGCGCATCGCAATACGCCCCGGCATGCAGTTCCACCACGTGCGCTCCAATGCGCGCAGCAGACTCCAACTGCCGCATTTCGGCCGCGACAAAGAACGAAACCCGGCACCCGGCGTCCGCCAGAGGCGCGATGAACCGGGCCAGGCGGTTTTCATCTCCGGCGACATCGAGCCCCCCCTCCGTCGTGCGTTCCTCGCGTTTCTCGGGAACGATGCACACGGCATGGGGTCGATGGCGGAGCGCAATCTCGAGCATTTCCTCGGTTGCCGCCATTTCGAGGTTCAGGGGCACGGACAGGTTCTTCATGAGAAGATCGATGTCCCGATCGGTGATGTGCCTGCGGTCTTCCCTCAGGTGCGCCGTAATGCCGTCGGCTCCCGCCGTCTCTGCAAGCTTTGCCAACCTGACCGGATCCGGGTAGTCGCCCCCGCGCGCATTCCTGACGGTCGCGACGTGGTCGATATTGACCCCAAGGCGCAGCCGGCGTTGTGTTGTTCCGAGAAACACCGTCATGTCAGTCTCCCTTCAACCTTGTCCGCGGCCTGTTCTTCCGGTGCCGTCCCCGAACGCAACTCCTGACGCCGCAGGAACTTCAGTCTTCGCCGCAGTTGATATGCCTCGATCAGCGGTTTGGAAACCAGGTAGACCGCAACCGATGTCGCGAGACCGGAGATCAACCCGCCGATGCCATAGGGGAGCAATATGGAACCGGCCAGTTCCTTCACACCGTCCCATGATGTCGGCTCGGATCCGAGCAGGTTGAGCAGGTTGCGCTTGACGTCCGCTGCGGCTTCGTTGAACGCATGACGGACTGCCTTGAGCGGCGTCTGGTCATCGGTGGTCCCCAGGAGCATGTGCCCCATGTTGTAGCTCGCCGTGGCAATCACCGGAAACGTAATCGGGTTGCCAAAAAAGGTTCCGATCAGGGACGCGAACACGTTTCCCCGCAACAGGAATGCCAACACGACGGCGAGCCCGATATGCAGCCCGAAAAATGGTGAAAAACAGACCAGGACCCCACAGGCGAGTCCCAGAGCGATCCGGTGCGGCGTGTCGGGCAAACGCAGAATCCGCCGGAGCGCATAGGTGGCCGCGCGGCGCCACCCCGACCTCGGATAGATCGATTCCGACACGCGCTCGCGAAAGGACATCCGTATACGCCGCTTGAACACCTGTTCCTGCTATTCTCCGAATCTCACGGCGTCGTTGTGCGCCAGCTACGCCCGCCTGGCAACCGGCGTTTTGGGTTTCGGGGTTCGACCATGAATCCGCTTGTGCACGACGACGTCCGATTCTGCATCGAGTGCGCGTTGTATGTTGCACAGGTGCTCCACATCGCGAACCTCGACTTCGAATTCCATTCGGTACAGGTCGGGCTTTCGGTCGGTGAACTTCAGGTCCGAGATGTTCGAATTCTGTTCGCCAAAAAGCGTGCAGACCCTTCCCAGGACCCCGGCGCTGTTGGCCATCGTGACATCGAGGTAGGCCTTGTGGTTCCGGTTGCTCTTGCCCTCCGTCCACCTCAGGTCGATCCACCGTTCCGGTTGGTTTTCGTACTTGGCGAGTTTCTCGCAATGGATGACGTGGACCTTGACCCCGTTTCCCCGCTGGGAGATGCCCACGATCCGCTCGCCGGGCAGCGGGCGGCAGCAAAAGGTCCTCAGCCTGCTTTGGCCTTCCGGCAAACCCGATATCTTGCAGGCCGTCTGAACTTTCTTTTCGGCGGCTTCGACCAGCTCGGGATAAAGGACCTTGATCAGTTTGCCCCCGGTAATCTCCATACGTCCCATTTTCGCCAGCAGCTGCTGGGCGTTCCGCACTCCGAGAGCCGTCGCGGCCGTCGAAAGCGCCTTGTCCGTCAGCCGCTTGTTGACACGTTCCAGGGTTACCCGCGCCAACTCCCGGCCCAGGCGAACGTCGCTCTCTATCCTCTCGGTCTTGACGGCCCTGCGAATTGCGGACTTCGCGCGGCCGGTAACCGCCATGTCTTCCCAGTTGGCGTTCGGTCTCTGGTTCGCCGCCGTCAGAATCTCGACGGTTTGCCCGTTCTTCAGACGATTGAACAGGGGAACCCGTTTGCCATCCACCTTGGCGCCGGCACAGGTCATCCCGACATCCGTGTGAACCATGTACGCAAAATCGACCGGTGTCGCTCCCTTGGGAAGCCTGATTACCCGTCCTTTCGGCGTGAAGCAGAAGACCTGGTCGCTGTACATCTCGAGCTTGACGAGTTCGACCAGGCTTTCGTCGGGTTCTTCACCAAAATTCTCGGTCAGGTTTCTGATCCAGTATCCGGGATCCTCGGAGTTCTTGAGTTCGACGCGTTGCCCGTCCCTGTAGGACCAGTGGGCCGCGACCCCGATCTCCGCCTCCAGATGCATGTCCCGTGTCCTGATCTGGATTTCGACGATATGGCCGTACTTGCCCGAAATCACGGTGTGAACGGACCTGTACCCATTTGATTTCGGGTGGCTGACATAGTCCTTGAACCGGCCGGGAACGGCCTTCCACTTGAGATGAATCGCGCCGAGAGCCTTGTAAATGTCGTCCGCGCTGCTGGTAATCACCCTGAACCCCAGGACATCGCTCAGGGCCGAGAAGTCCCTTTTCTCCTCCTTCAGCTTCCTCCAGGCGGAATAGGGTTTCTTGGCGCGGCCTTCGACCTCGGCCTTGACGCCCACGCGCTCCAGCTCGTCCCTTATGTCGCTGATGATCTCTTCCATGAGGTGAGGATGTTCCCGCCTCATCTTGGCGAACCTGAGAAGAAGAGCCTTGTGCTCAAGGGGATCCATTTCCCTGAATGCCAGATTCTCCAGCTCTTCCCGCATCCACTGCATGCCCATGCGCCCGGCGAGCGGAGCATAGACTTCCATGGTCTCCCTGGCCTTCCTGGTTCGTTTTTCGCCCGGCAGGTGCTTGATCGTCTTCATGTTGTGGA
This sequence comes from Paracoccaceae bacterium, assembly GCA_965242975.1. Lineage (GTDB taxonomy): Bacteria > Pseudomonadota > Alphaproteobacteria > Rhodobacterales > Rhodobacteraceae > JAPPHA01. The sequence goes on along the minus strand of CBDETS010000007.1, from coordinate 5,169,178 downwards.
GGCGGTCCGCAAGTTTCACCACGATGACCCTGGGATCCTTCGAAACCGCGAGCAGGAGTTTCCGGAAGTTCTCCGCTTCCTTCGTCTCCACCGACACGGTGGTGATGTTCGTCAGCTTGGTTACGCCGTCGACGAGGCTGGCGATTGCCGCGCCAAACCGCGCAGTCAGTTCCTTCTCGGTCGACCTTGTGTCTTCCAGCGTATCGTGCAGGAGGGCGGTCGCGATGGTCGTGTCGTCCAGCCTCTGATCGGCAAGAATAGACGCGACGGCCCTCGGGTGGGTGAAATACGGTTCTCCCGACCGGCGCAACTGCGACGCGTGCATTTCCTGGCTGTACAGGTACGCGGATGTGATCAGCTTCGAATCGGAATTCGGATTGTACGACCTGATTCGCTCAGCCAATTCCTCCGCACTGGTGCAATACTGGAACTCCCTTTGCACCATGACGCATGGATCCCTGTTCTCCCGACCAGACGGACATTATTCGCGGGACTGGGCCTCGATCAGCTTCCGAAGGATGCTTTCTTCCGTCGCCGAATCATCGGGTTCATCGTCCTGTGTTCCGGACAAGAGCAGGGACAGCTGGTCTTCTTCGGGAACATCGACCTCGATTTCAGTCTGATGGGTTTCGATGGCGGATTCCCGAACCTGTTCGGCGGAAAGCGTTTCCTCCGCGATTTCCCTCAGCGCAATGACGGGGTTCTTGTCGTTGTCCTCGGGTACCGTGATCTCCGCGCCGGAGGAGATTTCGCGAGCCCGATGCGCCGCCAGAATGACCAATTCGAACCTGTTGGGAATCTTGTCAACGCAGTCCTCAACGGTAACCCGTGCCATGATTCACTCCAGTCCGGTTGTTGCGGAAAAGCAAAACCTAGTGTCTTTTTCCGCCAGATGCAACTGCCGAGTGATCTTTGGGTGCACGACAAAATTGTGACGATTTGTCCGAGCGTCCTGCGATGAGTTGATTTTTGTCTCCGTGTCTGGTATATGTGTTCTACCAGTTGCCGCGCCCCGGCTTCCGGGCCACACTCCAGACCCACGGAGGCGATCATGCCGGACATCGATGAATTGAAACGTTCCAGGGACGAGGCACAGGCCCGCTTCGCCACCCTCGGCGACCTGCGTCCCGGCACGCTGCACGAAAACTACCGCAAGTGCGGCAAGCCCAACTGCCACTGCGCCGGCGACGACAGCCCGGGGCACGGTCCGAGCTATGTGCTCAGCCGCTCGATCCGCGGGGACACCCGCTCGATCCGCATTCCGCCCGAGGAGTATGAGCGGACCCGGCGCCTTGTCGACGAGCACGAGCGCTTTCTCGACATCTCGGCGCACTATCTGGAGGCCAGCGAGGCGCTTGCCGATGCGGTGCGTGCCGAAGGGCGGGAGACGGACGGGGACGACAGCCCCGAAAAAGGGGGCTCTGCGCACAGGCGGTCGCGGCGGAAGTCTCGAAGGACATCGAGCGCCTGACCGGCGGCCCGGTCGACGGGCTGGATTTCGAGGTGCTGGAGCGTGAGGTTCGCAAGACCGCGATCTCGGCCGCGGCCGCGGTGGTTGCCGCGAGGCTGAACGCCGACCTGTCGGACGGGGAGGCCGCGGAGTTGCCGTGCGCCTGTGGCGCCGACGCCCGCAATGTCGGGCGGCGGCCCCGGACCTTCACCACGGCACTTGGCCCCCTGACCCTGGAGCGGGCGTGGTATCATTGCTCTTCCTGCGCGCACGGCTTCAGCCCGCGTGACCGCGCCCTCGCCCTGGATGGCACGTCGTTGTCTCCCGCGGTCACGCGCATGGTCGGGGTCACCGCTGCCGAGCTCAGTTTCGAGAAGAGCAGCACGATCTTGCGGGAACTGGCCGGCCTCGAGGTCATTCCCAGGCAGGTGGAACGCCATGCCGAGGCGCTGGGACGCGCGATCGCGCGCGATGAACGGGACATCATCGAGCCGGAGCCGCCGGGAGCCCCCACGCTCTGCCTCGGCCTTGACGGCACCGGGGTCCCGGTGCGCACGTCGGAGACCGAGGGCCGTGCCGGCAAGCAGCCTGACGGCTCGGCCAGGACCCGCGAGGTGAAGCTTGCCACCATATGGTCCGCCGAGAGCCGCGACACCGAGGGCCGGCCGGTTCGCGATGCCGGATCCGTCACCTTCAATGCCGCCATCGAAACGATCGCGACCCGCGATACGGACACGGAACCGGCTCCCTTTGCCAAACGGGTCGTGCGTGAGATGGAGCGGCGCGACTTTTTCGCTGTCGACCGCCGGGTGGTGCTCGGCGATGGCGCTCCCTGGATATGGAACTTCGCCGACGAGCATGTGCCTGACGCCATCCAGATCGTGGATGTCTTCCATGCCAAACAGCATGTGTTCGATGTTGCCAGGGCTCTCTACGGAAAGGGGAGTGATCTCGCGGCACAGTGGGGCAAGGCGCGACGCGACGAACTCGACCAGGGGCGCCTCGATCTCGTCATCGCCGCGATGCGCAAACACGCGAGCCGCTGTGACGAGGCGGCGCGGAACATCGCGTACTTCCAGACCAATCGCGCGCGCATGGACTATCCCCGGTTCCGGGAACTGGGGCTGTGCGTGTCGACCGGTGTTGTCGAGGGCGGTTGCAAATCACTGATCGGCGGACGGTTGAAACGGGGCGGGATGCACTGGAGCGTCAGTGGCGCCAATGCCATCATCGCGCTCCGGTGCGCGGTTCACAGCAACCGCTTCGACGACTACTGGGAGCGGCGGACCGGCTGATTCCAATCCAAAATCACAAAATTGTCGTGCACCCGTGATCTTTGATCTTATCTGGACTCGAGTCTCTTCCCGGCCGCCTCTTCCCTTGCCGGCTGTGAGCGGAAAGCGGCCGCTCATTGGCCTATAAGGCCGCCATCTTGGACCTATTTCGGAACATTCCCGATCGGTGATTGTGATGGCCGATCTCAGTACAGTCTCGAAAACCGCCAGCCGTTCGGCAATCGACATGTGATCACCTGGCGCCTGGTGCGCTTTGGCAACGACCCCGCCAATGGATGATGAGTATGTGCTGCTCCTTCAGGCGACCCTGTTCTGTCTGGTCCGGTTTGGGTTCAATCCCAGGGTGGTTTTCTGGCTGGATCTGGTGCGTCCGCTGGCGGGGCGAAACACCGGTCGGAAATTCCCTCTCCTTGGTTTTCCCCAATCGGCAGAGTTGAAAACTCACACTGCACCCCCGTCGCCAGGCTGGAATCCGCCCCCGAACAGGATAAAACGCCCCACGGTTTGTTTTCCAAAACGATCGAGGCGAACCTATGACCGGCTACACCGAACGAATCTCCGCAGAAATCGCGTAATTCAGGGTGTAAACGTACCCTCTCGAAATGACACCACCTTAGGGTAAAGCTTGAGATGCGACTACGTGAGCGCGACCAGCGAAGTCCAAGTCGCGATCAGGAATTAATCGAGAAGTCACAAGATAAAAATTCTGATTATCTGAAACCACCAGCGTGGGCTCGACCCAATGGCATAGGTCGTCGACGCGAAGGCTCCACGCCTCTGGATCGGCAAGCCATGAAGCAAATATGCCTTGGGCCACTGCAGTGCCTAAAGGAGCAGGAGGAAGAGCGATTCCTGTGGCCCGAAAGGTTTCATCAATACTTTCCGCAAGATTATTCCCGCTGCCTTCAGAAGATACAACGGCAGCAACCGTTCCAAGATCCACGTTACCTAATACTGTGTTGTTGCAAAGCCGACCAAATTCCCCGGCCTGTACGAGATAGATATATTCAGGCCAGTTTTCCAACACACCCGAGGGATTGAACACCAGTTTGCTTGCTGCACCTAGCCTGTCGATAAAAGTTACTTGCGCACCACGCGCTTCGACGGCCTGCGGCTCCGAGTACGCTTCGCTAACACTACTTGTGATACATGCCAGAGGCAAGCTCTCAACAGGGCACTCTTGCGCTAATGCACCGGTTGTTAGCACGAATAGTGCGAGCGTTAAGGATGAAGTTCGGTTCATGGCAATATCAGTTCACGATTTTGCTTAGGGCATACACGACAAAAGCTGGCAGTAGCACACCAGAAAGAAACAGTCGGGTAGGCCCTGACTGAGTGTTTCGCCAACTTACGAGGAATGCAATCCAAAGCGCGAACACTGCGAGGAAAGTTAGAGCGATGCTCGAGGCAAACAACAGATCGACATCAAGCGCCAAGGTAAGAAGAAGTTGTTCTTCAACTACGCCGCCCAAAGCTACCGGAACGAAGCCAAAAAAGAATGTTGCAGAACCGGCCAAGGCACATGCGAAGCGACGGGACTGCCCCCAATCCTTAAAGTTGTCGTTGAACCAAGCGTCTGTGAGCTTGTGAAGCAGACGGTCGAGGCCTCTGGTGTCGCATGGCTTACAGGAACAATTTTCGGCTTTCTCTTGAGGCATTCCATACCTACTGCGAACGTCCGCTCAGTATCTGAAACTATATGGTCGATTTCGGAAACCCTCAAGAGGAGCAGTGATCACGATCTTTCGACACGGTCGTCTCGGGTTCCGCGGAAACGGAGACCGGTCATGAACGTGAAGGTCGAGACACATCCCGATCCCAAGAGATGCCGGGGCGTGAACAGGCCGGGCCCCTGGGCCGCAGATCCCCAGGGTTGAACGTGACGGCATCGAACGGGGGACCGGAACCGTATCGCCGTCCCTGGCCGTGGCAACCAGGACCCACACGCCGGTACGAAGCTCAAGGGCTTCCGGCGAAGAGATCCGTTCGCCGTTTTCCGGCCCAACCCGGTTGCCGGCCGATTGCCGGCCAACCTTGGCGCACCACGCGCATCCCCGGCGTTTCACGAATTTTTCGGAAATGACTTCCGGCGGATCGTTCCGATTGTTCGGTACGCTGAATGCGGAACGCGATCGGGGATGCCTGGTCCCGCCGGGGGTGCCGCACACCCCCGGCGGGATGCGTTCAGATCACGAGACTTCACTCAATCCACTGATTGACGACGTCCATGTTGTTCGCGACCCACTCTTCGGCAACGTCTCTTGGGTCCATCTTGTCCCGGCCGATCATCAGGATCCACTCATTGACGACCGCCGGATCAAGCTTGATCTGGCTCAGGAATTTCGCCACCGGAGGGTTGCGTTGTTCCAGGGACAGCGAGTAGGCCACGTAGATTTCGGCGTCCAGGCTGGCGCAGTCGAATGTCGAGGCTTCCAGCCAGTCTTCGCTGTCGAGATCGACATCCTCGCACCCCTCGGTGCGGGCAGGTTCCTCGATCGGCGAGATGTCGTAGGCCGCGTGAACCCATTCGGGTGTCCAGTAGTAGAACAGGATCGGCTGTTCGCGTGAAATCGCGGTCTTCAACTGGCCCTTGAACGTCGCGTCGGGAAGAATCTCTGCTTCCCACAACTCGGACAAGCCATAGCTCTTGAACTTGACCTGCCACATCCTGGTGGATTTCCACCCGGCGTCGCCCGCCCAGTACTCGCCCTTGCCGTTGCCGTCCTTGTCGAACATCGCGGCGATTTCAGGATTCATCAGGTCTTCGACCGTGCTCACCCTGTCCGCCATGTACGACGGCACGTACATCTTCTGGGTGCCCGGGTAGGGAATATTGTGTCCGACGGACTTGGCTTCGACAACGTACTTGTCCCAGATTCCCTGCCTGTTCGGCATCCAGAGATCGGTGTAGACGTCCGCGGACCCGTCACCCTTGTCCATGCCTGCGGCAACGACGGAACCATCGGACAGGCCCGCGACGATTTCCGCCTCGGAACCCAGCGGGCCCTCGATTACCGCCTGGATCACGTAGCCGATTGCGCGCGCTCCGGTCCACGTCAGATCCGAAATCGTGACCTTTGCGTTGTCGGCTGCCAGCGCCGCTGACACGGACCCGAGCGACAGGGCCGTGCCGACAAGTAGGGATTTGGCAAATTTCATCTTTCTTCCTTTCTTTTCAAGCAATGACGTCATGCTTGTTGGGTTGGTTGTCGGCGAGCTTCGTTCGCCTTCTGCACTACCCTGTCGATCATCATCGCCAACAGGGCAATTCCTATCCCGGCCAGGAGGCCACGGCCGGTTTCAGTGTTCTCGAGTGCTTCGGTCACGATGTAGCCCATCCCGCCGGCACCGATCAGGGCCGCGATCACGACCATGGACAGGCTCATCATCACCACCTGGTTGATTCCTGCCATGATCGAGGGCAGCGCCAGGGGCAACTCGACCTTCAGCAACAGCTGGCGCGGATTTGCCCCGAACGCCAGCGCCGCTTCCTTGGTGCTCTCGGACACCTGCCGGATGCCCAGTGCCGTCAGGCGAACCATCGGGGGCATCGCGAATATGACGGTCGCGAGAATTCCAGGTGGCTTGCCGATCGAAAAAAAGGCGATCGCGGGAAGCAGGTAGACGAACGACGGGATGGTCTGCATCACGTCCAGAATTGGGGTGACGAACCACCGGGCGCGTCGCGACTTGCCGACCCAGATGCCCAGCGGCAAGCCGACGACGACGCAAATTATCGATGCGGCCACCACGAGCGACATCGTGTCCATGGCTGCGTGCCAGAATCCGAACATTGCAAGGTACAGCAAGGATGCCCCGACGAAGAGTGCCGTTCGACGCCCTGCCATGCGATGGGCGATGAACAGCAGGACGCCCATCGTGACCGGCCAGGGCGTACCGACGAACACGGACGTGATTGCGCTGAGCATGCCACGGAGAATCCTGGTGATCCCGTCGAACAGGAAAGCGTGGAATACCGTCACGTAACCGATGACATCATCGATGACCTGGGAGACATAGATGTTGAGATTGACCGGCGGAGCGCCTTCCCGGGGAGGCGTCCTCTTCAGGACCCTGTTTCCGTCCTGGTCGCGCGGAAAAGAAATCACGTCCGGACGGTCAATCCAGAAAAGCGTCGGAAACTCGCCGATGACCAGGCAGTCGAACCGGCCCTTGAATGCGACAACCTCTCCCGCGGCAATCGCGCGGTCCTGCTTGATGCAGCTGCGGGCCTCGGGGGCGAATTGTGTCGTTCGGTAGATCAGGAGCGGAACGATGAGCACGACGACCAGTCCGGCCAGCAACAGTCGCGACGGCCTGAGCCCGCTGTTCACGGACCGGTCCACGCGCCACCTCTCGAATTGCCGTGCATAGAGGCGATCGGCCAGCCAGGAGAACAGGAACCTGCCGGCAACGAACACCACAACGGCAGCAACGGTATGGGTTTCCGACCAACCCTGGTACCGCTCGACCAGGAAGGCCTTGTCCGAAAAGTCGACCGCTGCCTTCGAATACTTGTAGACCAGCGCAACATTGACGGCGGCAACAAGGTCGAAGGCAAAGGCGAGTACGAAGAGAATCCAGTTCCCGCGCAGGGCGGCCCAGACAAACCCGCCGAGCAGCGCCGCCAGGTTCAGGTGAAACGGCCCGAGCGTCGCCTTCTGGATATTCAGAAAGACGTCTGCGTAGTAGTTTCCGCTGGACCCGGCGAATTCGACGAATGGTTTCCTGACATCGGTCGTTTCCTCGGCCATCCCTTATGCCTCCCCCTGAATGCCACGCAGCAGGGCGTCCTTGGTGACGACGCCAACAGGTTTGTTTTCGCTCATGATGACGATCGGTCTGTCCTGGTTGACCGCAAGGCCGATGAGCGTATCGAGGTCATCGTCCGGGCGCGCCTGCGGGCAGCTGTCAAGGTCAGAAAGCTGGGCGCCACCGGCTTCGAGCTTTTCGATGGACTCCATGACCGTGTGGGCGAACACGAGCTTGAGCTTGGAGATCCCGGCCACGAAATCGGCCACGTAATCGTCGGCGGGCCGGGTCACGATCTCCTCCGGGGTACCGGTCTGAACGATCTCACCGTCCTTCATGATCGCGATGCGGGTTCCCATGCGTATGGCTTCATCCAGGTCATGGGTGATGAACAATGTCGTCTTGTTCATGGTCTTCGACAGGTCGAGGAACTCGTCCTGCAACCCCCTGCGGATTAACGGATCAAGTGCCGAGAACGGCTCATCCATCAACAGGATGTCCGGATCAGCCGCCAGCGCCCGCGCCAGGCCGACACGTTGCTGCATTCCCCCCGACAACTCTTCCGGAAAGCGATCGCCGTAGCCCTGCAGGCTGACCATGTCGATGACGTTGTCCGCCACGCCCGCGCGTGTAAAGGCGTCCACGTTTCGCAATTCGAGCGCAAAGGCGATGTTGTCGCGTACGGTACGGTGAGGCAGGAGCGCCATGTTCTGAAACACCATTCCGATCTTGTCCGCCCGCATCGCGCGCAGATCCTCGGCGTTCAGTTCGCCGACATCGACTCCATTGATCAGGATCTCTCCGGCCGTCGGCTCGATCAGCCGGTTGATGTGGCGCACCAACGTGGACTTGCCCGAACCGGACAAGCCCATGATACAGAATATTTCGCTCTCCCCGACGCTGATCGAAACGTCCCGGACGCCGACAACGGCCCGGTACCGGTCGAGCACCTCGGCCTTCGAGATGTTCTCCCGGCGAACCGCCTCCATGGCTTCTTCGGCCCGATCTCCGAAGATCTTCCAGACATGCCGGGTTTCAACGACACCGGGTTTGGTTTCCGTCGTCACGACCTTGGTTTCTTTCGTTCGGGATCGACGAACGGCAGGTCGGTCACCGTACAGGCAAGGCGTTTCATGTGCCCGCCAAGTTTGCCCACTTCGAGGTGGCCGCCCCTGGCGGCATTTTCGATTGCCAGGCGGGCCATGGCGATCGCCCGGCCCATCCGGGGCGAGTGGCATGCGCTCGTCACGACACCGACCCGTTCCCGTCCGACGAAGACACCGTCACCGGGGACCGGGACCTCGTTGCCGGAAAAGGCCAACCCGACCAGTTTGCGCCGGGGTGCGGCGGCATTGCGTTCCAGCGCCGCCCTGCCGATGAAATCTCCTTTCCCGAAATCGACGGCAAAACCGAGTCCCGATTCCATCGCGTCGCTGTCCGGGCCGAATTCCGCCCCCGCGATCATGAGTCCCGCCTCCAGCCGGAGCATTGACAGCGCCTCGCCGCCCATTGGCACAAGGCCGTGCCGGTCTCCGGCCGACATCAGGCCGTCCCAGATGCCAAGGGCATCGTTCTCGTCGCAAAAGACCTCGTAACCCAACTCGCCCGTGAATCCGGTTCGCGACAGCATGAAAACCGGACCGTCACGATCGTGAAGCCGTGCGATGGTGAAGCCGAACCACTTCAGGTTGTCGAGGGATGGGCGCGTCGGTTGCGTAAAGACAACCTCACGCAGAATGTCGCGCGACCTTGGTCCCTGGATCGCGAGGTTCGGCAGCTTGTGGCCTAGTGACAATACCCGGGCGTTGAGACCCGACCGGTCTGCCTGTTCCCGGAGATGCAGGGCGGAATCGTCCGACCCGCAGCACCAGCGAAACGCGGTTTGCTCCAGGCGAAACAGCGTCCCGTCATCGAGGACGCTTCCACGTTCATCGCAGATCAGTCCGTACAGCCCACGGTGCATGGACAGTTTCGAGACGTCGCGGGTCAGGCACGTCTGGAGGAGCTCTTCGGCATCCGGGCCGACGATGTCGAACTTGCGCAAACCCGACATGTCCTGGAGCGTCGCGGCGTTCCGGCACGCCCAGTATTCCTCGATCGCGCCCGTCGCATCGTACTGTGCCGGCATCCACAGGTCGCGGGCCGCGTGAAAACTGCTCGTGAGCCCGGAGGTCCGGGAATGGAACGCCGTATGCCGGGTCATCTTTCCCGGGTCTTCCGGCTGGGAACGCCATGCGACCGAATGTGCAATCGATGAGTCCTCCTCGTAAATGCGTACATGTACATCCGTCGGATTCCAGCCATTGATCGGATCGACATCGTCGGGACAGGCCGTCGACACACAGACAAGATCCGTCAGGGCATGAAGGAGCACGTAATCGCCCGGGCGCGACCACGCTTCGTCGGTCGAAATCCCGTGGTCTTCCCAGTCTATCCACGAATTGAAGAAAAAGTTGATTGCCGGCCATGCTTTCCGGGGTCTGATGCCGTACGGCGCGAAGACCGCGCTGATGTTGTCCGAACAGTTCACATGCCCCGGGAAGCCGCGTTCCTCATATCCCCGGGCCGTACAGGCCAGCGCGAAGGTGTCGTGCCGTCCGACCGTATCCTGCCGTACGGCAAGAAGCGGCCGGATGTCCTGGTCGAAGAACTTGTCGTGAAGCCCGGGCGTCGGGTATGCGCTTCGCGTCATTGTCCGGGACACCGTCGAGTCGATGTGGCGCTCGATTCCGGCATCAAGACTGTCGGAACGCATGGCCATGAAGTCCGAGCATTGCTGTCCCTCGACATCAATGACCTGAACGAATTGCCCTTTCCTGAGTTCGTAGGCCCTGGCCGTGCACCTCTCGACCCGGATCTCGTCGACGATCGTGCCGAGCGGTTCCGGCAGGAACTGATCCGGACAGGCATTGGCCGACGGTCGGACTTCCACCGAAAACCGGCCGCCCCCACCCGAGGCCACGAACGCATCGGACGTCTCCACGAAAACAAAAAGCTCCGCCGTCCTCCGCATTCGGGTGACGAAAACCTCGCCGGGGCTCGTCGTTGCATCGAACAGGCGGTACGCGTTCCCCGTGTCCATGCCGCCGCCGCGGTTCGAGACGAGGGCGGTCATCATCCGGCTGTCGAACATGCCGGGGTCGGGACGGCTTCCGTTACCGTCCGGCAAGTCAATGGCCGATGTCGAGAAACTCCGCTCATCCTCGGCCAGTGCCGACACCCAGCATGACGCCGCGCCGTCGATATTGGTTACGGAAACAACGGAATGCGCCGGGGCGTGTATCCGTCCGGCCTCCCCCCAGAGGACCTCGATCCTGTTCCGGCCGGGTTCCCTGAGGCCCCGGTACCTGTGGCGATCCGCGGGTTTCGAAATTTCTGCGCCCAGCACGCGATGCGTTCCACACTTGCCATTATCAACCACATCCGATCACGAAACGACCCGATGTAACCGGTTACATAGATTCACTTGCCGTTTGCAATAGTCAAGGTCAAAATGCGATCGATGGAAACGGGGAGCGCATTTTGAACAGGAAGGTTGGCAGGATTCGCGATGTTGCGAAGGAGGCCGGGCTGTCCATCGCCACGATCTCGCGAGTGATGAACGGCGCAAAGAACGTTTCCCCGGCAACGCAGGAACGCGTGCTGAACGCATGCCGGAAACTCGACTATCTGCCGAACCCGGCAGCACGCGCACTGTCGACCAGCAAATCCCGAACGATCGCGGCGATCATCCCGACGATCGAACACTCGGTATTTGCCAAGTACATCGCCGCGATCGAGCAGACCCTTTCCGAGCGCGGCTATTCCCTGGTCCTGGCGATTTCGAATGCGCGGGAAGACATGGAGCTGACCGCGGCCCGCAAGCTTCTCGGGATGGGTGCGGAGGCCTTCATCCTGAGCGGCGGGGTGCACAGTCCGGAACTGACCGGTCTGTTTGAGCGTCGAAGCGTTCCATGTGTCTATACGTCAATTTGGGACCCGCACAGCAATGTTCCCACGATCGGGTATGACAATTTCGTGCTCGCGTCGGACGCCGTGGCGTTCCTGTCGGACAAGGGCCACAAAGACATCGCGATCATCCATGGCCCGTTGGACGAAAGTGACCGAACGCGTGCCCGCCGCGCGGGTGCGGACGCGGCCGCCAGCGCGGCCGGAACCGGCGAGATGACCTTGCGGTTTTTCGAAACCAGCCTCGACGTGGCGGGCGGAAAAGCCGCCGTGCACGAGACTCTCGGTACCTTCGGTGCGTGCACCGCTGCCTTGTGTTTCTCGGATGTGCTGGCCTTGGGCGCGTACTTCGGCCTGATGGAAAACGGCATCAGAATCCCGGAAGAATTTTCCGTGATGGGATTCGACAATCTCGACTGGTCCGGCGCGGCAGTTCCATCCCTGACGACGATTGATCTTCCTGCCCGTGACATGGGAATCAACGTCGCCGGTCAATTGACCGCGCTGCTGGAATCCGGAAAACCCGTCGTTCCGACCGAATTGGCTGGACAGGTTATCGAACGGAATTCGGTTGCGAGGATCGAATAGCCCCGCTCATTCCTCCCGGGTGCCGCAACCGTCCCCTTCGCATTCGGCAACCCGGCCCACCGCCGGCTGCGGCGACAAGGAACTGCCCCCTTGACCGCGCACGGCAGGTCACCGGTCTGGCGTTCGATGTCCACGGGGTCTCGCCCACGCCGGAGCCCGGCGCCGAAAGGTTTCGTCAGACGCGCGCATGTGCAGCGGCGGGCTGGTCTTGCCGGCCAGTTTCCGGTCACAGCCGCGTGTCAAACCTGGCCGCATCCGTCGCCAACCCGGCCACGAGGCCCGTTTTCTGCCATGATCGGCGGCAGGCGGTCTCGGGCGTGCAGGCGGCCGTGGCCAACCGCCTCTTGCCGGAACACATGATTTGCGCGCGTTCGTCGTGGGACACAACGGGCATTCCTGTACCCCGATGCGGTGTCGGCAAGGCAGGAAGTGAGTCCCCGCACACTTCTTTAGCTGGAGCGGTCCCGGACGGATTTCGCGGGAGCCTGACACCGGTTGAAATTTCTTGACACTTCCCGCGTGCATCGGCGACTGTCGGCACCTCAGACGCATGACCGGAGAAAGGCGGGGACTTGAGATGCCCGGACTGAACGAAGACACCAGGGGTGTATTTGTCATTTCGGCAACACCGTTCTACCCCGACGGGTCACTGGACCTGGATGGAACGGGGCAACTCCTGGACTTCTACGCGGGGTGCGGGGTCGCCGGCATCACGATTCTGGGAGTCATGGGCGAAGCCAACAAGATGACCGATGCCGAGTCGGCCGATTTCGCCGAACGTGCCTTGCGGCATGTTGCACGGGAACTGCCGGTAATCGTGGGCGTGACACACTCCGCACTGACCGCACTGAGGGACCTTTCGCATTCAGTGATGGATCTGGGTGCATCCGGAGTGATGCTGCAACCGCTGGCCGGCCTGAAAAGCGATGATACGGTTTTCCGTTACTTCGAACAGGTCTTCGAAACAATCGGTGCCGGCATTCCGGTCGTCTACCAGGACTTTCCGCAGGCAAGCAACGTCCACCTTTCGCCTGCCACGTGGTCCAGGATGGTTCACGAGTTTCCCGATCTCGTGATGCTGAAACATGAGGATTGTCCCGGACTTCCGAAACTCACGAAAATCAGGGAAATGGAACGCGAGGGGAAACAGCGCCGCGTGAGCATCCTGACCGGAAACAACGGCCTGTACCTTCCGCAGGAGCTGCATCGAGGGGCCGACGGGGCCATGACCGGCTTTGCGTTTCCCGACGTGCTGGTGCGGGTCTACGACCTCTTCACGGCAGGTCGTGCCGGCGAGGCGGAGGACCTCTTCGATCGGTACCTGCCGGTAAACCGCCACGAACAGCAATTGGGGTTCGGGCTGCCAATTCGCAAGGAAATCCTCAGGCGGCGCGGCGCATTGCGCCATGCAACCGCGCGCAAGCCCGTGTACGGACTTACCGGTGTCGATATCGCGGAACTTGACCGGCTTTTGGAAAGAGTCGAAGCGGACAGCCGGGGATAGGACCGCCCGGCAGTCGGCCCCGGCCGCAGTGGCAGATCGATCGTTGGCTTGCCGAAAGGCGCAAAACGGGGCGCCCGTTGCAGGACTTCAGACCCTTTGTGTCCCGGCACGAACCCGGCATGTTCGCGCGTCAGGCAAACCGGCCCGCCTGAATTCGTGGCCCCGGCGACTTCCAACGTGTCCGGACCATCGAACACTGATCACGTCCGGCCGTTTCCTGCTTAGCGGCATCCGGCGTCGGCGAAGAGCCTTACTGCCCTCCGTTCATCCCGGCGTGCAGCGCTCGGTCAGACCTGACGATCCCTGCCATCAGCGAACGGTGCAGGGGATGAACCGGATCACCGAAGGATTCGCCCGGAACACTGTTGCGACCTGTCGGGGAACGTCTTCCCGATGCCATGGTCGGTCGCGGCCTGCTCCACCCCGCAGATATCGCAGATCGTCATCATGTAGATGCGGATCATGTCGAGATAATCGTCGCGGTCGACGCGTTCATCCGGCATCGTATTGTATCGCCCGCCCGGGCCGCAGACGATACCTTCCATACCGCCTTCGACATACAGGTGGCCGGCATCCGTACCATAGAATCCGGGCGGCGTTATCGTGCCGGTGGGCTGTTCCGCACCTCGGATCGCGAGATGCGCCGCGTTGATGGCCTTGACGATTCTGGAATCCCTGGACACTTCGAACGCAGGCATGGCCGGTTTGTCGGCGCGCGTCTCGGTCCAGACATTCGTTCGGAGTCCGGGCCGCTCGGCTTCCAACTGGTCGAGGACATCCCGGATGTCGGCCACGGCCCGCGCCTCGGTCTGGCCGGGGCCGTAGCGGCCCGAACCCGACATGTGCACGAAATCGGCAACCTGCGGTGCGCGCCACTCGTGAAAATCGCGCGACAGTGCGCCCCTGATCGTTCCGACATGTACCCTGTTGATCGAGCGGACGTCCTCGTTCGGGGCATCGGAAAAGGTCAGGCCCGTGAGCCTCGGAACCAGGTCACAGGCTGCCCGAATCGCGTCGACCGCTTCTTCCCGTTTCGACATGTGGCGGGTCATGCCTTCGAGTTCGATGTGAAAGACGAATGCCGCCGCGTGCATCGTCAGGGCCTGCAGGTCCGTGGGTTCGGAGTTGACGAAATAGTCTGCACGCACGCCCTGTTTCAGCGCTGCAAGCGTACCGACCCCACCCTGCAATTCGCCCACGACATAGGTGAGGACCACGTCTCCCACCGGCTTCAGTCCGGCATTCATCAGGGAACGCACGGCGCACAGCGACGCGGCATCACCCGCCTTCATGTTCGACACGCCAATGCCGTAGATGAAATCGTCATCCACGAGCCCGCCCCACGGGTCGACGCTCCAGCCCTCGGTAACCGGGTTGGTATCGAGGTGGCCGTTGAACATCAGGCTCTTGCCATTGTCCTTGCCCGTACCGCGCCAGATACCGATGGCGTTGACCCGGTTTCCCTCGACCGGCTGCAATTCTGCTTCCAGCCCGATCCCCCGCATGATCTCCACCATGCGTTCGGCGAGCTTTCGCTCCCCCGGTGTTTCCGAATAGCTCTTGAAACGCACCATTTCCGACAGCGTCTCAAGGCAGGCGGCTTCATCGATGTTCCGGGCGACGGCCAATGGATCCTTCATGCGGCCCCCGCTGCGTCTTCTGGCTCGACCGGAACCGGAACCGCATCGAGCAGCTGTGTCGTGTAGGGGTGACGGCCCGGGGCACGAGCCTCCGACGAATCGAAAAGATCCACGAGGTCACCATTCTGCATGACTGCAATTCGGTGAGCGAGTTGGCGCACCAGGTTGAGATCATGGGTAATGAACAGGCAGGCGGTACCGGTCTGCTGTTGCAACTCGACGAGCAACCGGGCTACGGACGCCTGCACCGAGACATCGAGCGATGACGTGATTTCGTCGCAGATCACCAGTTGCGGTTCGGCCGCAAAAGCGCGGGCAATGGCAACGCGCTGCTTTTCGCCCCCTGAAAGTTCATGCGGGAACCGCTTCGCATAGTCTTCCGGCAAGAGCACGCTCTGCAGGAGTTCACACACGCGCCGGGCCCATTCGGAGCGCGGCGCGAGATCATAGAGTTTCAGCGGGCGCGACAGGATCTTGCCGATGGTCTGGCGCGGGTTCAGGGATGCGTCGGGATGCTGAAAGACGATCTGCACGGCCCGCCGGTAGGCGCGGTCGATCCTGCGACGGCCGGAATACGATTTCGTCCCGAATGAAACCGAGCCCTCGAAATCCTGCAATCCGACCAGCGCCTTGGCGATCGTTGATTTTCCGGAACCGGATTCGCCGACGATCCCGAGTATCTCCCCGGCCCGCAGACCGAAAGAGACGTCCCGGGCACCGTGCACCACCTCGCGCCTGGGCTGGAGAAAGTCCAGAACGTTTTTCCCCCGTCCATACCTGACGTTGACCCCATCCAGCTTGAGCAGGTCGCCTCCGCCGTCAGGCTCCGTGGTCACGATGCGGTGGTCGGGATGCGGCACTGCGGCGACAAGGTCCCGGGTGTAGCCGTTCCGCGGGCGGACGAACACGTGCTCGCACGGACCGAGTTCCACGATTTCGCCCTGGTTGATCACCGCCACGTCCTGGGCGATGCGCGAAACCAGCCCAAGGTCGTGCGAAATGTAGAGGGCAGTGACTCCGGTCTCGTCGTGCAGGTCATCGAACAGGTCGAGAATCTGGCGAGCGGTTATGATGTCCAGTGCCGTCGTGGGTTCGTCAAAGATGATCATTTCGGGATTGCACGCGAAGGCGGTGGCAATCACGACCCGCTGCTTTTCCCCTCCCGAAGCCTCGTGAGGATAGCGGTTCATCATGTCGGACGGGCGGCTGATGCCGGTTCGGGCCAGCCACGCCTCGCCCTCGTCACGGGCCTCTTTCCGGGTCAGGGACCGGTGGCGCACAAGCACCTCGGCGACCTGGTCGCCAAGGCGCAACACGGGATTCAGCGAGGTGCCGGGGTCCTGGAACACCATGCTGATTCGGCGGCCGCGCAAGTTCTGGATTTCCTCGAGCGACTTTGCACGCAGGTCCTCTCCGAGAAGCAGAATCTGCCCCGACCGCTCGACGGCATTGGCCGGCAGGTACCGCATGATCGCCCAGGCCAGTGAGGTCTTTCCGGAACCCGACTCGCCGACGAGACCCAGCGTTCGTCCAGGCCGGATCGACAAGGTCACGTTCCTCAGGGCGTCGATCGGCCCGGTCGGCGTTCCATAGGCGAGCGAATAGTCCCGGACCTCGAGCACCGGGTGGCGCTTTCCGGCTCCTTCCTCCTTCGCCATCAGCGACGCCTCCGCTTCGGGTCGAAGGCATCGCGCAGTGCATCCCCGAAAAGGTTGAACCCGAGTGCCGCAACGGCGATTGCGATGCCCGGTACGGCGACGACCCAGGGCGAACGGTACATGTACTGGCGTGCCTCGGCGACCATCAGGCCCCACTCGGTGCTCGGAGGCTGCGCACCGAGGCCGAGAAAGCCGAGAGTCGCCCCGATCATGATTGCGAACGAAACCCGAATCGTCGCCTCGACGATTATCGGTCCGATGGCGTTGGGGATGACTTCCTGAACGATGATGTAGGCCCGGCTTTCGTCGCGGGCTATGGCCGCGAGAATGTATTCCCGGGTTCGGATCGAGAGCACCGACGACCGGGCAATGCGCGCCATGCCCGGGGTGAATGCAACGGCAACGGCAAGCATGGCCTCTCCGATGCCGCCTCCGAGTATGGTGACGATGAGCAGGGTGAACAGCAGGTCCGGCACGGCAAGAAGACCGTCAAGTGTACGCATGATCACGCTGTCGATCCAACCTCCGGCCACGGCCGCCGTGACTCCGATTATCGAACCGGCCAATACCCCGAGAGCCGTCGCGCCAACGCCGAAGAGAATAGTCGGACTTGCACCCGTCAACAGGCGCGACAATATGTCCCTGCCGAACTGGTCGGTTCCAAGCCAGTGCGCCACGGACGGGCCGGTCAACCGGACCGCCGGGTGAAAGGCCTGCGGGTCATAGGGAGCAAGGAACGGTCCGAGGATCACGGCAAGGGCGATGATCGTCAAAAGCCCTGCTCCGACCATGCCGGTCGGGTGGCGGATCAATTCATTCATACCGGACCCTCGGGTCGAGGGCCGCGATCACGATATCCGACAGCAGGTTTGACAGTGCGTACACCATTGCCAGCAACAGCGTGATTGCCTGGATCACGGGCAGATCGCGGTTCTCGAGGGCCAGGATCAGCAGTCGGCCAAGGCCGGGCCAGGCAAATATCTCCTCGACAACGATGATTCCGCCGAGAAGGTAACCGATGTCGAGCGAAATCACCGCGACTGCCGGCGCAAGCGAATTCGGCAAGGCATGACCGCGGATGACGCGGCGTTCGTGCAGGCCCTTCAACCGGGCGGCGCGAATGTAGTCGCTTGAGAGAACATCCGACATCTCGGAACGCACCTGCCGGGCGATATGCGCAGTCAGGATCAGTCCCAGCGCCCCTGCGGGCAGGATCACGTGATTGAAGAACCCGGCAACGCTCTCGCTCGGCGGGATGAATCCGCCTGCCGGAAGGAGCGGGTTCCCCGGTGCCGCAAAGATCACCAGAAGCAGCGTCGCGGTTACGAACTCCGGCATTGCCGTACCCACATAGGCAACCAGGCTGATGCCGAGATCGGCCTTGGTGCCACGCTTGACGGCAGCCAGCATCCCGATCGGCACGGCAACCACCGTAACCGTGACCAGGGCGGTTGCCGCCAGCATTGCAGAATTCCTGAACGCCGATCCGACGACTTCTGACACGGGAAGGGACAGCCGCAGGGACATTCCGAAATCCCCCTGCAGCAGGTTGAACAGCCATTCGAAGTACTGGATGGCCGCGGGACGGTTGAGGCCCAGCCTTTCTTCCAGCGCCGCCACCTGATCGGGCGTCGCGTACTCGCCCAGGATCATGATGGCGGCATTGCCAGGCAGGATCATGGTGATCGCGAATACCGCGATCGTCACGATCCAGAGCACGAGCGCCACCGCCAGAAGGCGGCGCAGCAGATAGGCTGGGCTCACACGTCAGCCCCGGTCGAGCCAGACATCTTCGACGAAGAAGACCCGGTTCAGCGGATGAACCGTCCAGCCCATCACCCAGTCACGGCTGGCGGTCAGGACATCCTGGTACATCGCGATGATGTAGGGCGTATCGCGGAGCTGGATCTCTTGCGCCTTCGCGTAGATCGCGGCGCGTTCTGCCGGATCCGCCGTTGACCGTCCGCGGCGGACGAGTTCGTCGAACTCCTCGTTGAACCAGGCTGTATCCTCGTATGACGCTGACGAGGTCAGGAGCAGGTTGAAGGTCGCATCCTCGGTGGGCTGCATCCCCCAGTAGGCCATGTAGAAATTGCCCTTGCGCCAGACGTTCGCGAGGTAGGTGTCGTGCGGCATTGCCTCGACCTCAATGTCGAAGCCGGCCGGTCGGGCCATCTCCTTGATCGCGATTGCAACCTGCCCGCGGATCGCCGGGCGGTTCGAGGCCACCATCGTGAGGCTGATTCCGTCCGGATATCCCGCTTCGGCGAGAAGGGCCTTTGCGGCAGCCGGATCGTAGGGAATCTCGGCGTGTCGATGGCATACTGGAATTCCGGCGACAGGATGTTGTCATAGGCCGGACGGCCAAGTCCCTCGAGCACCAGGTCCACGAGGAGCTGGCGATCGACCGAAAGTGCCAATGCCTTTCTCAACCGGACGTCGTCGAACGGTGGCTGGTCCTGGCGCATGACGACATTGACGTAGCGGCCCGCCGGCACGCGCAGCGCGTTGCTGCCCTCGGCCGCGGCAATGCGCGCGAAGTCTGCCTGCTGGACGTTGAGCATCACGTCAACATTTCCGGACAGGTAGTTCGCGGTTTCTGCCGCAAGGTCGGGGAACAGGTGCATCTCGACGGCGTCAAGATATGGCTGGCCTTCCTTGTAGTAGCTGTCGTTGCGGACCAGACGTGTGATCCTGGCCGAATCATAGCTTTCCAGCTTGAACGGTCCTGTCCCGTTGGGCTTGGTCTCAAGATCGGCAAGGTCACCGGAAAGTGCCGCCGCCGACACGATCCGCGCATTGGCATGGGCGGTCGAAATGGGCAGGTCGGCGTACGGCGCGTTAAGGTTGAACCGGACCGTGTGATCGTCGACCGCCTCCACAGTCTCGATTACGTCGAGAACCGACCGGGCCGGCGAGCCGAAATCAGCGTCGAGGATCGCCTCGAAAGTCGCCACGACGTCGGCCGACGTGAACGGTGTTCCGTCGTGGAACGTGACCCCCTGGCGCAGGTTGTAGGTGAACTGCGTGGCATCCTCGTTAGCCTCCCAGCTTGTCGCGAGATCGGGACCTGCCGAGTTTCTGCCGGGTTCGATCCGTGTCAGGCCGGAATAGAGCATGTCCACACAGGGGTACTCCGCCGGTCCGGACAGTTGCATCACGTTCAGCGTGGCAATTCGGGTCGAATGGCTGATCTTCAGCGTCCCGCCGTACGTCGGCGTCCCCGACTGCGCAAAACCGACAGTTGGAACAGCTGACGCTGCCGCCAGTCCGATCACAACCTGCCTGCGGTTGGCCATCAAGTTCTTCATGGCAATTCCTCCTTTGTTGCCAATGTGCGGCGTCTTTGCCGCCTCAGTCTATTATTGTCAGTTCGCCGGGCAACCCGGTCAGCACCTCCGGTGCACCTTCGGTAACCAAAAGGGTATGGCCCACGCCCATGCCAAATCCGGTATCTGAATCTCCGATCATGACGTGATAAAACAAGGTCATTCCAGGCTCGCACACGGTCGGGTTGCCGGGATAGATCATCGGTGGAACATCCATGCTCGTCGGAGCAAACGTGCATCCGACGGAGTAACCGGTTGCCCCGTAGCGATGCCGGGCATAGCCCGCTGAGTCCAGCCCCTCCGCGTGCGCGTCGAAGATTTCTCCGAGCGTGCATCCCGGGCGCGCGATTTTCGTCATCCGCTCCAGCGTCGCCCGCGCCGCGTCATACATGTGCACGTGCCGCGGATCCGGCGTTCCGAACAGGATCGTCCATTCGGTCTTCACGTTGTAGCGGCGGTAGGCGACCGGATACTCGACGAGCAACTGGTCCTGTTCCTGGATCACGCGCGGCGCGGAAACGCCCCGGCCATAGGTTGCGCGCGTGCCGGAATTGAACAGCGGGGCGTTCGGCGGCATGTCGGCGCCATCGCAAAGAACCGAACGCAGGTACTCCGCCTTGATCTCGGAATCGAGGATGCCGGGGCGAGCGACGGCGATGACTG
This sequence comes from Paracoccaceae bacterium, assembly GCA_965242975.1. GTDB lineage: Bacteria > Pseudomonadota > Alphaproteobacteria > Rhodobacterales > Rhodobacteraceae > JAPPHA01. Next base: position 5,148,351 of record CBDETS010000007.1, on the reverse strand, counting down.
CATTCAGCGAACGGTCGAGAATCTCGGCCGCCTTGCGGGTATACGCGATCTCCGCCGGCGACTTGACCAGGCGAAGTCTCCGGATCAGGTGATTGTCGTCATCAAGCGTGCAGAAACCCTCGAGGGCGTTCTGAACCCGCCAAAGGTTCCACCCGGTCAATCCGTGGGTATTCAGTTCCACGGCAATCCTCTTGCCGCGAAGACCCATCTCCTCGAGGATTTCCTGCAACTCACGGGCCGGGTCAGCGTCCTCCGCATCCCACCAGATGCGGATGTCCTCGATCGTGCTGGTCACGCGCGCCTGAACAAGGTCCGGGCGGCGGGTCAGCAGAACGATCGGCTGTTCGTCGGCGGTGACCACGGCACACTGGAAAAAGACAAATCCGCCCGTATCGTAGCCGGTCAGCCAGTAGTGGCTCTCCTGGGCAAAGACGAGAATCGCGTCGAACCCGGCTTCCCGTAGCCGGCAGCGCGTCCTTGCCTGACGGTCCAAATGCTCCTGCCGAGAGAAAGGCAGAGCGGACCCCGGTTCCGTGGTCATATACGATCTTGCAAACCCGGAGTCCGGGCTTTCCTCATCTTTGAAATTCAGGTTATATTTGGGTCCGCCTTTCGTCAATCGGCTTAAACTCTTGCACGACGTCACTGGTCGGCCGGTCTCAGAGGCACGGCAATTTGCGGTATCGACCGGAATGGAACCGGGCACGGACTCCTTTGAAAACTCGATCGGCTGGCGAGAACACGGGCGGTTTCCGAAGAATGGCCTGCGGCATCTACGCATGATTGAAACCGTGCTGTTGACGGCAGGCGACGCATGCGCCTGCCTGTTGCAATGTGGGCGGTTTCGGACCGGTAGCCCGGGGGTCCCGGTTCGCCGGACAGACACGACGCCCGGCCCGGCGCCGTCACGATTCCGGGAAGCGCTGGATTCCGTCCCGATCGTTTGCATGCGCATCGGGTCGCGGCAGCCCGGGATCCGGAGATCACTGCTGCCCGGAACCACGGCCCGAAATCGGCGTGAGGCTGACCGCGGCCCGAGGCAATTGCCATGATGACTTCAAGCGCCCTTGCCGAGCCTGACATTGACCTGGCAGACAGCCTTTTCCGTGAACTTGCCGCACGAACCGGCGACGGGAGTGGCATCACCCGTACCTCGTTTGGCGCGGGAGAGCAGATTGCGCATGACCTGCTTTGCCGCGAAGGCGAGCGGTTGGGGTTTCGGGTGGAGACCGATGCGGCATGCAATCTCTACCTGACACTGGCGGGCCGGACGCCCGGGAAGCGCGTCATCATCGGTTCGCATCTCGATTCGGTCCCGCATGGCGGGAACTTCGACGGTGCGGCAGGGGTTCTCTGCGGGCTTTCCGTGATGTCCGGTCTGGCACGGGCGGGTTTGCGGCCATCCCGCGACATCTCGGTGATGGCAATTCGCGCCGAGGAAAGCACGTGGTTCGCCTCTTCCTATGTCGGGAGCCGCGCCGCGTTCGGGCAGCTCGAATCGAGGGAATTGAACGAAGTGCGCCGTGCTTCGGACGGCGTGCCGCTTGGAGCGGCAATAGCGGCGGCAGGCGGTCATGTCGACCGGCTTCATGCAGGGGAGGCCCAACTCGACCCTGCGGAAATCGGCCTGTTCATCGAACCCCACATCGAACAGGGGCCGTGCCTGGTGACGAAAGGCAAGCCCGTGGGAATTGTCACCGGAATCCGGGGATCCTTCAGGTACCGGTCAGCCAGTTGCGCGGGCAGCTACGCACATTCGGGTGCAACGCCACGTCACCTGAGGCAGGACGCCGTGCGTGCAACAGCTGCACTGGTGATGGAAATGGATGAGGTCTGGGATGATGCCGAACTGAATGGAGATGACCTGGCGATCACATTTGGCAAGCTTGCCACCGACCCTGCCGAGCACGCATTCAGCAAGGTAGCGGGCCGCGTGGAATTCTCGCTTGATGTCCGGAGCCAGTCTTCACGCAAACTTGAACGGGTCGCGACCGAACTCACCGGTCTGGTCGAGCGGCTGTCCCGGCAGTACTCGGTTCGCTTTGATCTCGGTCCACGAACGGGGACGTTCCCTGCCTTGATGGATCGCAGGATCGTTGCGGCCCTGGAAGCCGCGTGTTCCGTCGAAGGCGTACCGGCGATCACCATGCCCAGTGGCGCGGGTCATGACGCGGCGGTCTTTGCCGGGATGGGCGTTCCCACTGGCATGCTCTTTATCCGTAACGAAAACGGCAGTCACAATCCGGATGAATCCATGGATATCGAGGATTTCGCCGCTGCCGCACGAGTTCTGATGAGGATCTGCCTGGAGCCGCCGCAGTGACCGAATGCCTCGTTGTTCAACCGATTGCCGATCCGGGCCTGGATCTGCTGCGCGGCGCCGGGCTGATGGTCTGCACTCCGGACACCACCGACATCGCGGCGCTCGAGCCGCACCTGGCCACCGCCCGCGCCGTAATCACGCGCAATCACGGGCTGTCGGCAATCGAAATCGCCGCCGCCCCAAACCTTGAAGTGATCGTAAGCCACGGCGCCGGCACCGACGCGATCGACAAGTCCGCTGCCGCAGCAAGGGGAATCCGGGTGACCTCCACACCGGGTGCGAATACCATTGCCGTCGCCGAACACACCATTGCCCTGATCCTCGCCTGTGCACGGCAGATTCCCCAGGCGAACCTGGCCATGCGCAAGGATGATTTCGGCTTCCGATACCGGCAGACCGGGTTCGAACTCGCCGGGAAGACACTGGGACTCGTCGGTTACGGACGAATTGCCCGCGGCGTTGCTTCGCTGGCGCGCGCCTTCAACATGCACGTCATTGCCGTCACCGCCCACGCCTCGGATGCAGACCTTGCCGGCGACGGTGTCGAGCGGGTGGACATGGATATGCTGTGCGCCCGTTCCGATATCGTCTCCCTTCACTCCGTACCGGGCACGAGCCGTCGATTCGATGCCGCCCGGATCGACGCGTTGCGGCCGGGCGCCATTGTCGTCAACACGGCGCGCGGCTCGCTCCTCGACGAGACGGCGCTCGTCGCGGCCCTGCAGAGTGGGCGGCTCTCCGGCGCAGCGCTCGATGTCTTTTCGCCGGAACCTCCACCGAAGGACAGCCCGTTGTTCGACTGCCCGCAATTGATCTTGACACCTCATGTCGGCGGCTCGGCGGTGGAGGCGCTGGATCGCACCGCCATCGCAGCTGCCAGAAAGGTGATTGAGGCCCTTGAGGCATCGCCGCAATGACTCCGGCCTACCCCCGTGTCGTTCCCTGCGGCGACTCCGCCATTGCCGTGGAGTTCGGCGACAGGGTTGATGCCGCTATCAATCAACGTGTCATTGCGCTTGATCGTGCAGTGCGGGAAGCCGCGCTTCCGGGCGTGGTCGAATGCGTCCCGACCTACCGCTCGCTGCTCGTGCATCTCGACCCGTTGATCGCCGAACACGCGGCGTTGTCCTCGTCCTTGGCACGGCTTGCGCGTGCGGCGCACGCCGGAACGGCCACGGGGCGCCGCTGGCGGGTGCCCGTGGTCTATGGCGGCGACCATGGCGCGGACCTCGTCAAACTGGCCGCACGGCATGACCTGACTCCCGAACAGGTTGTCGAGATTCATGCCGGTTCGGTCTACCGGGTCTACATGATCGGTTTCGTGCCGGGGTTTACATACCTCGGGGGTCTTGATTCACGGCTTGCAACGCCGCGACGGAATACGCCGCGCACACGCATACCGGGCGGGTCGGTCTCGATCGGCGGCGCCCAGTCCGCCATCGGATCGATCCCATCGCCAAGCGGCTGGCACCTGATCGGGCGCACACCCGTACTGTGCTTTCATCCCGGCCGCGACCCGGTGTTCCTTTTCGAGGCAGGTGACGAGATTGCGTTCGAACCCATGCGTGCCGAGCGGTGGGAGCGCCTGGCAGCTCGATCGGAGGCAGGTGACGTCATTGCCGAGTGCGCGTCAGGATGACCGGACTTCGGGTAATCGACTGCGGGTCCGGGACCACGGTTCAGGACCGGGGACGGTTTGGCCTGCGCCGCTTCGGCGTGTCCACATCGGGCACGATGGACATCGAGTCTGCCGCCCTGGCAAACGCATTGACCGGGAACCTGCCCGAGGTGGCATGCGTGGAATTCCAAATGGCAGGCGGGCGGTTCGTGGTGGAAGGCGGGGAGGCGACAATTGCGCTGTCAGGCCCGGGTTGCATGCTCAGGATCGGAGGAAATCCCGTTCCCGACGGCTGCTCGGCAGGGAGTGAACCCGGCGATGTCATCGAGGTGGGACCTGTTCGAGGCGGGGTCTTCGCCTATCTGGCCGTCGGAGGCGGCTTCGACTTGCCCGAGATGATGGGAAGTCTCTCGGTTCACCGCCGTTCCGGCATCGGCGGCCGTGCGCTTGCACCCGGCGACCTGCTGCCATTCAAGTCTCCGGAGCGCGGAAAACTGTCCAGGAGCGCACCTGCAAACGCGATCGCCGGTCCGATCCGCCTTGTCCACGGGCCCCAGCACGATCATTTCGCAGCCGAAGCACTGGAATTCCTCTCCGGCAGCCCGTTCGCCGTCAGGCCGGACAGTGACCGCATGGCTTACCGGTTGGACGGCCCACCGCTGCTCCACAAGGGCGAAGCCAACATCGTATCGGACGGAGTCCTTGCCGGCAGTATCCAGGTGCCGGGAGACGGAATACCAACCATCCTTCTGCGAGACTGCCAGACGACGGGCGGTTATCCCAAGATTGCCACGGTCATCAGCGCCGATCTCGGCCGCGTGGCGCAAGTTGCGCCCGGAGGGATCGTGCACTTTTCGTCCGTCACGCCCGAGGAAGCGATCGACGCGGCCCGCACTGCAGCCAAACGGCTTCGGGAACGGATTGCAGCCATCCGTCATGTACGGACCGAACCGACAACGGAATCGCTACTCGGGACCAACCTGGTCGGTGGCGTGACCGATGGACGCTGAATCGGGAGGGGCAAATGGCGTCAGCGTCCATCCCTCCGCTTCAAGCGCCGCACGTATGCCGCGAGCCATTTCGACGCTGGCAGGATTGTCGCCGTGCACACAGATCGAGTCGATCTCGACCTTCAGCGACTTGCCCGATTCGGACACGAGCCTGCCGTCCGACACCATTTCAAGGGCACGCCGGCTGGCTGCCGCCGCGTCATGGATCACCGTGCCCGGCTGGCTGCGGGGGGCCAGGTTGAAGCTGTCGGCATAGGTCCTGTCGGCATAGATCTCGCGGGCCGGCCGCAGTCCAGCCCGTTCTGCAGCCCGTTCCGTCGGCGTACCGGGCATGACCAGCCAGACGAGGCCAGGATCTGCAGCCGCGATGCCCCGGGCCACCGCATCCGCCAACCCGTCATCATCGTTGCAGGCATTTCCCAATGCACCGTGAGTCTTCACATAGCTCATCCGGTAGCCTGCGAGAGCGCAGACCGCCTGGAATGCACCGACCTGGTAGGCGACGAGCCGCTCGATCTCCCGCCCGGTCACTCCGGTCACGGCGCGCCGGCCGAACCCGATCAGATCCCGGTAGCCCGGATGTGCGCCAACCGCCACCCCCCTCGCCTTTGCATTCGCGGCCATGGTGTGCATGATTTCGGGATCGCCGGCGTGGAATCCGCAGGCGACATTTGCCGATGTCACGATGTCCAGCATCGTGTCGTCATCGCCCATCTTCCAGGGCCCGAACCCTTCTCCCAGGTCTGAATTGAGATCGATGCGCATGGCTGTTGACCTCATCGAGGAGGGCGGTCGCGGGCCGGATTGCGAACAGGATACGCGAGGTGTACCAATTGTCAAAGACGCGAGATGCGAGAGCGCCACGGCATGACGGCACGTCTTCTTTATCTTTGCAACAGCCCAAGGCTGCAATCTGTCGCAAGGCTCGATGAACGGTTCGAGAACTGGGGCCTGGATGTCGAGCAGAGATGGGCCTATGGCGGCGACTTTCCAGACAGCCCGGCGGGTTACGACGGCGTGTTCCTCTCCGGCAGCCCCCATGGCGCTTACGAGGATCTGGATTTCATCCACCGTGAGCATGACCTGATCGTCGAGGCCGAAGATCTCGACATCCCCATGCTCGGCGTCTGTTTCGGAAGCCAGATACTCGCGTCGGCGCTGTGCGGGCGTGACCAGGTCTTTCGCCGGGACCGGTGCGAGATCGGCTACAAGGACTTGCCGGTCACGGATGAGGCGGCAAATGACCCGATCTGTTTCGAACTGGGCAGGATGGTTCACATGTTCGTCTGGCATAACGACGAAGTGCGTTCCGACCACGCGGACATGACGATTCTTGCCTATTCCGACGCATGCCCCAACCACGTATGGCGCTACCGGAACCAGCCTGTCTGGGGCATCCAGGGGCATCCGGAGATTACCAGGGACCAGGCCCCGGTCTGGTTCGAGGAAAACCGGGACCGGATGCAAAACGACGGTGCCGACGTGGACGAACTCAAGCGGCAGGCCCACCCGGCCATGTCCGCCAAGACCATGCTCACCCGTTTCGCGGCGTTGCTGAAGACAAGCTCGTGACCTCGGCAGGAGCCGAATCGATGAACGGGATCGCGAGCCCATGGTTCGAAAAATCGGAGTACGCGGCGCGCCTTGATCGCGTGCAACGGTCGCTCGCGGACCGCGCTCTAGACGGCATGGTCGCGTTCCAGCCGGAATCCGTGACCTGGCTGACCGGGTTTTTCACCCGCGGCTACGGCAGCTTCCAGTGTGCTCTTGTTCCCGCTGAAGGGACTCCGGCGGTCATCTGCCGGGATGTCGAGAAGTACTATCTCGACTCGACCTGCGTCTTTGCGGATCACGCCATGTGGAGCGACGGGGATGATTCGATCGAGGTCGCATCCCGGGCCATCGCCCGGCGATTCGGCGTGTCCGCCAGGCTGGGGATCGAGCTGTCGGCCTGGCCACTTTCGGCAGGTCGCTACGAAAGCCTTCGGGAGCGCCTTCCCGGAATCTCCTGGCAGGACAACAGCCGTCTCCTCCCGACCATGCGGCTGATCAAGAGCGGGGCTGAAATTGCCTACCAGCGCCGGGCAGGCAAGGCCGCCGAAGCTGGAATGCAGGCTGCGATCGACAGCGCCGGGATCGGTGTAAGCGAACGCGAGATCGCCGCGGAAATCTGTGCCGCGATGATCCGGGCCGGCAGCGATCTCCCCGGGCCCGGAGTCCTGTCATCCGGTGAACGCGCGTTTCACCTGCACGGCGGCTACTCTGACAGAGTTCTGAAATCCGGTGACCTGGTTCAGGTCGAAACGACTCCGAACGTGCGCCACTACCATGCCCGTTTCATGCGGCCGGTCCGCGTCGGCAGAGCCAGCGACGAGGACCAACGTGTTGCCGAAACCTTGATCTCCATCCAGGACGCCGCACTCGACGAGGTTCGGCCGGGAGTGGCAGCGGTGGTTCCGGACAAGGTCTACCGCGACGGCGTTTTGTCAGCCGGATTGCGGAGCACGTACACCAACAAGACATTCTACTCGGTGGGCCTTCTCCTGCATCCGTCCGGAGGCGAGTCACTCGAGGCCACGCCCCGCTCGAACTGGTCCTTCGAAGCCGGAATGACATTCCACACATATGTCCTGGCCCGCGGTTTCGGGATGTCGGAGACGATCGCTGTCACAGGCGGCGGATACGAGCGGCTGACACATTTCCCGCGACGCCTGTTTGCCGTGTGACGGTTCGGTGCCGCGAACCACGCGTGCAAAACAACATGCCAAAACGAATCTGTATCGAGTTGTCCTGATCCCGATTCCGACCGTTGAACGGCCATCCGCGGATGTCGCGAATCGGCGACAGATTACAACAGTTGCAAATCGATCACTCCCAAACGATCAAGTATACGACAGTACCCGGGCGGCGTCCGGGTATCCGGGCCTGGCTTCGGCCACGACACTCCGGCGCGGTTGATGGCCTGACCTCCTCGAAGTACCCGGCGACCGGGAACCTGATTGGTCACGGCACTACGGTGGTTTCGCACGAGCATTCGTGATGACCGGGCACAGATGATCTGAACGGATTTCAGAAGCGCGGGCCTCAACGGGCGACGTCAAATTGTCGGGCATGGAATTTCTGCATGAAGTCATCCCCTTGCACCCTACAGGCGCTCCCAGGCGCAGCATGCGCCACCTGGGGGATGATCGAAAAATTCCGCGCTCATCGCGTCCTCGTGTAATCGGCGAGTGTCATCACGGCCTCGCCATGCTCGGTCGGTGCTATGGCCGTGACGAATCGACGGTCCGCCGTCACCACCGTCGCGCCGATGCGGTGCGCCAGCGCGAGATACATGCAGTCGTAAACCGGGTGGTCGAGCGCCAGCGCCAGACGAACCGCGTCCGCGCCGACGGTCTCGTCGTCGTTCCAGCGAATCGGCATGTCGGACACCACGGCCATGGCGGCGCCGGCATCGGCGCGCGCGATCTGACCCTGCCGCGCCTTGCGCCACAGCGCATTGGCGACCTCGGAAACCAACAGGCGCGGCGCGTGCAGCTCCTGCCCGCTCGCCGCCAGTTCCCGCGCGGCATCCGAGTCCGGCTCGTCGACCAACAACTTGACCGTCACACCGGCGTCAACAACAAGGCGCATCAGAAGTCGTCGCGGTGGCCGCGGTCGCGGTCCTCGCGGATCAGCACTTCCGCCGGGGTCTGCCTGCGGCCCCTGGTCTTCTCCCGCAGCCGGTCCGACGCCGCGAGGAACGCGGCCCGCTTCGCAGCCATGTCGTCGTCGGCAGCGCGTTCGAGGATGTGGCGCACCTCGCCCTCCAGGGAGCGGTTGTTCGACGCGGCGCGGCGCTTGAGGCGGTCCACCACGTCGTCGTCGAGTTGCCGCACAATGATTGCCGCCATCGGCCTGCCTCCAAAATTGCTATCAAATTGATAGCGTATCGGGACGACGTCCGCAAGCTCGTTGCCGGGAGGACATCGGATGACAATCGGCGTCATGCGGCGCCTGGAGAATGATGTTGTCCGTTCGGCCCTTGTTCCGTGCCGCGCGGGCACAATCTGACCGGTTGAGACCTTAACCCGCGTCAGCGGATCAAGCGAATTGGCAGCTTCGACGACGAGGAGACCGCGGACGGGAACCGGACCGACGTCAGTGGCAGGGTGCTGACCGGCACGTTCGACGCGGACTCCGGCCGGGGCCGCCTGCTCACGGGCGTGGCGGTGTCGCTCAGCGAAGGCGAGAGGATGTTCGGGCACCCCGGGGTGGACAAGGGCAGCGTCGCAAGCACGCTGACCACGGCGGGCCCCTACGCGCGGTTCAGGGCATCGTTGCCACAACTGTGGCAATTGCGGATGTGATCGAACTGTCGTTCCAGGAAGGCGGCGACAGAAGCGCAGCAACAGGACGGACACAAGCACATACGATGGGAGAAAATCATTGGAGCCCAAGAATTCCGCGCATTTTTTCCGGCTGCCAACGGATGATCGCAACCGGTCGGTCCTTCACTTCAGGAAATCTGCCTCAACCCGGAACGAACCCCCGGATCCCGGAATTCCGGCATGTGTTCGAAGACGACCAAGGGACTCGCTACCCGGCGTCATCGGCAAGCCCGGCCGGCTCAAGAACGATAACGGTTGGTCGCGACGGAAGATCGCGAAGTCCGAGTTCGATCGCGGGTCCGTTTTCCCGTCGGATGGCAAATTCATCGGAAACTCTGCCGAGGAAGGATTCAAGTGAACTCCTTGAAAACCAGTGCATTGGAATCACGACCGAGGACCTCAGCCGTTCGACCAGGCGGACCATGTCACGCAAGGGCAATGTCAAGCCTCCGTCCACGGGCGCCATCAAGACATCGACACGCCCGAGCGCCGCAAACTGCTGCTCGGAAGGGTACTGGTGCAGATGCCCGAGATGTCCAATGCACAGTCCGGCCACCTCGAAAATGAAGATCGAATTTCCCTGGACTTCCACGCCGCCATAGGGTGAGCGGATGTCGGTGGAGACATTGCGTACGAGCAAGTCTCCGAGAACGAGATGATGATCGATACCCTTCCCGAATTCTTCGCCCCAGCCTCGAAGAACATGGGGAATTGCCGGGTCCGGATACGGTGTCCAATGGGATTCATGCGCGTGGTTCATGGTCACCACGTCGGGAATCATGGCACTCGAACCGATGTAGCCGGTGTAATCCGTGACGACGTTCAATCCGCTATGGGTCCGGATCAGGAAACTGGAATGCGAAATGTAGTGAATGCGTACCGAAAACCTGGCGAGTGGCGCGGACCAGCTAGCCCGGTGAATGAAATTGACCCCCGGCGCCGCGTCGGCGACCGCGATGCAGTGACTCGCCCGGGGCTCTTGCGCCGAAAGCGGCCCCGCGCCCAGTACCAGGAACAAAAGGCAGATCAACTGACGCATGGGCAGGATCCTATCAAAACAATTCGGGTCTGGGTAGACGAGAACCCGTGAAAGACCCATGGACAGCCTGTCTGAAGGCGGTCTCGTCGTTGAAGGGAAGCGATGATGTGGTGTTTCCGTTGGTTCGGTCAGACTATCCCCGGACCGGAATGCACCGCAATGTCCTGATTTCGAACGGCCGCAAATCGATCGAAATCCGGTTCCCGGTCACGTCGATCTTGCCGGTGTTGTTTTCCAGGAGATCGCAGTTGCAGACGCGGTCGATTGCGACGTCAAAATCCAGTCTCGCGGGCCCCCGGATCCTTTCGGCCTCGTAAAGCCGGAGAACAAACCCGTCTCCGTCTTCGGCAGGTTTCAGCGTCTCGACAACCACGTTTGGCGCATCACAACTCACGAACGGCCGCCCCGTCCCGGGACCCGAGGAATCCGAAATCCGGCACGCAACCGGCGGATTGTTGAGGCCGTGCGCTTCGTCCCGAACGATTCTGCGGGCGTTGCCAGCGTGGGGAAGCAGGCTGTAGGTGAAGCGGTGATGCCCCTGGTCCGATCGGGGGTCCGGCATGGTCGGCGAGCGGATCAGCGATATGCGCATCATGTCTCCGCAGACATCGTGGCCATACTTGCAGTCGTTCAAAAGGGCGACGCCATAGTTGCCTTCACTGAGATCGACCCACTTGTGCGCGGCAACTTCGAAACGCGCAAAGTCCCACCTGGTGTTGCGGTGGGTCGGACGCTCGAACTCGCCCCACTGGATCTCGTATGTCGCGCTTGGCGCACGAATGTCGACAGGAAACGCCGCCTTCAAAAGCGTGTGACGCTCTCGCCAGTCCACGCTGGTCTCGAAATCCACCCGCCTGCTGCCACGCGCGAGCATGATCTTCTGAACGATCGTGCTGTTCCGGAATGGCCTGACCAGCCTGACGGCAGCACGTAGAGGCCCGTTTTCGACCGGTTCCATGGCCTCGAGGTCCCCGATACGTTCCCCACGGTCCTCAAGGAAGGCGTCGATGTCCCACGCATCCCAGGAGACAGGACGGTCTTCGAACGCCCAGAGCTCATTCCCGGCTCCACCCGGTTTGAGCACCTCGCGCCGGAACGGCTTGTCATACACGCGCCGCACATGTCCATGCCTGTCGAACTCGATCCGCAGGTGCTCGTTCTCCAGGATGAACCCGCCGCCCTCGGACCGGGCGGTCGGTCCGGTTCCGGGCTCGGGAACTGCCTCGCCCGTGCCGAGATACGCACACGAATACGGCGGCATCTCGGGCAGTTCGACCAGCACACCGCTGCCGAGGGGCTGCGTACGAAGTGCCGAGCCGGTGGCCAGGTCCACCAGCGATTCGGACGTGATGCCCGGAGCATCGAGTTCGACGAGCGCGCGTTGGATACACGGGGCCAGGTTGGCCAACAGCCAGCGTGCGCCCGCGGGTCCACGCATACCGAGACGCTCAAGGCTACGCTCTATCCCTTCGGAGGTCAGCCGGTCAATCTCGCCGAAGTCCCGGCGCGCGTCCTCGAAAACGCGTGAGATCGCCGTTCCCGCGAGAATGTCGTGAAACTGGTTGAGGCAGAGAAGTTCCCACGCCCGGGCCAGGTCGCCGGGCATGCCGGACTGTCCTGCCATGACGCGGAGGGCCTCCGCGTTATGCAGCGCGACTTCGGCCTTCCGGTTGGCCCGCTTGATCCATCCCTGCGTCGTCAGGACACCACGGTGCCCCTCCATGTAGAGCTCGCCATCCCAGTCCGGCAAGCCGGGACCGGCAGCCTCCAGCGCGGCAAAGAACTCGCGTGCGCTGGAAAAACGAACCTGAGGCACTCCCGGCATCCGGGAAAACGACCGGGCCTTGCGAACCAGTTCTTCGTTCGGTCCACCGCCGCCGTCGCCGTAACCGTAGCAGATCGGCAACTCAAAAATCGATTCCTTGGTCGAACTGTTCGTCCAGGTGCCGAAGACCTCGGCAGCACTCAGGTCCGACTTGTAGTTGGTCGGAAACGGAAGGTGCCGGACAGGGCGGGGCGTCGTCAGGAAGTGGGCGATCACTTCGCTGCCGTCCACGCCACGCCAGCGCGTCGTGGATGAAGGCATCCGGTTGTACTGGTTCCATCCGAGCTTGCTGGTGACAAAGTACCTGAGTCCCGCCAGCTTCATCAGCTGTGGAAGGGAGGCAGGAAATCCGAACGTGTCGGGAAGCCAGAGAACCGGGCTTTCCGCGTCACCGAATCTTTCCCGAAAGTAGCGTCGGCCAAGCAGCAGTTGCCGAACCAGTGCTTCGCCCCCCGGAATGTTGGCGTCCGGCTCGACCCACATCCCGCCGAGAATCTCCCACCTGCCTTCGGAGACACGATGCCTGATCTCTTCGAATATGCCCGGAAAGTCCTCCTCGGTGAATTTGTAGAGTTGCGGCTGCGTGTGCGAAAACCTGAACGCCGGAAAGGCCTCCATCAGCCGCAGGACATTCGCATATGTCCGCGCGTTCTTCTGCCGGATTTCCGGGATGGGCCACAGATAGGCAACATCCATGTGCGCATGCCCGATCGCGTGGAGAGTCACGGGGAGCGGAGAGCCCGCCTCGGCCAAACCCGCTTCCAGCGTGGCGAGCGCCCTGGGCACGGACTCGCGGAACGCCATGCCAATCGGTTCGCGGGTATCGAGCGTCAGAAAGGCCGCATCCAGCGCGTTGAGAATTCGATATTTTTCGGGGCGGTTTTCGTCGATCAGCTCCGATGATTCGAGCGCAACGCCCGCCAGTGTCACGAACCGCTCGAGGGTCTCGTCGAGCTGGACGATTGCACAGGTCTCCAGCATGATTCCGGACTTGTCATCCGGGTCCGGCGGCCAACCGGCCAGACCGGTCCAGCCGTGCAGCGCGATGCGTCGTGTCCGTCCATCGCAGTACCGGGAGTCGAGCCGGACGATCCGGTGGAAGCGGTTGGTCGAGGCGACCGGGCAGCCGTCGACATAGAGCAGGGCCTCCGGGTGAAGGAATCCGTCCTTGCCTTCACCGATCGGCAGGTGAAGTCCGACGGGCCTGCCGCCGGCCGCCGGAACGCGTATTCTCGATCGCAGGACGAAGTGCGTGTCGCTGCCGGCCCAGTAGCTGTTCCAGTCCAGCCGCGGCCACGATGCGTCGTCACCGTCGAGATCGGGTTTCGATCCTGCATCGGGCAATCGCGCGAACCGGAATCTCTCGATCGGCTTCCGTGACAGAAACCTGAAATGGCGAATCGTCTCGATCCGGGAGCGGATCTTTTCGGCCGTAAGCCGAAGTTCGTGGTTCATGGTCGCCCTGCTTCGTCGTGCCCGGGCCCGAAAAGGACGCAGGACACGCGGTGACCGTTGGTGCCGACCGGGTGCATCGGCGGGAGTTCTTCCGAGCACTTCGTCACCGCGTAAGGACAGCGAGGGACGAACCGGCAGCCGGCCAGGCGCATCGTCTTCTGCGTTCCCTCGTCCGGCAACCGGATCTCGCCGTCCCACCGCGCCCCGGGATCCGGCCGCGGAACCGAGTCGATCAGCAGCCGGACGTACGGGTGTTTCGGACTGGAAAGTACCTCCGTAGCCCAGCCCTCTTCGACCAGTGTTCCCTGGTAGAACATCACGATGCGGTCGCCGACCTGGTAAGCGGTCGACAGGTCGTGGGTAACGTAGATGAAGGAGATCCCGTCTTCGTCCCTCAACCTGGTCATCACGTCGAGTATCGACGACCTGAGCGACACGTCGACCATCGACACGGGTTCATCGGCGACGATCAGGCGGGGTTTCACGAGATACGCACGCGCCATCATGATGCGCTGGCGCTGGCCCCCGGAAAGCTGGTGCGGGTACTTCCTGAGGACATCGACACCTTTCAGGCCGACGGCATTGAGTCCGTCCTCGACCATGTCGCGCGCCCTGGCCCGGTTTTCGGCGAGCCCGAAATTCCGGATGACCGTGTCGAAGACGTGCCCGACCCGGTAGAACGGGTTGTAGCTGCTGAACGGATCCTGGAACACCGCCTGAACGTCACGGTAGTAGTCGCGGAGGTCTCCAGACGAGGCCGCCCCGATGTCCCGGCCATCGAAGCGGATCGTGCCCCTCGTCGGCCGGACGAACCCGAGAACGAGGTTGGCGAGCGTCGACTTTCCGGACCCGGATTCGCCGGCCACGGTCACGATCTCCGGCTTGTTCCTGTCGATCGTCAGGCTGAAGTCGTGCAGCGCGACCACGCCGGTTTCCGGGTCGCCGTAGACCTTCGATACGTTTTGGAGTTCCAGGAGCGGGTCAGGCACCGGCGACCTCCGTCGATTCCCCGGCGCGTATGCACGCGACGTCCTGGCCGGTGCGAAGCTCCCGGCGCGATGGCCGCGCCTGGCTGCAGGCATCGATGGCGAGCGGACAGCGCAGTCTGAATATGCAGCCCTCGGGCGGGTCGCGCGGATCGTGGGTGATGCCGGCAGTTATCTTCAGCGGCTTCCGCCGGACAGTGTCGGGACCGAATCGATCAGTATTTTCGAATAGGGATGTCCCGGCCGCCGGAACAGTTGGTCGACCTGTGCGACTTCCACGACATGGCCGGAATACATGACAGCGATCCGGTCGGCCATCTGGGCCATCAACCCCATGTCATGCCCGATCATGATCATGCTGACACCCAGCCTGTCCCGCACCCGCGCCATCGTCTGGGCAACGACACGCTGCACCACGACATCGAGAGCCGACGTCGCCTCGTCGGCGATGACCACGCGCGCGTTGAGTGCCACGGCCATGGCGATGCAGACACGCTGCTTCATTCCGCCCGACAGTTGATGGGGGTACATGTCGCGGACTTCGGCTGACAATCCCACCATCCGGAGAAGTTCCCCGATGCGGTCGCCGAGTTTCCAACGCCCGGTCCTGCCCTCGTGGGTCACGATCACATCGGCGATCTGGGAACCGACACGCATGGTCGGGTTGAGCGAATTCATCGCTCCCTGGGGGATCAGGGACATTTTTGTCCATCTCCGCCGCCGCAACTCGGGCTCCGGCAGCGCCAGAAGGTCTTCACCGTCGAGCCGGACTTCCCCGGACACGATCCGGCCGGGCGGCGCGACGAGACCGAGGATTCCCATGACCGCTGTCGACTTCCCACAACCGGATTCCCCGACGAGTCCCAGGGTCTCTCCAGGCCGAAGGTCCAGGTCGATCCCGTCGACCGCCCGGATGTCTCCGCGCGGAGTCTCGTAGAAAACGCGGAGATTCCGGACCGAAAGCACGGGAGAACGGCCGTCCCGCCGGACCGCCGCGTCCTGCTCCTCGAAATCACGGTTGCGCGCCATCGCCGTACCTCGCGGGGGCATGTTAGCGGGACGCCCGTCGAAGACGGGGGTTCGACACTTCGTCGAGCCCGATGTTGATCAACAACAGGCCGATGAACATGAGTGCCAGGAGGATCGTCGGCGCGAGCCACCACCACCACATGTTGCGGAGGAGGGCAGCCGAGTTGATTGCGTCGTAAATGGTCCCGCCCAGCGTCGGAACCCGTTGCGGTCCCAGGCCGAGCGTTTCCAGGCCGACGGCGGCGAGAATCGCCCCGGTCGTGCCCGCGATGAAGCTCGCGAAGAGATAAGGGATCAGGTTCGGGAGCATTTCCCGGAACATGATCGCAATGTTCGAGGCGCCCGACAGCCGCGCCATGCGAACATAGCCGGCCTCGCGCATCGAGAGCACCTGGGCGCGGATCAGGCGCGTCGGAGAAGGCCAGATGAACAGGGCGATGAGAAAGGCCATTGTCATGATGTCGATCTGGCGGAGCAGCGCGTTGATGACCACGAGTATCATCAGCGCGGGGATCGTGATCGTCATGTCGGCCAGCAGTCGAACCACGTCGTCGAGCAGGCCGCCGATGAATCCGGAACTGAAACCGAGAACGATGCCGACCGCCATTCCGATCGTCGCTGCGACGATCCCGATCAGGAACGTGTTCGGCGCACCGACCAGGATCAGCGCAAGCATGTCCCGGCCACTGTTCTCGGTACCCAGGGGATGCGCGGCAACACCCGTCCGGCCACGCAAGCCCTCGAATCCATAAGGTGGAAGATTGAGGGGAGCCGATCCCGTATAGGCGAGATCGGTATTCCAGAAGACCTGCCCGACGAGCCCCATCAACAGGATGACGAGAATCAGGCCGGCACCGGCCAGCAGCTTGGCGTTTATCCAGGGCGTGTCCCACTTGTTGAAACGCCCCATCCTGCCTTCATTCCGCACCGAACGCTCCACGATCATGCCCCGGAGCGATGGCTGATGCGGGGATCGATCAGTGGATAGGCCAGGTCCACGATCAGGACCGAAAGGGCGGTCATCAGGATGATGATATAGCTCGCTCCCTGCAGGAGCGCGTAGTCGCGGCTGAGGATCGCGTCGTAGATGAGCAACCCCATTCCCTGGTAACCGAACACGATCTCGACCAGGATCTGTCCGGACAGCAGGGTTCCGATCTGGAAGGCAAACGCCGTGACCTGGGGCAGAATCGCATTCCGGATCATGTAGCGGTACAGCAGGTACATCGGACGCAGGCCCTTGGCCCGGGCCAGATTGGTGAAGTCTTCTCCTTCGATCGTGATCATCATGCCGCGCATGCCAAGTGCCCAGGCTCCGAAGCTGACCAGGATGATCGAAAGGGCCGGAAGCGTGCCGTGATGGATGACGCTCGCAATGAATTCCCAGGAAATGCCGGCAGGAATGTTCTGGTCGTAGGTGCCGCGCAACGGGAACCACCGCAAGGTGAACGAAAAGATGTAGAGCAGGAACAGGCCGGCGAGGATCGTCGGGATCGACGTGAAGATCATTCCGACCGGGATCAGGTAACGCACGAAGGCCGGTGTTCCGGACCAGAACATCAGCGCCCCGAGCAGGTTGCCGATGACAAACGACATGGTTACCGAAAGCAGGAGAAGCCCGAGCGTCCACGGAAGCTTGTAGGAAATCAGGTCCGCGACGGACGCCGGGAACGCCGAGTACGAATAGCCGAAATCAAGCGTCAGGCAGTTCCACAGGTATCGAAGATACTGGATCCAGAGCGCCTGGTCCAAGCCGAAACGCGACCGCCACGCCTTGATGATCTCTTCCGCTCCGGACACATAGGCGGATGTCTCCATCATCTGCCCGACCATCGCGGAGACCGGATCTCCGGGTGTCAGGCGTGGAACGAGCCAGATGACCGTGGCCGCCAGCCAGATCGTGAGTCCGAATACGAGCAGGCGGCGCAGCAGGTACGATACCGGAATTCTCCCCAAGAGTAAGTGCGCCATCAATCGGAGTCCAGGAAAAGGGCGGGTCAAGGCGGCAATGCCGCCTTGACCGTCAGTATGTGCGGAACCCTAGTTCGCCTTGGTCAGATTGTGAATGATCTGATGCGTGTGGCCCCACCAGTGCGACGGATGGTTGTAGAAGTTGTCGGCAGTGGGCCAACCGCTCCAGTACATCGTGTTGGTCGGGAGGATCTTGATGGCCTGCACCAGCGGAATGAACGGTTTCTCGTCGTGCAGGATCCTGTAGGCCGCGACCGTCAGCTCGACGAGCCGGGGGTCGTCGAGGCTCAACGATCCCATCTCGGTGACCAGTTCCGTGTACTCCCCGTTGTCCCAGCGCGCAGCATTGTTGAAGATGCGTTCGCCGACCGGCATGATGTGCGTGTTCGCGTACCGCGACATGGACCGCGTCGGCTCGTTGACGGAGCCGCAGGAAAGCCAGCTGTACGAGAGTTCGAATTCACCCCTCGGAGTGACTTGCCAGAAAGCCCCGTATTCGACCGGCCTGGTCACCGCGTCGAGACCGGCGCGCCGCAGTTGCTCGACGATCACATCAATGGTTTTCGTGGATTCGGTACCGCTCGTGTGGGCCACGATGTCGATGGACAGGAGCTCGCCGTCCTTTTCGTACATGCCGTCGCCGTTGAGCGCGTAACCTTCCGCTTCGATCAGTGCGCGCGCCGCGTCCGCGTCGGCGTTGACGGGAAGCGTCAGCCCGGCAGCCAGGATCGCGTCGATATACGGGTTCATCGTTCCGTATTCGACAAACATCGTGCGGGACACCGAGGTTGCACCCTCGTAGGCCACGTTGATGATGGCCTCTCGATCGATGAGCAGGTTGATGGCCTCGCGCATGTTCTTGTTGTCCCACGGTTCCACGGTCGCGTTGAACTCGATCTGGCGCGGGCAGAGGTCTTTCCAGCCCGGCAGGTCGTCGCTCCAACCGATGATGGCCGGGTTCAGGGCCTGGGCCGCGTCGAACGTGCCGTAGGAAACCGACTGGGCGATATCCAGCTCGTTGTTCACGATCAGCTGCGAACGTGCTTCCTCGCTCCCGGCATGCACCCACACGAGCCGCGATGGCTCAGGCAGGTCCTGAAAGCCCGCCTCGGCTCCCCAGTAGTCCGGGTTGAGATCGTAGACCAGGCGATCCGTCGCGGCACTCGTCAGCGTGTACGGACCGGTCCCGATCGGCGGATTGAAGGCAAAGGTGTCCGGGTCCTGGCCGGCCCAGACGTGTTCGGGCATCATCAGCACCGAGCCGAAGTACCCCACCGAGAAATTCGCCGACTGGAATGTCGGCGTCGCGGACTTCAGGTTGAAGCGAACGGTCAGGTCATCGACCTTTTCGATGCTCTCGACCACAGCCTGCATGCCCCCGGCATCGCGCAGGCTCTTGTCCTCGTCGGAAAGCAGCATGTTGATGGTAAAGGCGACATCGTCCGCATTGAACGCCTCTCCGTCCGACCATTTCACGCCATCACGCAGGGTCAGGGTCCAGACGTCGAGGGAATCGTTCGGCTCCATGCTCAGGGCGAGCCACGGCTCGACCTCGCCGGAGTTGTAGTTGAGGATGAACAGCGGTTCCAGTACGGCCTGGTGCAAACCGACATCCCGGATCTCGTCAGGACGGAAGATGTTGAAATTGGTCGGGTCCTTCATCGGGCGCGACGAGTCGAATATGACCGTATCCTCGCGCGCGACGTCCTGAGCACAGACCGTTCCTCCCGCCACGATCGCCAGCGCGGCGACCGTCAGGACAGATATTCGTGATTTCATCAGGTTTTCCTCCTTGTCTGATCTGGCGTTCCTTCACGCCGATTTGGCGGTTCGGGCACCGTTCCGCGACAGGCCATCGCCTTGCACGAACCCACGCACCGCAACCGCGGAATTCCTTGTCTTGCCACCCAAGGCATACCGACCGAACTTTCCGTGCCCGGGGAACGACCCGGACCCACATCCGGCCCCGGAGAACCTCAAAGCGGGACACATGGTCACCGCACTCCCCTGACATCGCCTGAACATTCGAATCCTGCCACCTGCCTGAATCAGTTGTTTCCGACCGTCAGCGGGCGCGACGTCCTGCGAATGTCGTCATTGTCGGGACGCGGATGATTGCGCCAGTGACCGGTCGGGTCACGCCCACGGCAAATGATGGCCTCGACTCCACCGGCCCAGACAGAGTCCACGATGCGGACATCGGGCGGACAGTAACGGATCGTCAGGCCGCACCGGCGCCGGCCTGACCGGTTCGCGAGCGAACCGTGGACGAGCATGTCGGCGTGCAGCGAAACCTGTCCCGCATCGAGGCAATTGACGTATGGTTCGCCCAGGTCATCCGCTCCTTCCGTCTCGATGTGGAACAGGGCGTCGCCGGACGAATTCCGGATCGGGAGGCTCCCGTTCCTGTGGGTGCCCGGGATGAACATCATGGCCGAATTCTCTTCGTCGACATCGTCGACGGCGAGCCAGACGGTGACCGTTCGCGCTGGAGACAGTTTCCAGAACGAGGCGTCCTGGTGCCAAGGGACTTTCTTCGGGTCGAATGGCCTCTTCGACAGGACATGACTTGCCCAGCAAACGATGTTCGGGCCCACGATGTCTTCGACGGGATCGAGAATGCGCGGATCGGTCACGATGTCCCACAGCCCCGCCAGCCGGGCCTGATAACAGTTGATTCCGTAATCGCCGTCGGGACCGTGCGCGGCCATCAGTCCGTCGACATACGTGCGGATGCCCGCAATTTCCGGCGCGCCGAAAACCTGAACAGGACCGACAAAGCCCTGGCGGTTATAGTGTTCGAGTTGTCCGGGTGTCAGCCAGCGCGGCGATGTGTTCGCGACCGGCTTGAAAGCAAGGTCCAGTTGTTCGAGCATCGAGCCATCTGCCAGTGAATTGTCCACCATACAGAAGAGCCGCCTTTACAAAAGACTTCTCATTGACTTTTTCTTGTCTTTTCTTGATATCTACAGGCCAAACCGGAGGTAACACGGGTTGGACATTCGACGCTTCCTCTTGCGGAACTACGTGTTGGAAGGCGAGCATTACCACTTTGCCCAGAAACGCATCGACGAAAAGGCCCCGCACTTCCTGCACGACCATGACTACTTCGAGGTCTTCATTGTCACGCAGGGCGCCGTTGTTCACTGGTTGAGGTCCCGAACCGTGCTGCTCGAGCGGGGCAGCATCGTCTTCATCCGCCCCGACGACTGTCACTCCCTGAGTGCGACGGAGGGAGAACCGGCGGCGGAGATCATCAACATCATCTTCAGTGGCGACGTGGCAAACCACATAGGTGACCGTTACCGCGAAGAATTTGGCGGACGATTCTTTTGGCATGATCACTCCGAACCCGACTCCTTTCAACTCGCCGGTCCCCGTTTCGAACGGGCGGTCAACATTGCGAGCGAACTCAAGTTCGGAAGGAACTCCCTTGCCAGAATCGAGGAATTCCTGTTGTCGGTTATGATCAGGGTTGTCGACTTTTCGGTCGACAATGACCCGTCGGTCCCAACCTGGCTGATGGCTGCATGCCGTTCCGCCAGGCGTCCCGAGGTTTTCCGCAAGGGAGCCCGGGGTTTCGTCGAGGCGGCAGGCCGGGGCCATGAACACGTGTGCCGGACCGCCCGCAAGCACCTCGGCATTTCGCCGTCAGCCTACGCGAACGAGCGGCGGATGGAATATGCGGCGCTGATGCTGGGCAGTACCGACATGTCGATCGAAAACATCGCACGCGACTGCGGGATCGAGAATCTCAGTCACTTCTATCGCCTGTTTCGTGCCCGCTACGGCGTGACACCACGCCGATACCGGCTGCATCATCTGAAAGATCCCGTCCAGGAAATGCCGCCGCGCTTGTGAGCCGGTTCCGGTGTCCTCCGGTCAGGCGGATCCGGGAAGCGTCGGTCGAATGAAGTAGGACGGGTCCCGCGTCTGCCTGAGAAGTGCGGGAATAATTTCACGGTATGCGTCGACCAGGCCAGCCTTCGCCGGGGGGCATTCTTGCCGGATCAAACGGTGAAGCGCCGGCAGCCGGTAGTATGGCACCAGCGGAAACATGTGGTGCTCCAGATGGAAATTCATATTCAGGTACAGAAACCTGAGAACGGGGTTCATGAGAACCGTCCGGCTGTTCAACCTGTGATCGTAGACATCCTCGCTCAGGCCTGCATGCTGCGTGAAATGCAGGAACGCGTAGAGCGGCGCGCCGATCACGCGCGGACCGATCGTGAGCAGAGCCGGGAGCCACGACCAGGTCAGCAGAGACGCGGCCGCGATCATGGCAATCATCAGCAGGTAGGTGCGCGCTGCCCAGATGACCTTTCCCCGTTCCGGGGACGGCACGAATCTCTCGCCGGATCCAAGTTTTCCCGATGCCCGCTCCACCAGGTCGCGCAGGGAGGCGACGACCACGGAGAGATTGAAAATGTTCACGACCAGGAGGACCAGTCGCGGCGGCCGTGGCGACTGGATTTCCGGGTCCTTTCCGACAATGATCGTGTGGGTGTGATGCCGGGAATGCCGCCAGCGGTAGTAGTGGCCTTCCGAAAGCGTGATGAATGACGAAAAATGAAACAGCGCGTCGTTCAGCCAGCGCGTCCGGAACGGCGTTCCGTGGCCAAGTTCATGTTGCCGGGCCGTGGCGCTCTGGTGAACGGTGCTGTAGACGATCAACCAGAATATTCCCCAGCCCGACTCCCATGTCGCGACGGTCAGGCTGGCAAAGAGCGCCATCAGCCCGATCCAGAGAGCAAAATTCCAGATCGCCGGCGAATCGGCACGCCTCATCAACCGCTTGAGGTCCGAACGGGCGACAGTTGGCGTGAACCATTCCCTTTCAACCCGCGTCTCGATCCTGTCCTCTGCGAGCGTCGATGCGCCGCTCGCGTTCCCGGTCAATTCGTAGTTCTTCCAGCCCATTCGAACTCTCCGGGAACAGTACGTACCCGCGCATTCCGGCCAATCCTCCTTGACGGGGGCTCCACGGCCGGGACATCGGCCAACGAGTATTGCCGATCGTTGCATGGCCCGCAAGCAGGCTGTTTGACCTATTATTGTTCTGTTTTGATTTTCCGAGTTTCAGCCGGACGCCGGTTCCGTTGCTGGGCACATGTGTGTTTCCAAGGCTCGCATCCTGGGAGCGGCGATCGGGACGGGCACCCTCACAGTGTTGATCGCACGAACTGCGTCACCCGAATCCGATGACCCACCAGTTCATTCACCCGTCCGGCCACACGGCCGGTGACGCGACGGATTGGAACGTCCATTGCGGCCTGTCGCGCAATCCCAGCGCGGGGCACGGAACGACGTAGGTTGGCGTCAGCCGCATCCGTCGGTCGAGGCGGACACGGATTGTCCGGTCAAAATGCCCGGACCACGACAACGTTCACCTCCCCCGAACGTGACGGTCTTTGGGAGCGCGGCGCCGTTTGACAACAATCTCGTCAGTGTTACGCTTTCCGCATGGCGGCAGGCCCCTGGACAGATGACGAGAATGACCTCATCGTCGCGGACTATTTCGCGATGCTTGCGGCCGACCTCGCTGGACGGCCCTACGTCAAGGCTGAGCACAACCGCCGCCTGAGAGCACGAATCAACCGCAGCCGCCCGGCAATCGAATTCAAGCACCGCAATATCAGCACCGTGTTGAAGGGGCTTGGCGAGACCTGGATCACCGGTTACCTGCCCGCATCCAATATTCAGATGTCACTCGCCGATGCGGTCGCTCGCTGGCTGCACCGGCACCCCGAATTCCAGGAATCCGTACCAGATGCAAGCCGCAAGTTCGCTACTCAGGATCCAGCCCAACTCGTCGTCGAACCGCCACCGACACTCAGAAATCACCCTCCACCCAGCGAACTTGAACAGATGCAGGCGATCGCGCGAAAATTCGACGCGGCCGCGCGAGCCGAGCGGAATCGGGTACTGGGACGTGCCGGCGAAGAGCGTGTACTTTTCCATGAACGGGCATTCCTCGCGGGTGCCGGCCGTCGCGATCTTGCGCAACGCGTGAGATGGGTATCGGAAAGAGACGGCGACGGGGCTGGATACGACATCGCAAGCTATTCCCCCGAAGGCCAGGTGCGACTGATCGAAGTCAAGACCACGAATGGCTGGGAGCGAACGCCTTTCCATATCACCCGGAACGAACTGAACGTCGCGGAAAACCGGCCCGCAGAGTGGCGCCTGCTACGGCTTTGGAACTTCGCTCGAAAACCCAGGGCCTTCGAACTACGCCCGCCCCTCGACACTCACGTGTCCCTCATCGCGAACAGTTACGAGGCGCGCTTTTACTGAACTCTCTCTCAAGACGTCAGGGCCCTGCCTCAAAACTCCACGCCGCGACAGAACCGGTCCCGACATGGATGCGGCAGATGTCGGCGTACTTCGTCGCTTGACCGCGACGCCTCACGGAAGAAGTCAGATCGCCTCTCGGGTTGATTGCCAGTGCGGGCCACCGATGGCCTCGGGTACGTGAAAAGCCGCGCACGGGCCTGGATGGAAACCGCCCCCAGTGACCGGCCCGAAGAGACCTGATCAGAAGCGAGAGGAGAGGTTTCCCGTCGGCATCGCACAATCCAGGACGGAGCCCCCCCTCAAAACGTAACGCTCATGCTCTGACATGAGCCTGCCTCAGCGCCAGGTCAGTCCCGCAAGTCTCGTTCCGCGATTCGATCCCGAGGTGACGGTCATTCCTGATTCGACCGGAGATGCAGCCGGTTTGGCCCAGTTTCGCCAAAAAATTCAAAACACCAATTCGGCACGGCCTTCGCCAGGATGCTCACACTGGGGAGTCCGCATGTAGACTGGGCTTCGCTGATGGCGACTTCATCAAGGCAGGACCGGGAAGCAGGGAAATAACCGCCGTCGGCGAGCGCCGGCGCCGAATTCTGAAATCCCGACCTGCTGTCGCTCGGTCTCACACGATCGTCCGGACTTCACCCATCCGCCAATGTTGCCGGGAGGGCGGGTTGATTATCGTTCAACGTTTGAATTCAGCCGGCTGACATCCGGACTTTCAAGACTTTGAGAGATTTCGATTTCATATGCTGATTCGGGCCAATCTGGGCCTGTCAGAGCGGAAAC
This sequence comes from Paracoccaceae bacterium, assembly GCA_965242975.1. Lineage (GTDB taxonomy): Bacteria > Pseudomonadota > Alphaproteobacteria > Rhodobacterales > Rhodobacteraceae > JAPPHA01. Next base: position 5,123,639 of record CBDETS010000007.1, on the reverse strand, counting down.
TCATTAGGGGCCGCGATCACCAACGCGAATCTCGCAAAGGCACGCGAGCCGCAACTCCCAAATCAACCAGATCGAACAAGAGAAATCCCACGATTAAGGATCTAGGCTCCACTGCAGTCTCAATTGTTGAAAGATGGCAAATGTCGGTATATCTAGCTATCAGTCTAGACAAATGGAGAGTCACATGTTGTCACTTCAAGACGCAAAAAACCGGTTCAGTGCCGTTGTAGACGCGGCCTTGGCCGGTCGTCCGCAGCACGTATCGCGTCGAGGCAAACCGGCCGTGGTTGTTGTTTCGATCGAGGAATATGATCGCCTGACGGCTGGGGCAAAAGCGCATCGCCAAAGCTTTGCCGATCATGTGATGTCGTTTCCCGGTACGGACGAGGACCGTACATCACTGCGGCCGCGGGATGTAGCGTTTTGAAGTACATCCTCGATACCAATGTGATCTCGGCCGTCCGACGGTCCGAGCGGGCACCGAAGGTCGCTGCCTGGCTGGCAAACAAACGGGAAAGGGACTTGTTTCTGAGCGTGATCACTCTCGGCGAGATTGCGCGCGGCATTCATTTGCAGCGGAAACCCAACCCGGAGTTCGCCGAAGATCTGCACGACTGGCTGAACCGCACCGTCAGCCTGTTCGCTGACAGATTGCTTCCGGTTACAGCGCAGGATGCACGGATTTGGGGCGAGTTGTCTGCCCGGACCGGACATACCGGAGCCGACCTGATGATTGCTGCCCAGGCCTTGGCACGGGACGCAACAGTTGTGACGGGAAACGCATCCGACTTTATCTCCGCCGGTGTGCGCATCGAGGATCCGTTTTGAGCCGGGTTGACCTGCCATGTCTGCCACCCGCCTACGGAATCGGTGTCAATAGGGCGAGCCGTATCGATGTGTGGACACGGCCGCAACTACCTCAAATCCCGGGGCTGGAGCTATCGTCACTGCCGGCAAGAAACTGCCCTTGTTCTGAATCGGGGTTTGGTCGATGCATACCGTACGAATTGTGGAGATCCCGGTTGAACCTGTCGTTCCATCGACCACTTCATCTGGCCTGCCACTAACCGTGCAAATGGCTCAATGTCCTGAAAAACGGTGACACGTTCAAGAGCGGCGATATAGGCATCACGGTGCTCCAAGTGGATCACGGCCCACGGATAACCGCCAGAGGCCTGCATGGCGTTCATGAGAAACCGCGCCAACCGCGTTGTTGTCCGGAGATGGACGAATGTAGCTGAAGAGCCGGTGCCCCAGGACGGCGCGCACTGATGGTTTTGTTTCGTTTTCAAGCAGGTCGAACAATGCAGGCACCGCTTCACGCACTGTTCCCATCGGGGAGGTACGTGGCGCGAGTCACGCAGAAACGCGGCGTCGTTTCGGCAACCCGCAAGCAAGCCTGTGCCGATGAGTCCTTCGGCAGCACCGGGCCGAAGTTTCTCCCGGGTAACGATCCCGATGAGCCGTGTGGACCAAGTTGCCCGGATTCGCACCGCTGGTCACCTCGCTGACAGTTTCTCTGACAAGTTGAAATGGCTGCAAGCAACCGAGCGCCGCAAGCGTGTCCCGGTCTTGTCGCACCGCACCAATCCGGAGTGGGTCCCATTGGCCTGAGCGTACCCGTTCAATCAATTCGTATGGCACGCCGTAACCTCCGATCGACAACGAATGACAAGCGTCGTTCCGGTAGATGTCGTCGACGAACGACACGTAGGCATAGCTGCTCTCAGGGAACAGGACCGATCCCTACACGGTCTTCGGCAAGATGCTCACACGAGAAATCCACCCGAAGATTGTGCCTCGTTGATGGCTGCTTCAATGCAGCATTGGGAAGCAGGGAAGTAACCGCCCTTCGCGAGCGGCGGCGCCGGATGGCCGTAATCCTGACCCGCTGGCGCTTGGTCTCACATGATCGTTCAGACTTCACCAATCCGCCAAAATTGCTTGCCGGACGCGTTGTCTATCATTTGGGACTAGAATCCAGCCGCCTGATGTCCGGACTTTCGGGCTTTGAAGAGGGAACGTTTGCCATCACTTTCCGTCGTACCACTGAAAACATGCGCACCGGACCGCACGACAGGTCAGGAATCACTTGTTTGCTCGTGCGCGACATTGTCGGCACGAATTGGCAACCGTGAGATTCCTCAAGAATTCAGCCGTACCCGGCGATTCCGCGCAGGTCTACGATGCCGTTGTTGTCATCAATCTGACCCTTGTGTCCGCTCCGTCCACGGATCGATCACGTCCACGCCCATCAACTCGTAGGGGCGACGATCCCGTGTCGCGATTCGACAACGATCATGACTGATTGCAATTGCCGCAATCATTCCATCCATGTCCTTTACCGCATCCTTGCCGTGCTTCTCCCGCGCGAGCGCAATGTTCGTGCCGAACATCACCGCAGCGCGCGAATCAAACGGCAAAATGCGCCCGGAAAAGTCGACTTCGAACAGTTCCGTGATTCCGCGACGCAACTGCACCCGCCGTTTGCCTTCCGGCATCGCCCAAAGCCCGTACTCCATTTCCGCCTGACTGATCGTCGTCACAAACAGGTCACCCGGGATTTGCCGGTCCAGCCAGCTGACAACGAAAGAATCGGGCCGGGGCTTGAACGGTTCCGAAAGAACCATCGTGTCGACGATGATCATTCGAACGGCACCGGATCGCTGGATGTATGATCACGTACAAACTGAAACTCCTGATCTACGATACCGCTGTATTTGCTTACCAATTTCGATCCAAGACCATTGCCGACCTGGGCGCCGACACGCTGTGCAATCAAATGACGCACCTCGGCTTCAGCACTCCGGTTGTTGGATGCTGCCACACGTTTCAGAGCGGCGTATTGCTGATCGGGAATATTTCGAACAGTCATTTGACTCATGATCTCGGCCCCATTCTTGATGCTATCAAGATAACTATAATGACAGCATAATGCAAGCGTGCCACACTATTGATAGCAAATAATGAGGCCCTGCCGGAGTGGGGCCAGTTGGTTCCCCACCACACGGAAAACAGGATGGTCCGGATCGCGAACCGCGCGCCAGTTCCCTGTCACCACGGTGCGGAAGCCGCGAGAGAGCGTACTCGATTGACATCCGGTGTCGACTTGGACGTAAATCGAATTGAAGAGGATCGGTTTGACAGGCCGTGGCGGCGGGCGCATGTGCGCATGTGGCGCTAATCATTTTCGGGAGGCGGAGCTTCAGGGAAAAAGACCATGTCGCCCTTGGAATTGATCGGCGGCACCGGCCACTGATGGCCGCGTGTGAGTGAAAGGCCACGGTTTGGACCCGGATGGAACCCACGCCCGGGTTCTCCCACGATTTCGTCTCCATCGAGCCACTTTGCATCGGACCCGTACATCTCGGAGCGCAGTTTCGCCTTGAGACTTGCGACGACATCCGCGTAGGCGGGATCGGCGCCAAGATCATTCATCTCCTCGGGATCGCAGTCGAGGTCGAAAAGCTGGGTGTGGTTGCCGCACGGGTACCAGATCATCTTGAAACGCTGGTCACGCATCATGCGGGACGAATGCTGCTCCTCCCCGAATTCACCGTAGATGTGGCCACGGCGGTCCCCGGTCACCATGGATCGGCCGTCGAGGTGTTCGGGAACACCGATCCCGGCAAGGCCCAGGAGGGTCGGCATGACGTCCTGCAGACCGACCAGGCGATCATCGGTCCGGCCAAAGCCGATCTTCCTGTCGCCAGCCTCTCCCACCAGGATCATCGGAACGTTGGCCGAACCTTCGTAGAAGGTCTGCTTGGCCCAGAGGCCGTGGTCGCCAAGCATGTCGCCGTGGTCGGAGGTGAACATGATGACGGTTTCATCGAGGATGCCCTCCTCGCGGATTGTGCCGATGAGCGCCCCGATCTGCTGGTCGATGTGGGTGCAGAGCGCGTAGAAGGCGCGCCGCGCCCACCTCGTCTCGCGTTCCGAGTAGATCCCGCGGGCCCGTACGCCCTGCAGGTGGTAGGGCAGATCGCCTTCGGCCCAGTCGCCCGTGCAGGGCATGTCGATCTCGACATCGGCGTAGTGGTCCAGGAATCGTTGCGGTGGAACCAGTGGCGGGTGCGGGTGGCGGTAGCCAAGGTACCAGAAACTCGGCCGGCCGGGGTCTCGCCGGCGGACGTAGCGGGCCAAGGTGTCGGTCGCCCAATTGGTCACGTGGACATGTTCGGGCAGATGCCAGGCCGTCGCCTGATAGGCATTGTTCGACATGCCGTGGCCGAACTGCCGGCCGATGTAGCCTTGATCGCCGAGGAAGATCTCGTAGTCGTCCGTGACTCCGTACAGGGTGCGGCCTTCGTCATCGAGCTGGATGTCGTCAAAACCAATCCGGTCGCGTTGCGGATAGGTGTGCGTCTTGCCGACGGCATAGGCCTGGTAACCGGCGTCACGGAAGCACTGGGCAAGCGTCGGCAGGTGAGGCTCCATGGATCGATACGGCTGAAACGTGCGGTCACCGTGTTGACGCGGCATGCAGCCGGTCATGAGCGTGCGGCGCGCAGGCAGGCACACCGGGGTTTCCGAGTAGGCATTCGTATAGCGGATGCCGTTTCGGGCCAGTTGGTCAAGAACGGGCGTGTGTATCGCGGGGTGACCGGCCGTGCCCAACAGGGCGGCGGGCCAGTGGTCGGCAACGATGAGGAGGACATTCGGCCGGGTCATGTGTTCGACGGCCATTCCGGTCCGCGCTCGCGGGTCCATTCGATCTGCGGGATGTCAACGACGGGCCCGGGTGGCCAACCGTCGCCACGCTGGCTGTTGAGGCTGCGGTGCGGAGCCCAGTTGAAAGGGCGGTCAGGCTTGCCGGTGAAATGTCCGTCGGTCAGCCAGTCGCGGTCGGAGCCGTACAGTTCGCGCAACAGCCTGGACTTGAGGTCGGCAAGCGTGCCGGCATGGGCCGGGTCACACGCGAGATCGGTCGCCTCATGCCGGTCGGCATCGAGATCAAAGAGCTGGAAGTGGTTTCCGACCGGGTAGTAGATCAGTTTCCAGCGATCGGTCCGAATCATGCGGGTGGCGTGGTCGTCTTCGCCGCATTCGCCGTAGATCCGGGTTCGGAGGTCATCGCCAACCATCGAGACACCGTCGACGGTCTCAGGCGGCTCGATACCGGCGAGATCCAGGAGCGTCGGCATGACGTCGGCGAAGGCAACCAGGCGGTCGTCGACCGTGCCTTCGGGGACACGCGGGTTACCCTTGTCGGGCATCAGGATCATCGGGATGTTGGCAGAACTCTCGTAGAACACGCGTTTGGCCACCATCCCGTGGTTTCCGAGCATGTCGCCGTGGTCGGAGGCAAACATGACGATCGTGTCATCGAGGATGCCTTCGATCCGGAGCGTTCCGACGAGATAGCGGATCTGGTGATCGATCTGGGTGCAGAGCGCGTAGAAGGCACGCCTGGCCTCCAGCAGTTGCGCGCCGGTGTAGAGGTTCGTTCGGGCCCGGAGCGCCTGGATCGGGAACGGAAGGTCGTCGGACCGCGCCCAATCGCCAACGTGGGGCCTATCGATTTCAACGTTTCGGTACAGGTCGACGGCGGACTGCGGTGGCACCAACGGAGGATGCGGGTGACGGAAGCCGAGGTACCAGAACGACGGACGCGTGGGATCGCGGCGCTTGATCTGGCGGGCCAACATTCGGGCGGACCAGTTGGTTGCGTGATGTTCCTCGGGCAAGTGCCACGGACGCCAGTGATACTGGTTGTTCGACATGCCGTGATCGAACTGACGGCCGGGATAACCCTCATCGCCGAGGTAGATGTCGTAGTCGTCGGCCACGCCGGACTGGGAGCGGCCCTCGTCGTCAAGTATCACGTCATCGAAGCCGATGCGGTCACGTTGAGGGTTCACATGGAGCTTGCCGACCGCCTGCGCCTGGTAGCCCGCTTGCTTGAAGGCAGTTGCGAGCGTGGTGACCTTCGGAAACGTCAACTGGTCGTCAAAGACACGGTCGCCGTGGGATCGCGGCGACATGCCGGTCATCAGGGTCCTGCGGGCCGGCACGCAGACCGGGCATTCGGAATAGGCGTTGGTGTACCTGATCCCGCAGGATGCGATCTCGTCGAGCCCGGGGGTCAGGATCGCGGGATTGCCGGCCACACCGAGGTGCTCGGCGGCCCAGTGATCGCAGACGATGAGAAGGACGTTCGGCCTGGTCATCACGGAACCTCGATGGCCCGCGGCAAGAGGACGTTCTCGAAGTGGTCCTGCGCAGCCTCGTGGGTCAGGAAATCAGGTGGAGGAAAGCGCGCCACCATGTTCCAGTCGTCGCCGGTCACGTCCATGTGTCCGGAGATCACCGCGTCGAATGAATCCATCAAGGGTTCGTGCCCGGTTCGCTCGACAAGATTGTCAAGTTCGTGCGGGTCGGCCGTCTGGTCGAACAGGAACTTGCGGCGGTTCGGCTGGCGAACGTAGAGCCACTCCCGGGTCCTGATGCCGCGTTCCGGGACCGGCGTGAATTCGCCCCGAATGCCATCGTCCATGCGGAAGGCCTGGTAGTGGATCATGTCCCGGTGATCGTCGCCTCCGTCCAGAACGGTCCGGAAGCTTCGGCCGTTCGCTTCGTTGAAAGGCTCCGCACCGGCGAGATCGATCAGTGTAACCGGCGTGTCGACACCCACGTCGATCATCGCGTCCGTGCGGCGCCCGGCGGCAACGCGGCCCGGGCAGCGGATCAGGAGCGGCACCTGCATCGCGGCGCGATAACCTTGCGGCTTGTATCCGCAGTAATACCCGTGTTCACCCAGCATGTCGCCGTGGTCGGAGAAAAACACCACCATGGTGTTGTCAGCGATACCAAGCCGGTCGAGATGGTCAAGGACGCGGCCCACGTTGTGGTCGATACTGGAGATCATCGCGTAGTATTCGGCGATGAAGACGCGCTGTTCGTCCTCGGTTTCAGGTTCCAGCTGCTTCTTGGCCCCGTAAGCACAGCGAGACCTGAGCGCGGCCTTCATGATGCCGTTGCAGTCAGTCTTCACGCGTTCAGTCTGTATGCGAACCTGTTCGCCGAGCGCAAGCGTGCCGACGGGACGCGGGATCTCGCCCGGATCGTACATCCGTCGCCAGGATTCGGGCATGTCGTTCGGGTGGTGCGGCGGACCGTACGAAACGTAGCCGAGGAAGGGCTTGTCGGGGGCCTCTGCCCGGGCTTCGTCGATGAATTCGATCAGGTGGTCGGTCTGGACGTCCGGTTCGTACCGGCGGCTCCGGTACGGCTGGTCGGTGTCGCGAAAGAAGATGCCGCCGAGATAGCTGTGCCCCCGGTTGAAGCCAACGAACTTGTCGAAGCCGAAACGGCGGCCGGGCGGAACGAAACCGGGCTTGGGCCCTCCCTCGAGGTGCCATTTGCCGACATAGAACGTCTGGTAGCCTGCATCCGTCATCCGTTCACCCAGGAACTCCTGGTCCGCGCGGAGTGGAAAGTGATTCTGGATCATTCCGTGCCCCTGTGCGTATTTGCCGGTCATCATCGAAGCCCGGAAGGGGCAGCAGAGGGGATAGCCGGCAAAGGCATTGTCGAAGGTGAGGCCCTCGTCGGCCAGACGCTGGAGATGCGGGGTCCTGATGACCGGGTTGCCGGCCGGTGACATGCAGTCGTACCGCATCTGGTCGGCGTAGATGAGGATTATGTTCGGTCGGGTCATGTTGTCCTCATGCGGCCCTGCCGATTTCGGCGGACGGAAGGGTCAGTGTCATCAGGTCCTTGCCCCAGACGATCCGGCCGTCATAGACCTCGGCCATTTCACCGAGGCAGCGATGTTTCACGCCGGGCGCATCGAGAGACGGAGGCATGTGGGTCGTAACGAGCGTCCTGGCGCCCGCTTCCGCGGCCAGCCGCGCGCATTCCATGTGGCCGGATGCAGTGAGCGGACCCTCGACCGGCGAGAAGGTACCCGAGACGAAGTAACACATATGGACGAGCAGGTCGGCGCCCATGGCAAGGTCTCGGATGCCGTCGCACGGCCCGGTGTCGCCTGAATAGGCGAAAATGCCTGCGTCGGATTCCAGCCGGAATCCGAAGGCATCGATGAAGTTCGGTTGGTGCAGCACTTCCCGGACCGTGACTTTCCAGTGGTCGGTCTCGATGATCATGCCGTCGTGGAGCGCGACGACCCTGGGCTCCGGGCGGCGGCGAGGAAGCGAGCCGCCCCGGTCGAGGTGCACTCTCTGCGAACCCGGCGCGTTGATCCGGCCATTGAGATCGGCATGGAGCACCCCGCCGTACCCGAAAAGACGTTCAGTCATGCCCTCCGTGCAAGCAGGGCCGAAAACAGTGGCCTCGGGAATCCGGCCCGCGCCCTGATCCCAGCGGGAATGGATGAACCGGGCGTAGTCGAGGATGTGGTCGGAATGAAGGTGGCTGAGGAAAAGCGTGTTCACCTCGGTCGCGTCGTGGCCTGTTCTCAGGAAATTCTCGTGGGCTCCCGCGCCGTGATCGAAGAGGAGGAGTTCGCCGGCGACTTCGACGAGATACCCGGACGAGGCGCGGGTACGCGAAGGGTCCGGGCTTCCGGTGCCCAGGAGCGTGATCTTCATGGATCGGCGCCGGCGTGTTCGCGGGACAGGCTGCGTGCACGAAGCCCGATGACCGCGATGCCGATGAGGATGAAGGCTGCGGCAACCGGCCGTTCGACAAAGATGAACAACCCGGAATCGGAGAGCCTGAGGGACTGGCGGAAGGTCTCCTCGGCGCCCCGTGCGAGAACGAACGCGATGATGAATGCCGCCGGGTTGAAACCGAACTTGCGCATCAGCCACCCGGAGACCCCCGCAATCATCATGATCCAGACGTCGAAGAGATTCCCCCGCGCGGCATAGGCGGAGACGAACGACGTGAGAAAGATCAACGGATACAGGATCCTGGTGGGGATCTTCAGGATCATGCGGCCGACGTAGGCCGCACCGTAGAAACCGATGATCGCGTAGGCAGCGATTCCGACGATCCCGGCAGCGAAGAGGGCGTAGACAATGTCCTTCGAGGTCAGAAAGAGCGTGGGGCCGAGTTGAAAGCCGTGAATGTAGAACACGCTGATCAGAATCGCGGCAATGGTCGACCCCGGAATGCCAAGGGTCAGAAGTGGCGCCATTGACGGGCCCGAGACGGCGTTGTTTGCAGCCTCGGGCGCCGCGACGCCTTCAAGGGCTCCCTTGCCCCATTCGTCCGCATTGGCCGCCCGGCGTTTGCCCTCGCCGTAAGAGATGAAGGCGGCGATGGAGGATCCGAGGCCCGGGAGCATGCCGATAAACGCGCCGATCAGCGACGAGCGGAAGACATGCGGCAAACACGGGCGGTATTCGGCCCAGGTCAGGCGGTTCCTGGCCTTGTCGTCCCGAAGCGGGTCCTGGAACGCCTCGATCCTGGCGTCGCGTTTTTCGAGCTGCACGAATACCTCGGCGAACACGAACATGCCGATGATGATCGGAACCAAGGGGACGCCCGACGAAAGCTGGAAAAAGCCGAACGTCAGGCGGTCCTGGCTGGTGATCGGGTCGAGGCCGATCATGGCGATGACGACACCGAGGGACGCCGATGCGAGACCCTTGAGGATGGAGTCGCCGATGACCGAGCCGATGACGACGAAAGCGGCAAAATAGATCGCGAAGAGCTCGGGCGGCCCGAGCAGCAGGGCGACCTGCGCAATGAGGCCGACAAACAGGATCAGCAGCAGGTCGCCGGTGAAGTCCCCGATGGCGGACGACACGGTCGCGACCTTCATGGCCTTTGACGAAAGACCCTTTTGCGAGAGGGGAAAGCCGTCGATCTGGGTTGCGGCGGCAGCGGCCGTTCCGGGGGTGTTGAACAGGATCGCGGCAATGGAACCTCCGTACCGCCCGGACTTGCCGATCACGTAGAGAAAGGCGAGCGCGGAGAGCGGCTCCATATAGAAGGTGACCGGCACCAGCATGGCGATCGCGGCTGCGGAGGTGAGGCCCGGGATGGCTCCGACAACCATGCCGACGAGCGCACCGGCGACAACCCACATCAACACTGCCGGGGCGCTGAAAACGGTCGCGAAGCCGGCGAATATTTCCATGGCTCAGTAACCCTGGATCACGTCGAGCAGGTCGAACCAGAGACCGTACGGCGGAAAGACGCCGAGGCCGACGAAGAAGATGACGTGATAGATGGCGGGGCAGAGGAAGAACGCGGCGAGAAGTCCGACCGTCGAGCGGATGCCGAAGAGCCAGAGGGCGACCGGTGCCGTGAAAGCGGTGCCGACAAGGTAGCCGACGTGCGTGATCGCGACAACATAGGCCACCGACAGCGCGACGAGACCGAGGAGCGGGCCGGCATTGGCGGTTCGGCCATCGGTCCCGGCAGGGCCGGAATGGACACCCGCGAGCTTCAAGGCTCCGAGCGCCGCGATCAAGAGGGCACCGGCCATCGGGAAGACGCGCGGGGCGTAGCCGGCATCGTTGTGAAACGAAATCCCGAAGCTGGCAGCGAAAAAGCCGAGGCCGACCGCCATCATCGCGAGGCCCGGAAGGGCCTCGCGGTTGTTCAGTTTCCCGGGCATTCCCGCCTATTTGATGCCTTCGATGATCGGGCGAACGGTGTCGCCGAGATCGCGCAACCGGGCCTCGGCCGCCTCCGGTCCAAGATAGGCGGGCAAGAGCCCCTTGGCCATCATTTCGTCACCGTAGGCATCGGTCGAGACGATTTCCCGGACGTAGGCGCTGACCGTGTTGATCACCTCGGCGGGTGTGCCGGCAGGCGCAAACATCGTGATCGGGGTGTTGACGAACTCGTAGTTGAAACCCTGTTCGGCCACCGTCGGGATGTCCGGCTGCAGACCGTCGCGTTCCGGGGCGATCAGGGCGAGTGCGCGCATCTTGTCTTCGAAACCGCGGTTCTGCTGCACGCCGATGATCGCGTAGTCGACCTGGGCACCGACCACGGCCGCGCGGACCTTCGCGCCACCCTTGAAGGGCACGTCGGTGGCTTCGAGCCCGTTGGCAACCAGGAAACTCTGTCCCGAGACGTGCAGGAACGCACCGCGTCCCGTATGCGCCCAGCGCAGTCCGCCCGGGTTCGCCTTGATGGCCTCGACGAGATCGGCAAGCGTCTTGTACGGGCTGTCGTAGGGCACGATGATCGAGCCCTGGAGACCACCGACCTGGGCCACGATTTCGAAGCTGTCAAACGGGTCGATGGGGATGTCCTTGAAAATCGAGTGCATCACCAGGGCACCGCCCGTTGTCACCATGAGCGTCTGGCCGTCCGGACGGGCGGCCGCGACTTCGGTCGCGCCGTTGACGCCGCCCGCGCCCGGCTTGTTGACGATGTTGACCGGCACGCCGAGCATTTCCGAAAGCGGGCCGATAAGGGCGCGCCCGTAGGTGCTGGTACCACCGCCCGGCGGGTAGGGTACGACGAGGTTGATCGGGCGGCGCGGATTCCAGTCCTCGGCCATCACGGGAATCGACATGCTCGCCACGGCCAGTGCGGCGGCGGCGAGACCAAAGATATGTCTGCGTTTCATATGGTCCTCCATGAACTCATCGCTGTGTGCGCGCGAAGTCGGCATGGAGGATAGAACTTAAACATGAATTGCCAAAACGATTAAACTGGCGTTCCATATGAATTTCGCGAATATGGAGCCATGAGGATCCGCTTGCGCCAACTCAGGGCGTTCAAGGCCATCGTCGAAAACGGCAGCGTGTCGGAGGCCGCCAATACCCTTGGGCTGACGCAATCGACCGTCAGCAAGATCCTCCTTGGCTTCGAGGCCGAGCTTGGCTTCCAGCTTTTCGACCGCGTTGGCAAGCGGCTGAGCCTGTCGGAGCAGGGACGGCTGTTTTTCCGCCAGGCGGACAACGCCATCGAACTCCTGCACGGAATCGAAACCGCGGCGGCGGACATTCGCGACAACCAGGCGGCGCGGCTCAGGGTTTCCGCGATCGGGCCGCTCCTGATGTCGGCGTATCTGCCGCGGGTGCTCAGGCAGTTTGCGGATGAACACCCCGACCTCCGGTTCATGGCCGAGACGAAGACCCGGGCCGAGATCGAGGACTGGATCGCGAATGCCCATGCCGACGTCGGCTTCACGTTCCTGCCAGTTCAACGCGGACAGTTGTCGTCGCGCAGCGTGGCGCGCGTCCGGGCGGTTGCGATCGTGCCGGCGGACCACGCGCTGGCGGAACGCAAGAGTCTTGCGCCCGGCGATTTGCCCGCGGAAGAGATCATCCTGCCCCGCCCGACGGTCCGGCTGCGCAACCTGGTCGAGGCGAGTTTCATACAGGCAGGGTTTGAACTGAGGCCGTGGATCGAAACCTCGAACGCCGTTTCGACAGCCAACCTGGTTGCAGAGGGAAACGGGGTGGCTGTGATCGACCCCTTCACCCTGACGGCCATCCCCGCCGGGAAGATCTCGGTCGTGCCCTGGGAGCCGGAAACCCTGCTGGACTACGGGATGATCTGGGCGGGGAACAGATCGCTCACGATGCACGAACGCCGCCTGGCCGACGTGGCGGAAGCAACGGCGCGCAGTTTGTCGCGTGAGTTGCACTGGTTCGACCTGGTCTGACCAGACCGGACCAAGGCACCGCCCGCTCAGGTCAGAAACCTGACCGGCCCGAGCACAAGGCCGGGCGGGCTCACGAAAAGCGCCAACCCCGCCTGCGGGAGCGCTGTTCCCGCGCCAATACCCCCGCCACCGGACGCCGATTGCCGGTCAGGTTTGCGCGCTGGCCCCGCTGGCGAACCGACAAACGGAACGACCGATACGCCAGCGCGATCAAGGGGCCCGATCCGTTTTGAACGCCATGACGTGCACATCAAACACCGTTGCGCCGTTGCTGGCCTCAAGGGAAAACCGCTGTTAGTAGTGCACGCCGTCGAAATTTCATTTCCGCTGTCCAGGTGCAATGTCGAAGATCTCCTCTGCCGTGCTGGTGCGGACCAAGGACGCCCTGCGCGATCTGGCCCCCATTTTTCTCGTGATCGCCTTCTTCCAGGTCGTGGTGTTGCAGCAACCCTTCCCGGACCTCGGCAAAGTCCTGTTCGGGACCGTCTGTGTCGTCCTCGGCCTGGCGTTGTTCATGCAGGGGCTGGAAACCGCGCTGTTTCCGATCGGCGAAGCGATGGCCAAGGCCTTTGCGCGCAAGGGAAATGCGGCGGCGTTGTTCGCTTTCGCTTTCTGCCTCGGCTTCGGCACGACGGTTGCCGAGCCAGCCTTGATCGCGGTGGCGGGAAAGGCAGCCGATATCGCTGCCGACGCCGGCGCCATCGCCGCCGACGCCCAGGCGCGCGCTTCCTATGCCTTTGAGCTTCGCATGGTGGTCGCCATTGCCGTTGGCGCGGCAATCGTTCTCGGCGTGCTGCGAATCCTGGCGGGCTGGCCTCTCCATTGGATGATCGTCGGCGGCTACCTGATCGTGACGGTGATGACACCCTTTGCGCCAGAGGAGATCGTCGGAGTGGCCTACGATTCGGGCGGTGTGACCACGAGCACGATCACGGTCCCCCTTGTGACCGCGCTCGGCATCGGCCTCGCCAGTTCGATCCGGGGCCGCAATCCGTTGGTCGACGGTTTCGGACTGATCGCCTTCGCCAGCCTGACCCCGATCATCGGAGTCCTGATCTACGGGGTGCTGTCATGATCCAGGAACTCTTCGCCACCTTCGCCGCCACTGCGCTTTCGACAGCCCTGGATGTCGGTCCCATCGTCGCAATTCTGGTGGTCTTCCAGTTCGCGGTGCTGCGCCGCCGCCCGCCGCGGCTGCGCCGCGTCGTGATCGGTTTCGTCTACGTGCTGGTCGGCCTGACCCTGTTCCTCATCGGGCTGGAGGAGGCCCTGTTCCCGCTGGGCGAGACCATGGCACGTCAGCTTACGGCGTGGGAGACCCTGGGCGGCACAGGCAACCCGGGCTGGTCGGACTACATCCTGGTCTACGCCTTTGCCGCTTCCATCGGTTTCGCGACGACGGTCGCAGAGCCGTCGCTGATCGCCGTGGCGGTCAAGGCCGAGGAGGTCTCGGGCGGATCGATCGGCGCCACGGGGCTCCGCCTCGCCGTCGCGGTCGGGGTCGCAGTTGGCATCACGCTTGGCTGCTTCCGCATCGTGACGGGCACGCCGCTCGCCTGGTACATCATCGCTGCATACGGTATCGTCATTCTCCAGACCTTCGGCGCACCGCGCGCCATCGTGCCCCTGGCCTACGATTCGGGCGGCGTGACGACATCCACCGTGACCGTGCCCGTTGTGGCGGCGCTGGGCCTCGGCCTCGCGGCCGCCGTGCCCGGGCGCAGCCCACTGATCGACGGCTTCGGGCTGATCGCCTTTGCCAGCGTGTTCCCCATCGTGTCTGTACTGGGATACGCTGCGGTTGCATCCTGGCTTGGCAAAAGACGTAGCGCAAAACTGAGACCCAGGGAGTCAAAGGCATGAAGCTGAAACTCATCATTGCCCTGGTCAACGACGACACGACCGACGCCGTGATCGACGCGGGCCGGGCGGCGGGCGCAACCGGCGTCACCGTGATCACCAGCGTTCGTGGCGAGGGGCTGGTGCCAGAGAGCACGTTTTTCGGCCTGGAACTCACGGCCAAGTCCGACATCGTCCTGTTCGTCGTCGCGGCGGAAAAAGCACGCCCGATCCTGGAATCCATCAGCAACACGGCACATTTCGACAGTGAAAGCGGCGCTGGCATCGCATTTCAGCTCGACATCGAGAATGCGGTCGGGCTGAACACCCAGCTGCCCGCAATCCTCGGCGAGTTGGACGAAAACTCGTGAGCCCCGTACGGGACCCAACGGGCGTGACCGCGTTTCCCGCGAGATTTGATGGCTGTCTTGGGCAAGCCAGATGCTGCTGATGGATGCCGACCTGCGTCACTTCCGGAGTTTCGTTGGGGTCCTCCGTTCGCAGGCTCAGGGAGGCTGGCCGCACGTAGCCGAAGCGGACGTGGGATCTTTGCCCTATTCGGGTAGCGAAAAAAGAGGCGTTCTTGTCGGGAAGCTGACCGCGTGGATGAACGAGTTACGGGGACCGACTTTGGGGTTCGCTCCAATCATTGAATGTCAACTGACGTGTCGACCGTGGCGGGCGGCATGGCGCGTTGCCTTGAAGGAGCGCAAATGATCCGTGCCGACGACGTCGATCACGCACCCGTTGAAGCAGGTCAGCGCGCTGTTGCCGTGGCAGTTGCAATGGCGGCTCCACTTTCTTCATCGAAGTGCGCCGCGGCGTTGTTCGATGTCAAACGATCCCGTTCGGCTGTCGTGCAAACCCAGGTCGGCAACAAAAACAGGGAGGAAGACAGTTGAATCGACGCGACACTCAATTGACCGAACGAAAGAGCCGGGATGTGGCAATTGAGCTCTGGCGCTGTTTTGACGAACGGCGATTCCAAGATGCCTTGCCCTTGTTGTCCGAGAACTTCGAGGCACATTGGCCGAACACCCGGGAACGCATCCACGGCCCCGAGAACTTCATCGCTCTCAACGAGAACTATCCGGGTGCCTGGCGTTGCACGATCCGGCGAATCGACGAGTACGCCGATACCGTGATGACGGTGACGGAGATCAGCGACGGCAATACTTCCTTGTTCGCGGTGTCCTTCTTCGTGGTGCGGGACTGTCAGATTGTCAGGGCAGAGGAGTACTTCGCGGACAACGGTTCTCCGCCCCATGAACGTTCGGCATTCGCCGAGCGTTATTGATCAATTTTGCGCGCTTCTTCAGTGCTCCGGATGGCCCCGACCCAAGCCATCTTACGTTCCAAATCGGTTTCAACACCTGATGGAGCACCATGACTTGAGGCCGGCCGCGACTTCAGGAATATACCTTTAGGAATTTGACGGCAGCCCGTTTTGCCCGGGCCTCGATATCCTCCGCATCAGGGGAGTCGACGACTCCGAGCAGGCGGCGGACCTGCATGTCGCCCAACAGCAATCCCAGGAAAGTTTCGGCAGTCTCCCGGGAGTCATCGAAGATGAGCCAGCCACGCAAGCGGCATTTCTCGAGATACCTGACAAAGTACGGCAGAGTTGCTTCGCGGCCGGCCTTAACCAGGATGCGTGCAAGCACCGGCTCGGAACGCGCCTCGGCAATTGCAGCACGGTTGATTGCAACCGCGCTGTCGCCCAAGAGGAGCCGGGCAAGCGCCTGTCCGACATGGGTCAGCGCCTCTTCCAACGGTGCATCACCAACAAGATGTGCCTCAAGCACGGCGCGCACTGTGTCCGCATTGCGACGGATGACAGCCTGAAACAGGCCGGATTTGCTTCCGAACCAGGAGTACAGTGTTTCCTTCGAGGCAGAGACATGCCTGGCGACGTCCGACATTGTGGTGTCGCGGTAGCCCTTCTCTGCCAGAATGATGACGGCGGCATCGAGAATCATGTCGCGGCGCTGGGCACGGTCGGATTCTTTCATGATTTTTTTTGGTCCTCAATTTCATGGTTGACATAATCGAACCCATGGGTACGGCAATGTCAAACCGTACCCATGGGTTCGGATTAAAATGCGAGGGGCAATATGCAATGAAAGATAGACAGGAGCCGCGGAGAAAACGGTTATACCGAGGTCGCGAATACTGCACCTCTGGCGCTGACTGCCGCGATGCTGCTGGCCATGTTCACCCGGACCGAGCCTCACCCGCCTCTGGAGCACGAACCCTTTGCCTTCGGGCCGTTTATTTCTGCATCGCTGGCAATCGGAATTGCAGCCTATGGCCTCACGGTTCGAAGCATGCGCCTTGCCCTGCCAAACGCACTGTTGTTCGCGCTGACAGCACTGGTTCCTTGTGGACCGAAAAATTTGTCGATCCTGCTTTGCCCGAGATCCGGCCGGTAGTGATCATTGCACAGGTTGCCGTCGTCATCGTCTTTTTCCAGGCAATCAGTGAATCGGCTCGCCAAGTGTGGACGCGATTGGGGCGCAGAGAATGATGTCGGAGGAAACTTGGCACGACGGCAGCAATTCTGCCAGTCCTGTGATGTTGCTGGCACTCCTGTCGCTTGTCTTTGCGGGAGCGATGTTCGGCTTCTTCTTTGCCTGGGTCTGCTCGACGATGTGGGGACTGGACGCGGCAGACCCCAATGTTGCAATCGTCGCCATGCAGGCCATGAATGCGAGCGTTCGCAACCTGGTCTTCGCACCGGCTTTTTTCGGCACACCCGTACTGTTGATCATCACCGCACTGGTCGCCTTGAGGTTTCGGGCACGACGGGCAGCAATCGGCTTTGCCTTGGCGGGCCTGCTTTATGTCCTGGGTGCAATGCTTCCGACGATGACTGCGAACGTGCCACTCAACGAGACGTTGGCTCTGGTGGAGACACCGCTTGACCACTTGGAGGCGCGCGAAGTGTGGCAGAACTATTCCGGCAAATGGCAAATCTGGAATGTCATTCGAACCGTGGCCACGGGCCTCGTCCTCGTGCTCGTTGGAATTTCCGCCCAATTCGGCTCTCGATTACAGGCACGATAAAATCTGTTCATCAGCAGGAATGCAGGAATCGTAACCGATCCTTTCGCGTTGCGACGCGCGGCTGTCTCCACATGGCAGAAGGCGGAGTCACCGGGTGGGAGTATCCTTGCTCTCGGTCCCGCAGTTCGTCCCGCCAGGCCAGAAAAGGCCATGCGCAAAAGTGGACGACATGAAAACTTGCAGAGACCAACCGGGTTCCTCTCCGGTTGGCGCAAAATCCCCTTCATAACTTCATGAGAAGGGTACAGGGGCAGAATAGTACGCCAAGCGTTCACGGGCATATCGGCAGACAGTCTATCTTGTGAACGCAGCATCAAACGTTTCCTGCCCAAGCCTTGTGAAACGCACGATCCGGCTGTCTGGAATGCGTTTGGCCCAGCCCAGGTGCTCCATACGTACCAAGAGCGCATGGCAAAGATTCCCTGCGAGATGAATGCGGCGTTCGCTCCAGTCCAGACACTCTCAACACCGGGGGGACCTTTTTCTGCGCAGGTCGGCCAGGTCAATGCTGAATTCGCGTACGAAGCTGGCCCCGCCTTTGGTCAATGCAAGACCGTTCGCGCTTAGCTGTAGCAAACCACGCCGAGCAAAGCTGTCATACATCGTGAAGCCCATGTTGCCCGCAAGATGATTGCAGCAAACGCGGGTATTTCCGAGCCTTTCATCTCCTGGTTCGGTTCTGGTGCGCAGGTGTCCAGACCCCACTGTCAACCCCATCAGGCTTTCCGGAAAATGCGTGCCATTGTCATTCGCATGAGAGGAGTATTTGTGCCGCCCCTTTTTGCCCAGACCAGGCAGTCCACCCACAACTGGTTTTGCCAAGTGAGCACTGGCGGTTTGCAGGGTTATGCCTGCTTCCCGGGGCAATTCTGTAGCACTCGGGGCAAGCCTTGCCGCTCATGAGAGCTGTCAGCATTTTGGCGCGTGCGGGATCTCCGATCAACGAGGCGACGCAGGCTATGTCTGGTCTGTCATTCACGCTTCGATCTTGGTCAAAGCGTTTCCGGCCTGACATTGTGCTATATCCCGGACGAGTCCGGCAGTTTACATTGGGGCGAGCAGTCAAGAAAGTCGATGGTTTCATCTCCCTTTCATCTCTATCGAGCAATTCCAGTCCTTTGCCGACAAGCGGCACATTCTGTTCCGATCCATCTGGCGGGACAAAGTAGTTGCTGCTGCATGGCTCTGCAAATTCCTCAATTCCAGGCACAAACTGGAACTCCTCGTCGTAAACACGGTTGCCGAAAGTATTGCTCTCGGGAGTTACAACGCGGATTTCACAGATGGTGTGCGGCTGGACGCACATCGCATATACGACGACGAAGTCTATCGTGCGCTGTATCTGTTTGAGAGTGGCCCATGAACCAGGAAAATCTCGAAGTAGTGGACTGGGATACGATTCCCGCTCCAGTAAATGACGGATCGGCCAGCCACTTGGAGGGGATGCCCATACCGAACGTTGCTCTGCCATCGACAGGTGGCGGCCAAGTGAATCTGGGACTACTGAGTGGCTGGAGCGTCCTTTTTTTCTATCCGATGACCGGTCGACCGGATGTACCACTGCCTGATGGATGGGATGACATCCCCGGCGCAAGGGGCTGCACGCCACAATCCTGCGCATTCCGTGATTTGTCGCAGGAGCTTGCCGACAAGGGCGTATCAGCCGTTTTCGGGATTTCGACGCAGAGCACCGAATACCAACAGGAAGCAGCGGACCGACTGCACCTTCCATTTGCTTTGTTGTCGGAAGCAGAGCTGCAACTAACGACCGCGCTTCGCCTGCCGACAATGGAAGTTGATGGCAAGTTGCTCGTCAAGAGGCTGACCCTGGTTCTTCACGGTACGCAGATCAAGCGGGTTTTCTTTCCCGTATTTCCACCTGACAGGAATGCCGCAGATGTCTTGAAGTTCATGGAATCCTGCCAGGCATAGATCACCGACACTGATACGTCGCTGCAATGCTCAACCAAGGTCTCAAGGCCTGCATTGATGGGCAGTCCTTCGTTGGCTCGCTCGCCATGAAAACTGCATTCATGATCACGACGAGCTTGCGCATGACTGCGGTGATTGAGACGATGGTGGGCTTTCCACGCGACTCGGGTCCGGGGCAACGGTGCGTATGGCGGGATTGCTTTTCGATGCAGCCAGCGCGGCCACAAAAAAAGCTTGCCCAAACGTCCTCGCGCCCGGCGGACACAAGCCTGCGGCCTTTGAACTTGCTGGCCCCCCGGGGCTTGAGGCGCAAGCCCAACGACGGAATCCGCCTCGCCTTTCGTCAGGGAGCCGAGTTTCGGAACATAGGCCAGGCTGGCGGTCGCCGTTTTGGGCCCGATCCTTTTGTTGGATAGCATCAGTTCGGATTTGGACCGGAAAATTGGCGCCGTGGCCACCGGGTCCAAGACCCTTGCATTCAGAAGCTGTAATTCCTTCGTCATCGACGTGGTCCGCAGCATCACCAAAGGACACGTTCTACAATCGCTTCCCGCCTGAGCGGACCCGGAAGCTCAGGGGTCGAGGGACATGAAACGGGAGACAGGCAAATTCCGAATGGCAAATGCCCTGTCCCTCAACCGCATGATGACAATTCGACCAGCAGATTTAGAGTCCCAGATCGGATGCGATTTCCGACAATATGCCCGCATGAACGGCTTCGCGATTGGTACCCGCGGGATCAGTACAGACTGGATCGTCATTTTCCTCGTGGAGTATCACTTCACCGGCCGGTTTGCACAGTGGCAACGCAGTGAAATGCGTCGCGGGTCGAATTCGCCTGACTCTCGCATCAGGCAGAAGTTCCAGCAAACCGCTGGCGTCGAAATCTGTTGCGAGGAGGCGGGAATCTCCGTCGCCGAGACCGATAAGGGTGACCTCGTCAATCAGTTCGCCCGTGTCGCTCTGACTTAGACCCCAGACGAGACCTGGATCAATGGCCACGACATGGGTAACCCGGTCGTCGCGGTAGCTTGCGTTCCAGGAGCCGGGATCCAAGGAGGGGAGGTCAATTGAGTCGGACATCAGTTCGTCGCAAAGCTCAAGTGCCTCACGCAGTTTCGTGCAGGATTCAACGAAACCTGCGTGATTTGCCCGGAGCCCTCCAATCGAAAGCGCCGTCCAACCGCCAAATGAAAATCCAGCAGCCATAATCCTGGTCTGGTCAACATAAGGCGAAATACGATCATTGTTCATTGCCCATTCGAGAGCACGTTCGAGGTCTTGCGCACGGGTCCAATGCCGCATGCTGGCTGCCAGATCAAAGTCTCCCCAGGTCGAATTTGGATGGTTGACGCTGATCACGATTGCTCCGCTCTCCGCCAGTCCTGCAGAAAGCCACGAGAGGGACCGGATCGTACCACCCAAGCCATGGCTCAGAAGCACAAGCGGATAGCGCCCCTCAGAAATATCAGCGCCATCATGAACAACGACACCGTGAAATACCGGGTTTTCTCCAAACAAGATTTCCTGGCCGGAACCATCTGAAGGATACCATACCGCCGCCTCGAGTGTCCTTTCATGATGGGGAGCATCGAGTTCCAGGAAACGAAACCCCGCCTGATCTGCTGCTGCGTGACTTCCTGCCAAGGTCAAGGAAAGCGCCAGGGTCTTAATGTGCATTGGTACCTCCATCGAGTCGTAATCTAAGCTGAATTGACAGGGATAATTTGTTCCAGCGTCCTCAATCCGGTTTTAGGTCGCCAAAATCCGGATTCAGGTCTATCGGCCAGCCGGACAGATTGATTGAAGGACGACCATGCTTACCTTTCCAATACCGATGTTTGGCGCGCTGGTGCTCGGATTTCTCTTCTTGCGGCTATTGGTGTTGGAAAGTCGTCCCGGACCATTGTCCGTGCTGGTCGCGTTGTGCGCGCTGCAATCTCTGATCATTTCCCTGGCGCAGCACTACCTCGTGCCAGGCATGCGGTTGATCCAACCAATTACTGCCATGTTCATTCCTGCCACTGCCTGGCTTGCCTTTGCAACCACCATGCTTCGGCCCCTTCGCCGGACCGATATCACCCACGCTTTGGGCCCAGTTTTCGCTGTCCTGGCTCTCACTACAGAACCTGCGCTCCTCGACCTGCTCATTCCGGGCACATTCCTGGGATACGGAATTGCGATTGGCTTGCACTGTTCAAGCGGCCCGGACGCCCTTCCACAGATTCGTCTGGAACACAGCCATCTTCCGGCCATGATCTGGGCGGTTATCGCGCTGTCGCTGGGAGCGTCTGCACTCAGTGATGTGTTGATCGCTTCAGCCCAGTCGCTCGGCGCCTTCTGGCTTGCACCCTGGCTCATCAGCGGCTTTTCAGCCGTCAATCTGTTGTTGATCGGGGTGCTCGGCGTGACAGGAGCACTCAGGACTGAACCGACCAGTGATCGGGACGTACAGGTCGGAAACAGTCCCGCCGACATCGCCGTGATGGAAAGGCTTGAAGAACTCATGAGATCGCAGCGACCTTTCCTGAACCCCGATCTCACCCTGATGAAACTGGCAAGGAAAACCGGGATTCCTGCGAAACAGTTGTCATCCGCCATTAATCGGTCGACCGGACAGAATGTGTCCCGCTACGTCAACAATGCCCGGATTGCGACCGCACAAACATGCCTTTCTGCAGGTGAAAGTGTAACAACCGCAATGCTGTCCTCCGGCTTCAATACAAAGTCGAATTTCAATCGTGAGTTCCTACGCGTGACGGGAATGAGCCCGACCGATTGGACGCGCTCATTCAAGGACAAATCGATTCCAGTCGAAGGCAAATGAATGCGACCAATACTTGACCAACCATGCAGAGATAGCTGTTTGTCGCCGGATTTTCCGCGATGACGGTCTGTGGTTCTGGCTTTCCTCGGAAGCGTGCCGCTCCATCGTACTCTCTTTGGGTGGGTCGAGTCCGCTCGGAGATGAGCGATTTCCGTCGCCAAGCCATTTCCTCTGCTCAGGCGCCACCCTCGCTCCGGAAATGGACGGCGTTGCACTTCGGAGTGGCGGCCGGGGGCTGAAAACGGTGCGGCGGTCCCGATGACGGCCGAACGGGAAACCCGGTCTTTCGGCGGGATAGACCCTGTTTCAGATGGCCCGCCGGCACGAGGCCGCGTACAGCCAGGGCCATGTTTCAATTCCAACCTGATTGGTGCGCTTCACCACGATCCTGTCCGACAGCTTTCCGTCAATGGCACGCGCAAGCATTATCTGTTTATCGCACATGCTCCTGCGTCTCTCGGAGTCCCGCTCCCAGAGCAGTTCCTGACCGCATGCCAGGAAGGCCGCACGCTCCGCCATGACTTCATGATGGGTGTTGAGCCAGCGCAGGAATTCCACGGCCCCGGGCGTTTTGTCCCACAGTTCGCCGAACAAATCGATGTATTCTTTCGCGCATTCCGGCCAACCCCAGCCTGAGCCGTGCCACATCGCGATCGGCAGCGGGTCAGGCGTTCCGCAGATCATCTCCGCCATATAGCCGTTTTCGATGAAACCGTGCCGCAGGCTTGTCGCTGCCGCCCGGTAATCTCCCTCGAGCAAGTACAAAAGCCCAAGTTCATACTGCAATGACGGCTCTTCCCACCGGAATTCCGCCAGGTGCACCCGCGCCTCGTCCTTTCTGCCGGCACGCAGCAAGGCCGAGCCGAGCAGGTAACGTATCCCCTGGTTGTCCCTCGGATTCCAGAGGTCCATCGCCTTCATCAGTTTGATGGCCTCGTCCCAGTGGCGGAGCCGCAAGTGGCACAGTACGATACCGTGCGCGGCACGGAAGAACGGCCGGTTTTCGAGCGGTTGCCACTCGATCAGGCCGCTGTACCCTGAGGGGATCGCCGCTTCGCCGAGCGAGAAGCCCTTCCGGTACGCATCGAGGGCGCGCTTCGTCATTCCCTTTTTCAGCAACGCAATGCCGATATGCGCATGCGCATCGATGAACCACGGATATCGTTCGGTGAGATCCTTTAATCTGTCGATGTAGCGTTTCTCGTCAACCCGGCCTGATTCGCGTTCATCGAGAAGCCGGTCGAACATCTCCACGCATGTGTCGTATTCCGGAGGGTAGCGAAAGTAGGCGGCGTCTTCGATGAATTCGAGGTTAATGCTCATGATCTCCCCGGGCGGCGTTGTCGGCGATCGTGGTGACGTTTTCCGGATTTCGCCAGATTCCGCAAGGACGAACAGGTGGAGAATTCGAACTTTACCGAGCGAATTCACGATACGGAGGAACGACCGAGTCGTTCAGCGATCGTAGTCCCAGTCCGCTCTGCTGCCGCCTTAATGTCCCCGCCCCAGAAATGGGTGTAGCGAAGAGTCACTGTCACCTGGCTGTGGTCCATGAGTTGGCCACGATTGGCAGGGGGACGTCTTTCACGACAACCCGTTATCGAGTGGGTGCAAAACCAAAATCCAGTCCGACCCCGATGATTACCGGAGGATGCGCTGTGCGGCGTGGACATTGCGGGTCAATCGGGAGGGTAGCGCTTGCAGGGTGCTGACGTTTACCTTGATCGGGCATGACCAGGGCTGTCTTCCGGCCTCATCGTCGAAGAAAGGGTTGCAGGACGGAGGCCGAGTTCTTTGCACAATTCGGGAACCGGCATGTCGCAATCTGCCATAGCCGCCTGAGCCGCTCGGACCCGGGCCTTCATCAGGGCGAATTTCCGACTATCATTGCGACCACGGGTGCGGGCGGCCTGCGATCCCGTCAAATTGCGATCCCGTATGACTTCGCTTCAAACTCGGCCAACGCGGCGAAAATACCACACGCCATGAGGAGCCGAAGTTACCGGGGCGCGAACGATCCTTGCCGTTTGATTGCCCCCTTTCCCCTCTCATGGCTCAATCGTCTTAAGCATCGCCTTCCCCGGAATGGCATTCATGCGTGACTGGTAGCCTTTGCCTCCCGCCTTGAGCCATGCCAGTACATCCGCATCCACGCGAGCGGTGATCTGCTTGTTGACAGGTCTGTAATGTTCAGGCCGCTTGAATTCGGCAAGCTGCTCTTCGGTCAGTTTGGGGATATCATCATAATTGATATGATCGTCAGGCACGGCTGCAAGGCGTTCCAGATTCTGGCGTTGCGCTTCGGTCAGGTGCGGCAACGAGTCCGGTGTGTAGCTAACCTCTTTCTTCTTCATAGCGGTTCCTTTCCGACTTGTTGGCCTTTCGGGCCGAGATGATCCTAAGGGTCTCCAAATGCTGCCCGTCCTTGTCGTCTTCGACGATCGTATGAGCCACCGGGAGAAGCGTGACGCCATGTACAACGCCGATGGTCTGCCAGCGTTCTTCATGGTCTTCAATCCTGTCCTGTCAGGTCAGGCGCAACGGATCACGGAACACCCGCACGGCCAGTTCAAACGAAATGCCTTCGTGCTAAAGCTGATTGGAGAGATTCTTGTTCTCATCCCATGTGAATCGGGTTTCCGCCATTGCAAAAATACATTTACAAAAAAGACATTATTCAAGTCGGATTAAAATAGACCGATCTTGGTGTATCGGAATGGACATTCTCGGGCAATCTGCACTCAGGCTGTCATGAGGTTCAAGGGCAGTGTCTGCGCTGACGAGATGGGCTTCGCCCATTTTTTCGGCAAGCAAGCGATCTGGACCAGTTGTCGAAATCATCTTGATGAACATGTCCGTTTCCATTTGCTCTGGCGTAACATCGTCACCTGGGGAGCCAGGAGGGAATGCAACTTCCAACGGGCGGCCGCTACTGGCGCAGTGGTGACATTGTCTGGCAGTTGGGAAACCTGCGAAATCACGTCGCCGGAAGACAGAATGATCAGGTGCATTACCGGCAGCACGATGCGCATATTTTGCCAAGGCCTGCCGGCAACGAGCGAATCCTGATATTCAAATACAGTGTGAAGCGTGATGCTGACGGCTCGCCGGAACCGGCGTAACTCTGTATGGGGCTGATTTTCGGCAACAATTACGGGGCGTTGAAAATTCCATTTCCTCGAAACATTAGCGCACCAACAGGCCGGCGGGCGGCCCTGGAAGTCTGTTCCGAGCCCGGAATTGAAAAGACATTGGGTCCACCAAGTACGCCATCCCGGCAGATGGTCGTCGCGAACACACCGCCGTTGACGGATACACAATCAAGTCCCAAGTGGATGTCTGACATGCACGTGCCGACAGGAGCGGGACGGTCGCCGGTGTTTCAGCCGCGTTTGATCACGCCGCTGGACATGAATCCACCATCCACCGGGAGGGTCACTCCGGTGATGTAGCCCGATTGCGGAAGCGCAAGGTAGATGGCCGCCGACGCGACCTCTTCCGGGACGCCGTAACGGTCCATCGGAATGCCCTGGAGATAGGCGCGGCGGGTCTCCGCGTCATGCATTTTCTGCACCAGCGCCGTGTCCGTGGCCCCCGGCGCGAGCGTGTTGACCGTCACGCCTGATCCGGCCCATTCCAGTGCCATGACACGGGTCAATGCAGCAACTCCGCCCTTGGAGGCGCCGTAGGCAGCGCGACCCGTTCCGCCGCGTTCGCCGGCGGTCGAGGACATCGAGACGATCCGGCCGTATCCCGCCTCGACCATGACCGCCCCTGCCGCCCGCATGACCAGAAAGCTGCCAGTGAGATTCACGGCAATGATGCGGTTCCATTCCTCGATGCTCGTGTCAAGCGCAGGCCGCTCCACTCCGATACCGGCGAAATGCATGAGAATTTCCAGCGATCCGAACCGGTCGGTCGCCGCCGTCATCAGGACGTTGGCATTGCCGGGCTCCGACACGTCCGTCCTGACGAAGAGCGACCCGGTTCCGTCTTTTGCCAAACCGTCCGCGACCTGCTGTCCCGCCTCCTCGTTGCAATCGGCGATGACCACGTTGGCTCCCATCCCCGCCAGCATCCGCGCGGTTGCGAGCCCGATGCCGCTTGCGCCGCCAGTAACGATGGCTGTCTGTCCGTCTAGCGTGAACATCGGGCTGCGTCTCCTTTCATGTCCGGCGGGTTACGTGATCACCCCCAGGCCACGTCCGACCTCGGCAATGGCGGCGATTGCACGGTCCAGGTCCGCGACGTCGTGGGCGGCCGACATCTGCGTGCGGATGCGGTCCTGGCCGCGCGGCACGACCGGGAACGAGAAGGCAGCCACCAGAACGCCCTTCTCGCGGACCCTGTCGGCGAATTCCTGTGCAAGCACGGGGTCGCGCAGCATCACCGGCACGATCGGGTGGTCACCGGGGAGCAGTTCGAACCCGAGGTCCGCCATCTCCTTGCGGAAATGCCCCGCATTGCGCCACAGCCGGTCGCGAAGTTCGGTCGAGTCCGTCAGAATCTCGAACACACGCAGGCTGGTTCCGGCAATGACCGGTGCCAGCGTGTTGGAGAAAAGGTAGGGACGCGCGCGCTGGCGCAACCACTCGACGATTTCCGACCGGGCCGAGACGTATCCGCCGGCCGCGCCACCAAGTGCCTTGCCCAGAGTTCCGGTCAGGATGTCCACACGGCTGGAGACGCCGCAGTGCTCGGGCGTTCCACGACCGAATTCACCAACGATGCCGACGGCGTGGCTGTCGTCAACCATCACCATCGCATCGTATTCCCTGGCAAGGTCGCAGATGGACCTGAGATCGGCATAGGTGCCGTCCATGGAAAACACGCCGTCGGTGGCGATCATGCGGTACCGCGCATCCCGGGCTTCGACCAGCCGGGCCTCCAGTCCGGCCATGTCGTTGTTCGCATAGCGCAGCCGTTGTGCCTTGCAAAGCCGGATTCCGTCGATGATCGAGGCATGGTTCAGCGCATCGGAGATGATGGCATCCTCCGCGCCAAGAAGTGTCTCGAACAGCCCGGCGTTCGCGTCGAAGCAGCTCGGGAACAGGACGGTGTCCTCCATTCCCAGGAACTCGCTCAGGCGTCCTTCGAGTTGCTTGTGAGGAAGCTGGGTGCCACAGATGAACCTGACCGACGACATGCCAAACCCGTATGTTCCCAGTGCAGCCTGGGCCGCATCGACCAGTTCCGGGTGGTTTGCGAGACCCAGGTAGTTGTTGGCGCAGAGATTGATGCAGGCAGTCCCGTCCGAGAGGATGATCTCGCCCTGCTGCGGAGAGGCGATGACCTGCTCGCGCTTGTACAGACCACTCGACTTCAGGTCCTCGATCCGCGCTGCGAGATCGAAGGCAAATTCATGCGTCATTCGTTCTCCTCCGCCACCCGGGATGCAACTGACGGGATGGGCGCACCCGGATTTCTGTCATCGGCCGCCAGCTACCTACCGCCCGTCCGGCATGGCCGGTCCGGTTGACTCCCTACATTGCGGCATTTGACGCGGCTGGCAAGAATCTTCGTCTTGACGTCTTCCCCGCCTCGAAGTGCAGGGGTTACCGGAAGGACTAAGCTCCTTGAACAATTTGCGCTTCATCGCCGCTCCAACGGACCGACTCCACGCCCGGAGCGTTTCCCCGGTTCAAAATGCTGATCGCGGCATCATTGCGATCAGCACTGTCCCTATGCCCGCAAGCGGTACAGACAGCAGCACGGCCAAAGCGGGGCACGTTCCAACCTGAGCATGCGGGCATGCACCCGGGGAAATCGGCGCTGAAATCTTTTTCTTGATTGAAAATATTTTCAGTGCCATGGTCCGGACCGCTCACGGCACCGGCGGCAGCGTGGCGGCCGGGTCGTCAATCAAATGGAGGAGAAAGATGATAAACACATTGACCAAGCGTCCGGGATGGCACCGAATCGCGGGCGGACTCCTGCTTGCGTTCGGCGTGTTGTCCATCGTGTCTCCGTCCCATGCGGCAGGCGAGAGCGTTGTCCTCGTCGCCACCCAGAAGGCCGGGGACCGGGGACCGATCGATGGTCTGATCGACGGCCTCGAGCAGGCCGAGGCGGAGTTCGGTGTCACGACCCGGTTCATCGAAGCGCTCGATCCGGCAACCTATGAAACGACCCTGCGGACCCTTGCCAATCGCGGGACCGACGTCGTGATTACGACCTTCTTTGCCATGGGAGCGGCCGTGCAGAGCCTGGCACCGGAATTCCCGGAAACCAGGTTCGTGGTTATCGTCGCGGCGCCCCACGACCCGCCGGTCCCGAATGCACGCGTGGTCGGCTACAAGACGCAGGAAAACGCGTATCTGAGCGGCACGTTTGCCGCGCACATGTCCGAGACGGGCAAGATCGCCCTTATGGCCGGCGTGCCGCTGCCGTACGTCTGGGCGGACTACAATGCCTTCATCGATGCCGCGAGTTCCGTGAATCCGGACATCGAAACCAGCGTCGCGTTCGTGCAGTCCTTCGAGGACCCGGTGAAAGGACGCGAGATCGCTGCCGGGCTGTATTCACAAGGGGTTGACGCCATCTACACGGGAGCGGCGGCCAGCGACATCGGCGTCGTCGATGCGGCCCTGGAATCGGACAATCTCGTCATCGCGGCGTCACCGCCGCTCATAGACCAGGCGCCGGAGCACGTGGGTTTCATCGCGTCGTTCGAATGGGCGAGGACCCTGATGATCGAGGCGGAAAACGCGCTCTCGGAGGATTTCCAGAGCGGGTTCCGACTTGGTGGCGTGGACAGCGGCGAAATCGTCATGACCTTCCCCGAAGCCTTTGCGGGCGAAGCGGCGCGCCATGCAGCGGCCGTCGAGGCGACCACGGCGGCATATGACGCCATGGCGAACGGTGAACTGGTCGTTCCCTACGACACCACCGAACCGAATTGACACGCCCCTGACCAGCCACCGGGAGAATTCCGTGACGCCCGACCTGACACGGGTTTCCGGGACCCGATGACGCCAGCGCTTTCCTGTGAAGGGGTCAGCGTCCGCTACGGAACGGTCGAGGCGCTGAAAGACGTGACGGTCCGCTTCGAACCCGGGAAGATCCATGCGCTTCTCGGGCAGAACGGCGCCGGCAAGACCACGCTGGCGCGGTTTTGTGCGGGCCTGGTCAGGGCGGACACGGGGAACCTTGCGATCAACGGCAACCGGCTCGCACCCGGCGATGTCTCGGACGTGCGGGCACGGGGACTTGACATCGTGCACCAGCGTCTGACGCTCCCACCCGGGTTCACGGTTGCCGATGCGTTGGAACTCAGCGCCACGAAAAAGAAGGGGCGGGCGATCTTCTCGGCCACCGCGGTCGCACGGGCATGGGGCGATGACATCCGGCAGGCCGGCATCAACGCGTCTCCCTTCGCCAGGGTCGGGGCCCTCCCGATCGAGACGGTACAATCGCTCGAGATACTTCGGGCCCTGTCAGGGAACGCGCGAGTCCTCATTCTCGACGAGCCGACCGCGCTGCTGTCGCCCGGAGCGATCGCCGCGCTCTTCGAACGGCTGCGCCACCTGCGTGATGCCGGCGTCTCCCTGGTGGTGATCCTGCACAAGCTACAGGAAGTTCTGGAGGTTGCAGACACGGTCTCGGTTCTTCGCGAGGGCCGGTTGGTGGCGGAGCCGACACCGGTCGCGGACACCACGTCGGCCGGGTTGAGCGACCTGATGATCGGCGGCAGCGACAGGCAGCCCGGCGGGCCGGACGTCCGGCGGGCGGTTCCGACCGGGGCGCCGCGCCTTGAATTCGACAGGGTCACGACCATAACCCGCAAGGAGGGAGAACCGGAACTCCGGGACGTGTCGTTCCGGGTCGGCGCATCGGAAATCCTTGGCGTTGCCGGCATCGAGGGCAACGGACAGCGGCAGCTCGCCGACGTGACGTGCGGATTCGCCAGGCTGGCTACCGGGCGAATCGCTTTGGATGGCCGCGACCTTTCGGCGCTGAGTGCGGCAGAGCGGCGGCGGGCCGGTGTCCGCGCGGTCCCATTCGACCGCGCGACTGAGGGCGCCAGCCTGGAGACCTCGCTCTGGGAAAACGTCGCGACCTGGTGCGCGGAGACGTTTCGCGTCCACCGTTCCCCGTTTCTGTCCGTTCGCGCGATGCGGGACAGGGCGCACCGTCTCCTGGACGGGCTCGGTGTCCGATTCAGCAGCGTCGATCAACCGGCGGTTTCACTTTCGGGAGGGAACCTGCAGCGGCTGATCCTGTCACGTGAACTCGCCGGAGGCGCGGCCCTGCTCGTCGCCGCCCAACCGACCCGGGGGCTGGATTTCAGCGCCGCGGAATTCGTCCTGAACTGCCTGAGGGAGCTTCGCGACGATGGTTCCGCCGTCATCCTGATGTCGTCGGACCTCGACGAACTCTTCGAGGTCAGCGACCGGCTGATCGTTCTCCGGGCAGGACGCATCGCCGGAGAATTCACGGCACCCTTTGACCGGCGATCCGTGGGTGACGCGATGGTGGGTGCGGACCGGTGAAGGCGGCCGGACAGGGCCTCGCACGAATCGGCGCACCGGTCATCGTGTCGTTCGCCATATGCTGCCTTTTCTTCTGGGTTGCCGGGTACGACGTGACGGGGGCGATCCTCGGAATTCTCGAGGGCGCGGTGACGGGGCCGGGATCATTCCGCCAGACGCTGCGCTGGTCAATTCCGATGCTCCTGATCGCCCTCGGATTCATGATCTCGTTCCGGACCGGTGAATTCAACATTGGCGGACAAGGCCAACTTATGCTCGGCGGGCTCGGGGCCGTGGCCGTCGCGCTTCTCGTCCCCGGACCACCTGCCCTGATCCTCCCGTTGGCCATCGCGGCCGGGATCGTCGCCGGGGCGCTGTGGTCGGCCATCGCAGGCCTTCTCAAGCTGCTCTACGGCGCCGACGAGGTGATCACCACGCTCATGCTGAATTTCATTGCGGTGCTGTTCATCCAATGGGTCACGGTCGGGCCACTGAAGGATGCCGCGGTCCGCGGGGAGACCGCATCGACGCCGAAGGTGGACGCAGCACTTCGCCTGAGTGGGGGTGACGGGGTATCCCTTGCCATGCTTGCTGTGGTCGGGTTGGCAATAGTTGCTGCCTGGCTGATCTCGGAGCGCACATCCTTCGGTCTCAAGTGCCGGTTGATCGGCGCCAATCCGGTGGCCGCAATGTGGCAGGGAATCCCGGTTCGCCGCCTGCGCTTCGGCACCTACCTGCTTGCCGGCGGTTTTGCGGGGCTTGCCGGCGCTCTGGAGGTGCTCGGACCCAACGGAAGGCTCGTCACCGATGCCACGCCGACCATCGGGTTCACCGCGATCGTGGTCGCGATCGTGGGAATGTCCAACGTGCCGGGCATCGTCCTGGCGGCGCTCCTCTTCGGCGGTCTGCAGGCCGCAATCCTGTTCCTGCCGATCGTGAGTGACCTTCCGAGTTCCGGCCTGCGGATCATCGAGGGGCTTGTCGCGGCAATCGTGACGGCGCGATTTGTCCATCTGAGATGGAAGACACGTTCGCCGGCGGCAGCCGGGGGGACGGGCTGATGGAAGTCCTGGACCAGTTCGTCGTCACCATGCTGCGTTCTTCCACGCCGATCATCCTCGCCGCGGTGGCCGGACTGTTTGCCATACGCGCCGGCGTTTTCCACCTCGGGATGGAAGGCCTCATGCTGGCGGCCGCCTTTACCGCGGTGGCAGCGGGGACGGTGACCGGATCGGTATGGGCCGGACTATCCTGCGCTGTCCTGGCTTGCCTGTTTCTCTCCCTGCTCTACTGGATCCTGATCGACAGGCTCAGGGCGGACACGGTGATCGCCGGGCTGGGGCTGACCGCGGTCTGCGTCGGCGGCACGGCCTTCCTGATGCAGGCGATCTTCGGCCAGCGGGGTTCGATGCAGTCTCCGGTGCGCCTCCCCCGTCCTGTCACGGGAGCGCAGGAGGGAATTCTCGCGTTCGTGTCGGAACTCTCGGTCATGACCTGGTGCCTGCCCCTTCTCGTGCTCGTTGGCTGGGTCCTCCTGACACGATCACGGCTCGGCCTGCAGATTGGCGCGGTCGGAGCCTATCCCTACGGAGCGGAAGCTGCGGGCGTGAACCAGTCCCGTGTCCGCCTCCATGCCATCCTGATAACCGGTGTGGGCTGCGCTCTCGCAGGAGCCCAACTTTCGGTCGGAGATCTCAGCAGTTTTACCGAGAACATGACCAACGGACGCGGGTTCATCGCGCTTGCCGCCATGCTGTTCGGTGCGCGGTCACCGCTGCTCACCGCTCTCGCGGGCCTGTTCTTCGGATTTGCCGACGCGTTCGGGATTCTCATTCAGATCAACGCGGACGGGACCGTCCCGAGACAGTTCGTGCTCATGGCCCCGTTCGTGGTGACCATCGTCATCGTTGCACTCAGCAGTTCCCTTGGCAAACGCCGCAGGCAGGACTAGGAAACGGCCCATGGCAAGCCCTCAAGCGAAGGCAATCGAGAACCAGTTTCGCCTGATGCGCAGCCTGTCCGAGACGACGTTCGACCTTGACCAGGAACGCGCGAACACGCGCGACGCCCATGAACTGACCGGCCCACCCGATGACGTACGCTACGAGAAGGATGAACTGGCTGGCATTGCGGTGCTGCGGGCGATCCCCGAACACGACCGCGAACGGTTCAGCGTCATCTTCCTGCACGGAGGTGCGTTTTGCCTGATGAGTGCCTATACCCATCATCGCCTTGCCGGGCACATTGCCATGGCCTGCAGGGCACAGGTTATCCTGCCCGATTACGCGCTGGCGCCGGAACGGCCATTTCCCGCAGCCCTCCAGGAGTGCGTCGCCGTACTCGGTGCGGCCCAAGACAGGCAACCAGAGGGGATGACTGCCCTCATGGGGGATTCGGCCGGCGGCGGCCTTGCCCTCTCCGCGCTGCTGAAGATCCGTGATGCGGGAGCGGCACCCCCGTTTGCGGCCGTGCTGATGGCGCCTTGGCTGGACCTGACCCTTTCGTCGCCTTCCGTCAGGTCCGCGGCGGGATCGGACGTAATCCTGGCCGAAGACAACCTCAGAAAGATGGCCGAGCTTTACCTGGGCGGCGCGAACCCGGGTGATCCCCTGGCCTCGCCTCTCTTCGGTTGTTTCCGGAACCTGCCACCCCTCTATGTCCAGGCATCCGGCCGGGATCTCTTGCGTGACGATTGCACGCGCCTTCGGGACGCCTTCACGGCACAGGGGCTCACCCTTGAATTCGAACTCTTTACCGACATGCTGCACAGTTTCCAGTTTTTTGCCGGAAACATGCCGGAGGCAGACGACGCCGTCTGCAGGGCGGCCGCATTCCTGGAAAGCACGTACGGCACGCATCGTCACGGACACACGAAAGAGGGCTGATCATGGGCGTCTCGCCACTGGGCAAGGACAGTGTCTGGGAAATCAATCTCGCCGCGCGGGTCGCCTGGATGTCCTTTCTCGGCGACCTCACTCAGAGCGAAATCGGAAAGCGGCTGGGTTTGTCTCCGGCGCGTGTCCACCGTCTGATCCTGCTGGCGCGGGAAAAAGGGTTGGTCCGGATTTCGATCGAAGGCCGGCCGGCCGAGTGCCTGGACATGGAAGCCGAACTTGCGGCGCGTTTCGGATTGCGAAGCTGCACGGTCTCCCCATACCTGCGCGAAAACACCACCAACGAGGAAATCGCGATCGCGTCGGTCGGCCAGACAGCCGGGCAGCTTCTAGGCCAGCATCTCCTGATGCATTCGACGCAGTCCATTGCGGTGGGAACCGGGCGCACGATGCTCGCGGCGGTGACCGCGATGCCCAAGGTGCCGCGTCCGGATCTCGCCATATACGCCCTGAACGGCAGCCTTGCGGACCGCTTGGCGATCAATCTCTACGATGTCGTGACGAAATTTGCGGAACGGACCGGAGGCAAGGCGTACCTGCTGCCAATCCCCTATTTTGCCCGGTCTGCGGATGAGGAGAAGCTCTACCTGGACCAACCTTCCGTCGTCGCCGTTCGTGATTCTGCCGCTCGGGCAGACATCTTCATTTCGGGAGTGGGAGCCGTGGGAGCTGACGACGGCGTGCTGGTGTCGGAACTCCTGTCCCGTTCGGAAGCGGAAGGGCTCGCCGCACGCGGCGCGGTCGCGGAATTCGCCGGACGCTTCCTCGACGAATACGGAAGGGACGTCGCGCAGGACGTTGTGTTCCCGCTGAGCGTTCGCGCCGATCCGGGATCGGGGGTCGGTCCGAGATCTTCGCCGCGGTTCTTCGCGCTGGCGGCCGGAAGGCGAAAACATTCCGCGACCCTTGCCGTTCTTCGTTCGGGTGCGGCAAGCGACCTGGTGGTCGACGAAACACTTGCGGAGGTCCTGAGCGCTTCCGCCCGATGAACGGGATCACGAATTGGCGTCACATTCGCACGTACGCCCGTTGATCCTCATGCGGTGGGTCCATCTTTCCGGGCGGGCGTTCGTCCTATTCTTCGCACCTGCGCCAGACCGTGGCGAGCCAGGGCTGCTCGGCGCGGGGACGGCCGGGCGGGCGGTAATAGTGGTGCAGCTCGATGAAACCCGCGCCGGTGGCGATGGCGCGCCAGGTCTCGAGATCATGGAAACAGCCGTAGCGGCCGCCGACCCAACCTTCCTCGTTCCGGCCTCGCGGATTGGAAGAAAAGAGCACACCGCGGGGTTTGAGCGCCGTTGCGAGATCTACGAGAACGCGCCTGATCTGACTGCTGGGCACATGAAAAAGAACGGCATTGGCGAAGATGCCGTCGAAACGGGAGGGTGGAAGATCAAGGTCAAGAAAGTCCTGATGCAGGACCGTGCAGCCGGTTCCGGCGCGGGCGAGCGCGACCAACTCCGTGGACCCGTCCAGGCCCGTGACCTCGTGCCCGAGTGCGGAGAAGGCACGAAGGTCCCTGCCCGGCCCGCATCCGAGGTCGAGGATGGCGTGGGGCGGCGTGCCTTCGATTGCGTCCAGCAGTGCTTCGATGTTCTGGCTCACGTCGTGGTTTTCGGTGCCGCGACGGTAAGCCGCCGCCACGCGATCGTATTCGGCAAGCGTGATGGCGGCAGCCCTTCGGGCCGATGCATCGGCGTCAAGCGCGGTTTCGCTCATCGAACTGTCTCGATGTCCGGCCCGGAACTGTGACGATCACGTTGACGCGATTGCGCCGGACACTTCCCCGGCAGAACCGCGCGTGCCGGTCGGCGTACAGGGCAGCCCGCGTGCCGG
Organism: Paracoccaceae bacterium; assembly: GCA_965242975.1. GTDB lineage: Bacteria > Pseudomonadota > Alphaproteobacteria > Rhodobacterales > Rhodobacteraceae > JAPPHA01. The sequence continues at coordinate 5,088,227 of CBDETS010000007.1, read as the reverse complement.
GCCTGCCCGACCGACAAGGCGCATTCAGGCGTTGAGTGTCGTGAACGATGCATGATGCTGACTGTCTACGCCCGACTTCGGCCCTGCTCAAGCGGTAGACCCCTCCCGGCCCTGCCGCATTCCGGTCGAGGCGCAGACAAGTGACGTCAAGGGAATCTCGATTGAATTTTATCGGAGTCGAGCCGCAGAAGCGCGAATGCGTCAGGCTGCCCTTGCGCCGGGATGACTTTGATCCATGCGACCCGCGAGAAGACCCCTTATGGAGATATCTTCATCAAGATCTTCCCAGTGCAGACCTTCGCCGCGCCCGATCAGTTCCCATTTCTGGCGCTGGTCGGGCGTTCCGTGCAGCAGGCGCGGGAACCATGCCAAAGGGACGACAAGTTCCCACCCGTCGTCCAGGGCAACGCGGAATGAGTCCGACGAAAACACGACATCAACACCAGAGGTTCCGTCTCAAGTGTCAAAGTGTACATGCCATGCCTCCATGAATCTCTTCCGATGTCGTTCCACAACGCCGCGAAGACTGGTGATTTCGGCGGCGCGCAGGCGTTTGCTTGACACCAGTTCCACAGGCTCCAACCAGAACTTCGCAACCCGTTTCCCAGCGGTTACATGCACATGCGGCGGTTCTCTGGGATCACCTTCGTTGCTGTAGAAGAAAAACCGGTAAGGCCTTCTTTCAAGAGGGTCGGCAACGGGTTCTCCTTGTTCCGGATGCGCAGGAGGCCTAGCGTCCACCCCTTCATCCGCGACGGGCGCCAGATCAGGAAGCCCCCATCAGCCTGCGTCTTTATTCTGTCTCCCGCTGATTGGTTCGCGTTTCCCGTTGTTGTCAAAACTGAAGTATAGAGGCGGGCAAAAGATCAATTGAATCGTGTCAACATGATACGTGAATCGGGACTGTCGCTGTCTGCGTACAAACGGCGAATCCGCCCGCGTCCGCCTTCACATGGCCGCGATGTCCTTCGGTAGATCGATCGCCTGCTTCTGCAAGGAATTCGCCGGGTGGTCAGCTCAACGATGGTCCTGCGACCACCGTCGGATCCCGCGACACTGTGGGAGAAGCGGAAAATGGTTGACAGCCTGACAAGAAGGGTACGAAAGCCGTGGGCGTCGCTGCAGTCCGGCCGAGTGTGGGCTCGAAGCCTGGTCAGCGCTGGCTCGTCGCACTTTTCGGCAACGGCGAACCACGAGGTGCGATCCTGAAACACGCCACCTCCGATCCTGCGCTCTTTGAGAAAGAGGCCCGCGCGGTGGCCTTCTCTCCGCTCGAAGACCTCACCGCGCGGGTCGACGACCCCGAACTCGGCACAACCGTCGACGATTTCATGGTTCTGCAGGATGCCGGCGTAAAACGGCGCCTCCGGCATGCCCGAGTCTGGATATCTTCCGATCCCGAAGAAGCCGAACGCAGCGGAGATCAAAGACATGGTACGCATTTCAGGCGCGCGGACGTCCGGCACCGCTTTCAGCATGACCGTCGTCCATGTTTCTCCCGAAGCGGCGGTCGGTGGTGCGCTGGCGCCGTTGCAAACCGGCGACAGGATTCGGCTTTTGGTACACGGCAAGAAGATGGAGCTTTCTGTCGATTCCGCCGAGCTTGAGCGCGGCCAGGCGCGTCACGCCCAGCCATCAGCCTGGCCCGGGGTCGTCGCGGTTATGACCATCTCCATGCCGCTGAAGTCACGCAGACCAACGAGGGCTGCGATTTCGACAGGTTGAAACCATCCCGGATAAGTGATGACCTCCTTGAAAGTCCGACCCCAGGTGTTCAAGGTCCAATGGAGAGGAATCAGGGTCCCTGGAACGCATGGTTTCAGAATAATCGGAGCATCGCGGCGTTGTGCAGGTCCAGGACCCCGCGACGAAGCAAGTACCGGACTTCGACGCAAACTTGCCGGGTTTACGGCTGCGTCGGTCCCAAATTCAGCAAGTCCTGAGCCCAGGCATCGAGGGAGTAGTATGAACAAGATCCGTTACGCCATTGTGGGGGCCGGCTGGATATCGCAGGAGGCTTTCATGCCAGCGGTCGCCCAGACCGGCAATTCGGCTATCTCCGCCATCATTACCGGCAACAAGGAAACCGCATCGAGACTGGCGGCCTTCCATGGCGTGGAACATGTCTTCGGCTATGATGACTACGACGCGGCCCTGCGGTCCGGTCTGTTCGATGCGGTCTACATCGCGTTGCCCAACTCGCTGCATGCCGACTACACGATCCGCGCCGCGCAGGCAGGCATTCACACGCTGGTGGAAAAGCCGCTGGCGGTGAGTGTGGCCGAGTGCGAAGCGATGATTGCGGCGGCGCGGGAAAACGGCACGATGTTGATGACCGCCTACCGCCTGCATTGCGAACAGGGCACGGTGGAGGCCGTCCGCCTCATCCGCGACGGCGCAATCGGCAGGCCCCGCTATTTCACGGCCGCCTTTTCGGCCCAGATCAACGCTGACAACCATCGATTGAAAGCCGGTCACTGGGGCGGCCCACTACAGGATATCGGTGTCTATTGCCTGAATGCCGCGCGCCATTGCCTGGGTTCGGAACCTACCGATATCATTGCCATGAAAGGGCACGGCGACGACCCCCGCTTTGTGGAGGTCGAGGAAACGATTTCGGCGACCATGCGCTTTCCCGGCGACGCCATCGCGACCTTCACCGTCAGCTTCAACGCAGAGGTGATCGACGCTTACCAGGTCGTCGGAACCAAAGGGATCATCGAGATGAACCCGGGTTTCCGTTTTGAGACCCCGACAAGAATGCGCCTCATCCGCGACGGCGAGGTGACGGAAAAGTCCTTCCCGGACGTCGACCATTTCGGCGCACAGACCGCCTATTTCTCAGATTGCATCCTGGACGGTGTCCAGCCCGAACCCGACGGAGTCGAGGGCCTCGCGGATGTCCGTGCGCTGCTTGCGATCGAGGCGGCAGCGAAGACCGGGGAGTTACAGAAAATCAGCTCACCGCCGCGCGACCGATTCCCAAGCGAAGACATGGTAAGAATGATCAAACGGACCGATCACCGGCTGGTACTGTGATCCGCTGAGCGCTATTTCTTGCCCGCTTTTGCGGAAAACGTCGTTTCGGCCCTGCAACAAGGAATATGGCCAATACTCGTCTCTGCCGGCCGTCACAACCGGTATCCAGCGGCTCCTCCCTGTTGGCCGCCATAAGTCAGCCCGGGCGAGGGCGTTCGACGACGGACACGGCGCCATCCGCGGGCGTCATAAACACCTCGACGATGCCGGGTTTTGCCTTGATCAGCCACGGATTGCCACGGCCAGCTGATCGAAACGGTGATCGGTGAAATCGGTACCAGCATTCTGTCTGTGTCGACGCCGGGATAACTTGAACTGGCCTCGGGCATGAAGCGTTCGTGAATCGGCGACATGGTATTTGCATATGCCTTCCAAATCCGGTTCAAAGCCTTGTCCTGGGCCGATCGCGGAAGGCTTTCGCCCGGAAGCTGCGCCCTTTTTCGTATTCCGCGACCCTTACCGTTCTTTGTTCAGGTGCGGCAGGCGACCTCGTGGTCGACGAACGCCCGCAGAAATCCTGAGTGCTTCCTCCTGACGACCGGGGGTACCAACCAGCGTCACATCGTGCACACGCGCCCGTTGATCCGCATGCGCCGGGACTCTCTCTCCCGGCGAGCGGTCGCAGGACAGGATGCTGCAAGGAATCCCGGTTGGGCTGCGCTGCACGTGATCGGGAGCGATCCGCAAGGGCTGCCCGCTGCCTTGCTTGTCTTGTTCAAGGGGTTGGGCTAGTTCTTTCGACATTCAGTTTTGAAAAATTGGAGGAAAACAATGATGAGAATTCGACTGCTTTCCTGCGCTGCCCTGGTGTCAGCCTCTCTCGTGGCAGGCCCTGTCACCGGCGAGCAGATCCGCCTGGGCGCCGATGTCGATGCGGGAACGCTGGATCCGCGGGTCATGCGCGATACGACGGCCTACCGCGTGAACAACCTACTGTATGACGGGCTCGTGCAACTCGATGCCAGTCTCCAACCCAAACCGGACCTGGCCGAAAGCTGGACGAACCCGGAACCAACGGTATGGATCTTCACGCTCCGCGAAGGTGTCATGTTCCACGACGGAACCGAGCTGGACGCCGATGATGTCGTCTTCACGTTCGAAACCATACTCGATCCGGATCTCAAGGCGCGATTCCGGTCTCTCTTCACACCGATCGAAACAATCGAGGCGGTAGATGCGGGAACCGTGAAAATAACACTGAAGGAGCCGTACGCACCGCTCCTGAGCTACCTGGACATGGGCATCGTCCCCAGGGATTACGTCGAAGGCGGAGGTGACCTTTCATCCAACCCGGTCGGCACGGGACCGCTCAAGCTCGTGAACTGGGAACGCGGCACGAAGATCGTGCTCGAGCCGTTTGCGGATCACTGGAGCGGGGCTCCGGAAGTCGATGGTTTCGAGTTCGTCGTCGTGGGCGACAATACCGCCCGCGCCCAGGCGTTCGAGGCGGGGGACCTGGACATCATCCAGTCTCCGCTATCGCCCCAGGATATCGGCAGGCTCGCCGACGACGACCGGTTTTCGAATGCCATCATGGGCGGTCTCGGGATCACCTACCTCAACATCAACGTCTCGGACCCGGTGCTCGGCGACGCCGGACTGCGCACGGCGCTGTCGATGCTCGTCGACCAGGACACGATCGTGAACCAGATCTACGAGGGTGTTGACCAGGTCGCAAATTCGATCCTGTTGCCGTCATCCTGGGCATACGATCCCTCCATTACACAGCCCGGTTTCGATCCGGAGGGGGCCAAGGCGGCCTTTGCCGCGGCCGGCTGGACCGACTCGAACGGTGACGGAATCCTCGACAAGGAAAACGAGAGTCTCAGCATCGTGCTTTCGACCCACAGCGAGGATCCGAACAGGATCCAGGCCCTGGAATACATCCAGGCAATCATGCTCCAAAACGGGGTCGATGCTTCAATCAGCATTTCGGACTGGCCCGCGTTTTCCGCGGCCGTTCGCGGCGGCGAGCACCAGATCGCGCTTCTCGGGTGGTTGAACATCGTCGATCCGGACCGGCTCATGTACGCGCAGTTCCACTCTTCCGGAACGCTCAACTGGGGAGGCTACGCCAACGCCGAGGTCGACGCGCTGCTCGAGACGGGCCGAGCCTCGATCGATGTCGGTGACCGGACCGAAGCCTACAGGGCGGCTGCGAGAATCATTGCCGAGGAGCTGCCGTATTTCGTGATCGCCTACCAGGGCTACCAGGTGTTCCATACCGATGCAGTCTCGTTCGAACCGGACGCGCGCGGCATGATGCGCACCGCCATCGGAAAGTGAAGCCGCGAAATCTCCGGCGCCCGCCAAGCGCGGGCGCCGGCTAGATTCAGATGGCTGCCTATGTACTCAGAAGGTTGACGCTGTTTGTCCCGATGTTGATCGGGATCGTCGCCGTGACCTTCGGGATCATGCAGCTGCTGCCGGGCGATCCCGCGGCTGTCCTGCTCGGCGAAGACGCATCGGAAGAGGCCGTCCGGGAAATTCGCAGGGCACTGGGGCTGGACCGTCCGTGGTGGGTACGCCTCGCCGCCTACTATGCCGATCTTTTCCGCGGGGAGATGGGCGACTCCTACTTCCAGAATCAACCGGTCATTGACGCGATCGCGCAGCGTCTCGTGCCGACCCTCGAGGTCGCGTTCGTCGCGCTCCTGGTATCGATCATGCTTGGCGTGGCGCTCGGCATCGCGGCAGCCGTCAGGCGCGGCAGCCTGGTCGATGCCGCCTGCATGCTGTTCGCCCAGCTCGGGGTTTCCATGCCGGTTTTCTGGTTCGGCATACTGCTCATGTACCTGTTCGCGATCCGGTTCGACCTGCTTCCCTCGATCGGGCGCGGCCCGCCGCTGGTGTTCGCGGCCGGACAGGCACTCGCCGGGCGTCCCGCCGCACTCGGCGAGTCGCTCATGCACATCGCGATGCCGGCGCTTACGCTGGGTCTCACGAACGCGGCCGTCATTTCCCGCCTGGTCCGAAGTTCGATGCTGGAGACGCTCGGGCAGGATTTCGTGCGAACGGCCAATGCCAAGGGGCTCAGGCCCGTACGCGTTGTATTCGTGCACGCGCTGCGCAACGCGCTCCTCCCGGTCGTCAGCGTCATCGGACTGCGTTTCGGCGCGCTGCTCGGCGGCGCGGTCCTGACCGAGAGCATCTTCGGATGGCCGGGCCTCGGACAACTCGCCGTATCGGCGATATCGCAGCGCGACATACCGCTCGTCCAGGGGATTGTGCTGACGTTCGCCCTGGCCTTCGCGATCGTGAACCTCGTCGTCGACCTCCTCTACGCGGTCATCGATCCGCGAATCCGGCTGGAGTGAGGCATGAGGTATTCCGGCGGCAATCTCTCCCTGGCCATCGGAGGTTCGATCGTCCTCGGTGTCCTGCTGTTCGTGGCATTCGGTCCGCTCGTCTCCGGTTACGAAGTCGAACAGATGGACATGCGCAACCGCCTCCAGTTGCCGTCTTCCGAGCATTGGCTCGGTACGGACAACTTCGGGCGCGACCTGTGGACCAGGATGGCCGTCGGCGCACGCGTATCCCTCGCGATCGCCCTGTCGTCGGTCGCGATCGCCGTTGTCGTGGGCTCCGTAGTCGGGCTGATCAGCGGCTATTTCGGTGGCTGGCTGGACCTGGTCATCATGAGGGTCGTCGATGTCTTTCTCGGGTTCCCGCCCATCGTGTTGGCGCTGGCGATCGTCGCCGCGCTCGGTCCGGGCGTCGTCAATCTCTCGCTGTCGCTCGCCGCGGTGTTCTGGACCGAGTACGCCCGGGTCGTGAGATCGGTGACGCTTGCCCAGCGCGAGGCGGATTACGTGACCTCCGCGGTCGCGCTCGGTGCCTCGAACGCACGGATCCTGTTCAGGGAGATCCTTCCGAACGTGTTCGGCCCCGTGATCGTGCTTGCCACGCTCGGTCTTGGTACCGCCATCATTGCCGAGTCGGGCCTCAGTTTTCTCGGCTTCGGGGTCGAACCGCCGACACCGACCTGGGGCTGGACGCTGGCTTACGGAACACGCTACCTGCGGGCGGCGCCCTGGCTCTCGACCGTGGCCGGCCTGGCGATCATGATTACCGTTCTCGGATTCAACCTGTTCGGCGACGGCCTGCGCGACTATCTCGACCCGAGAGGCGTCGCGCGCCGCATTCGCCGCACATCTCGGGCGTAAGGAGCAGACCGTTGAGGCAACACACGATTCACAGACCGAAATACGCCACGATGGCAGACGGCACCGATGCGGTGCTGACGATCCACGAGCTCGCGGGGAACGCCGACGGCCCGACCGTCGGCATTTCGGGCTCGATTCACGGCAATGAAAATGCCGGCAGCCAGATCATCCGTGAACTCTGGCCGCATATCGGCGGCTGCAGGATAACGGGACGCATTCTCCTGCTGCCCGTCGCGAACCCCCGCGCCTTCGCCGTGAACAAACGCTATACTCCGGTCGACGAGTTGAATCTCAACCGCCAGTTTCCCGGCTCGACATCGGGTTGGTACTCGGACCATCTCGCGGCCGCCATAACGCGGGAGTTTCTCGAGAAAATCGACATCCACATCGACCTCCATGCCGGGACGGACCGCCCGACCGTGGACTACGTCTACATCATGAACGACGAAAGGCTTTCCCGCGCGTTCGGCTCGACTGTCCTCTACCGCCCGATGGAAGGCCTGGCAGGTACGACCTACAGCGGAACCACCAAGAGCGTCACTGTCGACAGGCGCAAGATACCGTCCATCGTCGTCGAGCTCGGTGGCGGAATTGTCGCGCAGAAGCCTTACGTGGCGCGGGGGGTCGCCGGTACGCTCAACGTGCTGCGCGCGGCCGGCGTGATCGAAGGCAAGGTGAAGCCGCCGCCGCCGCAGATCGTCGTGAGGGGAATAGAAATCGTCCGGCCGCGCCAGGGAGGCTGGCTCGAGACCGAGGCACCGCCGCTCGGCCACGTGATCGGCGAGGGAGCCGTGCTCGGTAAGGTCGTCAGCCCGTATTCGTTCGAGACGCTCGAGGTCATCAAGTCGCCGGTACGGCACGGAATCATGATCCTGTCGCACCTCAACCGCAATCTCGTCGAGCCCGGTGACTATGGTTACATGGTCGGCGACATGGACACCGCGGAGTCGTGACCATGACTTCCTACCCGAATTCGAAGGAAATTTTCGAACGCGCCCGGAGAATCGTTCCGGCCGGGGTCAGCACCAACACCCGTGCCCGGGAACCGCATCCGCTGTATTTCGAGGGGGCGAAGGGCGCATTTGTCCGGGATGCGGACGGACACCGGCATCTCGACATCGTCATGGGCAACGGGGCCGTCCTGCTTGGCCACAGCTGCCACCCCGTGACGGAAGCGGTCGTGCTCGCCGCAGAGTCCGGGCTTACCTGCGGCGTCGAGTCGGCGCTGATGGCAGAGGCGGCCGAGACCCTCGTGTCCGCGGCCGCATGGCCGGATCTCGTGCGCTTCACCAACACCGGAACCGAAGCAGTGCAGCACGCGCTCCACATCGCGCGTCACGCCACCGGGCGAACCCGGATCGCCAAGGTTGAAGGCAGCTATCACGGCTGGTCCGATGAAGTGTTCGTCAGCGTCTGGGTCGATCCTGCCAGGGCGGGACCGGTTTCGAATATCACGCCGCAGGCGCAGTTCGCGGGACAGCGCTCGGATCTGGTGGCCGAAACTCTGGTTCTGCCGTTCAACAATATCGATGAGAGCGTCGCCGCGCTTGACCAGGCCGGCGGCGAGATCGCCGCGATCCTTCTCGAACCGACGCTGATCGACGTGGGGTTCATACCGGCCAGGACCGAGTACCTTCAGGCGCTTCGGGATGCCGCGGACCGGCACGGCATCGTGCTGGTGTTCGACGAACTCCTCACAGGCTTCAATGTCGCCGTCGGAGGCGTTGCCGAGCTGTCCGGCGTTGTTCCGGACCTTGCCCTTTACGGGAAAGCGATCGCGAACGGCTACCCGCTCGCCGCGGTCGCCGGCCGGGAAGACCTGATGCGGATGACCGAACCCGGGAACGGACCGGCGTTCGTGGGAACGTTTAATGGACATGCCATCTCCGTTGCGGCCGCTGCCACTACGCTCGCCATCCTGGCAACGGGCGACGTACAAGAGGAAATGGGTTTCCGCTGCAGGAGGCTGAAATCCACGTTCGAGTCGCTTGCCAGGCATCACGGGGTCCCCGCGAAGTTCGCGACTGGCGGATCGCATTTCCACTGGTATTTCTGCGACAATCCCATCGATGACTTCAGGACCGCGGCGCAAACCGACGCGCACGCGTACCGGTCGTTCACGGCTTCGCTCACCGAGAACCGAATTCTCACCCTGCCGAATCCCCTGTCTCACCATGCCATTTCCCTGGGACATGACGGTGCGGTACTGGACAGACTCGAATCCGCGTTTTCCGACGGGCTCAAGGCCCTGTCTGGCTGATGTCGGCGGCGCCTCTCCTTCGGGTCGAGGGGCTGACGACGGTCCTTCACCTGCCGTCGGGAACGGTTCCCGTCGTCGACCGCGTCGACCTGACCGTGACTCCCGGCGAAACGCTGGGCATTGTCGGGGAGAGCGGCTGCGGTAAAAGCATGCTCGCCCTTTCCCTCATCGGGCTTCAACCGAATCCTCCGGCCGAAATTACCGGGGGAACCGCCGAATTCGAAAACACCGATCTGCTGGATATCCCGCCCGGGCATCTCCGCGACATCAGGGGCCGCAGGATCGGGATGATTTTCCAGGAACCCATGACGGCATTGAACCCGGTGATGCGAATCGGTGATCAGATCGGTGAAGTCATCCGCCGTCACCTCGGTCTCGGCGCGCGCGCTTCGTGGCGCCGCGCGGTGGAGCTGCTCGACCAGGTCAGGGTACCGGACCCGTCGAGACGGGCACGCGAATATCCCTACCAGCTTTCGGGCGGACTGCGGCAACGCATCATGATCGCGTCGGCGCTTGCGTGTGATCCCGCCATGCTGATCGCCGACGAACCCACGACGGCGCTCGACGTGACCATCCAGGCGCAGATTCTCGATCTCATCAAGGAACTGCAGGCCGACGCCGGCATGGCAGTCATTCTCATCACTCATGATCTCGGCGTGATCGCTGAAACGGCGGACCGGGTCATGGTCATGTACGCGGGGCGAAAGATCGAGGAGGCCACGGTGAACCGGCTTTTCTCCGAACCGCGCCACCCCTACACCCTCGGGCTGCTTCGTTCGATCCCGGTACTCGGTGAAGGCAGGGGCTCGCGGTTGAATGAAATCATCGGCGTCGTCCCGCGAATTGACCAGCTACCTCCCGGGTGCAGTTTCGCACCGAGATGCGCGTACTGCATGGACAAATGCGGCAAGGACGTACCGGCACTTGAACACTGCACCGGCGCGCACCTCGTCGCGTGCCACAACCCGGTTGCGGGATCATGAATGCACCGCTCATTGAAGCCGAGCAACTGACGAAGCACTTCTTCGTTGGCGGACCGCTCTCAGGGGGCAGGAAACGCGTCGTGGCGGTCGAGGAGGTGGATATCTCGCTTCAGCCGGGCGAAACCCTCGGCCTCGTCGGCGAGAGCGGATGCGGAAAGTCGACCGTCGGCAGGCTGCTGCTCCGGCTGCTCGAACCGACATCGGGCACGGTTCGGCTTCTCGGCCAGGACATCGCCAAACTGTCCGGGCCGGATCTTCGCAAGTTGCGGACGAAAATGCAGATCGTGTTCCAGGACCCGTTTTCGTCCCTGAACCCGCGTCACAGGGTATCCGACATTCTCGCCGCCCCGTACCGCATTCATTCCAGCGCGCAGCGAGGCGAAATCGAAGGCAAGGTAACCGCCCTCATGCAGCGGGTCGGCCTCGACCCGGAATCCAGCCGGAAATATCCGCACGAGTTCTCCGGAGGACAGCGCCAGCGGATCGGTATCGCCCGCGCGATCGCGCTGAAACCGAACGTGATCGTGTGCGATGAACCGGTTTCAGCGCTCGACGTTTCGGTTCAGGCGCAAATCATCAACCTGCTGAAGGATTTGCGCGATGAAACGGGCGTTGCCCTGCTGTTCATTTCCCATGATCTGGCGGTGGTCGAAAACATCTGCGACCGGGTAGCCGTGATGTACCTTGGCCGGATCATTGAACTGGCCTCTCGTGACCAGATCTTCGACCGGCCCGCGCATCCCTACACGGAGGCCCTTCTGGCTGCGGTCCCCCGGCCAAGCCCTGTCCGCCGGGCGGAGCGTCCTGCGCGTCTCGCGGGCGAGATACCGAGCCCTGTCGATCCGCCGTCCGGCTGCGCGTTTCACCCCCGTTGCCCCTTGGCCCGTGAAAGGTGCCGACGCGAGCGGCCCGGCTTGACCGTGCGCACGGACAATCGCAGAGTGGCCTGCCATTTTCGATGAGTTTCCGGCCCGCGAGTCCTGCATTTTGGACTTGGACGGAAGACCGGTTCACTGCCCGACAAAGTGGGTGCCGGTCTGAACCATAGTTCCCACCTCCTTCAGGATCTTTTTTATATGCCGCTTCGGTGCTTCCTGAAAGGCTGCGAAGCCTTCTTGGACGTTGGAACTCGAACCATGATCGACAGAATCGCAATGTTCGGTCCGCAAATGCGACTGTCTCATCACGCGCCACCCGGTCATCCGCAAATCCCGTTGCCGGCGAGGAATCCGATGAACAGGGCAAAGCACCGTTCTGGCTCCTCGAGTTGCAGGAGATGACTGGTGTCGGGCACGACGGCGTAATCGATTCCGAATGTCTCGCAGAACAGTTTGCAACAGGCCGCGGTGTTCGACGCGTCTTCGGGCTCGGGATCTGAGCCGACGATCAGGAGCGGCCGGGCCGGCGGCTCTGGCTTCCGCCAGATCGGCAGTTCAGCAACCTCGGTATAGAGACCGGCTTCCATCGGTCCCGGGCAGCAGAGTCGCCAATCTCCGCATGCGGGATCGTAGCGCAACACCGAGCGCGCGTTGAGTTCCGCCACCCCCTTCCGCAGACGCCGGAACCGATGAAGGTATCGGTATACGTCGGCCAGTTCCTCGGGATTCCGGAACCGGTTCTGGCGGCTCCGGGCGGCGTCACGCAGCATCTCTCCCCCGGTCATCAGGGGTTCCCTTAGCGGGTCGCCTTCCGGCGGAACCACCGGCGGGTCGAACAGCACCAGAGCATCCCAGTGCCATACGCCGTCGACGATCGCGAGCAGGGCCGCGATCGCGGACATCGAGTGGAACACACCGATCGTTGTCTTTTCGCCCCATTCCGCCGCGACCGCACCATGCACCGCCACGTTATCGCGCGCGAAGCGGTGGTAATGGTGTGGCTCGGACGCGTGGAACGGATTGCGCCCGCAGTTGCGAATATCGAAAAGAACGAGGTCGAAGCGCTCCAGCATCAGCCGCCAGAACAGGAAGTAGGAATCGCTCGCGAAGCCGTTTCCGTGGCTCAGCACGACACGTGGCCCGGACGGGTTGCCATGACGCATGACGCGTATCGGCGCGCCGTCGTCCATCGTGAGATCGAGGGTTTTGGCGGGATCGGGCAGGACGAACCCGACCTTTTCCATCGGCGCCTCCGAGTCGGAACGCGGCTGACCGGTCACCTGCCGATGACTCCCGCAACAGCGGTTCCGGAAATGCGCCCTCGGATCATCGGAGAACTCCCGAAAAAAACCAAAGTGGTCCCATCGTTACGCCACGGAAAGAAAACCCGCTCCCTGGTTGCTCACCCAGCCTTCATCTCCGCGCCTGGAACTGGCGGCCCATGCTGAAACCAGACAGAAACGACGGATACCGACGTACATCGAATTCTTGCCAGAATTACCAGTGTTGGCCATGTGCCGACAGCAACATCCTGATTCCACCGCAAATCTAAATCTCTCGAAAACATCAACCTTTTCCGGGCCTCTTCCTGGTTGCGGTGGCGCGTAATCCCCGATACCGGCAACCGCGGCAGAAAACCATCCGACAAGCAGGTCGTGATCGGACGCAACGTCATCGTCATTGCCAGCCGGGCGCGAAGGCGGGCGCACGAGGTCCTCGGCATGTCCTGCCCAGCGGCCCAGTCGAAGTCCATTCAGCAGTGAACCCATCCGCTTGAAGAGGACCGACGGGCCTTACCTGCACGAAGCCAACCGGTACCGGTGCGACCGGTTTGCCCGTTCTCCTGATTCCATCGGCCGCACCGTTGTCGAGCCCCAACTCGACAGCATCGCCGCCTGCGGGACCATCACCCAGCCTTTTGGGCCCTCCCGATGGATTGCCGATCGGATCAAAGCCTCGATGATCGGAGTCACAGCTCCCGCCGTCACGGCGTAATTTCCCCGACCGACGTCACGAGTCGAATTTGCCTCAGACCAACCATCGTACCTGACCACGTGCGCCTGACACGTTTTACGCCGCGTCTCCGGCACATGTCGGAGCTCCAGACGGCACCGACCGTCCCTGGCCTCCTGACCGACACTCAAGAAGACAACGTCATCGACCGAACAGCGAATATTGCGGATTTGTACGTCAAAGTGTCGTGGTCGACACCCGGCAATAGGGTTACCGGAATGTTTCATGCTGATCAGTATCACAATCACGATCCTGCGGCGCGACAATCGAGATGGCAGTCACGAACATCGGAGGTGAGCCGGGTCGGACCGGGCCTGGGCGCCCGCAATAACTGCCAGCGTAGCGCGACAAAAGTTTAACGAAAAAGTGGAAAAAGCTTTAACAAATGGCTCACAAAAATGGGCCGAAATATCGGTTAAAGCCGTAATTTTGGCCCTTCAAAGAGGCGTTAATCCGCCGCGAGAATCGCGTCCAGCATCACGTCTGCCAGCTCGTCGGCCGCCCGGACCGGTACGTCCTTCCCTACCAGGGCCGCGAGTACAGGCCGTACGATGACCCACGCGAGGTCCTGTCCATGGCGATCCAGAGACTGTTCTACCCGATCGGAGATCACGACTATCTCATGGCCATGGCGAGACACGATCCCGAGATGCTCGACTTGATCATCGGCGTTCTCTTTCGCTATGATCCCTGACATGGCTGTTCACGAAATCCGGCTGCCCGACATGGTGCGGGGCGACGAACCGAAGTCGATCATCTGGGACGACGTAGCTGGCACCGTCTCCGGCGATCATTTCGATGTCGCGTTTATCCGGGGAGGCTCGATGCTCCAAAGCCAGTGACCGTTGGTGGACCCGGAGCGAAATGGCATCTTGAAGATCCCGGCCATAGGCCTGACGAGTTCCTGGTCCTGCTCTTCACTGTCTGGAATCCCGTGCTGGATCCCGAGTACCGGGACACGCTGCCGGAGATCTTCGACGGTGTCGCGTTTCCGGAGGGAGAACCCGGCGAAGAACTCTACGACAATCAGGGCAACCTAATGACCTGATCCCGGGCGTCCGGACCCCAAATTTTCCATCACAATTTTTCCGGGCCATAAACGCCCCTTAAACCCCTCACAAATTCGTCGTTTCCGAGCGGTTTTCCGCCGAAACCTCCCCACATTTTGCAAAACTTTTTTTGGCGCCGACGCCGTTTTCAGGTGCCTTCCAGTCAGCGTCGCACCCCCGCCATGCAAAGGAAACAAGGGCATCGCAGTGATTTCCGTCCGAGATCGTCCGGGGTTATCCGGGGTCATCCGGGATTCGTCAAAACTTTTGTCTCCCGACAACCAGATCAACGGATTGGCAGGCCCCCGTTCGGCTCAGGCCAGGCCCGGGCTCATGGATCTCGTGGCTGTTGCAGGCGCCGGATTCGGTTTCAGGTGTTTCCGGAATCCCAAATGATCTCTCGGAGAGAACCGTGCTCAAGACTGTAAACGCAAAGAAACAACGGGACGTGACGTGCGATCGTGATGACCGGAACACTGACAGCTGGTATCGGGCAGGCACGTCAGAACAGCCTGAACACGTTCAAAAGATACTGCCAGACCGGCAGAGACTGGATCGCAGGCACGTTGATACTGCAGCAGGCCGGAGCCGACAATTTCGCATTGTTCATGGGATTTACCGATGCCCTTTTCGATCGATCAGGTTGTGCCCTGGGGCCGGAGTGCGGCCGAGTATCTGGCGATGTTCAGCCTGGACGAAGCCGACCTTGGAGGCCGCATTCTTGGCTGCGGTGACGGTCCGGCCAGTTTTAACGCCAAACTGACTGCCCAAGGACACGCCGTTGTCTCGGTCGACCCACTGTATGCCTTTCCCCCAGCCGCGATCGAACGACAGATCGAAAGGACGTTCGTCGAGGTCATGGACCAAGTGCGCCGAAATCGGGACGACTTTGTCTGGACGCATGTGCCGTCGATCGAGGAGCTTGGCCGGCAACGCATGACAGCCATGCGCGAATTCATCGCGGACTACCCGCAGGGCAAGATCGAAAACCGTTATGTGGACGCATCGCTGCCGGACTTGCCATTCCGCAATGACTCGTTCGATCTCGCGCTCTCCTCCCATCTTCTGTTCCTGTACAGTGAGCAGTTCGATCTGGCCTTTCACGTTCAGGCACTGGCGGAAATGCTGAGGGTAGCTTCGGAGGTACGGGTCTTCCCGCTGCTGCAGATCGGTGGGAAGGCGTCACCGCATGTTGACGCGGTCGTCGCCGCATTTGCTTCGCTTGACAGCAGCGCGGTCGCTGCCGTTGAGACTGTGGGCTACGAGTTTCAGAAAGGCGGGAATCGAATGCTGCGGCTACGACGTAAACAGAGCGCCTGTTGAACGATCAGTCTGTTGCCGTCAGGCCCTCCCCGAAACTTGAGCGCTTTCCGGCACTCTCCGGGAGTCATTCCGGGCCGATTCCGGCCTCGAAAGGAAATCGGCGCTCGTCACGGTTCCTGCCGTGGTTTCGGCGCCTTCATCGCGCGTGGGCGTAAGGGTCGCACGGATGCGTACGGCCGCCGTGGGCGCATGTGTTTTCTCCGAACGCTACCTCATGGCGTAACACGGAGCGGCGGTAATTTCCGTCGGCCCATTGCCGCATTCGTGAAAAACGACACGCTCGACCGGTGGCAAGACGAGAGTCTCATCGGGCGCCAGATCGCCCGCCTGCTATTCAAATGGCAGATTCAGCCGACGACAGTACGCCGGGCAGGGAAACTGGTACTTCATGATTGACGCATGAAACCTTATAACATATATTGTTTCATTACATTAATCCAAAAAATCGTCTCGGACTGCCATGCCCCGTCTCATCTCCGCGCCTTTTTTCAGCGCCAACCAGGTATTCCGGCGGGCCGATTATGCCTCGGCAGTTGGCCGCCACACACGGGACAAGGTCGTCACGGCGATGCTCGCCCAACATCTCAAGGCAGGCAACATCCGGCGCATTGCCCGTGGCGTCTTTGCCTCGGTGCCCAAGCATGCCAACGCCGCGTCATGGTCGGTCGATCGCTTCCTTGCCGCCTCGCGCCTGCGCGAGAGCAGCACGATCGCCTATCATTCGGCCCTTGAACTGCACGGTTTTGCCTACACGGAGGTGCATGACGTGCAGGTCATCACGCAGGGAGAACCCGGCATGTTCGAGGCGGCCGGTTTCACCTGCCGGTTCGTCCGGCCGCCCCGCGGATTCGCGCCCCCGGATGGAGTCATGGTGATCGACCGCCTGGGACAGGAGGTCAGGGTGACGACGATCGAGAGGACGATCGCCGACCTCTTCGATCGCTACGATCTGGCCGGTGGCGCAGAGGAACTCTTCAACTCACTGGATCTGGTGATGCGAATCGACGCCACGGCGCTGGTCCGATACCTGCGCGCGCTCGGCAAGGCTACCGCCGTCGGCGCCGTGGGCTTCTGGCTGGAGCGCGATCGGAAACGGCTGGGTGTCCCGGATGACGCACTCGACGAGCTTCGCACGCTCATGCCCGGTCAGCCTCGATATGCTCTTGGCGCCAAATCCGGCGAGGGACGGACAGCCAGGGACTGGAACGTCATTCTCCCGGTCAACATCCTGGAACGCCGTTTCGAGGGGCTGTAGATGGCGGCGCCGTCTGCCCAGACGCTGCAACGTCTCGCAAACGAGACCGGCCACCAGGCCGGCACGTTGGAGAAGGTGTTGCGGCTCCTGGACCTGGTGCAGGAGATCGCACGGGATCGGTTTCTGGCGGATCGTCTCGCCCTCAAGGGCGGGACGGCGCTCAATCTCTTCCACCTCGGTCTCGACCGGCTTTCAGTCGATGTCGACCTGAACTATGTCGGTGCGCTCGACCGGGCCGCGATGGAAACCGACCGCCCGGACGTTGATGCCGCGCTCGACCGTCTCCTCGCTTCCCGGGGATACGGCATACGCCGCATGCCTCACGAGCATGCCGGCGGAAAGTGGCTGATGCGCTACAACTCGGCACTCGGCGGCAGCGCCACGTTGGAGGTCGACGTCAATTTCATGGCGCGCCAACCTCTGTTCGGCACTGTGCGCATGGAATCTCTTCCCGTGGGCGTCAAGCGGGCGAAGGACGTGCTCGTCCTCGATCTCCACGAAATCGTCGCCGGCAAGCTTGTGGCGCTCGTCGACAGGCATGCGGCCCGCGATTTGTTCGACGCGCGGCGCATCCTCTCCGTCAACGGGCTCGACTGGAATGGAATCAAGGCTGCCGTGTTGGCTATCGGCGCCAGTGGGCGACGCGACTGGCGCACCGTGACGATCGACGCCATTGACGGCGACCCGCGCGAATTTCGCCAGAAACTTTCAACGTGTCTGCCGCGCGATCGAAATCCCGCCATGGCTGAAATCACCGCGTGGATAGACGAAACCGTCGCGCTTTGCCGCGAACGGTTCGCCTTCCTGTTCGATCTGACCGCCAATGAGCGGGCGTTTCTCGACGGTGTGATCGACTGCGGCGTGATCGACGCCGGGCTGCTGGACGTTGCACCGGAGGTTCAGGCCCGGATTGGAAACATGCCGATGCTCGCCTGGAAGACTCGTCATGTGCGGGCACATCGGGAGCTGAATGCCACCGAGGCGGACCAATAGAGCAGGAGTTCGAACCCATGGCACGCCGGGAACGGATCGAAATTCAGCCCTTTCTCTCTCGGTGCGCCGACCTGCCCTTGGAGCATCCCGTTCCGTCGCATCTCCGACACCCGCTCCGCCAGATCCTTGGGCGTATATTGAGAAATCCCAAGTCCGGAGGAGGCGAGGTACCGTCCGTTGCGAGATTTCGCTCCGCCGTGCGGGGGCGGGCGTGAGCAGGGTCGCGGTCATTCGGGTCGAAAGGACCCGGCCCGGGGGACCATCCCCCCGCGTAAACCGTTGTACCGCATGTTCGCATGTCACCGGTCGGACGGGGAGCCCTGACCGATGAGGAGTGCCGGTCGATCCCGAACCCGGGATCAGTCGGTTCAGTTCGAAAAACAGTACGTTGGACCATCACGTCCGGCGCACGGCACGACGTCGTTATCCCGCCGATCGTACTACCGTTTTCTTGGGTCGGGCCCGTGCACCCGGTTTCGGTCCGAAACCCTTGCCGTTCGGCGGACGAACCCGGTTGCCGTTCCGGCGTCAATGGCGTAGTATTAAAATATAATTCAATGGTCTCATAATATGGATCATCGCGTGCAAACCCTGCAAGGCATTCTGCCCGTGCTTCCGACGCCTTTTACCGACACGGGTGCCATCCATGCGGACGCCATGGCCCGGGTCGTGGATTTCGCTATCGGAGCCAGCGTCAGCGGCGTGGTTTATCCAGGATTCGCGAGTGAAGTGTCGGAACTGGCGTGCGCCGAGCGGTCCGAACTTCTCGAAATCGTCGTCAGGCGTGCAGGTGGGAAAACCCGGATCATCGGCGGTGCCAGTGGACTCGATGCAACCGAAACCGTGGAACACGGGCGTTGTGCCGAAGCACTCGGCATACATCTCCTGATGGTGCAGCCACCAAAAGGCCTCGGCGATGACCTCGAACTCCTGTTTGGCTTTTTCGAAACGATCACCAACGCGCTCCCGCGTGCCCGCTTCGTCTTGCAGAACGCGCCGGCTCCACGCGGGTCAGACCTGACACCGGGTACGATCTGCCGGGTTTCGGCACGGTTTCCGCAGATCGCATACGTCAAGGAAGAGACTCTGCCGGCCGGTCCCGCGATTTCATACATCCTGGAAAACCGGCCGCCCTCACTCCGTGGTGTCATCGGAGGCGGAGGCGCCCGATACATCCTGGACGAATTTTCCCGGGGCGCCTGCGCGGCGATGCCGGCGCTCGAAATCGCCGACCTGCATGTTGCCCTGGATCAGGCCTGGCGCGACGGACGCCCTGGAGATGCGCGTGATATGTACGTCAGGACCCTGCCACTACTGGTCCTGCAGGCGGTCTACCGCACGCGATTGACGAAACATGTCCTCATGCGCCGCGGTGTCCTTGATTCGACCTGTGTACGCACACCGACCCCGGAACTCGATGTCGCGGCCATCGCCGATATCGACTCCAATCTCGCCGAGTTGGAACTCTACCGTACCACGAAACAGAGGAGGGACAATGCTGCATGACTGACCGGGTCAAGTCCGTACAGGCGTTCAGCCTGACCCTGCCGCGTGAAACCCCATACCTTGGCGAACTGCGGGCCGGGGAAGAGCCCAATTCGAAGGGTTATTTCGTCCGAAAGGGCAACGGCACGGTGTACCCGGTCTTCGACCGTTCGGTCCTGGTGCGGGTCGAAACGGATGGCGGCGTGGTTGGCTGGGGCGAGACCTATGGTCTCGTCGCCCCGGGCGCGGTCGGTGCGATCATAGACGACCTGCTGGCGGAATTCATGATCGGGCGCAACCCGGAGAACCCGTCCGAGATCTATGACGACCTCTACGACCTCGTACGCGTGCGCGGCTACACGGGAGGGTTTTACGTCGATGCCCTTGCGGCCATCGACATCGCCCTCTGGGACATCGCCGCGCGTCTCGACGGCACGTCCGTGACCGGGCTCCTGGGAGGTGCCGTGCGCGAGAGGATTCCCGCCTACGTCTCGGGCCTGCCCGGGGAGACGATCCACGCCCGGGTCGGTCTGGCAAAATCATGGCAGGACAAGGGGTTCGACGCGTTCAAGTTTGCCGCGCCGGTCGCAGACAGAGGACCGGCCGCCGAAATCGAGGCTCTTCGTTCGGCATTGGGACCCGGGCCCCGCATTGCCGCCGACATGCACTGGGTGCATAGCGCCGATGAGGCGATTGCCGAAATCAGGGCCATGGCGAAGCACGGTCTCTGGTTTGCCGAGGCGCCCGTCTTTCCGGAGGACATCGGCGGGTTGGAAACCGTGTGCCGGAATTCGGACGTGCCGATCGCGGTCGGCGAGGAATGGCGAACGCATCACGACATGCTGCACCGCGTCGACCGGTGCGGGATTGCCATCGTGCAACCCGAGATGGGGCACACGGGCATCACCGGCTTCATCCGAATCGCGCGGCTCGCGGAGCGGCACGGTCTCGAGGTCATCCCTCATGCCACGATCGGGTCCGGCATTTTCCTCGCGGCGAGCCTTCAGGCCAGCGCGGCTCGTAAACACGTTACCGGCCATGAATTCCAGCACTCCGTCTTCGATACAAGTCACGGCCTTCTCGAAGGACACATGGATTGCGCCGCGGGCTACTACACGCCCCCCGGCGGACCCGGACTTGGTGTCGAACCATCCGGGCGGGCCCTGGGCCTGCTCAAACCCATCTGAAACAGAAAAAAGAGAGGAAGTTCACGATGAAGACCCTGTTGATGAAAACCACCGCCGCGGCGTTGGCCGCGGGTCTCCTGGCGATTGCGCCAGTCACCTCCGCGGGCGCCACGACGCTCAAGTTCATCTCGTGGCAGGTCGACGAAGCCGGCATGGGCGACTGGTGGCGTTCCGCCATCGACAAGTTCGAGGCCGAACACCCGGGCGTCACGATCGAGTTCACGAAGGTCGACCGTGCCAACTACGCGGATACGATGACCACGCTGTTTGCCGGCGGCCAGCCACCCCAGATCGTGCACCTGGCTTCGTTCGAATACCAGAATTTCGCCGAGAACGGGTGGATGGAAAACCTCGATCCCTGGCTGGAAAAGGACGGGATCGACATGACGGGCTGGGCCGGACAAGGCACATGCGTCTGGAATGGCGAGACCGCCTGCATCATGTTGCTCTACTTCGGCTTCATGATGGCCTACAATCCGGATATCCTGGCCGAGGCCGGCGTCGATGTGCCGACGAATTTCGACGAATTCCTCGCCGCGGCGCGCGCCACGACCAAGGACCTGAACGGCGACGGCATCACGGACCAGTTCGGCACCGGCCACGAGACCAGGGGTGGCGCCGGCCAGTACCTGACCGAGATGCTGAACTACGTGCTCGACGCAGGCGCCTACTGGACCGACACGGAGGGCAACGTCACCATCGACACGCCCGAGATGATCGAGGGACTGAGGCGCTGGAAAACCGTCTATGACGAAGGGCTGACACCCCGCGACATGTCGGCGGGAGAGGTTCGCAAGCTGTTTGCCGACGGCAAGGTGGCGCTTCGGCTCGATGGCCCGTGGCTCTACAACACGATGAAGCAGGGCGCCGCGGCCGACATCCTGAAAGTAACGGTCCCGGCAACGAGCCCGCCGGTCGGCGGGTCGTCCAACGTGCTCGGCATGGCCTCCGGCATTTCAGACGAGGAAAAACAGCTCGTCTGGGATTTCATCAAGATCACGATGTCGCCCGAGTTCCAGCGGGCCTACGCAACGGTTGGGGGCAACACCCCGCCAAGCCCGACCGCAGACGTCTCGGGGGTCGAGGAAGCGGTGCCGCACTTCCAGATCATCGTGGATACGCAGAAGGCGGCCGCGGCCGCCGGCGTGGACCGGATACCGACCGGTCTTGAAGTCCAGTACGGCGAATTCGGGAAGATGGTGCAGGAAGAAGTCCAGCGCATGCTGATCGAGGACCTCGACCCGGCAGATGTCGTCAAGGTCATCCATGCCCGGGCCGTGGAAATCCAGGGCGGCTGAACCCGAAGAAGCGGCGGCCGGCCCAGCGTTCGGGCCGGCCCATTCACAGGCTGGAGGACATGTCAGCACGCACAGGTATTGACGGCGACGTGCCCGGGGCTTCAACGCGCGCACGGTTGTTCGACCTGGCGCGACCCAGCCGTCAGCACATCCTGGGCTACATCCTTCTTGCCCCGGCGGTGGTCATGGTGATCCTGATCATCGCCTACCCGTTGTACATTTCATTCGACCTGTCGCTCCAGGACGTGAAGCTTCCCCGCATCGGGGAGACCCGCAAACCATTCACGTTCAAGAATTACCAGAGACTCTTCAATTCGTCGGAGTTCTGGATGACGTGCTGGGTCACGGTCAAGCTGGTGTCGGCCGTGACGATTGGCAGCGTCATTGTCGGCGTCTCGACGGCGCTCCTCGTCAACCAGCGCTTCCGCGGACGCCCGGTCGCGCGGGTCGCGATGGCCCTGCCGTGGGCCGTTCCCGAAGTCATCGCCGTGGTCATCTTCGCCTGGATCTTCGACAGTTCCTTCGGGCTCATGAGCTGGCTCTTCATCAAGCTCGGCATCACCGACCAGATGATCGCATGGGTGTCGACTCCCGGCCCGGCATTCTGGGCGCTTACCGTGACGATGGTGTGGAAGGGATTCCCGTTCGTCTCGATCATGACGCTTGCCGGGCTGCAATCGATCCCGCCCGACTACTACGCGGCAGCGAGGGTCGACGGCGCCAACGCGCTGCAGCGCTTCCGCTGGATCACGATCCCCTGCCTGATGCCGGTTCTCGGCGTCACGCTGGTCCTGGTGATGCTCTGGGTGTTCCGGGACTTTTCCATCATCAAGGTCCTCACCGACGGGGGACCCCTCAAGACCACGCAGACGCTTTCGATCATGACCTATGACCAGGCGTTCGGCTTTTTCAAGTTCGGCTATGCCTCGGCGGTGGGCATCGTCACCCTCGTGATCTGCGTCCTGGCCAGCCTGGCCATGCTCGGCCGCCAGTCCAGGGCCATGTACTAGGAAAGGCCGTCACGTGCACCGTTCGCCACTCAAGACCGCCCTCCTCTACGGCACCGTCGTCGGGTCGCTGGCGATCATCCTTTTCCCCGTCTACTGGCTCTTCATCACGGCACTCTCGACGACGTTCGAGCTGTCCGGCCTTCCGCCGAGTTTCTGGCCCGAAGTCCCCCAGTGGCAGATCTTCGGAAAGGTCTGGTCGGAACGCCCGATTCCGCGCTGGCTGATGAACTCGACGATCGCGGCGGTGGGCTCGGTTGTCCTGTCGATGTTCGTCTCGGTCCTGGCGGGCTACGCTCTGTCCCGGTTCCGGGTCCGTGGAGGACATTCACTTGGGCTTTTCATCCTGACGGCAAAAATGCTTCCCGCGACACTGCTCGTGATCCCGCTCTTCGCCCTCTTCAGCCGGTTGGGGATGATGGGATCGCTCTGGACACTGATCCTGGCGCACTCCACCCTCATCATTCCGTTCACCACGTGGATGCTGAAGGGATATTTCGACACGATTCCGCGAGAACTGGAACAGGCCGCCATGGTGGACGGCTGTTCGCCGCTCGGCGCCATGCTGCGCGTCATTCTCCCGGTCTCGGCCCCGGGACTGGCGGCGACGGCGCTCTACGCCTTCGTGCTGAGTTGGGCGGACTACGCATACGCCCGTACGTTCCTGGTCAATTCCCAGGGCAACTGGACCGCCAATCTCGGAATCGCCACGATGCGCGGTGAATACACGACCGACTGGAATGAAATCTCCGCCGCGGCCGTGTTCGTCGCGATACCGATCATCATCATTTACCTGTTCCTTGAACGCTTTCTTGTCGGCGGGCTGACCGCCGGTGCGGAGAAATAGCCATGGCGCGCATCAGCATCGAGAACGTCCACAAGAACTACGGCGACGTCGTCGCGCTGAAGCCCTTTTCGCTGGAGATTTCCGACGGCGAGTTCGTCGTTCTCGTCGGACCGTCGGGCTGCGGCAAGTCCACGATGCTGAAGATCCTCGCCGGCCTGGAGCCGGCCTCCGGTGGCCGCGTTGTTCTCGGCGACATCGACGTCACGGACCTGGCGCCGGGGGACCGGGATGTCGCGATGGTGTTCCAGAACTATGCCCTCTACCCGCATCTGAGCGTTCGCCAGAACATCGGCTTCGGATTGAAGATGCGCGGCATGAACCGGTCGGAAGTCAACCGGCGCGTCGAGGACGCCGGCCGGACGCTCGGCGTCGCACATCTCCTGGACCGCAAGCCACGCGCCCTGTCCGGTGGGCAGAGGCAGCGCGTCGCTCTCGGGCGCGCCATCGTCAGGGAACCGCGGGCGTTCCTCATGGACGAACCCCTGTCGAATCTCGACGCAAAGCTCCGGGTACACATGCGCGCCGAGATCAGCGCACTCCACAACCGGATCGGCGTCACCACGGTTTACGTCACCCACGACCAGATCGAGGCGATGACAATGGCGGACCGGGTGGTGCTGATGCGCGAGGGCGAGATCCAGCAGATCGCCGATCCCGATACGCTGTTCCAGAAACCGGTCAATCTTTTCGTTGCCGGATTTATCGGGTCGCCAGGCATGAACCTCGTTTCGGCTTCGGTGGAAAGCCATGGTGACAAAGCCGAGATCGACATTTTCGGGTCCCGCGTTTCCGTTGCGGGCCGCGGCATCGATGGGAGCAGCCAGGTCGTGGCCGGGATCCGGCCGGAACATGTCAACCTCGGCGAAGGTCCGGTGAGTTTCACGGTGCGGCCGAGCCTGATCGAAAGCCTTGGATCCGAAAAATACATCTATTTCCACGATGATGCGCACCAGGTAACCCGGAGCGGCGACGAGGAGGAAAGCTCCAAGGGCCTGATCGCGCGCGTGCCGAACCCGGGACCGTTGCGTGAGGGGGACGAGCTGACGCTGTCATTCGACCCGGCCAACCTGTACCTCTTCGACGCCCGGAACGAGCGGGCGCTCTGACCGATGCGGGTCCTGGTCACAGGAGCTGCCGGGCGTGTCGGTGCGCGCACGGTCGACGCGTTCCTGGATGCCGGGCATTCCGTCACCGGTTTCGATGCGCGGGCCACGGGCAGAACTGCCGGCGGCTACACCGAGCGTGTCGGCAGGCTCGAGAACGCTCCGGATGTCGCTGACGCCGTCGTGGGTGCGGATGTCGTTCTGCACCTCGGTGCCGTCATGTCCTGGGCACCTGCCGACAACGCGCGCATGCACCAGGCCAACGTAGAGGGCACGCGGGTTCTGCTGGACGCCGCTTCCGATGCCGGGGTCCGGCGGTTCGTGTTCGCGAGTTCGGGTGAGGTCTATCCCGAGAACGCACCCGAAAGCCTGCCGCTGACCGAAGACCATCCGTTGAAACCGAATTCATTCTACGGTCTCACCAAGCTCCTCGGCGAGGAACTCATCCGTTACCATCAACGTGCCGGAAAGATGGAGACGGCGATTTTGCGTTTCTCGCACATCCAGGATGCGGCGGAACTCCTGGACGAAGAGAGTTTCTTCTCCGGTCCACGGTTCTTCCTCAAGCCGAGAATCCGCTACATGGAAGTCATCGGCAACCTCGCCCATGCCGAAATCCTTCGCAGGAACGATCCCGGCATTCCGTCGCATGTCCTGGCCCGCAACGAGGATGGCCGGCCCTTCATGATGCACATCACGGAAACGCACGATATCGCCGCCGGTCTGAAACTCGCGGCCGAGCATCCGGATGCAGCCGGGGAAAGCTTCAACCTCGGTGCCACGGCGCCGGTGGAGTTCGGATGGCTCCTCGAACGCATGTCGACGATAACCGGTTACCCGGTCATTCCGGTCGATTTTCCCGGACCCGGCGTCTACTATCGCACCTCGAACGCGCGGATCAGGGAGGTACTGGGATACAGACCCCGGTGGACCATCGAACGGATGCTCGAAGAAGCGGCAACGGCCCGGAGGCTGCGGGCCATGGGGTAGTCGAAGGGAAATCGACGTCGGTTCCCGCGGGCGCGGCGGCTCTGGCCAAGGGGCTGACGATCCTCGACCTGGTTGCGGATGCCGAGAAACCCCTCCGCTTCGCGGAACTCATGCGGCGTTCGGAACTGCCGAAACCGACCTTCGCCCGGATCCTGCGCACGCTGGTCGCCTTCGGGCTTGTCGCCCAGGACGAGGCTCGCGGCACCTATTCTCTTGGCCGGCGATTCCTCGAAATGTCGCACCGGGTCTGGGACAGTTTCGACCTTCAGGCCGCCGCCGCTCCGGAACTGGCGCGGCTCTCGCATGAGCTCGGCGAAACCGTGGCTCTCTGCAAGCTCGACGGTGACGAGGCCATCTACCTCGACGAGCGATCGGGCGACGGGCTGAACGTGCGCGTCGACAGCGGACGGCGGGTGCCCCTTCACTGTACGGCCGCCGGCAAGGCGCTGGTCGCGGAACTTGACCCCGCGGTCGCCCGCGGACTGCTCGACCGGCTGGAACTTCGGCCGATGACGCTGAAGACCATCACGGAGAGGGGGCAGTTGTACGCCGATCTCACCCTGACGCGCGCGCGGGGTTACGCGGTCTCGAGCGAAGAGCACCTGGAGGGCGTGAACTCCGTCGCCTGCGCCCTGGCCGGGCAGGACGGCAGCCCGGTCGGAGCCCTGGTCGCGCTCGGTCCGTCGAACCGTCTCGACCAGGCACGGATTCACCCGGCGGGTCGCGAACTCATGGCAGCCGCGCGCCGGATCACGGGGCACGCCGGCGCAGTGGCGATCTCGCCGGGACCGCGGCCGCGCGGTAGGCACGAGCGCACGCCCGGCCTTGCGTGCGCCCTCCCCTGGGGTGCGCAGCTCGGGGAAGCCCCGATCTGGCATCCGGGCGAGCAACGGCTCTACTGGGTCGATATCCTGCACCCGGCGGTCTACCGGTTCGATCCGGAAACCGGCGTGAACGAAGCCTGCGATCCGGGAAAGCTCGTCAGCGCAATCCTGTTCGGCGCGGATGGAAGCATGCGGGTCGCATCCCAGGACGGGATCGAGACACTGGACTTCGACAGCCGCCGGCTTTCTCCCTACGTGGACCCGGAAGACGGTTTCGTGCGGAATCGCCTGAACGACGCCAAGGTCGATCCCGCGGGAGCCATTTGGGTCGGGTCGATGTGCCTCGACGCCAGCAGGCCGAGCGGGGGGCTGTACCGCGTGGCGCGGGACGGCAGCGTCGAGCGCAAGGACAGCGGGATCACGGTTGCCAACGGCCTGGACTGGAGCCCGGATTTTCGGACGTTCTACTTCGTCGACACGATTCCGGGGCGCATCCATGCCTATGACTTTCAGCCATCGACCGGAACCCTGTCCAACAAGCGCACATTTGCGGTGATTCCCGACGACGAAGGGCGTCCGGACGGGCTGTGCGTCGATGCAGAGGGAGGGGTCTGGTGCGCCATTTGGGACGGCTGGCGCGTCAATCGCTACGCACCGGACGGCAGTCTCGACCAAGTGCTCGACCTGCCGGTTCCCCGCCCGACGAGCGTAGCCTTCGGCGGCACCGACCTGGAGACGCTTTACATCACCAGTGCCCGGACCCGCCTTCCGGCAACGACTCTGGCCGAAGCGCCGCTTTCCGGCGGCATCTTCGCCTGCAGACCGGGACCGCAAGGACTGCCGTCCGGCCGGTTCCTGTGAAGACCTGACAATGTCCAAAACCCTCACGTCCCTGTTCGGCCTCGAAGGCAGGTCGGCACTTGTCACGGGTTCCAGCCGTGGTATCGGTGCCGCCATCGCGCGCGGGTTGAGCGGAGCGGGGGCCGATGTCGTTCTTCACGCGCGGACCGTGCAGGCCTGCCATTCCGTGAATGCCGAAATCGCAAATTCCGGGCGGAAGGCATGGTCGCTCGGCTTCGACCTGGCAGACCGGGACGCCGGCAAAAAACTCGTCGAGGAAGCCGAGCGATTGACCGGCGGGCTGGATATCCTCGTGATCAACGCATCCGCGCAGGTCAACGCGACGCTCGACGGCGTCGAACCGGGGGATGTCGATCTGCAGGTCGCGGTTAACCTGAAATCGACCCTCGACATGCTGCAGACCTGCCTGCCGGGAATGGCCGCGCGCGGATGGGGACGTGTCGTCAGCATCGGATCGATCAACCAATTTCGCCCAAAGAGTATCGTTACCGCCTACGCGGCAACCAAGGCGGCCCAGCACAACCTGGTACAGAGCCAGGCCCGCGACTATGCGAAGCACGGCGTTCTCTTGAACACGCTCGCACCCGGACTTGTCGACACCGACCGGAACCTGGACCGGAAGCGCGCCGACCCGGAAGCTTGGGAGGCTTACGTGCGTGACGTGAACTGGATGGGCCGGATGGGCAGTCCCGAAGAAATGGTCGGCGCCGCGGTCTTCCTGTCCTCAGATGCCTGCAGTTTCATGACGGGAGAGACGGTTTTCGTCACGGGTGGGTACTGACGTGCCGGCCGTTCGGCAAGGTTCAGGTGAATCGGGTTGTGCCAAGGTAGACTCGACTTAACGCAGCGAAACCGCATTGTTCAGTCGAATCCGCCATGACATCCTTGACCCAGCCAAGAGGTACACGTAGAGGCACACGGCCCCGTGCGCCACGAAGCAGAACGCCTGCTGTAAGCTTGATATTTTGCCATGTGCACTTTTACATGGTTTATTGCCCATCAAGACTATGGACACTTCGTCGACGAGAACGGCGGCTTACAAGGGAACAGAATTGGCAGAACAGGTCTCACCACATTATGCCGATCACACGACCGTCACTGTGCTGACAAATTCCGACCCCTCCCATCGAAGTAAACCCGGAACTGTCCCCATAATTCTTATTGCAGCGCATGGTGGACCCCTTAGGAGACGTCACGAAACAATCGACACAATATGCGTCAGGAAAGCATCCGAATCGGCCATCAGGTTCAATGCACATGCGTCACTGCACGACATGGCAGTGTCCATAACCGGTTTTGAGCTCGTCCCCACGTCAGCTTTGTGGTCGAGACCGACGTGCACTATCCAACGGATGTCAGTCTCCTGTGGGACGCGATGCGCTGCCTGATCCGTGCGGTGGGCCGTGCGGCGGCGAAGAGCGGTGTTCGTGGCTGGCGCCAATGGAAGCACCTGACGCGGCTGGTGCGGCGGTTGTTCCACAGGGTGCGGGCAACGCGGCGGGCGCGTC
The DNA here is from genome assembly GCA_965242975.1 of Paracoccaceae bacterium. Taxonomy (GTDB): domain Bacteria; phylum Pseudomonadota; class Alphaproteobacteria; order Rhodobacterales; family Rhodobacteraceae; genus JAPPHA01. The sequence goes on along the minus strand of CBDETS010000007.1, from coordinate 5,059,158 downwards.
CGGAGCATGTGGAGGCATATCTCGGGCGCTGCCTTGATCTTGTCGTGCGTGCGGAGGCCAGCCTTTCGGTTCTGGCCGCGCATGGGGTGAAAGCCTGGAAGATCGTGGAGATCGAAGGCTATATCGCCCATGCGAAGCGTCAGATTGACCAGATCGACCGCCGTCTTCTCAAGGGCGAGACCATCCCTCAGGACGAGAAGGTGTTCTCGATCTTCGAGCCGCACACGCGCTGGATCGCGAAGGGCAAGGCGGGATGTCCGGTGGAGTTGGGCGTTCCGGTCTGCATCCTGGAAGACCGGCACGGTTTCGTCCTGCATCACAAGATCATGTGGGAAGGCAGCGACGTGGACTACGCGGTCCCGATGGTTGAGGCTGCCCAGGCGCGGTTTCCCGATCTCCGCGCGGTGAGCTTCGACCGCGGCTTTCACAGCCCCGAAAACCGTGTCCGCCTTGACGAGCTGCTCGATCACAACGTGCTGCCGAAGAAGGGCTACCTCAACACGGCGGATCGCGAACGCGAGCAGGGCGAGGAGTTCGCGGCGATGCGTAGCCAGCATCCGGCGGTGGAATCGGCGATCAACAACCTTGAGCACCGCGGTCTCGACCGTGTCCTGGCGTACGGGGCGGAGGGCTTTGCCCGCGTTGTGGCGCTCTCAGTGGTTGCCTTCAACATCCACCGCATCGGTCTTCTGCTGCGTCGAAAGGCACGACGGCGACGCGCCGCCTGACGGCACTCCCCGAAACACCGGTTCATTCGTGGCCCGCCCTGAACGGGACCGGTTCCCTATGGGCTGATGGCGACGAAAGCCGCTAAATTCGGTCCAGGAGTCGGGAAACCCGTGGCTCGGGACGTATCAACACCCGAAGACGCGGTGAATTGCCGCGGCGCGGCATCCGGTCCGTTGAAAATCGTAGCCCGCCGACGCCGAAAAGAGGGGGTTTTCTGGCGGACACTAGATAGATGGCTTTCATCAATCCCGAACAAATTCCCGGACTGTATCGGACTGCACGCGAACACCAGTCCGCAGGGCGCCCTGCAGAGGCGTTGGCGATTTATGTCTCCATCATCAAGTCGCGGAACGACGTTCCCGAAGTGCACTACCAAGTGGGAAGGATTTTTCTGAACAACACCGAGATTCGGAAGGCTGCCACGCACCTGCAGGTGGCCCAGGTCCTGGCTGCCGGCGAACAGGAAGTCTGGAACTCTTATGTTGCCTCACTGATCTGCCTAGACGACAGGAAAAAGACCGCGGATGCCTTGCGTGCCCTGAAGTCATCAGGACTTCCGACCGGGCTCATTCACGCCTACAGGTCTCGCCTGCTCGGAAAGCGGGTCAAGTCTTCGGTTCCGATCGGCAATTCTGACAGGAGTGAAGTCGACAGTCTCCTCCGCCTCACGAGAGCGGGACATCACGAGGAAGCAGAAACCCTGGCATCCAGACTCGGGGACATGCACCCGGACGTTGCCCTTTTTCCCAATTTGCTCGGGATCATTTTCAAACTGAAAGGTGAAACAGACAGGGCGCGCCGCTTTTTCGAACATGCTCTCGAAATCGATGGCGGCTACGCAGAGGCCCACAACAACTTGGGGCAGCTTCTTCTCGAATCCGGCGAACATGAACCGGCACGGCAATACCTGATTTACGCGCTGGTTCTCACGCCAGGGTCACCGAGCGTCCTGACCAACCTGGGGCGCGTGGTCCGCAACAAAGGTCAATCATCAAGGGAACCCGAGAGGTTCTTTAGCCGCGCCATCAAGGTCGACCCAGGATACGCGGAAGCATACCTAGAGCTTGCCCGCGAGAATCTCGACGCTGGCGATCCAAGACAGGCACGCATCAATCTGCGGAAGGCGCATCGGTCGGGATGGCAGTCCGCAGACCTGTTTCTTGCGCTTTCCCGCGCCGAAGAAAACTCCGGGGCAATTCCCGAAGCGATCAAATGGTGCGATCAGGCGATCGCGCAGGCGCCAAACCATGCAACTGCCCTCAGCAGGAAGGCTGTCCTGTGCCAGCAGAACGGGGATTTCGGGACTGCTGAGCCATTGTTTCGGAAAGCGATCGAACTGGAGCCGAACAACGGTGAGCACTATCGCCTGCTGTCCGCGAGTTACAAGTTTGTCATTGATGACCAACTCATCGACCAAATGAAGTCCGCCTTTGCGAACACCTCAATCGATCACAAGGATCGAATGGGACTTGGATTTGCCCTGACCAAGGCAATGGAAGACTGCGGTGAAACCGGAGCGGTTTTCGAATACCTCGGCGAGGCGAATCGGCTCATGCGGGAACTGCATCCTTATGATGTCGGAACCAGGGTGAAGGAGATCCGCCAAGTCACGGAGTTTTTCGCCGAATTCGACCCGGAGCGAGGGTCGGGCCAGGGATTTTCCGAATTCGCCCCGATCTTCGTTACCGGTCTGCCGAGATCGGGAACGACTCTTGTCGAACAGACTCTCTCGAGTCACAGCACGATCCGAGGGGTTGGCGAACTCGGATACTTCAGCCAGGAAGTGGCCAAGCTCTCGATCTTCTCGAAATCCCATTCATCCTTTGCCCAAATCAGGGACAGGGATCTCAGGAAGCTTGGAAAGGCATACCAGGCAAGGGTCAAGTCGGAGTTTCCGGGAGTCGTTCGGGTCGTGGACAAGTCGATTCAGACGTTTCTCTTTCTGGGGCTTGCCAGGCTGACGCTTCCCAAATCGAGGATCATCCTGATCAAGCGAGACCCGAGGGACAACCTGTTCTCAATGTACAAGAACAGGTTTCCGGAGGGAACACATCTCTACAGTTACGCTTTCAATGACCTTGCCATGTACGTCAATCTTTATCGCGAGATCGTTGATTTCTGGCGCGAAACCACGCCGGAAAGCTTCTTCGAGATCACTTACGAGGACCTGATTACCGAGCCGGAATCGGGGACCAGGACCTTGCTGGACGCCTGTGACCTCGAATGGGAGGACGCGTGCCTGCAGTTCTACCGGAATCGGCGCATGGTCAAGACTCTCAGTCTCTATCAGGTCCGGCAACCGATCTACACTTCGTCAATGGGCGCCTGGAAGAATTACGAAGAGGAACTCAAGCCTCTCTTCGATCAGCTGGACCTGGATTGACACGCTTCGCTCCCGGACAACAAGGAATTTGTCCAAGAAGGATTCACGGACCGCGAGCAGCGTGGTCCAGGGGCTTCACGTGCCGGACCCACAGCCAAGTTCGGTGAATCGACGATCTCACAGGCATCCTCGGGGATCGGGACGCCCCGCGGGCCAGCAACGCCGGCGTCCCCGCAAGCGACTCTACACGCGCGCCGAATTCCGCTCATGCCGGGAATCCCGGATTCAGGTGAACGGACCCGACTGCAAAACGATCTGCTTCCATATGGCGGTTTCGTCGAAGAGTGTCCATTCGCGGCGAAGGGTTGGTCGAGAGGTACCGAGGCTGCCGAACTCGGCATGCGATATCCCCAAGACATAGACTTCCGCTCCGGTCGGAGCGCCAAACGCGCCATTTCCTTCGTGGAAACCGTTCAGCGACCACCGAATTGCGGCACGGGGCGCCATGAGTGGGTCGTTACGACCGATCTGATGATGGATCTCGAACTTCGCTGACGGGAAGCTGGCGCGTAAGCCCATCCAGAAACGGTCGATCGCGTCCCAACCGTTTACCGAAACACCACCAGGGTATTCCGCCTGAACCGCGCGGTCGTATTCGGCCGGGATCGCCGCCATGTCAGCGCCCATGATTCGGGTAAGGATCTCGGCAAAGCGCGCGCCCCATTCATTGTCGTTGCCGCGGCCGGTGTAGGGACCCTCCCGATCGGTTGCCGGCGTCAGGGGTTGCACGCAAGCCTCCGGTCCGCCTTCGCGGACAATCATCTCATGAGCGTAGTCCTTCGGGGTCCAGCCGAGCTGCCTGACAATCGCCCCTTGATCCCGGATCAGCCATTCGTCGTTGATCTGGTTCCCGATCGCATGGCAATCAGCAATGATGCGATACCTGAGCCTGGTTCCGGTCACCTTTCCGTAGATGCCGTCCGCCGCATGGGTCGCCGCCGAGAGAATACGGTGCGAACTCAGCATGCTGGTCTCGGGCGTGCCCGACCAGATTACGTCTTCGCCGAGAAGTTGGCGATCCGGAAACTCCGCCAATGTCGCCATGGTAGCCGCGATGACTTGGTTGTTGCCCACGACAACCGACGCCGGGGAGCGAACGATGATATCCGGGGCATAGTAATCCTTGAGTGTCGCTATGCGACGGTCTTCCCAGATCTCTTTGGTAATTCCGATGATATAGTCGGGAAAATCGGAAAATTTCGGATCAAAACCTTTCATCCTGCCCATCGCTCAGGCACGCGAGCCGATCCCCGCACGATGAGCGGCCCCTCGATTTCCAGTCGTTTGCTTTCTGACTCCCGATCCGAAGTCTGTCTGAGCAGTATATCGACCGTTTCCGACACCATGCGATTGGCAGGCTGTCTGACCGTGGTCAGGTCATAGGTCGGCCACCCGGATAGCGGCACATCGTCGTAGCCGACGACCGAGACATCCGCCGGGACGGTGAGACCGATCTGGAATCTGAGCACATCCATGACCGCAAAGGCCATGTGATCATTGGCCACGAATACGGCTTCGGGCCGGTCGGGCCGGTCGAACATACGCTGCGCCGCCCCGGCGGCACCGTCCAACGTGAATTGACCGACTTCCCGGGCATACAAGGAAACACCTGCCTCTGTGAGCCGGTTGACGAATCCGGCTTCACGGTCGCGTTGCGTTGATGCGCCTTCCCAACCGGCGATGTAACCGATGCGGCGATGCCCACCAGCGAGCAGAAAATCCGCCACCTTCCGCCCGCCTGCCACGTTGGCTGAAGTCACGGCGGTCACATCGCCAACATCCTGGCTCCGGTTGAAAAGAACGACCGGAACACCAACATCCCTGCAACGTTCTGCGACGTCAGACGATAATGCGACCGATGCAAGAATGAGCCCCTCGACCTGGTAGGCAAGGATTTCCTCAACCACGCTGTCGACGTTCCCGGCCGCCTGGGAAGACATGAAAACAAGGACATGGTAGCCCTTTTCCTGCAGCGCGACCGAGAGCTTTTCCAGCGCCTCGGGATAGAACTGATTGTCGATGTATGCCACCACAAGGCCGACAATCCGGCTGCGTCCGGAAACCACGGCCCGCGCGAGTGAATTGGGCTTGTAGCCCAGTTTCGCGGCCGCCATTCTGACTTTCTCCGCCGTCTCTGACGACGCCGATGCACCAGGGGTAAAGGTGCGGCTGACCGCCGAACGGCTGACGCCTGCAAGTACCGCGACATCGGCGGAGGTAACCCTGGTCGCCTTCATGCCTGCCCACCCTTGAGAGAAATCGGGCCGAGGTTTCGCGCCTTGTTGAACTCGCTAAGGCGGGCAATGACATCGACGCCAAGCTGGCGATAGGCGTCCAGCAAGTCCACCATTACCCAGTTCTCACGGATCTTGCCGTCTTCGATGCGCCAGAAGTCGAGCGAGCGCATCGTTATTTCCCTGCCTTGCGGCGCGATCCCCATCCAGCCGTCACCGGTGACGGTCTGGATCATGTTTGGCCAACCGGTCACGGCACAAAAATTGTTGTCGCTAAAGAAATGGTAAGTGACCTCGCTGACTTTTGAGCCGCGGTCAGGCATGGCATTCAGAAACGGGATCTGGTGCCAGTTTCGGAAGCCCTCGATCCCGCGCCCGGTGCCAATCCCGGCCGGCCCGTACCAGTTCATCCGTTGGCTCCAGAATCGCGGCATCTCCATCTTCTCTGGTCCGCCCCGGGAAGGATGCAATTTCATGTATTCCAGCATCCCGATGACATGTTGCCGATTTTGCTGGCTGAGTTCCACGTCTCGGGGCGAGCGGATCAGACCGTCGCCCGACGACGGGCCGGGGATGCAGAATTCGCGCCCGAGCGATGGTGCCATTGGCCATGCATTTGCCTGCATCATGACCTCGGGGATATCCCAGAGTGCCTGATATTCGACAACCTTGCCGCCCTTGATCCGGTAGAACTCGTGAAACCGCATGTGTGCCAGATGGCCCGTGGGCGGAATGTCCAGGAATGGCGAAATGAAAGTGCCCATGAAGTGGCCGCCGCAGCCGACCCAATCGGCACCATGTTCGTCGTCGCCAGCCATGACGATCCAGTCCCGGCGCTCGACATCGGGCCAGGCAGCTTTCAGCAAGGCGAGCGCATGATCGTGGAAGGCATCCGGCCCGACCATGTCGCCGAAAGGGTGGGCAAGGTGGAAAATCGCATCCGGCAGGGCGAGATCGCTCAGCGCCCGGCGTAGCGCTGCCCCGTCCCAGTTGTATTGGGCCGCCCGCAGCGAATCGATCGCCTTCCGATTCTGGGTGTGAACGTCGGTCATCCCTTAACTGCCCCCGTGATCAGGCCACTCACGATCTTCGGAATCATCGTCTCGTTTTGCTCGCTCAAAAGCATCGATGTTACGGCAAAGTCGTTGTAGGCGAGGAGAAAGCTGAATAGACCGGTGGTGATGACGCCCGGCCACATGACCGGGAAAGTGACATAGCGGAAGGCCTGAAAGCGCGTACAACCATCCACCATCGCGCTTTCGTCCATGTTCCGCGGGATATTCAGAAAGAACGAGTGCAGCATCCAAAGCGTGAAAGGCTGGTTGATCGCCGCCAGCACGATGATGGTCGTTGGCAGAATGCCCCAGATGTTCCATTCGAAGAAAGGCAAGAGATAGCCCGAAACCAGGGTCATGTGCGGCATGGCCCGGAAGACCAGCGCCCCTATCAGGATCCAGAAGGCGTAGTACCTTCCCGACCTGGCAAGCGCGAAGCCCCCGAGCGTTCCGATCGTGAGCGAAATCACGACGGTAAAAGACACCACGATACAGGTGTTCAGGGCCGCGCGGTAGAAATCTTCCTGAACCCAGGCACCGTAGTAACTCGCGTCCGTAAAAGCGCTGCCGGTCTCCCTGATGGTGTGGATACCATACAGTGCGTTGCGCCAGTCGGCCCGGGAAGAGAAATCCCCCTGAACCTTGAAGCTGCCCCAAAGCGTCCAGATGAAGGGGAACGCCGCAATCAGAAGCCAGACCGCAACAAGTGCGGTCGAGAAAACCACCAGCGGGGTGATACGGGATTGTGCCCTTGTGGCCATGTCCCGCCCTTTGGTGCGATCGCTGCCTGAAATCGCGCCAGGTGCGGATCAGGACCGGGGTTACCAGGACAGCCACCCCCAGAATGGTCAGCATCGAGGTCGCGCCGGCAGAACTGTATAGCGGATTGGCGCTTTCGCGCAGGTCCTTGAAGTTGATCCAGCTGAGCAACTGGGCATGGGCTTCAGCCGAAAACCCGACGATCGGCTCGAAGACGCGGAAATTGTCCATCAAGAGGATGAGCGTCACGAAGATAACGATCGGCATCAGGTGCGGAACGACAACATTCATCTTCCGCTGCCACTTGGTTGCGCCGTCGATCATCGCGGCCTCGATGGTTTCGCGCGGCACGGTCTGGAGGCCGGCATAAAAAACGATGAAGCTGAACGGCAGGATGTGCCATATGCCGTAGACGATCAGCATGGTCCACGTCAGCACGGGCGAGGCCTTGAGACTCAGCGCACTGTCGTCATAGATCAGCTGCAGCGTCGCACCGATGACCCCGTCACCATCGACCATCCGGAAGAGGATCACGGAACCTACAAGCGGTGTCACCATCATCGGCAAGAGCGAGACGAATATCGTCGGCCCCTTGAGCAGCTTCGGCAGGCTGTTGATACCGACCGCGATTGCAAGTCCCAGGACCAGAACGAAAGGTGTGACCACGAATGTGTAGGTCAGGGTGAAAGTCAGCGCCTTGTAAAAGGGCAAATTCGGGATCTGCGAAAAAAAGGAACCAATTGTCCCGGCAGTGTCCCAAGCCTTTCTGATTTCCTCCAATGCGAGATGGGACCGGTTGGTGTACGTGCCAATACCGTTGAGCCGGCCGAGCGGCCGTTCCCTGTGCAATTCCTCCGTCGCGCCGGTATCGACCAAAGTCGTCTCGGTACATCCGAACGGACCGCAACTTTCCGAGACGACGATCACCTGTTCATGTTCGATGTGCAGGGATTGAATGAAGACCGAGACGATCGATAGCGCGATGAAGAGAATCATCGCGGTCAACGTCGGCAAAATGAACCAAAAAAATGTCCGGTGCGGCATTCGTCAGGTCTCGGGCCTCGGTCGTGTGGTTGCGGACGAATTCCGCTGCCGCATCTCCACAATTTGCCTCGGCGGTTCCGGCGACTGCGTGGGTCGCCGGAAAGTCGCTGGCCAGGATCCGTATCGACTGTCCTGACGGACCGCAGTCCGAAAAAGCAGCCGAGCCCGTCAGCCCGGCAACAGCCCCGGCGATGGTAAGGTGTCTCACAAGCATATGATCCTCCCTTTGTTGGATCCGGGTGTGCCATTCGATCGCACACCCGGGCAGTTGTCCCGGACCGGCTTCGCCCGGGATTCATGGGGCCAACGCCCCAATCCAAGCACCCGTCCGGCAATCGAACGGGTGGCAATCGGTCATTCGGGCGATTCCCCCGGCAACGGAGCTAGTTTGCACACGCGTGCAAAACAGACATTATCAGCGGTGGCATGTCAGTGGCAAGACATTGGAGAACTCCTTCGCGAAGATTAAGGAGTTCCGGGCGATCGCGACGCGGTACGACAAGACGGACGAGAGCTTCGCGGCGGGAATTCACCTCGTCGCCGGCGTGCTCGCGGCAAAATAACTGTCAACAGGCCCTAGTACTACAGTTGCACATTTTCCGGCGTTGTGATTCACGCATTCCGTCATCGATGGAGAGGAGACGGAATGATGAATGTTGCCGCGTGGTCCGGATCGCTTCTGGCGTGGGAAAACGAACTGTCATCGCTGAAGGCGCGCCTCGGCCCGGTGTTCGGGCGGCGCGAGTTGCGGGAGACCGGCGGCGCCTTCCTGGACGGTCTCCTGTCGGGGATTGCCCGCAAGACCGGCTGGATGATGTCGGAACAGGCGGGCCTTGCCCGTCCCTGGCGGATCCAGGGTCTTCTCGGGCGCAACCGCTGGGATGCGGACGCGTTGCGTGACGAGGTCCGGTCCTACGTGGTGGAGTCGCTGGGCTCGGACGACGGTGTCCTCGTTGTCGACGAGACGGGGTTTCTGAAGAAGGGCCGGCATTCGGTCGGCGTTGCGCGTCAGTACAGCGGGACGGCGGGACGGATCGAGAACTGCCAGATCGGCGTGTTTCTCGGCTACGCGGGTCGTTTCGGCCAGGCGCTGATCGACCGTCAGCTGTACCTGCCGAAAGATTGGGCGTCGGATGCGGAGCGCCGGGCGAAGGTCGGCATTCCGCAGGAGGTGACATTCGCCACCAAGCCGGCGATGGCGCGCCGGATGATTTCCCGGACGCTGGACGCGGGGGTTCCCTGTGCCTGGGTGCTGGCCGATACGGTCTACGGATCGGACTTCGCCCTGCGGTCCATGCTGGAAGCCCGGGACAAGGCCTATGTTCTGGCCGTGCGCAGCAATCATTGCCTGCAGTTCATCGGGCCCGAGGGACCGGTCGAGACAAGTCCGGCAGAGATCGCGGACAGCCTCGGGCCCGACGCCTTCTCGGCCCACGCCGCGGGTGCGGGCAGCAAGGGCATCCGGCTCTACGACTGGGCCCGCTTCGGGCTGCCGTGGGAGAGCCCGGATGGCCGGGAACGCTGGGTGCTGATCCGCCGGTCCCGGACGGACCCGGACAAGCGGGCATACTATCTCGTCTTCTGTCCCGCCGGCACCACCCTGGCGGAACTGGCCGGGGTCGCCGGCCTGCGCTGGACCATCGAGGAGTGCTTCCAGAGAGCCAAGGATGATCTTGGTCTTGATCACTGCGAGGCCCGGTCATGGCACGGCTGGCATCGGCACATGAGCCTCGTCATGGCCGCCGCCGCCTTCCTCGCCAAACTGGTCGCGGACCTGCGCCGCGCGGCTTGCGGCAAACGGAACAAAAGGAGTCCGGATCCGACAATCCCCGTCTTGCCGTCCTGAATGCGCTGGTTCCCAGCGTCCCGGAACTCCGGTACCTGTTCGCGAAGCTCCTCTTCAGGCCGCCCGTGACCACGTCGTTCGTCATCCAGTGGTCCCTCTGGCACCGGAGGCACCAAGCCGGCGCCGCGCGGGCCCATTACAAGCGGCGCATAAACATGCAACTGTAGTACTAGGTCATGTGCAGCCGAAGTGTCTTCTTAACATGATCTTGAAGCGGCTTTGGAATGGCCAGGTCATTCGCCAACTTCCCCCAGCCGGAGAACGCGTCCTGCGTCCGCTCAAGCACCTGCATTTCGCGCCCTCTTGGCAGGCCGGCATACTCAGCAATGTGCTTGAGATCTGCGCACGTGAACCCTGACGTCTTTCCATTGATGCTCAGCTGGTGAAACCTCGTAAACGCACTGCCCTCGGCGTGACACAGATCGTAGGCAGGGCTCAGAAACCAGTCGCCGTTTCGGTCCATCATGAAGCCAAAGTTCTTGACGTGATCGTCCTGATTGCACCCGACGATGTTGAAGACGACGCGACGGAACTGCTCTTCCAACTCGGCCTTAGGCATGCCGAACTCCTTCATCAGCATGAAGAGCTGCTCGTATGAGTATGCTCCGCTTTCGTAGTAGTCGTAATGTGCGAGTGCCGCGAACGTCTGAACAAACTTCTTGCCACCCTGATCGTCGCGATCGAATCGGCGGGTCATGAAATGGTTGCGCCCGTTCTCGCTGAAGATGCGGCTCTCCATCATGTTGATGCCACAGGCCTTGGCCATTTCATGATAGCTGTATTCAAGGAGCCCGTATCCCATCGGGTCGGCAACGCCCCAGTCGCCGCTGAACTCCACCCCGTCGAATTTGATGAGCCAATGCTCAAACCCTTTGGGCAAGTCGATCTGCCCGGAGCGAACATGCTTGGTTTCGGGGTTGAACGCGATGACCGCCTTGGCGCGCGCACCACCGGCTGACGTACCGACACTTAGAATATCGAGAAGGGCGTCTTCCCCACCCGCCTCCTCAAACATTGCGTCGAGCGTTTCCTTGCTGGCGGACGCCATGGAAGCGAGTTGGGTAAGCTGTTCGATTTCGAGTTGTTTGTCGTCCGGCATGTTCGGGTGTTGCGACGGCTCAAATTCGAGCGCGCCCATACCTCGCCGACCCGTGTAGCAAAGCCTGTCGACGGCGTTGAAATCTTCCGGCTTGCGCCCCGTCTGCGCCAACCAAACATCAATAAGGCGTTGTCCATACTTGTCTGGCAAACTGTCAGCGATCAGGCCTGGCATCCCATGAAACGAGCGCGGGTGTAGGTCTTGGAACTGATAAATTTGGCCAGGACGCACTGGCATCTGTATCGGCGCAGGTTCGACTGCAAGATAGGCGAAGCCGGGGTCGTACTCGAAGCGGGCATATCGCTCGTCGGCATCCATTGCGACATAACCAATAGTCGTCCCCCACAGCTTGACGGTCGCTGCGCTCATCAGACTTCGTCGCCCCATCTTTTCCCGGACGCGGCTCTGCGTTTTCTTGGTGAAGACTCTGCCCGCGCCTGCACCATTGGCGATGCGACCGTTTCTGGGAGGAACTGGTCTATGGACGACGTCATGCGAAGTGCCTTTAGGAGCTTGATCCAGGATTCCATCTGGCTCCCCTCGCCTGCCTCGATCCTACGGAGCGTGGCCACTCCGAGACCCGCCTCTTCTGCGAGACTGGTTTGCGAGAACCCGCGTTGTTTGCGGTGTCGCGCCAGACGATTGCCAATTTCCTGTAGAATGACGGCGTCTGGGGTCAGATTGTCGATCTTCATGCGATCACTTTCGATATACTTCCTGCACTTTTCGGCTTCTTGCAATCATAATTGATAGCACTTTCAGCTAGAACGAGTCCATAGCAAGCAGGGACGGATCACGAAGGCGTGATATCATTTGTGATCTCTTTTCGACCAAAAGGCCAACAAAGCAATCAAAAATGATATTAGGGTCTGTTGACAGTCATGTTGCGATTCGTCCGGCTTGATGCCATTTTCCGCCGCAATGACCGTCGGAACGGCGGCACGGGCAACGAGCAGGTATCAGATGAATGCAGACAGGACGATGCTGTCCGACGCCATGTGGGTGCGGGTCGAGCACATGCTGCCGGGCAAGGCGACCGACCCCGGCGGCACCGCGGCGGACAACCGCCTCTTCCTCGAGGCGGTGCTCTGGCGGTTCCGCACCGGATCGCCGTGGCGCGACCTCCCGGAGCGCTTTGGAAATTGGAACAGCGTCTACATACGGTTCCGCCGCTGGACGCTCTCCGGGGTTTTCGAGCGTGTCTTCAACACATTGTCCGAGGAGTTCGACCTCGAGTGCGTGTTCGTCGACGGCACGGTGGTCCAGATGCACCAGGAGGCGTCCGGCGCAAGGGGGGGACCTGCAGGCAGGGGATCGGCCGTTCCCGGGGCGGCCTGACGAGCAAGGTCGTGGCGGTCGTGGACGCGCTCGGATACCTTGTGCGCTTCGTGATCCTCCCCGGCCAGGCGCACGACCTTGCCGGGGTGGCGGAGCTTCTGGAGGATCTACCGTTCGAGGTCTTGATTGGGGACAAGGCGTTCGACGCGGACTGGCTGCTCGACGATCTGGAGGGACGCGGCGCGGAGGCGGTGATGCCGGCGCGGAAGAACCGGACGGATACTCGGGATCATGATCGCGAGATGTACAAGTGGCGGCACCAGATCGAGAATTTGTTTGCGAGACTCAAAGAGTTCCGAGCGGTGGCGACGCGTTACGACAAGACGGACGCGAGCTTCGCGGCGGCGATTCATCTCGTGGCAGGCGTGGTCGCCGCAACCTGAATGTCAACAGGCCCTAGTATTATATGTCAGCACCTTAAATGAATTCTTGCATACGTTTGCAAAAATTGCTTGCCGAATCGCCTACCCTGAGTCTACCGTAAAATGTCTGTTGCAGTTTTGCCTGCGACCGCCGTGGGAGGGAGAGCATGGCCGAAATCGTCTTGAGCAACATCACCAAACGGTGGGGCAGCTTCGTTGGCGTACATGATTTTGATCTGACAATTGCAGATCGCGAGTTTCTCGTTCTTCTCGGCCCCTCGGGCTGCGGCAAGACGACAACGATGCGCATGGTCGCGGGGCTCGAGGACCCGTCGTCGGGCGAAATCTCGATAGGCGGCCGTGTTGTCAATGACCTTGAGCCGAAAGACCGCGACGTCGCCATGGTGTTCCAGTCCTACGCGCTCTACCCCAACATGAACGTCTACGAGAACATCCGCTTTCCTCTGAAGGTCCGCGGTGTCGACCCCGCCACTCATGATGAAAGGGTGCGTCGCGCCACTGCCATGGTGGAGCTGGATGACTTCCTGCACCGCAGGCCGGCGGAGCTTTCGGGCGGCCAGCGGCAGCGTGTCGCGCTCGCCCGGGCGATCGTGCGGGAACCCAACGTCTTCCTGATGGACGAACCGCTCTCGAACCTTGACGCCAAGCTCCGGGTCTCGACCCGGGCCCAGATCAAGAACCTCAGCCACGAGTTGGCCGTGACAACGATTTACGTGACCCACGACCAGATTGAAGCCATGACACTCGCCGACCGCGTTGTGGTCATGAAGCAGGGTGTCGTGCAGCAGGTTGGCACCCCGACCGAGATCTACGACAAACCCGCCAACGCATTCGTGGCGAGCTTCATCGGCAACCCGGCCATGAACCTTGTTGATGGCGAGATGGACGGCGGTTCCTTCAAGGCCGAAAACGCATTGATCGAAGGCCTTTCGGCGCCGGAAGGCCCTCTGACGCTTGGCTTCCGCGCCGAGGATGCAGGGGTGGTCTCCGAAGGCGGCCAAATCAACGCCCCGATCTACACGATGGAGCTCCTGGGGGACGCAACCATGGTGTCCGTCCGTATCGGTGGCTCTCTGGTATCCGTGAAGGCCGACAAGAACTATCGCGCCGAAATCGACGACACGGTTTCGATCCGCATCTCAACAGATCACTGCCACCTCTTCGATGCGAAGACAGGAGAGCGTGTCGGGGACTAACCCCGAACCATGACCCCAGTCCGGCAAGGGCCGTGGTTCACCGAGCGGTGCGCGGTTGCAAGGCGCACCGGACCAACAGGAACCAAGGAGAACACAATGATTCTGAAGAAAGTAGCCCTCGCGAGTGCCGTAGCCGGCCTTATGGGTTCGACAGCATTCGCGGCAGACTGTGGGCCGTCCGGCAAGTCGGTCCGGATCCTCGGCTCCGACTTCCCGGCCATTCAGGTCGTTGCTGGCGCCGCCGAAGCCAATTGCGCGGCAAATGCCGGCGAGTTTACCATCAACCTGCGCGACAACACGCGTGACATGATGAACCAGGCTCTGACCCCGAACCCGGCAGAGTACACCTCGGTCATCGTCGCCAACTCGACCCTGACCCAGCTGATGAACGACGGCTTGGTCCGCCCGCTGGACGAATATGTTGCAAAATACGGCCAGCACCTTAAGTCGTCGCAGCTGATCACCATCGGTGGCAAAGTCATGGCTGTGGCCTTCATGGCGAACTCGCAGCACCTGTATTCGCGCGCCGACATCCTCGAGCAGGCCGGTGTCGAAGGGATCCCGGCAACTGTTGAAGAAGTCGTTGCAGCGGCCGAGAAAATCCGCGCCGCAGGCATCATGGAACATCCGATCGTGATGAACATGCAGGTTGGCTGGAACGTCGGCGAAATATTCAACCTGTTCTACTTCGCCAACGGCGGTAAACTTTTCAAGCCAGGTTCGGCTGAGCCAAACGTCAGCTCGCCCGAAGGCATTGCCGCTCTGGGGACGATCAAGTCGCTGCTAGAGTACACGCACCCTGATCACCTGAGCCATGCGTCGAATGAGACCCAGGGTCTGTGGGAAGCAGGAAAGGCGGCCATGGCCATCATGTGGGGGTCGCGTGGCGGTGCAGTTCTTGACGACGAAGGTTCGAGCGACGAAGTCACGTCAAACACCGTCTTGTCTGCGGCACCCACAGTAGGCGGCGGATCGACACCGGCCGCAACCCTCTGGTGGGATGGCGTGACCGTCGCCAAGAACATTCCGGATGAAGACGCGGAAGCCACCTTTGCGGCTCTGGTCAGCGGTCTGACCTCTGATCTGATGGAAGAGAACAACGACAAGGCCATCTGGCTGATCGACGGCTTCCAGCCCGGCCCGGCAGCAGCAGGTGTTTCGGCAACTGCAGCAGCTGGTGCCAAACCTTACCCGATGATCCCGTTCATCAACCTGATGCACAACGCACTGGGTTCCGAACTGGTGGACTTCTACAAGGGTGCCGAGAGCGCAGAAGACGCTCTGGCTGACGTCGAAGCGGCTTACCGGACCGCTGCAAAGGAAGCAGGCTTCCTGCAGTAGCCTCACCCGTGAAGGGGGCCCTCGGGGGCCCTCTTCAACCCATTGAACTTCGCGACGGGGCACATGCGATGAAACACCGTACGTTCTTTTGGTTCATCTTGCCGACACTCTCGGCGATGGTACTTTTCATCGCCCTGCCCATCGTCTCGGTCTTCATCCAGTCGCTGTTTGTGCAGCACGAACAGGTTCTGGTGGTCTCGGAAAGCTGCAGCCCCTTCGGCTGTGTTGAGGAAACCCAGGTCGATACGGAAGCGACTGCCAAGCTGCGCGAAGAACAGCCTCTTGGTCATTTCAACGGCCTAGCCACATATTTTGACCGCTCCCACCTCGCGTCCGCAGAGATCGCTGAGGTCTGGCGCACATCAACCGGATTGTCATCCTTCATCGATGGCTTAATGGACCTGAAATTCTACAAGGCCCTGGTCTTTACGCTGACCTACACCTTTGTTGTGACGCCTCTGGTCTTGATTTTCGGACTGGCCGTTGCCATCGGCGTAAACAACCTGCCCAAGGCGTTCCGTGGCGTGGCGATATTCATCTCGCTCTTGCCTTTCCTTGTCGCGACGATTGTCGGCTCGATGATCCTTTCCTGGATGGTCGATGGTGAAGGCATCATCGGCGCAACGCTTCAGAATATCTTCAACGACCCGTCTCTCAGCATCAAGGCCTCGACGCCGCTAATGTGGATCATGCTGATGGTCTACGGGGTCTGGCACACCCTGCCTTTCGCCTTCATCACGTTTTACGCCGGGCTGCAAACGGTGCCCAAGGACACGTTGGAGGCTGCCCGCGTGGATGGAGCCAACAAGTGGCAGACGATGATCAACGTCGTGGTTCCACACCTGATGCCGCTCGTGTCCTTCGTCACGCTGATGCTTCTGATGGACAATTTCCGGGTGTTCGAACCGCTGGTCAGTTTCCAGGCGGAGGCTCACGCCCAGTCACTGAGCACCTTCATCGTCAGCGACCTTCGTGAAGCCGGCAATCCGCTCTACGCCTCCGCCAGTGCGACCTCGATGCTGACGATCCTCGGCGTTGTGATCCTGCTGACACCCGTGCTGATTCGCACCTGGCGCGATTTCAACGCCAAGGCACATTGAGGAGACGACAAACATGGCGACGAAGGCAGAGTCCCGTCTCACAACGCTAAAGGTTGTTTCCTATGCGCTGGTGATCGCCTGGCTGATCATCGCGGCCTTTCCCTTCCTTTGGACGGTATGGGGCAGCTTCAAGGTGCAGGGCGACTTTTTCTCGAAAGCGGACTGGACCAATGCCATCTACGGCATCTTCACGACCCGTGAAACCGGTGGTGCCTTTACGCTCAACGGATATTACGGTGCGTGGATTCAGGAGGAGTTCTGGAGAAACGTATTCAACACCTTGGTCATTGTTTTCTTCACCGTCTGCATTTCGCTCACCTTCGGAACCCTCGGCGGGTACGCGCTGGCCCGATCCGGCTTCCGCTATGCATTCTGGGTCCTGATGGCAGCCCTCGCGTTCCGCGCAATGCCGCACATCACGCTGGTTTCGGGTTATATGCTGCCGTTCTTCGAGTGGAACATCTGGGGACTGAAGGCGACAACCATCATCGTGCTTGTGGCGATCAACCAGCCTTTCACGCTCTGGATGCTGCACTCGTTCTTCCTGAACATCCCGAAAGACATGGACGAAAGTGCCATGGTCGACGGCTGCACCCGGTTCCAGGCATTCTGGAACGTCATCGTGCCGGTCATGTGGCCAGGGGTGATTACCACGGGCCTTTTCAGCTTCCTGCTAGCCTACAATGACTACGCTGTGACCTCGATGCTGCTGAGCAAACCGAACGAGACGATGGTCCCGGCGGTCGCCAGCTTCCTCGGTTCGGTTCAGGTGCAGGGCAACATCATGTTCGCGGTCGCAGCCGTTGTCTCGGCCACAGCACCGCTCTTCGTGCTGATCCTGTTCTTCCAGCGGCAGATCGTAAGCGGGCTGACGGCAGGCGCGGTCAAGGGTTGACCCCTTCCAACTGACAACGCGCGGCGCAGTCCGCAACTCGGAATCCCGGGAAACAAGATGCCATGACCAGCGTTCACGAGTTGAATCGCGCTGCGCTCGATCCGCTGCGCGCGGCCCAGCATGACTGGGACGAGACGACATTGCGCCGGGCGCTCCGCGAGGTCCTTGCCCCCTAAGCGGCGTGCCTGAACCCGAGATCCTCCATCCGGAACCGTCGGGACCCGGCGTCGGGCAACATGAGCGCAACGCCCGTCAAAATGGGTAAACGCGATGTCCGGAATCCTGCCTGTCGTCGAGGCCGCGACCTCGATGAAACCAGCGCCGTGTTGGCGGACGGTCGTACCGGCAAAGAAAGAGCCGTCACGACTTTGACACGGACACAGGTGCGGCGACCGGCGATTTCCTCCTGCAACCGGACTCACGCATTCGGTAGGTCGCCCTCCACGATGCGGCTGTCCCCGGACCGGATCGTAAGGGCGGCATGCCACGCTGAAAATGCGCTCCTCGGCACGGCCCGCCATGACATGACGTGTCCACGCCCATGGCGCACGGCCGATCAATAATCGCAACTGATTTCGTTCTTCCCACGGACAATCCGCCCATCGACAGCAGTATCGTCGAGTACGTCCATGACCAGATCGCCAACACCGTTCCCTGTTGCTCCAATGGAGCAAACAGCGTTAACCGCAGCTATCCAGGAGAGGCTTAAATGGTATCGGCTTCTCTTCACGCTGGCAGCAGGCGGGGCTGTCTGGACAGGTTTGCAGATTGCCCGGAAAGACGAAGTCCTGGTCGAATCGATCATGGACATTTTCCTGGTCGAACTCGATGGGCTTGCCGCTGCATGGATTGCACTGTTTATTCTTGTGATGGGCCTCTTCCTCATCACGACCCAGATATACGACAACATCGGCAAGCTTGGAGATCCGGAGGCGGCGCGGGCGGCGCGGCTTTACCGTGTCGCTGCCGTCATCATTCTTCTCATTGGCACTGCTTCTTGTGTTTTCATGCAGGATGCCACAATGAAGGCCGTGCGTTCGGGATATCATGTCGTGGCGATCGCTTTCGTGTTTTTGCTCTGCGTGGTTGGCGATTTCTTGCTTGAACGCTTCAAAAGAAAGACCGATTCCTGGGCGTGGCGGGCTGGAGATCCTGTGTCTCTTCTCGCGATGGACTAGACGCCGCTTCTGCACCTTTTGGCGGGAAACAGCGACCCCGGACCTAGACCCGTGACACATCAGGACTGACAACAGAGCCGCTCAAGTCCGGGCGTGGAACGTCACCCGTTCCCGACGCCGGGCGTCACGGGCGGAACCGCGTTCATTTCCGTCGGAATCTGTAGGGGAAAGACGCATTCTCTCAAATGACACAATTTTTTTCCGGAAATTCATGGTTACAGGGGTGAGGCGTATGTTCGTGATTGAGCGCGGGCTCTCACAACCACCGAACCTGGCAATAAAGTTACCTTTGCTCCTATGGGAAATGGGAAACACCGACACTGTCCGACAAGCATACCCAAATGTTACTTGTTAGGAAGTGAGACTGTTCCCGTTTCCCAAGGCAATCGCGTTTGAACCACTAACCTAGGCTCAGTGCGGGATTGGTATGGAAATTCGGGGGAATTGGCAGGAATCGGCCGTCAAAACGAAACCACGACATCGGTAGATCCGCCGAAAATCACCGATACTGAACAAGAATTTCACAAACGCGATTGCCCTGTATGTCGCCCGTGGGTGGCTTGAACGCGCCGTTCGCGGCGTATACCGTCGTCCGCTGCCCGAAGGTGCGCAGGGCGACCAAGAGGAGTCCTGTGCGATCCCGCTTCTCTCGCTGCAATGGCTCATGAAATACGCCGTCCATCTCGGCGGTGAGAGCGCCCTGACATGGCCGGCTATGCCCACTATCTGAAACTCGGAGAGAGGTCGCGCGTTCATTTCTTTGGCGAGGTGCCGTCCTGGCTGAAGCGGCTGCCCATGCAGTCCGAGATCGTCGTCCGCCGGCGCGCGCTCTTCGGCGACGATCCCCTCGGTATCGACGATGCCAATCTTGCCGCCGCGAGAAGCCAGCCGATGGTGGACGTGTGGCGCTGGCCTCTCAGGGCTTCGTCGCCGGAACGCGCCATCTTCAAGGCCCTTGACGAGTTGCCGCGGAATGCAACCTTCGAGGGGCTCGTGGCGCTCCAACCCGGGCGCCTCACCGCACTCCTGAAGGCGTGCCGTAGCGTGAAGATGCGAAGGCTGTTCTTCGTGTTTGCCGACAAGCACCGGCACGCGTGGCGCAAGCACCTGGACACCTCGGGAATCGATTTCGGGTCAGGACCGCAGGCCTTGGTAGAGGGCGGCAGATTTCATCCAACGTACCGCATCTATGTGCCCGAGGCGTTTCTGTCGGGGACTCCCCAAGCGGCAGACGGCGATGTTTGACCGGTACGTGGCGCAGGTCCGCCTGCTCCTGAGCACGCTGCAGGAAGTTGCCAGCGAGACCGTGTTCGCGCTCGAGGGCGGCACCGCCATCAACCTGTTCTACAGGGCATGCCGAGGCTGTCCGTCGATATCGATCTGACCTACCTGCCAGTGGCGGACCGCCAATCTTCGTTGAAGGACATCGACGATGCCCTCGACCGCATCGTCGCAGCCATCTCCCGCCACAATCCGCGGGTCGAGGCACGCCGTGCTGCGGGTGGCGGAAACGCCGACACACGCATCATGGTGAGCGACGGCCAGTCGCAGATAAAGATCGAGACCTCCCCGGTGACCCGAGGCGCGGTGTATCCGGCGAGGACGATGATCGCGTCGGAGGCCGTAACGGAGCTCTTCGGATTCGTCGAGACAACCGTACTGGCGTTGGAGGAGCTGTACGGTGATGAATTCGTGGGGATGACTCGACAGCCTGTCTCCTTGGACTCCCTGATCGAAACGCGTCGCCACCTGCATGCCGACATCGGTTCGAGGTTGACCGGCGACGTCGCGGATTTCCTGCTCGCCCTGCACGATGCAGAGCCGGACTTCCGCCTGATCGGCTTACCCGAAGCCGCTGACCTGCCCGCCGTTCGGTGGAAACTGATGAACCTGGAGAAGCCCAAGAAAGCGGATTCCCGGAAGCACAAGATCCAGCGACACGCGCTCGAACGGCCTTTCCAGTGATGCATCCAGCGCCTCACTCTGCCCGCGTACGCTACCCACGTACAGCAATTTTGTCCGCTCCATCCCTCCAGTCCATCCAGTCATGAGGATCCGGCGAGAACCCTGTGCCCCAAACGCGAGTGTTGGCAGGGCCCAAAAACGAAAGGAGTTCGAGGGCCTGTTTTCTCGTACCAGCCAAGATGATCAGTTGAAGACGTCTTGCGGAAAACGGCTCGGGCAGCCTTTGCCGGCCCAGTTTCCGGACCAGCTTCAAATTACTGATTTGCCGTCAAAACGGAACTTCATCGCCGGATCTTTGAAAAACTCCTTATCATCAGAGAGATAGACAACTCGGGGCGGGACTCGACATGTAACAGTCCCGACGGATCTGGTCACGCGAGGTCATTGGCGGAATCAATCTCCAAAAGGTCTACAACTCCGAATGTTGGCGCCCCATGGTCATTCGGCATTCGGAGTCGGGTCGGGTACCAGTCACATGCGTCTGCGGCCAAAGCCTTACCGGTTCGTCCGCCTTGTCCGGATTCCGAGTGATTGGTCCTTTTTTCCAGACGCCAGTGGCAAGGTTTTGGAGATATTTAAATCGGGCTGGAAAGTCATGGATGACAGGTGGTGGCACATTGAACTACCTGGTTTTACGAACAATATTTCAAACTGCAGTCAGAAGTTTTGCGCGTCAATCTGGATGGCAGCGGAACGGGAT
This sequence comes from Paracoccaceae bacterium, assembly GCA_965242975.1. Taxonomy (GTDB): domain Bacteria; phylum Pseudomonadota; class Alphaproteobacteria; order Rhodobacterales; family Rhodobacteraceae; genus JAPPHA01. The sequence continues at coordinate 5,037,913 of CBDETS010000007.1, read as the reverse complement.
CGTAGCGATCGTTTTTGCTCCGTACTCCCGTAAAGTGGATCCACGAACAAACTACGATGGGGCTTAATGTGATGCGATGCCCTTGTTCCATTCTGTCGAAGCCAATTCCGCGAGCCAATTCGATACGACTTTGCAGGCGTACCGGCCTTTGGTCGGTGGCTGTTGGCGCAGCCAATAGTCGGCATGAAGGTGGAAGGGTTCGGCAAAGGCTTCGACGAGCGTGCCGGATCTTAGATGATTGTCGATGAAGGGTCGCCGTCCCAGCATGACACCATCTCCGCGTTGGGCGGCCTCTATTGCAATCATCGATCCGTCGACAACCAATCCGCGGGGGACGGAGTCATGGTGAAGCTCGTGCCTGCGAAACCACCGGTGCCAGTCGTCGTCGTAACCGATAACATGGATCAAGTCGAAATTCAGCACATCGGCTGGCCTCGCCGGCCTCTGCCTGGAAGAGAACAGGTTTGGCGAACACACGGGCGCAATCGTCGACGTCAAGAGCTTGCGCGCATCCGTCCTTGCGCTGCCCTCGCTCGCAGTGAAGATCTCGAGATTGGCCTTGAATGACCCGCTGTCGCCATAATCCTGGTCATGGGTTCTGATGCGCAGTTCGATACCGGGATTCTGTTTGTGAAAGGTGCTGAGGTGCGGAGCCAGCCACAGCGTCGCGACGCTGGAGGTGCACAGCAGAGTGACGGCCTGATCCTGTCTGTCCGGGAACAACTGGTCGGTAACCGAATCCAGACGATCCAACGCCTCGTGCACCGCGTTCAGATAGGCCCGCCCGGTACCGGTCAGCGACAGCCGTCGATGGTGCCTGACAAACAATGCCTCGCCCAGGTGGTTCTCCAGCTGCCGCACTTGCTGACTGACTGCCGCTTGCGAAACGTTGAGTTCGTCTGCCGCCTGCGAAAAACTCAGCCTGCGGCCGGCCGCTTCGAATGTCCGCAAGGCGTTCAGGCGTGGACGTCTCATTGCTCCGTTCCTGGATAAGTCTTGCTTATGCTTTGTGGCGGCAATTATCGTTTGAGGCAAGTCTCCGCGCCGTCTATGGATTCCAAGGTGTCATGGACTTCGGGATTGACGAGGCCGTACGGTGGAGTTTTTCTCATATCTGACTCCTGAAGACATCCGCTATGTGCACGATGCCTCTCTTGAGATCCTCGAGGAGGCCGGTCTTCTTGTCCGCAACGAGAAGGCGCGAAAGAGGTTCGCCGAGCACGGCGCCCAGGTCGATCACGAAACGGAAATCGTCCGCATTCCCGCCTCCGTTGTGGAGGAATGCCGGGCCGTGGTGCCAGCAACGATAACCCTGCGCGGCCGCGATCCCGGCCGCGACGTGACCTTTCCCCGCAAGCTGCCGGTCGTTGCCACGGCAAGTTCGGCGCCCGACATTGCCGATCCAGTGACCGGAACCACGCGCCGGGCAACTTCGGATGACATCGCGCGCATCGCCCATCTGGTAAACGAGCTTCCCGGTTACGACGTGTTCTCGATCTCGACCCTTGCCAACGACGCGCCCGGAGACCAGTTCAGCCTCTCGCGTTTCTATCCGGCACTGAAGAATTGCCTGAAACCCTGCCGCACCTCGGTCTACAACATTCGCGAAGCCAATCAGGTGCTCAAGCTCGGCGAACTCATCGCCGGGTCCAAAGAGGCGTACTGGGAACGGCCGTTCATCAACTTTGGCTACTGTTCGATCGTCTCGCCCCTGACCATGGATTTCGACAGCACCGAGATGCTGATGTTCTTTGCCGAAAACGGCATCACCGCCTACGGCACGATCGCGCCAATGGGAGGCCTGAGCACGCCGTTTTCGCTTTCCGGCATGCTGACCCTGATGAACGCCGAGTGGCTGGCGGCGGCGACGCTGGCGCAGCTGTCCAGGCCAGGCACCGCCCAGATCTATAATTTCCTGCCTGTCTTTGCCGACATGCGCGATGGCGCATATGCCCCCGGTGCGATCGAGATCGGCATTATGAATTCCGCCGTCTGCCAGATGGCTCGTTTCTACAACGTTCCCGCCGGTGGAGTTCTCGGCGTGACCGATTCCAAGGTCGCCGATGCCCAGGCTGGATTCGAAAAAGGCATGTCTCCCCTTCTCGGGGCCGTGTCGGGGGTCCACTTCATTATCATGGGCGGCCTGAAAGACTCCTTGATGTCGTTCGATTTCGGCCAGGCGGTGATCGACAACGAGATCGCGCTGATGATCAAGCGGGTGTGCGACGGTTTCGGCTTTTCGGAAGAAAGCGCGTCGCTGCAGGAGATCAAGGACACAGGCCCGGCCGGTATGTTTGCCGACAACCCGGCAACGCTTGAACGCATGCGCACGGCGACTTTCATGCCCGAACTTGCTGACAGGAAGCTGCGCGAGCAGTGGGAACGGGAGGGAGCTTCCAACATTCATCAGCGTGCGTTGAACCGGGCCCTGGACATCCTTTCGGCGCCAAATTCCGCCGCGCTGGATCCCGCGGTCGACGCCCGCGTCAGGGCGGAGTTCGAAGGGCTGGTCGCGGGCGATTCAGTTCTGCCGGAAGGCTGGAAACGCTGTGACGTCGGCCCCACCGGGCCGGTGCGCGCGCGGCGCGCGACCCGACGCCGCGTCAGCACAAGAACATGACCGCGCCGTTTCCGACTGCCGCCCGAATTGTCGTCATCGGTGGGGGCGTCATCGGAACATCGATTGCGTTTCATCTTGCCCGATCAGGCGCGAAAGATGTGCTGCTGCTTGAAAAGTCCAGGCTGACCGAGGGCGCAACCTGGCATGCGGCCGGCCTGGTCGGTCAATTCCGCTCGCAGCAGAACCTGATGAAGCTGATGAACGACAGCGTAAGGCTGTTCGACACCCTGCTCGAAGACACCGGCCTGGACCCCGGCTGGTGCAAGGTCGGCAGCGTGCGCATAGCGAGCAGCCCGGACCGCTGGAAAGAACTGCTGAAATCCCATTCCTCGGCCCAGGCTGTCGGGTTCGAGATGAACATGATGACCCCGGCCGAGGCCAAGTCGATCTATCCTCTGATGAGAGCAGATGATCTTGTCGGTGCCGCTTTCATTCCCGATGACGGCCATGTCGACCCCAACAGCCTGACACAGGCCTATGCCCGGGGCATCCGCAAGCATGGCGGGCGGATCATCGAAGATACGATGGTCCAGGAACTGGTGCGGATGGGCGACCGCGTCACCCATGTCGTGACCGGCCGGGGCACCATCGAGGTCGAAACAGTCGTCAACGCGGCCGGGCTCTGGGCACGGCAGGTCGGCTGGATGGCGGGCGTCGAAATTCCTGCGGCGGTGGTCCAGCACCAGTATCTTGTGACGGAAAAGGCAGACGGCCTACCGGCGGACCTGCCCGTGTTCCGTGACCCCGACGGACGTTATTATTCCAAGCCCGAACCGGGTGCGTTGGCCATCGGGGGCTGGGAGCGGAACACCGCCAGGGTGAACCCCAAGCGGGGATTCCCCTGGGCCAACGCGCGCCATCTCTTCGACGCCGACCTGAATCGGCTGGAGGAATTTCTCGGGCCCGCGATGCGCCGTCTGCCGATCCTGCGAGAGCGGGGCATACGCACCATCATCAACGGCCCCATACCGATGTCGCCGGACGGCGAGCCGATCATGGGGCCAGTGCCGGGGCTGGAGAATTTCTTCGCGGCGTGCGCGTTTTCATCGGGTATCGCTGCCTCCGGAGGCGCGGGAAAGGCCGCGGCCAACTGGATCCTGCACGGCGACCCGGGGCTTGATCTGTGGGCTTTCGACATCCGGCGTTTCGGATCCCTGCACGCCGGACAGGGGTTTCTTCACGACCGCGCGGTTGAAAGCGCCAGCAGATACTATGCGATCCACTGGCCGGGAGAGGAACTGGAGTCGGCCCGTGGCGTGCGCCGCAGCCCACTCCATCAAACGCTGAAAGACCAGGGCGCCGTGTTCGGCTCCAAGTTCGGCTGGGAACGCGCCAACTGGTTCGCCCACGGCGAAATCCCTCGGCAGGACGAATTTGGCTGGGACCGCGCGGGACAGGCCGAAACCGTCGGGCGGGAACACAAGGCCGCCCGCGAACGTGTCGTGCTGGCCGACATGTCCTCGTTCACCAAGTTCGAGATTTCGGGCCGTGACGCCTGCCGGTTCTTGCAAAATCTCGCGGTGGCGAATGTGGACAAGGCCGCGGGGGGAGCCGCCTACACGCAGTTGTGCAACGCCCGCGGCGGCATCGAGGCCGACGTCACCGTCATCCGTCGCTCCGAGGAGTGCTTCTGGCTGATCACCGGCTCAGGTCTTGGAGTGCGCGACCGGAACTGGATCGAGCGCAACCTCAAGAGCCTTGGCGCCGACGAGGTAGCACTGCACGATGTCACATCCGCGTACGGCGTGATCAACCTGGCCGGACCGCTTGCCCGTGATGTGCTGGAAAAGGTCTGCGACGCGGACGTCAGCCACGAGAGCTTTCCGTTCATGACTGCCTGCGACATGCGCATCGGCCACGCCCCTGCCACCGCCTTCCGGGTGACCTATATCGGTGAGTTGGGCTGGGAGATCTACATCCCGTCGGAATACATGCACCATGCCTACGAGGTGCTGTGGGAGGCGGGCGCGGATTTCGGCATTTCCAACATGGGCTACCGCGCCATCGACAGCCTGCGCCTGGAAAAGCGCTGCCTTGCATGGGGGGCTGATATCACCCCTGACCACAACCCTTTCGAGGCCGGCCTGCAGTTCCTGATCGATTGGAACAAAGGCGATTTCATTGGCGCCGGGGCGCTTGCAGACATCAGGGAAGAAGGCGTCCGGCAAAAACTGGTCTGCCTGACTTTGGACGATCCATTGCCGGTGTTTGGCGGTGAGGCAATATTCGCCGGAGACACGGTTGTTGCACAGACGACCAGCGGAAATTTCGGCTACTCGATCGGCAAGAGCCTGGTGCTCGGATATGTGCCAGTGGAATGTCTTGGTCGAAATGATTTTGTGGTAGAGGCCTTCGGCCAACGGTCTGCCGCGACGCTGATCGAAGGAGCAGCCTACGACCCTGGCCGGAGAAAAATTCTGATCTAGGCTAAGGGCCCGTCACAATATAAACGCTTCATTACAATGCAAGGCAGAGGACAAAGAAAATGTCCTTCATCGCGGTTGAATCTGCACGCCATTCATTCAACGCATCCATCTGGTCACTGGGTGAATTCGCACTCGTTTCAAGTCAGGTTTCGTCAACTACACGGCAATTCGTAAAGCTGAACTCACCGAGTCCCTGATCATCAACGAATTCGGCGTAACCTGGTTCCGTCAAAATTGCGCCGGAACCCACATGCTCCGTGATTTGGTTACGTCCTGGCGGACCCTAAGCCGCAGCACTCACATCGAATTCGAAGTGAATGCGGGCGTAAGGGAACTCGATCCCCTTGTCGGTGCGGTCGATGACCCCTGCGTTGATGAGCGTGGTCACGTCGCGATGCACGGCCTGCACATCGCGACCGACACGTCGGGCAACTTCCCGGATCGACAAGGCTCCCTGCCCGGCCAACGCCTTCACGATGGTGAGGCGGGATGGGGCCAGAACCCGGTGCATGTCGTCGTAGCTGCCGAAATTAAGGGTCGGGTTGGCCTCGGCAGCCTTCCCGGCCAGGGCGCGTTTCCCCGCCGCGACAAAGCGGGCTTTGCCGTCGTCGACAGTGCTCAGGCGAACGGTCAGGGTGTTCATTCCAGCATCCTTTCCATGTCGGTCTGGAAGGCATCATAGAGCGCTTCCAGGGATGTGAACGTGATGGGTTCCTCGATGCCCTCCATATGCCGGTGATCGCCCTTCCTCCGCTCGTTGTCGTAGCGCAGGACACATTCACCGTTCACTACGAGGGCCAGTCTGTATTTGAAGGGGTGTTCGCTGCCGGGAACCGGTGTTGGCAGGTGCCACAACACGACTTCGAAGAAGGAGTTTTCATCTATAACCGTGCGGGACCTTTCGATCAGCTCGGCCTTCATGTTGTTACGGATAACAACAGACAAAGGTGTTGTCAATCAGAACAACACACGCCTGACCAATCCTCAGATGAACATGCACGCCCTGCGTGGCAACATCGCAAAGTGCATTGACGTTTCTCCGGGTGCAGGACGTCACATCAATCGAGCTTGAACCGCCGGAATGCCGCGCACTATTCGAGCCGTCAATACCGTCGGAATCTTAAAACATTCGAATACCGGAATACGACCGTCGATGCTGTCCCTGGTAATCCACTTCTCGTACCATGTTGCGTGCAACATTTCAGCCGGAACTGGCGCGGCAAACCCCTGTAAACCCTCACAACCATCATCAGCCAGATCGGTTTCACAAAAACCGTCACAAGGATGAATGTCTACCGTGACCGGGACACGAACGACTACCCGACCGGCATCAAGATCAGCAAATCGGAGATCGAGGCCCTGAATATCCGGCGCGTCGACTTCCATGGCGAGTGGACCCATACCTTGCTTCCAACCCCTGAGAACGTTTCGGTTTTTTCACGACCAACCCAAAGGCAACCATAGATACGGTTACGTCCCACTGTAAGGAACTGTCGCGATCAGGCCCTCCAGCCAATCAAACCGGAGGGCAACCGAACCGCAATGGTGCGCACCAAAAGGCTGCTTGATAGTGTTCCTGACCGGAAAGGGTGGCTACGTGAGAAACCCTGCCTGGGGAAGGATCCCTGTCCCGAACTTTCCCTGAATCACGGAAAAAAACGTCGGCAGGGAACGTGGGACAAACCCGCCGTTTCAAGCCTGAATATTCCGGGAACCAACAGTGCGTTCGAACCTGAGAAGAGATTGTCGGCATCGGTCAGCACAGCCGGCCTGAAGTGCCGCTTCAGGTCGGCGAGCATTTTGCGGTTGTCATCGAAGGCTGGCCGATGCCGAACCGAAAGACCGTGGGCGAGATAGTGCCGTGCGTGCCGGACGGTGCGGTTCCTCCGGGAACGCGCCCGCACCGTCTCCCAATGCGGCACCGGTGACCGCTCAACGTGGCGGCTTCGTGGTGTTCTCCAACCAGCCTTGGTCACCGAGGCGATCGTATGCAATACCGATCTGGCGTTGAGTAAAACGAAATTTCCGGGCATTCCATCGGTAGAAGTATCGAGTAGCATCATCAACATTCGCGGCACCTTGCCGATTCACCGCCCAGTGTACTGTCGCCAGGAGTTCGAGGCCGAAAGGAGTTTCGAACCCCTCGACCAGATCGCCCACGCGATCAATGCGCGCCAGCGTCTCTTGCTTACCACTGAGAAATGCCTCCGCATCCGCCATTGCGCCCGGAACCAGTTCGATTTGCTTTTGAGGCGAGTCGCCTCCATCGGAATAGCCTGAAATAAGATGACCTTCGATGACATGAAAAACATGCCGCAGATTCTCCGCGTAAGGCCCGTATGGCGCCTTTTTGTACTGGAGGCGCAAAGGCTCCCCTGCTTCCTGCATAAAGTACATGAGCTTGTGGACTTCCAGAAGCGATATGAACGGATCCATCAGGCCTGAAAGGTAACGGGACATGAGCGCGACAATTGTGGCTCTCCCTGTCGTCATCGTCGGCACTTCCCGCGAAGTCGTCACGACAGGAATATCGCTCGGCTCGAATACGATTATGGAAACATTTTCTGCGGTGGCGAACGCAGCCTCGATGCGCCTGCGTACGCTCGACCATTTCAGCCCTCCGAGACCGCTTCCGAGTGGAGGAATGGCCATGGAACGGATTTCCCGGACCTTCACTTCGTCCACGAGTGATTGCAGCCCAGTCTCGATATCTTCCATTCGGCTCTTACCGCGCCAGTGACGCTTGGTCGGAAAGTTCAGAACATACTTCGGGTTGGTCAGGGTTCGAGTTTCGAATACGAATATTCGACCTGGCTGGACCTCTCCACGGTCGCAGGCAGACTTGTAAGCCACGAAGTTGTCCGGGAATTGCCTCTTGAACTGTAGTGCAATGCCACGACCCATGATCCCGACGCAGTTGACCGTATTGACGACGGCCTCCACATCTGTCTTCAAGATGTCGCCAGTCTTGAACTCGATCATCGTGACATCCAAGTAGTACCAGGCCTTGGCAATTTCAAGCCGCGGCCTGTGGTTCGATGACTGCATGGCCAAAGCGACGCGTTGGGCGATTCCTTCAGAGTAAACGCCAACACGTTCGAAGAGGTGCCATGGGAATGAATGATGCACGAGAAACTCGGCCTGTTTCGCCTCCTTTACATCGGCATTGCGAAAGTCGTTGGAGGCGACGGACGTCCAGTCGATTTTGTCAAGCTGTTCAATGCGAGATCGGAACTGAGCATATATCGCGCCGGCATTGGAAAGAGAGAAAGCCCAAGTACGTTGCTTGGTGTCGGCCCATTGAATGACGGTATGCAGATCGGCTTCAAGGTGGATGATCGGTTCCTGGCCGCCCCGATATTGAAGTTCCGGAGCGTTTGCCCGATAGATAACGTAAAGCATGATGGAGTGCGGGCAGAAATAAAAGGGAACGGAATCCCCGACATGGGTGCCGGAATGACAAGGCACGGGAAGGTGCAGGCGTCGCCTCTTGATAGTGTTCATGCCGATCACGGTGGTCTCTGTTCTACGGCTCACTATCGAATCTGACCAAAGGCATCCGTCGCCGATGGTCGACGCCAGGTTGTCGACATGGACGATGTGGTAGATTTTCGGATGCGCGGGAACAGGCATCGCTATTCGAATGCCTCCGGAACAAACGCCATTTCACCCCCATTTGGTCCGATGCAGCCGCCCAAACTGCCGGGTGCTTGGCACATTAGTGTTATGTTTATTTTCGGGATTCCGTTTTCCTGCGGGGTATGATTCAACCTCTCCCGGCGGATGCCGCACAGTTTTCGAACAGGAGCAGAACCAAAATGGCAAAGAGCAGGAGAACCCGGAGATGGCATCCTGCCGACAGCCCCGACGTCAAACGAATATGGGTTGGGTTGCGCCATGGCCCTCCACACGGTCCGCGATGACGAGACATGAAGCGTCGTCGTGATCTGGACCGGATTGGTGCGGCAGCTAAACCAGACGGATCACCCCGATTACAATCTAGCACTGCGAACTTTTTTCCATGAGCTGGCTCACGTCCACGATCTTCGGTATTCGTTCGAACTTGTCCCGGCGGCTGGCGGGCAGCAAAGCCCAGGAATAGTAGAGATGCCAACCTCCAGCCGATCGTAAACCCCTGCCAATCCGAATATTGTGCGCAACGTCTCGCCACGTGGGCAGCGCCGGAACACGGGCTCGGTCTTCTCGAAATGCTGGGCGAGGCGATGAGGGACGTGGATGACCCGATCCGGTCGGCACGCCTGAGCTATCGTGTGGACGGGGATTTGGATAAGTTCTGGTCGGTGGTCGTCGAGCGCTTCACATTACTATTCCAAGCGATCGGGGATGGCCTCGGTCACGCTGACTGGGTTGAGGCGAACGCGGACGGTCATCCCGAACTCGTTGCTCGCTACCGTGCCACGCTCAGTGATCTCGCTGGCTACCCCTCGCGATGGATGCTTGGCGCCTGTCGAGACGCAGTCCAGCCATTCTTCCATCTCGAGGAATGGAGCGATCTGGGATTCCATGGTCCTTTGATCGAAGTATAGGAACGACTTCTCAACCAGAATGGAATGTACATGCGAGCGCATGGTGACGGCTTTTATGTCGACATGCCCTACACCGGACTTCATGATCTTTAGGTGACCGCGACACTGAGCGCGTACCTGGCCGCCAGAAAGGCTGGCGTCGCATTGTTGTTATCGGACTTGCCCTATTTCACGATTATTGCGAATTGTTGATTGAAAATTAATTGCCGACGTTCGTTAATCCGATTGTGAAACTTAACATTTTATGCTAAACAGACGAAATGAACGAAAACACTCCTCGCCTCCCCCGAGGACGAGCGCAACTTGTCCGGGTGCTGTCCACCGTCGGCGACGTCATTCACGTCGATGACGTGGTGGCTGCCCTTGAGCTTGACCGTATCGGCGCCGCCCAGCGTCTGTCCCGCTGGGCTGAACAGGGATGGCTGAGACGAGTGGGCCGTGGTGCCTATGTCGCCGCTTCCATCGACACCATGGGATCAAATCGCGTCCTCCTTGACCCATGGGTGCTCGTTCCCGCACTGTTCGCGCCTGCCTACATTGGAGGCCGCACGGCAGCCGAGCACTGGGACCTGACCGAACAGATCTTCAAGGATGTCTTCGTGATGACCGCCCGGCCGGTGCGTCAGAAGCGCCAGGAGCGGCACGGCACGCCCTTTTCGCTGAAACACATCCACGAACGAAAGATCTTCGGCACGAAGAATGTCTGGCGGCATCAGACGCGCGTGGCCATCTCCGACGTGCATCGAACGATCATCGACATGCTCGACGACCCGGCTATCGGTGGCGGCATCCAGCATGTATCGGACTGCCTCGCAGCCTATCTGCGACGCGACGATCGCGACGACGAGAAGCTCGTCGATTACGCGGTGAGCCTCCGCAACGGCGCTGTCTTCAAGCGCCTCGGATATCTGGCCGAGCGCTTTCCTGGCGGTGCTGAACTGGGCCGTTTTTGCGAGCGGAATCTGAGCGGCGGTCATGCGAAGCTCGATCCGGATCAGGATGGACCGCTCGTCGTGACCAAATGGCGGCTCCGCGTGCCGGGGCGCTGGGCTCGCGAGGAAACGCCATGATCGGCAAGCGCGAAATCCTCACGATAGCACAGCAGACATCGCTCACGCCACATGTCGTGGAGAAAGATTATGTTCTCGGCTGGATGCTCGCCGGCATCTTCGTGCACGAGGATCTCGCAGACAATTGGATATTCAAAGGCGGCACGTGCTTGAAGAAATGCTTCTTCGAGACCTATCGATTCTCGGAGGATCTCGACTTCACGCTCCGCGAACCGCACCATCTCGACGCCAACTTCCTGAAGGGCACATTTTCCGAAATTGGTGAATGGATCTACGACCAAACCGGCATTGAGATTCCCGTCGACAAACAGGAGTTCGATATCTACGAGAACCCCCGGGGGCAATTCTCGTGCCAAGGCAAGATCAGTTACAAGGGCCCCGTCTCATCGACCCACGCCCTCCCGCGCATCAAGCTTGACTTGACCGCCGACGAGCGGATCGTTCTCCCGCCGGTCCACGTGCAGATTTTCCATCCGTACAGCGATGCCCCGGAAGATGGCATCGAAGTCTTGGCCTACGACTACACCGAGGCATTCGCGGAGAAGTTCAGAGTGCTCGCGGAACGGACGCGCCCGCGCGATCTCTATGATGTCGTACATCTCTACCGGAATACCGAGGCACGTCCGGAACCGCAGCGCTTCATCGAAGTCCTGCGTGCCAAGTGTGAATTCAAGGGCATCAGCATTCCGTGCATGACCGACCTTGAGCCGCACCGTGCGGAACTTGAGACTGGTTGGATTCACATGCTGGAACACCAGCTCCCCACGCTGCTCCCGGTCACGACGTTTTGGGACGCGCTCCCGGAAATCTTTGACTGGCTCCAAGGCGCCGTCGCTCCGCCGCTTGCGTTGATGCCTGTCGGCGCCGGCGACACGCTCATCCGCGAGCGTGTACTTGATTTTCCCGCAGGCAGCCGAAGACCGAGTCTCGTCGAAATGATCCGCTTTGCTTCCGCAAACCGTCTTCTTGTAGAGATCGACTACTGCGACAAGCAGGGCAATCGTTCGACATTCGCAATCGAAGCCTACTCGCTCCGCCGCTCGCAGGCCGGAGACGTGCTGCTCATGGCCGTACGCGCGGACAGCGGCCAGCTGCGCAGCTATTTGGTCGACAGCATTCTCGGAGCCGAGCCCACTCAGACGCCATTCACGCCGCGATACCCAATCGAGCTAACGCCATCGGGGCCTCAGAGTGCAGATTCCGACGGCACTTGAACGCCGTCGCCACGGCTCGCGAGAGCCGGTTTCGTGATCGAAAGGGGATCGGTCCTGATCCTCTCAAGACGCTCTCGGTCTTGCTCGCTGAGGACAATCCGGGTTCTGTTGCTCTTTGCCTTTGCAGCTCTGCTCCCGTATCAAAACTGTGTGCTTTTCGTCGAGAGCGGTTGAATCACACACTGCAGGAAAATGGAATCCCCACAATCGAACACACCATTAGGCAGATGTTCGCGGCGCTTCCAGTATGCAGGCCGATGCAGCCAAGGAAAATCTGTTCTCCAGAGTTCTCCGTTTTGCAGAATTGGTATGGCTGTTGGAGGTGAGCACTTCCTCTGCGTTACCCGGACAGAGCCGAAGAACGTCGCAGGAATCGCTGCTTGGAGAGTGTCATGAGATTTTGCATCCTGCTCCCATGAGGAAGCAAGACATGCAACAAGATTGATTATAACTTTCTGATGTCCGTGTTCGTGGTGACACGGTTGAGTTGATTGATGGTGTTGTTTTCCGGGATGTCAGCTTGACAGGAATCGTCGAACGTATGACGGCATTTCTGAATGTGGAATAACCACCGCACTTTTGCTTCCCGCACAAGCGCTACCGGCAAGCCAGCCCATGATCGGTGGGTTACCCAGCCATCGGAAGGTGCAGTCAACTGCCCGGTACGCACATCCGGCTCGGGACACCTTGATGGCGTCAACTGCTCAAATCGGCGACGGCATCAAGAACGACCTATTTGCCGCGCTGAAGGCCTCAACCAATCGACCCCAATGATCTCGGCCATGTTCTTGCTTCCAAGGATCTCCCACTGGGCCACATCCTGGCGATGATCGGCAAGCCATTCGGTCTCCACCAACCCCTACCCACCACCCGCTACGCCGAGCGTGCAAAGAAGCCGGGGCTCTTTCAGCTTCTTCGCCAAATCCCTTTGGCGGGCGTTTGCATGGAATCCACGTCTTCGGAGTAAAGCATAGAAAAACCTACCAATTGTGCGGAACACGAGCAGATCTTTGCGAAGCCTCCGCAACCTTCGTCGCTGCACTCAAGATGGTCTACCAGACCAGCACCATTTCCGGATAGCCATCAGCGGGATCACAGGGGCCTCTACACATTGCTGCAAGGAACGCCTCCTGCGCACTCTTCTTTTCATCAACCTCACCTTGGTAGGTCCCTGCCTTTCGATCATACCCGGTCCAACGTACAGGTCTGAGTTTTCCGTTAAATGAAAGCGCCTCGTTTCCAAGGTATAGTTCGATACTGCAGGCTTTTCCATTGATGTCAGTCTTGTGAAATCCTTGAGGTCCGATTGTTGGATGAGAATGTCCAAGGTCAATGTCCCGCAAGTGAACGCATGTCATGTTTTCTGGCAGGTCGAGAGCGGTCGCGTTGCAATACGCTGATCGCCCAGCGGCATCATTATCAAAGACGGCAACAATGTTGGCGGGAATCCGCGCCGCCGCGAAGGCCTTTAGGAATTTTTGCGACATGGCTTGCTCCACCATCCACCCTGAACTCGCTATGGTCCAGAAACGTGAAGTAGCCAACGAGATCCGGGTGAAATTTCCCGATGGATTCTTTCCCTGACTTCGACGGTTTTGGTTTGATTGGCGATTTCCGGGTCTTCCAACCCGTTGAATGAACGCGTTATTTCCCGTCGTCGCCCCAAAAGGCCGTTGTAATGCTCTGCGTACCCGACGCGGCGGTGCCTCCGGAAGCCCGCCTCCTCTAACGCCCGCGGCGTTCGGGAGATTCCCGGCGGCGGAGATCGGTGGAAACCCTCCGGAACTCCTGTCCCAAGTCAACCGGCGAACGCGCCGGCCGCCCGTCAGGCCCTCGGGTCCAGGACCACTTTGATCTGCAACTCGCCGGCTTCAGGCCGGCGCGTCATCGCCTGCTCGAATTGCTCAAGTGGAAACCGGTGCGTCACGCACGCGTCCCCGTCGATCAGACCCCTGGCCATCAGGTCAAGCGCGGTTCCGTAGGTGAAGGGAGCGAGATGTCCTCCGAACACGTTCAGCTCCTTGAATTCACCAAAGACATTGAGGTCGACTTCAACGGGTTTCTTGTAGACGCCGAAGACCACGAGTGTGCCGCGCTTGCGCACCAGTTCCATTGCCCTGACAAACGCCGAAGTCCGGCCCGACGCTTCCAGGCAGACATCTGCGCCGCGCCCGTCCGTGAAATCGCCGATTGCGCTGGCGAGTTCGGGGGCATCCGGGTGAAAGGCGAGGTCGGCACCCAGCCTCAGCCCGGCCGTTCGCTTCGCCTCTCCCGGGTTGACCAGGATCAGCTTGCGGGGCGTCTTGAGCCGGGCAGCCTGGAGCATCCCCATCCCGATCGGTCCCGCCCCGAACACGACGACGACATCCTGGAACTGGATACCTGCGCGCTCTACGCCGTGGATCGCGTTTGCGAGCGGCTCGGTATAACAGGCGGCACCTTCGCTCAGACCCGCGGGAACCTTGTGTACGACCGTCTGGGCCGGATAGAGCATGTACTCGGCCCAGGCCCCGTCCCTCGTAGCACCCAACACATCCATGTTGTCGGTCAGGTGGTAAAGTCCGCGCTGCCGGAAATAGTCCATTCCATAGGAGACGTTGAGTTCCGCAACGGTCCGGTCGCCCTCTTCGAGCCCGTGCAACTCACCCGCGCCTTCTCCCAATGCAGCAACCGTGGCCGTAAACTCGTGGCCGGGCGTAAACGGAAAAGCCAATGTCCAGGGCCCCGTGCCGTCATGCATGGCCCTGTCGGCGGCGCAGACGCCGGCAAGGTCAACCCGTACAAGGACTTCCCCCGGTCCTGGCGTCGGAACGGGCTGGTCCCTGACCAGTCTGTGCTGCCAGCCAAATCCAAGGCAACGCACTGCCCGCATGAAATTCTGGGTCATCCTGTCTCCCCTTGTTCTGTCCCGGCGACGGCGTGCCGGTCATGCATGCCGATCTCCACACCGCCTGACCGCAAAACCCGCGCCGGCCGGATCATTGACGGCGGACCAGCCGTTGTCGGCACTCCCGCCAACCGGGAGCGCGATCTTGAGCCCACTCCGTGCCGGATCGAGGGCATTGCCGTCTTCCCCCATGATCTGCCCGGACCTGCGGTGCGGTCGCACATCCGGGACGAGGCGGCCGCCACGAAGCCGCGGGACCCTCCATGCCGCACTTGACCTCACCACGCCGCGATGAAACCGGCTCCCTGCATGATTCCCCACTTCCGGCGCCTTATGGGTCAGCATCGGCGCATTGGACCGAACGGCGCGCCGCTTGTCTCCAGCCACGAGGTTTCCCGGGCCAGGGGGGCTCCGGCGGGCGGCATCCTGGTCCACGACCGTCTGCCCGCGCAACGGAACGGGCGGATCTCCCAGGGCAACCGGGCCGGCATTGGCATATTCAATTCCGGACATTCCGATTTCCAACCCGGCGACGATGTCTCCGACGAAATTCTCGTGAGCGCGTCTCCAGCAAGCGTGGCCCGGAAGCAGGCCAATCCCGCGGGCCGCGACAGTGCGCCGTCCCTGTCTCGAATGAAAGCATCCCGGACAGATCGAGAATTCCCGGCAATCGGCAACTGGCAGAACACTTTTCACGAGAGCCGGGCTTCGACTGATCCCGGGCGGGCGCCTTCGCCCCCAATGAAAGCGTACCGCAATCCGACGGCCTGCCTGCGGAGGATACCGGAAAGAGCAATGAGTCGGCGTCCTGCCGGAGAGAATCGATGTCGAATTCACGCTACCGAACGAGTGACGAATCCGCCTTAGCGGAATTTTCTCTGGGCCACGGCGAGCGCCAGTGCAGAAACAAGGATTATGCCGGAAAGGGCATCCTTGGTGTTGAAATTGAGACCCATCAGGTTGAGCCCGTTTGTCACGACGCCAAGGAACAGCACACCTGCGATCGTCCCCGGAACATTGGGGCGGCCCCGCGGATGCAGTGCAGCGCCAATGAAAACCGCGGCGATTGCGTCCAGCAGGTACGAGAAGCCCGAAAGAGGCGTAAACATCCTGATCGACGCCGCGGCGATCAGTCCGCCCACGGCGCAGGTCATGGCGGAAGCGATGTAGGAGACGATGAGAATCCGGTTGACCCGGATTCCCGCCACGATCGCCGCCGAACGCTGCATGCCCATCGCATGGATCTGGCGGCCCCAGATCGATCGCTCGAGAATCACGAAATAGACGAGGCACAGCACGACCGCGACGATGACCTCGGTGGGCACACCTGCGAACTCGCCCATGGCGATATCCCGGAACGTGTCCGGCATGCGCCGGAACGAAATCGGGCCGCCGCCGCCGGTGAATATTCGCTGCACCGAAGAACCGATAAAAAAGGTACCGAGCGTCGCCATGAAGGGACTGATCCGAAGGCCGACAACGAGCAGCGAGTTGAGTATGCCGATCATGGAACCGCCCGCGATACCGACGCAGACGGCCGTCAGCCAGTCGGCACCGTATGACTTCATTGCGACAATGGCGAATGCCGCGCCGAAATCGAGAGCGATACCGACCGAAAGGTCGATCCCGCCCGTCGCAACGATCAGCGTCATGCCGAGCGCAACGATCATGAGGATGGCGGAACCTTCGACGATGTTCAGCAGATTCTGTCCCTGGACAAACACGGGATTCCAGGCGGTGAAGAACACGGCGAACCCGGCAAAGATCAAGAGGAAGCCGAAGCGGATGAACACATCCCTCAATCGAAACCGAAGTTGTCCGACACCGGTCAGTTTCTGCATCACGCGCGCCCTCTCTGCGCCAATGCGCCAAAGGCGACGACCGCCAGGATCAGCGATCCCTTTATGAGGCCGAGCCAGAACACGTTCACGCCCAGTGACTTGAACCCGATCGTAATCGCCGCGACGAGGACGGCTCCGAGCACCGCGCCCCACAGCGTTACGACCCGCCGGGGAGAGAACGCTGCGCCGAGAAACGTCGCTAGCACCATTTCAAGCAACAGGTTGTCCTCGACGCCCGGAGAGGATCCGGAACCGCGGGCCAGGACGAAAAAGCTGGCTACGAAACCGGTCAGTGCGGCCAGCAGGAAAGACGAGCCTTGCAAACGGACGACGTCAAGCCCGGAGATCTCGGCCGCGTCCCGATTGCCTCCGACCGCCTGCAAATTGAGGCCGAATTTCGTCCGGTGCAAGAGATGGAAAGCGCCGAACGCGACCAGTGCGACGATGGGAATTCCGGCTGGAACTCCCAGCAATGTCCCGTCACGCAGCCAGATGACGAAGGGTGCGTCAACATCGATCCGGCGGCTTGACGTCACGACGTTGTTGATACCGACCACGGCAACAAACATGGAAAGGGTCGTGAGCAGCGGAGTCACGCCAATCCGGGTCACCAGGACCGCATTGACGGTGCCGACCGCCATCGCAGCCCCGAACGCCAGGACAGCGGCAACCAGGAAAGATCCATCCATGGCCAGCCACTGGGCGGTAATTCCGGCCGAAAGAACTGCGGTTGCCGGAACGGACAGGTCGATTCCACCGGAAACCACGTCGTCTCCGCCCGCCATCACCACAATCGAGAGACCGATACAGATAAGGACCACGGGAAGACTCTGGACGAGAATGAGTTGCAACGTCAGCGCGCTCAGGAAGTTCTGGGCCTGGGTTCCGATGTAGAGCAACATGACCGCGAAGATGATCAGCGGCGCCGAACCGACAAGCCGTCGAAGCGGGCGTTGTGCAGCCAGGTGGTCAGCCATGGCCAACCTCCGCAGCCCGGGCACCGGTACTGATCGCGATAAGGTCGTCGATGTCATGCGACCCCGCATCCAGTACTTCGACCACACGTCCCCGCATCATGACGGCGATCCGGTCGCACAGTCCGATGAGTTCGGCCGGATCGGACGAGGAGACGATAACGCCGGAGCCCTGTTTCGCCAGCCGGTCTATCAGCGCGTAGATCTCGGACCGGGCACCGACATCGACGCCGACGGTAGGCCCATCCATCAGGAATACCCGGGCGTGCTTCAATAGCCAGCGGCCAAGCACGACTTTCTGTTGGTTCCCACCGCTCAACAGCCGCACGATCGTGCCTGGGCCGGGCGTATGGATGTCAAGAGAATCGATTTGCTGCTCGGCTTTCGCTCGTGCCTGTTCCCGGTTTTCGATCCAACCTGTCGAAACTTCGTCCAGGGTGGCAAGATTGATGTTCTCGGACACGGTCATCGGCAGGACCAGCCCGTCATTGCGCCGGTCGCGTGGGACAAGCACAATTCCCCGGGCAATGGCATCGGCCGGAGACCGGAACGAAAGTGCGGAACCCTTGAGTCGGATCATGCCCGATACCGGGCGTGCGAGGCCATAAATCGTATCGATCAACTGCTCGCGGCCGGATCCGATCACACCTGCAATTCCAAGGATCTCACCTTCGCAGAGCGTCAGTGACACATCCTCGAAGGCCGAACCGGTCAGGCCTTCCAGTTGCAAGATCGGGTCGCCCGGCCTGCGGTCGCGCGGAGGGTAAATGTCGGACAGGCTGCGGCCGACCATGGCCGCGATGAGTTCGGGCCCCGAGGTGTCATGTACGTCGTCGAGCACTTTCACATCCCTGCCATGCCGAAAAACAGTCACCCGGTCGCAGATATCCGTGATTTCGTTGAGGTAATGGGACACGTAGAGAATGGAGATCCCCCGTTCCTTCAGCCGCCTGATTGCACGCATGAGCGTGCGGATCTCGTCGCTGGCCAGGGGGGCAGTAGGCTCGTCGAATACCACGATCCTGGCCTTGTCATCGATCAGGGCGCAGGCAATCTGGACGAGCTTGCGTTCGGCGGTGCCAAGATTCCGGATGAGGGCGTTGCCTGGAATGTCAACGGCGAGCGTGTCACGCAGAAAGTTCTCGGTCCGTGTACGCATGTATCGCGCGTCGATTCCGAACCGGGCGCTGCGTTCCTGCCCCATGAACACGGATTCCGTGACCGTAAAGTGCGGAACGAGCTGCAGTTCCTGGTGAATGAAACGAACGCCGGCCTCGTGAACGCTGGCGGGCGTAATCGGGTCGATCCCGCGGCCGTGGATCGCCAGTCGGCCTGCCTCGGGCGTGTAGACGCCGGCCAGCACCTTGATGATCGTGGATTTGCCAGCTCCGTTTTCGCCAACGAGGCCGTGTATTTCACCCTCCGCAATCGAAAGGCTTGCGGAGTCTAGCGCCCGGACGCCGGGGAAGTCCTTGAGTATGCGGTCGAACTGAAGAACGCGCGCGCCGTTCATTGTGTCGGTCGCTTTCCCAGAACCGCGGGCTCCGAATGCCGTGGTGGTAGTCCCGGGCCCGTATCAGGAACACAGGCCCGGAATTCGAGGCGGAACTTATTCGAGCGAGCCGTATCCGAGTGCTTCGTAGGCCGCGATTGCTTCTTCCCGGCCATTCACCGGCACCACGTCGACATAAGTCTGCGGCAACAGTTCCTCACCGGCGAAGTGTCTTGCCACGTTCATTGCAGATGTCGAACCGATAAGATTCGGCTGTTGCGCAACGTTGGCCACGAACGGACTGCCTTCTTCGGCCATGATTTCCAACGTGTCCGGACCGCCATCAAGCGCTGTGACGATCACGTCGGTGCGTCCGGCTTCCTCAAGCGCCTGCACCACGCCGATTGCCGGCTGGTCCCAGCATCCGACATGGATCGCATCGATTTCTCCTTCGGGATACTGGCTGAGCAGGTCAAGGGTCTGGCGTCGTGCATCTTCCGGCGCGTTTGCAAACTCCTCGGCAAGTTCGGGCTGAATGATTTCAATGCCGGGATAGTCCTGAAGGACATATTTCCAGAGACCTGCCCGGATGCCGCAGATGCGGAGAGCATTCTCGAACGCATTGAACACCGCAACCCGACCAGCGCCGCCAAGAGCGTCAGCCATGTAGCGTCCAATCGTTGTACCCATGTAGTAGTTGTCGGACGTGGTGTTGTTCAATGAGTGCGGGCTCGGGTGATCGACGGTGAATACTGGAATGCCGGAATTCCGCAATGCCTCGAACTTGGGTTCGACGGCTGCGTCTCCAAGGATCGAGATCACAGCATCGACTTCTGCAGTCAACAAGACGTCATGATTGTCTGCGTGGACCTGGTTGTCCCGACCGCCATCGACCGGCACAACTTCACCGCCGAGAGATTCAACCGTCGAAATGGCACCGTTGAATGCCTCACGGTCCCAGAAATGCTGCGTTCCGACCACGGCCACCCCGATTCTTTTCCCGTCAAGGCTCAGGTGGCCATCAGCCAGAACAGGTTCAACCATCAGCATAGCGGCAGCTATGCAGACTGCGAAAGATCTTGGGCGCATGCTTCCCTCCAGTCTGAAACTCCATACAAGAAGTGATGCAAACACAATGCCATTGTCTCGTCAAGACAGCAGTTACTGCGGGAGCGAGGTCCATGAACTTACGATCAGACAAGCGATGCTCGACTCGTGCCATTGGGCGAGAACGGACCGCATCGGAGGCATGCGGGTTGCCCACCTCATCGTCGGATGGCTGAATGCTGATGTCATGGAAGGAGCCGACCAGGGAAGGTACCGGGAGTAGGCAAAGCCACGCGCGTTTGGCCTCTGAATCCCGTTTTGGGGAATGGTTGACCTCCGCGGACAAATCGGAGCAAACGATTCCTTGCACGACGTGAACAGGGTTTCGGGCTCGGTCCCCTCGGAGACGTGCTTGAGGAAGGCAAGGAATTCCTCCGAACGGTGACGCGTGACCATCCGGCGGGTGACCGTGCCGGCGGCGACATCGAGGGCCGCCATCAGGCAGGTGGTGCCGTTGCGCGTGTGGTCGTGGGTTTGGGTCTCGGGATGGCCGGGCTCCATCGGCAGGGGTGCCTGCGTCCGTCCCAGCGCCTGGACCTGTGTCTTCTCGTCCGCCGAGATGACCACGGCGTGGTCGGGCGGGTTGACGTAGAGGCCGGCGACGTCGCGGACCTTCAGCTCGAACCTCGGGTCGCCTGAGACCTTGAATGTCTTGACCCCGTGGGGCTTGAGGCCATGGCTCTTCAGGTTAGGTCGCGTGCGTTGGTGTCGCCATCTCCAAGGCATGCAGGCATGGCGCGAACCGAGCGCGGCCCGTATTCATCTCCGGGCGGCGAAACAAAGACTGGGTCCGCGAGCACCCGGCCTTTTTCATGCGATATGCACGCTTCTATTCATGTATACCTTGTCACCAAAGTACACAAAGTAACAAAATACCCAAACGGTGCTCAGGACCAAGAATCCCAATGATGATAATGTTTTCAACATCAGATTATCTTCCTTTTGTCGTCACGCCAACATTCGACGTTTTGTGCTTCCGGGTCCATTTCAGAACCGAGAGTGCATTTCCACAATGCTCCGTCGAAGCCGTCAATGATTGAAAATGACCAACCGCTTTCACCCTCTTCGGGACTGAAAACACCGGCGGCCGTTTGGATCAGTTCAGCCGCGGCTGCCCCGGACACGTGTCCATGACTCTCAGCGGTGACCTGGTTATGCAGTGCCAGGACAGTCCCAACTACTGCAATGAATACAAGATCTCTCCACATGTTCAGTATACCTCCCTTACTCCAATGAATCTGTCACATCGGGCTCCCTGGTCTTCATACCTCTTGGCAATTCTCAACCAACAGTTCCATATGAATTCGTAATTGTCATCATGATTACGAATTGCCGCCAGACTTTGCTCAGACGGTTGATCCAAGAACACGTTCGGCATTCTGAACCATCTCAGCGGCCTGTACACCGAATACAGGTTCCGGATGACTCTCGTGTTCCTCAGCCGTCGAAGCAACTGCTTCTCAACAGCCTTACAGTCCCTTAAGGACACGTTGGCAGAAAACAGGTTCTCAAGAGCAATTGACGACCAAGAACCAGGTCTCCACTTCAAGATGCCATTCTCGCCCATGCGCGTACGCGGCGCGTAACAGTCAACAATTTATCGAGCGTGCACGATAACTTGACAGCGGCGCATCCGCGCCCGGCCCTTTCATGAGAAACGCGGAGTCTGGTGAGTCAGATTGCCACAAGACTCGCGAAAGCACTCCCGGACGTGGTCTAGCGTTTTGATTCTTTTACGATGCCGATTCCCGCAGCTTTTGGTGGCCATTTTTTCATGCCTCCACGAGATCTTCGGGCGCCTTGCTCCGGCGGAACGGCCGGGCATCATTGGTGTTGTGATGCTCGATGTAACCCTCGATCGCCGCAATACACTGGTCGAGCGAGTAGAAAATCGCGTTCTTGAGCCTCTGCCGCGACAGCTTGGAGAAAACCCCTCGACGGCATTCATCCACGAGGCCGAAGTCGGAGTGAATTGAATGTCCAATTGGGGTTGTCCTTCAGCCATTCGTTGACCTCGCCCGACTTGTGAGAGGAGACTTGTCGAGGATGACGTGAACCTGGGTTCCGGGCTTGATCCCCTCGGAGACAAGCTCGTGGAAGGCGAGGAATTCCTCCGAACGGTGACGCTCGACCATCTGGCCGGTGACCGTGCCGGTGGCGACATCGAGGGCCGCCATCAGGCAGGTGGCGCCGTTACGCTTGCAGTTGTGGGTGCGGGTCTCGGGAAACCTTGAATGTCTTCACCCTGTGGGGCTTGAGGCCATGGCTCTTCAGGATGCCTCACACCGTCGAGACGGCGGTCCCCACTTTCGTCGCCAGCGCCCGCAGCGTCCAGTGACTGGCGTGCTCCGGCGGCGGCGGCATCGCCAGCGCGATCAGTTCGCTGGCCTTGTCCTTGGATATGGGCTTGCGGCCCCGTCTCCGGGGGATGTCGTACAGCAGGCCGTCAACACCCTCGGCAAGGAAGCGGTCCCACCAACGCCAGACCGTCGGCTTCGACATGCCGGTGGCCCTCATCGCCAAGGCGATGATCGTTGTCCTTGCCATCCATGAACAGCAGTTGCAGAGGGAGTGATCCTGCGCGAATTGTACGAGCTCGACCTTCTCCACGTCCTGCGGGGAGACGTCCCGGGTGGTGAGCGTCTGGTTCGCGTCGCCTGCATTCATCGTGTTCGGCCTTCTTCGGTACGGGAATTTCCGAAGCGCACACAAAATCGTCTCTCTCCTGGACTACAATTCCATGTTCTTCGTCATTACGGTCGGCATGGCCATGGTCATCGTGACCGGCGGAATCGATTTGTCGGTTGGATCGGTAGCGGCCTTTCCGAACCGAAGGGTTTCGTTTGCCGCATGTGCATCACCAGGAGATTCCGAGGCGTTCCTTTTTTTCCAGTCAACTCTTCTCGGACAGTCCCGACGATTTGGGAACTTCGGGTAGCACGCCCTGGCCGTGAATCACTCGTCCTTGCCGTGCTTCGGAAATTCGAGACCGGCAAGGTCAGCAATTCGTGTCTGGCTGACCGGTGGGCGCGGGGCCCAGCGATCGCTCTCTTCCAGGGGAGAATTCTGCCTCTCAGCCAGGATTCGTTCCAGGGTCACCCCGCAATATCGCCCCTGGCACCGCCCCATGCCGACGCGTGTGAGTCGCTTGATGCTCGCCAGGGTCGGCTGGGACCGGTTGGTCAAGGTGGAACGCAGTTCGGCCAGCGACAACCCTTCGCAACGGCAGACCACCGCCCTTTCGTCCAGTCCGGCAAACAGGTTCCCTGCGGGTCGGAACAGCTTCCACAACGACTTCTGGAACCCCCTCTGGCGCCGAAGCCGTGCCTTGGCATTTTCCAGAGTCTTGCCAAATCCGGGCGGCACCGGGACTCCGAGCACACTCAGCGCAGTTGCTGCAGCAACAAATCCCTCGGCCTGGGCTGCCGCTGCACCTCCAAGCTGCGTGCAGTCTCCGACGGCAAGCACATTGTCACGGCTGGTCGTGCAACCGTCACATCGTGCGGTCTCCATCATTCCGGATCCTGGGTTCACCTCGTGCGAACATCCGAGGGCACGGAGTATTTCATTCGACGGCCGAAAGCCGTATCCCAGACAGACGGCGTCAGCTTCGAATTCCCGTACCGGACCATCGCTACCGGCCAGGCACTCCGCGGTTGCCAGAAGGCGCGGGCGGTCACCGTGACCCGGTGATCCTATGCGGGC
Organism: Paracoccaceae bacterium; assembly: GCA_965242975.1. Classification (GTDB taxonomy): domain Bacteria; phylum Pseudomonadota; class Alphaproteobacteria; order Rhodobacterales; family Rhodobacteraceae; genus JAPPHA01. The sequence goes on along the minus strand of CBDETS010000007.1, from coordinate 5,014,030 downwards.
GATCCTGCGTCCGTAGACAAGCGGAATTCTCCTTTGCGCAAGAAACGAAAGGTATCCCGCGCCCCTGACAGCCAGATGCGGGTCGGTTCCCATCATCCCCATGACGGAACCCGCTGCAGCCAGGCCGGGCCGTCGGGCAGCTTCGACAACGGCAACGACATCGGCACCTGAATTCAGCAGTTCGGTCGCAAACTGGAAATTGAGCGGCCCGTTGCCGGCGACCAGTACGCGCCGCCCCGGCAATACGCGGTAGCTCCTGAGCAGGGTCTGCGCGGCGCCGGTGGTCATGACACCCGGCAGAGTCCAGCCATCGAACGGGTAGCTTACCTCGTACGCGCCCGTCGCCACAATCAGCACCTGCGGGCGCACCAGGCAGGTTCCGGACCCGACCGTGACGACAAGATCCATGGGCTCATACACGCCAACAACCCTGGCCGCGGTCAGAAGTTCAGCACCTGAAGCCTTGACCTCGTCGATCAACCGTCGGCCATCGGAGTATTGCCGGTCGTCAAATTTCTCCAACCGCAGGTCGACCGCGGGCAACGGCTGCTTGAAAAACTGGCCGCCAAGCTGCGCCCTCTCATCGATCAGCAGGACATCCGCGCCCGACCGTGCCGAAATCTTCGCTGCCGCCATGCCGCCCGGGCCGCCGCCGATCACGGCGACCTGGGGAGTCAGGGTCGACGTCGCGTGGCCCTGCCGCCTGGTCGAGGCGTCTTTCGGCCCGGGCCCGGCTGCTACCCGGTTCGGCTGGCGCCGCACGGTCATTCCCGGGCCTACGCTGGTCATGCAGGCGCGCTGGGAACAGCGGCCGTTTACTTCCAGAAGGCACTCCTGGCACACGCCCATTCCACAGAACGGGCCGCGATAACGGCCATCCTCGGTCAGGCGGAGGCGAAGTTCGCCCGATGCAACCAGGGCCGCCAGAAGGCTTTCGCCTCGACGAGCCTTGAGAACACGTCCCTCGAAACTGAACTCGGCAACGTCGCTGTTCGCGCCGAGCCAAGCATTGCTGGCCCGAAGCATGTTGCATCCGGTCGGGTCGGGCGAACCCAAGTGACAGCCTCCCGACCTAGTCGTCGATGCAGATCGCCAGGGCCGGATCCTGGCGTCTTGCACGCAACAGGGCCATCAACGCCCTGTTGCGCTCACTGCCGCGTTGCCGCCATCCGTCCAGCGGAAGCGCCTCGCGTCGAGCCGCGGCAACCCTTGCGACAAGTTCTTCCGTCCATGGATCATTTTGACCGCGTTCCTGGCCCATGCGGGCATAGGCCGGCCCCATTCGACGAGCATGTGCATCGATGCCGCCGCGCGTGTTGAGATCGGATGTTTCGAACGGGCCGATCACTGACCAGCGAAGCCCCAGCCCATCGCGGACCAATCGATCGATGTCGCCAACCGACAGAATTCCGTCGCGTACCAGGCAATAGGCTTCACGCAACAACGCACCCTGAAGCCTGTTATAGGCAAACCCCTCGATTTCGCTGCCGAGCGTGACGCACGACATGTCCAGTCCTTCCAGCAGCCGCACCGTCCGGTCCACAATTTCAGGATTCGTAAAAGGCGCGGGCACGATTTCGACAATCCGCAAGAGATACGGCGGATTTGCGGGGTGCAGGACGAGGATGCGGGACCGGCCCGCCAGGTTTGCAGCAAAACTGGAGGCGGAAAGAAAAGACGACGAACTGGCAAGGACTGCGTCGGGCGGTGCACCCGCGTCCAGTTCGGAAAAGAGCCTTTCCTTTGCCCGCACGTCCTCAGAAATACACTCCTGGACGTGGCCGGCGCGATCGATGGCGGACCCGATGTCGTCGACAAACGAGATTCGGTCGGTAGTTTCCCCGGAAGAATCCGTCAGCAGCCCGAATTCCTCGAGTTCCTTCAGCCGGTCCAAGACCTCCCGGCGGGCGTCCGCGAGCCTCGCCGCGTCGCAATCGAACACGCGGACATCGTGACCGCTGGCGGCAAAAACGATCGCCCAACCTGTTCCGATCGTACCTCCGCCGATAATGGCGACAGCGGGCCGCTGGATACTTTTGTTCATGCTCTTTCGCCTGTAAATTCGACGTGAACTTCCGGTGCGGGCCGATTGTTGTCAAGTTCCGGCCCGCCGAAACCTGGGGATCAATGCGGGAAATGGTCAAACCGGCGAACAGCGAACTCATGGCTGGACAAATTGCGTTCGTAACAGGCGCTGCCCGGGGTCTTGGGAGGGCGATCGTCGATCAACTCGCGGCGGCGGGTGCGTCGGGAGTCGCCTTTGACATCCTGCCGGAGGAAGAAGCCGGCGATCTTCCCGGTGACTGGTCCTTTTGGCAAGGCAGCGTGTGCCGGGAACAGGACGTCGGTTCCGCGATCTCGGCAACTGTCGAGCGTTTCGGCAAGCTGGATGCCGTCGTGGCGAACGCCGGCGTAACCGCTCCGTGGGTCTCGACCACGGAGATCTGTCTCGAGGAATGGCGCCGGGTTTTCGAGGTCAACGTGGAGGGAACGCTCATCACGATCAAGTCCGCCGCGCGGCAGATGATGGCATCGGGCGGATCGATCGTTGCGCTCGGGTCTCTCAATTCGTGGCAAGGACATCCGCAACAGGCCGCGTATGTTGCCAGCAAGCACGCGGTACTCGGCCTGGTGCGTTCCGCAGCGCTCGATCTCGGCAGACACGGCATTAGGGTCAACGCTTTGGCCCCGGGACCAATTGCAACCGACGCGCTTCTGGGCCGGGTCAGGGACCGGGCCGAAAGGGGTGGCCAGGCATTCGACGAGGCGTTGCGGGACATGGCTGGTGCAACAGCCCTCGGGCGCACCGCGAGCGAAGCGGATGTCGCGGATGCCTGCCTGTTTCTTCTCGGCGACCAATCGAATGGGGTAACGGGCCAGCTCCTGCCGGTCGACGCGGGATTGGTCTGATTATCCAACACCGTAGCGAGGGAATTGTTGCATGAAACCGCTCGACGGCAAAACGGTTCTCGTGACCGGAGCATCAAAGGGAATCGGCGCGGCCACCACCAAGGCACTGGGCCGGGCGGGAGCGGCGGTCATCGCGCATTATGGCCATGATCGTGACGGCGCCCTGAGATCGCTTGCCAAATTCAGGGACGACAAGGGTATCGCGGTCGGTGCCGAATTCACCGACATGGCCTCCGTCGACGAGTTGTGGCGCACCGCGCTGGCGTGGCGCGGACGTATCGATGTCGTCGTCAACAACGCGGCTGTCATGCGGCTGCACGGCGGCGTCGAAGACACCATGGAGGCCTGGGACGAGGTGTGGACCGAAGCCGTGAGTGTCAACATGCTGGCACCGTCCCGATTGATGCGGCACGCAGTCTGCCATTACCTCGAACGCGGTGGCGGCACGTTGATAACGATTTCAAGCTGGGTAGCCCAACGCGGCATCACCAACCCCGAAGGCATCGCGTACGCTGCGACCAAATCCGCCCTGACGGCTGCGACAAAGACGATTGCACGGGGGTACGCCAGGGAAAACATTCTTGCCTACACGGTGGCGCCAGGCGTCGTTCGAACCAGGCTGTCCGAGGAAAGTGCGGCGACCCTGGGCGGCGAAGAAGCCGTAACATCCGGCCTTGCAATGGGCGAGTGGGTGCCGCCGGAAGAAATCGCCGATCTCGTGGCCTTCCTGGCTGCCGGCACGTGCCGCCATCTCTCGGGGGCAACTCTCGACGTGAACGGCGCCAGTTACATACGCTGAATTCCGCGGTCGAGAACGGCCTCTCGTCGCTCAAGGTAAAAGGCGTATTGCGGTGGCAGGACGGCGTGCGGATTCTCGACCCCCAATTGCATCGCGGCACGGTAGGGCCAGTTCGCGTCGGCCATCATTTCGCGCGCGATTGCGACGAGATCGGCCTTCCCCCCTGCGACGATCGCCTCTGCCTGGCACGGTTCGATGATTGCGCCGACCGCCATCGTTGCGATACCGGCATCACGCCGGATCGCCTCTGCATAAGGCACCAGGTAGCCGGGCGTGATTCGGGCCGTCGACAGCGTGGCCGGGCCCGCCATTCCACCGGCAGAACAGTCGATCACATCGATGCCGGCCGACTTCAATTCCCGCGCAAGCGCGACCGTGTCCCGGAGTTCCAGCCCGCCTTTGACACCGTCCTCGCACGATGCCCGATAGAACACCGGCATGTCGTCCGGGCACACCGCGCGCACGGCGCGGGCAACCTCGAGCGGAAATCTCATGCGCCCGGCGAGAGACCCTCCGTAGTCATCGGTGCGCCGGTTCGAAACCGGCGACATGAACGAATGCAGCAAGTAACCATGCGCTCCATGGATCTCCACGACATCGAAACCCGCGCGCAATGCACGTCGTGTCGCGGCTTCGAACGCCACGACCAGGTCGGCGATCTCGGACCCCGAGAGCTCTCGAGGAACCGGATATCCCGCGCGTTCGGGAAGCGGGCTCGGGCCGACGGTGGTCCAGGCTGCTTCGCCGCCTCCGCGACGCTCGATCGGCGCGGCTCCGTCCCAGGGCCGTTCAGCGCTTCCCCGGCGTCCGGAGTGGCCAATCTGAATTCCGCACATCGTTCCGCGCGCGTGGTACGTCTCGACGATCTTCCTGAATCCGGGAATGTGACTGTCGTCCCAGATGCCGGTGCAGCCATAGGTGATGCGCCCATCGCGCAGCACGCCGGTCGCCTCAACGAATGCAAGTCCGACACCGGTCATCGAGAAGTGCCCGTGATGGGCAGAGTGCCATTCGGTCACATGCCCGTCGTCGGCCTGGTACTGGCACATCGGTGACAGAACGATGCGATTCTTGAGCGTAATTCCACGCAATTCGAGCGTGGCAAACAGCGTCGGATTGTCCAAACCGTTCTCCGTGTTCCGCAGGTTTCTGGCAGGAAGTTAACCGGCTGCCCCGGCCAGCCGGACGTCGTGGGTTCCCGACCTCCGTTTCTCGATCCGGTCCACGATCGCATCGAGTTCGTCCATGATCGGAACGAGTTTCCCGACGCGCGCTGCTCCTTCCGACCCGAGTTGTTCGAACGTCGTGAGCGGCGGCCGGACATCGCCAACCGGATAGCCCGCGGCCTCGGCGAGTGCCTTGGAGTAGCATTGGTGGCCGTACGTCGGGTGTCCCTCGTTGATGATGACCTGCATCCTGTTGATGAGCCGCTGGATCACCTTGGCATCTTCCCAACGGCCTTCGACAATGTAGTCGCAGATTGCCCGCGACGCCCTTGGAATGTAGTTTCCATACGGGTTGACGTAGCCGACTGCCCCTTCGAGATAGGATTCCACGATCCTCTGTCCGGCGAACACGTTCATGACACCGCCTGTTTCCTCAACCATGTCATAGACGCGACCGGCAGCCTGGCTTGCTTCCTTGATGTAGCGAACCTGTTCAAAGGCCCGGGTCAGCCGGGCGACGAATTTTGCCGACATGTCCACGTTCGACGTGAACGGATTGTTGTAGAGCATGACCGGGATCGAGATCTTCTCGCAGATTGCCCGGTAGTACTCGAATATCTCGTCCTCGGTGGGCGTGTAGTAGTAGGGCGGGATGATCATCAGCCCGTCGGCGCCAAGCCGCTCGGCTTCCACGGAATAGGCCACGGCCCTCGGCGTGTAGGCATTCATCGTTCCGACAAGCACATCCATCCGTCCGGCACAGTACTTGACGGTCGCCTCGACGAACTCGTGGCGTTCGTCGTCACTCACGGTCAGAAACTCGCCGGTCGTGCCAAGGATAATGATTCCCGGCACATCGCAGGCCATCTGCCAGTCGAGGAACTTCTTCCAGGCCGTGTAGTCGACATGCTTGCCGTCCACGGTGAACGGTGTGATTGTAACTGTGTAGCTACCACGGAATTCTTTTGTCATGACTTGGTCTCCCGGTTACGCAAGAGTGAGGGAAAGCGGCGAACTGAACCGCAAATCGGGCGAATGAAAACCGACGTCCTGATCATCGGAGGCGGTCTCGCCGGTGCTGCGACCGCCTATTTTCTCGCCAGGGAAGGCGTGGATGTCCTGATCGTCGATCGCCGTGATTTCAATACCCAGGCTTCGGGCTCCAATTCCGGCAGCCTCCACGTCCAGATTCCCCACGACATGTTTCTCGCGGAAGGCGAGGACTGGGCCCATGCGTTTGCCCCCGTCATACCGCTCCTGATCGAGTCGGCAAGGATGTGGACCACGTTCGAGCGCGAAATCGACGCCGAACTCGGCGTGCGGATTACCGGAGGGCTGATTGTCGCATTCACGGAATCGCAAATGCGGGACGTGATGCGAAAGGTCTCGATCGAACGGCAATACGGGGTCAACATCGAACTCGTCGATCGCGCAGGAATCCGTTCGCTGGCACCGTATGTCTCCGAAGACGTTGTCGGCGGAGCGTTCTGTCCGGATGAAGGCAGCGCCAACCCGCTGCAGGCAACACACGGATTCGCATCCGCCGCCATGAGACTCGGGGCTCGAGCCATGCCGAATACGGAGATCGTGGAGCTGGATGCCGTTGGGCGGGGATTCAGTGCGCAAACCCCTGCAGGCCAAATCACGGCCAGGAGGGTCGTGAACTGCGCCGGCGCCGATGCCGGCCGTATCGCCGCCATGCTGGGAGTTTCGCTTCCCGTCGAGGAGCATCCCATCCAGGTCAGCGTTACCGAACCCGCGGAACCTCTCGTGTCTCATCTTGTCTACGCGGCCGAGGAAAGACTCACGCTCAAGCAGATGAAAAACGGCACCTGCATCATCGGCGGCGGATGGCCCGCGGCACGTCGAGAAGGTGACGGAAAGCTCGCTGTCAACCTGAGGTCGCTGCGCGACAACCTTCGGCTTGCGCTCCGGGTCGTACCGGCGCTCGCAAACATCCATGTCGTGCGAACATGGCCGGCGATCGTCAACGGCACGGCCGACTGGAAACCGATCCTCGGCGAAGTCCCGGGGCACCCGGGATTCTACGTGAACATGTTTCCGTGGATGGGATTCACGGCCGGTCCGATTTCGGCGATGGCCGTCGCTGAACTCGTGCTTGGCAGACGTCCGGGGGTCAGCCTCGAGCAATTCTCGCCAATTCGATATGCATGAGCCCGGGTACGCCATCCGCTAGTGCCGCAAGATCTTGCTGACGAACTCGCCCGTTCGTTTTTTCTTCGGTCGGTCGAATATGTCTGCCGGTCCACCCGCTTCGACCACGAGGCCATCATCCATGAAGATCACGCGCTTCGAGACCTCCCGGACAAATGCCATTTCATGGCTGACGATCAACATGGTCATGCCTTCGGCGGCAAGGTCCCGAATGGTGTCGAGGACTTCGTTGACAAGTTCGGGGTCGAGTGCCGACGTCACCTCGTCCAGCAGGAGGATTTCGGGGTTGAGACAGAGGGCGCGCGCAATGGCCACGCGCTGCTGCTGGCCACCGGACAGTTCGTCCGGATATGCATTCAGCTTGTCCGCCAGCCCGACCTTGGCGAGGACCCTTTCCGCTTCGGCCATCACGACCTGGCGCGGCACCTTCTTGATCTTGAGCGGTGCAATCGTGACGTTTCGCAACACGTCCATGTTCTGGAACAGGTTGTATTGCTGGAACACGACGGCAATCCGGTCGCGGACACGGCGGAGACTCGCCGCGTTCCGGTAGTTGACCTCATCGCCATCGAGGCAGATTTCCCCCTCTGTCGGCGGGGTGAGACCCATGATCATCCGCAATACGGTCGACTTTCCGGAACCCGATGGCCCGATGAGGGCGACAACTTCGCCCTTGGAAAGGGTCAAATCGACACCCTTCAGTACGGTCACGCGGCCGTAACTTGCGCAGGCGCCCCTGATTTCCAGGTGGTGAGACGATTCACCGTTCAAGTCGTTTCTCCAGCCATTGCCCCCAACGCGCCAGCGGGTAGGAGATCGCAAAGTACAGTAACGCAATCACGCCGAATACAAGAATGCCCGAAAACCCCATGTTATTGAGTTCGCGTGCACGAAACGTCAACTCGAAGACACCGATCTGGCTGACCAGCGATGTGTCCTTGATGAACCCGACCATGAACGCGACGGCCGGTGGCAGGATAACCGGCCACGACTGCGGGACAATGATCGACCCGAGGATCTGCACGTGAGAGAAGTTCATCGCGCGGGCGGCCTCGATCTGCTGGCGCGGCACGGACTCGAAACCACCGCGAATGATGTCGGCGATGTAGGCTGTCGAGTAGATACAGATCGACACCACAGCCACCGTAAACAGCGACGTGCCGCGCGCGACTGCCTGAATGAAGAACAGCACCAGGAATAGCACGACCAGGAACGGGATGCGGCGGAACACTTCGACGAACAGTATTGCGACCGTCCTCAGCGGCAGCGTCGGGAAACCGGGAACTTGACGCGTGAAGGCTATGATGAATGCGAACACGAAGCCCAGGACGCAACCGAGCAGCGTCATGGCCAGCGTTATGAACATGGCCTCGCCAAGCAGAAGCATGTTCGACCAGCTGAAGAATCGCGGGATCTCGTCCGCGAGCCGTTCGAGCATTTGCACCGTTGCCGCCCTCTTCCCGCGGTCCCGTCAGAATATCTTTGCCTTGACCCGGAATGCCAGCCGGCCGACCAGCGCCAGGGTGATGCTGGCGATAAAGGTGAGGATCACGTAGATGGCCGCGGCAATCGTGAAGACCTCGAGGTACCGGTAGTCAACCGTAGCCAGGTCCTTCGCCTGGCTGGTCAGTTCCTGGACCCCGATCACCGACCCGATCGACGTCCCCATGACCAGTATGACGATGAAGAAGTTCGCAAGGGCCGGGTAAATCGTCTTGGCGATGTGCGGAACGATAACGTACCAGATCTGTTGAATGAGTGAAAAACCCAGCGTTTCCGCGGCCTCGATTTCATTTCGCCTTACGGAGATGAACCCTGCCCGGATGATTTCGGTCAGATACGCGCCCGAATTCAGAATGAGGCCGATCAGCATGCAGGTGAACTTGTCCCAGACGATCCCGACGTCCGGCAGTCCGAAGTACAGGAACCAGATCTGCACCAGGGCCGGCGTGTTGGTGAAGAAAATGACGTAGGCGCCAACCAGGCGCCGGACGATCGGACCGCCAAAGGTCTTGAGCGCCGCCATGACGAGCCCGACGAGCGATGCGCCCCAAAATGTCAGGAAACCGATGATGAACGTGAGCTGGGCTCCCTCGAGGAGCCCCGGAAGGTGCTGCAGTGCAACACCCCATTGAAACGTGTAATCCATGACCGGTCGTCGAAAACGTGCGCTCTGGTCGGGATGCGGACCCCGTCAGGAGCCCGCATCACACCAGTTTGTCAGAAGTAGGGGTTCGGAACGACCTTGACCAACATCGGCGCGCCGTACCATTTTTCCCACAGTTCATTCACCGTGTTCGACGAATGCATATTGTAGAGGATGATGTTCAGAACATCCCGCAACCCGTAATTGTTCTTGCTTACGCCAATGGCGCAGTAACCGACAAAAATCGGATCTTCGAGAACCTTCCAATTCACGTTCGGATGGTTCTTGGTATGCGACATGAAGAAATCGATGTTCTCAACAATTGCGTCGGCGCGGCCCTGGGCCACAAGGCGGACAACATCCGGAATCGTATCGACGATCTCCTGCTTGGCGTTCGACATGTTCTGTTTCTGCCAGTCGATGACCCACGAACTGCGGATGTTTGCCAGGGTGATGTCCGAGGAGTTGAGATCCTGCCACATTTCGGCGGCGACTTCCTCGGTCGTCAGGGCCGCCAGAACCTCCGTGTGCAGCGGAACCGTGTATTCGATGAGTTTTGCCCGCTCGGAATTGCGCGTCAGGGCTCCGAGTGACAGGTCGATGGTGTCTGCGACGAGAAACGGCACGCGGTCCTTTGTTTCGGTCGGCACCCACTCGACTTCGACCTTGAGCGCCGCGGCAAGCATGTTGCCGACATCGATGTCAAAGCCTTCCCACTCGCCGTCCGCGTTGCGCGAACTGTTGGGCGGGAAATTCGGATTGATGCCCATCCTGATCACGCCATCCTTGAGTATGTCATCAAGCGACTTTGCGTGTATGGCACCAGCGGACATCGCCATTCCGGCGACAAGGGTCATCAGGAACACGACCCGGCGAACAAATACCCTGAGCATAAGCTGACCTCCAGGTTTGGATAGTTGGGCAGCACGTCGTGCCACCATAGTTAGGGGAACGGCGTCGCGAACGACGGTCGCCGATCCCCCCGTCATGTTTGTCCAGCCTGACCCGAAGGTCAATAGAATACTCGATCGACAGGATTCTGCCGGGCCGCGGCCGGTCGAGATTCCCGCTGCCGGACACATGGACAGACGCAAGGCAATGGCCATGAATGGGCGTTTCCTTGCGCAAAAAGTGCACACGTCTCACGTCATTGGCCCAAACCCAACACTGATCCTACGGGGAGCGCGGAACCGTCGCCGGTGTCCTGTGTACATCCCCCAGTGGGTGATCCTGGAATGCAATCGCATGACGAAATCGTGGTTCCGGTTGATTTGGAGGATCGTGGCGGGCGAATCAGAGATACTTGAGTTCAAGAGCACGACGGGAACACGCCGCGAAGCGTCGAAGACCGTCTGCGCCATGCTCAACCGACAGGGCAGCCAGGTGCTCTTCGGCGTCACGCCGGAAGGCCGCGTGGCTGGCCAGCATGTGAGCGAGCGCACCCTTGCGAGGATCAGCGCCGAACCCGCAAGAATCGACCCGCCTGCCTTTCCGGCGATCGAGCGGATACCGGTGGACGGAGATCGTGAGGTCGTCGCTGTCTCGGTCGCCCGCGGACAAGCCAGACCCTATATGTACCAGGTTAACGCGTATCGGCGGATGGGCAACACCACGGTCGCGATGCGGGCGGACGAGTATCATCGACTGCTCTTCGAGCGCGTGCACAGCGAGCGGCGCTGGGAAAACCAACCTGCGGAGGGATGGTCGGTTGGCGATCTGGACGCAAATGAAATCCGCACCACTGTAGAGGAGGCGGTACGGCGGGGCCGGCTCGAGGATCCCGGAACCCGCGATCCTTGCGACCTGCTTCGCGGTCTCGGGTTGTTCCGGGATGGAGTCCTGTCGCGGGCGGCAGTTGCGCTGTTCGCCAACGAGGACCGGATCGGGTTCGACATGCCGCAATGCCTGCTCCGCGTCGCACGCTTCAGGGGCACCGACCGGACGGAATATCTCGACAATCGTCAGTTCCACGGAAATGCCTTCGCCTTTCTCAGGGCCGCCGAACGGTTCCTGCGCGACAGCCTTCCCATCGCCGGTCACGTCGAAGCCGAACGCTTCGAACGGATCGACGAGACGCTCGTCCCTCCTCTTGCAACACGTGAAGAGCTGGCGAACGCGCTCTGCCGCCGCGACTATTCGACAGGTGGCGGTTCCATCGGCGTTGCGATCTACGACAACCGGCTGGAGATCACTTCGACGGGGACACTGCACTTCGGATTGACGCCCGAGAAGCTGTTCGCACCGCACGAGTCCATACCCTGGAATCCGCTGATCGCCGATGCCTTCTATCGGCGCGGCATCATCGAGCGCTGGGGCCATGGAACGTTGAAAATGGCGGAAGTTACAACCGCAGCCGGTTTGCCGCGGCCCGAAATCGAGGATGCCGGAGGATGCGTGACGGTGCGTTTTCGCTACTCCACGGCGTCGGTCCATATCGTCGTTGGGGAGCAAATTGCCATTTTGGATGAATCAAATGCTCAATTGCAGAAGTTGAGCGAGGGGCAGCGGAACATCCTCGATCCTTTGGACCAAGCCGACCATCCTCTCGCGCTTCGCGAAATTCGCGCGCGCTTGCCCCAATCGGCAAGCGTCCGTCAGGTTAAGAGAGCGTTGGCTCGATTGAGAGAGCTTGGACTGGCGGTATCCACGGGGCATGGCGTTTCCGCCCGGTGGTCTCTCGTGCAAAGGCAATAGGCCCCATGGGACGGGTCCAATGGGTCCCATAGGTGGCCCTAACCCAACATAGGTCCCGATTCCGCCATAGGATTCTTATGCCTTTGGTTTCTTGATTCCGTTTCTTTTTTCAGTTTGAGACGTTTCCGGGTGTTGTGTTGTAGCGCTTCGCGATGAACTTCTGCGTTGACCCGTTCGATAGCCTTGGCGATGATCTTTCTCTGGATGGTTTCGTCGAGCCACCTGAGTCCCATGACCGTATGGACCGTGATGCCGACGTCCTGCCCCCAAATCTGCACGCAAGATAATCCCGAAGGATTGGGAGCCACCAGATCGGAAATACGTTCACTATTTCAAGGCGAAGTGGAATTTCCTATGGCGGAATCGGGAACCATCAAAATCCCCGGGGTCAAGCTGCTGCCTTTTTCATGTCCTGATTGGTGTTTGCTGAGCTGAAAAGCCTGGGATGTCAGGACTTGCACCTGGTCCTGAGCGTGCCGACGAGCACGCGGGTTCTGGTCTGAAACTTGAAGTGTGCTCCGGACTTTGACCAACGCATTTGCTGGCGCTTGGATAAACGCTTTAGCATCATGCGCGTGAGGGATGGGGATCCTGCCCGTGTTGTTTCTCACCATATGCCAACACAGAATTCCCAGATTAATCCCGCTGCTTCAGCCCGGAATGAAGACGCACAATCAAGAAAAGCTTCGACTAGAGTTGCAACAAGGTACGGTACGGTGATCGGTCGGCAGCTTATGGAGTGCCGCAAGAGCGAGGCCGCCAACGACCGCTTGACCGAGGCTCACCAAGTTGTTGGCTTGGAGATCGGGGGTTGACCAATCGGATCCGGAAACTGTGCGGATTGCAACATCTGCCTCCGGATATGTCGTACATGACTGGCAACTCGGCGTAACGAGGGTGCCATTTGCCAACGACCGGGACACACGATGAATACTGGTTTGCCTCGCTCGGCGGTCACCATGCGAATTGGTGTTACAAGATCGGTATCATTCGAGATTACAGCAGCAGCCTCAAACCGCCCGGCCCATGCATCATTCAGGAGATGGGCTGCAAGATTCACATCGGATCCCTTTTCTTCCATCGTGTGGAATTCAGCAATTACTGTATCCGGTGATGGGGTTCGCGGACCTTGCCGTTGTCGTCTTCTCGCAGCAGAGCCGGGGTAGGTGCCCACAGTAAGTGTTTGAGGATTTTGTCCCTCGACCCGGTGATCACCGGCAGGCAACATCACCGGCTGTGGGACACAGATTTGTCTATTTGCGACGGGTAAATTGATAAGGGGCCGCCAAACTGTTTTGGCAAGAAAGTTGCCAAAATGCAGGGTCCACAGCACCGGAGACACGAGCAGTAAAGTAGAGAACCTTGTCCACCGTATATCCTTGGGGGAGAAAGAACTTGCTCAACTCGACGGGGTTGAGCCACTTGTATGGCGTGCCTTTCAGTGCGCCGTAGTACAAATTAAAGCCGTCAACATAGACACGAGTTTGCATGTGGGCCTTTCAAAATAAGCAAGGGCCGACCTTTTGGGTCAGCCCTGAGCCGTACAGCACGCTGTCGGCGGGTAATTGATGTAGATTTAAATCCTAGAACTTAGGTTTGCAACATCAATTCCCGAACCTAAACGGCAGAGGTCGGCGAACGCGGCAAATGCAGGTCACTACACCTATGCCACAGCTTCAAGGTCTCCAAGTTTCAGCTTTTTGTAAGGCGCTAGCGGCTTGTCCGCCAATTTAGGAATCTCGCCAAAATAACCTATCCAATCAGCTGCGCGGCGTGAAGGTGTAGTTCCACTCGCCATGGAAGCCCGTTCGCCTGATGGATAGCGCATTCATCTGGTCGTCGGTGACCTTGATGCCGGTGGTGTATTCGGCTTCGTCGATGTCGGAACGGATGGTCAGACCTGTCCTCGTGGTCGTCGCGGCAATCAGGTTGACGATCACCTCGTAGCTGACAAGCGGCTTCCCCCGCCAACTCTGTGTGATGTGGCAGAACATCCGGTGCTCGATCCTGTTCCACTTGCTGGTCCCAGGCGGAAAGTGACAGACCGAGATGGCCAGCCCCAGTTCGTCGGCGAGACGCTGGACTTCCAGTTTCCACAACCGGTTGCGGCTGCTGTTGGAGCCGCCGCCGTCGGCGGTGATCAACAATCGCCGGGCATCCGGGTAGAGCGGAGAACCCATCCGCTTCCACCAGCGCCGTATGGTCTCGACCGCGAATTCCGCCGTGTCGCTGGTGATGCCGACGCTGACCCAGCCGGTATTGGCGGTCATGTCGTAGACCCCGTAGGGAATGGCCTTGCCAAGCTCGGGATCCGGAAAATCATGCACGTTCACCGCCACCGGATGGCCCTTGGGGCGCCAGTCGCGGCCGCCATTGCGGAACCGGCCCACCAGTTCCTTCTTCTTCGTGTCCACCGACACCACAGGCTGGCCAAGCTTCTGGAACGCCCGGACCCGGCGGTTGATCCGCCGGAACTGCCCGTCACGGTCCGGATGCTGCCGCCCCTCGATGGTCTTGCGGTTCGCCTGGAGACTGTAGCCGAGTTCGTGCAGCAAACGGTTCACCGTGCGCTCGCTGACCCCGTGACCCTCCGCCCGCAGCCCCGCCGCAAGCGAGGCCGCGCTGTTGCAGGTCCAGCGCAACGGGCTCTCGGGACCACCACAGGTCACCGGTTCAAGCCGGCGCTCAAGCGCAGGCACCAACTCCGGCGCAGTCTCCGTCAGCCGCTTGCGGCCGCCACCAGGCCGGCGCGTCCTCGTGCCCGTGACAGTCCCCTCAGCAGGCGCCACATCACCGGATGCGATATCCTTGACACCCTGGCGAACCGTCGCACGCGACAAACCCGTCGCCTCGGCCACGCGCGAAATCCCGCCCCGTCCGATGGCACTGGCCTCAACACCGGCCCAGCGTCGACGCCCCCGCTCGTCCAAAACCGGCAGCATCATCTCGAACCTGTCTTTCAGCGTCTCGACCACACATGGCATGGTAGCATGGTACAGAACCACCACTAAATGGGCAAGTTATTTTGGCGAGTATCCTTAGCGTTTGCGGCTGACCCGAGCTCCCGTCGGTAGCACTCCATGCTGTGCGGTTCCAATCGTCTTGCCAGAAACAGGGCTAGCGCTCCCGTGTCATGATAACTCTGGTTGACGATGGGTTATGTATCCAGGCGTAGCGCGTGTCTCTGGCCGTCCCGAAACCCGACTTCCCGACCGATTTCATGGCCCAGGGCGGCGCTTGTCAGGCGTGTCTGGCCGTGCCACATGATCTGATGACCCGGGTCCGGGTCGTGCTTCCGGTCGCGGTATCCGCCGAGATGGGCAACCAGGCGCACCGCGTCGCCGAGACGCTCCGGCACCTTCAGGGCGTACTTGTGCGCGTAGTCGCGCAGGAATTCGAGTTCGCCGTCTGTGAACATCAGTTGCGGCGCGCGGTCGGGGACCTGGCGCCCGAGCAGGGTCATGACCATGATGCGCCATGCGATCACGGCGTTGATCGCGATGGCCCGCTGCAGCCGGTCGGCGGTGCGGAACAGCAGGAACTCGACGCGGCAGCCGGATTTGAGCACGCGGAAATAGTCCTCGACCCGCCAGCGCTGAAGGTAGAAACCGACGATCTCGGCCGCTTCCCTGGCGGTGCCGACCCGCACGGTGGTGAGCAGGAACCACTGGACCGGATCCTCGCTATCGGGCGGCGCGGTCTCCCTGACGTGCACCCCGTACAGGGAAACCGGCTCCGCGCCGGGGGCAGCCCCCGTCGCGGGCAGCGTGACGCGCCGGAACCGCAGCTCGCAGCTTGCCAGGCGTTTCTGTCGCGCAGGGCGGGCCTTCCTACGGCTGGCTTTCGGGCGCTCCGTCAGCCCCTCGATCTCGATGTCGATCAGGCCGTCGGACGCACGGCCGGACATCAGCGCGAACAGCTTCGCCCTCCCCTTTCCGAGATCCCTGTCATGCCTGGCGCGCACCAGCAGCTCGACGCGGGGGGAGCAGCGCTGCGCGTCGAACAACGCGAAGATGTCGGCTTCCCGGTCGCACACGGAGATGATGCGCGTCTTGCCGCCGACCTCGCGACCGGCGTCGGCGATATCCCTGAAACCCTCGAGCCAGCGCTGCGTCCTGCGGCGTTTCTCCTTCTCCCGAGAACGGGGCTTGACCGGGTCGAAGCCCAGCTTGAGCACCCCGAGCGGCAGGCCTGTCTCGGTCACCGCCAGGGTCGCATGCAGGTGCAGGCCCAGGCTTGAAGCCTGGGTCTGGTTCCTGCCGATCACCTGCAGGCCGTCGCAGCCGGGACGGCGGGAGAAGTTCAGATCCGTGCCATCCTGGATGGCAAGAACCGTCTTCTGGCCACGGATGCGCCGGATGCTGCGCTCACGGTGCGGGGCCAGAATGGTCGCCGGCGTGATCTCCGACTCCGCCGGCGCCTCGATCATCCGGTAGAAGGCATTGACCGCGGTGTTGTCCGCGCCAGGAGCCGCGTTGATCTTCTGCCCGGGATAGGCCGCGAGCAGGCCGGCGCTCTTCACCAGGCGCGCCGATAGTCGCTTGTCACCCAACGGTGCTCCTCCGAACTCGTTCTGCGCCCAGTCCTGCGCGTTCAGCCCCGCGCCCGGTTCCAGTGAAGGCGCGTGGTCGACCCGGCCAACGCCGAGTCTGCGCCGCCAGGAGCGGTCCAGTTCGACCATGAAGACCGTCTTGACGGTCTGCGCCCGCCGGTGCTCCCGATCCTGCCGGCCCCGGCCTTCGGTCGTGCCCACGTACAGGAAGTTGGCGGCCCGCAGGCAGGTGCCAGCGTAGCCATCATCGGCAAAACTTTCCACCAGCTAGTGCTTCTCTTGACCGCACAATCCGGAACAGTTCTGGAAGTCTTGGTCGCGGAACAGGTCAGCCGCGAATTTCGGGAAAACGTAGAACAGGTTCAGCAGGACGCAAGACAAAGCCTTATGAGGCGAATTCCGGAAACCCGCAAACTGAACGCGTTGGTGGCCTCCGACATTGCTCCGGGCGGATATGGACCTCTTGCAACTCTTTCTTGAACCGCCCCGGCCGACCAATTCCAAGAGTGTGAATGAAGCGAATTCTGGAACAAGCTCTGAGCCTCCAGCACGCCTGAAATGAAGGCAATATCACGACTTTCCAGATGGCGGCATCGCCTCCAGTTATCCCGGGAAAGTGCTCGCCTGGCAGGGTTTCAGTCGGTGAGAAGACCGCGGTTAACCTGTTGACGATGCGCAAACCTGATTACCAGAACCTGGCGGGCCGCATCATCGATGTGAACAACGATCTGCCGTTCGCCGACACGGTATCGCCTGAACGAAGTCCCTGATCTCCTGCCACGCGGTGCCACCCCGCCATGGCGAAGGTCATCGTCAAGAGAGAAACGTTCCCTCAGGAATGAAGTCATCCGTCGGGAGGTCTGTTTGTCAAGCTGACGCATCGGAAAAAAATCGTCAGGCACAAAGGCGTTCACCGACAAGACAACGAAACTCCATTCAGAATTCCCTCGGTTTGTAGTCGGAAGGAGCAACGGGCATAACACCCCTGAGATGCGCAACTGCTTTATCGAGGTCGTCAAGGGAATTGAGGACCTCGTCGCCAAGCTCGATTGAAAGCCATCCGTCATAGCCGCCCATTCCGAGACGGAAACAAAACTGCCGCCACCACCCGTCGTCATGCCCGAAGCCGAGCGTGACATAGCTCCATGAACGGGCCGGAATGTCCGCCAGGCCTCCGTTTTCCAGAAGGCTCGTCGTTGCCTGCACGGTTGCGTTCAACATCGTGTCCTTTGCATGAACATGGTAGATCGCCGCGCCCAATGCTTCGGCGGCGACGAGCGGGTCGGCGCCCATCCAAAACAGGTGGCTGGGATCAAGGTTGGCCCCGACGACAGGTCCGACGGCATCGCGAAGCCTCAGGAGCGAAGGCACGTTGTAGACGCACTGGTTTCCGTGAAGCTCCAGCGCAATCCTCTCAACTCCGTTCTCAGCAGCCAGCAACGCAATCTCTTCCCAGAAGGGGATGAGCCGCTCTTCCCACTGGTAGCGCAGGATATCCTGCGTCTCGGACGGCCAGGAGGAGATTACCCAGTTTGGCGTCGTGTCGGTCGCATTGCCGGCCGGAAGGCCGGACATAGCGCAGACAGTCGTAATTTCCATTTCGCCCGCCACGCGAATCGTGTCCTTCAGGCCTTCTCCCTGTGCCTGATCGGTCGGATGCAGCGGGTTGCCGTTGGCATTGAGGCTGATGATTTCAAGGCCCCGGGAATCGAACGCGTCCCGATACGCATTCAGGGCCGATCTATTACGAAGCATTTCCCTGAGGTTGAAATGCGGCGCGTTGGACCAGCCACAGGTGTTGATTTCGACGCCTGCCACGCCCAGGCGCACAGCGGTATCGACCAATTCGTCAAGACTCATGCCCGTAAGGCTGTCGGAAACGAAACCGAGTTTCATTGGCTGCACCCTTGCTCCTGGTAGAATGCAGGTATCCGGGCACGGTCGATGACTACTTTATGGCCATTCGACAGAGCCTTGACACCAGCTTCTGCGACCGCGGTTGCACCGTATCCGTCCCAAGCCTGCGGTCGAGGTTCAGGACGACCTTGAGGAGACGCATGATGCGCTTGTGGAGCCGGACATTCGGGGAGGCCCCGAGCGTCCGCTGCGGCGGGCATCGAAGAGCCTTCGTCGTATTTCCGATGCGCTTTCCGATCTGGGCTTCTCCGTGTCCCACATCCTGGTGGACCGGCTCCCGAAGCGGCTCGGCACGATCCGGAGTCGGCCTCCATGCGGCGGTCATCGCGCAAGCTGGCCGCCGCGTACGGGAGCGCCGGGCGGGTGCCTCCAGATTGGCCGATGCCGGTGGGAATCTCCCGCCCTATTCCTGTCCGGATTGCGGCCGGTTGTTCTTGCGGAGGTAGGCCCGCCACGTCATCGCCCATTTCGCGGGGTCATCGAAAACATCGCCCTTGACCTGGTGGATCGCCTGGCGATGCGGTGCGGTCCTGACCGTTTCCGGTTCTTCGTAGGCTTCGGCGGAGATCCTTTCGATTACGGCAATCCAGTTGTCCAGATCCTCCTTGGAATACATCTCACCGGCTTCCGGCGTGAAGGGTTCCGGAACGACCCACGGCTCGTGGCTCATCCAGTAGGGATCGATCCCGTAGTCTGCCATCCGGTTGGCGACATCGACGGTCCCGACCCCGGTCTCGTCCTTCATGGGCCCGAGACCCCATCGGGTCATTTCCAGGCGAGGGACATCGATATGAGAATTCGAACATTCCAGGCCGCGGATCCTGCCCAGCTTACTGTCCATGTAGTTGTTGGCCAGCACCGACAGGTCGCATGCCTCGTTGATTCCCTCGGCTCCCAAGGAACGGGTCCAGGCGTAGGCCTTCATGACCTGGGGAACATTTCCCCAGAACTCCCGGACTCGCCCTGCACTCAGTGGCCTGTCGCTTTCGAGGCGGTAGCGCTTGCCGTCATGGGTCACGACCGGCGTGGGGAGAAACGGCGCCAGTTCCTCGCTGCAACCGTAGGCGCCAACCGCCGGACCGCCGCCGCCCTTGGGAGCACCGAACGTCTTGTGGAGCATGAACATGCAGGCGTCGAAACCCAGTTCGCGCGCGCAGAGTTTCCCCATGACCCCGTTGAAATTGGCGTGGTCATAGAAGCAGAGACCGCCAGCCTCGTGCACGATTCGGGTCCACTCCCGGATCTCGGGATTGTAAATGCCCATGTCGTCCGGGTTGTTGATCAGCAAAGCCGCCGTTCGGTCCGAGACCGCCGATCTCAGGGCATCGATCGACGGGTAGCCGGTCGTGTCCAGCGGCAGCGTGACGACATTGAACCCCGCCGCGGACGCGGTTGCGGCGTTGCAGGGGTGCGCCTGTATCGATGTTATGATCTCGTTTCGCCGGGCCAGCTGGCCATGGTGGGCATGATATGCCCGCGTCACCACGCATTGGGTGTAGGCCGCATCGGCACCGCCTCCCGCCTGGAAGATGAACTGGTCCATGCCGGAAAGCTCGCGCAGGATCAGGTCGAACCTGTAAATGATCTCGAGGATGCCCTGAAGTGTCCGTTCATGCTGCAGCGGATGCACTTCGGCCATCGCCGGGCGCATCGCAACATCCTCGGCGAGCCGGGAATTGTACTTCATCGTGCAGGTGCCGAAGAGCGAGACACCCATCATGCCGAGGGTCTCCTGGGAAAGATGAAGGTAATGCCGCTGGACTTCGGGCTCGCTCAACTCCGGCAACGCGGGACGGTCCTGCCTCAGCATGGACGGCGGTACGAGGTCGCTGGCCGTGCCGACCGTCTCGCTGACCCGCTCCTCCGGTGCGGGATAGACCTGGCCGCGACGCCCCGGGGACCCCATGGCCATGACCACCGGTTCGTTCCAGACAGCCGAGTGGTATCCCCGCAGATTGTCACCGGTCATGACAAACCTCCTCGATCGCATGACCCAACCGGTCAATGTCGCCCTGTGTGTGCACTTCGGTCACGCAGTAGAGCGCGCTTTGGCCCATTTCCGGAAATTCGCCGGAGAGGTCTTTTCCGCCGAAAATCCGGTGCTTCTTTCGGAGCCTCCTGTTGATTTTTTCGACCGTCTTTCCCGTTGCGCCGAAGTCCACGACGAATTCCTTGAAGATGCTTCCGGCCGAAGCGATGCGCACATTCTCGATGTTCCCGAGTACGTGCGCCGCGTAGTTCGCGCGCGAAATGATCAGCTCGCCAACTTCCCGAAACCCGTCCGGCCCCAGGAGCGACATGTAGACGGCGTTGGCGATGGCCCAGAGATAGACCGAATTCCCGGTCCAGTCCTTGCCTTCCTCGCGCATTCCGTATGACGTCTGGTGCGCGCTCGCCAGGCCGAAACCGAATTCCCCCGGTTTCCGTGTCGGGGCGATCGAGACCAGGAATCCGTTGAATTCGCGGACATATTTTTCCTCGTCGCGCGATGCCATGAAGCCGCCGACCCCGCCCCCGCAGTTCATGTGCACGCCGAGGGGCTGCGTCGGCCCCACCATGATGTCGGCGCCGTAGTCACCGGGCGCTTTCAGGACTCCGAGCGAGATCGGGTCGACACCGACAATGGTCTCGGCTCCCAGACTTCGCGCGATAGACGCGATTTCCGCCGCCCCGGGATCGATCGCCCCGAGATACCCGGGTTGCTCGACGTAGACCGCAGCCGTATCGCCCGAGATACGGGCCCGAAGATCGGAAAGGTCAAGCCCGCCGGTCGCACTGTCCATCGCCACCTGCACGATCCTGATGTGTCCGGGCATTTCCGGTGGTTCGCAATAGGACCGCACGACCTCCAGGCGCTCGGGGTCCATGTGGTACGGGAGAAGCACTTCACGGCGCCCGGTTATCCGCGATGCCATGCGTACCGCGTGCCCGATCGCGCAGCCCCAGCTGTAGACCGGCAACTGGACCACGTCCGCGTGCAGCAATTCCCCCAGCTGACTGTTGAACTCGAACCATGCCTGGTTGCGGCCGTGGTCGGACTGCGGCGAGCCCCAGACCGGAGTCAGGAACTCGGTTCGGCCGACGATTTCGTCGACGACGGCGGGTACGTGGTGCTGCCAGCATCCCGCACCGAGAAAACTCAGGTACTGCTCTGCATTCCGGTTCTTTTCGAGGGTCGTGACGAGGTGCCGGCGCAGTTCCGATTCCGATCTGAGCGACGGCGGAAGACTGAGCGGGCGGCTTCGCCTGTGGCTCGTCGGGATCTGACTGAACAGATCCTCGATTGTCGCGGCTCCGGTCTCGGCCAGCATCTCCTCCTTGATGCTGGACCCGGAGTTGGCCATCCAGGGATGAAAGAACGGCTGGTTCGTCGACACGGCGTCTTGCCTCCAGGTTTCCTGTTCAACGTAGGCGTCAGGCTGTGACGAGCCTTCTACGCCGAACATATTTGCACCAAGCGCGCGGACGGGCAACGCGCAACTTTCGATCCGCCGGGTTCACTGCCCGGCGCTCAAACGCATCATCATCCTGCGGCCGGCACCCGTGCAAACCCTGACAAATCCCTCCAGTTCCCTGTCGAGGCATGGATCGCCGCTGTCGACGAACAGCTTCCCGCCGGAAAGTCGGGCAAGCTTGTCTTCACTTGAAATGATGACCAGATTGTCTCGTCCGATCCTGCGAATCAGCCCGGCACCGATCTGCTGGTTTCCGCGGCCGAGAACGTAGCCCTGTCCGCCGATCACGCCCAGGACGACCGTGGCGGGTCCCGAACCCGCTATCCTTTCGATTTCCTCCGAATCGACATCAATCCCGACCAGTTCGCGGTCCCGCACGACGTCCGTTCCGAGAAGGGCGCCCTTCAGTCCAAGTACATCCAGTACCGCCTTTGCCGACGTTCCAGGGCCAACAACGTAGACTCGGCCCGGTTTCATTCCATCCGCGATTTCCGCTGCCGCCGACCTGACAGCGGCGTCGTGGGTTGCCGGGCCGCGGGCTTTCGGTCCCTGGAGGCGACCGGCAATGCGCGGGCAGCGGGCGTAACCATGGAGTTCGGCGCTCAACCGGCCCGACCGGTAGGCATCTTCGTCGATGTCCATCACCTCGGCGAGGGACGTGTGGTCGTGGTCAAACCCGGGTCCGGGGCCGACCAGGTCGACGAAATCCCGTGCCAGGTGGCCGGCCGCCTCGGGACTCGTCGCGAACACGGCGGAGTACATCTTCACGCCGCAGGGAATTCCGACCAGCGGCACGCGGTCGCCGACGGCGGCAAGGAAATCCCGCGCCGTGCCGTCGCCCCCGGAGAACAGGACAAGCCGTACGCCTTTTCGTTCCATCGCCCGTGCAGCCGCAACCGTGTCACGCGATGTTCCCGTAACCTCGCTTCTGTCTCCGGTCGCCGAACACCGGATTCCCAGTTCATCGAGCAGGTCTTCGCCGGTCTCACCCGGCCCGGCAATGAGGCGAATTCCGTCCGGTCCTCCTGTCGCCGGGCGCAGCGTCCGCAAGGTTCGTGCCGTGCGCTTCGCCGCGACCGGCAATGCGCCGCGGGCGATCGCCTCCAGCAACACGTCGCCGCCATCGGTTCCCTTGAGTCCCACGCTGCCACCCATGCCGGCTATCGGGTTGATCACGAGTCCGACCGCGACCTGTTCAGGCATGCCGTTTCACATATGCCGCGATTTCGGCGTGACTGGCGAACCAGACATCACCCCGTGCCTTCGCATGAAGGATCAGCTCTTCGAGAATCCAGATCCGGGAACGGTAGCCGATGACGAACGGGTGCATCACGAGCTGAAACAGCCCGCCCTCGTCGAACGCGCGGTCGAACTCGCGCCTGAAGATGCCAAAAACGTCCTCGGGGGTTGCATGAGGCCGGGTTGCAGGTGCCCGGTTGAACATCAGGTAGACGGCATCGTCACGCACCCAATCAACCGGCACTTCGACCACGCCGCTCGGCTCGCCGTCGATCACGATTTCATAGCAGGAGTCGTCGGCCATCATCGAACTGTCGTAGACAAGCCCGAGGTCCCTGACGGCGCGCATCGTTCCCGGCCCGATGTCCCAGTTTGCCGAGCGGAAGCCGACCGGCGAAGTCCCGGTCGCTTTCTCCAGCGTCTCGAACGCGCGCATCATCAATTCGCGCTCCTGGCGATACGACAGCGTGGAATTGTTTTCGTGGATCCAGCCGTGCATGCCGATCTCGTGGCCGAGATCCTGGATGCGCCTCGGTTCATCCGGATCAATGAGCGCGACCACCGCCGGCATGAAGAAACTCGCCGTCACGTCGTGGCTCGAGAGGCAATCAAGAATGCGCGGCACACCGACACGGCGACCGAATTCTCCCCAGGCAAGGCGGCCGATCGACTGCCCTCCCGTTCCCAGTTCGAAGGCTTCGTGGTCGCAATCGAAGGACAGGGCCACGGCTGCACGGGCGCCGCCCGGCCAGCTCGGCGGCTTCAGGGGCTTTCCCGCGCGAACCCGGTTGACGGCCGCGCGCCATTCCGGTTCTTCCACTTCCCAGGCAGGACGCTCATCGGAGGTCATGCACGCGACACCTTCCCGTCTATTTCGGTTTCTTCGATGCCGGTCCGTCGACGTTCGGAACGGTCCAACCGGCAGGTGGCCCCTGCCGCTCCAGCGGATGGATCGGAACCGTGAATCCGGCGTCGCTCCCGTTCATCACCATTCGCCGTCGGTGAATCAGCCAACGATCCGGTCGGCGAACAAGCACGTCGAGATACTGGCCATATATGGTGGCCGTGGAACCGTCGGCTCGCTCGTGCCAGGCATGAACATAGCTGGTACAGTGCGCGGTATCCCGGTCAACGAAATCGACCACGACGTTCGAGAGATGGTGCGATGTGCGTGACCAGCGCCACATGCGTTCCAGCGATTTCGCGAGGCCATCGGGTCCTCTCGATCTCAGGTTGGGGTTGTCACCGTAATCCACGACGCAATCCTCGGAAAACAGGTCGGCCAGCGAGGCCAGGTCCATCCGGTCAAGACACACGCAATAGCTGATCAGAGTCTGCTCGATCTGAAGGCGATCACGGGTACGCCAGCTGTCCGGATTGGCCATGAGACCTCGCTAACGAATGTAGGTTGCGCCGTTCACGTCCAGAGTTGCACCCGACAGATGCTTCGACGTGCCGGCTGCAAGGTAGGTCACCAGTTCGGCAACCTCTGATGGCGGCACCCATTCACCCATTGCAAGCGATCCGGTCACCGTGTCTTCGCCGCCTTGCAGGGCAGCGAAATCCTCGGACATCCTGGTCCGCACGATTCCCGGTGCGATGATATGACTCAGTATGTTGTCCTTGGCGTATCCCCGCGCGATGGACTGGGCGGTCGCGCGAATTGCGCCTTTTGAAGCCGCATAAGCCAGCATCGACGGATTGGTTACGCCCTGCTGGGCAACCCAGCTGGACATGGTGATGATGACGCCGCCGCCTTGCCTTCGAAAGTGCCGGACGGCGTTTCGCATCAAGTACGCCGGCGCCCGAACATTGACCTGCATCTGGGTAATCCAGGCATGATTCCACTCGGCTTCACTGTCGTCGATCCCGCCGACCGGGATCATCGTTGCGGCATTCAGCACCAGCGTGTCGACGCGTCCCCAAACCGAGACGGCATCGCGCCACAGACCCCGGACAGTTTCACTCCTCTCGAAATCCGCTGCAAGAAACGCGCGGCTGTCATCCCCGTAGCCATCGGCGACCTCCATGGCTCCGGCCAGGTCCGACGGCCGCCCCCGATGGTGCAGAATGACACGGAACCGGGATTCAAGAAGGGACCGGGCAATCGCTGCACCGATGCCTTGCGAGGCACCGGTCAGCAAAACAACCCGGCCGTACGATTCTGTCATGTGCATGTCTCGACGATCTATTGCCAATTGCCACACTTCCGGAATTGCGCCGGGACATCAAGGGGGTTGCGCCCATCCGTCATCGGTGGAAGTTTCGCGCGGAACGGACAACCGGGGATCCCGATGCAATGACACGCACGTCGCCGGAGCGCACCAGCCTCGTCCCCGGTTTCGACATTCCGCGAATCGTGACTGGCCTGTGGCAGGTTGCCGACATGGAACGCGGCGGCGCTCCGCTCGACCCGGACCTTGGCGCCGATGCCTTGGCCGAATACGCCCTCGCCGGATACGATGCGTTCGACATGGCCGATCACTACGGCAGTGCAGAGATCATTGCCGGCAGATTGCTCGAACGCTTCGGCAAGGAAACGAAATCCAGGCCAAAGGTCTTTACCAAATGGGTGCCGGAGCCGGGCACGATGACCGCGGACGTGGTCCGGGCCGGTGTCGAACAGAGGCTCACCCGGCTCGGCGTGGACCGTCTTGACCTTTTGCAGTTCCACTGGTGGCAGTTCGAGCATCCCGGTTACATCGATGCGATGGCCGAACTCGAGAGACTGCATCGCGAGGGCCTCGTTGCACATCTCGGCGTAACCAACTTCGACACCAATCACCTGCGGCTACTGTCGCGTCACGGAATTCCGGTAATTTCCAACCAGGTCAGTTTTTCTGTCCTGGACCGGCGTGCCGGCGCCGAAATGTCCGCCTTTTGCCTCGAGAACGATATTCGGCTCCTGGCCTACGGCAGCTTGTGCGGAGGGTTTCTGACCGAAGGCTGGCTCGGGCAGCCCGACCCCGGGGGCGGTGAACTCAAAGATTGGAGCAGGATGAAGTACTACCGCTTCATCGAAACTGCCGGAGGCTGGGACGTACTGCAGGACGTCCTGACCGCCCTGGCAGAGGTCGCGAGAAAACACTCGGTATCGGTCTCGAACGTCGCCACGCGCTGGGTCCTGGACAACCCGGCGGTTGCGGCAATCATTATCGGCGCCCGCCTCGGCGAACGCGAACACCGGGAAGACAATTTGGCGGTATTCGGGTTTTCCCTCGACAGCGAAGACCGGGAACGCATCGCGACTGCCACGGCCGGTGCACGGAACCTGCCGGGCGATTGCGGGGACGAGTACCGTCGACCGCCTTTTCTTACCGCTTCAGGCGACTTGTCGGATCACCTCGACTCGTTCCCGAAAGTCTATGCAACGTCTCCGGTCCCGGGACACGCCGAGCGCCAGTGCATCGACAGCGCCAGCCACTGGGAAGAAATCTGCGCGTTCAGCCGCGCGGTCAGGATCGGCGACCGCATCCTGGTCAGCGGCACGACAGCATGCCACACGGACGGCAGCGACATGTGCCCCGACGACGCGGCCAGCCAGGCGACCTATGTTCTCGACAAGATTTCGGCTTGCATCTCCTCGCTTGGTGCGTCGCTCGCGGATGTTGTTCGCACGCGCATTTACATCACGGACGAAAACGACTGGGAATCCGTCGCGCGCGTCCATGGGCAGTACTTCCGATACGTCCGCCCGGCAAACACCCTCGTGGTCGTCTCCCGGCTGGTTGGCGGGTACCTGGTCGAGATCGAGGCCGAGGCTATCGTGTCCGACGACCGCACGGGCGATGCTACCCGTCCAGCCGGAGAGGTTGCTCACACGACCAGATAGGTTCCCGGCGGCGATTCGAATCAGGTCTCCCTGGCGAGGATATCGTACTCCCCCGGAATTCCGATGCCGCATGCAGACGCAACGAGCGAAACGCATCGCGTGAACCGGGCACTGCCCGAGTCATCGGCAGTCGGTGAACCGCGTTCCGCGACCGTCCAACTCGACGCTTCCGGGCAATGGATTGCAGGAGGGCGGCTGTTCCCTCCATCGCTGGAATCGGCCTGTTGGCCGGTGATATGGCCCGAGCGGTCGGATGCGGCCGTCACTCTCGCCGGCACAAGGCCGGACCTATCACTACGGACAACTGAAGGCAGGAGTTACCATCAACTCGGCGGAAACACGCCCCTCCTCAGTTTTCCCACAGATGCGAGGCTTCACCCCGATGACGCCACCAGGTACACTAATTCGTTTCCGAGAGCCCGGCATCAAGAGGAATGACATGCCCAAAGCGCGCCGCAGTTTCTACGGGCCAATGAAAGGGGTTGGCGGCAGGCGTGGTGAGCGTACTCGGCGAACTGCAGGACAACAACATTCGCACCGCGCTTCCGAACCTGGAACCACCCGTGTTTTGTGGCTACATCCTCCACGGTTTCGGGGTCCGGCCTGGAAATTCACACGGTACACCGGGCACGAGCGACTGCCGGTTCGCATTCTCACCGATTCGGGTAGAGTCCCCGGGGGCAAGGCGAACGCGACCCGGAAGTCCCGCCGCCGGGTGTGAAATCCTCGCGGGCGCGTCTGTTCCCGAGGACACGCCCGAAGGTAAAGAAGCCGGGCGCTCCAGGTGCCAGGACCGAGTCTTCCTCAATCTGCATCAACGCATCAATCCGCGAAGGCCGCAAGAATCTACGCGACTTCAGCCGTCTTCTCCTCGACCCTCTCGAAGGTGACCCTGTAGCCGAGTGCTTTCACAACCCGCGAAAGGGTCTTTATGGTCGGATTGCCGCCCAGGCGGAAGGACTTGTACATTACCTCCCGGCTGACGTCGGCGCGGGTGGCAATCTCGGTCATTCCCCGCGCACGGGCGATGTCGCCGATTACCGCCACGATCAAGGCCGGGTCGCCGTCCTCGAAAGCGGCTTCCAGATAGGCCTGCTGCGCTTCAGGCGTGCCGAGACGCTCCGCAGGATCCCAAAACTCGGTTTCAACTGTCATTCCTGATCTCCCTTGCCAGTCGTTTTGCATGGGCAATGTCGACGTTCTGCCTTTTCTTGGCACCTCCGCAGAGCAACGGAACGATGCGCTTGCCATGCCGCGTGAAGTAGACCCGATATCCCGGCCCATGATGAATGCGCAGTTCGCTGACGCCATCGCCAAGGCCTTTGACATCGCCCATGTTGCCCAGGGCGAGCCTCTTGATACGTACGTCAATGTAAGCGACGGTGCGATAATCCTTCAGGCCATTGAGCCAGCGCGAAAATTCCAGGGTCTGTCGAATTTACATTATGTGTGTAATTTAGTACACAATGAAGAAGCTGTCAAAGGATTGGTGCGCAAAGCCGACGGATGATCGTACTCCACTCTCCTCACGCATGGTGGTCTATCGACACGCTTGCAGAGCAGGGGAACACCAAATCCCTGGGGCTCAAGTGATGGCCCGACGCGATTCTCAGCTTGCGATTCGTCGATGAACTCCGCACGTGGCACAGCGACGGCGGAATGCTCGTGTTCGGCGCAGGCGCCACATTCTCCGATGTCATTGAAACCGAAATAGCGATGCTGGTGCCGCGTCGGGATGTTTGCAAAGATTGGGTCAAGGTGTTACTTTGTGATACCCGCTGTTGATTCCTGGGGTCTGCGCAATGACTGTAAAAACCGCCGTAAGCTTTACTGAACGCCACCACCAGTACGCCAAGCAAAAGGTTCAGGAAGGTGCTTGCGCTTCTGTTAGCGGTCTGGTCGCTCAAGGCATCGAAAAACTGATGCAGGAAGAAGAGGAACGCGAAGCTGCCCTTTCGGGCATGGCTGCGGCAATTCGCGAACGCATGGCTACACCTCGATCAGATTTCGTCGAGATGGGAGAGAGCGACACTGTGTTTGACGATATACGGGAACGGATACGTTCTCGCTGATGCCGTCATTTCGCGTCGTTCGTCATCCCCTTGTCGCTGATGATCTGTTATCGATCGCCTTGTTGATTTCTGATTATGCCGGCGCTGAAATCGCCTTACGTAAAATTGACGAGATTGAGGCAGCCATACAAAAGCTCTCTGCGATGCCCCGTGTCGGTACACTTCGACATGAAATTGCGAATGGGCTACGAGCAATTCCAGCTGCTGGCAAAGCAGTGATTTGCCTTGTTGTTGATGACGATCACCGTGAGGTACGGATCATGGCTGTTGGTTACGCCAGGTCGGATTGGATAACGGCCGCCCGGCGCAGAATTTGAAACAATCGACTTTGGGGGCGAAGGATGAGCGCAGGGACGGAGTAGGGGACGACGGCCGTCTGCATGTTCACGATCATCTTGTGAAAAGCAGTGCCCCTTCACAGGGTGGCACCTCGAGTCAACGGATTGAAATTCCTTGCCTGCAATCTGATCGTGTCAATCCCACGCCGGTTTTCATTCGAAGACTGCTGGCAATTCAAGGCCGCACGATGACAACGGTCGACCCGCTTACGTGTCGTTCACCCGCACTATGCCGTTAACGGCATAGTGCGGGTGAACTCCTCGAACGGAGTCTCTGCCGAGGCTTCCTCTGAACAGGACGGCCCGCCCGTCCGAAGTGCCGCGAGATGCGATCGGGCATGCTTCCGGCCATCGGTCACGGGCATCTTGCCAGCGTCGCCGATGTTCGTTCACACGCGCTGCCCGTCGCTCCGGGTTTGGACGAAGAAGCGCTTGCGACCGGACGGCAGGATCCGAACACAGAATCCGCGGAGTTCCGTGTCGCGGACTTCACGAACGAACTTTCAGGGCTTGAGGGAATCGATCAGACGTTGGTCGGGCGACGATTGGCTGTTGGTTCTCGCAAGATTCAGTTGCACTGGCGAACCGGAAAGCGACCGAATGGTCGTTTCCGGTTCTTGGAAAAAGAGAGCTTTAATTCAGATCCTTGAGGTCGTGTCAGTACCGACGGTGCGACGACGGGTGTTTTCCACGATGAAGGGCTTGCATGAGGCGTTCAAGGCCGCCAACTCAATGTGGCCCTCGGATTTTGCCGTTTCCCAATTGAGAATCTCTGCCCATCCGACCAATCTTTTACCTGATACCTCCTAATGTGTATGCTTGGTGAATTATGGCTCACACGAATCTGGATATCGACGAAGAGGCTTGTGCAGCAGTCATGCGCCGATACTGCCTGAAGTCAAAACGCGACGCCGTCAATTTCGCGTTGCGCGCAATGGCTGCAGAGCCGCTCAGCCTCGACGAAGCCCGCGGCCTGCGCGGATGTGGCTGGGAAGGTGATCTCGAAGAGATGCGAACTGGCCGCACGGCGTGATACTGATCGGCACGTCGGCATGGATCGAATTCCTCCACGGCACGGGTTCGCCCGTATGTGATCGTGTCGAACAGGTACCTGGCGACGAAATTGCCGTTTGCGACGCCATATGCATGGAGATACTTGCCGGTGCCAGGGACGAGGAGCATCTGCGCAATCTTCGCCGCCTGCTTGCGCGGGTTAGAACCGTTCCAACGGGACCGGGGGACTATGAGAAAGCTGCCGCCCTCTACCGGCTTTGCCGCCGCAAGGGAGAAACCGTTCGCAAGTTGATTGACTGTCTCATTGCTGCGGTTGCGATACGCGTGGACGCGCCTGTGCTTCACCTTGACGGCGAATTCGACGTGTTGGCACGCCATACGGCGCTTCGCATTGACCGTTTCGGCAGTGTGGACATTCATTGAAGCCGGAATAGCGCCCAACAGGCTACACAGCAGCCCGATACTGGAACCACCAAGACCCCCGGGCGCACCCCAGGTGATTGGTGCGTCCGGCGCAAGCTCACGAACCACACGGGACAACCGACCCCCCCGGGCGCTCCTGAAGCTCCAAAAGGCTGGGAGTGAAGCGGCCGCCAATTCGAATTCCTGAACCGTGTCAGCCGCGTGGTAGAGCCTGGGATCCCCGGATAATCGATACGCTCGCCACACCGCGTGAAGTCAACCCGGCATACCGGCCCATGATGGATACGCAGATTGCTGACGCCGTCTCAAGGCCCTTGACATCGCCCAAGTTGCCCATGGCGAGCCTCTTGATACGTACGTCGATGCAAGCGACGGTACGATCGTCCTTCAGTCCTTTAAGCCGGCGTGCAAACTCCAGGGTCTGTGAAACTTCCAGCATGTGCATTGAATTGCACAATGAAGAAGCTTCGACGGAATGGTGCGTGGAACTGATGGATGATCGAATTCCACTCGCTTCTCGCATGGTGGGCTATCAACATGCCCGGCGAGCAGGGGCGTACAAAACCCTGGGGATCAAGTGGCAGCCAGAAGCGATCCCCAGCTTGCGCTTCGTCGATGAACTCTGCGCGTGGCACAGGAACGACGGAATGCTCGTGCTCGGCACAGGCGTCACATTCTCCGATGTCATGGAAACCGGGACGGCGTTGCCAGCGCCGGCATTGGCCCCGGCTGCGCCCATTGTCGGTTCGCCGAAAATCCGGAACAGAGGAACCATTGGCGGTGACGTCGGAACCGCATCTCCTGCCGGGGATACGCTTTCCGTCCTGTCGGCGCTGGATGCCGTGGTGAATCTCTGAAAAGTGCACGCCGCGCGGCAGGTGAAACGCGCGCAAAATCACGACAAGTGAATTACACAAGAGAGATTTGCCGTCCCTCGAATCCGTCCGGCGGCAGATGAAACGCATGCCGGAGGTCGACGAGCAATGATCGGCGAGGTCGCAAATCAGTCGGCATCCTCGGCCAGTGAATAGCTTGTGCTGCGTCCTCCGCCAGGGTTTTTTTGAAGCACGCCCTGATCGATCAGTTCATTGATGTCCCGCAATGCCGTATCCGGGGAGCATTTCTCGATCTTTGCCCATTTTGTTGAGGTCAGCTTGCCTTCAAAGCCATCGAGAAGACGACCCAGCATGTCGCGCTGACGCGGATTGAAGGGAGCCTGCGCGTGCCTTTCCCAAAACCGCGCTCTAAGGAACACGTTGGCAAGGACAGCTTCCGCACCGTCGAAGGCACGATCGAGACAACTCAGGAACCAGTCCAGCCAGTGCGTGATGTCGAGATCACCCTTCTGCGTTGCTTCCAACAGATCGTGGTAGGCGTTGCGCTCCTCCCGGATTTGCGCGGACATGCTGTAGAAGCGCCGTGGGCTTTCTTCCGAGCGTGCCAGAGCCATGTCGGCAATCGCGCGTGCGATACGCCCATTGCCATCTTCGAACGGGTGAATGGTGACAAACCACAGATGCGCGGTCGCGGCTTTCAGCACCGGATCGACATCCGGCTTGCGATCGAACCACTTCAGGAAAACGGCCATCTCCGCATCGACGCGTTCGGCGTCCGGTGCCCGGAAGTGAACGTGCTCACGCCCCATCGGTCCGGACACAACCTGCAACGGACCTGACCGGTCGTCCCGCCACGCGCCAACGATGATCCGGCTCATCCCGCTGCGCCCCGTGGGAAACAAGGCGGCGTGCCAATCGAAGAGGCGCTCTGCGGTCAGGGGCTTGTCGTAGTTGCGCGTTGCGTCGAGTGTCATTTCGACCACGCCGTCAACTTCCTGGTCCGCTGGCGTCAAGGCACCGATATCGATGCCGAGCCGTCGTGCAATCGATGAACAGACCTGATTGGCGTTGAGAATTTCACCTTCGATTTCACTGGACTTGACGACATCCTGCGTCAGGGTGCGCAGCATCGCTTCGTTGCGCAGATCAATGCCAAGCCCCTCCATCCTCCCCAGCAATCGGCCCTGGCGGTAACGCAAGGCAGCCAGCTTTGCCGCGGTTTGGGCTTCGTCCCAATGGAAGGCGGGCCAGTCGGCTCTTTCATGGATGTATCGCATAATGTCCGCATCTCCTGCGGAGCTTATGCGTGCCATTCACCGCAAATTCAAGATTTTTCACCGCACAACATGCGGAGAATAGAGCCTCTATTCTCCGCAAACGATGACGACGTCCCCGATAGAGGATCCGCAAGCCGTCGTGGTTGTCCTCGTTTCCGTCTCGGACGGTTTGCTACCGGTCGGCGCGCACCTTCATGGACCCTGTCCTCACACTACGGCTTCACCCGTTTGCGAATCGTACGACTAGCAAGAAATCTCGTATGATCGCTGGTCTCCGCATCAAGGACTAGCTCGTGCAGCGCGACAATCAAGATGGCAGTCTGGTGTGATGTCGGCAATTACGATGGCTACCTGAGCCATTGGCTGAAACGGGCTGCCAGCAGGATCTTGCGATAGGCGGTATACGGGGCGTAGCCCTGCGCGTTCACCCAATCAGCGAACGCATCGAGCCAAGCCGAAAGGGGACCTTCGCGCCAGTGTGGACGAACACGCTGATTGCCGGTGATTTGCTTCATTTTGAACTCCTTTCCTCTTTGAAGGGTGATGATTGGAGTTCGGATTATGTCGTGTTGGCGTCTGAATTTTAACGAAAAAACAACGACAACCAGAATTTACCCGAGATAATGACGCAGGCAGTGGAAGGTGATGCCGCGATCGAGCCCGGCTCGGTCGCGGCTCCTGTTGAAGGCCGTGCGCAGACTGTCAGTGGTGATCGGTTTGTCCGGGCTTTTGCCGTAGAACAGCCAGGTCCTGGGCTGCGGCCAAGTGTCTTTCCAGTACTTCCTCAGCGTCCGGAGCACCGGGTCGGGCAGATGTGTAGAATCGCGTTGAAAATGTTGACCTCAAAATCATTCATCAACGCGATTCTACAGGCACAGCGAAGGGGGATTGCGAGAAGGTGTCAGGACAACATGGCGGTGCGGCACCCAGATCAGCGCGGGTTTCGGGACGCCCAAAAGGCATCGTCGAGCAGTCTGTTCTTGTTGTCGTCCCGAATCGGGTTTCTTCTCTCGGTTAGGCTCAGCGAGAATTCAACCCATCGGAAGTCGGCGAACCCAGCGTCTTTGAAGGCCATGCGATAGGTCTCCGGGGCGTGGTAGTAGTTCTCGAACTCAAAAGTATTGCCGTCATGGTTGGTGTCCGCACCTTGATGACTCCTCCGTCGCGGCGGATCCCGGGATACCGCTTCTCGATGCTATAGCGCTTCCAGGATACCTGCCCTTCACGCGGGTCGCGGACATTGGCGATGAGACCGACGACCCGGCCTCCCCGGCGGAGCGCATGATGGCAGGTTTCACAGAGCTTCCAGAGAGGGCCTCGAACCGGCGCCGGATGCCCTTGATCGTATCCTTGCCTCGAGTGAGTCACACTCCGATACCGGGGGGAATCCCTCAGCGACAAAACGATTCACCTGTTTCACAACGAGTCCTATTTTCCGAACAGGTCCGAGTGCGTGCCTGTCCGCGCAAGCTGTACCTCGTTGCCTTCAATGCGGTAGAGTAGCAACCAGTCCGGTTCAATGTGGAGGTCGCGGAATCCGATCCAGTCGCCGCGCAGTGCGTGATCGCGGTATTCCGGGGGCAGTGCAGCTTGCCGCGCAAGCATCGTCAGTACCGTACGCAGTTTCACCATGTCCTTGCCGCGCCGTTTGACCCGTTTCACATCTCTGCGAAAGCGGGACGATCGAACAAGCGTCAGCACGTTCAGATGTCCAGATCGGAAAAGAGTTCCTCGGGAGTTTCGAACCGCCGCCCTTCGCCCGCATCCAGTTCCTTCATTGCCTCGATCGTCACCGAATTCGGAACCTTCACGTCGAACGGCAGGCGCTGTTCGTCCGCGACCCGCAGCATCAGAAGCCGGATTGCGTCGGAAACCGAGAGTCCCATCGCAGCCAGAGCCGCCGCCGCTCGTTCCTTTGTGGCCGAATCGATGCGCGCGCGCACCACCGCGTCACCTTTCATGATGTTGCTCCCTTCGTTGTAGCCTCATTGTAGCTACGCTTCTGCAACCGGTAAAGGTCGAATCACCGAGCCTCCTTGTGGAGCGCCTTCCCGTGTCATTATTCAAAAGAACGGTGTGTCGCGTTTCGTTCCAAGCCGTGGCAAATGCCCTGATTGGGTGCTTCTTGCTCGTTGACGTGTTGGAACTGTGCATTCCGGTCCAGATGGTCCGTGCCCTCGCGGGTCTTACATTGCCCTAAAGCGTGTAATCCTGCCGCTTCAGAAGCCAGCCCACAAGAGTATGGGACACGAAGATGCCCTGATCAGAATGCGCAGGGGCAGGGTTTCGGACGCAACAAACAGGTGCAGCGCGACAATCAGGAATAAATTGGCGGCAGGTTTGGTGGGCGCACTCAGTGAACTGCGGGACATCTGTCATACAGCGCTTCCGAACCGGGAACCGCTCTGCGTTGGTGGCTAAATCCTCCACAGCATCCGGGTCCGGCCTGGTTATTCGCACGCTACTCCGGACGCGAGCGACTGCCGGTTCGCATTCTTGCTGTTTCGTGCAATCCGGATGACGGGACCGGGATGTCAGATCCACGACGGCGGAACTGGATCCAATTTGCTGCCGCCAAGCTTCTGGCCGTACCTGCTGCCGACATCCGGAAATGGCCCACGACAAGTTTCCAGTCGGTTCACCCAAATCATGGTTCAAATTACAGTGACTGGAGTGACCGGAACGAGGCTAACCGGACATCTGAACGGAGTGAGGAAATGGAAGATCCGAGTTGCCCGATATTTCCGAAAGACTGCACACCAGTGCCGGAGAGGCGGTGACGAAACAGATACGCAGCGGCCTCCTCGACGGAACGATTCCGGCAGGGTCACGCGTTCTGGCAAGGTCCCGGGCAGAGTAAGTCTGGATCGGTGTCGTGCCGGTTCGCGAAGCGATCAAACGACTTGAAGCCGACGGCCTGCCCATTCCTTCTCCGCAGCGCGCAACGTTCGCCGCAGAAACCGGGCTCGCCGATATGGCCGGAGTTCATGACGTACGCCAAATTCCGGAAGTCGAACTGGCTCGTCGTGCGGTTACGCGTGCAGACAATGCGGCATTGAAAGAATGCGAGGATGCGGTTGCTTCCCTGGGGGACGAGCGTGGAGACGAAGGCGAGGACTTTTCCTTGACCGCGGAGGAACATAGCGTCGCCTGTCAGCTCGTGACAAACCGCTGTCTTTCAGGCTCTGGCCACAAACAGGCCTGGCGTCAGCCCTGACAACCCCATCGCGTTCCAGAATTTCGTGAACAGTGAGGACATTCCGATCGTTGAATGCCAAGGGCCAGAGGAATTCCCCTGGACATACCGGCAGAGTTTCACATTCCGGCCGACACGTTTTCATTCACCGTTGTCACAAGCCGGACCCTATGCACACTTTTCTCGTGGTGTGCTATGCGGGTTGGACATGTTTGGACCATTTGCCGTTTCACCGAATACAAAAGGCACCGTGACGATGGTTCACACGACTCCGACACACTTCTGCTCCGGAGATCCTCACGACGCTCCGGATCACTGCGCATCTTCTCTGCGCCCATTCCCAAAGAGACATCTTCGGAAGGGAGCCGACGATCTGCCCTGCACCGCCGTATTCGCAAAACTTGCCCACGGGAGCCGGGCATGACCGGCTCAGTCACGCTACCGTTTTGGGTTTTCGCCGTGGTCAGTGCTCTCGCGATTTTGGCAATGCTGGACCGGATCCTGATGCCCGGGGCACGCTGGTTCCTGCGCCACCGCCTCAACCGCATGATCGAGGAGGTCAATGAACGGCTGGAACTGCAAATCCCGGCGTTCCAGCAGACCCGGCGCCGCGTGCTCATCGACCGACTCAGACACGATCCGCAGATCATGGAAGCGATCGAAGCCGAGGCCGAGGCCGCCGGGACTCCGCGCGAGGTGTTGAACCGGCAGGTGCATCGCTACACCCGCGAGATCGTGCCGTCCTTCAACGCCTGGGTTTATTTCCGCATCGGCTATTTCATCGCGCGGCGCGCCGTGCAGCTCCTTTACCGCGTGCGGTTGGGATTTTCCGACGACAGGGCGCTTGCCCGCATCGAACCCGGCGCCAGCGTCATCTTCGTGATGAACCACCGCAGCAACATGGACTATGTGATCGTCGCCTACATGGCGGTGCATCGCTCTGCCCTGAGTTACGCCGTCGGCGAGTGGGCGCAGGTCTGGCCGCTCAGGACGCTGGTGCGCTCGCTTGGCGCCTACTTCGTCCGCCGCGGCTCCGGCAGCCGTCTCTACCGCCAGGTGCTTGCGCGTTACGTGCAGGCGGCCACTGCCGGCGGCGTGGTCCAGGCCGTCTATCCCGAAGGCAGCCTCAGCAGGGACGGCCGCCTGCGCAAGCTCAAGGTCGGCCTGATCAGCTACATGGTCTCCTCCTTCGATCCGGAGGGCGCTCGCGATGTCGTCTTCGTGCCGGTGGGAATCAACTACGACCGCGTGCTCGAAGACCGCATGCTGGTGCGCCAGCCTCTCCCCGGCGAACCCGGGCGCGGCCGGTTGCGGGTGCTGGGCACCGCGCTCCGCTTCGCTGCCCACAACGTGAGCCTCATTATTCGCCGGCGCTGGTACCGTTTCGGCTATGCCTGCGTGAACTTCGCCACCCCGATCTCCATGCGCGAATACACGAAAGACCGGGAGATCGATTTTCGCGCGCTGGAACCGGAAGCCCGCCACGCAGCCGTGGAACGACTCGGCGGCGAGCTGCTGCAAGCCGTTGCGGCAGCGATCCCGGTGTTGCCTGTATCTCTGGTTGCGTCGGTGTTTGTTGATTCGGGGAACGACGCGCTCGACCTTCTGGAGATCAAGAGGCGGACGCAGATGCTGATTGACAGGTTGGAGCAGCGAGGCGCCTACGTGCACATCCCGCGGGCCGATCGCGACTACGCCGTTACTGTCGGCACACGCATGCTGGTACTCCGGCACTTTGTGACCGAGTCGGAGGGGCTTTACCGCACGAATGGCGATGAACGGGACATGTTGCGCTACTATGCCAACGCCATCGGACATTTCCTGCGGGACTCATCCGACGGCTGAACGGGCCATGGTTCATGTCGACAACCCTGTCATGCCACGCTACGTGCGACGGCCCCTTGGCGAGACGGACTGTCCTGAACTTTGTCCCGGCAACAAATGCGAAGCTCACGTGCCGCGGATAAGCTCAATCGAGCTGTCCCTGGCACCATGAAAGTTCCCAGGCCTGATGGACGGCGGTGCGTTGGCTTCAACGATATCCAGCCATTGGGCGTGACGAACTTGAACGTACGTTTCGGTGGTCGCATGGCCTGAGTGACCAAGACAGAGACTCACCTTTCGAGTGTCCTCGTCAGCGACCAACCCCGCGTAGCGTCGGCCCTTTCGCAAAAGCAAATGGGTGCCGGCGGCGTCGGTTCCGAAGATGTGATCTGTCTGTCGGTCAGATTGGGTCAGAGAAACTGCCCGTGTCCACCTTCTTGAGGTCAACGTCTGGCCGATTCCAGGGGCAACCGTGAATTCATTGACGGTTGATCGGGACACACCCGCAATCCTGGCACTCGCATTACGGGAGACGCCGAGGTCGATGAACCGGCGCGTTTCGTCTTCGGGTCCCGGCCTTCGCCGCCGCGCAGGTTCGTCTTCCGGGCCAGAGTAGTCAGCTCAACTGTCGTCCTCGAACAGTCGTTGGCAGGCCGCTTCGGCCCGTGCAAGTCCCTCGTCGGTCAGGTAGACCGACTTCGCCTTTCTCGCCGGATCTGAGATGAGGTCCTTGTCGTAAAGCCTGTCCAAGGCGTCCCAGTCGAGGGACTTCCATGCACGCGCGCCGCCGAAGCGAGGACGCTCGCAGATGTTGAGATAGAGCAATGCCAGGACCGCTTCATCAATCCTGTCATTCGTTCGGTCGTCGCTCATCGCTCCGCCACTCCTTCTATCTCAGGTCGAGTGTACTCCTGCCTCCCGATCCCATGGCGCGCGAGATCAGGTGGTCGGTCACGTCGTTGAAGTATGCGTTCAATTCGGACTGAAGTTGATAATACTCCGGCCACACCACCTGGTCGAACTCCCGTTCGCGAACCCGCACCATGACGGTCGTGTGGCGCTGTCGCTTGTACCGGAAAGGCCGCACGCCATGCTTGCGACACACTGCGCAGAACAGATTGACACACCACATGTCGGGAAACGAATACTTGAGTTCGACCTCGGGTTCTCGTTTCCTGCCGGCTCCTGCCAAACGCCCCTGCAGCCGTTCGATCGCGGCACCGGCAGCCGACTTCTCGCCCAGACTACCGGCTCGCCGGAACAGCGCCTCCAGCTTGGCAAGCTTTGCCCTCAGTTCCCTGTCTCCGTTCATGGCAATCCTCAGGAATGATTCGTATCAGGCGAAGAATGATCGAATGTCATCCGACATCCTCGTTTTCAGCGCCTGCGATCACATCGGGCCAGAGGGCATCGAGAGGGAATGTGATGGCGTCGAAGGGAGGAAGCGAAACCGGCGCGTCATCGACGAGCGTCGCCAGAAGCAGCCAGTGCCCCTCGCGCAATTCGAAGGCCTCGAGCATCCGCGCATCGGGGTCGACGAACCAGAGGTGGCGGACGCGCTCGCGGGCGCAGAGATCCCGCTTTTTGGTCACGATCAGCTGGCGCGTGGACGGCGAGAGCACTTCGCAGACCCAGTCCGGTGCGACCGTGAAACAGGCCGCGTCCGGATATTCGGGCATCGTCTCGCGCCGCCAGCCAGCGAGATCCGGCACTACGATATCTTCGCCCAAGTGAAGCTCGGGCTCGTTGATGATCCACCAGCCGCCGGGACCGCCATCGCCATAGTTGAATGGAGGATTGATCTTGGCGCCCATTCCGGAACTCGCCCAGGCATGGCGGGTTGCCGGCCTTGGGTGAGTATGGAGAGTTCCGGCGATCACCTCGGCGACCTTGTGAGGAGGCGCGTCGAGCACATCCTGATAGGTGGCCTGGCGTGTCTCCTCGCGTCTGGTCCGTGTCGTCATGGTCTTTGGTCCTCCCCTGCCTCCAGTATCCTGACAGCATGGAATGATGGTGTCTCGATTGTAGCCTGAGGTGGTTTCCCGGTCAGCCTGGCAGCGTATATTGTCTGCAACAATGACGATCAATCAAGATTTCGCGCAGGCCGGCGGCAGTAGCGGACGGTGTTCAGCTGCAGATGCAGTGCTGATAGCGGGAGTACCCAAGGGCTCCGGGCAATCAATCCGACAGGCAGAATAACCTGCAAGACCCGGCTTGAGCAGTATGAATGCAAGCATTTGGTTCCCATTGCGTTTGAATGAGATACTGGGCAGCGGCAAGGGCTCCAAGGAGCGCCACCGCCGGACGCACATTCTTCTTCTGGTTGACGAAAGCCACCCTGACAGCGGCCTCAACGACGCGAAGACCGCCGAAGTTCTCGAGACCGGGACCGCGACAATAGAGAGGGTACGCAAGTAGTGCGTGTGGAGGGGTCGGGGGTGGCTTTGGAACGCACGGTTCAGGTGAGCCGGAAGAAGCACCTTCGTGACGGCGGTGGCGAGGCCGGCCTGACCATTCCGACCTGTTCGAAACCGCCGCCGGGCTACGCGAAGTGGAGTTTGAGGCTTCCCGTCCTGTGACAACGCAATTGTCAGGTTTATGTCGAGAACACGCTGCCAATCCGATGTCTGGAACTCAACAAGGGACTGGCGAAGGTTTCACACCAGCGTCTTTCACGAGGATATCGATAGGAAAGCCATCGCGCTCCAGAGCATCGAATGACGTCACCACTACCAACTCATCGGTAACGTCAAATCACGTAGTCAGAACCTCGTGGCTGTCGTGCCCGAACTGGCTGGCGGTGTTCGTGAGACCGTATTCGTTGACGCCGTCGAGGACGACGAGGGCGCCGGCATCAACCAGACCTCGCGCTTTCCCACGGCCCAAGGCGCGCGACGAGCCTGCCACCAGAGCCGTCTTGCCGCTGGAATCGAACAGATTTCGAGCCATGTCCTGGCACCCTATTGTCTCTTATTGTGGATCGTCATCTTTCGGGTCGCACCGACCTATGTATCCGTGCGGCGCGGTAGGCCGCTTCGACCAGCGCAAAGGTTTTCAGGTTGTCTGCCCCGGATGTCGCCGCCTCCGATCCGGAGCGGAATGCTTCGAGCATATGGGCGTTCGTGTGGAGGACCGCCTCCTGCGACACATGCCACGGATGGCTTGTCCATGGCAGCAGTGGTGAACCAACGTGCTCGCTCTGCGCCTTGCCGTCCGATGTCACAGTCATGGTTTGGCCACGCACGAGAACCACAGCACCTCGCGATGCCTCGATCTCTACCAGTGTCTCGGGAAACGGATCAGGCATGCGGCGCGACCCGTACGTTGTCTCAACGACCGAAACCGCGCCGGAAACATGCCTCAACATCATGGTGGCGGTGTCTTCGGCCTTGACGGATGGGTTTCGCTGCTGCGTCTCACACGAGATCCGCTCAACTTCACCGAGAAAGAAACGCGCCAGATCCAGCACATGAATGCCGGAATCGAGAATCGCCAGCCGATCTACCTGCGCCAGATAGGGTTGACCGCCATATACATCATAGCCGGTGCGAAAGCTGATCCGGGCCCAGTTGGGTTCGCCGATGGCGCCCGACTCGATCACCGCCTTGATGCGACGCATTCCCGTCCCGAACCGAAAATTTTCGTGCACCGCAAGCCAGACCCCTTTCCGCTCGGCGTATTCGACAATCGCAATAGCCTCATCAATGTTGGGAGCGAGCGGTTTCTGAAGGATCGTGGCGACCTTCCTCTCCGCAGCCTTGGCAGAGAGGATCCCGTGGCTGTCCATCTGGGTCACGACATCCAGCAGATCGATGCCACCAACATCAAGCATCTCGTCAACGTCAGTATAGAACGGAGCTCCGAATTTTTTCCCTGCCGCTTCGGCCTTTTCCGAATCGATGTCGCACACGGCGACAAGTTCTGCCCCCTTCTCCTTCAGGTCGGCCCAAGCGTTCAGATGATTCTGAGCGTAGAATCCGCAGCCAATCAGTCCGATACGAGTCATGGATCGATCCACATATGACAGATTGTATGACAATATATATAATCATGTTGACAGACCACTACCAGTGCGCTTCTGTCCTCCCTGATTGGCGCACAGGGATGCGCCACCATTCGAGACGCACAAGGAGGAATGAAGAATGCGAACGAGTTTGAAGCTTTCGGTATGTCTGCTCGGGTTTGCGATTGGCAGCGCGTCATCGGCCCAGGCCGAGACGATCATCGGCTATGCGGCACCTTCGCTGGACGGGGCGCAGGCACAGATTCAGGGAGGGTTCGTTGTCGGCGCTGAGCAGCGTGGCTGGAAAGTGATCTCCGTAACATCAGGCGGAGATGCTCAAAAGCAGATCAACGACGTCAACGACTTCATCACGCAAGGCGTGGCTGCTATTGTTGCAGTACCAGACGACAGTGCTGGCATCTGCGTCGCGGTCGCTGCCGCCAGAGAGGCGGGAATCCCGTTTTATACGATCGACCGCGCGCCGGCAGGCTGCGAGATCGACATGGTGGTTCTGTCGGACAACTACCTCGGTGGAAAG
This sequence comes from Paracoccaceae bacterium, assembly GCA_965242975.1. GTDB lineage: Bacteria > Pseudomonadota > Alphaproteobacteria > Rhodobacterales > Rhodobacteraceae > JAPPHA01. Next base: position 4,971,624 of record CBDETS010000007.1, on the reverse strand, counting down.
CAGGCCGGCGAGGCAATGGTCGCCCACCTGACCGAGAAATATGGCGCACCGAAGGGTACTGTTCTGGAGATTACGGGCAATCTTGCGCAGAACGTAGCGCAACTGAGAGGCGCAGGTTTTGATGACGTGATCAACCAGTATCCCGACATCGAACTCATCATCAAACCGGGCGACTGGGACGCGGCCAAGGGCGTCGAAATCGTCCGTGACGTCGCATCCGCCCAGCCGATCGATGGCATCTACATGCACTCTGACTGCGTCTATGCGGCCGGAACCGTGCAGACCCTGAAGGAGATCGGACAGTTCGTCCCTGCAGGCGAAGATGATCATATCTTCATCGGAGGTATCGATGGCTGCAGTGACAACCTGGACTTGATCCGTGCCGGTGCCACCGATCAGACGTCAGGACAGCCGATTCCGGACTTTGGCACGCTGGTCGCCGACTTCATGGAGAAGAAGTTCAACGGTGAGGCCATTGAGCCGGGCGAAGTGGAACAGGAAGGCGCGCTTTGGTCTCCCGGTCGTCTGGAAATGACCGAAATCGGAATGGTGCTCTACCTGAGCACCACCTCCATCACCCGCGACAACGTGGATGTTCCTGGCCTCTGGGGGAATCAGTAGGTAGCCTTGCCGCGCACGTGAAGAACCAAGGTTTGGGGGGCGCGAGTCACAACGTGCTCCCCGGACTTCGCCAGGCCACACAGGCATTCGAACCTCAGGGCGGGGGTCATTCAGGGATCTCGCGAGACCCGGATGCGTGACGAAACCAAGGCGCCTACGAACCGGAACGAATAGCACGGGACGTGTAGAAGCATGAGTCTTCTGCAGTTGAAGGGTATCGTCAAGAACTTTGGGGCGATCAATGCGCTCCAAGGTGTCGACTTCAGTATCGAGGCCGGCGAGGCCGTTGGCCTGATGGGCGACAACGGCGCGGGCAAATCAACGCTTGTGAAGATCATCGCAGGCAATCTGCGGCCGTCCTCAGGTGAAATTCTGTTTGGCGGCGCGAGGGCCGAGTTTGCCAATCCGCTGCATGCGCGAAAGCTTGGCATTGAAATCGTCTACCAGGATCTCGCTCTGTGCGACAACTTGAGCGCGGCAGCCAACGTCTTTCTGGGGCGGGAAGTTCAATCCGGGTTCGGACTCTTTTCAAGGCTCAAACACGCGGCCATGGCCGAGCGTACCGCCGAGTTGTTCAGCGAACTCAGATCTGAGACCCGGCCGAGAGATCTGGTCGAGTTGATGTCCGGTGGCCAGCGTCAGGCCGTGGCGTTGGCGCGAACACGTCTCTCCAATCCCAAGCTGGTATTGCTCGACGAACCCACGGCGGCGATTTCGGTGCGGCAGGTCGCGGAGGTGCTGGCACGAATTGGACAGCTGCGAGACACCGGTCACGCGGTGATTCTGGTCAGTCACCGGATGGGGGACGTATTCGAGGTATGCGATCGCGTCACAGTGTTGCGGCGCGGAAGGAAAATCGCAGACAAACCGATCGGGAATACAAATCCTGAAGAGGTCACCGGTTTGATCACAGGATCTCTTGAGGGCGCTTGAATGACTGAATCGAGCACGACTTGCCACCTGTGTTTGCGGCCGACTTATTGGAGCATGTGAATGCCTTCTGACAAAGGCATGTTGTCGTTGATCGATAATATGATCTGGATCATCCTGGTCGTGGTCTTCACGTTCTTCGTGTTTCAATCGGAGCACTTTCTTACAGAGCGCAATATTTCGAACATCCTGACTGCCGCCGCCGTCCTGGGAGTTCTGGTTGTTGGTCAGACGTTTGTGCTGATAAGCGGCAACTTCGATCTGTCGACAGAGTCGACCCTGGGCCTTTCCGCACTGATGGGTCTTTGGTTGATCGTTCCCGCCGGCGCGCCAACGTTCGGCGGGGGGATATTCGTCAATCCGTTTCTTTCGATTGCCACAGTTCTCGCGACAGGCGCGGCAATTGGATACGGCATCGGATGCCTCATAACCCTTGGGCGGATGCACAATTTCATCGTGACCCTGGCCGTACTCCTGATCGTCAGGGGGCTTATGCTGGCGTTTTCCGAAGGAGCTCCGGTCAACGGCTTCGGAAACCCGGATGCGGATGTATTCTATTGGCTGGGTCACAAGAAGGCATTCTCTATTCCCGGGATCGGAACAATAACTGTGGCGGTCATCACAACGGCGCTCGTATTCCTGATTGGCCACTTTGTCTTGCAACACCAAAAGTTCGGCCGCGAACTCTACGCGATCGGTGGCAACCGGAAGGCTGCCGAGGCTCTGGGCATCAATGTCGAGCGTCGAATACGGCAAGTCTACATGATCAGCGGTTTGCTGGCCGCCCTTGCGGGTTGGATGCTGGCGGGAAGGGTTGTCTCGATTCAAGCCAATCTCGGCGAGGGTTTTATCTTTACCGTGTTTGCGGGCGCGGTGATTGGCGGTGTCAGTCTGCAAGGCGGCCGCGGGACGATGCTGGGCGCCCTGGGCGGCGTCTTGCTGCTGTCGACCATAGATCGCGGTCTCAATCTCATGCACGTCTCGGTGTTCTGGGTGAAGGTCATCCAGGGCACCATCATTCTGGCGGCCATGTTCCTTGACGCCCAGCGCGTCCGTCTGCGGGAGCTGAGTCTGTCCGTTTCCAACGCGGCACCGAAAAGAAGTGAATGAGACCGGGCATGGAGTTCAACAGCATAAAGCGGCGGAAAATCCACGAAGACGTGGCCGAGCAGATCGAAAGTCGGATCGTTTCGGGCGCGCTGGAGGTGGGTACGACCCTGCCGCCCGAGCGCGAACTGATGGAAGCGTTCAACGTTGGCCGGCCCGCGATACGGGAGGCGCTTCTTCTCCTTCAACGAAGCGGACTCATCACGATGTCCAGCATTGGGCGCCATGTTGTTTCACGCCCGACGACCGACACCATCCTCGAACTGTTGTCGGGCTCCGCCCGAGCGTTTTTGGCAACCAGGGAAGGCGAAAGCGCACTCCAGGATGCGCGGCAGCTCTTTGAGGCCGGCATTGCACGCCGCGCCGCGGAACACGCGACGCCGAACGACATCGCCGGGCTCGCCAAGGCCCTGGAAGCGAACCGCCGGTCACTCGGCGACATGGCGGCATTCGAGCGCACGGACGTCGAATTCCACCGAGTCCTGGCGGAGATTGGCGGTAACCCGGTGTTCGGCGCGCTTCATGAGGCCATGTCCGAATGGCTGTCGAAGCAACGTCACGTGTCGCTCAGGGTTGAGGGGGTCGCAGAGGGTGCGTTAGCGGCGCACCAGAAGATCTTCGACGCCATCGCCGCACACCAACCGGAGCAGGCCTGGCAGGCCATGGACGAACACCTGCGCGAGATCAATCTTCGCTACGGCCAGGCAGAAGACGACGGCAAATGACAGGCCGGTTTGCCGTGATCGTGGAATTCGACCTCGCTTCCGCGGAGTCGCTCGGCGCGTTCCGAGCGCTGGTCGATGAGAACGCTCGCCGGTCGCGGTCACTCGAAACCGGCTGTCGGCAGTTCGACGTTTTAGTGCCGTATGGCGACAGCGAACGCGTCGTGCTCTACGAGATTTACGATGATCGACGCGCATTCCAGGATCACCTGGAGACAGATCACTACCAGGCTTTCGATAGGCAAAGCGCCCACCTCGTCAAGTCCAAGTCGGTGAGCGAGTTGGCGCTTGTTTGTGATGGCGAATGACCAAGGGAAGGCCGTCGCAGCTGTGGCTATCCGGCGGCACCGCGCTTCCGCTTGATGTCTCCAACGAAACCAGGACGGGCCTTCAGGAAGGAAACCACCTGCGGGGCATCGGGCCGGAGCACTTTTCCCGCGCCATTGGCGCCGAGGGAGGTCGTCCATGTCGGCATGGAGATGGTGAGGCCGGCCCAGTCTCGCGTGTTCGGGACATTCTTCATCGACGGCACACACGTGGTCGCCGGGTTTGGCGCCCACGAGGCTCCCGCAACTGGTGCGAGCATCGCGTTGTAGGTCGCCATGGATCGTGCGTCATTTTTCGTACTGACGGCGGTCGGGCGGTCGGCCCAGCGTCGTTCCGCCGGAAAGAAGAGGAAAAGCAATGGCATCATTCCGCCAGATGACTGAAAGCAGGGAACTCAAGGTCGGTACATATGTCGGCCAGTTCGCTTCGCCCGGGATTGGGCGAATTCTCAAATCCGCGGGATGCCAGTTTGCGTTCGTCGACATGGAACACAGCGGGTTTTCGTTCGAGACCGTCAGGGATGTGCTCGGTCAGCTTCACGATGTCGGAATCGCTACCGTGACGCGCCCACCTTCCCAGGCGGCCCATCACCTGGCCAGGTTGTGTGACATCGGGGCGCAAGGCGTCATCCCGCCCATGCTCTCCACGGTCGAGCAGGCGCGTGCCTGCCTCGACGCGATCAAGTACGCCCCCGAGGGCAAGCGGGGCTGCGCCTTCGGGATTGCTCATGACGACTACAACGCTCTCGCGCCCGCCGACGCGCTTGAGGCCGGCAACGCCCGCACATCTTTCACTCCGTTGATTGAAACCGCAGAAGGGATCAGGAACGCTGACGCGATCGCTGCCATCGACGGGGTCGACTGTCTATGGATCGGCCATACCGATCTCAGCGTTTCACTCGGCATTCCTGGCGATTACGACGCCGCCCGGTTCAAGGATGCGGTGGCGACCGTCATGGCCGCGGCGCGCCGGCACTCGAAGAGCGTCGGCCGGCTGATCGGGTCGCCGGAAGAGGCGGCCCGCGTTTACGGCGAGGGCGTCGATTTCATCTGCTACCTCGGTGACACCTGGCTCCTGCAGAAGGCCCTGCGGGATGGATTCGACGGCATCCGTGGCGCGATCGGCGATGCGCCGGTCGCCGGGGGAGGGACGTCTTGAACAAATGCCGCGTCGCGATCAGTCGGGACTTCCAGACGTCGGACGGGTCGCCTGCCTTTCCCTCCTTCGATCTGTCGCCTCTGGACGATCCGCGTGTCGAGTGGTCGTACATTCCGGAGCACGGCGGGCGGATCGATGCCGCCGACATGGAGGGTTATGACGCGCTGATCCTCCTGTCGGCACGTTTTGACGCGGACAGCATCCCGGCTGACGGCCGGCTTGCGCTGGTGGCGCGGTTCGGGGTCGGCTACGACACCGTCGATGTCGATGCCTGCACCGCAAGAGGCGTTGCCGTTGTCATCACGCCCGATGGTGTACGGAGGCCGGTGGCAGTCGCCATCATGACCCTGATCCTGGCACTGGCGGGCCGTCTCATGGTGAAGGACCGCCTGACACGGCAGGGCCCGGACGGTTGGGCGCAGCGCGGAGCGCATATGGGCGAGGGTCTGGTCGGAAAGGCGCTCGGGTCGCTCGGAATGGGTAACATCGGCACAGAGATGTTCCGTTTGGCGCGACCCTTCGACATGCAATTCGCGGCCTGTGATCCTTTCGCGGATGAAGAGGTCGCCAGGTCGCTCGGTGTCGAAATCGTGACGGCGGAAGAGTTGTTCCGCCGGTCCGATTTCCTGTGCGTCAACTGCCCTCTGACGGATGAAACCCGTCACTTCGTCAATGCCGCGCGCCTCGGTCTCATGAAGCCGTCTGCCTATCTGATCAACACGGCCCGCGGGCCGATCGTCGACCAGGCGGCTCTCGTGAAGGCACTGAAGGATGGCATGATCGCAGGCGCCGGACTGGATGTGTTCGCCGAAGAACCCGCTTCCGCGGACGACCCGCTCTTCGGTTTGGACAACGTGATCGTTACACCGCACGCGCTGTGCTGGACCGACGAGTGTTTTGCCGGAATCGGTGCCGCGGATATCGCGGCCGTATTTGCGCTCCTCAGCAACCGACTTCCGTCGGGCATCGTGAATCGCGAAGTGACAAAAACCGACGCCTGGCGGGCGAAGCTGAAGGCGCTGTCGTCGATTGCCTGAGGAGGACTATCGCAAGCCCCTCATGGGAACGCGGGCCGTGCCTTTGCGCCTGACGTCTGGAGGAGTGCCCGGCGTCGGGGCGATCCCTTTCAGACCAGGCGCTGGCCCGCATGGACCTTTCACATGGTGGCCGGCCCGAAGCTCCCCGGCATGGAAACAGACAGGAGAAACATGGTGAAGAAACTGCTCAATGATCCGAACACCTATGCCGATGAAGCGATTGACGGCCTTTGTCTGGCACATCCGGAAACCTATTCGCGCGGTGGCGAGAGTGGGCGCGTTGTCTATCGCACCGGAGGAGCCCGGAAAGGCAAGGTCGGCCTTGTGTCCGGAGGTGGCTCCGGCCATCTGCCGGTGTTCACGGGCTACTGTGGCGAAGGCCTGCTCGATGCCTGCGCAATTGGCAATGTATTTGCGGGGCCGGCCGTGGCCGATTGCATGGACGCCATCAAGTTGGCTGACGGCGGCGCCGGGGTTCTGTGCCTCTACGGCAACTATGGCGGTGACCGGATGAATTTCGATATGGCGGGCGAGATGCTGGAAGCGGATGGACTGGAGACAACCACGGTCCTGGTGGCCGACGATGTGGCCAGTGCTCCACCAGGCGAAGCCGAAAAACGCCGCGGCGTCGCGGGACTGATTTACGCTTTCAAGATCGCGGGCGCGAAGGCGTCGGCCGGTGCATCGCTGGACGAGGTGACGACGACCGCGCAGAAGGCTGCCGATGCCTGTCGTTCGATTGGCATTGCGCTGACGCCTTGCACGGTCCCGGAAGCCGGCAAACCTACGTTCGAGATCGCGGAAAACGAGATCGAGATGGGCATGGGTATTCACGGTGAGCCCGGCATCTGGCGAGGCAAGATCAAAACCGCAGATGAGGTGTCTGCCGAGATGCTCGACCGCATTCTTGCCGACAGGCCGCTTGAAAGCGGCGACAGGATATCGGTGCTTGTCAACAGCCTTGGCGCCACGCCGCACGAGGAGCTCTTCATCATGTACCGGTACCTGGCCACCCGGTTCGACGAGTTGGGTGTCAGCGTCGTCATGCCGCTTGTCGGCCGCTACGCGACATCCATGGAGATGACCGGCGCGTCGCTCACCGTCTGCAAACTGGACGACGAGTTGGAAGAGCTTCTCAAGGCGCCTGCTCATTGCGCCTTCTGGACTGTCTGATGGGTTGGGCGGCGGATGAGATGCGATCGTGGCTCCTGGGCTGCGCCGATCGGATGGAAGCGGCCGCACCGGAACTGAACGAGCTTGATGGGCGCATTGGGGACGGCGACCTGGGGGCCACTGTCGAGAAATGTGCGCAACAGATGCGGACCGCTCTCGACGGAAATCTTGCAGCGCCCTCGGATGCGTTCAAGGTTTGTGCGGCGGCGTGCGCGCGGGCTTCGGGATCCAGCTTCGGGACCTTGCTGGCCGTCGCCTTCATGACCCTGACGAAGGAGACGGCCGACAGGAACGAGGTTGAGCCGTCTGACGTCGAACCTCTGCTCGCTTCGGTCCTGACCGCGCTCAAGGCCCGGGGCCGCAGCGAACTCGGCGACAAGACGGCGCTGGACTCGCTGGAAGCGATCCGTCGTGCGGCGGCCGGATTGACCGATGCGGGCGCACTGCATGAAGTTGCGCGAACGGCCGCCCGAAACGCGATGGAGGAGTTCACCGGCAAGCGGAACAGAACAGGCCGGGCCAGGATGTTCGGCGAGCAATCCATCGGAGTCGCGGATCCGGGCATGGTCGCCGTTGTCAGGATCATTGGTTGACGAACAGGCCGGGCCGGTCGGTCGGCCCAAATCCGTGCCGCGGGTAACGAGAGGACCATTGCCATGACCCTTCGCAGCACGGAATTGTCCGTTGTCGGCACGTCGGAACGTGTTCCCGAGGCAATGCAGATCGAACTGGGGCCGCTCACGGCACGTATCGACGACGGCGCGTTGCGCGATCTGTCGTGGGATGGCATCGAGGTGGTGCGAAGCATAAGCTGCCCGATACGCGATGAAAGCTGGCAGACCTGCACGCCCGGAGATGTCAGCGATGCCTTCGAAGCCGATTCAGAGCGGGCGAGGTTTGAGCGACAGTTCACCGTCATGGACGGCGACCTGGCCTGCCGGGTAACCTACCGGGCGGAATCCGGCGGACGTGTCGAAGCCTCCGTGGAGCTCTCGGCCCGTCGAACGATCCGCACCAATCGGGCTGGTTTCACGCTCCTGCATCCCATCAGGGGCGTTGCAGGATCTCCTGCCGTCGTCGGGCATAGCGACGGAAGTCGCGAGGAGACCTCGTTTCCACGGCTCGTGTCTCCAGCCCAACCGGTGTTCGACATTCGGACACTCGAGCACCGGGTTGGCCACGTTTTCGTCAAGATCAGCTTCGATGGCGAGGTCTTCGAAATGGAGGATCAGCGCAACTGGACAGACGCGTCCTACAAGACCTACTGCCGGCCGCTGGCACGCCCGTTCCCCTTTGAAATCGCTGCAGGCGAAACCGTCCTCCAATCGATTACCGTCGAACTGCGTGATGCCGGTGAGCCGGCCGTCCTCGGCACGCCGCCGGACACGAGCGCAACGGTCTCCGGAACGGCCCCGGACATCCTGATAGCTCTTGACGAGGGATGGTGGCCGGGCGCGGCCGCCGCAACGGCGATCGACGAGGGGGCATGGCGTTACCTGATCAGGATTCCCGAGTATTCCGGCGAACTGCCGGCGTGGGTGATCGAGGCCGCAGGTTCGGTGGTGCGGGACGGCGAAATCGATCTCGAGATCGTGGTGCCGGACTCGGCGTCGCCGGCCGATTACTTGCGCGAAGTGCGTGCCGCGCTTGATGCCGCCGGTATCCGGCCACGGAGGATCATGGCGCTGCCGAAAGCCTATCTGAAGAGCTACCAACCCGACGCGCTATGGCCGACAGGAAACTCGCCGACCGATGTCGCGGAGGCGTCGCGCCGGGCCTTCCCTGGCGCCGAGATCGGTGTCGGCATGCTGACCAACTTCACTGAACTGAACCGATGCCGACCGAGTGCAGGGTTGGGCGACTATGTGACCCACGGTACCACCGCCATCGTGCATGCTGCGGACGACCTGTCCGTCGTCCAGACACTCGAGGCTCTTCCGGACATCTACGCCAGTACGCGCGTTTTTTCCGATGCGCCGGGCTACCGTCTCGGCCTGTGCAGCATCGGCATGCGCGACAATCCCTACGGCGAGGCGGTCGCTCCCAACCCCAACGATCAGCGCATCGCAATGGCCAGGAACGATCCGCGTCACAAGGCCCTGTTCGGAGCTGCGTTTGCCGCGGGTGTCGCCGCGGCGGCAGCCCGGTCCGGAGTCCAGGCTTTCGCGCCCGCCGGTCTGGCCGGGCCATTTGGCCTCGGTTCGTTTGAAGACGGGAGGTTTCAGCCCCTCCCGATATTTCATGTCGTTCGCGCGCTCGCCCGCCTGCAGAGCTTGCCGCTGGTGAGCACACCACCACTCCCTGAAGGGGTTCACGGTCTTGCGGCGAAGGGTGAGCGCGGCACTATCGCGGTGCTGGCAAATTGCGGTTTTGAGCCTGCAACCGTGACCCTTGCCGAGTCCATGAGCATCCAACTCCTCGACCAGGCGAGCGCCGCCGGGGCCGCGACCCGGACCGACTGGCTGGACATGGGCGACGATACCGTGACGTCGGCGGTGCAACTCGATCCATTCACGGCCGCGATCTGCAATCCGGCTGGCCCTGCTGAACCCAGAGTTGATGAACGAGCGGATTGAGGTGGGGTGCAGGACGGATGCAGCGGCAAGGCCGGGGACCTTGCGGCACCGGAGCGCCCGGGTGTCGATGCCGTTATCCCGGTTGACGTCGGCCTGGTGGCCGGCCGGACCCTTCGGCAGTGCAAGATTTTTCCGCGTCAGCCTACGGTCCGGTTTCCCGAAACGAAACACAGTCTTGCGAAAGACGGTGCTGCCCGTTTCGGCGTCAAGGTACCAGCAATCGGGAATCAACCACCCGTGATGCGCCGACCGCGATGGAGGGGTGAACGACCACGCCCGACAAGGCAAATCGTCCGCGCATGCTGTATCCATTCGCCGTGTAGGATGTGACGGCAAATCCGAATGCACCCCCTATCGCATGCCACAATCAGCGGCTTCATGTCGTTCAACCCTTCTTCAATTGTCGCCTTGTCGTTCACTTCCATGACGCCTGGACTGACCTGATCGGTCTCCTGGTTTCGTGGAGGAAAACTCGACGATTCCAGTCACCGCAATGGCTTCGGAAAGAGGGCCCCGAAGCCTTCCGACGCGTATTGACGGGTATTCGAGAAAACTTCGGCCTCGGGCAGGCAAAATGTTGAATTCAGCATTTTGCCTGGACATCCAGTCATTCCCGCGATGTCAGCTTGCCTGCCTTCCTGATTCTGAGCATCGATGCGCCTCTGACCACCACTTAACCGCGAATCAGCGCACGTGTCGATGGTAGGGCGAACGAACTCGCAGAGGATTGCGTGGCACAGGCCAACAATATGATTCCTCGATTGAAACGTGTAATCCGGATAGTTGCAAAGAAACGGGGAGTGAGCATCGGCGCGCTTGCGAACTACATGGCCTTCCGTTTGCCCTGGAAAGGCTTCAACTGGAGGGGCGCAGCTGCCAACCTTCAGCGCGAAGACGACGACCCGTGGACCGTCGCGCGCGACATCTTTGTTGAGCGGCATCCCTACCGTATCGAAGATGAAATTGATCGCTCTCTGCTCAATCGTGCCCTGAATTGAGGAAACCCGAATGCTCGAGTTTCAAATAGCGCCGCAACTCAACATCAAGTGCACGTCGGCGGACTGCGAGAGCAACCTGCATTGCTTCAAACAGCTGAAGAAGATGACCGAGAAGGAACGCGGGAAGTGCCGGTATTGCGGTGCCGACCTTGTCGATTGGGATCGGCTGCATGTGCGCGACCTTGGTGACGTCGAGTACACGTTCGCAGCCCTGAAGAATGAAATGATACGGCACTACTTTTTCCATCGTGAGCTCGACGAGAGAGCCGTCCGGCACGCACAGCGTAAGGGCCGCATTCAGCTCAAGGAGGCCGCACGACATCGGCTAACCAAGTATCTCGCTCCTGCGCAGCCTACCTGGGACGGTCGCCAGACGCCGTTCGAAGGGAACGCCATTTTCTACGCTCAGCACGCGACGGCCACTTGTTGACGGAGGTGCCTCCAGTATTGGCACAACATTCCGAAAGGCAGAGAATTGACCGCCGAAGAACAGGAGTACTGTGCGGCACTGGTGGATTGTTTTCTCGACGACCGGCTGCCCGAATTGGACGACTTGCCCGTCAAGTGTCGCAGGAATCGCCGTCAAATACGTAGGAATCTGTAAACGGGCGAGATTTGTCTTGGGGCCAGATAGAGAGGTCGTCTGATAGTGGATCTCACTGAATGCCACGCCAGAGCGTATTTGCGGCGACCACATGTCAGGAGTTGTCAAAAATTTTGCTCACGCTGCAGGGGGCGTCCACACAGGAAATTGGAACCCATGGACCATTGTCCCCTTTGGGCGTACCGAAATGTTCAGAGTCAAATGCCCACCGGAAAAGTCGATCTTCACCTGACCGTCTTTTCCAGGAAACCGAGGGTATTGGCGTTCTCGACAAGCGTCCGGACCTTTCCCCGATCCAGGCCCTCGGGTATTTCGGCGTCGATCTCGAGTTTCAGGACCACCTCGCTCCCCGGGAGCGTCGTGAGTTGCTCGACTATGCCCTCGACAACCTGGTGAATATCTCGCGCTGGCCGGTCTGCAGAAATCATCACAGATCCGATGAAACGCGTCGGCTTTTTCTCTTCCGGAGGAGGCTGATCGGGAATTTCAGCACCATTGTTGTCCGGAAGTTTGGAAGCCAGCGTATCTGAACCGCCGGTTTGACCTCCTGTCGAGGTTGGCGAGGCCGGACGTTTAGCCTCTGCGATTTTCGGTGCGACAATCACGCTGTCGCGGTCGATTACGACCCGGACGCTCCTTGCACTATCTATGGCTAGTTCACGGTAAGTTTCTGTGGTTTGGTCATAGCTTTCGGCATAGGCAAAAGGGCCGGGGAGCAGGTTTCCCACGGCGGCCTCAACGGTCCTTATCAATACTGAACGGTCCTTGAGCCGCGGCAAGTACGTATAGCGGTTCGCATATTCCCACAGGTCTTTCAGCGACAGGTAATCCCTGCCATTCCATATGTATCTCTGAAGATAACGGTCGAGTCGTCCGGGACCGAGTTCCGTAAGCAATGCCTCTTCGTCCACCAACCGCTTGCTCGCGCGCCCGAGAACGCCGTCCTGAACCGGTACTTTCCCCGAAATCCACTCCATGTCGGATTCCGCGCTATCCTGGGTCGGATAAAGCAGATAGCACCACGCCTCCCTCAGACGGGTATTCAGAGTCTCTTTCACCTCGACGACCTTGGTCTTCGCAAGTGCACTGTCGCTCTGGGTCAGGTTGAGACGCTCGGTTTCCTTGACGATCCCCTCCCAGGCGAGCACGCTCCGCATGGAATCCTTGAGATTGCCGACCTCCCGCGCTTCGGCCGCGAGAAACACCAGCATGTTGCGATAGACGCGGGGTGTGCTTCCCCGGTGCAGAAGGATGTCCTTGGCCGCCTCAAGCGCGTTGGAACCCGCGCGGCCATTGTGTGGCTTTTCGATCCCGAGCACGACCGCCCGCACCCCGCCGGACTCGTCGGGAATATCGCCGGAGTTTCCGGGAGCAACCTGGACAGTGTCAAAATGGCCGCGGTTGCCCTGTCCGTTAATATAGCGGGCCAGTGCCTTGTCGATCTCGATGATGACCAGTGCTTCCTCGACCTGTTCGGCCCGGTCGGCCGCGAGCCGGTTGAGGCTCGCGGACATCGAATACCAGTAACGGCCGAGATCGCCGTGCAGAAACCGGGCCTTGTTGCCAAGCCGCCGCAGGGCATCGCCGAAGATTGCCGGTCGCTCGCCCGGCTGGACCACGCCGAGGTTTATCTGCTTGTCATCAAGCCCCCTGTTTTCCTGCTGGTGGATTGGAGCGGTTCCCATGAAGATTGCGCGGGCGACCCGCCGCGTCGCCGAATGGCGGTTTAAGTTCGGCGCGGACCGATCAATCTCGTAAGGGATTGAATTGTTGCCGTCGACATCACCGGCGATGATTGATTGCCAGCTCACGTCGAGATAGTGCAGCAACTCCGGTTCGACCCGGCTCGAGCCGACCGCGATGCTGCCGGGCATGATCATCACGGACGGGTCGTTGTTCATCCACAATTCATGAACGGCCTGTGCCATCAACCTCAGCACACCTCGCGTGCGCTGGAACCGTTCCAGCGAGCCCCATCCCGTGTAGAGTTGATCGAAGAGTTCCGGATGGATGGGATATGCCTTTTCCAGCTTGTGACGGTAGTCTTCGTCGGCCGACCCGCGCGGAAACTCGTTCGCATTGTCGCGGTAGAGCCTGGCGAACTGCTTTAGCGTGTTGTCGCGGTGATGGTATCGGTCACCGGGAATATCCTTGAAAAGGCGGCGGCGGACGATCTCGTAGCTCTCCTCCTGCGACGCGGGCCGCCATGAGGATTCGACCCTGGAAAATGTCTGTTTCAGCCGGGCCAGCGCTTCAGCACCGCCTTCTCCGCCAACTTCGATCTGTGAAGCCGGTAATGTGGCTACCAAAACCGTTCCGGGACTGGTCTTTACTGCCTCGGTCAGGGACTGGACGAAACTCAGATTAGCGTCGAATGATCCGGACGGGAGGCCATCCGTCTTGTAGATCTGGCGGAGATAGGCCACCCATTCGTCGATCAGGACCAGGTTGGGAGCGCAGTCCCGAAAGATCTCCTCAAGAATGTTCGAGCCGGGCGCAATCCCTTTGCCATCGTTCTCGGCTATACGGTCGTAGGCCCTTGCGCCTCCCAGCTGCCATGCCATCTCACCCCAGGTGGTGCGGATTTCTCGACCGCCTTCGCATGCGAATGGGTCTTGCGGGCCGCGCAGTGTTCCTACCAGAACCGCACGGTTGACATTCGATGGCACGGTCACGCCGTGCTCGGATAGAAGCTGATCGAGTCCGGGCAGATCTTCCACAGGCGTTCCCCCCGCCATGTGATAGAGGGCCAGCATGGAGTGGGTCTTGCCACCGCCGAAATTGGTCTGAAGTTCGACCACAGGATCGCCGCCGGTACCGGAAAGACGTCTGGCGGCGCCGACCAGCAGTGTGCGGAGGCCGTCGGTCAGGTACGTGCGGCCAAAAAACTCTCGTGGGTCACTGTATTCCGAGGGCGCCGAACCCTTGTCGACCTTTCCGAGGTCCGCGGCAAACTCGGCCTGGAGGAACTCGCCCGTGGCGACGTCTTCGTGCGGTTCCACAACCTCGCGCCAGGGCAGGAGCCCGCCTGCCGTCTCGACGGCAATCACCTGCCCTCTTGTTCCGCGGCGTTCCTCGTTGCGCCGGAGTTCGGCGAATTTCGTGCGCAGGATCGTATCGCGCATCTTTCCGAGTCTGGATGAAGCCGCCCCGGCGCCAATCGCTTCCGTCAAACGGCGCATGGAATCGAGGGCCCGCTCTGCGTCGTCATATGTGAACGCCGCGTTGTGCGAGAGCTTGTTGCGCACATCGACCAGTTCGTTGACAATCGCGCGTTCGGCTCGTCCCAGGACCGTCTTGAAAGCCTCGCCCCAGTACCGGTTCATTGCATTCAGAAGTGCTGCCTGGTCCCAGGAAATGTTGCCCCTTGTGGCGCGCAACCGGAGTGTCTCGGCAACCTGAATCTGCCAGTGACCCTTCAACGCGTTTTCCAGGCGTTTCTCGACAAACGGAGTCAGTGCCTCGGGCAGGACTTCCATGCCCTCAAAAACGTACTGGCGCGTAGTCTTTGCCATCCGAAACTTCTCCCGTTCACAAGTCCAGCGTGCGCTGCAGGGCACCGGGCATATCACGCATCGATGCCGCCTGGCGCGTCAACTCCGGCCAAACCGCGATCAAGCCGTTCCATGACGCTGCCTCGCTCGCGTCCTTCCGCTTGTTGGCGGCGATGTCGTAGAGGCAATAAGCCAGATCCCTGGCCGCGTTCGCATGGACAGGTCCGATTTTCTTCAGGAGCATCGCGGCCCCCGTTTCCCCGTCATGTTCGAGTGCACGCACCAGATGCTGGCTGCATTCCCAGACGGTGAGATGCGTGTCTTTTTCCGGCTCCCAGCTCGAGTCGAGTTCATCACGATCGAGAATTCGGACTGTTCCGGCAGCAGCATCCACGATCCCGGCGTGTTTGACACTGTCCACCGAAATACCACGCGCCGTTGCGATGGCGTTTGCTGTCCCGAAAGCGCCTGCCGCCGTACCATGCTGCTCGAACCATGTGAGGGCAAAACGCGTATCGGGATCAAACTCGCCCTGGATTCCGCCCAGGTATTCGTCGAGTTCGCGGTTGATGAGTTGCAGCGCGGTCTTGACCGGCATCGGGTTGTCGTTCGCTTCCTGCACCTCCTTGCAGCGGCTGAACACGCCCATGCCGGGGCCGATCGCCGACTGCGGCATGTCGGCGGGTGCAATGTTGGCCTTTTGCAAGGCCTCTAGCGCGGGCGGCAGTTCTCGCTTGAGCGCGCGAATGAACTCGGAACGGCTGAGCGTTTCTGCGTTTTCATCTCGTTTGCGGCAAACGAGAACGACGGAATTGGCAAGCGCATTGGTGCCCTTGGCAATCATCCGGTTTGCGAGCTCAGTACGTACGGGCCATGTTCCGACCACGGCATAACCAGCGTTGATTACCGCTTGAAGAAAGGTCGCCCAACCGGTCGAGCTGACGCCTTCCTTGTCGATTTCTGTTTGTTTGAAGGCGTAGTAGATTGCGGCTGGATAATCACCTGACTGTTGCTGTGCCATGTTGGCGACGGCCTTGGACATGCCTTCAAGGAAAAACGCTTCCGCCTGCCGTTTCCCGCCGTGACGGTATGGTGTGGCGACAAGCTCTTCCTGTTTGGGTGTGGCAAGTACTCCGAATAGATCTGGATACACCGATCGAAGTAAGGGCTTCATCCAGCAGAAGAAGAAATCAGAGAGATCGGCATAGCCGACATTGTCGTAATAGGGAGGGTCCGAAGAAATAACTGCAGTTGGAGGCAACGCGGCAGTTTGAGCGTCCAATTGCAATAGCAAACCATCATTCGCTGGCACCAGCTTGGCAAGTACCTTCCAGACCCAGTCGCACATTGCCATCCAGTTTCCGGTTGATGTGCTGAAAGGGTTCGCTTCGGCAAAATCCCAAACCATCGGGATAGCTTGGCGCCCGAACGTGTTTCGTATTTTTTCACCCGAGGAGTGCCAACTGCATATCGAAGACCAGTAATCGCTGCACTTGTCGACAATAAACCCCAGATACACACTTACGGCTTCGGCGTAGGCTTTTGCGCCTGTGCCACCGTCACGCAACGGCGTCGGATCGTCGGAGAATCCTGCCTCCAAGGCATCGCGGTGGATTTCAGTGCGTGCCTCGTGCACGAGTTCGCTGAAAGTGTTCAACGCTACGAGTTGACGGTCGGTGAAGAGTTTTCCCCATTTGTCCAAGCCGTATCCGTGGCAAGTGCCTCCTGTGAGTTTCGCTGGTGTGTTGGCGGAAAGAAACGTGTCACGGCACATTTTTGCGATTGTATATAACTCGGGTGACGCTGATGTAGAGATGTGAAAATTGTCCGGAGCAACGTAAATGCGATTTCGCTTTCCCTCGGCAACAACCGCAATCAGGTCCTTATCCATGTTCCCGGTGTTGCCGTTCTCCTTTATATAATTTGCCGTGATGACGGCTCCCGACAACAGGCACTGAAATACGCCCCGTCCTGCTTTCGTGCCCAATCTCGCCTTGGCAATCTCCTCCTTCGTTCCTCCTTTGCGAATACTGTATCGGACGGTCTTCGCTGATTTGTCGACGAGCGGTTCGATCCAGACTTCCCTGCCCTCTTTCGAACTCAAGAGAAAACTCGAGGCTAGCGGAACATGCACACCGGAAAAAGCCGGGTCCGGGCTTGGTACTGTACGCGCCCAGATCCATGCGATCACCGTCGCTTTGCCGCCGCTGTTTTCCTTTGGAAGGTCGACCTGCGGATACAGATGACCAATGCGCTTGAACGCCTGCTCGCGCATCCGTTCGCCATAGAACTTTACATCTTCGGCCAGCCCCTCTGCGTTGCGATAGTGATTTCGCTCATGCGGGCCTGGATATGCAGGCTTCCGATCCTTGAATTTCGGGGGAATTTCGATCATGGCCTTGCCGATCATGACCGCGACGGGATTGAGGTCGCTGCCATGAGCCGGCAAGCCGAGGCGTTGTGCTTCCAGGGGAATCGAGCCACCGCCTGAAAAAGGATCGTAGACCGGAGGCAATTCGTCGCCGCAACTCGTGCGGATTTCCTTGCGGGCGCTTTCCAGCACCCCTTCGTCCGTGGAGTTTTCCCATTTCACGAGTTCCCGGATGATTGCGAAGAGCCGCTCACGTTCCTTGTCCACGGCTTCCTCCGTCGGAAACCTGTCCGGATGGCTGGAAGGATCGTCGACCAGTTGCGCGAACAACACCGCACGACAGGCGGCCAGAGGCCGCCGCGCCCACCACAAATGCAAAGTCGATGGATGCCCGTGCCGGATTGATTTCTCCCTTGCCGATGCAGCGTTGATTGCATCAAGCGGCAAGGCGACCTCGATCAGTTTTCTCCGACGAGTGACAGTCATGGTGCGACCTTCTGTTTGTTTTGATCGGGCGACAAGGGTTGACTGGTTTCGACAGTCGCAAGTCTATCCTGTTCAAGGTCTTTCAAGAGGGCTTCTCGCAGGTCTCCTTGCCAGGGAACCAATTCAAAACGGTTCATGATACCGATGCTTAGCCGCGTTTCCGCGGCATAACCGATCGGTTTATTCTGATTGGTCAGTATCAACTGGACCGAGCGCACCATTCGAGGACAGTCGATCCAGTCAGACATTTCTCGCCGCAACCAGGCAAGCCAGCGTTCTTCGTAAGGGCAGTTGTCGTGCATCCCGGGAATTGGCAGTTCCAGCTGAAGGGAGTTGTTCTCGAAGCGCCAGGCTGCCGCGAGAAGGTCGTGAGCCATTTGAAGCGTACGATGGTCGAATCTCTGGATCTGGCCCCAGTTATCGTGCTCCTTGTCTTTCAGCAAAACCTTGGCGAATAGCGCAAACCGATTGCATGCCTTGACCATTATTATCAATGCGTCGCCGTAAACGTCGTGCTGTAGCGCGGCGAGGACCTTGTCATTGTCACCATCAAAATAGGTCGCGACGATCAATTCGGCGCCTCCGCTCGCTCCAGCAACCGCATCACATTGAACTGAATGGCATCCTGGTCAAAACGTGGTTCGCGCTCATCCAGTGCACCCCGGACGTATCGCGGTTCGCCAGCTGTCCCGTCGCGCACCTCCACGAACGCGAGAATGAACTTCTCGGGTTCATGCAGTGATGTGATGATCTCCTGGCGGGTGATCATCACGGTGTCTGCCCCGTACGCGCGGCCCTTGACCTCGATAAAACGATGACGGCCCGCATCTGGATCATACGAGGCAATGTCATAGCCGACTTTCCGCGCGGAGACGTCGGTTGGCTTGTTTCCAAGCCCCCTTTCCGTTCCCATCACGGCATCCGTGGCTGCAAATTCGACCTGCCTGCGTGCCGCCGGATCTGCGGAGAATCCCCCAGGATCAATTTGTGTGCCGTCTTTCCCCGACTCCTGCGCGTCCAGCAAACCGCGAGGGATGACGAGCAAACCGCCACGGATGCGTGGCGGCATCGAAGAAATGAACCTCTCCCGTTCCAGCAATGCCATGCGCCGCTTCAGCCGTTCAGCGAGATCTTCAGCCCGTCGTGCTGCGTTCTGCCAATTCAACCGGGTTTTCTTGCCGGCACGTTCCTGTTGTTTCAGTTCGAATGCGCGCGCATCCCAGTAGTTGATTTCCTTGCCCAGCCGGGCCTTTACCTCGCGCTCGACTTTCTCGATCTCCGGCAAACGCCGTTTTTTCACGTCGGCGACATGGGTTCGTGCCAGGTCGGTCGTTGCAAACTCTGTAGCCTTCCGCTCGAAGTCGCTCTGCATCCATGTCTCGGTCGCAGCGTCGCCGACGAGTGCGACTTCGTCAGGCCGTGCCGGACGCAGGTTGAGATGCGGTGCAATTCCGGCATCGGAAACGCTGCCATCATTCGCAACGGCAGCGAACTGCAGCTTTTGCGAAATCACGTGCGTCTTCCCTGTTGCCGTTGCCCTCGCATCCTGGATGCTGTGCTCCAGCAACACCACTGCAGACAATGCATCACCGGAATCTGTTTCATCGACCAGAACGCCACCCTGGCGCATGAGATATCCGTACTTCTCCCGTGCGAGTCCGATGACCGCCTCCAGCAACGGGTGTCCGGGAGCGACGAACGCCGCCACGGGTTGCTGATCGATATGGTCTTTCTCGAAGCAGAGCCGCTCGTATCTACTCTGGATGACGTTGCCACGCCCGGTTTGCCGGTCCCGTTCCCGGATGGCGGCAGGTACATGGGTGATCTCCCAGCGGCCCTTCTCACGCCGTCTGATCCGACCTCCGAGATGCCGGAAAGCCTCGACGAAGAAACTCTGTATGTGACAGGGCTGGAGCCTCTGGGCTTCCGCACGTTCCATCTCAAGACGCATCGCCTCCACCCTGGCGGCCGGCATCGTGTCGTTCGTCAGCGCCCTGCGTTCCAGTAGCTCCAGGAGATGCAGTTGATCGGCGGCGCCATCAACCTTCTCAAACAGCTTTGCCCTGACATCATCCTGCTCGCCGTATTGGATGGCCTCGAACAGCAGGTCTTTCAGCGCCGTCTCCTCGAAGAGCTCGCCGAGTACATCATACACCCGACCCCCGAGTGCTTCGCGTGCCGCTTCGAGCTTGTCCAGGAGCCGTGCGTAGACCTCGCCTTCGCGCGTGTCCGCCGCGACCAGGTTCCACAGGTGGCAGACCTCCGTCTGACCGATCCTGTGGATGCGCCCGAAGCGCTGCTCGATCCGGTTCGGATTCCAGGGAAGGTCGTAATTCACCATCAGGTGGCCGCGCTGGAGATTCACGCCCTCGCCGGCTGCGTCGTTGGCAACAAGCACGAGCAGATCCCGGTCGGTCATGAAGCGTTCGACGATCTTGCGGCGCTCTTCGCGCTTGACCCCGCCATGGATGGCAGCCACGGCATGTGCGTTACCGAGCCGTGCCCGGATTTTCTCAAGGAGGTATTCCAGCGTGTCCCTGGGTTCGGTGAAGATGATGAGCTTGCGACGGTTGCCCTCCCCGTCCGTCATCAGCGGGTCCTCCAGGATTCGGTTGAGTTGCGACCATTTCGTGTCTTGACCCGCATGCAACACACCGAGCGCCTGTTTCTCCAGCGCTTCAAGGGTGTTGATTTCGATGGTGAGCTGCTCGGCTGATTCCGAAGCTGTCGAGCCAGCCACGATCCTGTCCTCGAGGGTTTCGATCTCGTCCTGGCCGAATTCCTCAAGAGTGTTCCAGGTCTCCTCGTCCATTGCCATCGTACCGAACCGGGTTTTCCGGAATGCCGCCGTGAGACGCGTTTCATCCAGTTGAATCTCAAGGCGTTCCCGCCGACGCTTCAGCGAACGGTATATGGCGGCCGGGGAGGAGGCGAGGCGGCGCTGAAGGATCTGCAACGCAAAACCCACCGTGTTCCGTTTGCGGCCATCGCTCTCAGCAAAGCGGGCAACCCGGTTCATTTCGCTTTTCACATAGTCGGTGACGGCGGCATAAAGCGCCGCTTCCTCCGGGGACAACTCGTACTTTGCTGTGTAGGCGCGGCGTTCGGGAAACAGCGGCCGTGCATCGAATCGAAGCAACTCCTCTTTCGTCAGCCTCCGCATCATGTCCCCGGTGTCGGCGTAATGGACTCCATCACGGAAACGGCCCTCGAAGCGGTCCCCGTCGAGGAGTGCCATGAAAAGCTGGAAATCCGCTTCCTTTCCGTTGTGGGGCGTTGCGGTCATAAGAAGCAGGTGCCGGCACTTCCCGCCGAGAAGCTGGCCGGTACGATACCGTTTTGTGTATTTGATCTCTCTGCCGAACCAGGTGGCTGCCATCCTGTGCGCCTCGTCACAGACGATCAGGTCCCACTCGGGCGCGCGACGGAGACTCTCTTGCAACGCCTCGTTCCTGGCGAGCATGTCTAGCCGCACAATGAGCCAGTCCCGATCCCCGAAAGGGTTGCCGGACCGGGACGACTCGATCATGTCCCGGGTGAGGATGTCGAATTCCAGGGCGAATTTCTCGCCAAGCTCGTCCTGCCACTGTTCGACGAGATTTCCGGGAGCAACGACGAGGCATCTTTCCAGGTCGCTCCTCGCAATCAACTCCTTCATCAGCAATCCGGCCATGATCGTCTTGCCTGCTCCCGGGTCGTCGGCAAGCAGGAAACGGAGCGGTTGCCGAGGCAGCATCTCACCATAGACGGCGGAGATCTGGTGCGGCAGGGGATCGATGCGGCTGGTGTGGATCGCAAGATAAGGATCAAAATGATGCGCGAGCTCGATCCGGGTTGCTTCCGTGACCAGGCGGAGCAACGCAGCATCCCCGTCAAAGGACCAGGACCTGCGCTGCGCGTCTACGTTAAGGCGACTCTCGTCTTCGTGGTAAAGCGTGGTCTCCGCCACATTGCCGTCAGTTGCGCGATAGACCAGATTGATCGCCTGGTTCCCGACCCAGTCGACGGAGACAACCTGAACCGCCGCGTCCGGGACAATACCCCGAACCATGGTGCCGGGGTAGATCTGCTCAAGTGCGGCCATTATCAACCCCCCGTTCCACTGTGAAGTGCAACACCAGAAGTGGTGGGAATCCGTGTCTTTGACACAAGGTGTTGCAATTTGGCCAGATGGCGGCGACAGTCCCTGTTGCGAAAAAGGGAGACTGTCATGGCAAAAGGCTACCACCACCTGACCTATGGAGAGAGATGCCAGATTTATGCGCTGAGAAAAAGCGGCCTTTCGGGTCTGGCCATTGCCCGACAGCTGGGCCGGGACCGGACGACGGTCTGGCGCGAGGTGCGCCGGAACAGCGGCGGGCGCGGATATCGACACAAGCAGGCGCAGCACACGGCGTCGGCACGGCGTCGGGCGGCCTCGTCGGTTCCGAGGAAGATGACGCCGGAGCGGTGGAGGCTGGTTGTGGACAAGCTGGCGGAGGGCTGGAGCCCCGAGCAGATCGCCGGGCGTTTCCGGAAGGAGGGCGTCCCGATGGCTGGCCGTCAGTGGATCTACACGCACGTCCGTGCCGATCGGAAGGCGGGCGGCGGGCTCTACCGGTTCCTCTCCGCCGCCGCGGCAAGAAGCCGAACTGGAAGGGCGGCCGTCACGCCGGCCGCGGGCACATTCCGGACCGTGTGGACATTTCCGAGCGTTCGGCGATTGTGGAGGCGAAGGAGCGGACCGGCGACTGGGAGGTGGACACGATCGTCGGGAAGGGCCACAGCGGCGCCCTGGTGTCGCTGGTGGAACGTGCGTCGAAATACACGCTGCTTCAGAGGGTTGAAAGACGGACCGCGGACGCGGTCGGCGCTGCCCTGCTGCTGCTGCTGCCGTTGCAGGCCCTTGTCCACACCATCACGGCGGACAACGGCAAGGAGTTCGCGGGGCACGCATGGGTGGCGCAGGCCCTTGGCGCCGGGTTCTTCTTCGCCACGCCGTACCACGCCTGGGAGCGCGGCCTGAACGAGCACGTGAATGGCCTCGTGCGGGAGTACTTCCCGAAGGGCACGGACTTTCGCACGGTCCCCGACGCCCAGGTGAAGGCGGTCCAGGACCGGCTGAACGCGCGTCCGAGGAAGGCGCTCGGTTACCGGACCCCGGCCGAAGCATTCCACAAGGCGCAACCTCCCTGACGAAGGCCCACCCGGACCGTCCTTCGGACGGACCGGTGCAAGGGGACAGGAAACGATCGCGGCCCGCCGACCTCCGCTCGGGCGCCGCCCTCGCTCCGGAAATGGCCGGCGTTGCACTTCGGAGTGGCGGCCGGGCAAAAACTGGCACTAAACGCAAGATATTGCGTTAAGGCTGGACTTTTAGGTCAAGCTCTTACACATCCGCTCTGCTTGGCCATGCATGCGGGACCAGCGCGTTCTCTCCACGCCATTCTTCCACGATACTCTCTTCAAACCAGTCATCGTCCAAATGCGCATGGTCTAATACAATGAGCTGGAAGGGCTCCGGAATGTCCTCACAGGCTTGGTACATCAATCGGAACAATGCCTGCACCGCTCTCCTATCCGCATCCTTTTCAATCTGGTCAAGGCCGCCCTCAATGCGATCGGGGGGATAGTATGCCTGTGTCGGCTGGTCCAGTATCAGAAATCCCGGTACTGGACGATGTCTTCTCCGGAACCACCAATGCAACGCCAAATGCGCCAAGACGTGATAACTAACCCAGTTCTCTCCACTGCCCATGCGATTGAGCGGTATGGGCCCGTCTTCCGTATCGGCTACCACTGTCAATCTCTTCATATCAAGGCGCAAGGCACTTCCACTATGTTCGAGCTCCAACTCTTTGGAATACTCCGTCATCCTCTGGCTGATGAAGTTCAAGAATGTCTCCATTCTCGAAATGGTCTCATCAGAATTGAGCCTTTGCCGAACACTCTCAATCAGCAGCCTTAGTTCATCAATTTCTTCCACGGCCTCGTCCGCGTCCTCATCCGGCTGCACAACGTCCAAGAAATCAGCGAGCTTTCCCAAATACCCGGCCCTGGCAATTAACTGGTTCTGGGCCAACCGGGCATTTTCGTCTTCAGCTACAGCGTTCGCCAACTCCCTTTGAACCTCTCGCAAATCCCCCGTCAGTCGCTCAATCTCACCGACTAGTCCGTTAATGTGGTCTTGAATGTGGGGGCTCTCGCGATGAGCAGCTGCCAGAAGCCCTTCCACCTTTCCTAGCGATTCGACCACTTCCCTCACACTCGGTACGGGCCTATCCAATGCAGCTTCGCACAACGGACAGGCTGCATGGCCGTCTTCCGACTCTGAGTACAGCCCAATACTCCGTAGCCGAGCGGCCTGCTCACCCCCTTCTCTCGTGAAATCCGTTTGCGAGGAAAGAAAGGTGCGCGCCGCTCTGACGTCCTGATTCAAATCGAATAGCCTTCCTTGAAGAGTAGATTGCTCGTCGCGCAGATTTCGAATGGTCTCCCCAAAGTCTTGTATGACTGCTGGAGCATCCACCTGAGTCTCCGAGACGGTCGCAAGAAACTCAAACACGGAATCGTCAACCGCCTGATACTCCTGGGCGATCAATCCCAATCGCTTCCCCTCGTTCACCATACGCACCACGCGGCCACGACTAAGCTCGATTGCCTGCCTGCGTTTCGCTTCCTGCGCCTCCAATAGTCTCAACTTGGCAGTGAGTTCATCCAACTCCGCGAGATGTCTGAAATGTTCCTCGTCCACTGCACCGATAAAAAACGGAAACGTATCCTTGAGAGCTTGCGGGAGATGTTGCTCATTCATGCGGTGAAACAATTGATCCTTGGTTGCCACTGTCCCTTGCGGCTGAAAGCACAGCCAAACTGCGTGTTTGATGTTTGCGCTCAGAGGCGGACGGGTTCCCGTGGAAGGCCTGTGGACATTCTCGACGATTCCGGCGTACTGGGTCATAAAGGTGCTGAGACTCGTGGCGGTTGTATTCTTCGTTATGTCTTCAACATCCGGATAATTCTCGATTCGTCCGCGTTGGATGTATACGCGGGAACCTGTAGACGCGCCGGGACCGGGATTGTCGCGTGCCACGAAGACCTCATCTCCGTCTTTCGACAAATGCAATCCAAACCACAATACCTTTCGCCGTATCTCCCCTTCCGCCACATTGTAGCTGCCTCTACCAAGGCAATAGTCGACGATATCAATGATCGCCGACTTCCCGGTCTTGGAGTTACCCGTAACGACACTCAATCCGTGAGTTCGAAACGGAAGTACTCGCTTCTGCCCACGATGGCCATATAGGACGACTGCGGAGATCGTGAAACTCATGGCCTGATACCCCAGCATGCCAAAATGGACGGCTCCGAACCCGACTTGACGAACCAGCGAGCTAAGAACTGTGTTCGCTTAATCGCCTCAGCGACATCCGTTGTCGCTTCACTCAGATAGTCTCGGGGAAAGTGCGCCTTAGCATCCCCTAACTGGAGAAAGTGTCCTTGGCCCATTTGAAGTGTTTTCTTGTTCATGCTGAATTGTATGGCCTCTCGTATGTATGGAAGTAATCCCGTTACGCGGCTGTGAAGCCCGACCAGAACGTCCTCATTGTCCTGCACCCATTCGTACAGCGACGTTACCGTCCGGCTGGGGAGACGGAGACGGGTGGGCCGGTGCAGCGAAATGGCGAGTGCCAGCGGAATATATGTAAGCGGTACTCCCTCAGCTTTGGACTTCTCGTAAGTTTTTACAAATTCGTATATCAGCGAACCGACAAAGGCGGGATTGAACAGGTTTGCTTCCTCCGTAGGCCTCTTCCCCCAAGGATCAATGCTGCTCATTACCTGAGTCCCCCTTGAAAATGACTCTAAAGTCAGGATGCCACCCTACTTTCAGCCGGTCCGCTAAACCCTGATAGGACCCGGCTGTAATCCATGCTTCGACAACATTCCTCAAGGGAAGCGACTGTTGCGCAGCCCAAAGGCACAATCGGCAACCAAGAGACTTCTTGTCTGACTCTGAACTGATAATTGCTAGTGCGAGCTCCTCATCCCGCTTTCTTTCCCATCGATCTTCCAGCTTTTTGTCGAATCGGGACAATTCGGTATCGAGCAGAAGCCTCTCTCTTGCCCACTTGGACCGCTGCGCGAATGCCCTGTAATAGTCTTGAGCGCCCCGACGAACCACACCTTCCGGCAACCCTACGACCCGCATTTGCCGCACGAACAGCTCCGTTTCGTCGTCGCTGGAATAGCCTTTCGCGCCCAACTTGTCGGGGTCGTCGAGAGGCAGGGAATCCTCGCCAAACGACCGTCCGATCTCACTCGCTTTCCTAATAATCTGCTGAACGGGAATCGGAGCGCTCGTGGCGTCCAGCAATGTGTTGGCAACGACTCCCAACCACCAACCTTCCAGATATTCGGCGGCTCGGGACGTGTGACCCGGCGCTGCCAGTATAAGCTCTCCTTCAATGTCTTCCATGACATCGACGAGATTTGGGTGGCTGTCGAGAACATCTATCTGATTCAGCAACGTTCGCACTTGCTCATCGCTCAGGGACAGCAAACGGTCTCGAGCCGCCGAGGTTCCTTGATTCTTTGAATTCGCGGCAACCTCTCGCAATTTCTGCACACACTTCTGGCGGTCATCCGAACTGCTGCCGGCCCGAAGTAACGCCATGGCCGAGTCATCCGGGGCCGAGGAAGTTGTGATGAGGACGAACCTAGTCGAACTGAATGGGATAATTCCCTTCTCCAAATGCTCCATCCATATGCCAAGCGTATTCCACACGTCTGCACCGATGTCGCTTAGCGATTTCGGGGTAACCGTGTGCTTTGACTGGAGCAAGCAGAGTGAGAGGTCTTCGTCGTGAAATGTGATGTCATCAAATTTTTCTATGGATATATGTCCATTCGGTTTCTTTTTCGCCATTTGGAGACCGATGAGCAGCGCCAGACGGCATTGGAAGAGATACCCGGCCAAAGAAGGACCGGCGTTGTACTTGGAGCACTCCGTCACCACTGTTTGCTCCAATCCGGAAGCCTGAGCCCCCTATTGCTCAGCGTGATAGCGATCAACCGGGATGAAGCTGTAACCCCGCAGAACATTGGAGAGAAACCCACGTCGGGTGACGGATCCGTAATCCGGACTTCTCGCGCTTGCAGCACATGGGTCAAGGAAGAACGCGCTCCGCTGCCTTGCTCGAACGATACCGAACGGATTCGTCGACCACGTATCTCCGGTTGACCCCAAGTCCAAACACCCGAATTCGCAGCCACCGATCCGCTCACTCGCATCCTCCTAGCAGTTCCTCGTTTGCCAAGACGCTGTTTGTCTTCTCCCAGACCCAGACATACCCCACGATGGGAATCGTCTCTAGCACCCGGCCGTCCAGCAGGGTCTTCGCGGTCCTCGCGAGGTATTTCGGTCGACGCTTCCGGCGTCATTCAACATATGTGCATTGCGCAGCGTCCGCAGTCCAGTCCCCATACGGGGCACCAGCCGATCCAAGACCCGGCCCTGACCCCATGTCCGTCGTCAGCCTTGCCCATCATCCCCCTCCGACGTCGATGCGCTCCCCCCAAAGCTCGCGGTTCGTTGCAACGCCAATGCGCGATTGCCGAACTACCGATCAGCCGAGACGTGGGGAAAGAATGTTCCGTCACTTACGTTGCGGCAGTTCGGAAACGCCAGTGCCAAATTTCACCAACGTACCACCCGAATTTCATCCAACGTAGCCACCCAATTTCACCATGGGAGCCACCCGGAGCGAAGCGACGCGATCAAGCTGAATTCGGCAAGCGGATCTCCTCTTCTGTTCCCGCCTCGAGGTTATCCCCCCGAAGGCCCCTTTTCAAATCCATATTGAAAGAATCATTGTTGTGGTTGTCCTGTAGAGCCTGTGGTCGAGAAGCCCGCGGGTGTGGTCAATGCGGTGGGCGAGGCGCCAGCCTCGTCCACGGCTTGTCCACACGTCCCGCAGGGCGCGGGCTGGCCCGAAGGGCTCGTCCACAATTCCACACGACCCTTCCCGACCGACGCAGGGTTTCGTCTCGGCTCGCCGCCTCCGGCGGCGGCGCCGATTCCGCGTGGCGAAGCGCGGGCCCTTTCGGCTCTCATTTGCCGGTCCCGGCGCTGTCGGCCCGCATTGATGTCCCATGCAACGCGAACCGGATCGCGCCATGGACGAGGCGGTCGAGTATGGCATCCGCGACTGTCGGCTCTCCGATGGAGTACCGATCAGACTACGCCGTCTCGCCGATCTGAACGGCGACGGTTCTTGGTCACGCATGCGTTCCATCCCTTGAAGGGGCGGAGGTACACGGTCGTCGCCATGATCTCTCAAAACTCGGACGACGCGCGTGTGATGTTCCGCGACGAGTTGGATTACCTGCGTCACATGCCGGCGCGCTGGACGGATTGTGCGGATTCGGACGCTTTCCTGGCGATATCGGAGGGACGCAGCGCTTTCAGGGTCGTGGACCTTCTGGCGTTGGGCGATCTCCTGTCGGCTCTGGAGACGGCTGGTGAGGTGTCGGATGTGTAAACGAGATTGTGTCGCAAGTGTAAATGTGATTTTGCGCATAATCGCTCTTCCAGAGGATGGTTTGGTGCGAAGAATGCGATTTAAGTCCTGTTTAAGCGTAGATGCAAGCAAGGTCTCTACTCGACAACACCATTTAAGGAATATATATAGCATTACGCACGAAGGAGCCGACGGCATGAGCGATGATGGAAAGACTGGAGCCTTGCGGCGTCATGGATGCCTGAACCGGAACCCCAAGCGTGTGCGCGACCGGCGCTTCGTCGAGGAAGAGTTCTTCGATCCGCGGGACATGCTGCAAGTCAAATACGAGATGGTGCGCGCCGTGCGCGCCGAGCAGCTGCCCATTGCACATGGCGCCATCCGCTTCGGGCTCTCGCGCCCCGCCTGCTACAAGGCGATCAAGGCGTTCGACGAGGATGGACTTCCTGGTCTGCTTCCCGAGCGGCCGGGACCGCGCGGTCCGCACAAGCTCACCCCCGACGTTGTCGCCTTCTTGAGCGACGCATCGGCGCTGGATCCATCGCTCGGCATGGACGAGCTCGTGCGCATGGCGCGCGAGCAACTCGGCGTGGAGCTTCACCGACGCAGCGTCCAGCACGCCCTGGTCTCCCAAAAAAACGCTCCGCAGCGCCGACCATGAACGGTCCGGACCTCCAGCAGCGGTACGAAAAGCTCCGTCTCGGTGGGCTGCGCGGTTCGCGCGATGCCCTCGCGGTGCTCATGCGAAGCGGCGTCGCGGCATGGATGACCTTGCTGAGCATACGCGGGAGCGACACGGCCCACCGCGACCGTGCTCCAATCAGGCAGTCGGCGCCGGCAGCCCCCCACGAGATCATTCAGGTTCTGACCGCGATGGTGATCGGATATCTGCAAGGAGCAAATCCATGACCGGCAAGGTGGCCAAGAATCATCTCCAGCGAACCGCCTATCTCTATGTTCGCCAATCCACGCTGCGTCAGGTGATCGAGAACACCGAGAGCACGCGGCGCCAGTACGCTCTGCGCGATCGGGCACTGGAACTCGGATGGCGCGAGGACCAGGTCGAGGTCATCGATTGCGACCTCGGCGAATCCGGCACCGCCGACCGGGAGGGGTTCCGCCATCTGATGGCCGAGGTCGGCCTCGGCCACGCCGGTATCGTGCTCGGCCTCGAAGTCTCGCGCCTTGCCCGCGACGGAGCGGGGTAACCGTTCGGTAAGGGCGTGATGGTCTCTTTTTCCGTCGCTTGAGGACTGGTTTTTCGGGTTCTGTTTTTTTGTCTGGTTACACTTCCGGATATCTGTTAATCCGGTCGCATGTTGAATTCCAGAGTTTCTGTTTCGGGTCCCGCCACTCCGCCGGTTCTGTCTGCGGAGGACTGGGAACGCCTGTACGTGCAGGAGCGTGCACGTGCGGAGGCGGCCGAGGCGAGGGTCACGGAACTGGAGGGCGAACTCGGGGAATCGGAAGCCCGTGCCGAGGACTGGAGGCGGGAGTCGGTCCGGGCCCGTAGCGAACTCAACGGATTGCGCAGGGTCTTCGAGAGCAACCGCGAGAAGCTTGCCGCGGCGCGTGCTGTTGTTTTTCGATTTGGATTGGCGCGGATTTCCCGGTTTATTCTGCTCGGTTTGGGACGATTCTTCCCACTTTACGCTGATCTGAGTGGAGGGTTTTCTGGACCCGTCCCTGGTTTTGGTCCGTGCCGGGTTCGTGATCGTTTTTCCGCTTGGTCAGGATATCGTTCCAGTCCGTGACGTCACCGTCGCCGGCCGGCCGCATGCGCCAGACTGCGGGATCTTGCATCTCGAGCATTGCGGCGGCGTGGTCTCCGGCCTGGTCGGCGTCATATCCGCAGAAGACGGCCTGGAGATGGAACCCTTCGATCCACTTCGGCATTGTTCCGGTGGCTCCTGCGGTGGAGATGACGATGTCGATCTGGGTCCTGTCGGCGAGTGTCCATGCCGAGAGGGCGTCGATGGCTCCCTCGACGAGGAGGGCGGTTTTGGGGGCCGTCTGCCGCGCGATCCAGAAGCCGCCGTCGGCCTTGCGGCTTCCAGTGGCCATGGCCCTGAAGGGCCGGTCGGGTCGGGTACCGACCAGCTCGGCACCGGTTTTCCTGCGCTCCCGGTCGCGGCAGGTGAAGACGGCGTTGGCGCGGTTGTCGGCGCCGAGGATGCCGATACGCCTGCAGTGTTCGACCAGGCGTGGATCGAGCCCCCGGTTTTGGCACAGGTAGCGGCGCACCCGTGCCCATGCCCGGTCTTCGGAGAGGACCGGGATTCGGTCTCCGGTACATGGGTTGCGGGACGGGAAGCCTTCGAGGTGCCGGAGAGCCTGAAGGAAGCTGCATCCCTCGGCCTGGATGACCAGGTCGATTGCACCGCCACCGCCGCGGCCCGTGATATGGTCGAAGAAACAAGTCCCGTTGATGCTGATCACGGAGCCCGGGCGTTTCCAGCGGGCCCTGTCCGTGGGGTCTTTCCGGTACCCGAGCCCGGCGGCGACGGCTGTCAGCGGGATTGCCCGGACCGCGTCGGCCCGAGCCCTGCGTTTGCTCACAGCACGACTTCGTCGGCGGCCCGGTTGACGTGACTGTCGGTGACGGTGCGCGCCCTGTCGGCGGCGGCGGCGATCAGCGCATGATGAGCAATGCGGTTGATCTGCCGCGGGATGCGGTTGCTTGCCAGCGTCACCGCCTCGATTGCCGCCGGCTCGAAGACCGGCACATCGGCGCCGGCCAGGCGCATGCGGTGTTCGATGTAGGCGCCGACCTCCTCGTGGCGGAGCGCGGGAATGTGGCAGTTGACGATGATTCTCTGGGCCAGGGGTTCGTGCACCGCCATCCTGAGCCGGTTGCGCAACTCGGTCAGCCCGACCAGCAGCAGGCAGAGCCGGTTGCTGGAATCCATCCGGTAGTTGGTGAGCATCTTGAACTCGGCAAGGACATCGTTGCCGAGATGGTGCGCTTCGTCGAAGACCAGCACCGGCAGCTTCCCGGACTCGGCGACGAGGCGGCTCATCTCCGCGCGGATCGCCCGGCAGACCGCGGCGCGGGACTGGCTCTCCGCCAGGCCGAAGGCGGTGGCGATGGCGTTGTAGGTGTCGCGGACGTTTCCGGTCGCGAAGGCGACGTAGCGAACCTGGTGGAGGCCCTCGTGCAGGGTGTCGAGCACCTGTCGGCAGAGCGCGGTCTTGCCGACGCCGGATTCGCCGGTGAGCAGGCCGATGCCGCGCATCTCGATGAGATGACCGATACGGGCGCGTGCCTCGGCCTGTGTCTCGGTGCCGAGAAGCTCGTCGGATTTGAGCGTCTTCTCGAAGGGATAGTTCCTGAACCCGAAGTGTGACAGGTACATGGTCAGTCCTCCTCTTTCCTGCTGTTGCGGAGAAACGCCCGGAAAGCCACGGACGCTTGCCCGGCGGGGCGCTTGATCCGGGCATTGGCGTACAGGTCGAGCAGACGCGCGAAGCCGCGCGGCTTGCCCTCGTGCACCACCTTGATCGGACGGTCCGGCGGGGCGGCCGGATCGTAGCGGAGCGTGACCTTCGCACCGTTCATCCCCGCCTCGACCTCGTAGATGCGGCCGTCGAGGCTGACGGTTCGGGCCCTGGAGACCCGCCGGGTCGCCTCGAACAGGAACATGTCGTCGAGATCGACGCCGGGGTCGGGCCGGCGGACCCTGTCACAGGTGAGGGCCCACTGGTCGAGAGGGGTGCGTTGTCCTTCGAGGCCGCGGTGAACGGCCATGTGGTACTCGCCCTCCGTCCAGGCGCGGAACCGTCGGTTGAGGGTCTCCAGGTCGGGAATGTCCTGCGGGTCGAGCGGGGCGAGGAACTGCCCGCGAACGGTCCGGAACCAGCGTTCTATCTTTCCCCGTCCCGCGGGATGGTATGGCCGTGCATGCAGCAGCGAGATACCCAGCCGGCCGCAGACCATCATCAGTTGCCGGGAGCGGAAATTCGCACCGTTGTCGCAAATACGTGCCCAGTTCAGTTATGTGCCCAGTCGCCCGCAACCCATTGAATCCACGGGCGGTGCCCGGATTTGTCGCCACATAATTTTTTGAGGATAGTTCTCCCCGATTTCAAACCGACAGGGAGATTGTCATGTTAGAACAGTACTTCGTGCAGCCCAAGACATGGGATCGGATCCGGGCGTCATGGCTCGGCCAGCCGATCGAGGACTATGTGGGCCGGCTCTCCACACAAGGATATTCGGCAACGACCGTTCGCCGCCACGTAACCGCACTCATGCATTTCGCGGACTATTCCTGCAGTTGCGGGGGAGCTCGAATTGAGGACCTGCCTGACCTGGTGGAGGGGTTTGTTGCGCACATGGAGCGCATCTATCGTCGGCGCAATGGAAAGACGGCGGCACCGCGGTGGTTCACCTGTGACGTCCGGGTTCCTGTCGAGCAAATGCTGCGACTTCTGCTGCCCGACCTGCCCATCATCCATCCGCGGCGGCTTCCCTTTCCGTTTCAGGATGTCGTTCCCGGGTTCCACGATCATCTGCGGCTGGAGCGTGGTCTGCAGGAAACCACCGTGTCTCACTATGCGGTAGTCTTGCGACGTCTCGAGCGATTCCTCGGGCGCATCGGGTTGGTGGACCTCGGACACCTGTCTCCGACCGTCCTGAGCACATTCACGGTCGAGAGCGGACGCGACCTCAGCAAGTCGGCAATGCACGTGCTGTGCGGCGACCTGCGCGTCTTTCTTCGCTATCTCCATCGGAGCGGTCTGCACGACCGCGATCTCAGTGCCGCGGTGGACAGCCCGCGCGTCTATCGCCTGGCGACTGTTCCACGTTCGATCACCTGGCCGGAGATCGAGCGGGTTCTGGAATGCGTCGACCGGCGTACGCCGGTCGGCAAGCGTGACTACGCGATTCTGCTGTTGCTGGTTGTCTACGGGTTGCGCGCCCGTGAAGTTGCATCGCTGACCCTCGATGCCATCGACTGGGAGCGCGAACGGCTGCTGGTGGCCGACCGCAAGGCGGGACACAACACCGCCTTCCCCCTGGCCGGTGTCGTCGCCGAAGCAATCATCGACTACCTGCGCCTCGGGCGTCCCGACAGTGCGGACCGCACCCTGTTCCTGTGTTCCAATCCGCCGTTCAGGCCGATCCGTTTCGCACTGGTCTCCCAACAGGTCGGCAAATACCTGCGCAAGGCGGGGGTCGCGGTGCCCCGTGCCGGTTCGCACACGTTGCGGCACAGTTGTGTTCAACGTCTGATCGATGCCCGGTTCCCGCTCAAGACCATCGGAGATTACATCGGCCATCGCAGTCCCGACTCCACGCAGATCTACACCAAGATCGAAATCGAGGCCCTCCGAGAGTTGGCACTCGGCGAAGGGGAGGCCGTGCTATGAACACGTCGGGCAACTTTCGCAGCGTATTGGCCGATGACATGCGCCGCTTCCTGGCGCACCATCGGGCTCTCGGCAAGAGTTTCGACAGCGAGGAGTACACCCTCAAGCTGCTCGACCGTTTCCTGTACACGCACGAGTTGAACGCAATTGCCGACATCACGCCCGACCGGCTGGACGCCTTTCTCGCCTCCCGGCCGCGAACCCGGCCACGCAGTTACAATCATCTGCTCAATGTGGTGCAGAGGCTGTTTCGCTGGCTGGTTGTTCAGGATGTGCTGTCCTCTTCGCCGATGCGGGCCCGGCCCCGTCGGCCCGGTGTGCAACCGATGCCGTTCCTGTTCGAACCCGCCGACGTCGAACGCCTGCTAGCCAACGCTGCCAAACTGCGGGACACCCGACGCTACGTTTGTCGGGGAACAACCTACCGGATGATCTTTGCCCTGATGTACGGGCTGGGCCTTCGGGTCGGCGAGGTGACCCGGTTGGTGCATGGGGATCTCGATCGCGAACGCCGTTGTTTCCACATCCGGGAAACCAAATTCCTGAAGAGCCGTTTCGTGCCCTTCGGACCACGGATGGACGCCGCACTTGGGGATTACCTGCATGTACGCTGGAACTGTCTGCATCCTGCAGCCGACGATCCCCTGTTCTCACTGGCCGCCAACGGTCGGCGGCCAATTGAGAGCCGGGCCGCCAGCCGGACGTTCCAGAAGCTCGTTCCCGGGTTGGAACTGACGGTTCCCGTCGGCGTTGCGCCGCCGCGATTGCATTGCCTGAGGCACAGTTTTGCCGTCTCGACGCTTCTCGGATGGTATCGCGCAGGCATCGATCCGAATTCGCGTCTGCTGCATCTGTCGACCTTTCTCGGGCACGCCAATCCTTCCTCCACGGCTGTCTACCTCACGATCACCGACGCCCTGTTGACACAGGCCAACCGGCGTTTCGAGCGCTATGCGGCGCCGATATTGAAGGAGGTGCGACGATGACACGACCTGATCTGGGCCGTCTACTCCACGGGTATTTCGAGAATCATCTCAAGGCGCAGAAAGGCCTGCGTCCTGCCACCATTCGCAGCTATCGGGACACCCTCGTGCTGTTCTTGAAGTTCGTGGCGGAAGACCGCCGTTGCAAGCTCACCCGAGTGGTGGCCGCCGACCTGACAGTGGCAAGGGTTCGCGCATTCCTCGAGCACCTCGAACAGCAGCGACACAATCATATCCGGACGCGCAACCAGCGGCTGACCGCGCTCAAGGCGTTCTTCGACTGGGTGGCCGGACAGGTGCCGGAGATCTGGTCCGAAGCCGAGCAGGTGGTTGCAATTCCGGCAAAGCGCGTGCCGCCCGCACGTGCATCCTACCTCGAACGTGACGAGGTCGAGGCCCTGTTCGCCGACTTGCCGGTATCCGGCGCCCTGGTACGGCGGGACCGTGCACTGTTGCTGTTCCTGTACAACACCGGTGCCCGGGTCCAGGAGGTCGCCGACCTTCGGGTGGGTAATCTTGATCTTGGCCGGAAACGGGTTCACCTGCATGGCAAGGGAGACAAATGGCGGGTTTGCCCGTTATGGGACGAAACCATCGACCTGTTGCGGGCGCTCATTGTGGGCGCGGAGCAAAACGGACCGGTATTCATGTCCCAGCGCGGCCAGGCGTTGACCCGTTTCGGCATTTACAAGATTGTCCGTCGGCATACCCGGGACCTTGACCTGCATCGGCACGACGCGGCACCGATCGTATCTCCTCACCAGATTCGTCACAGCACCGCTGTGCACCTCCTCGAATCCGGTGTTGAGCCGAATGTAATCCGGAATTGGCTTGGTCATGTCAGCCTGACGACCACCAATCACTATGCGGAGATCACCGTCGCCATGAAGGAAAAGGCACTGGCTTCCAGCTCAGCACCTTTACATGCCGATGAGGGAGCCCGGAACCATCATCGGTGGAAAGATGATCCGTCACTGCTGAATTGGCTCAAATCCCTGTAAAAAATTATGTGGCGACAAATCCGGGCACCGCCCGTGGATTCAATGGGTTGCGGGCGACTGGGCACATAACTGAACTGGGCACGTATCTGCGAATATGTGGCATGCCACATATTCGCAAAAAAGTCTCTCCGGGCAGCCTCTCCGCAGGATCGCCTCCTTCAGCACGACCAGGTAGTCGGCCGCGGTCTCGCCGAGGGCGAAATGCGCGTAGGGGACAACCCGGGTCGCGTCGTCGAGCAGGGCGATCAGGTAGGTCTTTCTCTTCCGGCCCCGCGCGTCCCTGACCTTCGGGCCGTGCATGACGTCCGACTGCCAGAGCTGGCCGGCCGCCTCGGTGGCGAAGCGGCGCAGGTCCCCGGACGGCGGGTCCGTGCGGCGCTTCATCAGCCCCTCCCGGACGAACAGCCGGTGGAGCGTCGACCTGGCGATGACGACGTCGTCGGGGACGGTGCCCGTGGCCCGCGCCCGCACGATGACCTGCCGGACGCTGAGGTCCATGTTCTCCCGGCGGATCGCCAGCAGGGTCTCGACAACATCGCCCGGCATGTGCCGAAGCAGGCCGCGGTCCCTGCGGCGCTTCGGCATCAGCCCGTCGAAACCCGCCTTGCGGTAGGCGCGGATCCAGCTCCGCATCGTCGTTGCCGCAACCGTGCGCCGGCCCGACCCCGGGATCGTCACTTCCCGTTGCGCTTGCCGCTTCAGGTAGGGCGCCACCTTCTCCGCCGGAAGGTGCAGGGCCTCCGAGATCATGGCAAAGCGAAACAGGGCGACGTCCTTCCGGTAGTCGTCGATCATGTCTTTCATGGTGATTCCTTCCGTCATTCCGGGCTCCGATGCACCGGTTGGCCTCATCTGCCGCGATCGGCGGCCCCGGAACAGGGTTCGAATAGTGTTGGAGGCCCGGTCGGGGATTTCCCACCCCGTCCGGGAGGCTGGAATCCGACGGGAGGCGGCAGGAATTGCAGCTGGCTCGTCATCTCCCGGCGCAGGTCGACCAGCAGCGTTTCCGTCCCGAGCGCGGCGCGCATCGAAACCAGGTCCGCCGGAACTCCCCTGAACAGGTCGGGGCGCAGCGTGACGACGGCCTTCAGGAAGACCGAAACCGCCATGAATGCACCAAGAAGATCGCGGATCGCGTTCGCCAACTCGTCGCGGTCGGGAAACAGGCACCGGGCCGCCGCCCAACGGCTCGGGGCGGCGGCAAGAGCAATCATGGCGTCCTCGATCTCCTGCAGCGAACCGCGCCGGCGCGCCGCGGCGAAATCCGGAAGACGGCTGATCGTGGTCTGACAGGCACGGCAGTCGAAGCGGGCAACGCGCATCGGGATCGGCGTCTTCCGCCCGTAGGTCCCGTGACGCATCAGCCCGCAATCGCACGCGTCCCGGCCTTTCAGGCAGGGAGGAAAGCTTGCGTTCCTCCACTCCTCCCGGCTAACGTATTGCTCGGCGGTCAGTTCTGTTTCGAATCTTAGCTGTACGGGCCGCCCATGGCCCGGCGAGGGGCAATCGCGCGGGCCACCCTCTTCTGTTCAAGCAATCAGCGGCGTGCAGTCAGCCAGTCGAACCGCCGGGAAATCGCACGCATCCGGACCGCACCGGTCCACGTCAAAAGGCTGCTTGTTATGGTTTCAAACTGACAGGGTGGCTACTTGAGAAACTCTGCTTGGGAAAGAAAATCCGTCCCGGATTGTCCCTGAACCACTGAAAAAAAACGTCGGCAGGGAACGTGGGACAAACCCGCCGTTTCAAGCCCGAATATTCCGGGACCCAACACGTGCGGACCTGAAGGACCTGCACCGGAGGCGGAGTACGAAGAACGTGCTCAGGCTGGAGAAGGTGGCGCGGTTGCAGGGGCTTCTGAACGCCGCCGACATCGACAGTGGCCGCCGCTCGATCACGGGTTTGCGCAAGGAGATTTCCCGGCTGAAGGAGTTGACTGCGAAGCAGGCGGAGGAACTGGAGGAACTCAAGGCCGAGAACGAGAGGCTCCGCTCGGCGCGTGAGACCCATGCGAAGGCTCGGTTCGGCCAAAAAAGCGAGAAGAAGGAAAAGTCCGGGTCCGCCAGCGGCCGCAACCGTGGTCAACAGGCGGACAAGCCCGGGCATGGCCGGACGCCGCGTCCGGACATGGAGCGCAAACCCGAGGCTCACGACCCGCCGGAAGAGGAGCGTGTCTGTCCCTGCTGCGGCCTTCCCTATGTGAAGAACGGCAGCCATGATTCCGAGGCCATCGAGATCGAGGTCAGGGTGCATGTCCGGATCATCCAACGCAACCGCTGGCGGCAGAGCTGCACCTGTGCGTCGGCGCCGAAGGAGGTCTCGGTGCCCCCGGTTCCCCGGCTGTTCCCCCACACGCCCTACGGGATCAGCTTCTGGGTCTGTTTCCTGTTCGAATGCTACGCCTGCCACCGGCCGCTGAACCGGGTCGCGGCATGGATGCGCGACCAGGGGCTGCCGGTCTCGCCCGGGACCCTGGCCTCCAGCATCCACAGGCTGATGCCGTTGTTCGCGCCGCTGTCGCAGGCGATCCTCGCCCACCTGAAAGCGGCCGCGGTGCTTCACGGCGACGAGACAAGTTGGCGGGTTCAGTCCCTCAAGGCCATCCGCGGCACCGGCAAGGCCTGGCTGTGGTGTGCGGTCTCCCGGGATGCGGTCTGGTTCCACGTGGACGCGCGGCGCAATGCCGAGGCTGCCGGCAAGCTGTTCGCCGGCGTCGGTGCCGGCACGGTCCTGGTGTGTGACGCCTTCTCGGCCTACAAGAAGCTCGCGCGTGTTCTTGGCGGCATCCTGATCCTGGCCTGGTGCTGGTCGCATGTTCGCCGCAAATTCATCGAGGCCGCCGCCGGCAATGACGCCCTGGAGAGATGGGAGGGCCGGTGGCTGGACCGGTTCGGGCAGCTATTCCACCTGAACAGGGTCCGGCTGAAGCACTACGACCCGGACGTGGGGATGGAGGAGCAGTCGCGAAAGTTCGGGAGTGCACATCGTCGGCTGAAGCGTGCCGTCGACCGGCTGTTCGCCCTCGCGGAGACGGAACGTGCGGGGCCGGCCGGTTCGGACCGGCGTGCGAAGGCGCTCAACTCGCTGCTGAGGCATCGCGACGGGCTCTGCGTGTTCGTCGACAGACCGGACGTACCCATGGACAACAACCTGTCGGAGCGGATGCATCGGGGTCCGGTGATCGGGCGGAAGCTGTCGTTCGGCTCCGACAGCCTGGACGGCGCCCTGTTCTCCGCCACGATGTACGGGATCATCGAGACCCTGCGGATGAACGGGATCGATGTCCGCACGTGGCTCGACGACTGGCTTTCGGCCTGCGCGGGCAACGGCGGCCAGCCGCCTGAGGATCTCTCACCCTGGCTGCCATGGTCGATGGACGAAGACAGGCGCCGACAGCTCAAGGCCGCACGATGACGACGGATGACACCGCGATCGAGTGCCGTTATCACGGGCGTGACTTCACCACCGACGAGATGGCGCTGATGCGGGAACTGATCGCGTCCTCCCCGCAGCAGACCCGTGCCGGGCTGGCGCGTGCGTTCTGCCGCGCCATCGGCTGGGTCAAGCCCGACGGCGGGCTCAGGGACATGATGGCCCGGCTCACCATGTTGAGGATGCACCGGGACGGGATCATCACACTGCCGCCGCCGCGGCACGGACTGCGGCCGCGGCGGGTCCCGGAGTTCGGCCCGGAGACAGACCCGCCGGCCACGCCAATGCCGGAGACGCTGGACGCGGTGCGCCCGATCCGCCTGGTCAAGGTCACCGGTGCAGACCGGGCGGCCAGCGTCGCCTGGAACGGCTTCATCGCCCGCTGGCACTACCTCGGCTACACGCCCCTGATCGGTGCACAGATGCGTTATGCAGTCCAGGACCGGGAAGGCCGGCCCCTGGCCATGCTCGGCTTCTCGGCCGCCGCCTGGAAGACCGCACCCCGCGATGCCTTCATCGGATGGTCTGCGGAAGTCCGGGAGCGAAACCTGTATCGCGTGATCAACAATTCCCGATATCTCATCATGCCATGGATTCACATCCCGAACCTGGCTTCCCACATCCTCTCGAGTGTGCGCCGCCAACTGCCCGAGGACTGGCAAAGGCGGTACAACATCTCCCCGGTCCTGATGGAAACCTTCGTCGAAACCCCGCGCTTCTCCGGGATCACCTACAAGGCTTCCGGATGGATCCATGTCGGAGCCACGCAGGGACGCGGACGCTACGACACACGGAAGGAATTCGGAAAACCGATCAAGGCCATCTGGCTCTGTCCGCTCAGAAAAGACTGGAAAAGAACACTCAATCAGTAAAAGCCAGATAGGCCATCACTCCGTCGCCGAACGGTTACGGAGCGGGTTCATAGTGACCACCTCTCTACCTCATTGTAAATCAAGCATTCTTTGGCGCGATCCCTGTGCCGGCGGAATATCCTGGACGCGTTCCGGCAGCACGGTTGCGTCAATCACCCATGGCGCGCCCTTGCAGGCCTGACGGGCCGGAATCGCACCGCTGCGGATCAGACGGCGTACTGTCTTTTCATTTACCGAAAGATGTGCCGCGGCTTCCGCCAGCTTCATCTCATTCCGTTCCCGCATCTCACCGTCACGATAAACCGGA
Source organism: Paracoccaceae bacterium (assembly GCA_965242975.1). Classification (GTDB taxonomy): domain Bacteria; phylum Pseudomonadota; class Alphaproteobacteria; order Rhodobacterales; family Rhodobacteraceae; genus JAPPHA01. The sequence goes on along the minus strand of CBDETS010000007.1, from coordinate 4,931,550 downwards.
ATGCCGTGCGTGCACCTGAACGCCTTCAGACGTCCCAGTGTCCAGATACCATGACCCTGGTTGCGGCGGGTTGGGATCGTCGATTTGATCGAGACTGTCGTGAGGGAGGCAAGGAGCTGAGCCCTGGATGCGAAGCTCCTTGCCTGGAAAAAGAGGAGCAACCGATGACACATTCCGTTGGGAACACGATCACTCACTCCGAAGAGGAGACTACCACGATCTACGCGGCACTGGAAGTCAGCAACCGGAGCTGGATCCTGGGGCAGGGCGATCCGGGAGATGCGTCGCGGACCGGCCTGCACAAACTGTCGCCGCAGGATGTGGACGGGCTTCTGGAGAAGATCGGCCGTGCACGGTGCTCGGTGGCCTCTGGTTCGGTGCGTGTCGTGCTGACCTATGAGGCCGGCTACGAGGGATTCTGGCTGTCGCGGCGTCTCGAGGACGAGGACCTCGAGGTGGTGATCTGCGATCCTGCGAGCCTGGAAGTGGTGCGCAAGAAGAAGAAGGCGAAGACTGACCGGATCGATGCGCGGAAAATGGTTCGGGCGCTCAGGGCCTGGGACGGTGGCGACCGTGATGCGCTGGCGCCTGTCCGGGTTCCGAGTGTCGAGGAGGAGGACGCGAAGCGGCTGTTGCGCCGCAGGGAACGCCTGGTGAAGGAACGGATACGGATTACGTGCACGGTCGGTGGTCTGCTTCGGCTGCACGGCGTATCCTGTGAAGCCCAGAAGATGCGGGGATTGCGTGGGCGTCTGGAAACGCTGGAGACCGGCTACGGCACGTTGCTGCTGCCGGGGATACGGGCCGAGATCCTGGGCCTTCTCGACCGGCTGGATCTGGTTTGTGGCGAACTGAAGAAGGTCGAGGCGGAGAAGGTTGCACGGCTGACGGCGTCGAAGGCCACCCTCGAGGCTCACGGCGCGACGGCCGCGATGACACGGGATCTCGAGGCGGGCGAGATCGCTTCGGGTTCGGTCCCGAAGCATGCCCCCTGTGCGGCGACCCTGGTCAGGCTGCACGGGATTGGCATCAACGACGCGCTGCTTCTGAGCACGGAGATCTTCTACCGGGAGTTCCGCAATCGCAGGGAACTGGCGAGCCTGGCCGGCCTTGTTCCGGTGCCCTGGGCGAGCGGCGGCGTCGATCACGACCAGGGGATCAGCAAGGACGGCAATTCGATGCTGCGCAAGCACCTGGTCCAGATGGCCTGGCGCTGGTTGCAGTTCCAGCCGCAGAGTGCGCTCTCGAAGTGGTACCGGAACTACGTGAGTGCCTGCGACGGGCGGGCGCGGAAACGGGCAATCGTCGCGCTTGCACGCAAGCTCCTGGTGGCGATGACATGTTCATAAACCCCATTTCGCTATGTCATTGAAAGTCGAATCTTTTCTGATTCGGGTTCGCTGTTAACGGACGCCGCCCGGCAAGTCTGGCCAGAACGTCCGGACTGTCGAGCGCGTCTTCCCGTATGATCCAGGGTGCGCCCTTGCAGGCCTGACGGGCAGGAAGGACACCGGAGCGGATCAACCGGCGGACGGTTGCAGGATCCGCGGAAAGCCGTTCGGCGGCTTCCGTCAGGATCAGTTCTCCTCTCTCCTCGCGTTCGCCTTTGCGATAGATGGCAACGCCATGCTTGGAACGGAAGCTGCATACCCGGCTCTTTGTCCAGCTGTTGCCCTTGCCGGTCTTCTTGCCCAGGCGGTTGAGAAGCCCGGCAATCAGTTCATCGGGCAGGTAACGGGCCAGATCCCGGATCAGGTCTCGGGTCCCGGCATCGGTTGTCCATCGATGCTCACCATTGCGCCTGCGACGAACGACCAGTTCCGTGTGATCGCCGCCCTTCCAGTGCAACAACAGGTGGATCTCCCGGCCCCTGATCGTCGCGGTGATCTCCACGAGCACCGCGCGAAGGATACGCTTGCGGAGTTCCGGCGTTGCCCTGTCATGGTTCCAGGCCCGCTCAAGGTCGTTGCCAAGCGCAAGCCAGGCTTCGCGTTCTTCGGGTGTCAACTCCTCTGTCTGGCGTGCACCTTCGAGCGCCTGCAACCGGGATTCGCAGGCCTGAACCCGGGCAAGGCAATCCTCCCATTTCCGGGCCAGGTTGTGGAACACGTTATGGTTGCCGGGTTCGACCGCATTGAACTGCGCCTCGGCACGCTCCGCCCGGTAACGGGCTTCCGCCAGAGCTGATTCCGCCAGACGGGTCTCCGCGTCGTCCCGCGTGTCCCGCACGGTCATCGCCGCCAGGGCCGCTTCGATGCCGAGAGGCTGCACGGCGTCAATCACCGCGTCGCCAACCGCCACGTCGACGGCAACCGCGCCAAACATGATGCAGCTCTGCCTTTCACGGATCGAGCCCAGGCAGCGATAGCTGATCGCGTTGCCGCTGTCCCGAACCTGGATCCGCCGGTCACAATGGCCACAGCGCAACAGGCCCGCCAGCAACTCCGGGCCGTTGCGGACGGCACCTCTGACTTTCGTCATGTTTTCCGAAATCAACTCCTGGTTCCGGCAATATTGCTGCCATGTGATGTAGCCTTCATGATGATCGCGAAGCAACACCTTCCAGTTCCGGGGATCGTGCTGCATGATCCCCGGCCGCACACGCTTGCGACCGTTCTCGATGACCGTTTCCTGCCGGCGCCGGCCATAGACATAGGCCCCCGCATGGAGCGGGTTCTTGAGAATCTGGCTGAATTGCCTTGACGACGCCGGCACCTTCCAGGCCAGTTCCTGACCCGGCGCGCGAACCGGGATCTCCACATTCTCTCGCTGAAACCAGAAGAATACCTGTCGGATGCTGCCGAGTTCGCGGAATTTGCGGAACACCAGATGGATCGCATCCCGCTGGCGCTGGTCCGGGGTCATCTCGAGGCTGGCGCCGTCCACCCACTCGTAGCCCGCCGGCAGGTGCATGCGCAACTCGCCGCGTTCCGCCAATGCGATCCGACTTTCCAGCGAGCGTTGGCGGAAGAGCGCAAGCTCCATCTCGTTGAACTGGCCCTTTAACCCTTATGTCGTGCAGGTTTTTATGTCGGGCAGCGACCGCAACCATCTGGCAGCACGGAATTTTTCTCGAAACTGCCCGACATAATAATTGGCCTTCAGATCGCCTTCAACTGTTCAAGCAAGCCGCCTTTCGCCTTCCATCGCGGTTGTTCTCCGGGATCACCGGGGCAGGTGGATTTCATCGCCTCTTCCTTCGCCTTGAGATCGATTTCAACGTAGATGTTGGTGGTTTCAAGCGACACGTGACCGAGCCAGGCCCGAATGGTGTTGATATCGACGCCGGAGCGAAGCATGTGGCAGGCGCAACCATGCCGCATGACATGGGGCGTGATCCTTTGCCCTTCGAGTTCCGGTACTCGGGCTGCGGCACGTTCCACGAGTTCGATGATTCCATGCCGGGTGTAGGCTTTGCGATGCCGGCTCCAGAAGACGCTCCCGCAGCCGGGCGGGCGATCCGCGGCGAGAGCCGCGAGGGCCTTGGCGGTACTCGTCCAGATCGGCGTAATGCGGATCTTTCCTCCCTTGCCATGGATCGTTACGCGCGCGTTTTCGCCCGAGCGTTCCGGGAGATGGAGATCCTCCACCTGCAGTCCCGTCACCTCGGAGGCTCTTGCCCCCGTGTTGTAGAGAAACAGCAGGCAGGCATGCTCGACCCGCCCGGCCACGGTTCGCCTGTCCGGCCCCGCGATCATGGCGTTCATAGCCTCCGCCGACGGCCAGGTGATCCGGGGCCGCACCGTTTTCTTGAGCGGAATGGCGCGGATGCTGCCGGCCCATTCGACGAGGGCGGCATCGCGGTGCGCGATGTAACGGGCGAAGGACCGGATTGCCGCAAGGCGCTGGTTGCGGGTCTGTACCGAGCAGCCCCGTTCCTGTTCCAGGTGGGCGAGAAAGGCCGTCACGCGGTCGACGGACAGGTCTTCGACCTTGAGACGTTCCACCGATTTACCGCAAAGCCTGGCCACGAAGGGCAGCAATAGCGTCAGGCAGTCGCGATAACTCTTCCGGGTATTGACGGCCAGATTGCGCTCGGTCGGAAGATACTCCATGAGAAAGCGCTTGATCCATGCGCCAAGTGCAGGATTGTGTTCAGGCATAATTTGTCCCTCCTTTCGGATGCTGCCCGGCTTCGGGGCTTCGGTTGTGCTCGCTGTAACGCTCGAACCGGCGGCCGGCCTCGTCGAGCAATTCGGGGGTCATGGAGATATAGACCTGCGTCGCCGCGACGCTGCTGTGGCCCAGATAGGTCGAAAGCGCCGGCAGTAACTTCTGGACGTCGGCTCCTTCGCGATACCAGGAGGCCAGGCGGTTGGAGGCAAAGCCGTGGCGCAACGAATGCAGGCAAGGCGCCCGGCATCCGGGTTTGTTCGTGTCGATTCCGGCTACCCGAAGCGTCGCACGAAAGGCGTTCTGTACGATGGACTTGTTCAGCGGCGACCCGTCGCGGCAGGCGAGGAAGGTGGATGCCATCCCCTCGCGGAGGGGGCGTTGTGCCCGGATGGCGGCGTATCGGCGAAGCTCGTCGGCGAGGTCGGCACCGACCGGGACGATACGGCTTTTGTAGAATTTCGAATCGTTCACCGCGAGCACTGCGGAGCCCGGATCCACGTCCGCCATGGTCAGCCGTCGCGCTTCCCCGGATCTCAACCCGGCACCGTAGAGGATGAGCAGGAATGTTCGGAAAGTCTCGGCATCGAGCTTGGGGCAACGCCTGCGACCACCGCCTGCGGCCTTGAAAAGACTGCGCAATTCCTCATGGGTGAAGATGAATGACGGCGCGACCCCTGGTGGCCGCGGCTCCGCTTCCCGCGGCGGCATGGGAATGCGGCTCACGTGCCCCCGGCTCAGTGCGAACCTGTAGAAACCGGCAAGCGTTCCGTACTTGACGGCACGGGTTCTCGTGAGCACCCCCTTGCCGGCAAGGAAGCGGCGGACTTCACCCTCATCCACCGTGTCGCAGTCCCTGTCTTCCCCAACCTGGCGGCAAAACGTATCGAGGGTTTGCCCGCTTGAGTGGAACTTCGCGCCATGGTTGCGCTGCCACGCGACATAGCGCTCGACGGATTCACGCAGTGTCATCGAGCAACTCCTTCAGGCAGATGTCGGCGACCGGGCGCAGTGCGGCGAGATCGATTTTCGCATATGTGGCTGTCGCGCTCGGGCTGGAGTGGCCGAGGAAATCGCCGACGGTCTTCAGTCCGCATCCCTCGTCGACCAGCCGCTGGGCTGCCGCATGACGAAGTGCATGGGCGCCCAGGCGCTTGCCCGAGATGCCAAGGCAGCGCGCGCGGCTGCGGACGATCGTCCCGATCGTGCAGCTCGTCAGTGGCCTGAACGGTGTCGGCAGGGTCAGGAACAATGCCCGCTCCCGTCCCACGTCCGGACGCACATTGAGAAGATAGTCCATCACCGCGTTTCCGACGGAAGGGGTCAGCGGGAAAAGATCGGTCCGGCCGGTCTTGGGACGGAACACGCGCAACATGTCCCGCTCCCAATCGATATCATCGACGCGGAGAGCGCCGACCTCGCCGGCCCTGAGCCCGCAGGTTGCAAGGAGCATCAGCACCGCGCGGTCGCGACGGTCTACCGGGGCCGTACCTTCGGTCGTCGCGAGCAGCTTCTCGACTTCGTCCCGATCAAACCCCTTGGGAACCGGTCGGTCGGGATAGGACAGTGGCGGCATGATGCACGCGGCGATGCCCGGCCGGCACCAGTTCCGCACCTCGGCAAAACGGAAGAAACTCCGCAGGCACCCGGCCACGGCACCCGCGGAAGTTCGGCGAAGGTTTCCACCTGCGATCCGCGCGGCAAGATATTCGTCAACGTCACCGATCGCGATGTCGGCAAGAACCAGGTTCCTGCCCGCCGCCCAGACGAAGAAACGATCGCTCTCGTAACAGCAGTTGCCAACAGTCGCTTCGGACAGCCCCCGGTCGTCGCGCATCCAGGCCGCGAAGGTCTCAACCTGTCGGGCGTGCGGGTGGGCGTCCCGAACCGGCTCTTCCAGCCAGCCGAGGAAACGCAGCCAGCGAAAGGCGTAGCGCCGGAAATTCGCAGCAGAAACCGCGGGAAGGTTCCGGCACCACTCCTGAACCGCCGTCTCAACTGTCGTCAAACGGACCGGAATGTCCGCATCAGGCAGGTCCAGCAGCTCCATGAGAACAAGCTGGGTGCGTGCAACCCGGCGCGCGATTTCACCGACCGCTCCCCAGGCAACCACGGCGCGCAGATACCGTTCGCGTTGCTCCATCAGGGGCGCACATCGATATCTCGCGATGGTCGCAGGGTCCTTGTACAGAATTTCGAACATGATTCATCTCCAGAATACGTGGAGATGACGTCATGTCAGACAATCCGAGGCATGAATATTATGTCGGGCAGTTTCGGGAAAAATTCCGTGCTGCCAGATGGTTGCGGTCGCTGCCCGACATAAAAACCTGCACGACATAAGGGTTACTATGTCGTATACGACATAGTAACCCGAGATAGGCGCGGTCGTCGATCAGTGCCGGGTCGTACAGCCGGTTCCGGTCGCCGACCAGGCAGCCAACGATGGCGCAGAAGTCCAGCAGTGTATGCCACTCCCGGCCGTTTCGAGACAATCTCGACGCCTCGATCGACAGCACCAGGCCGACCTTGCCCTTGCATACGGCCTCGAGCAGGGCTTCGAAGCCCGGGCGATAGACGCCGTCGCCGGTAATGCCGAGATCGTCATCGATCACCGTGATGTCGCGGAAACCAAGATCTCGTGCATGGTCCGCCAACGCGTACTGAAGACGCTGCCGCTCGACATTGTTCTTGACCTGGAATTCCGATGACTGCCGCACATAGACGTAGGCAGCCCGCTCCATGTGTGCTGCGGTGAGCACGGTGGCGCTATTCATGGCCGCCTCCGTCCCGAGGCATCCGCACCGGTTCTTCCCGCATCACCTCCGCGATCAGTTCCGCCAACGATGCGACCGCCATCTCCTTCACCGCCTTCGGCAGGGTGATCCGTGGCGGTGGTGTGAGCGCCAGCTTTCTCTGCAGGGTCTTCCGTTTCCGACGTCTCATCGCACTCTCCTGTTTCCGGTGAGACCGGATTACAGAGAATCATCGCAACGAGACCATGCAGTTCCGACATGGCAGCCCGCGACAGCAGCGGAACATCCCGGATGTTCAACTCGGCTGCTTCAGGATCGGTCATCCAGCGCGGGATGACATAGCGACGACCGTCGGAATCGGCGACCATCAGGACCGGTTCGCCACGATGCGACCGATGGCCAAGCTTTACGGCGCGTTTCCCGCAAAGCGGATGAAAGCGGTAGAATACCGTGACCGTTTCACCCGCAATGTGGGGTTTGTGCGCTAGTCCACACGACAGCTCAATATGAACATCTGGCTCGGGATTCGATCCAGAACGCCGCGGTGCGGATCACCGGGAGCATCGGCGGGACCCCCCTCCGACGGTCAGCCCGCACTTCACGACGCTATGGACCGGCCCCTCCGCCCGCCGTCGCCGCGCTCGTCGGTCGCCCTGACTACAGCCTCAGGGTTTCGGTCAATGCCCGTGAGCAGTTGCTGCCCACCCATCGGGAACCCATCTTTGCGGTAAGGCCACGCCATGGAGTGGCTTGCGTCGCCACGATCACCGAAACTCATCCAAGCAACAAACGCTCGTGTATCTTGAGTAAATTTACTCAATATCGTAGAATGCCGCTATGGCAGCCTATGAACGAGCCCAGATATCCACGCTATTCGACCGCCTGCGCGAGAGGCCTCAGCGGCTCACAATCGTGACCGGTCCGCGTCAAACGGGCAAGACCACACTGGTTCACCAGGTCCTTGGACACCTGGACGGGCCTTCGCGGTATGTGTCTGTCGATGAGCCGGATCCTGCGGTCCTTCCCCCAATTCCAGACTTGGGCAGCTCTCGGCTCGAGTTCGCGGAGCCGCAATCGGCCGCGCTCGACGGCCCAAGAAACGCGCGATGGCTGGTCATGCAGTGGGAACAGGCGCGGGTGGACGCCGAAAGTTCCGACCGGGGCCTCGTCCTGGCGATCGACGAGATTCAGAAAATCCCGAACTGGTCGGAGACAGTCAAGGGGCTTTGGGATGCCGATCGACGCCTTGATCGGCGCCTGCACGTCGTTCTGCTCGGCTCCGCCCCATTGCTCATGCAGAAGGGATTGAGCGAAAGCCTTGCCGGCAGATACGAGACCGTCCGCCTGATGCACTGGTCGTTCACCGAAATGTCGGCAGCGTTCGGCATCGATCTCCAGCGTTACGTCTATTTCGGGGGTTACCCGGGAGGCGCCCCACTCATTCCGGAGCAGAGTCGATGGCGTGCGTACATAGCGGAGGCGCTGGTCGAGCCCAACATCGAGCGGGACATACTCGCCATGCAGCGGGTCGACAAACCCGCGTTGCTGAAGCGGCTGTTCCAGCTCGGCGCCGAGTATTCCGGGCAGATCCTTTCATACAACAAGATGCTCGGCCAGCTTCAGGACGCCGGCAATACGACGACCCTGGCGCGCTATATCGACCTCCTGTCCAACGCGGGTCTGATTGCCGGCCTCACCAAGTACGCCGCCGGGGCCCATCGGCGGAGATCCTCCAGCCCCAAGCTCAATGTCCTCAACACCGCACTCATGGCCGTTGCGTCGGGATACACGTTCGAGGAAGCAAAGGCCGACCGCAGCTATTGGGGACGCGTTGTCGAAAGCGCGGTGGGCGCGCACCTGTTCAATACGGGCACACCAGAACACGGTCTGTACTATTGGCGCGAGAACGGCTCCGAAGTGGATTTCGTTCTGACACGCGGTCGAAGACTGGTTGCCTTCGAGGTGAAGAGCGGCGCGCGCAAGCCGAGGACAAGCGGGCTCGAACGATTTGCGGAGCGCTTCGACGTCCAGGAATCCGTTGTCGTCGGCGAGGGAGGCTTGCCCCTTTCCGAGTTTCTTTCGACACCGGCCTGGGAATGGTTCGACAACCCATGACGTGCACCGTTCGACGGACATGCCGCGACATCGGCGAGCCCGCCTCCCGTGGCCCTTCGGAATCTCCATCCCAACCTGTTGAGGATTGGAACGACGAAGCGGCCTACGTGCTGCTTGGTCCTCCAGGCTCCGGCAAGACAACGATTTTCGAACATCTGGCGGAACAGCAGGGCGGGCGTTGCGTCACCGCGCGCGATTTCCTGACCTTCGACGACAGGGCCGAGTGGCACGATACGACTCTCTTTATCGATGGGCTGGACGAGACGCGGGCCGGAACAGCTGACGGGCGCACACCATTGGACAGTATCCGTGCCAAACTCGACCGAATGGGACGTCCGCGTTTTCGTCTATCATGCCGTGAGGCCGATTGGTTCGGAGCAAACGACAGGGATCATCTCAAGAAAGTGTCGCCCAGCGGAGCCGTCAAGGTGCTCCGCCTCGATCCCCTGTCCGACCAAGATATTCACCAGTTTCTGCGCGGTGTTCTCGGAATCGAAGATCCGGAGGGTTTTGTCGCGGCGGCCCAAGGGAAGGGCCTCCATGGATTGCTGCTCAATCCACAGAGCCTGAAGATGCTCGCAGCTGCGGTCGAAGATGCCGGGGTCTGGCCCGCGACCAGGACTCAGGCATTCGATATGGCATGTCGAACCCTGATTGCAGAGCACAATCAAGAACATCGCATAGCGAGTCCGGATCCTGGCGGAATCACCGATCTGATCGAGGCCAGCGGGAGGCTTTGCGCAGTGCAGCTTCTGACCGGTGCCGCGGGGTACGCACTGCCGAGCGCGGAGAGCGATCGCCATTTTCTCGGACTTGATCTGCTCCCGGGAACAGAGCGGGAGATTCATAGCCGAAGCCTGGAATCCAAGCTGTTCGAATCTCCCAGAGAGCGCCGAACGGTTCCCGTTCACCGGCAGGTCGCGGAGTTTCTCGCCGCCAAATACCTGGCCACTCTTGTCGACAACGGGCTGCCGGTCGGGCGCATTCTCGCTCTGATCACCGGTTACGACGGCGTGGTGGTCTCCGAACTGCGCGGCCTCTCCGCATGGCTCGCGGTTCACAGCAAATTCAGCCGAGCCGAGGTGATTCCGCGCGATCCTCTTGGCGTCGTCCTTTACGGAGACGCCCAACACTTCTCGCCGGAAGAAAAACGCCTGCTCTTGGATGGCCTCGAACGGCAAACTGCGGCAAACCCCCGCCTGATCGTCACCGTCCAGCTGGATTCGCGGCTCGGCGATCTTGTGTCCTCCGACATGGAGAGCCAGGTCCGCGAGATCCTGACCGCTCCCTCGCGGGAGGACTCCTGGCAGGCCTTCGTCGTTATCTTGCTTGAAGCCCTTCAGCATGGCGAACCACTTCCAACGCTTGCCGATCCGCTGAAAGAGCTGATCCGAGATGCCACGCGGTGGCCGAGGATTCGGGATCGCGCCGTAGAGCTGTTCGTGCGGCACCGCCGGAATAACCCCCAGGCTCTCACCGAGCTGAAGGAACTGACCGCTGACGTCTATGCCGGCAGGGTGGCGGATCCCGACGACGCTCTGCTCGGCCGCCTGCTGTCCACGATTTACCCGGACGCGATGTTGGAAATGGAGGTCATACAATTTCTCAGAGTCCCGCAAAGACCCAGCCACAGCCCCGAATACGACTATTTCTGGAACGGACAGCTTCCCAACAGATCGACACGAAGCCAGCTCGCCGTGCTCCTCGACCAAGTCGTCGAGCGCTACGACGATTTGCTTGCGGATGAGAGGGCACACGGACGTCCCGCTTTCTTCATAGGTTGCCTGCCCTCGAACCTGTTGGTCCAGTTTCTTCGGCTATCGGGGGATGAGGTGGACCTGACCCGCTTGTTCCATTGGTTGGAACCATCCGCCAAGGCAGGCGACTGGACCTACGATCCAGATATCGGCAGCGAGGAATCACGAGAGATTCGCCGGTGGCTAGAAAGCCGCCCTGCTGCGTGGAAGACCTTGTTGGCGATGGGCCTGGAGCGTTGCGCCGAACGGCCTGACTGCACGGAGCCATACTGGTTCCTCGACTGCATCCGCAAAGAAGAGCATGGCAGGCTCCTGGGTGTCGCACGTCCCCGGGACTTTGGACTGTGGTGCCTCGACCAAGCGGTCGCAGCCAAGAACCGGATCACCGCCGACTGGCTCATCGGCGAAGTTGCGGAGTGCCTGCATCATGGCCGTTTCGACGAGGGCCTCTCCCGCGAGGCTGTTTCGACACGTCTGGTCGGCTTCGCTCATCTCAACGATGCATTTGACAGGAGAATGGTCGAGCTTGAAGCCCGAACTTCCGACAGGAACAGCTCCAGACCTCGCGCGCAGGCTCGGTCACGGACCGAGCGACGCGACTGGCACGAGCATCTAAAGCCGCACGAGGACGAACTGCGCGGAAACGCGGCTAGGCCCCAGCTTCTGCACCAGCTCGCCGAGGTGTATTTCGGTGGATACCTCAACGTTCGGGGTAATTCTCCGAGAGACAGACTGAACGCTCTTCTCGCCGGCGACCAAGGCTTGGTCGACGCCGTCCTGTCCGGGTTTCGCAAGACCATCGACCGGGATGACTTGCCTTCGGACACGAGGGTCATACGCCTCGGAATCGCGAACCGGACGCACTATCTCGCGCTGCCATTCATGGCGGGCTTGGAGGAAATGGCGAAGACTGCGCCATCCGGCGAGGTGGACATAGATGACCGGCGCTTGCGGCTTGCCCTGGCGGTTCACTACACCGTGCCTATGTGGCCCACCGCGCGGCATCCTACCGACCGTCCGCCGCCCTGGTTCGCCTGGACGCTTTCCAACCGCCCCGAGGTCGCTGCCGACGTGCTCGTACGGTCCGTTCTCTCGAAACTTCGCAAGGGCGTGGAATCTCCTGCGGGCATCCATGAATTGGCGCATTCTCCAGACCATGCCCGCGTTGCCCGCCTGGCCACGATGCCTCTACTCAGGCAATTCCCCGTTCGTAGTGCATCCGGGCAGTTGTCGAGCCTGAATCACCTGCTGCTGGCTGCTAGGCGCCACTGTGACATTGCCCGGCTTCTGGAATTGATCGAAGAGAAGCTTGCCGATCACCGAATGAGCGTGGCGCAGCGCGTCCACTGGCTGGTCGCCGGCTTGTGCATTGCACCGGAGACTTACGTCGAACGGCTGAAATCTTATGCCGCCGGTAAAGAACGCCGCATTCGTTTCCTGGCGGAAGCGGTGACCAAACAATTCGGCATTTCACCCGATCTGAAGTACCGGCAGAGCGCACCAGCGCTTCGGCTTCTGATCCGACTCATCGGCGCCTCCTGCCGGCCGTATTCTGATGATGCGGACTCCGACGAAGGCGTCTTGGTGACGCCGGAAATGAATGCGGCCGACCGGGTCCGGGACTGCATAGAACAACTGGCGAGCATCACGACGGAAGACGCTTCGCTCGCTCTGGAAGCGTTGTCGTCCGACAACGATCTGGGTCCCTGGCGTTCCCTTCTCATGGACGCCGCGTACCGACAAGAAGCGACCCGTCGCGAAGCCGAATTCGCCTATGGCGATACTGCTCGGGTACTTGAAACCCTCGCCAGCGGCGCACCTGCAAACGTGGCCGATCTCGCGGCGTTGACTCTGGAACACCTGAACGAGATTGCGCGCACCATTCGCGGCGGCAATACGTCCGACTGGAAGCAATACTGGAATCTCGATGGTTACAACCGCCCACAGAGCCCCCGCCCGGAAGACGCCTGCCGGGACGCGCTGTCATCGGATCTGCGGAACAGATTGATGCGCCTCGGTATCGAGCTTCAGCCGGAAGGGCGCTACGCCAACGACAAACGAGCAGACATTCGTGTCTCCTATGCGGGTTTCAATGTTCCCGTAGAGATCAAGAGAAGTTGCCATCGTGACCTCTGGAGCGCAGCTCGAACGCAGTTGATTGCCCGCTACACCGTCGACCCGGGAACTGAAGGGCATGGCATCTATCTTGTATTCTGGTTCGGAGACACAGAGGGTTGCCAACCTACGCCGCCAGAGACGGGATCCCCGGCAGTGAGTTCATTTGAACTGGAAGATCGCCTGACGTCGACCCTGTCTGCCGACGAGAGACGCAAAATTGGAATTCGCGTCATCGATGTCTCTGCTGCCAGCTGAAGTTAGCCTGCGATGGGGAGAGGCACACTTAAGCCAAGACCTCTCCATCGCTTCGACATGCAGGCTATTCCTACCGACCGCGGGGCGATGCCTCAACCTTTCTTTGTAACCTCCAACGAATTCTGGAACCAAATCGGTGAAAATTGAACTCTCGCTCAGCTATCTATCTATCGGCGAATTGGAATGCCCTGAGCTGCCCGACTTTACAGTCCTGACCGGGCAGAATGGGGCTGGAAAGACGCATCTTCTCCAAGCACTCCACGCCGGACATGCAGTGGTTCCCGGAATCGAGGAGAACTCAATTCAGCTGTATGACCTAGCGTCGTTCCAGCCCAATATAAGCGGCGGCGGACACGTTTCGGTCGATTTGGCAAAGTCCGCGGCCGCCCACTACCTGGACAGCCAAGACGGCAGGCCGCTAATCGACGTTGCGCGTAAGATTTACGAACAGTTCAAGTCAAGGCACGAGAATCGTCAAGGCACCGAGGACGGTGATGCATTCGACCGGGATCTTCGCCGTCGTATCACGCGCGTGCAGGATTTTTTTCCCTTCCCGAGCGGCTATACAGAAGGTGCTGACAACTATGACAACGCACTGCGTAATCTCGTTTGGGGACCACTCAAGGAACGAGTTGGTCAAGTTGAGTTCCATGGGAGCCGCCAAAATATACCTTTCGGAGCGGATCCCGTTCCTCTCATCACTATCGCGATGAAGCAATCCGGCAAGCTTCCCCATGAGTTGACACGCGAGGACATAGTTCGAGCAGCACATTATGCAGGCAACATCATCGACAACAAGATTAGCAGGGTGTTCGCTGAGTACAAGCTGAGTCAGTACGAGTGGGCACACACCCAGTTTGAAACACGGCGACATGCTGTCAGTTTGGATGATGTTCTGGCCGAATATCACCAGCAATTTCCGCCACCATGGGACACACTTCGAGACGTCATGGCAAGGATGCGCGAAGTTGCGGGAGAAAACTGTCTGTTTGACTTCGATTTTTCGGACCCCGCGCACATCCGTCTCGGCATTGGTAACTTTCGTGAGTTCAAGTTTGGCACCAAGATGACCAATAGGACGACAGGAGAGCAGTACGAGCTTAAAACCCTGTCTTCGGGCGAAAAGATCCTCATGACGCTGTGCCTCGCTGCGTTCAACCAGAGGCTCGGCAGCCGGCGCCCCAAGCTGCTCCTTCTCGACGAGCTCGATGCAATGCTTCATCCTTCGATGATCAGAGCGCTGGTCGAGGTCCTGATGTCGCTGTTTGTCGAACAGGGAAGCAAGGTGGTCATGACCTCCCATTCACCTATGACAGTGGCGGCGCTGCCGGAAGCCGAGGTTTTTCGGGTTGACAGAGAAGGGGCCAAAATTCGTCTTGTCTCAACTTCCGCTGCCGAGGCCGTCGAGGAACTCTCGGAAGGACTTGCAACGGTGGACGCGGGGTTACGCATCGCCGCGCTCTCGGGCAAGGCAGATGTGACAATTCTCACCGAAGGTCACAATGCGCGACATCTGCAGCGATGGGCGGAATTGAACTTTCCGCAGGATGTACAGGTCTTTGACAAACTGCCTGCGCACACCAACAAGAGCCAGCTATTCTCATACGGTCTAATGCTTGGAGCGATGCAGCCTGAAACGCATTTCGTGGTCGTATGGGACTGTGACGCGTCCAAGGAAGTGCGGAAACTGCGTGAGCAGCTGCCCGACAACGCAAAGGTCACGCCCTTCGCATTTTCCGAAAGAGAAAACCGGATTGCCAAGGGCGGCATTGAGAACAACTATGAGGAGGACATTCTCGCGCCTTTCTCAGTCACCATATCCGACAATGAGGGACGCGAGCTGATGCGTGATCTCGATGGCCGGCGCAAGACGGAGTTTGCCGATCATGTGAGGCAGAACGGCGACGAAACCTATTTCAAGCACTTTGAAGATCTGCGTACGGTGGTTGCAGGAATCCTCGACTCGACCAAGCGAAGGTTCAACTAGTTGCTCTTGAGACTACTCTAGAGCAGCGTGGTCGCAACACAGGGCACCGACGCATCATGCGCGACGATTTGATGGCTTACATTGACCGTCGCGACGCCGAGCGCCATGCGGCGCTCAGCGACCTCGCCCAGCTCGGTCAGCAGTTCGATGCGTCTTGATTCAACCTACCAACGACGCGGCCAGCGCACCGTGGCAGGGGCGGCAAGGTCTTTCGCGAGATCGGCTGAACAGACGGACTGGACAACTCTAGGGTCACGATCGCAGCATCGGAGCGTTCGGCCATGGCCGGGTCGGTGGAGGGCAGGATGCGCAAACGGGACGAGCTCGAGGAGATGCTTCAGGACGTCGCCCGGCGTCTCAGCCCAGCTCATGTGGCGGCGCTTGTCGCCCATCCGGAGGCAGTGCGCTCGGTGCTGACGGCAGCCGCGGACGCGCTGGCGGTGGCCGAGCGAGAGCACCGATCCTGGATCGAGACCATCTCAGGACCCGCCCTGCCGGCAATCGACGCCGCAGAGGCGCAGCGCCGAGTATCCGCGCGAACGCGCGAGGGCGCGCCGGAGACTCTGCTGACCACGGAGAAGCTGGCGGGACGGATCGGACTGAAGACCCGCCAGTCGGTGCACGACTGGCGCAGGAAGGGCCGGATCGTCGGCTGGCAAAACGCGCGGCGCGGCTATGTGTTCCCGGCTGAACAGCTCGACGGCCAGAACCGTCCGCTGCCGGGCCTCGATCGCGTGGCCGGGCGGTTCGCCGACGGCTGCGCCGCCTGGGTCTGGCTGACGACGCCGCGGCCGTCGCTCGACGGGGCGACGCCGCTCGAGCTTCTGGGTCGGGGCGAGGTCGAACGTGTGGCGGAGGCTGCTAGGGGAGACCCACAGGGCGACTTTGCGTGACCGGCACGCCCGAAGTTCCATCTTCGGCAACGCCGTTGACCGGACGCCAGTAGCGCATTGATAGTGGGTGAAGTCTAAAATCTGCTGGATAATTTGGGAGGGGCGTGCTTCCGTTGGAATTGCAATCCCGCCGGCATTTCGCTGGCCTCAACGGAAGGACACGCCCCATGGAAAAGAGAATACCCGGATCGATGCACACACGCGAGACCCTATCGCAGTTGATCGAAGGCCGCCTGTCGACGCCGGATGCCCGCAGCGAGCTGGTCCGTCTGGCGACCCGTCTGATCATCGAGGAGGCCCTGGAAGCGGAGAGCCGCGATGCGCTCGGACGTGGCTACTACGAGCACGGCGGCGATCCTGACCGTGGTTACCGCAACGGCAACCGGACCGGCCGGCTCAAGACGGCCGAAGGGGCGGTGGACTACACGGCGCCGCAGATCGCGGGCCGCGACGAGCCGTTCCGCTCGGGGATCCGGCCGCAGCTGAAGGGCCGGAGCGAGGCTCTGGAGGATCTTGCGGTGGAGATGCTGGCCCGCGGCCTCAGCGTGCGCGACATCGAGGACACATTCCGCAAGGACGATGGTTCTCTGCTGATCTCCCGCACCGCGGTCTCCGAGATCGGAGAGCGGCTGTGGCAGGACTACCAGGCGTTCGCCACGCGCGACCTTGGCGGTTACGACATCGCCTACCTGTTCGTTGACGGCATCGCGGAGCGGATCCGCCCGGGCCAGCGGCGCGAGCCGGTTCTGGCCGCCTGGGGCATGACCCACGAAGGACGAAAAGTCCTGCTCCATTTGATGTCGGGCTCGAAGGAGGACTACGAGACGGTCTCCGCCTTTTTCCAGGACATGCGGGGCCGCGGCCTCGGCGATCCTCTTCTGGTGGTCTGCGACGGCGCTCCCGGCATCATCAAGGCGATCGAGACCTGCTTTCCGCGCTCGGAGCGCCGGCGCTGCCTGTTCCACCGCATGAGCAACCTGGCGGCCAAGGTCTCCCGCGCGGAGGCCTGGCCCGAGTTCCGCGAGCAGGCCCGTGCCGCCTACCAGGCGCCGTCCCGGGCCATCGCCCGCGATCTCGCTGCCGATCTGGTCCGGCAATGGGAGAGCGAGTTCCCCAGCGCGGTGGCCTGTTTCCAGGATGACTTCGAGGCCTGCATCGCGCATCTGCGGATGCCGGTGCGGCACCGCAAGGCGATCCGGACCACCAACCTGCTGGAGCGCCTGTTCGGCGAGGAGCGTCGTCGCATGAAGGTGATTCCCAACGCCTGGGGGGAAAAGGCCGTGCTCAAGCTGATGTTTGCGGCGATGACCCGGGCTTCGGAGAAGTGGCGCTCGATCGGGGTGACCGCCTTTGAGCGGCGCCAGATGGAGCAACTCAGGACGGACCTGGACGAGGAGTACGAACAGGCCAACGGGCCGGTCAAAAGCCCGAAATCGGAAGCACGCCCCTCCAAATTATCCAGAATTGGGACTTGACCTTGGGCAAGCATGCCAGCCGGACTGCCCGGGAAAGGGCGACGGCCGCGGCATTGCACGGGATGATGGGCGTCGACCTCACTGCGATCCCGACCATCGGCGTGAACACCGCGCTCACGATTGCCTCGGAGATCGGTCCGGACTTCTCGGCCTTCCCGTCCGCACAGCACTTCTGTTCGTGGCTGGGATTGGCGCCGGGAACCCGCATCAGTGGTGGCAAGGCCCTGCCGGGACGCGCGCCGAAGGTGGTCAACAAGGTTGCGCAATCCCTGCGCATGGCGGCCATGACGGCCCGCAGAAGCCAGACATTCATCGGTGCCAGGCACCGTGGGCGCCTCGCTCGAAAGGACGCACCCGTCGCGATCACCGCAACCGCGCGGGAGCTTGCCTGCCTGATCTACACGCTGGTCACCCGCGGTGAGGAATATGTGGAGCGCGGGATCGAGACCTATGAGCAGCGCCGCGTCAACCGGACCGTCTCCAACCTCGGCCGACGCGCCAAACGGCTCGGCTACCAACTGGTCAAGGTCGTCGAAGATGCAGGTGTGACGAATCCCGCAGAATCAATGGCGTAGAGGGATTTTACTCAAGAGCCTTTCTAACCGACAATATTCAGGCTATCGTGCGCTTCCTAAAATGTGGCGTAGGAAGAGATCTTACGTTTTCGGAGCCGAAATATGATTTATCCCATACTCTCAATTTATGTGACCTATTCGTGATAGGCCTTCGATTTCAACTTGGCAAAAGAGTAATACTGCTCCGATGACTAACGCAATTACATATACCAGTGAAATTATCAAAGGAACCATCTTTTCTGTACCAGTAAATGACTTGTATACCTTTGGATTTTTGCCTTCCTCCAATGCAGCCCATTCCGCAGTGAATACCGCTGCTGGAAGATAGATTTCTATAAGGTGTAAAATAGCAAATTTACCTTTGTTCAACTGACCGTATGAATGAACCAAATTGCGCCATGCAATACACAAGAAAATTCCAGCTACGGCAATTGCAATAATTCCGGCAACCGCCACTTTTTCTTCAACCACATCCCTCGATATAAGGCCAATTACTACGCCCATAGCAGAAAGGGACAGGGCGTTTACGGACAAGAAAAACGTGTTTACATTCTGTCTCCGCGCCACCAAACTTTCTGATGTTTCAACCAGAATTTTGTACTGTTCCATGAGGACGTCCAACCTGTGTTGGTCAAATTCCGTTCCCCCCGGATACAGAATTTTTTCCCGGTCGCTTCGCCCAGGTGAGTTCATGTTGCCGGCGCGTGAGCAGCGTGACGCACTTTGTAAGAAATCTCTTCGAGTCCGTCTTCAAGTGGAACTACTCGTCTCGTAGAGAGTAATTCGGGCACTGCCGCTAATTCATCGGCTAGCCGTATGGCTACTATGCTCTTCCCTAGCTCTAGTCCTTTGGAGATCTCCCAGGCTACCGCGTCGCTTCTGAAAGTGGACTCACCGACGAGGCAGATCAGAAACGTCGATTTGATGATTTTTTCCTCGCAACGTGCCTTCCAGTTCAGTTCGTGGCCATGCTGTATTGGGTGGGCTAACAATTCCAAATGCGGATATCGGGTTTCGAGATCCGCCCTGAATGAGGCAGCCAGCGCTTCGTCTCTTGTGGTGAAGCTAAGAAAAGCTCGAAATTTGTGGCGAGTGGGGTCTTTACACACGACTATTCCCAACTGAATTAAGCACCAGCTGAACGGCGAAGCATCTTTCTCGGGCCCGTGACCATCTCAGTTTGTCCTATGGGCATCCAGTTTATATGATAGTGTGTACAAACCGCGATGACTGGTCAAGAAGATTCACATCCTGATCGAACTATCCTCCCGCTTAAAAAGGCATAGCAGGGGATTTCTGTGTGCGGCAAAGGGGGGAATCTGGGGCGGCGATCTGCGGCTTGATCGACGGAATCGTGCTGACATCCGACGACAAGCGCGGCGAACTCCAGATCACGCTGCGCGGCGAGCTTGGCAAGATCCTGAAGTGGACGGGAAGCGGAGCCGAAAAGGAAAAGACCGACAGACCGACACGCCTGTCTCGGTGGTTGCGGGGGTAGGATTTGAACCTACGACCTTCAGGTTATGAGCCTGATGAGCTACCGGACTGCTCCACCCCGCGACAACTCGGGCTGCGTTTCGGTTTCTGGCGGTGCAGGAGCCTTGCCGCAGCGAATATCCATCGTTCAGTCGGAGAGACATATCCAGCCTTTTCCAGGTTTGGCAATGACCTACTCTCCCACGCCTTGAGACGCAGTACCATCGGCGCGACGGTGCTTAACGGCCGAGTTCGGGATGGGATCGGGTGTTTCACGCGTGCTATGATCACCAAACCAGGAAAGAGCTGGATATGATACACGAGACTTGGAATGTCTTCCCGGAACTTCCGTTCCGGCTTCTGGTCGTCGCCTTGGAATTACGGCGAAAACCTGGCCTTTACTGGATCGAAATCAAGCCAATCGGGCAATTAGTACCGGTCAACTGAACGCCTTGCAGCGCTTACATTCCCGGCCTATCGACGTGGTCGTCTTCCACGGCCCTCATGGGAGACCTTGTTTCGAGGGGGGCTTCCCGCTTAGATGCTTTCAGCGGTTATCCTGTCCGATCATAGCTACCCTGCACTGCCGTTGGCACGACAACAGGTCCACCAGTGGATCGTTCACCCCGGTCCTCTCGTACTAGGGGCAACTCCTCTCAAGTCTCCGACACCCACGGCAGATAGGGACCGAACTGTCTCACGACGTTCTAAACCCAGCTCACGTACCTCTTTAAACGGCGAACAGCCGTACCCTTGGGACCTGCTTCAGCCCCAGGATGAGATGAGCCGACATCGAGGTGCCAAACACTGCCGTCGATATGGACTCTTGGGCAGTATCAGCCTGTTATCCCCGGCGTACCTTTTATCCGTTGAGCGATGGCCCTTCCACTCGGGACCACCGGATCACTATGGCCGACTTTCGTCTCTGCTCGACCCGTCAGTCTCGCAGTCAGGCGGGCTTCTGCCATTGCACTCAACGAGCGATTTCCGACCGCTCTGAGCCCACCTTCGCGCGCCTCCGTTACTCTTTGGGAGGCGACCGCCCCAGTCAAACTACCCACCACACAGGGTCCCGGATCCGGATGACGGACCGCGGTTAGACACCAAGCAGGCCAAGGGTGGTATTTCAAGGGTGACTCCACCGGGACTGGCGTCCCGACTTCGACGTCTCCCACCTATCCTGCACATGGTATGCCTGATGCCAGTGTGAAGCTGTAGTAAAGGTGCACGGGGTCTTTCCGTCTAACCGCGGGAAGCCTGCATCTTAACAGGCAATTCAATTTCGCTGAGTCTGCATTGGAGACAGCGGGGAAGTCGTTACGCCATTCGTGCAGGTCGGAACTTACCCGACAAGGAATTTCGCTACCTTAGGACCGTTATAGTTACGGCCGCCGTTTACTGGGGCTTCAATTCAGAGCTCTCACCCCTCCTCTTAACCTTCCAGCACCGGGCAGGCGTCAGACCCTATACTTCGTCTTGCGACTTCGCAGAGCCCTGTGTTTTTAGTAAACAGTCGCTACCCCCTGGTCTGTGCCCCCGACCTGAAGTTGCCTTCGGGCCGGGCCTCCTTCTCGCGAACTTACGGAGGCATTTTGCCGAGTTCCTTCAATGCAGTTCTCTCAAGCGCCTTGGTATGCTCTACCTGTCCACCTGTGTCGGTTTAGGGTACGATCTTGATGGAGGGCTATTTCCAGGAACCGTCCGGCAGCACCACCAATCCGATAAGGTGGTACAACGTCTTCGGTCCGTCACATCCTCCAGGCCCAGGAATATTAACCTGGTTCCCATCGACTACGCCTTTCGGCCTCGCCTTAGGGGTCGGCTCACCCTGCTCAGATTAGCTTTAAGCAGGAACCCTTGGACTTCCGGCGAGAGTGATTCTCACACTCTTTATCGCTACTCATGTCAACATTCTCACTTCTGATCGCTCCACCGGTGCCTCACGGCCCGGCTTCAAGGCCACCGACCACAATGCGCCCGAATTGATCCGAAGCACCGAAGTGCGACGTCTCAGAACGGATACATCTCCG